>CAWHQP010000006.1:0-320057 GCA_963831535.1 uncultured Acidimicrobiaceae bacterium | reverse complement strand
GCTGAGCCGGCCGCCCGGACGGACTCGAACTCCTCGGGCGTCCAGAAGCGGGCGACGGGCAGGTGCGTGCGGCTCGGTCGCAGATACTGGCCGATGGTCACGATGTCGACCCCGACCGAGCGGAGGTCGCCGAGGGTGGCCAGGACCTCGTCCTCCCGTTCCCCCATGCCGAGGATGATCCCCGACTTGGTGGTGAGGCCGGCCTCCTTGGCCCGGGCCAGGACCCCGAGGCTGCGGGCATAACCGGCCGACGGCCGTACGGCGCGCTGCAGCCGGGCCACCGTCTCGATGTTGTGGTTGAGCACGTCGGGGCGCGCCCCGAAGATCGTCGCCAGCGACACCGCGTCGCCCTTGCAGTCCGAGATCAGCACCTCGATGGTGGTACGCGGGGTCCGGGACCGGATGGCGGCAATGGCCGAGGCGAACCCACCGGCTCCCCCGTCGGGCAGGTCGTCGCGCGCCACGCAGGTGATGACGGCATGGGCCAGGCCCATCCGGGCCACCGCCTCGGCCACCCGTTCGGCTTCACCGGGGTCGAGCGGGAGCGGGTGGCGGGTGTCCACCTGGCAGAACCCGCACGCCCTGGTGCAACGCGAGCCGTTGATCATGAAGGTGGCGGTGCCATCGGACCAGCACTCATAGATGTTGGGGCAGCCCGCCTCCTCGCACACCGTGATGAGGTCGAGGTCCCGGAGGTTCTGGCGGAGACCGAGGTACTCCCCCTCCATCACCGTGGGAACCCGGAGCCACTCCGGCTTGCGCTGGTCGAGGGAGAGGCCCGCGGTCGGATCCACTCCCGCCCGGGCCAGGCGGCGCTGGAGCGGGCTGGTGTCCGGCGTGGCTCCGATGGCTACGGGCACTGGCCCACCCGGTGCCGGTAGCCCGACGACCGCCGCCGGCCCGGGTGTCACCGTGGCACCGTCGGTCACCCGCTGGATGTCCCCGTACGCACCCCAGACGTCCTCGGCGGCGGCGACCACTGCGTCCCGGGCCTGCGCCATCGTTACGGTCATGCCCTCCGCCTCCAGTGAGGTGACCGGGAGGTCGTCGATGCCGCACGGAACGATGTGCCCGAACATGGCGAGATCGGTGGACACGTTGAGGGCGAAGCCGTGGGTGGTGCGACCGCGGGCGTTCCGAACCCCGATGGCGGCGATCTTGCGAGGACCGGCCGACCCTCCGATGGCGTCCTCGTCGATGCCGACCCAGACACCGGGATAGCCCTCGAGGCGACCGACGGTGGCCCGGTCCAGGCCCAACGCGACCAGGGCGGTGATGAGGACTTCCTCGACGCGACGGACGTGGGACCGCCCGTGCACGAGACCGGGGCCGGCGGTGACCAACGGGTAGCCGATGAGCTGACCCGGACCGTGGAAGGTGACGTCACCCCCGCGGTCGACCGCGAGCAGTTCGGCGCCGACGGTGGCCGGATCCACCAAGACGTGATCGGGATCGGCGTTGCGTCCCAATGTGTACACCGCGGGATGCTCCATCAACAGCAGGTAGTCGTCGGTCGACCACCGGCTGATGGCACGCTGCAGGGCCCAGGCTTCGGCGTAGGGGACCCGACCCAGCCAGCGGACCCTCATCGGTGGCCGACCGGTGAGCACGACCGGTGCCCACCCATCGTCCTAGAGCTCCCCGGCCCAGTCACGTTCGTTCAGGATCTCGGACAGTCGGGCCAGGAACCGTGCCACATAGGCACCGTCCACCGCCCGGTGGTCGAAGGTCAGGGCGGCCAGGCCCACGGAGTGGATGGTGATCGACTCGGTCCCGTCGGACAACTCCACCACCACCGGCTTCCGGGCCACCCCGTCGGTGGACAGAATGGCCACCTGGGGCTGGTTGATGATGGCTCCGGTGATCAAGGTGCCGAAGGGGCCGGCGTTGGTGATCGAGAAGGTGCCGTCGCTGATGTCGTCGAGACTCAGGCGCTTGTTCCGGGCCCGCTCGGCCACATCGCGGATCCGGCGGGCCATCCCCCGCAGATTCAGCTCCTCGGCATTGTGGACGACCGGGACGATCAGTCCCTCGTTGTCGAGGTCGACGGCGATGCCCAGATTGATGTCGTGGTGGACGATCAGCGAGTCGTCACCGACGGAGGCGTTGAGGTGGGGGAACTCGGCAAGGGCTTCCACGGTGGCCAGGGCGGCGAACGGCAGGTAGGTGAGGCTGAACCCCTCCTCGGCCTTGAACCGTCCGCCGTGGGCCCGTCGAACCTGTTCCACCCGCTCGTAGTCGATCTCCTTGACCATCAGGGTGTGGGCCGAGGTGGCCTTGGACCGCACCATGTGCTCGGCGGTACGCCGCCGGATGTTGGTGAACGGGACCACCTCGTCCCGGGCGGAAGCCCGGGGCGCTTCAGGCGCTGCCGACGGAGCTGGAGTCACCGGTGGTACCGGCGTTGTCGGCTCGACCGGGACCGTACCCGTCCGACGATCGGCGATACTCGGGACACGGGCCGGTGCTGCCGCCGGATCGGAGCTTCCGGCTCCCCCTCCGGCGATGACCGACTCCACGTCACTCCGGGTGATCCGTCCGCCGAGACCCGTTCCCTTGATGCGGCCCGGGTCGATGTCGTGCTCGTGCAGGAGTCTCCGCACCACCGGGGACAGAACGAGTCCCTCGCCGGTCCCGTTGGCCAGTGGGGACGGCGGCGCGGCCCCCACCACCTCCGGGGGCGCCGGGGCAGCCGGGGCCGGGGGAACCACGGGTGGTGGCGCAACCGTCGGAGGGGGTGGCGCCGGGGCCGGTGGCGGCGGTGCCGGGGCGATGCCAGCCTCGGGGGCGGTGGCGGTCTCGACCGGCCCGGCGCCGTTGGCTGTGGCACCGTCACCGATGATGGCCAGGGTGACACCCACGTCCACGGTGTCCCCCTCCTCCACCAGGATGGCGGTCAGAACACCTTCCACCGGGGACGGGACCTCGGAGTCGACCTTGTCGGTGGACACCTCGAACAGCGGCTCGTCCCGGGCCACCGTGTCTCCGACCGCCTTGTACCACTTGGTGATGGTTCCCTCGGTCACCGTCTCCCCCAGCTGCGGCATGGTCACGTCAGGCAACGTGGAGTCCCCTTCCGGTCAGGGCCAGCACCGTCTCGCCGAAGGTCTCGGACAGCGAGGGATGCGGCTGGATGAACTGGGCCACTTCATCGGCGGTGGCCTCCCAATTGACGGCCAGGTATCCGGCACCGAGCTGTTCAGTGACCCAGGGCCCGACCATGTGAACACCGAGAATCCGCCCGGTGGAGCCGTCGGGGCGGCGCTCGGCGACCACCTTCACCATGCCGTCGGTCTCGCCGATGATCCGCGCGCGGCTGTTTCCCCCGAAGGGGTCCTTCTTGACCACCACGTCGTACCCGGCGTCGGTGGCGGCGGCCTCGGTCAGGCCGGCGAAGGCCACCTCGGGGTGGCAGTAGATGGCCCACGGCACCCGGTCGTAGTCCACCGGGACCACCGGCTCACCCAAGATGCTCTTGATCACGACGATCCCCTCGGCGAAGCCCACGTGGGCCAACTGGGGCGTGCCCGCCACCACGTCCCCGACGGCCCACACCCCTTCGGCGTCGGTACGCATGGTCCTGTCGGTGACCACGAAGCCACGCTCGTCGATCACCACACCGGTGCCGGGGGCAACCAGACCCTCGGTGCGGGGGCGACGCCCCACCGAGACCACCACCGCGTCCACGGCCAGCTTCTCCCCGTCGTTGTATGTCACCACGGTGCCCTGCCCGGAGGGATCCGGGGTGTGGCCCTGCAACCGCACCCCTGCCTTCACGTCGATCCCCCGCTTGCGGAAGGAGCGGGCCACCGGCTTCACGATGTCCTCGTCACAACCGCTGAGAATGCTGGGCAGGGCCTCGAAGACGGTCACCGTACTGCCCAGGTCGCTGAGCATCGAGGCGAACTCGCAGCCGATGGCTCCACCCCCGATAACCGCCACCGACGCGGGCAGTTCGTCGAGAGCCAGGACCTCGTCGGAGGTCATGACCAGGTCACCGTCGATGTCGAAACCGGGGATGGTGCGCGGGACGGAGCCAGCGGCCAGCACCACGTCGGTCCCGCTGATCTCCGTGGTCGACCCGTCGTTGCCCGAGACCTGAACCCGATGACCGGGTAGGAGGGTGCCGCTGCCGCTGAACACGGTGACGCCCCGGCCCTTCAACAGGCCGGCCAGACCCTTGAACAGCTGGTCGACGACCTGCTGCTTCCGGGCCTGACTCACCGAGAAGTCGACCACCGGAGCAATGGGCCCGTCGGAACCCGCGGTGACACCGAACTGGTCGGCCTCGGCCACCGTGCGGAACACCGAGGCGGTCTCCAGGAATTCCTTGGCGGGAACACAGCCCCGGTGCAGGCAGGTGCCACCCACCTTGTCGAGCTCCACGATGGCCATGGACAGCCCCGCCGCGGCCCCGTAGAGGGCGGTGGCGTACCCGCCGGGGCCCCCGCCGATGATGACCACGTCAAAGGTGGTCCCGGCTCCAGCGCCGGTGCCGTCCGGCGTGCTGTTCTGCTTGTCGGTCCCCCTGTCGACTCCCCCCGATGCCGTTCGATCCGTAGCCACCTCGGGTGTCGTGGGAATCACCTCCGTCCACTGTCCGCGCCCGGCGCGCGCACGGAGTGCAGCCTACCGGTCCCACGACCACCGCCACCTCGGTACCCGGGGGTAACCCGTCCCCCGCACCGCAGACCGCGGTGCGGTAGAGGGTCATCCTCAAAACGGCGTCCGGCCCCAGGCGGAGATCAACGGCGACGTGGCGAAGTCCATCCCCCCGGCGTCGATGGCGCCCAGGTGCCGGTCGATCTCGGCGTCGGTGGCCAGGCCCGCCGCCACCAGCTGCTCCCGCATTTGCCCAACGGTGGCCCGCTCGAGGGCGGTGCACTCCGGGCCGCCGACCGGGAAGTAGGCGTCGGCCCCCACGTCGACCAGTCCGGCCTGACGCAGCAACCGGGGCAGGGTCCGGCCGAACCCGGTGTCGGCTCCCCGGCCCACCAGCAGCGTCCGGAAATCACGCCGCAATTTGTTGGCCAGCGCCTGGTCCGGTCCGTATTCGTCGATACAGGTTAGAGGTTGGAGGGCCGGATCGGCATCCTCGACGACCAGCCAGCCCCCGGGTCGCAGGGCGCCGACCAGAGCCGCCAGTGCCTGGAGGCGACTGGGCACGTGGACGAGGACCAGCCGGGCGTGGATCAGATCGAACGGTCCCGGCGGCGCCTCCTCGAGCCCGACGTCGTGGACGCGGGCCTCGAAGGGGTGACGGTCGGCCGCGTCCATCCACGAGAGGTCGAGGTCGGTGGCCAGGACCGAGCCGTGCGGTCCCACCCGACCGGACATCCAGGTGGCCACGGTGGGTCCCCCCGCCCCCACCTCCCAGCAGCGCCAACTGGCTGCGATGCCCCGATCGTCGAGGTGGCGGAAGGTCCACGGATCGAAGAGCGAGGCCAGGGCAGCCAGACGGACTCCCGCCTCGGCCTGTCGGTTGTCGAGCAGGTACCCATCGTCACCGGCCACCCTGTCCATCGTAGGACGACGCCCGGGGAGGCCGCCGGCCGCGGTGGCTACCAGGTGGACGGCCTCGCCAACGGGCTGGCCGGGCAGGTGAGTGTGGGGGACCCGGCGGGTGCGCGCCTCAGGACAGCACCCGGCGGCGGAAGTTCCGGAGTCCGAGCCCGAGGAAGAGGGCCAGGAAGCCGGTCAGCACCGGGTAGATGATGTAGAGGTGCATGTGGGGGGCGTCGGTCAGGGCGGCCCGCATCCCCTCGTTGACGTAGATCAGCGGATTGATCAGGACCACGGTCTGGAGCCAGTGCCACCCGCCGGCCTGGATCGGAGCCAGCCGGGTCCACTCGTAGTAGGTCCCACCGAGGAAGGTCACCGGGAGGATGATGAAGCCGAACATCAGGCCGATGTTGCGGGGCTCGAAGCTGGTTCCGAGCAAGAGTCCGAGGGACGCCATGGTCACGCAGGCCAGGGGGACCAGGGTGACGATGATCCACCAGTGCAAGTTGAGATGGGCCTCGACACCCTTGGCGTGGACCACCGAGGCGATGGGTAGGACGATGACGGCTGAGATCAGACCCTGCACGGCACCGGACAGCACCTTGGCCATGGCCACCAACCAGATGGGACACGGTGCCTGAACCCGGTCCTCGATCTCGCGGGTGAAGCCGAACTCCTGGGACATGATGAGCGCTACCGACTGCACCCCCTGGAAGAGGATGGAGATCCCCACCACGCCCGGCACCAGAAGTGTGGCAAAGGCCGATTCGGCCGCCGGCCCGCCCCCGCCTCCGATGCCCTGGCCGATCTTCGGAAACACGTAGAGGAAGACGAAACAGAGGAGGAACGGCTGGACCAGCACCCGGATCACGAACTCGAGGACGTGCTTGCGCAGAACCACCAGATCCCGCAGGATCAGGGCGCCGAGGGCGATCCGGCTGGCATCGAACGCCGTCCGGGTCGGCTGCTCGTGCATGACCGTGGGGCTGGTACCGGCCTCGAGCGTACTCATCCCTCCCGCAGCTCCTTGCCGGTGAGATTGATGAACACCGTCTCGAGGGTGGGCTCGGTGACCGAGAGGTCGAGCACGGGGAATCCGGCCTCCTCGGCCGCGTTCACCACTCGGGGCAGCAGCCGGTCCTGGCCCTTCACGTGGAGCTCCACCCCGCTCTCGGTGATCCGGGACGCCGTCACGCCGTCGACGCCGTCGGCCAGCACCCGGGCCAGGGCCTCGCGGTCCCCGGTGGCCATCACCGTGACGATGGTGTCGGCGTTCACCTGCTGCTTGAGGGCGGCCGGCGTGTCCAGGGCCAGGATCCTGCCCCGGTCCATGATGGCCACCCGGCCGCACAGCTGGTCGGCCTCTTCCATGTAGTGGGTGGTCAGCATGATGGTCTGCCCCTCCCCGTTCAGGCTGCGCAGTGTCTCCCACAGGGCCAGTCGGCTCTGGGGGTCGAGGCCCGGCGGTGGGCTCGTCGAGGAACAGCACCGCCGGACGATGGAAGATGGCCCGGGCCACCATCAGCCGCTGGGCCATGCCCCCGGACAGGGCGTAGACCGAGGCCTTGGCCCATCGTTCCAGTTGGAACTGCTCCAGCAGTTCGCTGGCCGTCCGCCGGGACTCCCGGGCCGGGATCCCGAACAGGCGACCGTGGAAGTAGAGGTTCTCCCACACGTTGAGCTGCCGGTCGAGGGTGTTCTGCTGGCTCACGATCCCGATGATCTGCTTGGCCAGGGCCGGATGGGCGACCACGTCGATGCCGCCGACGAAGGCCTGCCCCGAGGTGGGCACGACCCGGGTGGTGAGCATGCCCGCCGTGGTGGTCTTGCCGGCACCGTTCGGTCCGAGCAGGCCGAAGATCTCCCCGTGGACCACCTCGAGGTCGAGGCCGTCGACGGCCCGCAGGTCCGAACCCCGCGTAGACCTTGGTGAGCCCGACGGTCCTGATGATGGCCCCGCCCGCCGTCGGACCGGTAGGTGGCGAGATCGGGATGGTGGAGGTCATGGCACTGGGGGCGACACTACCGCCCGACACGTGACTCCCGGGTCCAAGACGGGGAGGGCCTACTTCGGGGGCATCCGGATCCCGCCGTCGAGCCGGATGACCTCGGCGTTGAGATAGCTGTTGGCTGCGATGTGGGCCACCAGCTCACCGAACTCGGCCGGATTGCCGAGCCGCTTGGGGAAGTTGACCGACTTGGCCAACTCATCGCGGGCCTCGTCGGGGAGCATGGACAGCAGTGGGGTGTCGAACAGGCCCGGGGCGATGGCCAGGACCCGGATCCCCACCACGGCCAGGTCGCGCGCCGCCGGCAGGGTCATACCCACGATGGCGCCCTTGGAGGCGGAGTAGGCCAGCTGTCCGATCTGTCCGTCGAAGGCGGCCACCGAGGCCGTGTTGACGATCACCCCACGCTCACTGTTCTCCTGGGGCTCGACGGTGGCGATGGCCGAGGCCGCCTTGGTCATCACGTTGAAGGTGCCGATCACATTCAGGTTCTGGATGAACTGGAAAGGCGCCAGATCGTGGGGGGAACCGTCCCGGTTGATGACCCGGCCCACCCACCCGGTGCCGGCACAGTTGACGGCGATCCGCAGGTTCCCCCCGTCGGCCGCCTGGTCCACGGCCTTCTGGCAGTCCTCGGGCTCGGTGACGTCGCCCCCGACGAAGTTGGCGTTGGCACCGATCTCGGTCACGACCTCCTTGCCACGCTCCTCGTTGCGGTCGAAGACGGTGACCCGCACGCCGCGGGCGGCCAGATTCCGGGCGGTGGCCTCGCCGAGGCCCGACGCACCGCCGGTGATGATGGCTGAACTTCCTTGGATCTCCATGCCAGCAGGTTACGGGAGCGGGGCGTGGAACCCAAACGGGTCCGGCACCGGACCGGGAAACCTTCGTCGCCCTGAGCGGCCTACTGGAGGTCGGCCGCCTGCGTGGCCAACAGGTCGACCAGATCGTTCATTCGGTGCCCGGAGTGGCCCTTGACCCACTCGAAGGAGACCGGGCGGCCCGACTCAACGACCAAGGGGATCAGCTCCCTCCAGAGGTCTTGATTGGCCACCGGCTTGCCCTGGGTGTTGCGCCAACTGCGGCGTTGCCATCCCTCCCACCAGCGGTCCTTGAAGCAGTTCACCACGTAGGTGGAGTCGCTCACCACGTGGAGCGGGCCGGGAAGGGCCTGCAGCGCACGGACCACGGCGGTGACCTCCATCCGCTGGTTGGTGGTGTGGGGCTCCCCGCCGCTGTCTGACCGGCCTCCGTCCACCGCCCAGGCCCATCCACCGGGGCCGGGATTCCCTCGACAGGAACCGTCGGTGAAAACGACGGTGAGCGCCGGGTCGGGTCCATGGGCGGCTGGGTGCATCGGGACAGCATGCCCGCTCCACCGGCCCCGTGAGTGCACGGTCGAGGCGCGGTACCGTCACCCGGACCAGCCCGTCCCGGGCGCTGGCCCCGGAGGTCTCGGTCGCTAGAACGCGTTCCGATGAATTCCCTTGCACCATCGGGCGGTGGGAGCATGGCCCCATGTTGTTCGACGGTGTCAGCCATCAGCTTCCCGACCGCGACCCCCAGGAGACTGCCGAATGGCTCGACGCCTTCGACGACGTGGTCGACACCTACGGACGGACTCGGGCCCGGTATCTCCTGATGCGGATCCTCGAGCGGGCCGGCCAGAAACAGGTCGACTTCCCGGCCACCGTGTCCAGCCCGTACGTCAACACCATCCCCACCGACGAGGAGCCCGAGTTCCCCGGCGACGAGTACCTCGAACGGCGGATCCGGGCCTTCATCCGTTGGAACGCCGCGGTGATGGTGGTGCGGGCCAACGTCCGCTCCGAGGCTATCGGCGGGCACCTGTCCACCTACGCCAGCTCGGCCGCCCTCTACGAGGTGGGCTTCAACCACTTCTTCCGGGGCAAGGACGACGGGAAACCCGGCGACCAGGTGTACTTCCAGGGCCACGCCTCACCGGGCATCTACGCCCGGGCCTTCGTCGAAGGCCGGCTGTCCGAGCAGCAGCTGGACAACTTCCGGTTCGAGGTGGGCGTGGACGGGCTCTCCTCCTACCCCCACCCGCGTCTCATGCCCGAGTTCTGGGAGTACCCGACGGTATCGATGGGCCTCGGGCCCCTCAACGCCATCGCCCAGGCCCACGTGGCCCGCTATCTTCACGCCCGCGGCCTGATCGACAGCCAGCCTGAGCCGGGTGTGGTGCTTCGTGGGCGACGGTGAGTTCGACGAGCCCGAGACCATCGGAGCCCTGGGGATGGCCGGGCGCGAGCACCTCGACAACCTGGTCTTCGTGGTCAACTGCAACCTGCAGCGCCTCGACGGCCCGGTACGGGGGAACGGCAAGGTGATCCAGGAGTTCGAGGCGCTCTTCCGCGGGGCGGGCTGGAACGTGATCAAGGTCATCTGGGGACGCACCTGGGACGACCTGCTGGCCAAGGATGTGGACGGGGTCCTGTTGAACAAGATGAACTCCACCGTCGACGGGGAGTTCCAGAAGTACGCCACCGAGTCGGGGGCCTACATCCGGGAGCACTTCTTCGGGCCCGACCCCCGACTGCACGGAGCTGGTGGCCCACCTCTCGGACGAGGAGCTCCAGTCCCTGCCCCGGGGCGGCCACGACTACCGCAAGCTCTTCGCCGCCTACCAGGCGGCCACCGAGCACGTCGGGGCGCCGACGGCCATCCTGGCCAAGACCATCAAGGGATGGACCCTCGGACCGGAGATCGAGGCCCGCAACGCCACCCACCAGATCAAGAAGATGACCAAGGCCCAGCTGCTGACCCTCCGCAACCGCCTGTTCCTCCACGACGAGATCCCCGAGTCCGATCTCGACGCCGACCTGCCGCCCTACTACCGGCCGGACCCTGACTCGAAGGCGGCCCGGTACCTGGCCGAGCGCCGGGCGACACTGGGCGGATCCCTTCCCCGTCGGGTGGTGCGGGCCGAGCCCCTCCCGGCCCCCGGGCCCGACGGATTCGCCGATCTGTCGGCCGGCTCGGGACGCCAGTCGGTGTCCACCACCATGGCCTTCGCCCGGCTGCTGCGGTCCCTGGTCCGCGACCCGTCCATCGGACCCCACATCGTTCCCATCGTCTCCGACGAGGCCCGGACCTTCGGCCTCGAATCCCTGATCAGTGAGGTGCAGATCTATGCGCCCGGAGGCCAGCACTACACGCCGGTGGACGCCGGGCTGGCACTGCACTACGCCGAGAGCGCCTCGGGCCAGGTGCTCGAGGAGGGCATCAGCGAGGCCGGGGCCGTGGCCACCTTCACCGCCGCCGCCACCTCGTACGCCACCTGGGGCCAGCCCATGATCCCCTTCTACCTCTTCTACTCCATGTTCGGGTTCCAGCGGGTGGGCGACCTGCTGTGGGCGCTCGCTGACTGCCGGGGCCGCGGGTTCCTGCTCGGCTGCACCGCCGGCCGGACCACCCTGAACGGCGAGGGCCTCCAGCACCAGGACGGCCACTCCCTCCTGCTGGCCTCCACGGTGCCCAGCGTGGCCGCCTATGACCCGGCCTTCTCCTACGAGGTGGCGGCCATCGTCGAGGACGGCATCCGGCGCATGACCGGACCCGAGCCCGAGGACCGCGTCTGGTACATGACCCTCTACAACGAGAACTATCCGATGCCGGCCCTGCCCCCCGATCCCGCCGAGGCCGAGCGGGTCCGACTCGGGACCATCAAGGGCATCTACCGCTTCGGCGAGGCGCCGGAGGACCGGTCAGCAGCCGAGGGCTCGACCAGGTCGGCGCGGGCCACCCTCCTGTTCTCCGGCTCGGCGTGGCAGGAGACCGTCGAGGCCCAGCGACGACTGGCCGCGGACTGGGGGGTCGAGGCCGAGGTCTGGTCGGTGACCTCCTACAAGTCACTGCGGGAGGACGCCATCTCCATCGAGCGGTGGAACCGCCTCCATCCCGGTGAACCCGAGCGTGTGCCGTTCGTCACCGAGTCGTTGGCCGGATCGAGCGGTCCCATCGTCGCCGTGACCGACTTCATGCGCTCGGTACCGGACCAGGTGTCCCGGTGGATGCCCCGTCGGTTCACCTCGCTCGGCACCGACGGATTCGGGCGGTCGGACACCCGGGAGGTCCTGCGCCGGTTCTTCGAAGTGGACGCGGCCCATGTGGTGGTGGCCGTCCTGTCCAGCCTGGCCGCCGAAGGGGCGGTGTCCGCCGGCACCGTACGGGCGGCCATCGACCGGTACGGCATCGACCCGGGCTCCGACGACCCCTGGACCGACTGAGTCCCGGGACGGGCCAATTGCTGTCCGATCGTCGCGAACGTGGGTAGCCTGATCCACGTGATCCACGTGACCGGCGATGACGCCGTAGACCAGCTGCTCTCCGACGATCCCCTGGCGCTGCTCATCGCCATGGTCCTCGACCAGCAGGTCCCGCTCGAGCGGGCGTTCCGGTCCCCGTTCGATCTACGGAGCGGCTCGGCGGCCGCCTCGACGTCGCAGACCTGGCCGCCATGGACCCCGAAGCCCTGGCCGCCGTGTTCAGCGAGAAGCCCGCCCTCCACCGGTTCCCGAAGTCCATGGCCGGGCGGGTGCAGGAGGTGTGCGCGGTCATCGTGGACACCTACGGAGGTGATCCCGCCGCCATCTGGACGTCCGCCGAGGACGGCAAGACCCTGCTGGCCAACGTGAAGGCCCTGCCCGGATTCGGCGAGCAGAAGGCCCGTATCTTCATCGCCCTGCTGGGCAAGCAGCTCGGGATACGACCCCCAGGATGGGAGAAGGCCGCCTCCCCCTACGGGGACGCCGGCTCGTTCCGCTCGGTGGCCGACATCGATTCGCCCGAGGCCCTGGCCAAGGTGCGCCAGTACAAGCAGAAGATGAAGGCCAAGGCCAAGGCCCAGGCAGCAACGTCGGCCTGACCGGCCCGTGATGAACCCCGACCGGTGGGGTCTGGCCGATCGGAGGCTGTACCTGTGCACGCCCGACCGTCCCGACCTCGAACAGTTCGTCGCAACGTGCATCGACGGGGGTGTGGACGTCGTCCAGCTGAGGGAGAAGCATCTGGACGACCACCGGCTGGCCGAGCGGGCGGCCCTCGTCCAGAAGGTCTGTGCCGACAACGGTGTGCCCTTCATCCTCAATGACCGACCCGATCTGGCTGCAGCCGTCGGGGCCGACGGGGTGCATGTCGGCCAAGGTCGACGCCTCGCCGTCCGCCGCCCGCCGGGTGGTCGGCGATGACGCCGTCATCGGGCTGTCGACCCACGCCGTCCACGAGGTCCAGGCGGCGGTGGGAGTCAGGGCCACGGGAAGCCAACCCGCTCCCGTCCAGTACCTCTCGGCCGGCCCGGTGAGCCCCACCCCGACCAAGCCCGGACGGCCCGGTACCGGTCTGGGCTACATCAGCGAGGCGGTGGCCCTGTCGCCGTGGCCGGTGTGGATCACCGGGGGGGTCACCCCGCCACGGTGGGGGCCATGGCCGCCGCTGGTGCCCGGCACTTCGTCGTGGTCCGGTGGCTGTGTGAGGCCGACGACCCGGGACTCACGCCCGACAGCTGCGCGCCGCCATCGTCGAGGCCGTAGCCGCATCAACCGGTTGACCGATCGTGCGCGGTCAGGGGGCCCGGGCTGGGTCTCCCCGGATCCGGTAGCCCCGGGCCGGATCAGCCCCCAGTGGTGGAACCGCCCGTCACCCCGACGATCTTGGCTCCGGCCGGGATCGAGACGGGTGGCGACGAACCCACCTGGGAGATGATCAGCTGCACCGAGGACCCGGCCACATTGAGCGTGAACTCCGACACGTACGAGCCCGAGACGGTGTACGCGAACGTCCCGGTCTCCTTGCCCTGGGAGGTGGTTTCCGACAGCGTGAACGAGTAGGTGTCCCCCGACTGCTGGACATCCTTGGCGCTCTTGGCGTAGGGCAGGTAACCGTGGGCCGGATCGAGGGCCTGAGCCCCCTGGCTGGGCTGCCGGTACAGGACCAGATGGTTGGTGGAGGCGTTGTTGGCCACGGTCAGACTCTGGTATTCGAACTTCCCGATGACGTACACGTAGGTGCGCTTGGACCCGCTCTGGATGTAGCCACCCAGCCGGTCGGGGGCCTGGTACACCAGGTAGTCGGTCTGTTTGCCCTGCGGCGTGTCCTCGGAGAGGACCTGCGAGTAGTTGGCCGCGGCGAGGGTGTTCGGGACAGCCCCCGTACAGTGTTGAATGGGTTGCTGCGGCGATGCACAGCTGATGAGCGGGGCATTCTTCGGCGCCTGGACGATGCCCAGGGCGGCCGCGCCCAGGGCCAGCACGGTGAGAAGGCCCAAGAGGAGCCAGCTGATCAGGTTTCTCCCGGTGTTCATCGAGGGAACGCTACGCCAGATCCGCCGGTTGTCGGATCACGATCGGGCGTCGACCTGGGGACGCGCCGCTACCGGCATACTCGTCGGGCATCGGTCGGCTGCTCAGATACCGATGCGCTGGGCCAGCAGCTCGCGGTGGTACGACGGGTCACCCAGCATGAGCTCGGAGGACTTGGCCCGCTTGAAGTACAGGTGGGCGGGGTGCTCCCAGGTGAACCCGATGCCGCCGTGGATCTGGATGGTCTCGGCGGCGGCGTGGAAGTACGCCTCGGAGCAGTACGACTTGGCCAGGGAGGCCACCACGGGCAGCTCGTCGGAGTCCTCGGCCGCCGCCCAGCCGGCGTAGTAGGCGGCGGACTTGGCCGACTCCACCTCCAAGAGCATGTCGGCGCACTTGTGCTTGATGGCCTGGAAGCTGCCGATGGGCCGGCCGAACTGGATGCGGGTCTTGGCGTACTCGACCGAACTGTCGAGGCAGCGCTGGGCCCCGCCGACCTGTTCGGCGGCCAGGGCCACGGCCGCCAGGTCCAGCGTCTTGGACAGTCCGGGCGCCGCTCCGCCGTCGGTGCCGATCAGCCAGGCCGGGGTGTCGGCGAACTCCAGGCGGGCCTGCTTACGGGTCTGGTCCATGGTCGCCAGCGGTGTGCGGGTGAGGCCGTCGGCGTCGCCCTTCACCCCGAACAGGGACAGCCCGGCCGGTGTCCGGCCTACCACCACGATGAGGTCGGCCACGTGCCCGTCGATGACGAAGGACTTGTGCCCGTTGAGGTTCCAGCCCTCCCCCGAGGGTGTGGCGGCGAGGGTGATGCCGTCGGCGTCCCAGCGGCCCGAGTCCTCGGTGAAGGCCAGCGTGCTGATGGTCTCCCCCGAGGCGATGCCCGGCAACAGGTACTCCATGGCCTTGGTGTCCCCCGAGGTCAGGATGGCATTGGCAGCCAGGGCCACGGTGGAGAAGAACGGTGCGCACAGAAGGGCCGCCCCCATCTCCTCTAGGACCACGATGAGCTCCACGTAGGTGAATCCGGAGCCGCCGTACTCCTCGGGGATGGTGAGGGACTGGAGACCCAGCTGCTCGGCCATCTGAGTCCAGACGGCCGGGTCGTACCCCTCGGTCGTCTCCATCAGCCGGCGCACTTCCGTCTCGGGAGACTTGTCGTCGAGGAAGCGCTTGACCGCCTTGCGCAGCTCGTCCTGCTCCTCGCTGAAGGCGAAGTTCATCGTGTTCTCTTTTCCCCTGGGCCGGCCCCGACAAAAAGGGCGGATCTGCCCGATTGTCTACCAGGTCTGTCTACCAGAACCAGCACGCAGGTGACCAACAGGTGGAGGCCGGCCGGTACGCTGACCTGAGGAATCACCCGGTTCTCCACCTGCGGAGGCCCGGATCCGGAGGAGGTCCAGACACCGTGCCCGAGACCATCATCGACTACCGGGACACCGCCGTCGAGGTCCACCGCCTCGTGGTGGGCCCGGTCGACAACAACGTCTACATCGTGCGGTGCCGGTCCACCGGCGAGTCCCTGCTCATCGACGCCGCCAACGAGCACGACAAACTCCTCGAGCTGTGCCGGGCCCTCGACGTGCGCCAGGTGGTCGAGACCCACGGGCACTGGGACCACATCCAGGCCGTCGAGGCGGTGCGTGACGCCGGGATCGATGTCGCCGTGACCGGCGCCGACGCCGCCATGCTCCCCTCCTACGATCAGATCCTGGAGGACAACTCGGTGCTGGAGGTCGGCCGGCTGAGGATGGGCACCATCGCCACCCCCGGCCACACGCCGGGCTCCATGTGCTTCACCGTGGAGGGCACGCCGCTGCTGTTCACCGGCGACACCCTGTTCCCCGGCGGTCCGGGGAACACCTCGTTCGAGAACGCCGACTTCGCCACCATCATCCACTCCATCGAGGAGCGGTTGTTCGCCCCGTTTGGTCCGGACACCATGGTCCTCCCCGGTCACGGGGCGGGCACCACCATCGGCACCGAGACGCCCCACCTCGGCGAGTGGATCGAACGGGGTTGGTGAGCCTCCCGAGCGTGTGCGTCACACGGCGGTGGAGGGCCGTCGGGGCTCCCTGATCAGTTCGATCTCCTTCGGCAGGCCGCTGACGGCCACCCCGCCGGGCACCTCGGAACCCACTTCGACGGTCACCCGCGATCCGGCCAGCGGGATACCGGCCACCTTCAGGTAGTTGATCCCCTCCGGAAGATTGGGTGAGAGCCAGGTCTTGCCGTAGGGGATCCACGGGTCGAGACGGAGCAGCGTACGCAGACACAACAGAGGCGATGCCGCCGCCCACGCCTGCGGGGAGCAGGACGTGGGATAGCCCACCGGAACCGTGAGTTCGCCCCGGTCCAGACCCGAGAACAGCTCGGGCAGCCGCCCCCCCTGGGCCTGGGCCGCGTCCAGCAGCCCGAAGATGAGCTTCTGCGCGGCACCGTCGTAGCCGTAGCGGGCCAGGCCCGAGGCGACGATGGCCGTGTCGTGGGGCCACACCGATCCGCAGTGATAGCTGATGGGGTTGTAGCCGCCGCTGTCCCGCGACAGGGTGCGGATCCCCCAACCCGAGAACATCGCCGGCGAGACCAGCTTCTCGGCCACCCGGTGGGCCTTGTCCTCGTCGACGATCCCGGTCCACAGGCAGTGGCCGATGTTCGAGGTCAGCGAGTCGATGGGTCGTTTGTCGGCGTCGAGCCCGACGGCGAACCATCCCTTCTCCTCCAGCCAGAAGTCGCGGTTGAACGCCGCCTTCAGCTGGGTGGCCTTGGCCCGGAAGCGGTCGTAGGTGACCGAATCGCCCACCTCGAAGGCGAAATGGGCCGTGGCCAGGTAGGCCCCGTAGGTGTAGGCCTGCACCTCACAGAGGGCGATGGGTGCCTCGGCCACCCGACCGTCCGCGTAGCGGATCCCGTCCCAGCTGTCCTTCCACCCCTGGTTGGCCAGGCCCCGGTCGCTGTTGCGGGTGTACTCCACGTAGCCGTCTCCGTCGGCGTCGCCGAACTGCTCGATCCACTCGATGGCCCGGGCCGCATTGGGGAGGAGCTCGTCGACCATCTCCCGGGCCACCCCCCACCGGCGCATCTCCCCCAACAGCATGACGAACAGGGGCGTGGCGTCGGCCGTCCCGTAGTAGATGCTCCCGCCTCCGAGGGAGAGGGAGGCGGCGTCACCGAAGCGCATCTCGTGGAGGATGCGGCCGGGCTGCTCGTCGTGACGCGGGTCGACATCGGTCCCCTGGAAGCGGGCCAGTGTCTGCAGCACGCCGCGGGCCAGGTCCGGATCGACGAGCAGGGCCATCCAAGCCGTGAGCAGGGAGTCGCGGCCGAACACCGTCATGAACCACGGCGCGCCGGCCGCCACCACCACCCGTTCGGGATAGTCGGGGTCGAAGATGCGGAGGGCTCCGAGGTCCTCGGCGCTGCGGGCGATGACCTCCTTCAGGCCCGGGTGGCTGGTCTCCACCTGGGGCACCTGCCGGCGCCACTCGGCCAGTCGCTCGGTGGGGGTGGCCCGGTCGACCGGCTGTCCGCACCGGTACCTCGGGTCGACGGCCGTCCCGTCGAAGGCCGGTCCCACCTCGATACAGGTGGCCCACTCGCCCCGGGCCGGGACGACGACCTCGAAGGTGGCCAGGTCCGTCGTCAGCAGGGTCGGCTCCTCGAACCGGAGTTCGACGCCGCGCTCGACGCCGGCCCGACGGTACGACGACACCACGGTGGACGGTCGTTGCGGAACCGGTTCACCGTCGGGGCCGGTGCTGGTCGCCTCGGGCTGGCGTACGGAGGCGGTCGCCTCGGCGACCCCCGGCTCGGCTCCCACCCGACCTTCCTTGACCGCGAAGAGGTCGGCAAAGTCCGAGCCGATCAGCACCTCGACCGTGCACAGGGCGGCCTCGTCGGCGAAGTTGCGGATGGTCAGGTCCTCCCGCATGCCCTGCCCCACGTACCTCGAACGGAACACCATCAGCGTGGAGTCGGCCCGGCCCGGGGGAGGCAGGCACCGGGACACGAAGGTGGCCGAGAACGGGTCGTTGGTCACCGCGGCCAGTGGCTCGGTCCGAACCCCGTCCACCAGGACCTCGAAGCGGGACAGGATCCTGGTGTCCCGGACGAACAGGCCCTGAGCGGCCCCCGGCGACATGTCGCCGGACCCGCCGCTGATGGCGAAGGTCGACTCGTCAACCAGCGTCACCACGCCCGAGGTGGAGTCCAGCTGGGTGACTGGGCCGGCAAAGTTCCACGGGTCGGCCATGGGCTTACCGTACCGGTCGACCTGGGTGACATGCCCAATCCGGCGCGGTTCGCGGTGTCGGTCGGATTCCCCCTATTCCCGTAGGGGAAACTACAGAATCCGGCTACTATCGAACACGTGCCCAGCGAAGCCCCCGCCTCCCCGGACCCGGTGCCCTCCCCACCGCTCCTCCGGATCGAGGACCTCCATGTCTCGGTGGAAGGCGCCCCCATCCTGAAGGGCGTGGACCTGACCGTGGAGGCGGGCCAGGTGCACGCCCTCATGGGTCCCAACGGATCGGGCAAGTCCACCCTGGCCAACGTGCTGTTGGGCAATCCCGCCTACGAGGTGACAGCCGGGTCCATCCGATTCAGGGGCGAGGACATCACCGGCTGGCCTACGGATGTCCGCGGCAAGGCCGGCATCTTCCTGGCCTTCCAGGAGCCCGAGGCCATCGGCGGCGTGCCGGTCATCCAGTTTCTTCGCCAGGCCCTCTCGGCCCGCCGGGGTATGGACCTCTCGGTCCTCGAAGTCCGCCTCATGATGATGGAGTGGATGGACAAGCTGGGCATGGACCCGGCCTTCGGGGAGCGTCACCTCAACGACGGCTTCTCCGGGGGCGAGAGGAAGCGCAACGAGATCCTCCAGATGGCCATCCTGGAGCCGGAGTTGGCCATCCTGGACGAGACCGATTCCGGCCTCGACGTCGACGCGCTGCGCACCGTGGCCCGGGGTGTCCACACGGTGCGGGCGGCCCGACCGGAGCTGGGCGTGCTGGTCATCACCCACTATCAGCGCATGCTCGACGAACTGGCCGCCGATCGGGTACACCTGTTGGTCGACGGAGTCGTGGTGGCCGAGGGAGGGCCCGAACTGGCCCGGTCACTAGAGACCGAAGGGTACGACGCATGGCGCCACTGAACGAGACCCACCACGGGGTGGATGTGGCCACCCTCCGCAAGGACTTCCCCCTCCTGGCCCGGGAGGTGAACGGCCATCCCATCACCTATCTCGACTCCGCGGCCTCCGCACAGCGCCCGGTGCAGGTGCTCGACGCCATGCGGGAGTACGACGAGACCACCCACGCCAACGTGCACCGCGGCGTCTACGCCATCGCCGAAGAGGCCACCCGGCGGTTCGAGGCGGCACGACGGAGCGTGGGCCACTTCATTGGCGCACCCGATGCGGCCCGCGAGGTCGTGTTCACCAAAAACGCCACCGAAGGCCTCAACCTGGTGGCCCACACCTGGGGCCGCACGCACCTGCACGATGGCGACATCATCGTGCTCACCGAGATGGAGCACCACGCCAACATCGTCCCGTGGCACATGCTGGCCAGCGAGCGCGGCCTGACCATCCGGTGGATCCCGGTGGACGACGACGGCGGACTGGTCCTCGACCATCTCGAGACCCTGGTGGACGGGGCCAAGCTGGTCGGCGTGACGTGCATGTCGAACGTACTGGGCACCCTCAATCCCGTCGCCGAGATCGCCGCCGTGGCCCACGCCGCCGGTGCCGTCGTGGTGGCCGACGGAGCCCAGTCGGTTCCCCACCTCCCGACCGACGTGGCCGCGCTCGGTGTGGACTTCCTGGCCTTCAGCGCCCACAAGATGCTCGGTCCCACCGGGATCGGTGTGCTGTGGGGACGCGACGAGCTGCTGTCGGAGCTGCCACCGTTCCTCGGTGGGGGCGAGATGATCCTCGACGTGCGCAAGGAGGGCTTCACCCCGAACGACATCCCGTGGCGGTTCGAGGCCGGAACGCCACCCATCACCGAGGCCATAGGTCTCGGTGCCGCTGTCGACTACCTGACCGCGGTGGGAATGGACGCCGTCCGTCAGCACGAGATCTCGTTGACCACCTACGCCATGACCACGCTGCGCGAGCGCTTCGGCGACGATCTGGTCATCTTCGGGCCTCAAGACCCGACGGCGAGGGGCGGCGTCCTGTCCTTCGCCTTCGGTGACCTCCACCCCCACGACATCTCCCAGATCCTCGACCAGTACGGGGTGTGCGTGCGCGCCGGCCACCACTGCGCCAAGCCCCTGATGCGGCGCCTCGGAGTCAACGCCACCGCCCGGGCCTCGTTCGCCCTGTACAACGACGAGTCCGACGTGGACGAGCTGGCCGATGCGCTGGCCGCCGCCGGAGCGTTCTTCGCATGAGAGCGGGACGGTACTCTGACGGGATGGAGCGTCCGAACCACCAGGGTGGGACCCGTCGTCGTGACCCGGCCCACCGCGCTCTCCATCGCGTCCGGCCAGCACGGGGCACTCGCTGATGCCGGGACTCGAGGACCTCTACCGGGAGATCATTCTCGACCACTACCGCTCGCCCCGGAACCGGGGCGAGCTGGAATCACCGCCGGCCCAGAGGGTGGAGGGGTTCAATCCACTGTGCGGCGACGAGATCGTGGTCACGCTCGAGGTTCGCGACGGGGTGGTCTCCGACATCAAGATCGCCGGGAGCGGCTGCTCGATCAGCCAGTCGTCGGCCTCACTCATGTCGGCCGCGGTGAAGGGGAAGCCCGTCCCCGAGGTTCGCGACCTGATCCGGACGTTCAAGGGCATGATGTCCATCCACGAGTCCACGCTTCCGGCGGCAGCGTCCTCAGGAACCGATGGAACGGACGTCGAGCCCGTCGAACCCGAGGCCATCGACATCGACGCCCTGGGCGAGCTCGCCGCCCTACAAGGTGTCGTCAAGTTTCCCGTGCGCATCAAGTGCGCCACGCTCAGCTGGAACACCCTGGCCCAGGGACTCGACGAGCACGAGGCCATCGTCTGAGTCTGGATCTGAGCCGGTCGGGGACCGGGACCGCCCTGCCAGCCGGCCCGGTACCGGTTCTCAGCAGGGGGTGGGATCGAAATCGGTCTCGATGCTGGTCGTCGTGCTCGAGGTGGCCGTAGTACCCGGGGTCGAGCCGCCCGGCACGGTGGTGGGCGGGTAGGTGGACGTGGTGGTGGTCGTGGGTACCACCCCGTAAGGGCCGGGCGGCGGGGTCACGGCCGTGTCCGGGGGCCCGCCGAGGAACTGGTTGATGACCTGGGCGGCCTGGGGCTCCTGCACGTACAGCACATCGCCCAGGTACCCGAACTCCGACGAGTACTGGGAGTAGGTCGGGAGTGTGGCCGTGGCCAGCGCCGTCGAGGAAAAGGTATGGAACTCGCGGGCCAGGGAGATCAGGTCGCTGACCGTGAAGGTGGAGTCGACGGTGACCCCTTGGACCACCGAGCCGATGAACGCGTTCAGGGTTAGGGGGTTGTACTTGGTCTCGGCCTGGTTGATGACGGCCTTCAAGAAGGCGTTCTGTCGCTGGATCCGGCCGAAATCACTGGTGCCGTCGTACTGCCAGTAGCCGTCCTTGTAGTACTCGTAGTGCCGGCTGCGGGCCAACGCCAGGGAGTACCCCCCGTTGACGAGTTGACACCCCGTTTGGGTGATGTCGAGCCCGGTGTAGGCATCCTTGGCCGGATAGGGGAAGTTGAGTTTGATCCCGCCGATGGCGTCCACCGCCCCCCGCAGCCCCTCGAAGTTGACCTGCACCACGTGCTCGATGGGAATGCCGAAGTTGGCCTCGATGGTCTGCACCAGCTGATCCGGTCCGGTGTTGTAGGTGGCGTTGATCCGGTTGTACTTCCCGATGTCGCTGGTGTCCCCGGCCACAGAGACCACCGTGTCCCGGGGAATCGAGAGCACGCTGGCCTGACCGGTGGCCGGGACGATGTGGACGATCTTGACCACATCGCTCCGTTGGCCACCGGCGTTGGACTGGTTCCCGAAATGGGCCGCATCGGCGGCACTCTCGCCGACCCGGGAGTCCGATCCGATCAGCAGGACGTTGAACGGTTCGCCGACCGGGGCCTTCTTCAGGTGTCTGACCGTCACCTTCTGGACCTGGTTGAACCGGTACGTCACGTAGGCCCAGCCGGAACCGATTCCCACCAGGGCCAATGCCACCACGATGATGCCCCCGAGGAGCACCCGGTCGAGCCAGGTGCGCTTCTTCCGCCTCTTACCGTTGCCCCCTCCACCTCCGACGGTGCCTCCGGACGCTCCGTTCCCGCCCTTCCCACCGCCGGCGCCGCCGGTCGCCGACGACCGGCCGGCCGTCTTACGCTCCTTGCGACTCAGCACCACGCCCGGATCGGGCGAAGGGGGGCCGGACGGAACCGCGGCGGTCGCCGCCGTGACCCCGGTGACGGCGGGGATCGTCGGTCCGAAGAACGATTCCCCCGTCTCGTCACCGAGCGGGACGTTGCGTCCGAGGACGGGCACACCACCACTGGGCGTGGCCCCCGACCGGGCGCCGAACGTGGGTCCGGGTACGTCGGTGGCCGCGCTGCGGTCGGACGATCGGGCCGATGACCGGGGCTCGTCGGCGTCCGAGAATCGTGGCGGCGCCACATCGGGCGCATCGGGTGGCAGATCGGTTGATCTCCGGCCCTTCCGGGGGGCACTGTGGGCGCCACCCCGTCGACGATCTCGAGGAGCCATGGGCAGACGCTACCAACCGTGGACTGCTCCGAGGTGCCGCCCACTCCGGCACGCCAGCCCGAATCCCGATCCGATCAGCCGTAGGCCGCGTAGCCGGTCTGGTCGACGGTTTCGGCCAGCTCGCTCCCACCCGTGGCCACCACCCTGCCGTCAGACAGGACGTGCACCACGTCCGGCCGGAGAACATCGAGCAATCGGCGGAAGTGGGTGATGGCGAGAACACCGAGGCCCCACTCCGTCGTGGCCTCCTCGATCCGCCGGCCCACCGCGGCCAGGGCGTCGACGTCCAGACCCGAGTCGATCTCGTCCAGGATGGCGAACCGGGGGCGGAGGACGCCCAGCTGGATGGTCTCGTTGCGCTTGCGCTCCCCGCCCGAGAGGTCGACGTTGAGCGGGCGGGTCAGGAACCGCTGGTCGAAGCCGATGCGTCGGGCCTCGTCGCCGAGGCGGGCCTCCACGCCGGACACGTCCCCGTCCGGAAGCCACCTCGGGCCGGGACGCCGTCAATGAGGTCACCAGCGACACCCCGGGCACCTCGATGGGATGCTGCATGGCCAGGAACAGCCCGGCCCGGGCCCGCTCCCAGGTGGGCAGGGCCAGGATGTCGACACCGTCGAGCGTGACCGATCCACCCAGTATCTCGTAACCCGGCCGTCCCATCAGCACGTGGGCGAGGGTGCTCTTCCCCGAGCCGTTCGGTCCCATCACCGCGTGCACCTCGCCGCTGCGCACCGTCAGGGTCACGCCCCGGAGGATCTCCCGTCCCGGCACTCCGGCCCGCAGGTCCTCGATGACCAGCTGTGGGTACTCACGGGAGCACCAACGAGACGTCGTCGCCCTCGATGACCAACTCGTAGACCGGCACCGGGCGCGTGGCCGGGAGGGAACACGGCTCACCGGTGCGGAGATCGAAGGTCGATCCGTGCTTGGCGCACTCGATCTCGCACTCGGCCGACCAGACCTCACCCTCGGCCAACGAGAAGTCCTCGTGGCTGCAGCGGTCCCCGACGGCGTAGAAGTCGTCGTCGATGCGCACGAGCGCAACCCGCAGGCCGGCCACGTCGAAGCGGCGGGCCTGTCCGGGAACCAGGTCATCCCGCCCGCACAGGCGGACCGAGCCGCCACCTCCGACGGCCGTGGCGGACTCAGGCACCGGTCACCCCCGTCCGGTCGGCCAGGCCCTGGCCCACCATGGACCGGGTTCCGGCGATGGGATCCTGGTCGGCGATGTTTTCGAAGAAGCCGGCCACGATGAGGCGTTCGGCCACCTCGGGCTCCACCCCTCGGGATTCGAGGTAGTACCGCTGGTCCTCGTCCACCGGGCCGACCGTCGATCCGTGGCTGCACTTCACGTCGTTCTCCTCGATGTCGAGGTTGGGCACCGAGTCGGCGTGGGCCCCCTCGTCGAGCACCAGATTGTGGTTGGTCTGCATGGCGTCCGACCGGACCGCCCCCCGACGGACCCGGATCAGGCCGCTATAAACCGAGTGGGCATGGTCGGCCACCGCTCCCATGAACAGCAGATCGCTGGTGGTGCGAGGAGCGAGGTGGTCCTGGAGGGTGCGGAAGTCGAGCATCTGGTCGTCGCGCCCGATGAAGGCCGCCCGGAGCAGGCTCGTCCCGCCCTCCCCCCGCAGGGCCGAGTCGGTACGTAGGCGGGCATAGCTGCCGCCGAGCGCCACGGCGAAGCTCTGCAGGGTGGCATTGGCCCCGATGATGCTCCCCTGATGGGCCAACTGCCAGGTGTCGGCGCCCAAGGCCTGCACGCTGACAAAGGAGAGGGTGGCGTCGTCGGCCACATCGATCTCCGTGAGGGGCACGACGAGGTGCCCGCGGCTCGTGCCGCTGCCGCCCGCCGTCGCCGGCGAAGACAGCGCGGCCAGGAGCCCGGCATCTACGTCGACGACGATCTCGACCACGCCGGCCCGGGACGACGCGCCGGAACGGACGAGCGTCCGGGGGAAGACGGCCTCACCACCGTCTCCGCTGACCACGTGCACGACCACCACCGGATCCTCGATGACGGCCCCCGGAGCGATGTCCACGATGAGCGGGTCCACGGCGAATGCCTCGTTGAGGAGGAGGAAGTCACCGGGGTCGGTGACCACCGATCCGAGAAGCTTCTCCCCCTCGGGATGCTCGCCGGTCCGCCCGAGACTCAGGACCTCGTCGCCCACGGACGAGGACAGGGTGGCCAGCACGCCGTTGATGGTGACCACCAGTCCTGAACGCGGCCCCAGACTGGCCACGAGCGAATGGATCCGATCGGACGCCGATGGGCCGGGGTCGTTGGCCGATGCCGGGGAACGCTCCCCGCCGGCCGGAACCGGTCCAG
Organism: uncultured Acidimicrobiaceae bacterium; assembly: GCA_963831535.1. GTDB lineage: Bacteria > Actinomycetota > Acidimicrobiia > Acidimicrobiales > RAAP-2 > Bog-756. The sequence goes on along the minus strand of CAWHQP010000006.1, from coordinate 295,163 downwards.
GTCGAGCTGGTCGATCCGGCTGTACCGCCAGACCTCGTCCTTCTCGCTGGGCAGGGGCGAGGAGGCGAAGGTGGCCGCAGCGTCGGCTCGGCGGCGCTGGAGCCAGGGCAGCCCGGGCAGGGCAGCAGATGATTCAGGGGTGAACGTGGACAGAGCAGGGACCTCTCGCGCAGCGAGGCCCGGAGTAACGAGCCTCGTTCCCCATCTTACCCGCAGGACCGGTGCCTTCGGCCCGGCTGCGCCGCCCGCCGTGAGGTCGGACCCACCCGCCGTGAGCCGACCACCGGACCTCCGGCCTACGCTCGCGGCATGACTCCGCCACCGGGAACCGCCATCGACTCCTTCACCTCCGACGTCCTGGCCATCGAGGTGGACGGCCACGTGGCCACGCTGTGGCTCGACCGGCCCGACAAGCGCAACGCCATGGGCCCGGCGTTCTGGTTCGACCTGCCCCGGGCCATGGCCGCCCTCGGATCCGACCCGGACCTGCGGGCCGTGGTCATCGCCGCACGGGGGCCACACTTCTCGGTGGGACTCGACCTGGTGGCCATGTCCGGACTCACTGGGACCTCCGAGGCGGCCAACGGTGCATCCCGGTCCATGGCGGCGCGGGCCCGCTCGGCCCGGGCCGAGATCCTCCGCCTGCAGGCCTCGGTCAACACCGTGGCCGACTGTCCACTACCCGTGATCGCCGCCGTGCACGGCTACTGCATCGGCGGCGGCGTGGACCTCATCGCGGCGTGCGACATCCGGCTGGCCAGCGCCGACGCACTGTTCTCGGTACGTGAGGCCAAGGTCGCCATCGTGGCCGACCTCGGGAGCCTGCAGCGCCTCCCCTCCATCATCGGCCAGGGACACGTGGCCGAACTGGCCTACACCGGCAAGGACATCACCGCGGCCCGGGCCGAGGCCATCGGGCTCGTTAACGAGGTGCACACCGACGCCGACGCAGGTCCTCGCCGCCGCCCGGAGCATGGCCGCCGAGATCGCCGCGAACTCGCCGCTGGCCGTCCAGGGAACCAAGGCCGTGCTCGTGGCCAGCGCCGACCGAACGGTGGCCGAGGGACTGGAGTACGTGGCGACGTGGAACGCCGGCTTTCTGGCGTCGGACGACCTGGTGGAGGCCATGTCCGCCTTCATGGAGAAGCGGAAGGCCGATTTCAGCGGCTCGTAGCGTCGCTCAGCGCTTGCGGCGCCACCAGCGGCGGCCCTTGCGCTCGTCCTCCTTGCGCACCTCGGCGAGGATTCCGGGTCCAACGGCGTTGATGATGTCCTCGGCCTGGTCCAGCAGACGGGCGGCGTCCTCGCCGGGCACGTCGGGCATCGGCTCGAGGGCCGGCTCGACCAGCGAACCGTGGGACCATCCCACGTCAGCCAGGCGGGGGGCGTAGGACGGACAGTTGTCCGGACACTTCCACGGGGCCTCGGGGGCCAGATCCAGGATGCAGAACCGGGCCACTTCCCCCGAGTCGTAGGTCCGGCTCTGAAAGTGCTTGCACTCTTCCCTCATCGGCATAGGACCATTCTGCCTTTCCCTCGACCTCTCCGGTTATCACCGGGTAGGACCGGTGTCACCGAAGGCTCAGCCGACCGAGCCCTCCATCTGCAGCTCGATCAGGCGGCTCCACTCCACGGCGTACTCCATGGGTAGGGTCCGGGTGATCGGCTCGATGAATCCGTTGACGATCATCCCCATGGCCTGGGTCTCGGACAGACCCCGGCTCATCAGGTAGAAGAGCTGGTCGTCACCGACCTTGGACACGGTGGCCTCGTGGCCGATGCGGGCGTCGCGCTCGGCCACCTCCATGTAGGGCTTGGTCTCCGAGACGGCGGTGTCGTCGAGGAGGAGCGCGTCACACCGGACGAAGCTCTTGGCGTGCTTGGCCCCCTCGTCGACGTGGACCAGGCCCCGGTAGGTGGTGATGCCCGCGTCCTTGGAGATCGACTTGGACACGATGGTCGAGGTGGTCTCGGGGGCGGCGTGGATCATCTTGGCCCCGGCGTCCTGGTGCTGGCCGGCACCGGCGTAGGCCACCGAGAGGACCTCGCCCGAGGCCTTCGGACCCATCAGGTAGACGCTCGGGTACTTCATGGTCAGGCGCGAACCGATGTTGCCGTCGATCCACTCCACGTGGGCCTCGGCCTCGGCCCTGGCCCGCTTGGTCACCAGGTTGTAGACGTTGTTGGACCAGTTCTGGATGGTGGTGTAGGTGATCCGCGAACCCTCGAGGGCGACCAGCTCCACCACCGCCGAGTGCAGGGAGTCGCTGGTGTACACGGGCGCCGAGCACCCCTCGATGTAGTGCACCTGGGAGCCCACGTCGGCGATGATCAGCGTCCGCTCGAACTGGCCCATGTTCTCGGCGTTGATACGGAAGTAGGCCTGCAGGGGCTGGTCGACCACCACGTTGGGCGGCACGTAGATGAACGACCCGCCCGACCACACCGCCGAGTTGAGGGCGGCGAACTTGTTGTCGTTGGGGGGGATGATCGTGCCGAAGTACTTGCGGACCAGGTCTGGGTACTCGCGTACCGCGGTGTCCATGTCGCAGAAGATGATGCCGAGCGCCTCGAGGTCCTCCCGGTTGCGGTGGAAGACCACCTCCGACTCGTACTGCGCGGTCACCCCGGCCAGGTACTTCCGCTCCGCCTCGGGGATACCCAGTTTCTCGTAGGTGTTCTTGATGGCGTCGGGCAGGTCGTTCCAGTCCTCGACCTGACCCGACGTCGGCTTGATGTAGTAGTAGATGTCCTCGAAGTCGAGATCGGGCATGTTGACGGCGAACCACTCGGCCATCGGGCGCTTCTCGAAGCGCTGCAGGGCGCGGAGGCGGAAGTCGCGCATCCACTCCGGTTCCTTCTTCATGGCCGACATCTCCCGGACGATGGACTCGTTCAGGCCCTTCTTGGGCTTGAAGACGTAATCCTCTTCGTCAGACCACCCCAGCTTGTATTTTCCGAGGTCGAGATCGGTGGTCGTCATGTGGGCTCCTGGGATGCCGTCCGGTCGGACCGCTTGATTTCCCCTATACAGATAGTAACAACCCTGCGGCCGGAGCAGCGCGGCCGGCGGTCCGCCGGTCCGGAAAGTCGTGCCATCCTGGTCGGATGGCCGCTCCACCGACTTCTGGATCCTACGCGCCGGGGGCCGTTCCTCCGGTGCCCCAACGCCGCCCTCAGCGCCTCGAGGCCCACGGAGACGTTCGGATCGACGACTGGTACTGGCTGCGGGACAAGGACGATCCGGCCGTCATCGCCCACCTCGAGGACGAGAATGCCTACACCGAGGCCATGATGTCGGGAACCTCCCGGCTTCGTGCGGAGCTCTTCGCCGAGATGGTGGCCCGCATCGAGGAGACCGACCTGTCGGTGCCGGTCCGGAAGGGCCCCTGGCTCTACTACGGGCGGACGGTGGAGGGCAGCAGCTATGGGATCCACTGCCGCCGGCCGGTGCCTCCGGATCCCGAATCCGGTCCGGACGGAAGCTCCGCAGCCGAGGACGCCGTCCCCAAGGACGAGGAGGTGCTCTTGGACGAGAACGTCCTGGCCGAGGGGCACGAGTACTTCGCCCTCGGGAACCTCGAGGTCAGCCCAGACCATCGCTGGCTGTTGTACTCGACCGACACGACCGGCGGGGAGCGCTACACCATGCGGTTCGTCGATCTGGCCAGCGGCCAGGCGTCATCCGAGGCCATCCCCGACACCTCCTACAGCGCGGCCTGGGCCAACGACAACGCCACGGTCTTCTATGTGCGGGTGGACGAGGCCATGCGCCCCTACCAGGTCTGGAGGCACCGTGTCGGATCGGATCCGACCGGGGACTCCCTCGTCTACGAGGAGGAGGATGACCACTTCTACCTCGGGGTGGGCCGCACCAAGGACGACCGGTTCATCCTGATCGGGCTGGACTCCAAGGTCACCTCGGAGTACCGGGCCCTTCCCGCCGACCATCCCGAGGGCGACTTCACGGTGATCGAACTGCGCCGTCAGGGCATCGAGTACAGCGTGGACCACGACCGCGGCGACCCCGACGGTGGTCGGGCCCCTCGGTTCCTCATCGTCACCAACGACGGCGCCCCCAACTTCCGGTTGATGGAGGCACCCGACGACTCACCGGAGCGGACATCCTGGCGCGAGGTGATCCCGGGGCGCGAGGGCGTCCGGCTGGACTCCGTCGACCCCTTCGCCGGCCATCTGGTGGTCTATGAGCGGGAGGACGGGGAGACCCGGGCCCGGGTGATCGACGCCGCCACCGGGTCGTCGACGTCCCTGGAACGACCTGAGTCACCCTCCACGGTGTGGGGCGGGGCCAATCCCGAGTACGAGTCCACCACCCTGCGCTACGAGTACACCTCGCTCGTGACGCCCCGCTCGGTCTACGACCTCGACCTCGATTCCGGCACGTCGTCCCTGCGAAAGCGCCAACCGGTCCTGGGCGACTTCGACCCCGGTCGCTACCGCACCGAACGGCGGTGGGCCCGGACCACGGACGGCACCGCCATCCCCCTGTCCCTGGTGTACCGACACGACCTCCTGGGCGACCCGGCCCCCACCCGACCGGCACCGTGTCTGCTCTACGGATACGGCTCCTACGAGGTGTCCATCGACCCGACGTTCTCCTCGCTGCGGTTGAGCCTGTTGGACCGGGGATTCGTCTTCGCCATCGCCCACGTGCGCGGCGGCGGTGAGATGGGTCGGTCCTGGTACGAGGAGGGGAAGTTCGCGGCCAAGCCCAACACCTTCACCGATTTCGTGAGCTGCGCCCGCACCTTGGTCGACGAGGGTTGGACCACCCCCGGGCAACTGGTGGCACGAGGGGGCAGCGCCGGCGGTCTTTTGATGGGGGCAGCGGCCAATCTGGCTCCCGAGCTGTTCGCGGCCATCGTGGCCGAGGTGCCCTTTGTCGACTGCCTGACCACCATCTTGGACGAGACGTTGCCGTTGACCGTCATGGAGTGGGAGGAATGGGGCAATCCGGTCGAGGACCCGGCAATCTACGCGGTGATGAAGTCCTACTCCCCGTACGACAACGTCCGGGACGTGGACGACGAGGGTCGACCCGTGCGGTATCCGGACATCCTGGCCACCGGCGGGTTGTCCGATCCCCGGGTGGGGTTCTGGGAACCGGCCAAATGGGTGGCCAAGCTGAGGGCGGCCAATCCTGAGAACCGGGTGCTGCTCAAGACCGAGCTCGGAGCGGGTCACGGCGGTCCCTCCGGCCGTTACGACGCGTGGAAGGACGAGGCCTTCGTCTACGCCTTCATCCTCGATGCGCTGGGGCTCACCGACAGCCGGATCGCCTCCGAGGCCGAGGGCGACGTCTGACCACGACGCTCAAGGAGGAGTCGTCGAGCTCGTAGAGGCGACCGTGGTGGTGGTCGTGGTGGTCGTGGTGGTCGGGGGGCTGGCAGCGAGGGCGGCGGCGGTGGGCTGGAAGGTGGCCACGAAAGGCGCGCTGATCGGCGTGGGCAGGACCACCGGGACCTTGTCGATGGCCAGCGTCACTTCGGGGGTGCCGAGCTGCACGGTCACGCTGCCGCTGGCCGCCACGGTCTGCACCCCGCCGGCCTGCACCTCCCCGGCCCAGATGGTGGAGCCCGACGAGGAGCTGGTCACCGCCACCCAGCACGACCCCGTACCGGTCACGGTCACCTTGTAATTGCTGTTGGTGACCGGATAGGTGGCCGTGCTGGAGGTGGAGGTGAGGGCCACCACCTGGGTCGGCTGGGTGGTCGGCGTGGTGGTGGCCACGTGGACCTTGGCCTTCGCCTTGTGGGCGCCGGAAGCGGCCGTCGTGCCCGGTGACCTCGCCACGGTGGTCGCCGAGCCGGCATGGGACGTCCGGGCCGCGGTCGTCGACGTGGCAGCAGCGGCATGCGGGTGCCCCGGGGAGGACCGCTTGGAGCCGACGTAGGCCAGCACGCCGAAGAGCACCACCGCGGCCACGACGACCAGGACGGTGGTCGTCCGGCGGGGTCGGTGGTTCATCGAGTCGAGGGCGTGACGTTGGGCCCGGTCGGTCCGCGAGACGGGAATGCCGTCGCCCGAGGCGGCGTCCGGGCGGATCCTGTCGCGGGGTCGGGAGTCGTCGAAGATCAGAGGGATCTCCGGGTCGGGGAATTCGTCGTTGCCCCGGACCGGAACCGGAGGGACCGCACGGCCGGTGCCGACCCCCACCGACGTGCCGCTCGACCCCGTCGCCCCGCGGGCCGCTCCCCCGGCCGCCCCCGAAGCCCGGCGGTACGAACGGGGGACACCCGGTTCCATGCCGGCCCGGTCGTCATGCTCCACGATCGACACCGACGTGTGCGTGCGCTCCGACAGGTGCTCGAGGGTACCCAGCGCCGAGTGGTAACTGCGTACCGAGTCGATGTCGTCACCCTCGGGACGCCGGAAGAGCACGGCGATCACCGCGGCGACGATGATCAGTGCCACGAGGGCCAGGGCGATCCACATCCCGACTATTCAACCCGAAGCGGCTCAACGGCGGGAGGCGAGGCCCCCGGCGCCCGGATGGGCGGCGTCGACGGGCCGGTCATAGGCTGCCTAGCTCATAAGATGATGGATATATCGCTTGATACGATGATGCCAGCTCAGACGGCAGTGATCGCCGTGAGCCCGCCGTCGATGGTCAGGTGGGCCCCGGTGATGAACGACGCCTCGTCGGAGAGCAGGAACCGGATGGGTCTGGCGATCTCGTCGGGTGTCGACACCCGCTGGAGCGGGGTCCGCTCCTCCAGTTGCTCTCGGAACCCGGGGAGCGCGAAGGCCGGGGCCAGCATGGGGGTGTCCACGGCCCCCGGGCAGACGGCATTGACCCGGAATCCCTCCGCTGCGAAGCGTTGGGCGATGGAGCGCATGACGCCGAGGACCCCGCCCTTGGACGCACAGTAGGCGGTGATGAAGGCACTGCCGAAGAGTCCCTCGATGGACGAGATGAACACCACGGCCGACCCGGGCCCGGCCCGACGGAACGGCTCGATCAGCTGGCGGCAGATCATCACCCCGGCCCGGAGGTTGATGTTGAGCGTGGTGTCCCAGAGATCGTCCTCGAGGAGGTCGATGGGCATGGCCCCGGACACCCCTGCGGCGTGCACGAAGCCACCGAGGGACCCGAGGGACGCCTCGGCGTCGGGCACCGCCCGGCCCACGGTCGAGGTGTCGGCGACGTCCACGACCGACCAGGTGGCCACTCCGCCATGGCGCTCCCGGCAGAGGGCAGCCGTCTCCTCCGCCCCCGAGGCGTCGATGTCCCACACGCAAACCGGTCGACCCACCTCGGCCAGAGCCAGGGCCGTATCCCGGCCGATGCCGGAACCTCCTCCGGTCACGAGGACGCCGGTCCGGGGCGAACCCAGGCGCTCGCCGAGCACCGCCGGCCGGTCATCGCCGTTCGTCGTGGCCCGCGCCAGGTTCGCCGGGACAGGATCGGACTGCCGGTCGGGATGGGATGTCATGGGCGCAGTCTGTCAGAACGGTTCGAGACCCACGCCGTCGACGACGGGTCGAACACTCAGGTGCGGAGGCCGGCCCTCGGCTGCACGCCGGGATGGATCTCCGACCGCAGCGGGTTGGCCAGGTCCCGGTCCGAGAGGACGGGATCGGTGAGCCCCCAGTCGGCCCCGATGGCCGGATCGTCCCAGGCCACGCCCAGCTCGTCCTGGGGGTTGTAGTAGCCGTCCACCAGATACCAGAGGGTGAGGTCGGTGAGTGAGGCGAAACCGTGGGCCACCCCCGGCGGGATGAACAGGCCGCGGTCGTGGTCGCCGTCGAGATCGAGGGTGAGGGTGGCACCGTCGGTCGGCGACCCCTCACGGAGGTCGTGGAGCACGACACGGGCCGTGCCGGCGAGGACGTACCAGTAGTCGGCTTGATGGAGGTGGTAGTGCAGCCCCACGATGGCGCCGGCCTGCTTCACCGATCGATTGGCCTGGGTCATCTCCCGCCCGAGGGGGAACCAGCTGCGACGGTAGGTCTCCACGAACCGTCCCCGTTCGTCCCCGTGGGCGTCGGGCTCCACCACGATGACGTCGGCGATGACGTCGGACTCCTTGATGTCAGGCACGTGTCATGTCCCCTCCCCTTGGCGTGAGTGCTCACCGTCTCCGGCGTGCCGGGCAAGAGTAGCGAACCTGCTCCGGTAAAACAGCAGGGGGAGGCCGTCGTTGGTCCCGAGATCGAGGACCTTTCCGATGATCAGCTCGTGGTCCCCCGCATCGTGGACCAACTCGACCCGGCAGTCGACCCAGGCGAGGCTGCCGTCGATCACCGGGGCCCCGGTCGCCGGGGCGGGGTGCCAGTCCACACCGTCGAATTTGTTCCCCCCCGAGACGGCGAAGCCCCGGCAGAGCTCCTCTTGGTGGTCACCGAGGACGTTGACGCAGAACGTCCCAGCCCGCGCGATGCGGGGCCAGCTGGTCGAGGTGCGGGCCGGGGCCACCGCCACGAAGGGAGGGTCGATCGAGAGCGAGACGAAACTCTGGCAGGTGAATCCCACCGGCTCGCCCTCATCCACGCCCGCCACGATGGTCACGCCGCTCGTGAAGCGGCTCATGGCGTCCTTGAACGCCTGGTCGTCGAAGGCCACGGTCAGTGTCCGAGGACCACGGTCGTGCCCTCGGCGGCCGCGTCGACCTCGAGCCGCGGCGCCGAGGATGCCAGGTCCCGGGCCCCGGCGAGCATGCTGTCGATCTGGTCATCGGAGTGGGACGGGTCGTGGTGGAACAGGGCCAGTCGCTTCACCCCTGACTCCACGGCCACGTGGACGGCGTAGTCGGCCGTGGAGTGCCCCCAGTGGGGTACCTGGGCGAACTCCTTGTCGGTGTACTGGGCATCGTGCAACAAGAGGTCGGCGCCGTCGCACAGCTCGAGGACGTCTGGCTCCACCGAGCAGAGGTCCGGGGGTGCCTGATGGTCCGACACATAGGCCAGGACCTGGCCGTCGACCTCGAGCCGGAAGCCGAGGGTGCGCCCGATGTGGGCCACCGGACGGACCTTCACCGTCATCGCACCGATGGCGAACTCGTCGGTCCCCCCGAGATCGTGGAACCGGAACGACCCCTCGAACTGGGCCATGTGGATGGGGAAGAAGGGGGGCCGAACCATGGAGGCCAATGCCTCTTCCAACAGCACTCCTTCTTGAGCCGGTCCGTAGACGTCGACCACGGCCTCGGCGTGGCGCATGGGGGCGAAGAACGGGATCCCGAGGACGTGGTCGTAGTGCAGATGGGAGAGCAGGGCGTTGGCCCGCAGCGGGGCCCCGTCGAGGGCCGGGGACGAATCGAGATGGTGGCCCAGGGCGCGGAGCCCGGTCCCCAGATCAATGATCAGGGGAGGCTCACCGTCCACCTCCACCAGCACGCACGAGGTGTTCCCCCCGTAGCGGCGGTAGAGGTCTGACGAACACGGGCAGGAGCCCCGGACACCGAAGTAGGTGATTCTCACCGAAGGACGAGGCTAGTCGGACATCCCATCGGCACCCGTGTCCCGGTCCGCGCACCGGTGATCCAGGGTACCGGTGGTCGGGCGTCCTCGATCGTTGGTGGCCCCCCCGGTCCCCGACGACGGACGCTACCCTCCCGGACATGGACCATCGCACCGTCACGGCCAACGGCACCGGGTTCGCCTACCTCGAGGACGGCCCGGACGACGGGCCGCTGGCCCTGTGCCTGCACGGATTTCCCGACACCGCCCACACCTGGCGCCACCTCCTCCCCCGACTGGCCGACGCCGGCTTCCACGCCGTGGCCCCGTTCCTCCGCGGGTACGCCCCATCCGCAGTCCCCGAGGACGGGCGCTACGACACCGGGACCCTGGCCCTCGACGCCTGTGCCCTGCACGAGGTCCTCGGCGGCCAGGACGATGCCGTCATCATCGGCCACGACTGGGGTGCCTTCGCCACCTACGGCGCCGCCGCCTTCGAGCCGGAGCGGTGGCGGCGGGTGGTGGTCGCCGCACTGGCACCCCAGGCGGCAATGGCCGATGGGTTCTTCTCCTACGACCAGCTCCGGCGCAGCTGGTACATCTTCTTCTTCCAGACCCCCCTGGCCGAGTACGCCGTGACACTGGACGACTTCGCTTTCATCGACCGCATTTGGGCGGACTGGTCTCCGGGATTCGACGGAACCGGGGACGCAGCCCGGGTCAAGGAGTCCCTGGCCGCGCCAGAGAGTCTGAGCGCTGCGCTCGGTTATTACCGAGCCACATTCGCCGGGCCGCCCGACGACCCCGACGCCGCAGCCGCCCAGGCCGCGGGAGCCACCGGGGCGCCCCAGCCAGCTCTCTACCTGCACGGGGCCGACGACGGCTGCATCGGCATCGAGACGATCGGATCGGTGACCGACCATCTGGCCCCCGGCTCGGAGATGGTGACCGTGGACGGAGCCGGTCACTTCCTGCATCTGGAGCATCCCGATGAGGTGAACGATCACATCGTCAGGTTCGTGACGGCCTGATTCCGACCGCTGAAGCCCGGGGATGACTAGGCGCCGATCCTCTTCAGCCACGGGACCGCCGTCTGGAGGAAGGCGTTCTTCGACGGGGTGGCCAGGAGCGGATCGAGGTGGCTGTACGTCGCCGTACGGCTGACCACGGTGACGTTCGGGATCAACGAGTGCTTCTGGAAGTCGTGGGCAGCGTCGGCCACGGCGTTGTCGGAGCCCCCGAGTGATGTCTGGAAGGCGTACAACGGGACGTTCACCTTGTCGGTGTCGAGCAATCGCAGACCCAGATAGGTGGCCGCTGGGGTCTGGCGCAGCGTGGCCGCCGCACCGGCGTCGATGGACAACCGCTCCGGGTAGTACCAATCGGCGGCGGCCAGCGGCGCCTGGGCGAAGGCGTCGGCGACGTTCTGGGCCGGGGTGATCCCGGTGTCCACCCAGCCGGCCGGGCTACCCGTGGTCGCCACATGGCCCGAGTGCACATGGACGAGGGCCAGGGCTGACGGCGAGGTCGACGCGTCGAAGGCGTAGCCCACCTGGGCCAGGTTGGTCACCGGCTTGGCCGGCTTCAGGGATTTCGGCAGGAGTGGGAAGGTCTGGAGCAGGGACGGAGCGTTCGGCGCCTCGACGGCGGCGAGGGCGCCCAACTGGCTGAACACCCCGGTGACCCAGGGGAGCCCCACCCCCAGTAGATCGAGCCACGGACCTTTGGTGTCCATCGTGTCGATGGCCGTCTGGGCCGAGGCCACCGTCACCGGCTTCTCGCCGGCGAACGGCGCGCCGGCGCATCCGTCGATGCACATGATGCCATCGATGTTCCGGTAGCCGCCTCGGCCGTCGAAATCCCACGCCGCGTAGGCCGCGGCCTCGGTGCCGCCGAGGGAGTGGCCGCCGAGGGTGACCGTCCTCGTGCCTCCGTCCCTGGCTGCCTGGATCACGGCGTTCAGGTCGTTCATGGCCACGGCGAGGCCCCACTGCAGCACGAACGTGAACTGGGAGGCGACCAGCGGCTGGTAGTGGTCGGTGATCGACGGGTCGGACAGGAAGCCGAGGTAGTAGTCGAAGGCCTGCTGATAGGTGGCCCGGCCGGCCAGCACCTCCTGGAGGAGGCTGTCGTCTTGGAGGGCGCCCTCCCGACGCATCTCGGCCCAGACCTGGAGATGGGGGACGTGGGCCACGAGGTACGGGGCCACGATGTCGAAGTCACCGGCCCCTCCGTTGGTCCCCGGCACCAGTACCAGGACGTGCGACGCGTCGGGTGAGCCGAAGCGGCGCACCGATACCCGGTCGTACACGGCGGGGGTCACCGTCCCGTCGGGAACCGCCGGCGTGGTGACCACGCTCGGCGTCGCCACGGTGAAGACCGACTCGGGCACGGAGGCGGGCGCCCCGAGCACCACGGCTCCTCCGGTCGTGGTCGCCCATGCCGCCGGGGCGGAACCGGCCATGGCCAGCAGTGAGGCGGCCGCCACACTCCCGATCGACCGCCTCCACCGTGGTCTCATGGCCCCCCCTGACCCCGCCTCGGCCGGCGGGCGCCACTACTGGTCTGACGAAGACCACCGTAGCCAGTCGACGGCCCGGGCACAGGCCACACCGGTCACGGCAGGCGAAGGGCCCCCGTGGCCGTCCGGACCACCATGCCTTCGGCCACCAGGTCCGCCACCACCCGATCCAACCGCTCGGGGTCATCCCAACCGACCACGTCCGCCAGATCCGGCGCGGGGACCTCATCCCGGCGCAGGGCCTCGATCAGCCGGCCCCGACCCTGTCGGTCCGAGCCGGCGAACCGGCTCTGGGGCACCGACACCCCGGCTGAGCCCGCCGCGGGATCCGGTCCGGCCCGACCGGAGGAGGCCCACCGACAGCGGCGACGGATGGGGCACTCGTGACAGCGGGGCGCACGGGCCACGCACGTTCCGGCGCCGAGGTCGAGGAGGGCCTGGCCGAACCACCAACCCCGCTCGGGCGGGACCATGGCGTCCACCAGCCTCTGGGCTTCGGCGCGACCCACCGGGCGGCCCGCCACCGCCCGCGCCAGCACCCGACCGGCGTTGGTGTCCACGACTCCGGTGTCCGCCCCGAATGCGAAGGCCATCACGGCGCGAGCCGTGTAGGCCCCCACGCCCGGCAGGGAGAGCAGCCCGTCCAGGTCCGACGGCAGATGGCCGGCGTGATCGTCCACCACGGCCCGGGCGGCCAGATGGAGGTTGCGGGCCCGCCGGTTGTACCCCAGCCCCCGCCAGGCTCGGAGCACATCACCCACCGGTGCTGCGGCGCACGACGCTGGCGTGGGGAACCGGTCCATGAAGCCGAGGAAGGCCGGGACCACCCTGGCCAGCTGGGTCTGCTGGGCCATCACTTCGCTGACCAGCACCGCCCACGGGTCGCGGGTCGACCGCCACGGCAGCTCGGGTCGCCTCGAGTCGCCGCCGAGTGCCGTGCCCCACCCCTCGATGGCACGACCGATGGCCTCGACCTGACGCCGGTCCCGCATCACATCGGCGCTCCCGTCCCGCCGCCGGGTCGGATGCGTCACCGCGACCCGGTGTTCGACTGCGCCCCCGGGTCCGCTCAATCCCAGACGTCGTCCCCGTAGGGCCGTCGACGCGCCGGCGCCGACGCACGCTTCCAGACCATCACCTTGCGTCGGAAGAAACACACCTCTTCGCCCCGCTGGTTGAACCCCTTGGTCTCCACGGTGACCACGCCCCGGTCGTCCCGTGACCGGGACTCGACCTTGCCGATGACCTTGGTCTCGGCGTAGATGGTGTCACCGTGGAAGGTCGGTGCCCGGTGGATCAGGGACTCGACCTCGAGGTTGGCGATGGCGGCGCCACTGACGTCGGGCACGCTCATCCCCAGGACCAGGGAGTAGACCAGATTTCCCACCACCACGTTCTTGCCCTGCACCGACTCGTGCTCGGCGAACCAGGCGTTGGTGTGCAACGGATGGTGGTTCATGGTGATCATGCAGAACAGGTGGTCGTCGGCCTCGGTGATGGTCTTGCCCGGCCAGTGGCGGTACACATCGCCGGTCTCGAAGTCCTCGAAGTCGCGGCCGAACGGGCGATCGAATGTCGTCACCGGATCAGTCCCGGACGAGCGTGGGCCGCGTGGTGAAGCCGAGGACCCAGTCGGTCTGCGACTCGCCGTCGATGGCCATCCGCCAGGTGTAACGGGTACCCGGGGTGAGGGGGAGCGGACCCAGGTTGACAGCCAGGGCCACGTCGATGGGCGAGCCCTCGGGGATCCCCGGTGGACGGCCCACGGTGAACTCACCCCGGACTTCGACCGGGTGTTCACCCTCAGGCGTCTCGACCAGGACCGGCCGGCCGTCGGCATCCTCCAAGAAGAGTTCCCAGTGGTGCGCCAGCTCGGCCTCGTGCCAGCCGACGTCGATCTTGAGCGCGATGGCTGACGGAACCGGGTCGGGGCCGGTCATGCTCCAGCCCCCACCGAGCACGTAGAGCTTGCCGTCGGAGACCTGGGCCGCATCGCACAGCATCATGGTGACTCGCACGTTAGTGAGGTTACCGGCTGCCGGAGCCGGAGCGGTACGGAGCGGCGCCCTTCCGGTCCGTGCCCGGCGGCCTCTGATCCCGGGCGATCGCCGTCAGGTCGGCCCCGGGGTCGGCCCGATGGGCCGATAGCCTGAGCCCATGGAGTTCAGGGGGCTGCGTGACGACGTCTACCGGCGGCCGCTGGCCACCGCACTCGAGCGGCTCGGCATCGGTCCGGGGTGGACCTGCGCCGACATCGGTGCCGGCGGTGGGGACGTGTCGGTGGCCCTGGCCGAGATCGTGGGCCGGGACGGCCGGGTCTACGCCGTCGACAGTGACCCCATGGCCCGGGACGAGGTGGCCGAGGCGGCGGCGGCCCACAGTCAGGTCCTGGCCATCACCCAGTCCGGCGAGGACCTCCGACTCCCCGAACTCGTAGACCTGGCCTTCTGCCGTTTTCTCCTCCTCCACGTGGTGAACCCGGGCGCGGTGTTGGCCCGAATGGCGTCCGCCGTCCGGCCCGGAGGCTGGGTGGTGGCCCAGGAGCCGATCACCTCGGCCGGTCGGATCGACGGCGAACCCTTCTCCATGCCGTCCGCCCGCCACCCCGACATCGGTGCCCTGCTCCCCTCTCTCGCCCGCGATGCTGGACTGGTCACCGTCGACGCCTGGGCCGAGGCGCCGGCCGGCGCCGGACCGGGCCCGGTGTCCGACTACCTCCGGATCGTGACCGAGGTGGATCCGGGTGACGATCCGGTGGTCCTGCCCCCTCTGGTCACCGTGGTGGCACAAGTTCCGCCGGACTGACGATCGAGTCCGTCCTGACCGACCGGTCACCGATGGTGGCCCAAGGCGGAGCCTGGGCCAGTACCGCCGCTGGTCAGGGTGAGACAGTCAAATTGCTAAGTCTCACGATAGTCAATTGGTCGGTCCCACAACGGGTCAACTCCGTATTGATGCCACTCTTTTTGGTGAAGACCTCCAGGGGTGCATAGGGCTCGAGAGTGATCAGAACCACAGTTGTCCCACGTCAGCGCCGTACTTATCCCCTGCTTGACACTTCAGCGACTCGGTAGCGTAGAGTCAGCCATTCGCTCGACAGACACGGAGCCATGGGGATTACTGCGGCCGGGTCTGTCTGACAAATAGACCGAGATATCTGGGGGAGCTGAACGGTGAGACCTACTTCGTTGAAGATGCGTGGGGCCGTGCTGAGCTTGGCGCTGGTCGTCGCCACGTCGGCCGTCGTCATCACGACCAACGGTGTGGCGTCGGCCTCGACCGACTCGAAGATCCCGGCCAGTGCCTTCCAGGATCACACCGGCATCACCAAGACGGAGGTACAGCTGGCCAACGTGTCCACCCTGTCGGCCGGCCTGTTTAAAGGGGCGACAGTCGGCGACCAGGCGTACGCCGACTACGTGAACTCGACGGGTGGGATCAATGGGCGCAAGCTGGTCATCACCGACTCGGACGACCAGTTCAGCGGGGCCACCAACAGGCAGGCCACCCAGAGCGCCATCAACAGCGACTTCGCCATGGTCGGGGACTTCTCGCTGGAGGACAGCTTCGGGGGCGCCCTGCTGAAGACGAATCCGGGCATGCCCGACGTCTCGGTCGTGCTCGATCCCGTCACCAACAAGCTTCCCAACGTCTACAGCGCCGTTCCGCTCAACGCCGGTTGGGAGGAGGGTCCGCTGCAGTTCGTGAAGACGAAGTACCCGAACGACATTCACGCCGCCGGGGCCATGGTCGGGGCGTTCGCCTCCGCCGAGGCCGACTGGGCGGGCCAGAAGAACGTCCTGGACAAGGTCGGCTTCAAGGTCATCTACGACCCGACCTACACCGTGTCCACCACCGACTTCACACAGAACGTGATCGCCATGAAGAACATGGGGGTGAAGATCCTCTTCGTGGAGGGCATGTCCGAGAGCTACGCGGCGTCGTTGTTGAAGGACCTCGTCGAGCAGAACTTCCACCCCGCAGTGGTGCTCGGGGCGGCCACCTACACCGACACCCTCGCCCAGGACTCCGGGGGGGCCGCCGCCATCAACGGCGACTACCTGGAACAGAACACCTCGCTCTATCTCGGTCAGGACTCCGCCACGGTCCCGGCCGTGGCCACCTTCCTCCACTGGGTCAATGTGGCGTCGCCCGGGTTCCACACCGACCTCTACACGCTCTATGCATGGCTGTCGATGGAGCTGTTCACTCAGGCACTGAAGAACGCGGGCTCGGATCCCAGTCGGGGATCCGAGCTACAGGCCCTGTCCAAGATCACCAGCTTCGACGGGAACCACATCATCGCCCCGACCGACCCGGCGGCCAAGACCATCGGCAATTGCTACCTGATCGCAAAGGTGGTCAACGGTCAGTTCGAACGTACGAGCGACGATCCGCCGGTCACCGGCAGCACCCACGGCTACCGCTGCAACTACAGCTACATCAACCCGCCGGCGTGAGTCGGCCGGGCCGGCCGAGATCGGCCGGCCCGGTTGCGGGGCGCCCATCGGTCCGGCCGGTTGAGGTCGGTGGGGCCCGGGCCGGTACGCTTGGAGCGTGACCTCCGACCCTGTTTCTGCCGCTGACCTGCGGGCCGCCTCCGACGCGCTGAGCCTGGCCCGATCGGTCGTCGATTCCGGCACCAGAGCCCTCGTCGAAGCCGGCGGCCCCGACGCGGCCGAGGTCCTGGCCTACGACGTCGCTCACGCTGCGGCCGCCGTCCGGACGGCCGAGTCCTTCCTGGCCTACGGGTCCCACGGCGAGACCGAGGCCCGCATCGCCTGCACCTTCGCCGCCGACACCGTCGCCGACCTGGCCACCCGTCTCGTCGGCCGTGCCGCCCACTGGGACGTGGCCAGCGGGTGGATGGCGCCGGCCGAGGCGTTCGTGGCCACCTTCCGCGATCCGACGTTCCTGGCCTCCCTGGCCGACCGCCCCGGGGACCGACACCTCGACGCCGACTTCGAGTTGGTCCGGGAGACCTTTCACCGGTTCGCCGAGGAGCAGATCAGACCCCGGGCGGAGCACATCCACCGGGCCAACACCGACATACCCGAAGAGATCATCGCCGGGATGGCCGAGATGGGAGGATTCGGCATGTCGGTCCCCGAGGAGTACGGGGGGTTCGCCACGGGGGGCGAGGCCGACTACCTGGGCATGGTAGTGGCCACCGAGGAACTGTCCTGGGGCTCGTTGGGGGCCGGTGGTTCATTGATCACCCGACCGGAGATCCTCACGCGGGCCCTGGTCCACGGAGGCACAGAGGATCAGAAGCAGTACTGGCTCCCGAGACTGGCCACGGCCGAGACGATGGGGGCGGTGGCGGTCACCGAGCCCGACTACGGATCCGATGTGGCCGGAGTGGTGACCTCGGCCACGCCGACCGCGGGGGGTTGGCTGATCAACGGGGTCAAGACCTGGTGCACGTTCGCTGCCCGCGCCGATGTGCTCATGCTGCTGGCCCGCACCGATCCCGATCGGGCCAAGGCCCACCGGGGACTGTCCCTCTTCCTGGTGGAGAAGCCCCAGGCGGAGGGACACGGGTTCCTGTTCTCCCAGGTGGCGGAGACCGACGCCCGACCGGCGGGACGGATGGAGGGGCGGGCCATCGACACCCTCGGCTACCGCGGCATGCACTCCTACGAGGTGGCCTTCGAGAACTGGTTCGTACCCGACGCCAACCTGGTCGGCGGCCGGGACGGCCTGGGGAAGGGCTTCTACCTGCAGATGCAGGGGTTCGAGAACGGGCGCCTGCAGACGGCGGCCCGGGCCATCGGCGTCATGCAGGCCGCCTACGAGGCCGCCCTGGAGTACGCCGCCAACCGGACGGTGTTCGGCGAGCCCATCCTCGACTACCAGTTGACCCGGGCCAAGTTGGCCCGGATGGCCGTACTCATCCAGGCGGCGCGTCAGTTCTCCTACGAGGTGGCCCGCCTGATGGCCAAGGGGGAAGGGACGCTCGAGGCCTCCATGATCAAGGCCTATGTATGCCGGGCCGCCGAGTGGGTCACCCGCGAAGCCCTCCAGATCCACGGGGGCATGGGCTACGCCGAGGAGTTCCCGGTCAGTCGGTATTTCGTGGACGCCCGAGTGCTGTCCATCTTCGAGGGGGCCGATGAGACCCTGGCCCTCAAGGTCATCGCCCGACGCCTGGTCAGCGACATCGGCACCTGAGCCCTGTCGGGCCCCGGCCGGGCCGAGTACCGTGACCAACGTGGAGCACTCCTCGTTCGTCAGCGCCGTCCGGACCGAGACGGCGGCGTTGATGTTCGCCCTCGAGGCCGGGGAGATGGATGACGTGGTGCCGACCTGCGAGGGCTGGGAGGTCCGGGACCTGGCCGTGCACGTCGGGCAGTTCTGCGGCTTCTGGAGCCACGTGCTGTGCGAGGGCACCGACCAACCGAAGACCCCGCTACCCGATCCGCCCGACGACGACGAGCTGCCCCACTGGGTGGCCGGTGCCAGCACCGACCTCATCGACCGGTTGGAGGCCACTCCGGCCGGCACCCCGGTGTGGACGTGGTTCGAGGGTGACCACTCGGCCAGGTTCGTGGCCCGACGGTGCGCGCACGAGTTGGCCGTCCACCGCTATGACGCCCAGGCCTCACGCGGCATCTGCACCCCGATCCCCACGGAACTAGCCGCTGACGGGATCGACGAGATCGTCGATGTGCTCCTGTCAGGCGACAACCACCCGGGCGCGGGCAGCGGTCGGATCCTCACCCTCCGGTCCAGCGAGCTCGGCACGGAATGGGAGGTCACCCTCGGCCACGACCGGGTCGAGGTGGTGCGAGGGACCCAGGACGAGGCCCCGAGTGAGCGTGGTGACCTGGTGGTCAGCGGCACCACCTCCGACCTCGAACTCACCCTCTACCACCGGCCCACGTTGAGCCCGGTGGACGTGCACGGGGACTACACCGTGCTGGACGAGTGGCACCGCCGGTTCACGTTCTGACCGGATAACGACCCGGTGGCCCGCCCGGTTGGGGCCCGGTGGGACCCGACGAGCCCGAAGGACGAAACGCCCGGTCTCTGACATCGCCGGTCGCCATGTCGGACCCCCGGGTCGAGCCGGCCTGTGGTGCCCGGTCGCCGCCGGTCAGCCCGACGACCGGGACAGGCCGGCCCGTTCGCCGCGGGTGACGAACTTGGTGGCCATCTTGGCGGAGGCCTCGTCGATCATCTCGTCGCCGAACATGACCGCGCCGGTGCGGTCGTCCTCGGTGGCCTTGCGGTAGGCATCCAGGATGTCCCAGGCCTTGTCGAACTGCTCCTGGGTCGGCGAGTACACCTCGTTGAGCACGCCCACCTGGTCGGGGGTGAGGGCCCACTTGCCGTCGTAGCCGAGGACCCGCGTCCGCTGCGAGAACTCCCGGAGGCTGTCCAACTCTCGGATCTTGAGGAAGGGCCCGTCGATCACCTGGAGCCCGTTGGCCCGGCCGGCCATGAGGATCTTGGAGAAGACGTAGTTGAAGTGGTCGCCCGGATACTCGGGGATGGACACGCCACCGGTCAGCACCGGCATCTCCATGGAGGCGGCGAAATCGGCGGGCCCGAAGATGATGGTCTCAAGACGGGGCGACGCGGCGCAGATCTCCTCCACGTTGATGAGGCCGCGGGTGGTCTCGATCTGGGCCTCGATGCCGACGTGGCCCACCGGCAGCCCGCTCTTCTTCTCCACCTGGGTGAGCAGAAGGTCGAGGGCCACCACCTCGGCCGCGCTCTGCACCTTGGGGAGCATCAGCTCGTCGAGGCGCTCGCCGGCGTTGGACACCACGTCGATCACGTCGCCGTAGGTCCACTCGGTGTCCCAGGCGTTGATACGTACGCAGAGGACACGGTCGTCCCAGGCAAGGTTCTTGATGGCATCGGCCACCTTGGCCCGGGCCGCCTCCTTCTCCAGGGGGGCGACGGAGTCCTCGAGGTCGAGAAAGCTCATGTCGGCCGGCACGGTGGGCGCCTTGGCCAGGAAGCGCTCGTTCGACCCGGGGGACGACATGCACGAGCGGCGAGGGAGGTTGCGGGAGCGTTCAGACATAACCGCATGGTACGGCCCCGCAGCGTGGAGGCCCAAATGGCCGGATGGATCCGGGTTCAGCGCCTCTCGGGCGTGACGTGATAGCGCGAGGTGTAGTCGGCGAACTCCTCGGACAGTCCGGCATAGGTCCAGCCGAAGTCCGCCGGGTCGTAGCGGTGGTTCCCGAAGGCGTCCTGGGGCCGCTGTTCGAGGAACGCCTCCATGCGCCGGGCGTGCAGGTCGCTCACCTCGTCCCCAACGGCACGGTACAGGCTCCGCACCGCGCCCAGGGGGTCGGCGACGAGGGCGTCGTAGGCGACGTGCTGGCACCACCCGTCGGCGGCCAACTCGTCGTAGGCCACCGCCGAGCCCAGGGCGAAGGCACACTTGCGCTTCCACTCCTCGGCCGCCGGACGGGGGTCGGCCCGGGAGGTCAGGGGACGCTGCCCGGCATTGGCCAGGCTGGCCAACGAGGTCACGACCGGTCCCGGATCCCGGTGGGTCCAGATGATCCGGGCGTCGGGGTAGGCGGCCAGGAGGGCATCCAGGTGCCAGAGGTGGTTGGGCGTCTTCAGGATCCAGCGCTCCGTGGGCTGGGCCGACTGCAGGGCCTGGAGGGCCAGCTTGTGCTGGGCGTAGGCGGGAGCCATGTCTGCCTGCTCCAACCACCGGGCGTAGGTGGGGACGTGGGCCTGGGTCTCGAGGGCCAGGGTGCGCACGTCGTACATGAACAGGGACACGCACTCCTGGGCCAGGGTGGCCCCGAAGGGGTGCATGGCCCGGAGGGGCGGATTCAGCTTCAGCAGACCGTCGAGCTCCTTGGCCGTGAGGGCGATCCGCGGGTCCTCCTCGGCCCCCTCGAGGGTGGGGGGCGGGATGAGGTGGGCCGCTTCCCACTGCCGCAACGGACGGGCTATGGGATCCAGCCCGAGCAGCATGGAGAGCAGGCTCGTGCCCGTCCTCGGCAGACCGACGATGATCCAGGGGCTGTCGATGGTCTCCTTGCTCACGGCGGGGTGCTCGGTGGCCCACCGGTGGAGCTCGATCCGGTTGGTGAGGGCGGCGGCGAGCATCTTGGTGACGAGGATGCGTCCGAACGTGGTGAGCTCGGCCTCGGTCTCACACGAGCCGAGGAACACCTCGAGGGGCTCCTGGTAGGAGTCCGAGCCCAGATCGGGAGAGCCCGCCTTCTTGGTGGCGGCCCGGACCACCGCACCCGGGTCCAGTGAGGGGACCTCTCGGCCCAGTCGCTTGATCGTGCCGCCCACGGCGTTGAGGGCCTTGAGCACCGGGCTGCTCAGCTCGGAGTCGCGCCAGGTGTAGTCCGTCGTGGTGGAACCCGTCGGAGGCGGCGGCGTCACCCGCCCACCTCGACCACGGTGCGGCCCAACGAACGGCGTTGCCGGTGCTCGTCGAGGGCCGCGCCGGCCTCCTCCATGGACACCCGCCGGCCGATGGAGGGCCGGATCGAACCGTCGGCCACCATGGCCAGCAGGTCGGCGTGGATCTCGTCGGCCACGTCCCGACCGAAGGGATTGAAGCCGAAGCGCCGCATCCCCGGATCGACGGAGTCGGCCCAGGCCACCATCACCGCCACGATGTCGATGTTGCCGATGCAGGCCATGCGCAGGGGTCGTCCGGTCATGCCGTTCTCGTTGTCGTCGGCGAAGCCCACGGCGAGGTAGCGGCCCCCGTGTGCCGTGCATCGCCACGACCGCTCCACGAAGTCGCCACCGGTCAGGTCGTAGACCACGTCGGCTCCGGCGTCGTCGGTGGCCGCCAGGACCGCCTCGACGAAGTCCTCCTCGAGGTGGTCCACCACCTGGTCGGCCCCGAGTGCCCGGCACAGGGCACCCTTCTCCGGGCCGCCGGCCACCGCGATCACCCGGGCTCCCTTGGCCTTCCCCAGCTGGATGCCGGCCGTACCCAGTCCACTGGCCGCGGCGTGGACGACCAGGGTCTCGCCGGCCGCCAGGCGACCCCGCTTGAACAGAGCCAGATGGGACGTCTGGAAGGTCAACAGGAAGGCTGTGGCCTCGGCGTCGTCCAGTTGAGCGGGGGCGTCGAACACCGAGATGGCGGGGGCGATGGCGTACTCGGCAATGCCGCCGAGTGCCGTCTTGGTGATGGCCACCACCCGCCGGCCCAGCCACTCCTCGGCACCCTCGCCCGCCGCGTCCACCACCCCGCAGACGTCCATACCCAGCGTGTAGGGCGGCGGCGTGGGGACCGACACCAGCGTGCCCAGGCAACGGTCGATGTCGTTGAAGTTGAGCGAAGCCGCGGCCACCTTGACCCGGACCTCACCCGCCTCGGGTTCCGGCCGTTCGACGGTCTGGACGGCCAGCACCTCCCCGGGCGTTCCGTTCCTGGTGACCTGCACGGCCAGCATCGTCGTCATGGCACATCCCCCTTGGTCCCTACGTCGTCCTGCCTGCTCCCACTCCTCGGGCACCGGACCGGTCCCGGCACCCACCGGTCGGCGCACGGCCACACTCCTCGACCGTGGAGGCCCAAGGGTGAGACGATCCGACCTTAGTGTCTCAGGCAGTGATCGACCGAGTAACCGGCCAGGAATCGGTCTCTCATCCGCCCACCCACACTGCCCCCGCCGTGATCCCGCGTCACCGGTCCCCCACGTCTGAGGGTGCCCCCACCCGGACCCGGAAGGCCGGGAGGAACCACGAGGTGAGCTGCCGGCGGATCGCGTCGGGAGGACGGTCACCGTGACCGGGCACCGCGGCATAGGAGATGAGGATGCGCAGGATCCAGTCGACCAGGTCCTCGACGTCCTGGTCCGACAGGGATCCGTCGGCGAGAGCGCCGGCCACCAACGGCCTCACCCCCGCCTCGCCGATCCGTCGCAGCGCCTCCATCCGGATGGCCTGGCCGGCCGCCCACGCCGCCGACTCGCCTCCGAACACGGCGGCGTGCACCGGTCGGCTCCGGATCTGGCTGATGGCGAACATCATCCCCTCGAGCGTCCGCTCCACCGGGTCGGTCAGCGACATCGCGTCGAGATGGGCACGGGCGTCGTCCGACATGACCTCGGACTCGCGGGTCAACACGGCCAGGAAGATGGCCTCGTGGCTCCCGTACCGCCGGTAGAGGGTGGCCCTCGAGATGCCCGCCTCTCGGGCGATATCCGCCGCCGTCGTCTTGGCCACGCCGAGGCGCAGATAGCACGCGGCCGCGGCGTTCATGGCCACCTCGAGGCTGGCCTCGTCGGCGGCCGGTGCGGCTCGGTCGGACGGGGTGGTCGCGGTGGACACGCGGTTCAGTCCGCGGGCCCGGGGCCGTAGCCGGCGACCGTGGCGGCGAGGTCGGCGTCGACCTGCGCTTCGAGCACGTCCGGTGTCAGCTGCTCGGACAGCAAGCGCTCGAAACGGGCCGGATCGCCGGCCACGAATTTACCGACAGAGTGGGAGCCCCTCCACATAACACGTGAGATAGGCCCGCCAGGTCGGGTGGACCAGGAACTCGACCGACTTGGCGGCGCGGTCAGCGGACAGCAGTCCCCACCGGGCCACTTCGGCACTTACCGTCTCGGGGTCGGCACCGTCCTCGTGCAGCCGGAAGGCGGCGTTCTGGCGTACCGCGCCGAGGGCCTCGCCCGCCTCGGCCACCGCCGCGACGACTTCGGTGTCGTAGCGGATCCCGAGCGGCCTCAGATGCTCGGCCACCAGGGTCTCGGGTCGACGCCCCATGACGACCTCCAGTCCCAGATCGGCCAGTCCCTCGGCGAGCAGGCACTGGGGCGTACCCACCAGGAAGATCGACTCCTCCCACCACCGCCGACGGCGAACCAGCCCGACCTCCTTGCGGGTGTGCTCGGTGTGGTGGCCGGGATAGGCCTCGTGCGCGACCAGGTGGGCCAGGCCGGTGGAGAGCACCGGCAGGTCGGTGTTGACCGCCACCCGGCTGTGCAGATCGCCCAGGTAGTAGTTGAACCCCGACCAGGGCTGATCCGTGACCAGTTCAAAGTCGACCCGCTCCCCGTCAGGCAGGCCGAACAGCTCGCGTGTCCGCGCCCGGAGGTCCTCGGCCAGTGAGTCGATGGCCGGGCGCAGCCGGTCCACCGGGATGGCATGGGACTCCCGCCAGGCCACCAGCCTTTCCGGCAGCGGTCCGGTTCCCGGGAGGACCTCGTCGAGTCGAAGGTGCGCGTCGACCAGGACCTCCTCGTCCACCCGGGAGGGCCGAACGCCGTAGCAGGACTCGACCTCGTCGGCATAGGCGATGCGCTCCCCGGCCACCTTGCGCGCCGTCGTGAGGAGTCCAACCACCTGGGCGCGGAGCCAGTGGCGACGGGCCGGCGCGGCACCGTCCTCACGGCCGGCCCCGGCGGTGGACGGTTCGAGTGGAGTCCCGGCATCGATGGCGGCCAACACGGATCGGGCCTCGGCCACCAGCTGATCCGGGGGGCGCACGGGCTCGGCGCGGACCAAGGCAGCACGGTCGGCCGGTCCGTAGTACGCGTCCACCAGGCCGTCGATGTGCCTGCCCAGACGCAGGCCGAGGGTCAGGTACTCATCGACCAGACCGGCGGCAGCCACGACGGTTCAGCTCAGTGTGTTCCGAAAGAAAGCGACCGACCGATCCCACAACAGGCCGGCCGACTCCTCGTCGTGCGCCTCGGGACGGTCCTCGTTGAAGAAGGCGTGGTCAGCGTCGGGGTAGTGGTAGAACTCGACGTCCTTGCCCAGGGAGGTCAGCTGGGCCTCGAGCTCCCGGGCGGCCTCGGGGGTGAAGTAGTCGTCCTGTCCGGCCGCGTGACCGAGCACGGTGGCCTCCAGTTTCGAATAGTCGGGCTGTGCGTCGGGCCAGGGTATGAGCCCATAGGCCGGCACAACCGCTTTCACGGCATCGGGACGTTGGGTGGCCAGCACGAGCGCCAGTCCACCGCCCATACAAAAGCCGATGACCCCGACCTGGCTTCGACCGGTCCGGCGCTGCAGCTCGTCGACCGCCCCGCTCAGGTCCCGGGCCGCGGTGTTCATCGACAGGGCCATCATCTGCTTGCCGGCCTCGTCGGGCTCGGTCAGCGGCACCGTGGTCCCGTGATAGAGGTCGGGGGCGAGGGCGGTGAACCCGGCCTCGGCGAACCGGTCGCAGGTCCGTTTGATCTGGTCCACCAGGCCCCACCACTCCTGCAACACCACGATTCCTGACGTCGAGTGGGCGCCGCCTACAGGCACGGCGATATACCCCTGACCGGAGCTCCCATTACTCGGAAATTCGATGATTTCACCCATGGTTCATGACCCTATCGTGCCGGTGTTCGGCGGTCACTCCGAGCGGTCCCGCCGAGACCGGGTGCGGTATGACAACCATCGTTGCCCCTGGCTCGGGGGCGGCACAGCCGGGCTGCGCTCACGGTAAACAACCAGGTGAGAGGGCGATCACCTGGGGGGTACCTTGTGATCACCACGCGGGTGGACTAGACAAGTAGGCGATATGACTCACGCCGAGCAGTACTCGACGTCTGAGCCAAGTGCGTCCCCTGCCCCCCGGAAACCACCTCGTAAACGGTTATTTACGGTACTCGCACTGGCAGCCTCACTAGGGATCACCTCCGCGGTGATTTCCTCCGTTCGACCCGCCGGAGCCGACCAACTCTCGAGTGACAAGGCCAAGGCGGCCGCCGTCACCACCCAGCTCCAGGCCATCCAGGCCCAAGAGCAGTCGCTGGCCGGACAGTTGGAGTCAGCCGACTACCACCTGACCCAGCTGCAGGGTCAGATCGCCGCCAACCAGAAGCAGGTGGCCACGGACCAGGCCGAGGTGAGCAAGGACCAGGGTCAACTCCGGACCCAGGCCATCGCCGACTACACGAGCAGTGGCACCAGCAGCCAGGTCACCCAGATGTTCTCGTCGGACCCCAACACCTCCGGCATCCGGTCCGAGTACTCGTCCATCGCCACCGGCAATGTGACCACCACCATCGACAACCTGCACACCGCCCAGACCCAGTTGCAGGCCACCCAGGCCGCCCTCCAGCAGCAGGAGACCGCGGCCACCACCACCCGCAACAACCTGCAGAGCTCCGAGCAGTCGGCCCAGCAGTTGGACAGCCAGTACCAGAGCACGCTGAACAGCGTCAACAGCCAGATCCAGGCCGACGTGATTGCCCAGCAACAGGCCGCCGCCGCGCAGGCCAAGGCGGCGGCCACCGCGGCGTTCAACCAGAAGGTAGCGGCTGCGCAAAAGGCGCAGACCGAAGGCCAGACCGTGGCCCAGACCACCGGTGGAGGGTCGCCCGTGTCGGCACCCGTGCCCACCTCCCCTCCACCGCCCGTACCGGCCGGCATCGCCGGCGCCATCCAGGCGGCCGAGAGCCAGCTCCGCGTGCCCTACGTCTGGGGCGGCGAGACCCCCGGTGTCGGCTTCGACTGCTCCGGCCTTGTCCAATGGTCTTTCGCCCAGGCCGGCATCTCCCTGCCCCGTACCTCAGGAGCCCAGTACGCCGCCACCACCCACATACCCCTGGCCGACATCGAGCCCGGTGACCTCCTCTTCTACGGTACCGACGGCTCGGAGCACGTGGCCATGTACATCGGGGGTGGCACCATGATCGAGGCGCCCTATACGGGTGCGGTCGTGTGGGAGACGGGCGTGCGCACCGGTGACGGCTTCGCCGGCGTCGGCCGGGTCGGCTGACCCGGTTCCCCTTCTGCGCCGTCCACCTCGTGCGTCATCGAGCGCACGCCGAACCGACGATTCACTCCCGGGCGAGGCACCTTCGGCGGATTCACTGCTGGTCGTGGGCGGTGAACTCCTGTGGCGGCAGCTGACCCACCGTCCCGCCGGCCCGGGGACCGGGGGGGCGTCCGAACCGGTACGGGAGGGCCTCCCGCCCGGCCTGGATGACCATGGCCTCCCCGCTCTCGTCGCCCGCCAGCCGTTCGACCACGGCCTCGGAGACCGTGTCCGGATCGATGAGTGGGAATCCACTGGTCTCGAGCAGACCGCGGCTGTCCCCGATGAGCGGGGTGTCCACGATGCTCGGGCACACCGCGTTGATGGTGATGTGCCGCTCCTGTAGCTGGGGCACGACCGAGCGGACCAGGCCAACCACGGCGTGCTTGGTCAGGCAGTAGATGGGGTCGGGCGAAAAGCCGATCAGTCCGGCCAGTGAGGCCGTGACCACGATGGCGCCCCCGCCGCGGGCCGCCAACGCCGGGACCAGCGCCCGCAATCCGTAGACCACCCCGTCCACGTTGACCGAAAGGACCCGGCGGTAGGCGTCGTCGGTGAGTGCGGTGATGTCGGCCTCGCCGGTCATGACGCCGGCGTTCAGGTGAGCGAGATCGATGCCGCCGAAACGCCCGTCCACGGCGTCGACGATACCGGGCCAACTGTCGGATCGACCCACATCGGCCTGGACGGCGAACCCATCGATGGCCGAAGCGGCGTGCTCGGCGGATGCCCCGTCGAGGTCGACGACCGCCACCGAGACGCCCAGGCCGGCCAGACGGGTGGCCGTGGCGAGGCCGATCCCTGATCCACCGCCCGTCACTACGGCGACTGCGCCGGCAAGATCTCGCATGACGTCCCCCATCCGTGCTGGCCGCGGTCCGGCCTCGTCGTCGGTCGTGGCGATGAGGCGTCAGCGGACCCGGTGCCACCCTACCGGGAGCCTGGGGCATACTGGACCTGTGTCGATTGCGTCTCCGATCAGGCACTCCTCGACCATGAGACCCCCTTCGCCATGAGACCGATCCCTGTCGCGTTCCACGTCTGGTTCCTCGAGGTCCACACCTACGGCATTGGCCTGGCGCTGACCTTCTGGTTCGGACTCCGCTACACCGAGCGCCGTCTGCGCCGGGCCGGCTATCCCTGGCAGTGGGTCACCGGCATGTTCGTCTGGGTCATCATCGCCGCCATCGTGGGGGCGCGCACGCTCCATGTGGTGTCGAACCTGTCCTACTACTCCCACTATCCGGGACAGGTCTTCGCCATCTGGCAGGGCGGGCTGTCGTCCTTCGGAGGACTCCTGTTCGCCGTGCCCGTGGCCATCATCAGCACCCGTCACCGGTGCCCCGAGATCCCGGGCCTGCGCTTCGCCGACCTGATGGCCCCGGTGCTCATGGCGTGCTGGGGCATCGGACGCCTGCTGGGTCCCCAGCTAATGGTGGCCGGCGGCGGCCATCCGACCGACCAGTGGTTCGGGATGTACTACGCCGGCCAGGTCGGCAAGCGGCTCCCGGTTCCCATCTTCCAGGCCATCGAAGACTTCACCATCTTCGGCATCCTCTTGCTGGTCGAGCGATGGCTCCGCACGGCCGAGCCTCGCGTCCCGGTGCCGCAATCAGTGCCGGACGTGGCCGACGTGGACCTCGACGTCGGCACCGACCAGGTAGCGGCGGCCTCCGGCGGAGTGGACGAACAGGCGGCTGGTGTCGCCGGGACCCCGCAGGAAGGCGAGGATGACCGATCCGCTCCCGATCCGGTTCTCCTTCCCCCGGCCGGAATCGTTCTCGGCGTGGGCATGGTGCTCTGGGGCATCGAGCGCTTCCTCGACGAGCACCTCTGGCTGGGCGAGGACGGACATCTCGGTTCGCTGCTGGTTCAATGGGCGGGCATTGCGCTGGCCGTGGTCGGCGTAGTCCTGCTCGCCACTCGCGTGGCGCCGCTCCGGCGCTGGCGGCGCGGCCAGGGAGGTGATCCGGCTCCCGGGCCGGTCGGCTCCACCGTCACCTCGGGCACCTCGGACCCGACCGGGTCAGCGTGGACGGGTAACGTGGCCGACGGCAGCGAGGCGACCGGTGACGCGGTGTCGGCCCCGGTTCCGTCGGTCGTCCCTTCGGTCAGCTCCCCCGACGGGGACTGACACCGGGAGCAAACCGGAGGCCGTCAGGTCGACGTGCGCCCAGGACGGTCCACGGCACAGCTCACGCCGGACGGCCCCCACCGCCGGCTGCAGCCAGATCTTGGTCGGACCGGGTGGCCATTCCCCCCGGTACCGGACACGTCGGCAGTGTCGGAGTGCCACCCGAAGCCCGCGCCCCTCGGATCGACGTCGCCACCACCGTGACCGCCACCACGGCAACAGCACCGATGCCGACGGGGGACCCGAGCCATACGGCGATCAGTGCGGCGACGCCCAGAGCGACCCCGGGCACCACTCGGGCGACCACCGGTCCCACCTCGGAGAACCGTCGGTGGAAGGCCCGCAGCCCCGAGGGATCGACGAGGTTCCTCGTGAGCAGCACCGCCAGACCCCGGAGCATCCCGAATCCCGTACCCACCGCCAGAGCCACGAGAGGCCGGCCGGTCAAAGCCCCAAGCACCATCATCAGGTAGACCGCGGCCGTGGTGATGTAGGTGGCCAGACCGGTCCCGATCTGCCAACCGAACCCGATGCCGTAGACCGAGGGGCGGAACTGATCGAGCCAGCGCTCATTGACCTGTCGCCGGTGGTAGGGGAGATGGAAGCCGGCCACTCCGGCGTCGGAGGCCGCCGCCACGAGGCTCGCCCCCAGGGCCACGGCGGCGGCGGCAGCGGCGGACGGACGGATCTCGCTCACGAGCATGGCCGACGCGGCCAGCACCAGGCCGAGACTGGCCCCTCCTGCGGTTGCCCCGGCCACGAACCAGGCCGAGGTGGCACGGTAGGAGTGACCCTTGGCCCGCTCGCTGAACGGGGTGATGGTGGCGAGCATGGACAGGCCGCAGGGCGACCACGTAGACCGCACGGCGGCGGCCACGGCCACCAGCGAGCACGCCAGGATGATGCACACGCTCACCGGGACCTCCTCCATCGGATCGGGGTCCACGGTGGAGCGGATCGCCGCGTGGTCACCGGTCGTACGCTCTCGGTGGCGGGCCGGTCAGCACTACGCCGCCGAACCGTAGAACATCGTGTTGAACGTGAAGATGCCGCCGTCTTTCGCCACCAGCCAGTAGCCCTGGCTGGTGGGGGGCGCGGCCATGGCGGCGATGGGCTGGTTGAGGCGTTGGCCGCCCATCGAGCCGAAGAACTGGGCGTCGCCGAAGGTGAAGATGCCGCCGTCACTGGCCACGCACCAGTAGCCGCGGCCCGACGGGGTGGCGGCCATGCCCACGATGGGCTGGTTGAGGTGCTGGCCGCCCATCGAGCCGAAGAACTGGGCATCGCCGAAGGTGAAGATGCCGCCGTCACTGGCCACGCACCAGTAGCCGCGGCCCGACGGGGTGGCGGCCATGCCCACGATGGGCTGGTTGAGGTGCTGGCCGCCCATCGAGCCGTAGAACTGGGCATCGCCGAAGGTGAAGATGCCGCCATCGGTGGCCACCGTCCAATAGCCGGCACCGGTGGCGGTGACAGCTATCCCCACCATGGGCTGGTTGAGGTGCTGGCCGCCCATCGAGCCGTAGAACGACGCCCCACCGAAGGTGAAGATGCCGCCGTCGCGGGCCACCAGGTAGTAGCCCCCGGACCGGCGGACGCCCATGCCCACCATGGGCTGGGCCAGTGACGCGCCCGACTCGTCACCGTCGGGGGGGAAGTCGCCATAGGCCAGCAACCGCCCGAACGCTGTCACCATCCCGTATCCCGCGCCGTCGCTGCTCGGGGCCATCCCCACCACCTGGCAGTTGGTGAGGACGGAGGCGCAGGGACCGGGGTTCGGGGTGGGGAACGCCGGGGTCCAGCACGCGGCATTCTGTTCGGCCGTCGAGTCGTCCTCGGCGTTGGTGGTGGTGCAGGTGGGATCGATCTCCCAGGGCGGGACGCAGGCCACCACCCGGCACACGATTCGGCCGATGCAGTCCAGCTGCTGATTGCACTGGCCGTAACGGAACTGGAAGCAGCCGGTGACATAGGAGTCACACCCGTTGGGACCACATCCGCAAGAGACGCCGTCGCAGCCCGGCTCGCAGAAGCCCCATCCGTTCCCACACCCGGTCGAGCACTGGCAGGTGGCGTTGCAGTCCATGTAGTACCGGGGGCCACCGCAGTATGAGGAGTTGTCAGCCTTCCACCACCCGCCCATGACGGTGTTGGTCGGGCAGTAGTTGTAGCCCCCGTTGACCGAGCAGCAGAACTCGGTGTACCCCGCACAACAGGTGGACCCGCATCCGCAGTTGCTGCTGCCGCAGTTGCAGACCAGCCCATAGGCCGTCCCCGGGCGCAGCACGAGATCAAGACCGGATCCGATGGCGACGGCGCTGCCGGCGTAAGCAGAACGGTTGATGAAGCTGCGGCGGGACAGTCGGGTGCCGAGAAAGTTCGACGCCCGCTCGACCAGGGTGGTACTCATGGGGACGTGGCGCCGCGGTCGAAGGTGACCCGGGTGAGGGACCTGGCCGCCTGCAGGGAGGCCATCACCGAGACGGCCAGATAGACCAACCAGGCGGCCACGCCACTCACCATCACGAGGGGTATCCCCCTCCCCGGCTCATGGGACAGGATGCCGGCGACCGTGCCCGACGTCGGCGCAGACCAGGCCACCGCCGCCGCGGACACAGCCAGTGCGGCGTTAATGACGGCGTGCAGCCGTGTCGCCGGTGTGTCCGGGGTCCCGAAGCACCCACAGCTGGCTAGGGCTCCACCGGTCGAACGGGCATAGACCACGAAGACGGCGAATGCAGTGTACGACGCGGCTACCAGGCCGGCTGACCAGGGACGCGGCATCGCCGAGCGCGGTGATCCCCACGCCGACTTCGGCGACCGCACCCACCCGCACCAACGCCCGCACGGGCCGGAGGGAGAGATGGGTGGCGGTGGCCAGGGCGCGTGCGGTGTCGTCTGGACGCACCGCTTTGGCCACACCGGCCACGATCAAGAGCACACAGGCGCTGAGGTACACGCCGATCAGTTCCATCGTGCCCCGGTCGGGGTGGCTGCGAAGGGCGTCGGTGGATCCTGCGACGTGAGAGTGGTCAGCGGTGTGGGCGGTGTCGCCGCAGGGTTGGGCACGATCGACACCGCACCGATGAGGTCGTTGACCCGGGGGACGAGGAGGCTGCGCCGGATGTGACTGCCCAGTACGACGTAGAGGGTGAACGGCCGACCCGCCTCGGTAAAGAACCATTGCGATCCCGATTGACCGTTGAGCCCGCGGCGCAGGACGTAGGGGCGGAAGTCGGCTGCGGTCAACGACCGGGGCATCCCCTGACGCGCGAAGAGCGCTTGGCCCAGGCTCTCGGGTCCGTATTCGAAAAGGGTGGCAAAGATGTCCGAGGGACCCATCACGCTCACCGCTCCGCTGCCGAAGTCGCCCAGGTCCACGGGTAGAGCGAAGGTCGAAAAGTTGGCCACCGGATACGGGACCTCGCGTCCGATGGTGGGGCGGATGACGATGCGACCCTCGAATCCCGGGGGAAGTGGCGCCTCGATCCCGTGAGCGCTCAGTACGGCCATCCTCAGCCGGTCCGGCTGATCGGAGGGCGGTCGGCACCCCTTCGTCGTCGGACCTCCACCAGCGGTCCGTAGACATCCTCGAGTGATGAGGGATAGAGGCTGGGGTCACCAGGCATGACGCCGGCATCGATCAGCTCGCGGTCGTTGTCCGTCTCCCGCTCGGGACCATCGAGACCATCGACGAGGCCCCGGCTCCGACTACCGACCGCGAACTCCCGGGCATCGGTCTGGGCCCGGCGCACCAGCTCGGCCACCTGGTCAAAGTGATTGGCCACCCCCTCCCCGATCCGGCGTCCCGAACCTCCGTCGACCAGAACGAAGAACGGTGAACCCGGCACCTCGTAGTCGGTCCAGGCATCGGTCGACATGATCACCGGTAGACCCGCGGGAGCTTGGGATGCCACCTCGCCGGGGATCTCCAGCTCCGGACCCTTGGTCACCACCACCAGGCGGGTCCCCACGGGAAGGCCCAGCCGATCGGGGGTCCGGAACGCCTGCCAGAACCCAGCGCAGGTGGCACAGCCCGAGGACAGAAAGGCCAGCAGCGTCAGCGCACTCCCGGCCGCGACGGTAATGGCCAGAGCGTCCCCCTGGGGGGTCGTCCCGACGACGGTCGGGGCCGACGTGGCGTTCCGCTCACCAGGGAGAGGCGGGCCGATGGTCAGGGGGATGGGGACCGGACCGGCTGGGGCACCACGCCCAGGCTCACCGTCGTGTCGGTGGTCGTCGGTCGCCCCTGGCTCACCCACGCCGACGCCGAGGTCGTGGAGCGCCTTGAGGATGTCGGCGTGGCTGCGCAAGAGCCCGGCCACCAACACGGCCAGCAACAACACCACGCCACTCAGCACGACGGCCAATGCAACCACGTACTACCTCCCGATGGTCGGGCCTTCGGGACCACGAGTCCGGGGCCCTCTCGGTGCTCATGCTACGGAGTGCCTGGCGAGAATCGGTGTATCGCCGGTGACCTCGGGGGTAGCGCACGGAGGCATCATGGCGGCCATGTCTATGCTCCCGTCGGTCACGGCACAGGGTTGTCGCCAGGGTGCCGGGACGGCAGGTCAAGACCGGCACGTCAGGGGCGCCACATCAGGGCGGACCGATCACGAAGAGGCGCAGGCCACCGTCACCGCGACCGCCACCGGAAGGACGAAGATGCCGATGGTAAGCATTCCCACCAGCGCCAGGCCGTCGAGCAGGCTGGCGAGCACCCACGCCACGACAACGGGCCATCGGGTGGTGCGCCACCGAGCAATGGTGAGAGCCAGGGCCACCAGCGCCACGACAGCCAACGGGGCGCAGACCGGGATCAGAACCTTCGGTCCGTTGACCTGGACAAGGGAGGGGCTGACCAGGACGGCTGCGGCAATGAGACCGGCCGACCACACGCCGGCCGCCGTGAGCAGCCAGATGTGACGCCGGGTTGGAGGGACAGGGGGGCGCGGGGGCGGCGGGAGCTGGGGCGGCGGGAGCTGGGGGGGCGGGAGCTGGGGCGGCGGGAGCTGGGGCGGCGGATCCGGGAACGGATTCACTGGATGGCCGCCCGGTCGCTCGGTCCGCTGGGAAGAGGCGATGTCGACACCAGGGTGGCCAGTGCCCGCGCCTGATCGAACAGCGCCAGCGCGGCGCTGCGGTCACCATCGAGATGACTGAGCATCTCGAGGCCCACGTACATTGCCACCACGGCATGGGCGACGTCAGCCGAGGGGATCAGCGATCTCAGCGCTGAGTCGCCCAGCGCGGCGTCGACGGATCGTCGGGCAAATTCGGTCCAGGGGGCGATCCGGTCAGCAACCTCCGCCCCCAGACCGGGGGTCGAGGACGCGCCGGCGATCATCTCGACGAGGACCGAGACGTGGCCGGCGTCAAGATCCTCCTCGAAGATCGATGCGGCGACGTCGACCAGCTCCGCGGGCGATCCCACCGCGTCCACCGCAGCCGAGTAGCGCTCGAGCCGCTCGGCGCTGACGGCATCGAGGGCGGCCAGTAGCAGGTTCACCACGGAACCGAAGTGGTAGAAGACGAGACCTTGGTTGCAGCCGGCACGACGGGCGATCGACCGGGCGCTGGCGCCGGCGAAGCCCTCGACCTTGAGCGTTCCGACCGCCGCTTCGATGAGGCTCTGACGCGTCGCCGAGGAGCCGCTGGCCCCCGAAGGGCGGATCCTGCCGGTCGGACCGGATTTGGCCATGGTCCTCCTCGGGGATCGGGTATTTGAGCAATTGCTCAAATACTGGTCCCGGCCGGACGTGTTGTCAAGGTGGTGGCTCCGTCCGTCCCGGGCGGTGGTCCCCGGGCACTGGCCCGGCGGAGCGGGCACACTGACGGGTAGGCCGACCGCCCGCGGTCACCCGTTCCGTCCGCTGCCCGGGGAGGCACCATGGCGTTGCGCATCGAGACGATCACCATCGACTCCGAGGACCCGGTGTCCCTGGCCCGGTTCTGGTCCCAGGCCCTCGGCTGGGAGTGGCGAGAGGACGACGAGGGCGACGTGTGGGTCGAGCCCGGACAGGACCACCCGGACCAGGGAACGGTCCGTCCGCTGCTGTTCTTGGAGGTTCCCGAGTCGAAGGCGGGCAAGAATCGACTCCATCTCGATCTCGTCCCTGACGATCAAGCCGCCGAGGTGGTGCGCCTTCGTGATCTCGGTGCCGTGCCGGTGTCGGTGGGACAGAACGGCGACGAGGGATGGCTTGTGCTCGCCGACCCGGAAGGCAACGAATTCTGCGTGCTCGGTTCCGCATAGGCACTGCGGCCCGGCACCGTTCCGGTGCCCCCGGCGGTACGGCCTCAGTCTGGCCTGATCGGCGATCCCGGCGGCGGACGTGCGCCGGTCTCGGGGCCCCGTCCCGGTGGTCTAGCTGGCCCCGGCTTCAGCGGCGGCCTTGGCCTCTGCGGCCTTGCGGTACTCCTCCAGTTGATCGAGGAGCGGCATGCGTTCCTGGCCCACCGTCGAGTCCAGCCGAGCGGCGATGTCCTCGGGCGTCCATCGTCCGTCGGCGTAGACGGCACGTACCTCGCGCGGCTGGTTCCAGACAGCGATCTTGGATCCGACCGAGGTGTACACCTGACCGGTGACGTGCTTGGCTTGGTCCGACAACAGGTACACGACCAGGGGCGCGACATCCTCGGGATCACCCATCTCGGCCAGATCCATGGGCACGTTGGCCGACATGCGGGTACGGGCCACCGGGGCCACGGCGTTGGCGGTGATCCCGTACCGGTTGAGCCCGGCGGCGGCCGAGCGCACCAGGGAGACGATCCCACCCTTGGCCGCGGCGTAGTTGGCCTGGGCCACACTGCCGGCGAATGCCCCCGAGGTGAAGGCCACGAGGGATCCACCGCCCTCCTGCTTGCGCATGACGGCCGATGCGGCGCGGAACACGGTGAAGTGACCCTTCAGGTGGGTCTCGATGACCGCGTCCCACTCCTCCTCGGCCATGTTGAAGAGCATGCGCTCGCGGAGGATGCCGGCGATGCACACGACCCCGTCGATGCGTCCCCAACGCTCCACACCGGCGCCGACGATCTTCTCGCCGCCGTCCATCGTGGTCACGCTCTCCCCGACGGCCACCGCCTCGCCTCCGGCGGCCTCGATCTCGGCCACCAGGGCCTCGGCCACCTCGCTGGTCGGGTCCTCGCCGGCCAGGCCGACTCCGATGTCGGCCACCACGACCCGGGCGCCCTCGGCTGCCGCGGCCAGGGCCACCGCCCGACCGATACCGCCGCCGGCGCCGGTGATGGCCACCACCTTCTCCTGCAAGAAGTCACTCATTGCCTACTGCCTCTCTGTCTCGTCCGGGCTGGATCCGGCCCGTCGCCGTGATGCCCCCGTGGTCCGGTCGGGACTCCACCGGTCGAGCGCATGGCGCGACCATGCCACAGCCCAACGGCGGTTGTTGACCGATTACGAGAACCTGTTCTAGCGTCCCCACCCGGGACGGCGCCACACGGGACGGGGGCGGGTGACCGGCCCGCTTCGGGAACCGACCCTCGGGCAGGCAACCGCCCGACCACCACACAGCGGCCGCCACGCGGCGCAGGGGGTAACGATCATCATGGGCGACTTCGGATTCTGGGCTCTGGCCCACGAGCACCCGGACAAGTTGGCGCTGGTGGACCCAGACGGAACCGAGTACAGCGCCGCTCAGCTGCTGGGCCGGGCCAATCAGGTGGTCCACGGGTTGCGCGGCCTCAACCTCAAGCCTGGGGACGTGGTGGCCACCCTGCTCCCCAACGGCGTGGAGGTCTTCGAGATCTACCTGGCCGCCCTGCAGGCCGGGTGGTATCTGGTGCCCATCAACCACCACCTCGTCGCCCCCGAGGTGGCCTACATCCTGAAGGACTCCGACGCCAAGGCCTTCATCGCCCATGAGCGCTTCACCGACGTGGCCCTCGATGCCGCCGACGAGGCCGAGCTCCCTTCGTCCCGGTGCTTCGCCGTCGGCGAGATCCTGGGGTTCAGCTCCTACGCCATGATGCGCAACAACCAGTCCACCGAAGACCCGACCGACCGGACCATCGGTGACGTCATGAACTACACGTCCGGAACGACGGGCAACCCCAAGGGTGTGTTCCGCAAGTTGAGTGGGGCCACCCCCGAGGAAGCGGCCCTCGGACTGTCCGGGATCCTCTTCCTGTTCGGCATCCAGCCCGACGACGCCAACGTCCACATCGTGGGCTCTCCGCTGTACCACACAGCGGTCCTCCGCTACTCGGGTGCCTCGATCCACCTGCTCCACACCGTGGTGCTGATGGACAAGTGGATTCCCGAGGAGATGCTCCAACTCATCGAGAAGTACCACGTGACCAGCTCCCATATGGTGCCGACACAATTCCACCGCCTCCTGGCCCTGCCCGAGGCCACCCGCTCGAAGTACGACCTGTCCTCCCTCGAGCACATGATCCACGCCGCCGCCCCGTGCCCGGTGGACGTGAAGTACAAGATGATCGAGTGGTGGGGAAACGCCATCGACGAGTACTACGCGGCCTCCGAGGGTGGCGGAACCCTGGTCACGGCCCAGGAATGGCTGGAGAAGCCCGGCACCGTCGGGAAGGCCTGGCCGATCTCGGAGATCGCCATCTTCGACGATGGAGGCAACCGGGTCGAGGAGCCCAACGTCATCGGCACCGTCTACATGTCCATGCAGACGGGTGACTTCGAGTACCACAAGGACCAGACCAAGACCCAGGACAACCGCATCGGCAAGTTCTTCACCGTCGGCGATGTGGGCCTGATCGATGAGGACGGCTATCTGTTCCTCCGGGACCGCAAGATCGACATGATCATCTCGGGTGGCGCCAACATCTATCCCGCGGAGATCGAGAACGTCCTCCTCGGCTTCCCCAAGGTGGGCGATGTGGCCGTGTTCGGCATCCCCCATGACGACTGGGGCGAGGAGATCAAGGCCGTCGTCGAGCCGGCCGAGGGCGTGGAGCCCACGCCGGAACTGGCCGAGGAGATCCTGGAGTACTGCGCCACCCGGCTGGCCAAGTTCAAGACCCCCAAGTCGATCGATTTCACCGACGACATGCCCCGGGACCCCAATGGCAAGCTCTACAAGCGCAAGCTCCGCGATCCCTACTGGGAGGGACGGGAGAAGATCTGAGCGGGTGGGTTGCCACCCGTGACCAGGGTGCGGCCGAAGCGATGGTCGGTGACCACCTGGCCACCAAACTCCTGAGTCCGCTGCCCGGAGAGCTGCGACCAGCCCTGGCGGAGGTAGAAGCGGCGGGCCCGGTCGTTGGTGGACAGCATCCAGAGGGTGACCGCGTCGTACCCGTCGGCGCGCAGACGCTCGAGGACCGCCTCCATCAGAGCCCGCCCGAGGCCCTGATCCCATAGGTCAGGAAGCAGGTAGATGGTGTACAGCTCACCAGTGGTCGGCAGGCTGTCATCATCACCACTCGGCCCGACATGGGCAAAACCGACGATCCGGTCGCCGAGCTCGACCACGATCACGTGGCCGGGTGACGGGTCGGCGAGGATCCCGGACCACGACCCAGCTCTCTCCTCGACGGACAGGCCGGCCAGGTAGTCGTCGGGCAACCGGCCCCGGTAGGCCGCCCGCCACGAGGCCACGTGCACGGTAGCCATGGCCCGGGCGTCACCCGGGCGGGCCGCTCGCACCGCGCCCGGCCCGCCCTCCCGGCTCAGGTCGGGGGCCGGAGGTCGGGATCGAACACACGCTGGACATCAGAGGCCGCGCCCTCACGGAGGGCCTCGGCCCGAATGGCCTCGAGCATGACCGGGTCGGCGCTGTCGATGTTGGACTCGGCGATGTCCAGCATCTGGATGGGCACCACCTCGATGAAGATGCCGTCGGCCTCGGCGGTCAGGATGTCTCCGGCGTAGATGCCTCCCCACGTGTAGACCTTGCGACCGTCCACCCGCACGAACCGGGCCTCGACGCGGAGGTCGGTGTTCAGCGGCGTCGGCTTCCGGTAGCGGACGGTCAGGGTGCCGGTCATGGCGGGATGCTCGGCCACGATGTTGGCCGCCCCGAGCACCTCGTCGAGCAACTCGGCGATGACCCCCCCGTGGACACAGGTGGGCGGACCCTCGTAGGCAAAGCTGAAGTTGGCCTGGCCGGCGATCTCCGGTCGGCCGTTCTCCCCCTCGACCACGGCCACCCGCACCGGTGGGGCCACCGGATTGGCCAGGCCGATGACGGGGCTGGTGGGGAAGAAGTCCTGGGCGGCCCGGGCCAGGTCGGGCTGATTGCGGGTGCGACGGGGCCCGGCCCGCGTCGTCAACCGCTCAGCGATGACCTCGATGGCCGCGGCGGCCTCGTTCAGCGAGTCATCATCCAGCTCGGCAGCCACGTTGAGGGTGATGAGGGGACGGATGGCCGCGGCCAGGCGACGCCGGGGGTCGTCCGGAGCGGCATCGTCCTCATACAGCTCCATCACCGGCGTTGGTAGTTGGGCGGGCGCTTCTCGGCGAAGGCCTTCTGACCCTCGGCGGCATCCTCGGTGGCGAAGATGGGCCAGCCGAACTCCAACTCCATAGCCAGGGCCTGCTCTTCGGGGATGCCCTCGGTAGCCTTCACCGACGCCTTGATGGCCTCGACGGCGAGGGGACCGTTCGACCGCGATGACTTCGGCGATGGCGAGGGCGGCCTCGAGGGCCGTCCCGTCGGGCACCACCCGGCCGATCAACCCGATCTCCTTGGCCTCCTGGGCTGAGACCTCCCGGGCGGTGAGCAGCAGGTCCATGGCCACGGTGAATGGGATCTGGCGGCGGAGGCGCACGGTCGACCCCCCCAGCGGGAACAGGCCCCGCCGGGCTTCGAACACCCCGAACTTGGCACTCTCGCCAGCTACCCGTATGTCGGTGGCCTGGAGGATCTCGGTCCCCCCGGCCACGGCCCACCCCTCCACGGCGGCGATGAGTGGCTTCTTCAGCGAATAGTGGCGCAGCAGGGCCTTCCAGTGGAGGTCGGGGTCCTCGGCCATGCGCTCCTTGACCGAGTCGTTGCCCGGTCCGGACATCGACTTCAGGTCCATGCCGGCACAGAACGTCCCGCCGGCCCCGGTGAGGATGGCGCACCGGATGTCGTCGTCGCCGTCGATCTCCATCCAGGCGTCGACCATGCCGACGAGCATCGGCCCCGACAGGGCGTTCTTGGCCTCCGGTCGGTTCATGGTCACGACGGCGGTTGGTCCCACACGCTCGTAGGTCAGATGTTCGGTACCGGTCACGGTCTCCTCGATTCGTCGTGGATGGTCAGGGTGTCGGCGCGTCCGGGCCATCCGGCGCCTGGCTGTTGTGGCAAGGCTCTGACGGAACTCCCCCGGTCGGTTCCCCCCGGGGCCAGGACCGCCGGGGGTGACTAGAACGCATTCTACTTTGTAGCCGCTCCCCCGGCAGATGCCACCGACGGCCACCCTGTGGGGTCCTTACGGCTACCGTCAGCCCAGCGCCGGCCCGTCCGCCATACCCACCACCGGTCGGTTGAGATGCTGGCCGCCCGTGGAGCCCTGGAAGTCGGCGTCTCCGAATGCGAAGATGCCACCGTCGGAGGCCACCAGCCAGTAGCCGTCGCCTGTGCTGTCAGGGGCCAGGCCAACGATGGGCTGGTTGAGGTGCATCCCGCCGGTGGAGCCGTGGAACTGGGCGTCACCGAACGAGAAGATCCCGCCGTCGGAGGCCACGAGCCAGTAGCCCTGACCGGAGGAGTCGGCAGCCATGCCCACGATGGGTCGGTTGAGGTGCATGCCGCCGGTGCCGCCGTGGAACTGGGCGTCACCGAACGAGAAGATCCCGCCGTCGGAGGCCACCAGCCAGTAGCCGTTGCCCGTACTGTCGGAGGCCATGCCCACGATGGGCTGGTTGAGGTGCATCCCGCCGGTGGAGCCGTGGAACTGGGCGTCACCGAAGGAGAAGACCCCCCCGTCGGAGGCCACCAGCCAGTAGCCGTTGCCCGACGGGGTGGCGGCCATGCCCACGATGGGCTGGTTGAGGTGCATCCCGCCGGTGGAGCCGTGGAACAGGGCGTCGCCGAAGGAGAAGATCCCGCCGTCGGAGGCGACCAGCCAGTAGCCCTCGTGGTCGGGCGTCGAGGCCATGCCCACGATGGGCTGGTTGAGGTGCATCCCGCCAGTCGATCCGAGGAAGGGCGCACCGCCCTCAGCGAAGATGCCGCCGTCGGAGGCCACCAGCCAGTAGCCGGGGCGGGGCGGGATCGGGGTGGGCGGCCCGGGGAGGCCGGCCGGTCCCACGAATGCGTGGATCTGGGTTCCTCCCGGGGCCAGCACCAGGCCGTCGGCTGCCGAGGGCGAAGGGAAGGAGCTGGACGACGAGCCGACGGCGAAACTCTGGACCACCGACCCGTTGGCCGCATTGAGCGCGAACAGGGTTCCGCCGCCGATGGTCCAGACCAGCCCCCCGGCCACGATGGGTGAGCCCTTGGCCGAACTGTTGGCCGCCGTCCACGAGGCCGACGGAGCGCTCGAAGTCACCGTCACCGCGTGGACCCCGTTGCTGCATGGGACGAAGAGGGTGCCGTTCAGGTCGGCCGATCCCCCGTCGGAGAAGCAGAAGTTGTTGGTGAGCGTCACCTGACCACCGACGCCGTTGGGCTGCCCGTTGCTGAGGTCGGATTGACTCAGCACATAGGCGGTCTGGGACTTGCCCACCTCGAAGGCCAGGCCGTTCGGGAGGAGTGCGGGCGCTCCTGAGCCCAAGTCGAGGTCGGAGGCGTTGTCGGCATACCAGGCTGCCGGTGCGAACGAGTCGAGTAACTGCATCGTCGGACTGAGCTTGAGCACACCGTCGCTCTGGTCGTAGGTATCGGTCGACTGATGGAAGGCGCTGTTGCCCGTGGCCACCCACACGTCGCCCTGGGCGTCGATGGAGGGGGCGGCTCCACCCATCCACACGGCGCCCTGGCTGTCGCTGGCCTGATTGGCCACGGTGTAGACGGACGGGGCGGAGCCGTCCTCCGGGGCCGAGATCACCAGACCGTGATAGGGGTCGCAGTCCCCGGAGTTCCCGCCCATTCCGATGATGACGTTGCCGTCGTCGAGAGCCAGGGAAACCCGTTGGAGCTGGAAGGCCGGGTTGGAGCCGGCCGGATCGATGACCTCGTCCATCATGGTCAGGCCGGTGTAGGTGTTGAGCCCGATCAGGTGATGGGCGGCGTTGGGCGCCCCATTGAGCGTGGCCGCCTCGGTGGCCACCACGAAGATCTCCGACCGGGCAGGGTCGATCACCGGGGTGCCGGTGATACCCACCGTTGGGAGGATGTCACCGCACAGGCTCGGGACGGTGGAGGGGGTCAGCGGAGTGGCCAGGTGGTTCGACCACAGGACCTGGCCCGAGTCGGCGGCCATGGCGTAGACGGTGTCGTTCTCGGTGGCGGCGTATACCCGACCTCCGTAGACGAGCGGCTGACCGTAGAGCTGACCGTCGAACGTCGGTGAGGTCCACGCCGGTGTGGCCGGTGAGAACGAGTTGCCAGAGCTGTCCACACCGGTGCGCAGTCCGTTCTGGTCGAACGTCGTCCAGTCCGAAACCGACGCCGAATGGCCGGCCCGGGTCGAAGCACCGGCTACCGCAGTTCCGGTCGCGGCCGAGATCCCCGCTGCTGTGGCCAGGGACAGCAACACAGCCAGAGCGACGACAAGTTGGGTGCGGACAAGGACGGGTCGCGAGGTGGGCATGCCCCCCACTATTACCTGCCGGCAGCGGCCTAGCGCCAGGCCCGTCCGCCACCGGCTCCCGACGTCCGGGCGTCGGATCAGATGCGTTCGATGATGGTGCCGGTGGCCAGGGCCCCGCCACAGCACATGGAGATCAGGGCCAGGTTCTTGTCACTCCGCTCCAACTCGTGGAGGGCGGTGGTGATCAACCGGGCCCCGGTCGATCCGACCGGGTGGCCGAGAGCGATGGCACCGCCGTTGACGTTGACCTTGTCCCAGTCGACCTCGTGCGTTTTTCCCCAGGACATCACCACCGAGGCGAACGCCTCGTTGACCTCGAAGATGTCGATGTCGTCCATGGTCATCCCGGCCTTGCGCAGGACGTCGGCCGTGGCAGCGATCGGGCCGTCGAGGTGGTAGTAGGGATCCGAGCCGACCAAGGTCTGGGCCACGATGCGGGCCCTGGGCCTGAGGCCGGCCTCGCCGGCCTTGCTCTCGGACATCCACAGGACAGCAGCGGCGCCGTCGGAGATCTGCGAGCTGTTGCCGGCGGTGTGCATCCCGTCGGGTAGTACCGGCTTCAGTCCGGCCAAGCCTTCACGGGTGGTGTCCCTCGGACCCTGGTCCTTGGAGATCAGGGTCTTCTCACCGGTCGGTCCCTCCGGGCCGACCACCGGGGCTTCAAGCGGGACGATCTCCCGCTCGAACCGTCCCTCGGCCACGGCCACGGCCGCCTTGCGCTGGGACTCGAAGCCCAGCCAGTCCACGTCGTCACGGGTGATGCCGTACTTCTGCGCGATGCGTTCGGCCGCACCGAACTGGTCGGGCATGTCCCAGGGGAACTCCTCGGGCCTTGACCGGCCTGGCCCGTTGA
This sequence comes from uncultured Acidimicrobiaceae bacterium, assembly GCA_963831535.1. Classification (GTDB taxonomy): domain Bacteria; phylum Actinomycetota; class Acidimicrobiia; order Acidimicrobiales; family RAAP-2; genus Bog-756. The sequence goes on along the minus strand of CAWHQP010000006.1, from coordinate 251,836 downwards.
AGGCATTGGCCCCGAGCCCGACCCGGCTCATGGCCTCGACCCCGCAGGCGATTCCGACCTCGATGGCATCAGCACTGATCAGGTTGGCCACGAAGTTGTTGGCCTGCTGGGCCGACCCGCACTGGCAGTCCACGGTCGTGGCGGCCACCTCGTAGGGCAGCCCCTGGCTCAGCCAGGCGGTCCGGGTGACGTTGGAGGCCTGCTCACCGGCCTGGGTGACACAGCCACCGACGATCTGTTCCACGTCGCCCGGATCCACCCCGGCCCTCTTGACCAGCTCCACCTGGGCGTGCCCGAGCAGCTCAGCGGCATGGAAGCCCGACATCCATCCGTTGCGCTTTCCGATCGGGGTACGGACTGCGTCGACGATCACTGGTTGGGCCATGGTGGATCCCCCTTGAGGATTCGGTTTCGTGGTGCGGACACTCTGTGCGGCTGGCCGGCCGCCGGTGGATCAGGCCCCCGGGTCGCGGCAGCCCAAGTATAGAACCGGTTCTACCGAGCGCCGCCGGGAACGGTCACAGAACGTGCCGGGACAGCTCGATCCCGATCCGGCCGTCCGGCCTTCCGGGTAGAACGGTGCGTGGCCGCAGCCCGTCCGCGGTCCCGCGCAGCGAAGAGCCCATGAGCAAACCGACCCTCCAGATCATCGTGGCCAGCACCCGTCCGGGACGGGTGGGCCTTCCCGTGGCCCAGTGGATCGCGGCCGCGGCGGAAGAACACGGGGCATTCGATGTCGAGCTGGTGGACCTGGCTGAGGTGAACCTCCCGTTCATGGACGAGCCCAACCATCCCCGGCTCCAGCGGTACGAGCACGAGCACACCAAGCGGTGGAGCCATACGGTGTCCCGAGGCGACGCCTTCTGCTTCGTGATGCCGGAATACAACTACGGATTCAACGCCCCGCTCAAGAACGCCATCGACTTCCTTCACGTGGAGTGGCAGTACAAACCGGTGGGACTGGTCAGTTACGGTGGGGTGGCGGCAGGAACCAGGGCGGCCCAGATGATCAAACAGGTGGTCACCACCCTCAAGATGATGCCCCTTTTCGAAGCGGTGTCCCTCCCCTTTGTCGCCCAGTTCGTCGACGACGAGGACCGGTTGGTTCCCAACGAGACCATGGTGTCGGCGGCCACAGCCATGTTCAACGAGCTGGTGCGGGTGACCGCGGCCATGCGACCGCTGCGGGGCCTGGACTGAGTCAGCCCGCCCGGCAGCCCGCCTCACCGATGGCTCAGGTGCCGAGTTCCCAATCGATGGGGACCCGGGTGGCGTCGTCGGGGTGGTGGCCGAGCCAACGACGGGCGAAGGGGCACAACGGAACGACGGTCAGCCCGTCCCGGGCGGCACGATCGAGGGCCTCCCGGACCAGTGTCCCGCCGAGGCCTCGCCCCTCGAGGGCCTCGGGGACCTCGGTGTGGATCAGGACCAGATAGGTCCCCTCGACCCGGTAGATGAGTTCGGCCTCCTGCCCGTCGACCTCGAGCACGATCTGACCCCCGTCGTCCCTGTCGACCACCACGTAGTCGTCCTTCCCGTCGTTCCGACCCCACCCGCGGCCTGCGGCACCGTTCCACCCGCCCTTGTGACCGTACGTTACCGTCGGGCGGGACTCCCGACGCCACCACCACGGGGTCGACCGGGTGGCCGTACCATGTCGCAGATGCCGTTCACCACCGAGCAGCCATCGTCCCCCGTCGTGGAACCGCGACCTGTCGTTGCGAGCGGGACCGTCCGGTGAGCGCACTCCTGTTCGCCGTCGGTGTGGTCCTCGTGCTCCTCACCGCGGCGAGTGTCCTGTTCACCATCGTGCTTCCCCGTGAGCCCCGGGGGTTCGAACGGGTCTCTACCTACGCCAACCGCACGGTGCGAATGGCGTTCCTGATCTTGTCGCGCCTGGCCAAGACGTATGAGGGCAAAGATGCCCTCCTCGCCCCCACGGCGCCGGTGGCCCTCATCGCCCAGCTCCTGTTCTGGGCCGGGGGCTTCATCATCGGCTACGCCCTCATGCTGGAGGGGACGACCCACTCGATAACCTCCGCCCTGGCCCAGTCGACGGGGGCGGTTTTCACGGTGGGGACCATTGATCTGAGCGGCCCAGCCAACCAGGCGGTGGACATTGCCGCCGGGGCCACCTGGGTGGTCATCGTGGCCCTGCAGATCGCCTACCTGCCCGCCCTGTACGGAGCCTTCAACCGCCGAGAGAGCCTGGTGGCCATGTTGGAGAGCCGGGCCGGGGTCCCGGCCTGGGGGCCCGAAGTGCTGGCCCGCCATCAGCTGGTGGGCATCATCGACACCCTGCCGGAGTTCTACGCCGCATGGGAGGAGTGGTCGGCCGACGTGGCCGAGAGCCACACCACCTATCCGGTCATGCTCCTCTTCCGGTCACCCGATCCCTGGTTCTCGTGGTTGGTGGGTCTGATCGCCGTCCTGGACGGCGCAGCCATGCACTTGGCCGTGGCCCCGAGCACCGCGTCGTCCCAATCACGCTTGTGTCTGCGGATGGGATTCACCGCCCTCAACCGCATCGCCAAGGTCCTCGGTTGGGAGGTCGATCCCGATCCCAGCCCCGAAGGTCCGATCAACCTCTCCTTCGAGGAGTTCGCCGACGCCGTGGAGATGCTCGAGCACGTGGGGTTCCCCATGGAGCGGACGGCAGAGGAGGCGTGGCCGGACTTCCGGGGCTGGCGGGTCAACTACGAGACGGTCGCCTACCGCCTGGCCGACAGGCTGACGGCACCGCCGGCCCCGTGGTCAGGCACACGGCGGCACCTTCGCTCCGGGCCGGTGGCCCCCAACCGCCCACCCCAGCGCTCCCCGTCCCTGCTCGACCGTCCCGATGTGGTGGTGACACCGGTGGCCAGGAGAAAGGGCGGGACCAGCACCTAACCGGTGCCTGACGCTCCGGTCGGCGGCACGGGGCCCGTCAACCAACGCTCGCCCACAGACCGGTGACGTCGGCGAAGGGAGCCGTACAGGGCGGACCGTCCGCCACCAGCATCTCGGGCCGGCCCCCGGGCGACGCCGGCACCCGGACCAAGGCCGCTGATCGGGTGCCGTAGTCGTCGGTGTGGACGCACGCCGCCAGGGTGGCTTCCGGACGCGGGGACCGGTCATCGCCGAACGTTGCCGATGAGGACCCGGGGGGCAGGAGGTGGTCAGCCAGCACTGTCTGCAGTGCGTCCCACACCGGTGACCCCCTGCTCCGGCCTTCGGCCATCAGTGCACGCACCCGTTCGAGCTTCGGAGAGGGATCGCCCAGGGCCACGTTCTCCAGGATGTGGATACCGGGCGTGAGCACCCTGGCGACCGGGGCTAGGTCGGCGGCCAGCTCGATGTAGGTGAGCGAGCGCCGGTCCCCCACCAGCAGCCACGCCGGATTGTACTGACCGGGCACCACCTCCTCGAGGAGATGCCCCACTGCGTCCTCCGCCGTGGGGCACGAGGCCAACATCAGCGGCAACTCACCTCGGGAACGCTTGGTGAGATCCCGCCCGCCGGGGGCGGGCCGGTTGGTGAGACCGGCGACCAACCCGTATTCGTTGACGGCCAGCCAGGTTCCACCGGCCAGGTCATCGCGGCCGCCGAGGATCCGCGGACCCCGTTCGGCGAGGACGCCGATGGCGTGGGCCGGCCGGTCGAGGCGCTCGTCGCGATTGGCCGCAACCACCAGTGGATACGCCGAGCCTGGCTCCCAGGCGAAGACGAGGAGGCACACCGCGGTCAGGGTAGTGCAGGCCAAGCGCGCGTACGCCGTCCGACCCTCCCGGCTTCAGCTGAGCCCGGCCACCAGGAACTCGTTCAGAAATCCATGCACCGCGACCCGGTCGTCCACATCCACGGCATGGCCGGGCACGGTGACCAGCGACAGGACCATGCGCATGATCCATTCACCGGCACGGATGACATCGATGTCCGGACGAATCTCGCCCCCACTGATGGCCTCCTCGAGGTAGCGGTGCCAGAACGTGGCCATGCCGGGCATCATCTGCCGCAGGCCGGTGCCCATTACCGCAGCGAACGCCTCGGGTTCGCGGGACTGCAGTTCGAGGAGGAGGGCGCCCGGCCGCTGTTCCCGCGACAGGGCCACCGCCTCCGCCACCCGGGCAGAGATGCCGTGTGCTGTGGCGATCCGGGCGTGGGCGTCGGTCCAGAACTGCTCGTCGATCCGGGCCAGGGTGGCCAGCACCAATGACGCCCTGTCCGGAAAGTGCCGGTAGAGCCAGGCCCGTGACAGTCCCGCTTCTCGAGCCACGTCGGTCATGGTGATCCGCCGGAGTCCCGAGCGGCGCAGGCACCGCTCGGTGGCGTCGAGCAATCGGTCTCGTGCCGTTGGTGGGGTGGCCGGGACGACGAAGGTCGGAGCGCTTCCCATGGTCACCGGAACTCGAAGTCGGCAACGTCGGGTTCTTTGGTCCAGCTCCAATAGTCGACCAGGCGCCACGGGCTCAGCACGTGGATCTCCCCGTAGGCGTTCTTGAAGAACGAGTGCTTGACCGAGGGCTGTGACCAGACCAGGGTCTGCATCTCCTGCTGGGACCGCTGATGCCAGTCGTCGTACCGTTCCTGGCGCGGTTCCATCGAGCGGTGGCCCTCCCTGATGAGAATGTCGAGGCTCTGGGTGATGTAGCGCATCTGGCACTCGGAGTGGAAGATCAGACTGCCGCCGTGGGCCAGGTTGGTCCCCGGCCCGTACATGCAGAACAGGTTGGGGAATCCCGGTACCGTGATGCCCAGATACGCCGCCGGACGCTCACCCCACAGGGAACGGAGATCGACACCGTCCCGACCGGTGATCGCCATCGGCCACAGGACTCGGTTGGCATGGAACCCGGTGGCGTAGACCAGGACGTCGGCCCGATGGCGTGCGCCGTCCTCGGTGACCACGGCGTCGGCCTCGATGTGGTCGATGCCCGTTCGGACCAGGTCGACGTTGTCGCGTGTCAGGGTGCGGAGCCAGCTCCCGTTGTCCTGCAAGGTGCGCTTGCCTGTGGCCGGGTAATCCGGGACCACCTTGGCGATCAGGTCGGGGTCGTCACCGACCTGACTGATGATCCAGTCCGTGAACATCTGACGGGTGAGTTCATTGGTCTCACTCACCGCCCGCTGCGGATCGGGATAGTCGGGGTCGACCCGGGCCGCCTCCAGACCCTTGTCGCAGCCCGGCCAGAACAGCAGGAACCGGTACCAGCGCCCGTAGAAGGGAAGATGGCGAAGGGCCCAGCGCACGCCGGGCCCGACGGCCTCGTGGTAGTTGGGATTGGGGAACATCCACTGAGCGGTGCGCTGGAAGACCGTGAGATGCTCCACGTCGGGAGCGATCGTCGGGGCAATCTGGAACCCACTCGCCCCTGCCCCGATCATGGCCACCCGTTTACCGGCGAGGTCCACGGTGTGGTCCCATCGGGCCGAGTGGAAGGCAGGGCCGGCGAAGTCCTCCTGACCGGGAATTGCTGGTGTGTGGGGACGGTTGAGCTGCCCGACCGCCGAGATCACGGCTCGGGCGATCAGGGTGTCTTCGGCGCCGTCAGATCCGCACGTCGTCACCGACCATGTGGCGCTGTCCTCGTCCCACGCCGCCCCGGTCACCTCGGTCTCCCAACGGACATGCTCCTCGATACCGTGTCTGGTCATTACCGTCTCGAAGTAGGACTGCAGTTCGGGCTGCCGGGCGAAGAACTCCGTCCAGGCGTCGCTGGGCTCGAAGCTGTAGCAGTAGAAGTGGTTGCCGACGTCGACCCGTGCCCCCGGGTAGGAGTTCTCCCACCACGTCCCCCCGACGCCGGCGTTCTTCTCGACGATGGTGAAGGGGATGCCCGCCTCCTGGAGGCGGATGCCGGCGAGAAGTCCTGATTGCCCGCACCCGATGATCACCACCGGGAAGTCCCGGCGGGCCTCGTCCTCCGCCACCGGTTCCGTCCTCCGAACGTCGGACCCGTCGAGCTCCATCTCCTCCATGAGCATGGGGACGTACTCGGCGGGGACCTCCTCGCACACCAGCCACGTCATCATCTCGTGCAGCAGTTCGGCTGGGATCGGTTCGGGTTCGGGACACCCCTGATCGCGGTACCGGGCGATGATCGGCAGGGCGAGGGCGCGGGCGTCGGCCTTGTCCTCCTCGGTCATGTAGCCCTGCACCTCGTTGAGGAAGAGCCCGGCCGGCCTGAGCCTCCCCCGGATGAGTCCGGGGTCACCGGACATGTGCACCAGCGAGAGCATCAGGGTGGGGATGCTGACGTCGGCAAGGGCCAGGGCGATGTCCTCGTCCGACGTCTCGAACGGCTCGCCAGCGTGCGGATTGCGCATATCCGACCCTCCTCCGACGGGAGGCAGGGCACCCGCCAGATCTGTGATAGTACACAAAGTCTCGATTATGTCTACTTCGAGATCGGAGGTTCCAATGCTCCAGGTAGTCATCGAAGGCCCGGGTCGGGTTGGCCTGGTAGAGGTACCCGACCCCGTCCCTCCCGGGCCCGACGGCGCCGTAGTGGCCGTCGAGGCCAGCGCCATCTGCGGATCGGACCTCCACTTCTACGACGGCGACATCCCGGTCGGTGGCGGGTTCGCCATCGGCCACGAGTTCATCGGCACCGTGGTGGAGGTCGGTCCGGAGGTGCGGCGGTTCGCCGTCGGCGACCGGGTGCTCACCGCGTCGGTGGCCGGATGCGGGCACTGTGACGGCTGCGACACCGGCGACCCGGTCACGTGTGTCGACGGTCCCCAGGTGTTCGGGTCGGGCACGCTCGGGGGGGGCCAGGCCACCGCCGTCGCCGTGCCGTCGGCCGACTTCCAGATGCTGGCCATCCCGAAAGGGATCGATGACCAGGCCGCTTTGCTACTGACCGACAATCTCAATACCGGGTGGATCGGGGCCAAGCGGGCCGACACCCCGCCGGGGGGAACGGTGGTGGTTCTCGGACTGGGTGCTGTCGGGCTGTGCGCCGTCCGCTCCGCACTGGTGCTCGGCGCCGGTCGGGTGCTGGCCGTCGACCCCGTGCCCGGGCGCCGGGCGTTGGCCGCCGCGTCGGGGGCCATCCCCGTCGAGGGTCCGACGGTGGAGATGGTCATGGAAGCAACCGGTGGACGGGGAGCCCACTCGGTCATCGACGCCGTGGCCCTCGATGCCACGCTCGACGATGCATTCGCCTGTGTCCGTCCCGGGGGGACGGTGTCGGTGATCGGGGTCCACGACCTCGACCCCTATCCGCTTCCGGTCCTGCTGGCCTTGTTCCGGAGCGTCACCCTGCGCATGACCACCGCCCCAGTGCACCAGACGTGGAGGGAGCTCGTCCCCTTGGTCGCCAACGGCCGGCTGTCTACCGAGGGAATCATCACCCACGAGTTCAAGCTGGCCGATGCGGCGCAGGCCTATGCCGCCGTTGCCGCCCGCACCGCGGCTTGCATCAAGGTGCTGCTCCGCCCCTAGGAGGTCACTGCAGCGGAGATCGGGCATCAACGCCCCCGACAGCCTCCCGGTGTGCCTACGGCTGCGAGGGTCCGAGGAGCGCCATCCGAAGGCCCAGCCCAGTCCATGATGCTCAGGTTCGCCCGCTCAGGCCCACGACGGGATGATGGCCAGGGCCACCACCCGTCGAGCCCTCGAAGGTCGCATCACCGAAGGTGAAGATGCCGCCGTCGATGGCCACCAGCCAGTAGCCCTGCCCTGTGGCATCGGCGGCCATGTCCACGATGGGCTGGTCGAGGTGCGTGCCGCCGGTGCCTCCGTGGAATGGGGCGTCGCCGAAGGAGAACACCCCTCCGTCGGTGGCCACCAGCCAGTAGCCACCCCCGTCAGGCGTGGAGGCCATACCCACGACGGGCTGGTTGAGGTGCATGCCGCCCGTTCCTCCGTGGAATGGGGCGTCGCCGAAGGAGAACACCCCTCCGTCGGCGGCCACCAGCCAGTAGCCGCCACCGTCAGGTGTGGAGGCCATACCCACGACGGGCTGGTTGAGCTGCATGCCGCCGGTTCCTCCGTGGAACTGGGCGTCGCCGAAGGAGAACACCCCTCCGTCGGCGGCCACCAGCCAGTAGCCGCCACCGTCAGGCGTGGAGGCCATACCCACGATGGGCTGGTTGAGGTGCATGCCGCCGGTTCCTCCGTGGAACTGGGCGTCGCCGAAGGAGAAGACACCGCCATCGGCGGCCACCAGCCAGTAGCCGCCCCCGTCGGGAGTCGAGGCCATACCCACGACGGGCTGGTTGAGCTGCATGCCGCCCGTTCCTCCGTGGAACTGGGCGTCGCCGAAGGAGAAGACACCGCCATCGGCGGCCACCAACCAGTAACCGACGGGTGGCGACGATATCGGTGAGGGCGTGGCGTCGTAGGTGAACCGGTCGTCGTTTCCGGGGACGCTGGTGCCGAAGACGGTGGTGACGGTGACATCCACCGCTCCAGCGGTGCCGGAAGGACTGGTGGCCGTGATCGACGTGCCGCCATCGACAGTGACCGAGGACGCCATGTTCGCCCCGAACTCGACCGTGGCTCCGAGAGCGAAGTCGACACCAGAGATGACCACTACCGTGCCGCCGGCCTGCAGCCCGGAAGCAACACTGATGCCGGTCACGACCGGGGCCGATCCATAGGCGAACTCATCGGAGCTGGTGGTGGCGGTGACACCCCCGGGAGTGGTCACGGTGACAGCGACGACACCGGCCGATTCTGCCGGGGACGTCGCCGTCAGCGCTGAGCCGCTGACGTCGGTGACCGCCGAGGCCGAAGTCGAACCGAAGCTGACGGTCGAACCCGGGGTGAACCCACTTCCGGAGATGGTGACCACGGTGCCTCCGGCCAGTCGGCCGACGCTCGGCATGACGGAAGATACGGTGGGAACCGGCTCGTAACTGAAGATGTCTGCGGGGGACAGGGCCGACGAGCCACCGGACGTCGTGACCGTCACGTCCACCGAACCCGTGTCGGCCGGGGCAATGGCCGCGGAGGAAACGGTGGTGCTGCAATCCACCGACGATCCCGCGACGCCGCCGAACGACACGGACGTTGCACCGATGGCGAATCCGTTACCGGAGATGGTGACGGGGGTGCCCCCGGAGTCCGGTCCCTCGGCAGGACTGATCGATGTGACGGCCGGAGCAAGGGTCACGGTCTGGCTGGACTCCGCCGAAGGACCGCCGTTGTTCGACACGGTGCTGCCCGTATACGTCTTCGCGGTGGAGGTCCCGGCGGAGTCGGTGACGGTCAAGGTGGCGGTGAACGGTCCCGAGGTCGTGTAGGTGTGGGAGATCGCCGGGGTGGAATTGATGCCCGACAGCGTGCCGTCACCGAAGTTCCAGGAATAGTTGGTGATGCTCCCCTCGGGAGCGCCCGACGCCGATCCGTCGAACGTCGTCGCTGCTCCCATCGCCGCCGGTGCATCGGTGAACGATGCGGTCGGAGCCTGATCGGGGGTGACGGCGATGCCTCGTGGATTCGTGCCGACCGTGATGGCCGTCCCGGGGGTGCCGCCGCCGGGCGAGAGCGTGACGGGCGTGACCGTGGTCGTGTTGTTGTTGCTCACGTAGGCGGTCCTGCCGTCAGGTGTGATGGCGACGTCATAGGGGTTCGTGCCTGCGGGGATGGTGGCATCTGCGCTACCCCCGCCGTCGGACAAGGTGATGGGCGTGAGCGTGCTCGATCCGTGGTTGGCCACGTAGGCCGTGCTGCCGTTGGGCGTGATGGCCACGCCGATCGGGGAGCTGCCGACCGGGATCGGAGCATCGGCGGTGGGGACGCCGGGTGAGAGCGTGATGGGAGTGACGGTGTTGGCCCCGGTGTCGGCCACATAGGCGGTCAGGCCGTCGGGGGCGATGGCTATGCCCTGGGGACTACTGCCAGCCGAAACCGTGGAAGTGACCAGTCCCGAGGAGAGGTCGATGACGCTCACGGTGTCTGCACCGAAATTGGCCACGTAGGCGGTAAGACCGTCGGGTGCAATCGCGATATTGAGTGGATGTGAATCCGTGGGGATAGTCATACCCACGGTCCCTTCGCCCGCGCCTAAGGCCAGCCTTGTGACGCTAGCAGTACCGTCGTCTCCCACCAGTGCCGTCAGACCGTCGGGGGCGATGGCGATGGCCCCGGCCCCATTGAAGCCGGTGATGTTCGTGCCCGCCGTGTTGGTCGCGGTGTCAATGGGCGTAACCGAGCCGCTGTAGTTGGGTACATACAGGTACCGGCCGTCGGGGGTCACGGCCACTCCTAATCCGTTACCGGGAACGCTCACGGTGGAGCCGGCGACATGGGTGGTGGTATCGATGGTGCTGACACTGTCCGAGCCGTTGTTGACCACATAGGCGGTGGGCGGAACGGTGTAGGTGTAGTCGTCGGCCGGGGAGGTGGCACTGCTCCCGCCGCTGGTTGTGACGGTCACATCGACGGTAGCGCCGGCGGTGCCGGGGGGTTCGGTGACGGTAACTGAGGATGCCGTCCATGAGGAGATGGACGTCCCAGACGCTCCGAAGTCGACCGATGACGGACTTCCCAGGTCGGTACCCAGGACGGTGACCCGCTGTCCGCCAGTCGACGGACCGGAGCTGGCGATTACCGAGGTCACCGAGGGTGGGACCGCAGCCGCGGCCGGGGTTGCCGAGATGAGGGCCGACACCAGAGGACCGGCGATGGCGGCGACCAGCCCGGCCCTAAGGGCATGTGACGCGAGGCGCGCCGTCATTGCTCCTCGCTACAGGCGGGGTACCGCATGACGACGACTCTGCCCGAGTACCTCACTGTCGACGGGTCGGTCCGGACGCCATCTGCCGTGCTGCCAGTGGTGCCAGCTCCGGATGATCCGAATCGTCGATCTAATCGCTTCATTGGCGCACCTGCCCAGCCGCCTTCGCTGGGCCATAGTTGCCTCTCCACCCCTCTATCGACCATCTGGCACCGAAAGTGAAGTAGGGCCGACCCTACCTATCCTGTGGATACACACTCCGCATCTCGGCGGTTCGTAACCCGGGCGCGCTGCGCGGGTGACGGATCTCATGGCGCATCGGATCGCTCGTCCCAACCACCCAGGTGGCAGTCGCCACCGCTCGAAGCCGACAGACCGCCGGCTTCGTCACCGGACCGAAAGGTCTCGGCACGGTTCCGCGGCCGCGACCACCCGACCTGCACATGGCCGTTCATCCGGCCGACGAGCGCTCCGCTTTGGCCAACGGGCGCGGCGATGGCCCGAACCGGCTGGGAGACTGCGGCCGACCCACACTGGTGTCAGCCGTCGATCAACTGGTCTGACAGACGGATCCGCTCCGGTAGGTGCAGCGCCAGGAGCTTCCGGGTCACATCAGGAGGGACCGACGAACGGGTGAGAAGGGAGATGCCGATCATGGTGAGGAATGCCAAGGGCACGGTCCAGATGGCGGGCTCCCCCAAGAGGACGGCTGGCCATCCCGTCTTTCCTGCACCCACCATGGTGGCAATCACTGCTGCCGACGATGCCCCTCCGCCGAGTACCAGACCACCCAGTGCGCCCTGCCAGGTCAGACCGGCCCACCAGATCCCCAGAAGCAGCAGGGGGCAGAATGACGATGCGGCAATGGCGAACGCCCACCCCACCAGGACATTGATGGCGATGCCCCCCACCAGCAGCCCCATCACCGTGGCCACCACACCCGCACCGACAGCCGACAGCCGGAATGCCTTCACGCCCTGGCCGAGCAGATCGTGGGAGAGGGCTCCGGCCATGCTGATCATCAGTCCCGATGAGGTGGAGAGGAAAGCAGCAAAGGCACCGGCAGCGGTCAGAGCGGCCAAGAGGACGCCCGGCAGTCCGAAGCTGACCAATCGGGGCAGCACGAGAACCACCGAATCCGTCTGCCCCGTGGTGTAGAGCTGGGGTGCTTCCAGCCTGCCCAGAACCGCGAAGACCGCCGGGAAGACGTAGAAGCAGGCCAGCAACAAGAGGACCAGGGCTGTGGTCTTGCGGGCAGCCGGACCATCGCGGTTGGTGTAGAAGCGGACCAGGATGTGGGGAAGTCCGATGGCGCCGAGGAACGTGGCCAGCACAATGCCGTAAGTGGCCGCCAAGGGATGGATCAACTTTCCGTTCAATCGAACCAGGGGAGATTCCCACTGGGAGGCGGTCAAAACAGCTTCGGAGGTGACCGTGGGAGCCCGCGATCCGGCTGGGAAGGTCAAGACGGTGCGTGCTGATACCCGGGATGCTGCGGTGCCGAGCGTCAGGGGGCCGTTGTAACGGAATCCATTGACCACCCCGTCGGCGTGGACGGTCGTCGGTGTCACCACGGTGACGAACTCGGCATCGGGGAACTCGACCCTGGTGACCCGGTGGAAAGTCGGTGTGGCCGTCCCCTCGATGGAGGTAAGCGGCGGGTGGTGGACCACCATGAGTAGGACGATGGCGGGGACGGCGATGGCGGTCAGCTTGAGCCAGAACTGGAATGCCTGTACGAACGTGATGCCCTTCATGCCCCCGCCGGCGATGACGCCGGTCACCACCACGCCGAGCACCACCACGCCGACCCAGTACGGTCCCCCGAGGGCCACCTGCAGGGTGAGTCCTGCCCCCTTCAGCTGGGGCAGCAGGTAGAACCCGCAGATCACCAGGACCATCACCGTTCCCGCCCGACGCAGGACCGGAGAGTTCAGCCGGCCTTCGGCGAAATCGGGGATGGTGTACGCGCCGAATCTGCGAAGAGGCGCGGCCACCGCGGCCAAGAGAACCAGGTACCCGGCGGCGTAGCCCACCGCATACCAGAGGGCACCGAGACCATCCAGCATGGCCAGACCGGCGATGCCGAGGAAGGAGGCAGCGGATAGGTACTCGCCGGAGATGGCCGAGGCGTTCAGTGTGGGCGGAACCCGTCTAGCCGCCACCAGGAAGTCCTCCGGTGTCCGGGACACCCGGACGCCCCGGGCCCCGATGACCACCGTGGCCACGGTGACGGCCACGACCGCAGCGATGGAGACCGGCTCAATCATGGCTCTCGAGCAGGTCGACGAACCGCTGCTCCATGCGCTCGGTGCGGCGGACGTACCAAAAGCCCAGGATCACGAGTGGGGGGTAGATGCCACCGCCCAGGATCAGCAAGGTCAGAGGCATGCCCACGATGTGGGCCGCCCCGAGCGCGGGGAACAGCACGGCCAGCAAGGGGTAGAGGCTGAGCAGTGCCGCCGCAGGGACGAGGACGCTCAGGGTCACCGCCAGTTGGGCCCGCATGAGGGATCCCAGCAACGTCCGGGCGTACTCGTCCTGTTCGTAGAGGTCGTCAGCAGCGGGGGAGTTCGGAACGGCCGGAACCCGACGTTCCGGCGAGCGGATGATCTCCCGTGCCGTACCCCCCGGTCGGACGACGTCCGTCAACGGCTGGGGAGCCGGGCTTGTCGGACCAGTCGATCTCGCAGTTCTCGCAGATGACGTCGGCTCACCGGCAGTTCATGGCCGGCCACGGTCACCGAGGTGTGGCTGGCCTCAGTCCTGAACTCCCGGATGTCGTGGAGGGACACCAGGTAGCTGCGATGGATCCGGACGAACCCCCGGTCGGTCCACTGTTCTTCGAGCGCCGAGATCGGCGACCGGAGCAGATGGCTGGTCCCGTCTCGGAGATGGAGTCGGACGTAGTCCCCGGCGGCCTCGACCCACGTGATCTCCCCGCGGGCCACGATGGTCATGCACCCCGCAGACTCGACGGGCACCGTCTCGGCGCCTATGACCTCGTCGATGCCCTTCTCAGCTACCCGTCGGAGCACCTTTTCGAGTCGATCACGGTCCAGCGGTTTGAGCAGGTAGCCGGTAGCACCCACATCGAACGCCTCCAGGGCGTGCTTCTCGTGGGCGGTCACGAACACCACCGCCGGGGGCTGAGCGAACCGGGCAAGGATACGGGCCAACTCGAGTCCGTCCAGGCCCGGCATGCGGATGTCCAGCAGCACCAGATCGAAGAGCCCGTCGCGCACCCGGAGCAGGGCATCGGTGGCATTGGTGGCCACTGCCACCGGGCCGACCAATGCCGATGAACGAAGCAGGAAGGAGAGCTCGTCGAGAGACGGCGCCTCGTCGTCGACAGCCAGGATCGACAGTCCGCTCACGAAACCTGCACTCCGGCACAGAACTTCGGTATCCGCAGCACCACCTTGGTGCCGGCCCCGATGCCGGACTCGATGGTAAGCCCATGCCCCTCACCGAACACGGCCCGCAGGCGCTCATCGACATTATGGAGGCCGACACCGTCTCCTTCGGCACTACCGGAGAGCACCCGGCGGAGGTGCCCCGGATCAGCCCCGACGCCGTCATCCTCGATGGTGATTGTGGCCTCATTGTCCGCGTCAGCGATACCGATCGAGATGGTACCCATTCCTTCCGACGGCTCAAGCCCGTGGCGTACGGCGTTCTCGACCAGCGGCTGCAGAATGATCGAGGGCAGAACCACACCAAGCACCTCGGGCGCCACATGCAGAGTCACCGCCAACCGGTCCCCGAACCGAGCCCTCTCCAGCGCAAGGTACGTGTCGACCAGGCGTAGCTCCTCGGCCAGCGTCACAAACTGGCCATGGCTGCGGAAGCTATAGCGCGTGAAGTCGGCGAACTCCACCAGAAGCTCCCGCGCCCATTCAGGGTCCGTACGCACGAACGACTCGATTGCCGTGAGGGCGTTGTAGATGAAGTGTGGCGAGATCTGGGCACGGAGGAAGCGCAGCTCGGCCTGGTCAGCCCGTCGCCGGGATCGGTCCAACTCGGCCAGTTCGAGTTGGGTGGAGACAAACTGGGAGACCTCTGCCGTCAACCGCAGAAGACCCGCTGACGCCGTCGACCCGAACGTGACCAGCGTCCCCACAACCGCACCGTCCACCTGGACCGGCACCACGACGCCACTCTGGATCGAGCACACCGGGGTCTTGTCACAGATGTGCTGATCGATGGAGATCGTCTGGGGTCGTCCACTCACGACGACCTGTTCGACGGCGTTGCCGAGCAGGTCGTAGTGATTGTCGTCCACGTTGTCCCGGGCCAGCATGCCGGTGAGATCGGTCAGTATCAGGCCGTCCGCGCCGAGCAGCCGTCGCAGGAAGGGAACAGCCCGAGAGGCACTGTCCTGGGTCAGACCCGCCCGCAGGGCCGGTGCGGCCAGGTTGGCGGTGTGGAGGGCCTGAAACGTGGCTCGTTGTGTCGGGGTGCCGAGGTGCCGGCCGCCCCGGAAGGCGAACCAGGCCACCCCTCCGAACAGCAGGACCACGACGACCAGGCCCAGCCACAGTGCATCTCTCACGGACTTCCCCCAGGTACTTCGGCACAGCCACTCGTCCATGTTCCGAACGGTGCGGACCCACTTTCCCACAGTCGAATCGGGCGCGCTCGGGAACCCGCCTAGCCAACCGCTCGTCGCATGATATCGACCGCTCACCGCCGGTCCTGGCCGCTTGGGCGATGTTCGTCGGACAGGCCTTGTAACGACGGTCCTTCCTGTTCAAAATCGCCAATGCCACACCGTGGCGGTGCCCATAGGAGGACTAGGTGACCACAGCAAATGATGAAACGATCGGGTCGGCGGAGGTGACGAAGGCCCCAGTGCCTGCCGTCTATTCGGTCGCCGATCCCGCGCCCCTGGGACTGGGGGCGTTCGCCATGACCACACTTGCGTTGAGCCTCTACAACACCAACATCTGGCCGGCCGCCATTTTCCCGGCGCTTGCCCTGGCTCTGGTTTACGGAGGCTTTGCCCAGCTCTTGGCCGGAATGTGGGAGTTTGCCCGGAAGAACACGTTCGGCGCTATCGCGTTCACCTCGTACGGAGCATTTTGGATTTCGTACTACGTCTTCGTCCACTTCTTGGCTCCGGCCCTCAAGGTAGGCCTGGTCCCCACGGCTGCAGGCGTGTTCTTGCTCGGTTGGACGATCTTGACCTTTTATCTCATGATCGCCTCCCTGCGGGTATCCGTCGCCGTGGTCGGTGTGTTCGTGGCCCTGGACATCACCTTCGTGCTGCTGACCATCGGAGCGTTCCAGTCCAACAGTTCCATCACCCATGCCGGCGGGTGGGTCGGCATCGTAACTGCTGCAATCGCCTTCTACGCCTCGGCCGCCGGAGTGATCAACGAGACCTTCAAAAAGGTGATCGTGCCGGTGTTTCCGCTCGCCCCCAGGCAGTAAGAAGGGGACATGAGCCATCGACGACTGGTATCACCGAGGACCCCGACATGACCAAGGATGCCGAAGGGGCGCTGTCCGCCCTCCATCACGAACGGCGGCACTTCGCGCCACCACCGGGACTCGCCGCAGCTGCCAATGCCCAGCCGGGGATCTATGAGGAGGCCGCGGCCGATCCCATCGCCTTCTGGGAGCGGCAGGCGGAACGGCTCGACTGGGCCAGTCCCTGGACCGAACCTCTCCAGTGGAATCTACCCTTCGCCAAGTGGTTCGTCGGTGGCACCCTCAACGTGTCGGTCAACTGTGTCGACCGACACGTTGAGGCCGGAAGGGGCGACAGGGTGGCCTTCCATTGGGAGGGCGAACCAGGCGACACCCGCACAGTCACCTATGCCGACCTCCACGCTGATGTGTGTAGAGCGGCAAACGCACTCGTCTCCCTGGGCGTGGTCAGCGGCGAAAAAGTGGCCATCTACATGCCCATGATCCCCGAGACGGTAGTAGCCATGCTGGCCTGTGCCCGCCTGGGTGCGCCCCACACCGTTGTGTTCGGAGGCTTCTCAGCTGATGCGCTCAGGGGCCGTATTCTGGACTGTGACGCCCGCGTGGTCATCACCGCGGACGGCGGCTACCGGCGGGGGTCAGCTAGCGCCCTCAAGCCGGCAGTTGACGAGGCCGTGGCCGGCTGTCCCGACGTCCGATCCGTCCTGGTCGTCCGCCGGACCGGCCAGCCCGTCGAGTGGCAGGACGGACGGGACCATTGGTGGCATGACGTCGTCGACCCCCAGCCCGCTACTCATGCCCCGGAGTTCTTCGACGCTGAGCAACCGCTCTACATCATGTATACGAGCGGAACAACGGCAAAGCCCAAGGGCATCCTGCACACATCGGGCGGATATCTGACCCACGTGTCCGCCACCCATCGGCTGATCTTCGACGTGAAGCCGGAGACCGACGTGTGCTGGACAGCGGCCGACATCGGTTGGGTGACAGGACACAGTTACATCGTGTATGGACCGCTGGCCAATGGAGTGACGTCGGTGATGTACGAGGGAACCCCCGACACCCCGACACGGGGCCGGTGGTGGGAGATCGTCGAGAAGTACAAGGTCACCATCTTGTACACCGCCCCTACCACCATCCGTACCTTCATGAAATGGGGCGAGGACGTGCCGGCTGCCCACGATCTCTCCAGCCTCCGGCTCCTCGGATCGGTCGGAGAACCCATCAATCCCGAAGCGTGGATGTGGTATCGCATCAACATCGGGCGGGAGCAGTGCCCCATCGTTGACACCTGGTGGCAGACGGAGACCGGGGGAATCCTCATCACCCCGCTTCCGGGAATCACGGCCACCAAGCCGGGGGCGGCCATGACCCCATTCCCCGGGATAGCCGTCGAGGTCGTGGACAACGACGGTCAGGCCGTCGGGGACGGTGAAGGCGGATACCTGGTCATCACGAGGCCGTGGCCAGGAATGTTGCGAGGCATCTGGGGAGACCCGGAGCGCTATCGGGAGACCTACTGGTCACGCTTCCCTGGCTATTACTTCGCCGGAGACGGAGCCAAGAAGGATGAGGACGGGGACCTGTGGCTCCTCGGCCGCGTCGACGACGTGATGAACATCTCGGGGCATCGGATCTCTACTACCGAGGTAGAGCATGCACTAGTCGGTAATCCCGCTGTGGCCGAGGCTGCCGTTGTCGGTGCCAGCGACGCCACCACTGGTCAGGCCATCGTGGCCTTCGTGACCTTGAAGGGCGACCTGGTGAAGACCGACGAAGAGTCGGCGGCTGTGGTGGCGGAGTTACGGGAGACCGTCTCCACATCCATCGGACCCATGGCCAAGCCACGGCAGATTCTGCTTACCCCCGAACTGCCCAAGACGCGGAGTGGGAAGATCATGCGCCGGCTATTGCGAGATGTGGCCGAGCACCGCGATCTGGGCGACGTGACCACCCTCCTCGACCCTACGGTGGTTACGGCCATCTCTGAGCGGATGCCCGAGTCGGGCGACGAGGAGTAGGTCCTGATCCGACCAACGGTCGGTCCGTAAAGACCCGACTTCCGCCTCTCCATGCCCAACGCTTGGAGGACCCGAGGTGACAATCAGCTGCGCCCTCCACCTCGGTCAATGGTGCGCTGTGGTGGCGTTGAAGACGTCGGACCCGAAGGCGGCCAATCCTGGCTGGCCGGCCATCCCGAGGTGGCCTTTGCCATCGCTGCCCCCTTTGGTGATACCGAGAAGATTCTCGTAGGTCCGGAGTGCGCTGTAGTGGTTGTAGGAGCCGGTGGTGTCAACCGTTCCAGGCTTGATGTACTTCGACGACGCCAGCACGAGCGCTCCGATCTGGCCGCCACCGGGTCCGGACCCTCCGGCCTGACTTACGTTCGGCCCTGGCTGTTCGTTGCAACAGGCCGCTGCGTCGTTCGTGGCATCGAGATCGGCCTCGTCGGCGGTGATCACCACCATCATCTGCCCGGCCTTGTAGGCCGGCGAGTCGAGGATTGTCGGCATCCAGTCCTTGAGCCAGGCGTTGGCTGCCACCAGTCCGCCAGTCGTCCCTCCTGCGGCGCTGGGCGAGGTGCACACCGCGTCATGGCCGTCGTTGCACACGCTCGGCGTGATGAAACTGAACGACGGGGTGGTTGACTCGCTGGAGAAGTCCTTTTCCAGCGGGCTCGACGACGAGGGCTTCCCCATGGGCCCCAGCGTTCCCAGGGGCACCACATTGGCGTCGCACAGGGCGGTGTCGTCAATGATCGAGTGGAACCAGACGAAGGGATCGTGGCGGGTCACGTAGCCGTCCGTCGTCGTGGCCACGTTGGCCAACTCGCCGCCCGTAGCCGGATGCGCGCAGGTCGTTCCTCCATCGTGTGCAGCGTCATTGCCCATGTCCTCCTCGTAGGCCCGCCAGGCCGCGACATGCGTCTTCGGATTGGGCTTCTTGATCGCGTCCAGTTGGTTGGCGATGGTCTCGACGGACGCCGGGTATACACAGCCCGTGGTGCCGTTTACCTGGCCCAGGTTCGGCGATGGGGTTCCGGGCGTCACGTCATCAAAACCGGCCAGGCAGTCCCCCTGGGTCGTGGGTGTCGGCGCCTGGCCTGATACCTGTGCGATGTAGTTGTCGAGGCTGACGTGGCCGATGGCGTAGTAGTTCTTGATCAGAACACCCTTCTTCATCAGTGTTCCAGTGAGGTAGGTCGCTGGCGACGAAGGTCCAAAGGTGTTCGCCTCGGACTCGTTCTCGATGTAGATGACGACGATGTTCTTGATCGCCTGCTTGGGAGGAACCGCCGCCGAAGCCTGGCCGCCGACGGCCAATGAACCCGCCACGCAGATCGTGGCGGAGCCAGCCACGACGGCACAAGACATGGCGAGAGGTCCGAGCCTTCGAAGCCACGCTCTGCGCTTGCTCAACGGAGTCGTACTTCCAGTCACTAGCCGCACACCTCTTTTGCCCCTCGCTTGGTCCTGACCATGCTCGACTGCCACGGCGGACCAATCAATGATGGATTCCGTTGGGGGAAGTCTCCAGTGGCAATATGCACCCAGATTCTCGACCCACGGCCTCCACCGACCACTCAATTTTCCCCCTGCGGACTGTACTCCCTTTTGTAATCCCCGCAACGGCAGGACGGTTCACCTAATCCGGGTTGATGGCCGGTCGTCCTCTTTCAGATCGCCCGTTCGAGGGCGGACCAAGGACCGGGGCTCGATACCGACTGAACCGGGTGCGCCGGTAACCGATATCCGCGATCGGCTAATGTTTGCCCACCGATCAGGGGGACGCTGGATGGGAACGGTGGGGCTGGCCGGAGGATCGCCGGCCCGTGTGATGGACCAGGCGGGAACTGCACCCGGCGATCGACGATTCCGCCCCGACGTCGAAGGGCTCCGAGCCGTCGCTGTACTGCTCGTCGTTCTGTATCACGCCAACCTGCCCGGGCTCCATGGTGGCTTTGTCGGCGTCGACGTCTTCTTCGTGATCTCGGGCTTCGTGATCACCGGGCTGCTGCTGCGCGAGCGCTCGTCGACGGGCCGCACGTCGCTGCTCTCCTTCTACAGTCGGCGGGTGCGGCGCATCCTGCCGGCCGCCACCTTGGTCATCGTGACCACCGTCGTCACCGCTTACGCCGTGCTCGGCGTCGTCTACGGCAACCCCACGGCGATCGCCGCCCGCTGGACGGCCGTATTCCTGGCCAACGTGCACTTCGCGTCGATCGGGACTAACTACCTCACGGCGAACCAGCCGCCGTCCCCCCTGCAGAACTTCTGGTCATTGGCCGTCGAGGAGCAGTTCTATCTGGTCTACCCGGCGATCGTGCTGCTGGTCGCCTCGTTCCGCTCGACCGTGTCGCTCCGGGTCCGACTCGGCTTGGTCCTAATACCGATCATCGTGGCCTCGCTGGTGTTGTCCGCCGTGCAGACGACCACTGACCCCACCGCGGCATTCTTCTCGCCGTTCACCCGCGCCTGGGAGTTGGCCCTGGGTGCATTGGTGGCCGTGGCCACCCCGGCGCTCCTCCGCCTCCCCCATACCGTCGCCGCCGCCCTGACCTGGGTGGGCATGGTAGCGATCGGTTTTTCCGCGATCGTTTACAACGCTTCGTCGCCGTACCCGGGCACTCTGGTTATGGTGCCCGTGATCGGCTCCGCTCTGGTCATCGCGGGTGGTACCCCGGTACCGGTGGCGGGGGTCGAGGCGCTCCTGCGGCTCCGCCCGTTCCAGTGGTTGGGCCGGCTTTCCTACTCCCTCTACCTCTGGCACTGGCCCATCTTGATCATCGCTGCCGAAGCGGCCGGGCTGGACAGCCTTCCGTTCCACCGCAATCTCGGATGGCTAGGTCTGTCACTGCTCGCTTCCTACGTCACGTTCAGACTGGTCGAGAACCCGGTGCGTCACTCCCGAGCCCTGGGCAGCCGGCGCCGGATGACGATGGGGATGGGAGCGGTCCTCGTCGCCCTATCCCTGACGGTGGCAACAGTGGACCTGTCCGTGCATGCCACCGCGGCTGCCGGCCGAGGAGCGTCCGCGCTGCCAAATGTCCCCTCGCTCACCCCCGCCCAGCTGGCTGCGCTCGTCGCCGCGGCACCCCGGATCACCAAGCTGCCGCCCAACCTCCAGCCCAGTCTGTCCGCTGTCCGCGGCGACTGGGGCGGTCCGATGGGAGCCTGTTGGCCTGCCGGCGGCCGGGCGTCGGTTCCGGCCTGCGTCTTCGGGGACCGAACCGGTGCGCACACCATGGTGCTCTACGGCGATTCCCATGCGGCCATGTGGTCCTCCATCATGAGCTTCATTGCACTGCTCTCCCACTGGCGACTGGTGATCCTGACCAAGGGTGGCTGTCCGTTCGTCGACCTGCCGTTCCGCAATCCCACTGGGTATCGGGGGACGGGAGCGGTGTTCACAGCATGCGACAAATGGCACACCTTCGCCGTTGCGCGCATCAAGGCGATCCACCCTGACTTAGTCGTCGTCACCCAGGACCCCAACCTCGGACCGGGGAACAAGGCGTACTCCGACGCCCAGTGGGAGAAGGCGACGGCGGACGCCCTCCGACAAATGCCCGTTGCCGCCGACCGTGTCGTCGTGCTGGGCGACATTCCGCAAACAACCTTGAGCGGGCCCACATGCCTTTCGCTCCATCCCACCGACGTCCAGCGATGCTCGGCCCCCGACTCCGGGTACATCGCCGGGCACAATGACGCTGAACAGCGGGCTGCCGCCACCACCGGCGCCCGATACATCGATGTCGTCCCCTGGTTCTGCTCCACCATCTGCACCGGCGTGGTGGGGAACTATCAGCCGTACTGGGACCCATTCCACATCAACAGGACCTACTCGTACTTGGTTGGTCGGGTTCTCTCCGAATCGATCGACCTCAATGCCTATGCGTCCGCCGACACGTCACCTGCTCCACCACCCGCTCCGCTGGCTCCAGCGTCACCAGGCTAGGCAGGATCGGGGCAGTCCGATGAGGCCCGGGCAGCAGCGATGCCCGTGTGCACGGCGTCCCGGCCGCAGCCACGCAATTCCCGAGCTCGAGCGAGTCCTCGGCTGCCCGCAAGAACTCCAGGGCTTTGTCCAGATAAGCCCGGGCATCAGCAGCTGAAGCGGGTCTCGTAGTCGTCTGCCGGCGTGCAGCCGTCATGATGCCACGTTTAGTTCCAACGGAAAGGCGCCAATCAGTACGACGGCCTCCGCAAGAATTGTTCGGGCCGCTTACCTCCCGTGCTTCCCCGACGCATGGTTCGCCTGGCCTGACCCGGCAGCGAGGATTGATGTTGCTCGCTGCTGGTCCACCACTCCGGACGGAGAACTGGTCAGCGTGTGGGTGAATGCCCGAGCAGGTCTGACTCCTTTGATACCGGCTGACGTCCTTTCGGACTGTCCTGAAGTCGATTCGTCGGCCTGGCTCGGACACTCACCCGACACCGACCGGTCGGACGGAGTGACCTCATCGGAGCCTGCCGCACAGGCCCATCGCTGTCCTGTCCATCGTCTTGCTGGTGCCTGTCACCCACCCAAGCGAAAGGAACAGATGACGATGACCACTATCGCGCGCCGAATCACCGGAGGGGTCGACACACACCTCGACACCCACGTGGCGGCCGCCCTCGACGAACGAGGAGCCCAGCTTGGCGTCCAGAGCTTTCCGGCCACCGCCGCTGGCTATCGGGAACTGTTGGACTGGCTCGAGGGTTTCGGGACCGTTGAGCTCATCGGTGTGGAAGGGACCGGCAGCTACGGGGCCGGGCTCACCCGCCATCTGCTGGGGTGCCACGTCACCGTCGTCGAGATTGACCGGCCCAACCGCCAGCGTCGCCGGCGCACGGGGAAGTCCGATCCCCACGACGCCGTGGCCGCAGCCCGGGCCGCTCAAGGTAGCGAGGCCACCGGATCGGCCAAGACCAGGGACGGAAACGTCGAGGCCATGCGGGTATTACGGGTAGCCCGGCGCTCGGCCAGGGCACCCGGACCCAGGTCATCAACCAGATGCGCAGCCTCATCTCGACCGCTCCCGAGGAGCTCCGGGCCGAGCTGCGGAATCTCTCCATCTACAGAGTCCTCACCGTGACGAGCGCCTGGACGGACCGACGTTGCGACAGTGACCAAGCTCACCTTGCGCACTCTGGCCCGACGGCCCTCGCCCTCGAAGCAGAGGTCAAAGAGATCGACCGGCTGCTGAAGACCCTCGTTGCCGAGACCGCTCCCGAGCTCAACGCCATCGACGGCGTGGGCACCGACGTGGCCTCGGCCATCTTGGTGGCCGCCGGCGACAATCCCGAACGACTGAAGACCGAATCAACCTTCGCCAAGCTCTGCGGCGTTTCGCCCCTCGATGCCTCGAGCGGCAAACAGCACCGACATCGGCTCAATCGCAGTGGGGACCGTCAGGCCAATTCAGCCCTGTGGCACATCGTCTTCACTCGGATGGTGTGCGACCCGAGAACCAACCACTACATCGAACGCCGGATGAAGGAAGGGTGGACCAAGAAGGAGGCCATCCGCCGTCTCAAGCGTTACGTCGCTCGGGAGGTGTTTGCAGCGCCCCCAAGGTCAGAGTTCGTGCTTGACAGTCCATAGGAGCATCGATCTGGGGCACCCCCTCAAGAATGTCCTTCGTAGGTGCTCTCCTGGTTGGCGTCGTTGTACATCTCAGACACGATGAGCCATGTGCCATCAGGCTGGCGCTGGAGAACACGTAGCGAGTGGTTGTCACGAACCTCGATCTCGCCTCCGCCGACCAACTTCTGACCCTCGACCTGCAGATGGGCGTTGACGAGGAGGACCTCGGGAGTGAGCACCCGGAAGCTCGTGTCAGGTGGAGCCTTCAGGGAGCCAGCGTTGAAGTTGTCGTCAGCAAATAGGCCCCTGAGATACTCAACGATCTCTTCCTCTCCCCGCTTGACGGTCCCGAACGCATTGACCCAGTCGGCGTCGGCGCTGTACACGCCTACCAGCTTGTCGGCATTGCGCTCCTGGAATCCGCCCAGCAGGGCCATGAGAGTCACGCCGATTGCATCCTGGTCTGCTTGTGGGAGGGATGAGAGGTCGTTCATGGCCAGTCCTCCAAACGGGGTGGATGAACACGTGCAGATTTCATTGTGGAGGAGCGGGTCGGGTTGGTGCAACCGATGAAATACGGCCGCGTCACCGTTGAAGGCAGCCGCAGTCCCGGCGTTCGAGGGCACTTCGTCTGATGAAATGCCGCCGAACTGCCGACAGACTCTAGCCATCGTGGAACCGGCTCAGGCGGCAGTATCCCCTCGCCAGGTCGGCCAGCCAAGAAGTTGGGGTTTCTCCGTCACCCAGGCACGAAGATCGTCGCCGATTTCGGCACTGATGAGGTACTCCAGCTTCGCGTTGCACTCTTCCAGCGGCCCGGCGTACGCAGGATCATCGGCCAGGTTGTTGGTCTCACCCGGATCGGTGTCTCGGTCGAAGAGGATCACGTCATTGCGGCTGAACAGATCGTCGAGACCCTTGGGTCGGTTTGGTTCGAGCGGCGAGAAGTACCGGGCGAAAGTGAAGTGCCGGTCGCTGTAGGCACGGAGAAACCCCCGTTTGCGCCAATCGGGACGAAGATCACCTGACGCGATGCGCTCCCCGACATCGGGGTCGGCGAAGTGCTCCCAGAACGACGCGTCGAGGGTCACCACCGATTCGATGGCCACCAGCACCCCGTCCCTGACTGCTGTGCCGCCGAGGGCGGGCAGCAGTGCGTGGCCGCCGAGGTCGGGGAACTGTTGAGCGATTTCTTCCTCGCTCAATCCGGCGAAGGCCAGGAGGGTCGGAGCGATGTCCACCGCCGACGCCAAGGCGTCGGTCGACATGCCACCGGCGAAGTCCGGGTGGGTGATGACCAAAGGCACGTGAGTGTTCTCGTCGTAGGGGAGATTGCCCTTCTGACGGAGACCGTGAGATCCGGCCATTTCGCCGTGGTCTGCGGTCATGATGACGATGGTGCGGTCGGCCTCGCCGGACGCCTGGAGGGCATCGAGGACGACCTCGATGTGACGGTCGACATCCCGAACGCAGTTGAGGTAGAAGTTCATCCCCGTTCGCCAGTGCTCGTCGTTGCGGACGGGACCGAACACGGTGTCCATCATCATCCGGTACTCCTGGAGGGCCGGTGTCGCTGCATCGTGATCGCTCCAGTTCATCGGCGCATCGAAGTCCCACCATGGCGCGTACATGGGGATGTCAGCGGGAGGCTTGGCGACGACGGCGTGCGCCAGATTGAGCGGAAGCTGCACGGAGGACTTGCCCCCGTAATCGAAGCTCATGACATCGTGTGGGTTGACGAAGTTCACCGTCATGAACCACGGTTGATTCGCCGCGACGGATGCAGCCCGATTTCGCAGCCACGCCGCAGCCTGACCGGCGATCACCGGGTCTACCCGCAGCCCGGCCCAGGCCCCACCGTCGATGTCGCCCCAGTCGTTCCACTCGTGAAACCCGTAGGGTTCGAGAGCG
The DNA here is from genome assembly GCA_963831535.1 of uncultured Acidimicrobiaceae bacterium. Classification (GTDB taxonomy): domain Bacteria; phylum Actinomycetota; class Acidimicrobiia; order Acidimicrobiales; family RAAP-2; genus Bog-756. The sequence continues at coordinate 226,250 of CAWHQP010000006.1, read as the reverse complement.
TCCGTAGTGGACGCGGGGTTCGCTGGGTCCACGTAGGCGTTCGAGAGATGCCACTTGCCCTTGTAGGTGCAGTAGTAGCCCGCCCGGCCGAGCATCGTGCCCAACGTGCCCAGTGCGGGATCCAGGGGTTCGATGTAGGGGAAGTTGTCGTTGTCGTAGATGCGCGTGACTGGGACGTGACGGCCGGTGTAGATCACCGAACGAGCGGAGCTGCACTGTGCCGACGCCGTGTAGTAACTGGAGAACTCGACACCTCTTTCTCGGATGCGGTCCCGGCCTGGCAAGGCATATCCGGGCGCAGTGGGAAGGTTGAACCGTTCTTCGTCCGTCGTGATCAGCAGGATGTTGGGCGGTTTGGGCATTCGATCAGTTCACCTAGACAGACCAGCGATCGCCACCACTAGTGGACATGAGATGGTCCACACCGGCAAGTACCTGCCCCACACGTGCCTGGTTGAGACTTCTTGGCAGATGCTTCGTTCATTCGTAGCGTTTAGAGGTCCAGACGGAGTAGCTCTCTAAGTGCCAGCCGTCGGCTCCGGCTGACTGGCTTTCGACCGAGTTTCTGCCTGTCTGGACTTCGCCGCGAGTGGCTCGCAAGAGGACCAAAGCACGAGATTCAAACCAGGAGTGCCCTCGCGGTTCCTAACCGACCACCAAGGAGGAACTGATGGCCGTCATCATCGGGATCGACCCTCACAAGGCGTCCCACACGGCAGTGGCCATCGGCCGAGATGAGCAGCCGCTGGCTGAGATCAAGGTGCGAGCCACCTGTCAGCAGACGGACCGGCTCCCCGGCCATTTTGGCCAGATTTGGCGAGTCGATGGCCTCGTGCACCTCAAAGGCAGCCCGGTGAGGGTAACACCGGACGCGCTCACAGCCGAATGATCGGGCCCATCACATCGGCTTCCCTCACGAAGCGGCGACCACGGCAGGCATTGAGCCCGCCGTGGTCGCCGATGAGAACGTCACCCTCGGCTCCGCCAGATCGGGACATTCAATGTCCACACGGTTGAACTCACGAGTCCGACGCCCTTCGGGTGGACTCTGCCACCGCGCGATATCGAGGCTCGGGAGGGGGTGACGTTCGCATCCGATGATGCAGGTGTATGGACATGGATGATCCCCTCGGGCGAAGCAGATCCGCAGAGTCACCTAGGCGCCCGCGGCGGGCTCGATGCCCGCCTGGGCGCCTCTCTCGATTCCCCGGAGGATGTGAGTCCGCGATTCATCGTGAGGAGCAGCAGGAGCGCCCACGTGGCCGATCCGACCGGCTCGATAATGGCCAGAATGGGGCATCCGTCGGCTCCGCCTCGTCCAGGATCTGGCCCAGCATGGCGGCCACCGGTCCGTCGGCGGACTCGACCGCATGGGCGTACACGCGGAGCGTCATGGCCGGATTGGCGTGACCGAGACGGTTGGCCACGGTCCTGATGTCATGACCCCGCGAGATCGACGTGGTGGCCGACCAGTGGCGCAGATCGTGGAGCCGCCACCGGCCATCCACGCCCGCCCGGTTCCGAGCCCGGCGCCACCACGCCCCGATCCGCTCCGGATTCACCGGCCGCTCCCCCACGGCCAGGATCCAGGACCCGAGGTCCTGGTGATACCGGCGTAGGCGCTGCAGCGCTTCGACCGTGGTGGCATCCAGGGTGACGGTCCGGAGATTGGCCGTCTTGATCGGATCGTCCCGGAGGGTCGGGGTCTTCCACTCCTCAGGATTGCCGTGCCGGATGATGGCCACGCTCGAGTCGATGGTGAGACGGTCGCGGTCGAGGTCGGACCACCGCAACGCAGCCAGCTCGGACCGTCGAGCCCCAGTGAATGGCAGCGAGGCGGAGGGCGATCGGTGCGGCCGGCTCGACCTCGAGCGAGTCGGCCAGCTCCTCAGCGGCCGCCAGGACTCTCCAGACCTCGTCCTCACCGAGGGCACCCCGGGGCACCTGTTTCCGCTTGCCCAGCTGGGCCATGGCCACCACGTTGGTGTTGACCCAGCCCCACCGGACAGCCTGGGTGACGGCGGCTCGGAGGGCCTGGTGCTGGTTGCGGATCGATCCGTCGCCGACGCCGTTGCGGGCCAGCCGGGCATGCCACCGGTCAACATCCACTGCCGACAGCCGCGCCAGGCGGACTTTGGCGATGGGATCGGCCTTCAGCTGGACCAACCGGCTCTTGTGGTTCGCCACCGTCGATGGCGACCAGGTGGGTGTGTTCTGCTCCATCCACAGGTCGAGGAGTTCGGAGACTGTGACCTTGCCCGCCTCGCTGCCCCGCTGCAGGGTCTGCTCCGGCCGCTGGAGTAAAAAACCCTATCCGAGCAGCTTCTTTGCGATCACCACCCGCTGGATCTGGTTGGTGCCCTCGTAGATCTGGGTGATCTTGGCATCCCGCATGAACCGTTCCACCGGGAAATCCTTGGTGAACCCGTACCCACCGAGCAGCTGGACGGCATCGGTGGTGACAGCCATGGCGGTGTCGGAGGCGTAGCACTTGGCCATGGCCCCGATCATGGTGAGCTCAGCCTCGGGATCGTCGCCATCGATGAGGGAGCAGGCCCGATAGATGAGGGTCCGGGCCGCCTCAGTGCGCATAGCCATGTCGGCCAACATGAACCGCAAGCCCTGCTGGTCGGCGATGGCCTTGCCAAAGGCCTTTCGCTCCTTCATGTACCCGGCGGCGAAGTCGATAGCCCCCTGGGCGATGCCCACGGCCTGTGCCCCGATGGTCGGTCGGCTGCGGTCCAGGGTGTGCATGGCGATGGTGAATCCCATCCCCTCCTCGCCGATCAGATGGGTGACCGGCACCCGCACCTCGTCGAGTGAGATGGCCGCAGTCGGGCTGCCCCGGAGGCCCATCTTGTCCTCATGGGGCTCCACTTCGACTCCCCAGTCCGCTTCGACGAGAAAGCAGCTGATCCCCTTCCCGCGCCCCGCGTCCGGATCGGTGACGGCGAACACCGTATAGGTGTCCGACACTCCGGCATTGGTGATCCAGTGTTTGGACCCCGTCAGTACGTAGTGGTCGCCGTCCCGGACGGCCCGGGTCCTCATGGCGGCCACATCGCTGCCGGCATCAGCCTCGGACAAGCAGTAGCTGGCCTGGCGCTGACCCGAGGCCACGCCGGGGAGGTAGGCGCGCTTCAGCTCCTCGCTCCCCCAGTTCATGATCGGCAGCATCCCGAGCTTCGAGATCAGCATGGTGAGGGCGGTAGAGGCACACACCCGGGCCAGCTCCTCGGCCATGATGGCCTGGGTCACCATGTCGGACCCCGCTCCCCCGTACTCGACCGGAATACCGAGGCCTGGTAGTTCGAGCTCGACGCAGGCGTCGAAGGACTTTTTCGGAAAGGCCGCGTCTCGATCGGCTTCAGCTGCATTCGGGGCGACCCGGTCTTCGGCGAACCTGCGGAGCGTGTCCCGGAACTCCCGATGGGTGTCGGTCAGGGCGAAGGTCGGTTGATCCATCCGGCCAAATTACTCACGGGTAGCCGTGCCCCCACCATCCGGCAGGCCGAACGGTCCAAACGTGGCCCGGGAACGACCCACCCGGGCCCAGCTGAGACGATTCAGGGTCGGTCCTTACGGCGATGAACTGGAAGTTTCAAGTCGGGGCAGAAAGCGGTCGACAACAGTCCCATATGACAATTCACCCTTTCGAGGGGTAACATTCGGGTATTGATTCTCACATAGAGTGGTGGAGGCAACGGTATGAGTGATAAGTCCGAGGGGCCAGGCTGGTGGATCGCCAGTGACGGCAAGTGGTACCCGCCCGAGCTGCACCCCTCGGTGAGGGTGGATTCCACGACTGAGCCCTCGATGCAGGGTCTTGACGGGGTGCCGAGGCGGCGGTGGGACGACGATCCGTCCAAGGCCACGCACGTCGGCCCCCAGTTCCCCGACCTCTTCGAGAAGGCCATGCAGGGCTCCCACATCGTCGACAACATGACCTATGACGGCGAGGAACGGCGGAGCGGTGGGACCGGAGGCGGATCACTGGCCGGTGCGGGGGTGGCCAGCACCCCCATCAGGAGCGCCCAGGCCGGTCCCGATGGATCGACCGGAGTGGCCGGCTCCTCCATCGGTGCGCCGACGTCGAAGAAGCGGTGGCGCAAGGGGCGCTGACCCATCCGGCCTTCTCGGACCGGCCGGATGCCCTCAGTGCGGAGCAGGCAGCGAGATCATCTCCCGCCACCGGCCGATTCCGTCGGCCACCGCGTCCGGCGTCAGACGCAGTGCCGCTTCCGTCACACTGTCGGCGATGGCCCTCTGGGCCTGATAGTGGTGGGAGGCCGACCGGAACAGCGGTGAGCGGGCCTCGACCAGATCGGCCGGGGCGCCTCCGAGGAACCCCCACAGGGTGAAGGCGAACTCCAGGTCATAGACGGCCGGTGCCCGTCCGAAGCGGGCACAACGACGCATGGCCACGGCTGTGCAGCCGGCGATGGCGTCATCGGACGAATCACCCTCGGCCAGAACAAGCCGGGCCTCGAACCGGCGCGCCAGCTTGAGGGCGAAGCCCTGGTCGGGGCCGGGCTTTCCCAGTCTGCGTCCCTCCGGCTGGGACGTACCACGCACCTCGGAGGGTCGTGACTGGGTCCAGATGCTCGGGACGTTGAGGCGGTAGGCCGGGCGTACCTGGTCGGCCTCTACGATGGGCACGAAACTCGGTTGGGTCACGATGGGTCTCCTGATGATCGATCCGGCGTGCTCCGGCCGGTGCCGCTAGCCATCCGAGGTCGTGCCGGTGTGGAGGAGACCGTAGACGATGGAGTCGGAGAGGGCCTGCCAGGAGGCAGCGATGATGTTCTCGGACACCCCGATGGTGGTCCAGGTTCGGTCACCGTTGGTGGAGTCGATGAGCACCCGGGTCACCGAGCCGGTGCCCCGGGCCGAGTCGAGCACCCGCACCCGGTAGTCCACCAGGTGGACACCGGACAGTGCGGGGTAGTGCGACCCGATGGCTGCCCGGACGGCACCGTCCAGGGCGTTGACCGGCCCGTTCCCCTCAGCGGTGGCCACGATCCGCTCGTCACCCACCATCACCTTCACCGTGGCCTCGGTGGACTGGCCCTCGCCATGGTCGGCAATCACCCGGTAGGACTCGAGCTCGAAGAACTCCTGCTGCCAGCCCGTCGAGTTCCGCAGCAGCAGCTCGAGGGAGCCGTCGGCCACCTCGAAGTGGTAGCCCTCGTACTCCAGCCGCTTCAGGGAGTCCAGTACCGAGGACATGGCCTGGGAGTCGAGTTCGAGACCCAGTTCGGTGGCCTTCATGGCCAGTGTCGACCGACCGGCCATCTCCGAGACCACGAATCGGGTCCCGTTCCCCACCAATTCCGGCGAGATGTGCTCATAGGCGTCGGACCGGCGGGCGATGGCTGACGTGTGCAGCCCGGCCTTGTGGGCGAATACCGATGCCCCGACGAAGGGCTGCTGGGGATTGGGCGCGATATTCACCAATTCGGCGATGTGGTGGGATACCGGGGTCAGGAGTTCGAGCCGCTCGGGAGGGATCGTGCCCACCCGCAGCTTGAGGGTGAGGTCCGGAATGGTGGCCGAGAGGTCGGCGTTGCCCGACCGCTCGCCGTAGCCGTTGACGCACCCCTGCACATGGGTGGCCCCGACCCCGACTGCCGCCAGCGAGTTGGCCACGGCGCAACCACTGTCGTTGTGGAAGTGGACCCCCACCTGGGTCTCGAATCCGCCGAGAACCCCGGCGACGATCCGTTCCACCTCGTAGGGCAGGGTGCCGCCGTTGGTGTCACACAGGACGAGGGTCTCGGCGCCGGCTTCTTCGGCGGCTCGGAGTATCCGCAGCGTGAATTCGGGGTTGGCCTTGAATCCGTCGAAGAAGTGTTCGGCGTCGAGGAACACCCGGAGGTCGTTCGAGCGCAGGAACTCCACGGAGTCGGCCACCATGGCCACCGCCTCGTCCAACGTGGTGCGGAGCGCGTCCACGACATGCATCTCCGACGACTTGGCCACGATGCAGACCGCCTCGGTCTGGGCCTGGACCAGGTGACGAAGTGTCTCGTCATCCTCGGCCCGTACGCCGGCCCGTCGGGTCGATCCGAACGCCACCAGGGTCGACCGGTGGAGCGAGAGTTCGGTGGGGGCCCGGGCGAAGAACTCCTCGTCTTTGGGATTGGCCCCGGGCCAACCACCCTCGATGAAGGTCACACCCAGGTGGTCGAGCTGCTCGGCCACACGCAGCTTGTCGTCCACGGTCAGCGACAGGCCCTCCTGCTGTGAACCGTCGCGGAGGGTCGTGTCGAAGACGTCGACGGCCTCGGGGAGGTCGGGCAGATCGAAGTCGTGTCCGGTGGATCCGGCCACGGGAGTGGGACCTCCCCGAAACTCCTGAACGTGGGCGTGGGCGCGCTGCCCGGGGGTCAGGGCATGGGAGTGGGACACGCCGTTGGCGTGGGCATGGCCGTGGCCCGATGTCCGACCACCACCGTGGGGTGAGTCGTCGTTGAGGGTGGGGCCGTCACTCGACATAGTCCAACCAGTCCTTGTACTGGTCGACCTCGCCGCGCACAGCGGCGAAGTAGGTCTGCTGGAGCTTCTGGGTGATCGGTCCCGGCCTGCCGTCACCCACCGGGCGGTCGTCGACGGCTCGGATGGGGACCACCTCGGCGGCGGTGCCGGTGAGGAAGGCCTCGTCGGCCGTGTAGAGGTCGGTGCGGATGATCGGCTCGTACACCACCGCGTACCCTAGGTCGCGGGCGATGGTCTCCACTGACTGCTGGGTGATCCCCTCCAGGGCGCCGGAGTCCGACGACGGCGGGGTGAGTAGCCGCCCCTTCCTCACGATGAAGATGTTCTCGCCGGTGCACTCGCTCACGTTTCCGTCGGGGCCGAGCAGGATGGCCTCGTCGTAGCCGGCCTTGATGGCCTCCACTTTGGCCAGGGAGGAGTTCACGTACATGCCGGTTCCCTTGGCTGCGGTGGGAACGGCGTTGGGATCGTGACGCCGCCAGGAGCTGATCTTCGTCGAGACCCCGTTGGCCACTCCGTCGTCTCCCAGGTAGGTGCCCCACGGCCAAGCGGCGATGGAGACGTTCACCGGGCAGGGGATGGGATTGAGGCCCATCTCGCCGTATCCCAGATAGACCAGGGGACGGATGTAGCACCCGTCGTCGAGGCCGTTGACCCGGACCAGGTCGCGTGTGGCGTCGACCAGCTCGTCCACCGTGTAGGGGACGTCGATCATGAACACCTTGGCCGACACCAGCAGGCGCTCGATGTGATCGCGTAGACGGAACACGGCGACGCCCCGTTGCGTGGGATAGGCGCGGATCCCCTCGAACACGCCGGATCCATAGTGCATGGTGTGTGTCAGCACGTGCACCGTGGCGTCCGCCCAATCGACGAGTTCGCCGTCCATCCAGATCTTCTCGGTGGGGGTCAGGGGCATGGCTCAGAGCCTTTCTGCGATGGCGTCACCGATGGCCGCGGTCGACATCGTCGGTTCGGATTGGGAGTGGATGAAGTCGGTGACCGCCTGGGTCACCTTTTCGGCGGCCGAGGCCTCGCCGAGGTGGTCGAGCATCAGGGCGGCCGAACGAATGGCGGCGGCCGGGTTGGCCCGGCCGGTACCGGCGATGTCATGAGCAGCCCCGTGCACCGGCTCGAACAGTGAGGGACCGGTTCGGTCCGGATTGAGATTGGCCGAGGCGGCATACCCGATCCCACCGGCCACGGCTCCGGCCAGGTCGGTGATGATGTCGCCGAACAAGTTGTCGGTGACGATGACGTCGTAGCGGTTGGCGTTCTCGACCAGGTAGATGCAGGTGGCGTCCACATGGTTGTAGTCACGGCTCACCGTCGGGTGGTCGACCGACACCTCGTCGACCGTGCGCTGCCAGAGGTCACCGGCGAAGGTCAGGACGTTGGTCTTGTGCACCAGCGTCAGGTGGTTCCGGGGACGCGTGGAGGCCAGATCGAAGGCGAAGCGGACGCACCGCTCCACGCCGTGCCTCGTGTTCACCGACCCCTGGGTGGCCACCTCAAAGGGCGTTCCCTTGCGGAGGAACCCTCCCTCGCCGGCATAGGTCCCCTCGGTGTTCTCCCGGATGACGACGAAGTCGCACTCCGGGGCCAGAGCGCCGGGAACCCCGGTGAACGGTCGCATGTTGACGTAGAGGTCCAGCTCGAACCGGAGACGGAGCAGGAGTCCCCGCTCTAGCGTGCCGGGTGGCACCGTGGTGGAGCCCACCGGGGGACCTACGGCGCCGAGCAGGATGGCGTCCTGGTCACGGAGCTCGGCGAGCACCGTATCGGGCAGCACGTCACCGGTCCGGACATACCGGTCGGCGCCCAGGTCGTACTCGGTCGTTTCCAGGACGACGCCAGCGGCACGGACCACCTTCAGGGCCTCGGCGACCACCTCAGGACCTATCCCGTCGCCTCCGATCAGACCAACTCGATAACTTCCCACGGTGCTCCTGTCCTCTCCTGTTCTCGGGCCCTCCTCTCGGGCCCTTCAACTCGCCTGATGTCCCATGATGCCGGGAGGTGCCGGATCACTCACCGGCTCCGTCCCGGTCAGCCTGCCACCTCCCTGTGAGGTCTACCCCAATCGGGATGGCGCCTCCGCCATGTCCCTGCACCCGTCGCCGAGCACTGGTTGGAGAGGAGGCCCCAATTGAAAAACCGTCCACCAGGTGGACGGTCGAAGGGCACACACCGGTCAGGTATGTGCCTAGTCGATAATGAATACGGTGCTGCGTGCGTCGGAAGTCATCGTCATCAGGCTACCAGTGTCCCCTGCCGGGAGGCCGACCGTCAACCCCACCGGCCCGATGCTCCGCCCCGTCGGACCCGGTTCTACTCAGGTGGTGCGGGCGATGAGCACGTGGCAACCGGCCTTGTGGGCCACCGAGTTGGGGACCGATCCGAGGATCCTCCGGGTGCCTCGGAGACCCTTGCTCCCCACCACGATGAGGTCGGCTCCCACCTCGTCGGCGATGCGGATGATGACATCGGCGGGATCCCCGACGCCGGTGTGGATCTCGGTCTCCAATCCCTCGACGTCCCCGGCGACGTCCTCCAGCATGCGCTGGGCCACCCCCCGCAGCGCAGCTCCACCCAGGGGGTCGGAGACGTTGGCCCCGCCGGCCGGCACGGCCACGGAGGTGGGGGTGTGGACGCCGACGACAAGATGGAGCTTGGCGCCCTGGTCACGGGCCAGTCCCACGGCCAGAGCGACCGCGGCGGCGGCGGTCTCCGACCCGTCCGTGCCGACAACGATGTTCTTGAACACAGTGATCCCCTCCTGGGTCCGCGGCCCTCGTCAGGCGATGGTAGCGGATGGTGGGAGTCGGTTTCCCGGCTCGCCGCGGTCGGCCCCCCCAGCCGAAACCGAACGCGTCGTGCGGGACTCCAGGTCGAACCGGTCCGACCGGGATCCTTGGCTGTCCTCGAGGAGATCACGCCACGGGATGGATCCCTCACGGAGGCTGCGGACGGCCGGACCCCGACACTCGACCACCGATGACGGGGTGCCGTCGCAGACACCCCCGTCGAGGATCATGGCCAGCCCCCGGTCCCCCGCGAAGATCGACGCCACCTCCGAGGCCCGTGTGGCCGGTGGGGACCCGTGCCGGTTAGCACTGGTCACGGCCAGCGGCCCGAGCTGACGGCACAGACTCTGGATCACGGGATGGTCGGGCCATCGGACACCCACCGTCTGGCGGGCCGACGGCGGGCCACCGAGATCGGCGGTGAAGCTCCGCCTCCGGGGGACGACAAGGGTGAGCGGACCGGGCCAGTACCGACCGGCCAGGTGCTCGGCCGCCCGCTCGAGCGGTCCGCACACCGCCGGAAGCTGATCCAGGCCGGACACGAGTACGGGCAGGGCCACCGTGGTCGGGCGCTCCTTCAGGGTGAAGAGCTGCTCGATGGCACGCAGCTGGTGTGGGTCTGCAGCCAGTCCGTACACCGTGTCCGTGGGCACGGCCACCACCGCTCCGTTGCGGAGGGCCACCACCGCAGCGGCCAGGCCCCCCGGGTCACCGGCCATCGGCACATGGGCCATGGTCACCGCCGGGCCACCAGCATGCGGACCCTGCCGGCGAGATCACGTCGGGTCCCGCACCGGCTCCATCCCGCCCGGCGGGCGGCCTCGAGTGTGGCCTCGGCCTGGGCCGGGTCGATCTCCATGACCATCACCCCCGTGGGACGCAGCCACAGGGCTGCGTCGGCGATGATCGCTTCGATGTCGGCCATCCCGCCCACACCGAGCGCATCGGGCGCCACCAGGGCGCTGCGTGGCTCCCAATCCCGCACGGTGGGGTCGAGGTGAGGAAAGTCCGCCTCGGCGACATAGGGGGGATTGGACACCAGCAGGTCTACCGTCCCCGCCATCCCGGCGGGGAGCGCCCCGAACCACCGCCCGTGCGCCAAACGGACCCGGTCCGCGGCCGCCGGGTCCCGGCGAGCCAGCTCGTCGAGGTTGGACGCCGCCACATCCAGGGCATCCCCGGACGCGTCCGTGGCCCAGACGACGAGGCCAGGGGCCACAGCGGCGCCCTCGACGGCCAGAGAGAGGGCGATGGCACCCGATCCGGTGCCGAGGTCGAGGCAGACCGGCCCTGGCCGGCCCGGTACCTCGATGGTCTGGGGTGCCGTCGTGGTGGCGGGGTCAACCGAAACCAGGGAGGCGAGTTCACCCAACGCCACCTCCACCACCTGTTCGGTCTCCGGACGCGGGATGAGCACCCGCCCGTCCACGCTGAGTTCGAGGGAACGGAATGCCCACCGGCCCAGTACGTACTGGAGCGGCTCCCCAGCCGCTCTCCGGTCGGCCAGGGCCAGGGCGCGCCCGGTGTCCCCGTCGACCCGCTCCACCAGCCAACGGGCTTCGCGGGCTGACCCAATCCGTTCGGCCACGAAGGCCTCGAGGTCGTCGGGCCCCACGGTCCCGGCGGCACGAGGGGCCGGCCCGGTCATCATCCCGGCTCCGGCTGCGGCCGTGGGCACCACCGTGCCCTCACTCGTCATCCAGCTGCCGGTAGCGCTTGTCGGCCATCAGCGCGTCGGTCAGCTCATCGAGATCACCCATCAGGACGCGGTCGAGTTTGTGGAGGGTCAGCTTGATCCGGTGGTCGGTGACCCTGTTGTCCTTGTAATTGTACGTGCGGATCTTCTCCGACCTCCCCCCACCACCCACCTGGCTGCGGCGCTGCTCGGAGAGCTCGGCCGACTGCCGGTCCTGCTCGGCCTTGAGCAGTCTCGACCGGAGCACGATCATGGCCTTGGCCCGGTTTTGGATCTGGCTTTTCTCGTCCTGCATGGCCACCACGATCCCGGTGGGCAGATGGGTGATGCGGACGGCCGAGTCCGTGGTGTTGACCGACTGCCCCCCGGGCCCGGTGGACCGGTAGACATCGATCTTCAGATCGCTCGGGTCGATGGCCACGTCGACCTCCTCGGCCTCGGGAAGGACAGCCACGGCAGCCGACGAGGTGTGGATCCTTCCCTGCGACTCGGTCACGGGCACCCGCTGGACACGGTGGGGGCCACCTTCGTGCTCGAGACGCTGCCAGGCGTCGTCGCCTTTGACCACGAAGGTGATCTCGTTGAGCCCGTCCCGCTCCGAAGGGCTGGAGGCGAGCACGTCGACCTTCCACCCCCGTTGGGCGGCATAGCGGGTGTACATCTCGTAGAGGTCCTTGGCGAACAGGTTGGCCTCCTCCCCGCCTTCGGCCCCCCGGATCTCCATGATCACATTGCGCCCGGCATTGGGATCCTTCGGCACCAGGTGGAGCCGGAGCTCCTCTTCCAACCGGGTAACCTCCAGCTCGGCCTGGGCCACTTCGGTCTGGGCCAGCTCCCGTTCGTCGCCCACGGAGTCCCGCACCATCTCGCGGGCGGCTTCGAGATCGGATTCGGCGGACTGGAGGCGCCGCCAACTCTGGACTGGCTCCTCGAGTTCGCGGTGGCGGCGGGAGATCGTCCGCAATCGATCGGGGTCCGACGACAGATTGGGGTCGTTCAGCTCGACCAGGACCGTCTCGTACTCGCGTTCGAGCTCCTGCATGCGCTCATTCATGCGTTCGTTGAACACGGGGCCAGGGTAGCGCCACGCCGCCGGAACCTCCGGTGCCTGCCGGTACCCGCCGGTCCTGTCCACCGACGGCGGTGGGGACCGGGGTACGGCTGGGCCTTCAGGAGGCGGGCGGCGCCTTCTTCTTGCGCGAGCCCGTCTTGGCGTAGCGACGCTGGAAGCGCTCGACCCGGCCACCGGAGTCGACCAGCTTCTGCTTGCCGGTGAAGAACGGGTGGCACTCGTTGCACAGCTCGAGGTGGATCTCCGGCTTGGTCGAACGGGTAGTGAAGGTATTGCCGCACGAGCAGCGTACGGAGGACTCTACGTAGGTCGGATGGATGTCGGTCTTCATGGGTTTCTCCTGTGAGGGCCGCACTCCGGTGCCTGTCGACACCCACCGTGTGGCGCTGTGAGTGTAACGGAACCGGACCGGCGGTTATTCCGCACCGGATCCGGGCTGGTCCGGGTCAGGTGGCTGGACCCTTGGCGATCTCGGCCAGGAACTCCTCATTGCTCTTGGTGGTCCGGATCTTGTCCATGAGTAGCTCGAGGCCGGCTGCGGCGCTCCCCTCGTTGGCCAGGGCGTTCAACACCCGGCGCAGCTTCCAGACCTGCTGGAGCTCGGACCGGTTGAAGAGCAGCTCCTCGTGCCGGGTGGAGCTGGCATTGACGTCGATGGACGGGTAGAGGCGACGCTCCGCCAGCCGTCGATCGAGGCGGAGCTCCATGTTGCCGGTGCCCTTGAACTCCTCGAAGATGACTTCGTCCATCTTCGAACCGGTCTCCACCAGGGCCGTCGCCAGGATGGTCAACGAGCCCCCCTCTTCGATATTGCGTGCCGCGCCGAAGAACTTCTTCGGCGGGTAGAGCGCTCCGGAGTCGACGCCACCGGACATGATCCGTCCGGTGGCCGGCTGGGCCAGGTTGTAGGCCCGGGCCAGGCGGGTGATCCCGTCCAGGATGATCACGACGTCACGACCCGCCTCGACGAGACGTTTGGCCCGTTCGATGGCCAACTCCGCCACGGCCGTGTGCTCCTCGGCCGGGCGGTCGAAGGTGGAGGCGACAACCTCCCCCCGGACGGAGCGCCGCATGTCGGTGACCTCTTCAGGTCGTTCATCGACCAGCAGGACCATCAGGTGGACGTCGGGATTGTTGGCCTCGATGGAGTGGGCGATGTGCTTCATGACCGTGGTCTTTCCGGCCTTCGGCGGGGACACGATGAGCCCTCGCTGTCCCTTGCCGATCGGCGACAAAAGGTCGACGATCCGGGTGGTCATGTTCTCCTTCTCGCCCGGCATCTCGAGATTGAGCCGCTCGTCGGGGAACAGCGGGGTCAGGTCCTCGAACCGCGGGCGGTTGCGCGCCACCTCGGGGTCGAGCGAGGAGACCGAGTCGATCTGCAGTAGTGCCGGAAACTTCTCCGTGCTGCCGGCCGGTCGGCAGAATCCCTCGATGCTGTCGCCCTTGCGCAGGGCGAAGCGACGGGCCTGACTGATGGAGACGTAGACATCCTTGGTCGAGGGCAGGTAACCCTCGCACCGCAGGAAGCCGTAGCCCTCGTCGCGCAGGTCGAGCAGACCCTTCACGGCGATCAACTCACCCTGGTACTGCTGCTCCTGGCCTCCCGCACCCTGCAGATCGCCGTCGGCCCCGCCACCTTGGCGGTCACGGCCCCGGCGCCGGCGGTTGCTCCGACGGTTCCCCACGTCGTCGTTGCCGCCGCCCTGGTTGTTCTGATTGTTGCGGTTGCCCTGGTTGTTGCGGTTGTTCTGGTTGTTCTGGTTGTTGCGGTTGCCCTGATTGTTCCGGTTGTTCCGGTTGTTCTGGTTGTTGGGACCGTTGCCGCCGCCCTGGGATCCCTGCCGGCCGGCCTCGGCGACCTGCTGCCCACCGGTGACATCGCCACGGGCCGCATCACCACGTCCCGCTCCGTCACCACCACCATCGCTGTTCTGGCCGCGCCCGGACCCGTTGTCACCCGAATCCGCGCCGCCGAAGTCCTCGTCGAGGTCGACGGGGGCCTGATCGAGGTCGTCGGCCGGCCCGAACGAGTGCACGACCGCCGTAGCACGTGCCGGCCGGCGCCCGGTGGAACCGGCGTCGGCATCACCCGAGGACGGAGCGTCCGATCCGTTGCCGTCGGCACCGGACCCGTTCGCATCCTCAGCCGTCGTAGCCGCGGCCCGACTGGACCGAGCCGACCGACGGCCGTTTGACGCCGCGCCGTTGGCGGTGCCCCCGTTGTCGGTGGAGCCCGCACTGTCCTTGGTCGGACCCGTCGGGGTGCTGTCGTCCACGGAGACCCCGGTGGCTTTCAGAATGCCATCGATCATGTCCGCCTTTTTCGTTCTGGTATTGGTCTTCACAGAGAGTGCCTGTGCAATGGCGTGGAGCTCATCTCGCTCCTTGCCCTCCAATACCGAGCGCTCGAGCTGCTGTTCCGCAGTCATCGGCTTCCTCGTTTCACATGTCCTCGTTGGCAGGTGGAGTGAGTCCCACTGCCAGGGATTCAGGGGTGGAGAGTCGCGGGTCTCGAGATCGTCTCTCGACAGCTACTCCCCCCGACGCCTACTACGGGCTGATCGCGTCGCAAGAAGCGATACAGGGAGTCCCGCCCACAAGCCCGGTCGGGCACGTTGTGGAAGCGAAGGTGACACCAGTGTACAGGCGGACGGGCATACCGGCAACAACCGTGCCACTCCGGGTCGTCGGCCGGGCACGGCACGTACCCGTCCGTTCCCACGATCTCCCCGCCGATCCCACCGTTCAGCCCAGTGCCAACTCGTCCAGCACAGCCCTCAGGTCTGCGTCCACCACCGTCGGTACCGAGATCTGGCTGATGGCGATGTCGGGATCCTTCAGCCCATGACCGGTGAGTACACAGACCACCGTCGCCCCGGGACCGAGGTCGTCGGGGAGCCCGGTCTTCAGCAGACCGGCCACCGACGCCGCCGAGGCGGGCTCGCAGAACACCGACTCTTCGGCGGCCAGGTAGCGGTAGGCCGCCAGGATCTCCTCGTCGGTGACGGCGGCGATGCCGCCGCCCGACTCAGTCGCAGCCGACGTGGCCCCGTACCAACTAGCGGGATTGCCGATCCGGATGGCCGTGGCCACGGTCTCGGGGTGCTCGATGGGACGGCCTTCGACGATGGGTGCCGCACCGGCGGCTTGGAACCCCAGCATTCGCGGCAACCGCGTGGACCGACCGGCCTCTTTGAATTCGAGGTATCCCTTCCAATATGCGGTGATGTTCCCGGCGTTGCCCACCGGGATGCAGTGGACGTCGGGGGCGTCGCCCAACTCGTCCACAATCTCGAACGCACCGGACTTCTGACCTTCGATCCGGTACGGATTCACCGAGTTCACCACGGTGACCGGAGCGCGCTCGCCCAACTCGCGGACGATGCTGAGCGACTGGTCGAAGTTGCCGCGCACCTGAAGGACGCGGGCCCCGTGGATGAGAGCCTGGGCCAGTTTGCCGAGGGCGATGTGTCCTTCGGGGATGAGGACGGCACAGGTGAGTCCGGCCCGGGCGGCGAAGGCGGCGGCCGACGCCGAGGTGTTGCCGGTCGACGCGCAGACCACCGCTTTGGCCCCCTCTTCGGCAGCCTTGGAGATGGCCACGGTCATCCCCCGGTCCTTGAACGATCCCGTGGGGTTGGACCCCTCCACCTTGAGGAGCACCCGGGCCCCCACCCGGGCGGACAGCCGTGGTGCCGACAGGAGCGGCGTCCCACCCTCGAGCAGGGTCACCACGGGGGTGGCGTCGGAGACCGGCAGGTACTGGCGATACTCCTCGATGACGCCGCGCCAGGCCGTCCCGCTCCGGTTGACGGTCATTCGGTGTCCCCGACGATCCGCATGACCCCTCCGATCCGCTCCACCGTGTCCAGCACGGAGAGCTCGGCCAGGGTGTCGCGGATGTCTCCCTCGCGGGCCAGGTGGGTGATGAGCAGGAGTCGGGCCTCACCGGCGAACCCCTCCTGCTCCATCGAGCGGATGGAGACGTCATGGTCGCCGAAGACCTTCGTCACGGTGGCCAGAACACCGGGGCGGTCGGTCACGTCGAGACTGATGTAGCACTGGGTGCGCAGCTCGGACTCGGGCAGGAGCCGGGCCGGACGGCGGTCCGGGGTGGGTGCCGTGGTTCCAGCCGAGCGGTTGCGGACGGCATCGATCAGATCGCCCACCACAGCGCTGGCCGTGGGCAGGCCTCCCGCCCCTTGGCCGTAGAGCATCAGCTCGCCGGCGGCCTCCCCCTCGATGAACACGGCGTTGAAGGCGTCGCGCACGCCGGCCAGCGGATGGGACTTGGGGACCAGGGCCGGGTGCACCCGGACCGACAGGGCGTCCTCGCCGATCCGCTCCACGATGGCCAGCAACTTGACCGAGTAGCCGAGCCGCTCGGCGAACTCCACGTCGACGGCCCGGATGGCGGTGATCCCCTCGCGCATCACTTCGGCACCACCCACGTCGTAGCCGAAGGCGACACCGGCGAGGATGGCCGCCTTGGCCGCGGCGTCGTACCCCTCCACATCGGCCGTCGGGTCGCGCTCGGCCAGGCCCAGCGCCTGCGCCTCGACCAAGACGTCGTCATAGTCTGCGCCCTGCTCGCTCATCTTGGTCAGAATGAAATTGGTGGTTCCGTTCACGATGCCCATGACCCGGTGGATCCGTTCCCCGGTGAGTGACTCGCGCAGGGCCCGGACCAGAGGGATGGCCCCGGCCACGGCGGCCTCGTAGAGAAGATCGACGCCCTGACGCTTGGCCAGCGATCGCAGCTCCACGCCGTCGGGAGAGGCCAACAGGGCCTTGTTGGCGGTGACCACCGGTTTGCCCGACTCGAGGGCCTTCCGTACCAGGGCCCCGGCCGGCACCAGTCCCCCGATGAGCTCCACGACCACATCGACTGTCGGGTCCGAGACCAGGCCGACGGCGTCGGTGGTGAGCAGGTCGAGCGGGACATGGGGGGCCCGGTCCAGGGTCAGGTCGTGGACGGCGATGCCCGCCACCACAATTCGGGCCCCACTCTGAACAGCCAGGGCCTCCGACCGGTCCTCGAGGATTCCGACGAGTGCCGAGCCCACGTTCCCGCACCCGAGCACGGCGATGCGCACCACGCGGTCGGAGGAGGGCGCCAAGGTCACCCGGTCACGCTACCGCCTGACCGGAGGGCGGCCCGGGGATCAGACGTCGAGGCGGATGAGGTCGTCGAACGTCTCCCGTCGCACCACCAGTCGGGCCCGGCCGTCGGCGACGAAGATCACTGCCGGCCGCGGCACCTTGTTGTAGTTGGAGGCCATGGAGTGCCCGTACGCTCCGGTGACCGGTGTGGCCAGCACATCGCCCACCTCCAGATCGTCGGGCACGAAACCATCGGACACCACCACATCCCCGGTCTCGCAGTGCTTGCCCACGACCCGCACAGGCCTGGGCCGGGCTGCACCGGCCTCCCGGGGCAGGAAGGCCTCGTAGCCGCTGCCGTAGAGGACCGGTCGGGGATTGTCACTCATCCCGCCATCGACCGACACGTAGGTACGGTGACCGGGTACGTCCTTGACCGTCCCCACCCGGTACAGGGTGATACCGGCCGCAGCCACGATGGATCGGCCTGGCTCCGCGGTGACCCTGACCGTGTCGGGGATCCCCGCCGTCCGGCAGGCCCTACGGACCGAGGCGGCCCATTGCGCCATGGGGGGTGCCTCCTCCCCGTTCACGTAGGGCACGCCGAGCCCGCCCCCGACCACCAGCTCGGGCAGATCGAGCGGGGCGAAGAATGCGGCCAGCACCTCGATGGCCTGGACGAACGGGGCCAGGGCGAAGACCTGACTGCCCAGGTGGGCGTGGATGCCCACGAACTCGACCGTTCCGTCCCGGTCGAGCGCGGCGAGTCGGTCCACGGCGAGAGCGGCATCTCCCGATGCCAGACCGAATCCGAACTTGGAGTCCTCCTGCCCGGTGCGCACGAACTCGTGGGTGTGGACCTCCACGCCCGGGGTGATCCTGGCCAATACCTTGGGGCGACGGCGCGACGGTATGTCGCCGTGCGGATCCTCGGTCACCGGTACTTCGGGCACCAGTCGCTCGATTCGATCGATTTCGTCGAATGAGTCGACGACGATCCGACCTACGCCGACGGCCAGTGCCGCCGCCAGCTCCTCATCGGACTTGTTGTTGCCGTGGAGCACCAGGCGATCAGCCGGGACCCCGGCAGTGAGGGCCACATGCAGCTCACCCCCCGTGGACACGTCGAGGCACATCCCCTCCTCGTAGGCCAGCCGGGCCATGGCGATACAGAGGAAGGCCTTGGTGGCGTAGGCCACGCCGTCGCCCCACGCCTCTACGGCATCGCGGCACCGGGTCCGCAGATGGGCCTCGTCATAGACGAACAGGGGCGTACCGAACTCCTCGGCGAGGTCGGCGAGATCGAGCCCGCCCACCCCGAGCCTCCCGTTTCCGTCGATGGTCGCCGTGATGGGGAAGAGCCCCGGTTCGATCGGGGCCGTGGGCCCGGTCTCGGTGGCCCCGGTCACATCGCCTCCGGAGCCGACACCCCGAGCAGCCCGAGGGCGACGGCCAGACCGATGCGGGTGGCCTCGACGAGCCACAGGCGGGATTGGGCCAGGCCAGGTTCAACGTCGTCGGCCAGGATGGGGCAGTCGTGATAGAAGCCGTGGAAGCAGCCGGCCAGGCGACGAACCCAGGTGGTGACCTTGGTGGGTGCCCGGTCGGTGGCGGCGTCGGCCACCACTTCGGGCAGCTCCTCGAGGCAGCGAATGAGCTCCAGCTCGCGTGGATGCACCAGCAGGGCGAGGTCGACCCCGGCGAGGGGCGACCGGTCCACGCCGCGCTCAACGGCCTTGCGGCCGACGCCACCGATACGGGCACTGGCCATCTGCACGTAGAACACCGGATTGTCCACCGACTGCTCCCGCACCGAGGCCAGGTCGAAGGTGGTGGCCTGATCCAGAGAGCTCATCAAGCTCAAGATGCGCGTGGCGTCAGGACCGATGTCGGCAACCAGGGAGTCGAGGGACACGGCGTTACCCGCCCGCTTGCCCATCTTGACGGCCTCGTCCCCGTCGACGAGGGAGACCATCTGGCCCAACTTCACCTCGAGGCGGGCCGGGTCGATCCCGAGTGCCTCGATCCCGGCCATCAGGCTGGCCACCTGACCGTGGTGATCGGCGCCGAAGACGTCGATGACCCGGTCGAACCCGCGAATCAGGAACTTGTCGCGATGGTAGGCCAGGTCACCGGCCAGATAGGTGGCGTCACCATTGGATTTCCGCAGCACCCGGTCGCGGCTGTCCCCCAGCTCGGTGGCCCGGAACCACGTAGCGCCGTCCTGATGGAAGACCAGGCCACGCTCGTCCAACAGGGCGATGGTCTCGTCCACCGCGCCGCTCTCCTCGATGGAGGCCTGGCTGTACCACTCGTCGAAGACGATGCCCACCGAGGCCAGGGTGGACCGGATGTGATCGAGGATGCGGTCCGCGGCCCACCGCCCCGCTGACGTCACGTCGTCGGGGCCGTCATAGGCCTCGGCCAGCTCGGTCACGTACTCGCCGGCGTAGCCGCCCTCGGGGACGTCACGACCGGCACGTCGGGCCAACAGGCTGTCGCCTAGCGTCCGGATCTGACCGCCGGTGTCGTTCACGTAGTACTCCCGGCTGACCTGATAGCCGGCACGGGCCAGGACGCGGGCCAGAGCGTCCCCGTAGCTCCCCCACCACCCGTTGCCCACGTGGATCGGTCCGGTCGGGTTGGCCGAGATGAACTCCACCTGGACCCGCTCACCGTGACCTACATCTGGCCGTGCGAAGCCGTCCTCGCCCTGCTCCAGCAACTCGCCCAACGCGTCGTAGAGCCACCCGTCATCGAGGTGGAAATTGATGAATCCGGCCCCGGCCACCTCGATCGACGAGGTGTGGCTCGGAGGATCAGCGACAAGCACCTCCACCAGGGACTCGGCCAGGGCCCGGGGATTCGTCCCGGCCCGCTTGGCGTTGACCATGGCGATATTGGTCGACCAGTCACCCAATTCCCGCCGGGGAGGGCGCTCGAGGTGCACCGAACCCGGTTCGGCGTCGAGGGCCAGGCCGTCGCGCTCGGCGACGGTCACGACGGCACGGCTGATGGCCTGGGCCAGAAGGTCTCGGGTGGACATGTTGCTGCGAGGATACGTCCTCAGGACCGGACCACCGGGAGCCCACGGGGTGTGCAGCCACGGTGTCGCACTACAGTTAGCCCCCGGCCCGGAATCGCCCGGGCCGAGGCACCCGGGCCATCGGCCCACCGTCGCCCCCGTAGCTCAGCGGATAGAGCACCGGCCTCCGGAGCCGGTGGCGCAGGTTCGAGTCCTGCCGGGGGCACGTTGTTCTGTCCCAAGAAATCGCGGACAGACGAACCTGCACAGGGTAGGTGATCAGGGACTGGTGCCCAAGGGCTGGTAGTCCCTTCCGGGGCGGCATCGGGCCCGGCCGGAGCCATTTCGGGCACTCCTCGGAGCCGGGGCAGGGCCCGATTCGAGCCCGGCCGGCAAGGCTGGCCCGCCGGGGCGGCGTACCCGCAGTGAGGTTTCCGGACCGGCCAGCGAGGGCCCGGTTCATCAACCACCCGGGCACGATATCCTATACCCCCAGAGGGTATAGGTCCGGGCCGCTGGCATCGCCCGAACCGTCCTGCAGATCGGTGTGGGCGCCTGCGTCGGCACCGGCCCCTCACCGTAGGAAGTCCATTCGCGAACGACCAGGAGGGCGACATGGCGCCGGGCTACGACGACAACAGGGAGGCGATCCACAAACGTCTCCGACGCATCGAGGGCCAGGTGCGCGGCCTGCAGCGGATGGTCGAGGAGGACCGCTACTGCATCGAGGTGCTCGAGCAGGTATCCGCCGCCACCCGCGCCCTCCAGTCCGTGGCCCTGGCCCTGCTCGATGACCACCTGGCCCACTGCGTGGCCGAGGCTGTGAGCTCAGGGGGCGACGATGCGACCGAGAAGCTCCGCGAGGCATCGGCCGCCATCGCCCGGCTGGTGCGTTCATGAGGGTGATCCGGGACCGTCGCCATCCGGCGGCGAGGTCTCCCCGGTGATGCCGTGATACTGGCGGCCACCGCACCGTGGATCGACACGGTCGGCCGCAGCCTCCGTGAGGGATTCTTCATGTTCTGGGAGACCCTGTGGCCGCTGATCCTGGGCTTCGGGCTGTCCGGCGCCGTCCAGTCGTTCGTGAGCCGCCGGTCCATGCAATCGGCCATAGGGGACCACCGACTGGCCTCGGTGGCCCGTGCCTCGTTCTACGGCATGGTCTCGTCGTCCTGCTCCTACGCGGCCACGGCCATGGCCAAATCCATCTTCGTCAAGGGGGCCGACTTCGTGGCCGTGTGCGTGTTCATGTTCGCGTCCACCAACCTGGTCATCGAACTGGGTGTCGTGCTGGTCGTGCTGATGGGTTGGCAGTTCGCCGTCAGCGAATTCGTCGGTGGGATCATCATGATCGTCCTCCTCACGATGGCGGGCGGCCTGTGGCTCCGGGGACGCCTGGTGGTCCGGGCCCGGGAGCGGCTCTCGGACGGGTCCCACGAAGGTCACCGGCACCCAGCGGCCGAGGAAACAACCCTCCAGCAGCAGCCGTGGTCGGTGAAGCTGCGCTCGAAGGCAGGGTGGGCCGATGCCTCCACCTACACGATGGCCGACCTCACCATGCTCCGCAAGGAGCTGCTCATCGGCTACACCGTGGCCGGCTTCCTCACCGTGGCCGTGCCCGCGCACGTCTGGAACGTCGTGTTCCTGCACGGACACGGGTTCTGGACCAGCCTGGAGAACGTCGTCGTCGGACCGTTCATCGCCATCATCAGCTTCGTCTGCTCCATCGGCAACGTGCCGCTGGCCGCGTCGCTCTGGTCCGCAGGCATCTCCTTCGGTGGCGTGATCTCGTTCATCTTCGCCGATCTGATTACCTTCCCCCTCCTCCTCATCTACCGGCGGTACTACGGGACCAGGCTGACCCTCCGCATGCTCACCGTGTTCTGGGGGGTGATGTCGGCGGCTGGGCTCATCACCGAGGGCATCTTCAGGGCGTCCGGCCTGATACCGACCACCCGTCCGCCCGAGGTGGCCCCGGCCCACTTCTCGTGGAACTACACCACATACCTCAACATCGTCTTTCTGGGGCTGTTCGGGCTGCTCTATTGGGCCTACCGGAACCGAGCGCGGCTGGGGGGCGGGGGCGGGTACGCCATCGACCCGGTGTGCGGCATGCAGGTGGCGACGGCGGACGCCCCGGCAACCCTGGTCGACGGGGACATCACGCACTACTTCTGCTCGGACCGCTGCCGCCACCGCCTGGAGTCCGATCCTGGTCGGTTCAGGGCCGGTGCCGCGGTCGACTCAGCGCCGATCGGAACCGTCCCGGGCCCCGGCCCGGACTGATCACCGAGGGTTCGACGGACCGCGACCATCGGCGCCCACGGGTACCGGACCCGGTCGGTCAGGACGGATCGACCAGTCCCGACTCTCGGATGGTGATGTTGAACCGGCCGTCCACCACACCGAGGCCCGGCGGCCCCGTCCCCGGAAAGACCCGCGGCACGCCGTGGTAGGCCAGACGGGAGGGACCACCGAAGACGAACAGGTCCCCCGACTCGAGCAGCACATCCGTCCAGGGTCGACCCCTCCCGGCCGGGGATCCGAAGCGGAAGGTGCAGGAATCACCGAGGCTCAACGAGACCACCGGGGCTGGGACCTTCTCGTCCCGGTCGACGTGCATGCCCATGCGGGCTCCGGGGCCGTACCAGTTGATGAGAGCCACATCGGGAACATAGCCATCGGTCCCCTCGGCAGTCGGGTCCACAGGAGCGGTGGCGATGCCGGGATCGACGGACACCGCGTCGTGCACGGCCCTGGCGCCGAGTCGGGCCAGCCAATCCGGGACTGGCGGCACCGGCCGTCCGTCGTCGTCGTCCACCCGGCGTGAGTACCGGTAGGGCAGCCAGTGCCACCCGAGACAGGCGATCTGGACCGACATGACGCCACCCCGGGGCATACGGGGCGAGCGGAATCCTCCGGCCTGCGCACCCCAATGACGGCAGCGTTCCACGAGATTCATTTGGTCCTCGAACCCGAGCCAACCGGGCACGAGGACGGCACCGGGGGCCACGATCTCCGGCGGCCGGGGGAACAGCCCGGTCACCGCTCAGCCACCGACCCGACGCCACCGTGGACGGCGAAGCCGGCCTGCACCGTTCGCCTCGGTCAGGCCACCGCAGCCCCGGTCGTGACCGGCCGCGGTCGCAAGCTGGCATAGGGGCATGCCCATCAGGTGACTCACGTCACCGCCCACCCAGGGATCCACCTCGGGCCAGGATTTCGAACTGGTCGACATCGATGCCTTCGCCCTCCAAGAGGCGCCGTTTCATGACCGTACCGAACCCCCCGTACTGACCCATGCTGCCGTCCGATCGGATCACCCGGTGACAGGGGATGAGGAGCGGGACGGGGTTGTGGCCGAGCGCCGTGCCGACGGCCCGGACGGCACGGGGCCGCCGGATCTCGGTGGCCACCCACGCGTAGGGGCGGACTTCCCCCGGGGGAATCCGGCCGGTGACCGCGAGGACCGCCCGCTCGAAGTCCGTGCGGCCCCGGAGATCGAGCCGGAGCCCGGTGGCCCGGCCCGTCCGGAGGGCCTCAGCCACCCCATCGGGAGGAAGCACGGCCGCCAGGAGCGGGCGCCCGAAGGTCCGGCTGAACTCGGTGGCGAACTGTTCGGGTCCGGCAACCCTGGATGCGGGGACCACATTGGCGATCCCCTCACTGGTCGACGCCACGTAGGCGTCCTCGACCGGACCGTTCACGAAGGCCCACCGGGCGACGATCCGGTCCATCAGGTCGACCGGTGCCGGCCCGGAGCGGTGTGCGCGCTGCGAGATCCCGGCGCCGTGTCGGCCGCCGTCGGCGTCGTCGGCGAGCAGAGGGCCCACGATCGCCGTGCGGTCAGCGCTCACCAGTGACGCGGCCGTTCCCGGTGAGCATCCCAGGGCCTCCGCCACCTCGGCCACGGGCAGGCCGCCGGTGTGGTGGAGCACGACGGCCATCCGTTGGCGATCAGACAGGTTGAGCAGAGGGGTGGCCGGATCCACCGGACCCGGCCCGATGGCCTCGGGTGGCCGCGTCGGCGCGGAGCGGCGCGATGCGCTGCGAACCTGGCTGCGCCACAGCTGCACCAGGATGGCGCTCAGCCAGGGACGGATTCGGAGGGTGTCCAGCCGTTCGTCATCGAACGCGGACAGGGAACGGTAGGCCTGGAGAAAGGTGTCCACGGTCAGTTCCTCGGCCTCCGGTCGTCCGTCGGTCAACCGAAGCGCCACCGAGAACACCCGGTGACCGTGCTCGTCGAACAACGAACGGAACACGGCGTCGATCTCCCCTGTCGACGAGCCGGGGGCGGTCAACGGGAACGACCCCCGCAGGTCCCGTCGGGCACCGACCCCACACCCTCTTCGACGTGGCGGCAGGGGATTGCCTTGTGGACGACCGGCACACTGGCATTGTGCCCGGGATCGGGCGCTCAGGTGGGTGCGGAGGCCCCGTTCGGCACCGGGTCCGATTTGGCCGGCGCCGGGGAGTCCTGTTTGGCCAGCCAGCGGAGCCGGGCCGCCCGGGCGTCCCACGAATACACCACGGCGGTGCCGGCCAACCGGTCGTGCCAGGCGTACCGGTTGCGGTTGGTCAGGATCCCCAGGAATCCCAGGCCGAAGACGATGATGCTGAGGGGGAAGGTCACAGTTCTGATGATCGCCTGGCGGGCGCCGATGGGTGTGCCGTCCGTTTTGACCACCCGGATCCCGAGCACGGCCATCCCGATGGTCTTGCCGCTCAGGGTCCACTGGTAGGCGAAGTACACGAACTCCCAGACGACCGCGGCGACGAGAGATGCGATCTGGTGGTTGGCCAGGGTGAACTTGGTCCCAGACGCCAGTTGGATGGTGAAGGAGAGTGCGGCCGCCCCCAGCGTGAACAGCCCCCACGAAGCACCCACATCGGCCCCGAAGGCCACCAGCCGGCTCACCGCCCCGGCGTAGTGACCTTGGCGACCCTCGATGGGCTCGGGCATGGCGCTCGGTGCCATTAGGTCCCCCCGGCGTTCAGTTCGGCGGGAGACGGGGGGGCGATCGCCGGGACCCCCGGACCCAGGGGCAGCGAGTCGGGCGGACGACGAAGGACCCGGTTCGCCCAGCGGGCGAAGAAGTCGTCCAGACCCACCCCCTGGGCCCGGACGACATCGAGGACCTCGGATGCCACCCCCGTGGTGGATCGGGCGATGATCGAACCCAGCTCCGTCTTTTCCATGATGGAGTCGATATCGACCCGTTCGATGATCTTTTCGACGTCGACCCGTTCGATGATCTTTTCGACGTCCACCCGGCTGACGATCTTGTCGACGTCGACCCGGTCGATCAGTTTGTCCACGTCCACCCGGCTGACCACACCGTCCACGTCCACCCTCGAGATTAGGGCGTCCACGTCGATCCGCTCCAGGAGGGCGTCGATGTCGATGGCATCCATGACGATGGTCACCACGCGCTCGGCCACCGCCTGGGCCAACTGCTCCACCCGCCCGGATCCCGGAACCGGGGTCATACGCGTCGGTTCGACGGCCGGAGATCCATCGGGAAAGCATCCCATCAGCGCAGCCCCCATGCGGGGACGCTCCGGACCCGCTCAGGCCGTGGCGTTGGCTTTCAGTGCCTCGAGAGCCCGGTCGGCGTGCACGTTCATGCGCACTTCGCTCTGGATGACCTCGATGACCTTCAGGTCCGGTCCGATCACGAAGGTGGCCCGCTTGGTGGGCGACAGCTTGGCGAAGCCCCGCCGGACGCCGAACTGGGTGGCCACGGCACCGTCGGGGTCGGAGAGCAACGGATAGTCGAAGGAGTGCTTCTCGGAGAACTGCTTCTGCTTCTCCACCTGGTCGGCACTGATCCCCACCCGCTGGGCGCCCACGGCATCGAACTCGGCCTTCATGTCACGGAAGTGGCAGCTCTCCTTGGTACAGCCGTACGTCATCGCCGCCGGATAGAAGAACAGCACCACGGGGCCCGAGCCAGCCAGCTCGCTCAGCTTCCTCGGCTTGCCATCCTCGTCACGGAGTTCGAAGTCCTGTACCTGGTCGCCCTTTTGCATGGGACGAGGCTACCGGCGGGCCGTCGACGGTGCACCGGTCCCACCGGACCCATGCGACGGGGTCGGGCCCGGGCACCCGTAAGATGGAGGGAGACGTCATGGTCGCCCTGGTCGTGATAGCTGTCGTGACTGCCGGGCATCGGTGGGGCGGCAGGCCCCGGGCCACGGTGTCGTGGGGGCCGCCGTGCGGCCCCACCCCTCCCGTCAACCAGTCAGGATCCCCAGTCCATGCCGCTCGCCATCGAAGCCGACGCTCTCGAGAAGACGTTCAAGGGCAAGCACGAGGTACGGGCCCTCGACGGGGTGTCCTTCGCCGTGGAGGAGGGGACGGTGTTCGGTCTGCTCGGGCCGAACGGGTCGGGCAAGACCACCGCCGTGCGCGTCCTCACCACCATCCTGAAAGCGGACGGCGGGTCGGCCCGGGTGCTCGGCCACGACGTGCGCAAGGAGGCCGGCCTGGTCCGGAGCCTGATCGGCCTGGCCGGCCAGTACGCCGCCGTCGACGAGAACCTCACCGGTCGCGAGAACCTCCGGATGGTGGGCAGGCTCAACCACCTCGACCCCAGGTACATCACCGGCCGGGCCAGTGACCTGCTCACGCAGTTCGATCTGAACGACGCCGGCGATCGCACCCTCAAGACCTACTCGGGCGGCATGCGTCGGCGGCTCGACCTGGCCGCCGCTCTCGTGGCCCGACCGACGGTGCTCTTCCTCGACGAGCCCACCACCGGGCTCGACCCCCAGAGCCGGAACGACCTGTGGGAGGTCATCGAGAGCCTGGTCGGCGGGGGTACGACCGTGCTGCTCACCACCCAGTACCTCGAGGAGGCCGACCGGCTGGCCGACGACCTGGTGGTCATCGACCACGGGCACGTCATCGCCGAAGGCACCCCGACTGAGCTCAAGGCCAACCTGGGGGCCACCGTCCTCGAGGTCGGGCTGGACTCCATCGACCACGCCCACCGGACCGCCGAGCTCCTCGGATCCCTCGGGTCGCACACCCCGACGGTCAACGGCACCGTCGTCGAGGTGACCGTGGACGACGGTCCCGCCTCGGCCATGGCCGGCCTCCGCTCGCTCGACCAGGCGGGGATCACACCCACCGCGTTCACCTTGCGCGAGCCGAGTCTGGACGACGTGTTCCTCGAGCTGACCGGTCGGAGGGCCGAGGACGAAGCCGGGGAGACCGACGACCCCGAGAAAAAGAGGCGCAGGCGGTCCCGACGGAAGGCCGCCGGCGAAGCCATGCCCATCGTCAGCGGAGAGCTCTCATGACCACCACCATCACCGCACCGTCCGTCTCGGGAGGACCACCCGCCACCTCCCCGCTCGCCCGGCTCCGTTGGGCGGTATCGGACACAGTGACCATCGCCCAGCGGAACCTGTTGGCCCTCCTGCGCATCCCCGAGCAGCTGTTCTTCTCGACGGTCCAGCCGATCATGTTCGTGCTGCTGTTCACCTACGTGTTCGGCGGGGCCATCAAGGTCCCCGGGGGCCACTACGTGAACTACCTGATGCCGGGAATCTTCGTCCAGACCGTGGCCTTCGGGGCCGTCAGCACCAGCATCGGTCTGGCCGAGGACCTGCAGAAAGGACTCATCGAGCGCTTCCGGGCCCTCCCCATGTCACGCTCGGCTGTACTCACCGGGCGGACCACCGCCGACATGGTCCGCAACGTCTTCGTGGTGATCATCATCACCGCCGTCGGCTTCGCCGTCGGATTCCGGCCCACCACCGGCGTGCTGGACTACCTGGCCGCCATCCTCCTCATCCTGCTGTTCGCCTACGCCCTCTCCTGGGGATTCGCCGTCATCGGGCTGTCAGCCCCCAACAGCGAGACGGCCCAGGTGATGTCCTTCCCGATCCTTTTCCCGTTGATCTTCGTGTCGTCCGCCTTCGTGCCGGTCACTTCGATGCCCAGCTGGCTGCAGGGCTTCGCCACCTACCAGCCGGTGAGCGTCACGGTCAGTGCCTGTCGGGCCCTCATGACCGGCATCGGGGGACCCGCATCCAAATGGGTCATCCAGACCCTGGCCTGGACCATCGGCCTGCTGATCGTCCTCATCCCGCTGGCTGTCCGGCGCTACCGCAACCGCACCTAACGGGCACGGACCGGACGGAGGGCACCGGTCCGTCGAGTCCGGACCGGTGGCAGAATGGGGTCATGGCACAGACCCCCGCTTCCGGCGCCCCCGACTCCTTCGGCGCCCGCAGTGCGCTCGCCGTCGGTGACGCCACTTATCAGATCTACCGGATCAACGCCCTGGCCGACCGGTTCGACGTGGCCCGACTGCCCTACTCGATCAAGGTGGTGCTGGAGAACCTGCTCCGCCACGAGGACGGGTTGGCCGTCCGACCGGCCGACATCGAGGCCGTGGCCAGCTGGGGCGACCACCCCGAACGGCACGGGTTCGGCAGTGAGGACGCCGCCGAGATCGCCCTGACCCCCGAACGTGTGCTCATGCAGGACTTCACCGGGGTGCCCGGCGTGGTGGACCTGGCGGCTATGCGTGACGCCTTGGCGGAGCTCGGCGGCGATCCGGCCCGGGTCAACCCCCTCGTACCGGTGGAGTTGGTCATCGACCACTCGGTGATCGCCGAGTCGTCGGGCCATACCGACTCCTACGACGTGAACGTGGACATCGAGTACCAGCGCAACATCGAGCGCTACCAGCTCCTGCGTTGGGCCCAGCAGGCCTTCGACGGCTTCCGGGTGGTTCCCCCCGGCACCGGCATCTGCCACCAGGTCAACCTGGAGTACCTGTCGAGGGTGGTGTTCGCCACCGATGACGGCGAGGCCTTCTGCGACACCCTGGTGGGGACCGACTCCCACACCACCATGGTCAACGGCCTCGGCGTCCTCGGCTGGGGCGTGGGCGGAATCGAAGCGGAGGCGGCCATGCTCGGCCAACCCCTGTCGCTGCTCCTCCCCCCAGTGGTGGGCTTCCGGCTCACCGGTGAGCAGCCGGTCGGCACCACGGCCACCGATCTCGTGCTGACCATCACCCACCTGCTCCGCCAGCACGGCGTGGTGGGCAAGTTCGTGGAGTTCTACGGACCCGGTGTGGCGGCGGTACCCCTGGCCAACCGGGCCACCATCGGCAACATGTCCCCCGAGTACGGCGCCACCTGCGCCATCTTCCCCATCGATGAGGTGACCCTCGACTACCTGCGCTTCACCGGTCGGGACGACAGGCACGTCGATCTGGTGGAGGCGTACGCCAGAGAGCAGGGCATGTTCCACGTGGTCGGCGGGGTGGAGCCGGTCTACTCCGAGACGATCGAACTGGACCTGTCCACGGTGGTGCCCAGCATCGCCGGTCCGGCCCGGCCTCAGGACCTGGTCACCCTGGCCGGAGCCGGTACCACCTACCGCGAAGCCCTCGGCCGGGACCCCCGCTCGGGCCCGGCCACGCTCTCCGACGGATCCACGGCGACGGTGGAGGACGGCGCCATCGTCGTCGCCGCCATCACCAGTTGCACCAACACGTCAAATCCCCAGGTCATGGTGGCGGCCGGCCTGGTGGCCCGGCACGCCGTGGAGCGCGGCCTCTCCCCGAAGCCGTGGGTCAAGACCACGCTGGCCCCGGGATCCCGGGTGGTCATGGACTACCTGGACCGGGCGGGCCTGACGGAACCGCTGGCCCGGCTGGGCTTCGATCTGGTCGGCTTCGGATGCACGACCTGCATCGGGAACTCGGGACCGCTGCTCCCGGGGATCTCCGAGGCGGTCCACGACCACGACCTGTCCGTGGCGTCCGTGCTGTCGGGGAACCGCAACTTCGAGGGGCGCATCCACCCCGATGTCAGGATGAACTACCTGGCCTCTCCCCCGCTGGTGGTGGCCTACGCCCTGGCCGGCACCATGGACATCGACCTGACCACCGACCCGCTGGGCACCGACCCCGACGGGCGGCCGGTGCTGCTGTCCGATCTGTGGCCCACCGCCCGAGGAGATCGCCGAGGCCATCCGGACCTCCCTGACCTCGGAGATGTTCCGCCAGCGGTACGGCGCGGTGTTCGACGGAGACGAACGGTGGCAGGCGGTGGAGACGGCCACCGGTACCACCTTCAGCTGGGACCGCGACTCCACCTACGTACTGCGGCCCACCTTCCTCGAGGGGCTCACCATGGAGCCGTCGCCCGTCACCGACGTAGAAGGGGCCCGAGTCCTGGCCCTGTTGGGAGACAGCGTCACCACCGACCACATCTCCCCGGCCGGCAACATCAGTCCGACCACACCGGCCGGCCACTATCTGGCCGACAAGGGGGTCGAGCGCGCCGACTTCAACTCCTACGGCGCCCGGCGGGGCAACCACGAGGTCATGGTGCGGGGCACCTTCGCCAACGTCCGTCTGCGCAATCAACTGGCTCCGGGTACGGAGGGCGGCATTACCCTGCACCTCCCCGACGCCGAGCAGACCACCATCTACGAGGCCGCCGAGCGCTACGCCACCGAAGGCGTGCCCCTGGTGGTGCTGGCCGGCAAGGAGTACGGCTCGGGCTCGTCCCGGGACTGGGCGGCCAAGGGCACGTCCCTGCTCGGGATCCGGGCGGCCCTGGCGGAGAGCTACGAGCGCATCCACCGCTCCAACCTGATCGGCATGGGGGTGCTCCCGTTACAGTACGCGGAGGGTCAGAACGCCGCATCCCTCGGTCTCACCGGCCACGAGGTGTTCACCATCACCGGCCTCCAGCCCCTCAACGACGGCGTGACCCCGAAGACGGTGACCGTACGCGCGGAGGACGGCGACCGCGTCGTGGAGTTCGAGGCCCGGTTGCGCATCGACACTCCGATGGAGGCCGAGTACTACCGCCACGGCGGGATCCTCCCGTACATGCTCCGCCAGATGGCCGGATAGCCCCGGGGGCCGTTCCGGTCGGACTGCCGCCTCCCCGACCGCCACCGACCATCCCGATTCGGCGGTTGGACTCAGCCGGCCAGGGGCAGCACGAACCAGGCGATCACGACGAAGTGTAGGACGGCACCCACGATGGTGCAGGCGTGGAAGACCTCGTGGTACCCGAACACACCGGGAGCCGGATCGGGCTTCTTCAGCGCGTAGACGACCGCCCCGGCCGAGTACGCCAGGCCACCGATCAGCAGCAGCGTGAAACCCGTCCCGCCCAGGGCTCTGAACAGCTGGGGCAGGACAGCCACGGCGGCCCACCCCACCACCACGTAGGGCAGGGCGATCACCCACTTCGGCGCGTCCAACCACAGCTGGCGTAGCGCGATCCCCACCACCGCCCCGCCCCACACGATGGCGAGCACGGCGGTCCGGGCCCAGCCGGTGAGGGCGATGCCCGCTACCGCGGTATACGACCCGGCGATGGCGATGAAGATGGTGGAGTGGTCGGCCCGGCGCATCCGCCGACGCCCCACCGGACTCCAGGTGTGCCGGTGGAAGAGGGCGCTCACGC
Organism: uncultured Acidimicrobiaceae bacterium; assembly: GCA_963831535.1. GTDB lineage: Bacteria > Actinomycetota > Acidimicrobiia > Acidimicrobiales > RAAP-2 > Bog-756. The sequence continues at coordinate 194,586 of CAWHQP010000006.1, read as the reverse complement.
CGAACAGTAGCGAGATGGACACGGCGTACACCGTCATGACCAGCTTCGAGCCGGTGGTCGGCGCGGCCCAGATGAGGGCAGCTCCGGAAACCAGTGAGACGAAGAACGCCACCTCGTGGAGTACGCCACGGAACCGCGGCTTGACCGCCTCGTCGGGTCCGTTCGGACCGCGCTCCCTGGTGAGGGTGTCGCCGGGTCCGGTCATCCATCCACCTCGTCGGTACGCACCGTGCCGCCGTGGCCGGCCACCCCGGCACCCCGGGGGGTCAGGGCCCGCTGGATGAACCGCCGGAGCAACCGGTGCCCCACCGTCTCCACCTCGGCAAGTTGCGTCGGGTCGAGGGTGATCCCGTCCGGGAGGTAGGGCTCCCATCCCCGGGCCAACCGGCGGTCCACCTCCACGTGGAACTGCAGGCCGTAGGCCCGGTCGCCCCAGCGGAAGGCCTGATGGGGGAAGAACCGGGAGGCGGCCAGGTGGACCGCTCCCTCCGGGAGGGAGAAGGTGTCCTGGTGCCAGTGCACACACGGAATGGTGGAGGTCGAGAGACCGCCGTACTCCGGGCCGGTTACCGGGTCCAGGCGGCCCGCGGCGGTCAGCTCCACCCGACCCAGACCGATCTCGGGAACCTCCCCGGTGGTTATCTCGGCGCCCAGCGCAGCAGCCAGTTGCTGGGCCCCGAGACAGACCCCGAGCACCGGCTTCCCGGCGACGACGGTGGCCGCCATCAGTTCCCGCTCGGCCGGGAGCCAGGGGTGGTCGTGACCGTCGTGGACCCCCATGGGACCGCCCATGACCACCAGTCCGCCTATCGCACCCGACGCTGGCAGTCCTTCCCCACGATCCAGGCGGACCACGTCAACGGGTTGGCCGGCCCGGATGAGCTCGTCGCCGATCAGGCCGGGGCCCTCGTGGGCCACATGCTGGAGGACGGCCCAGTTGGTCGGGCCCATGACGTCCGTCACGCCGCTTAGGCCGTCGAGACGACGTGGAATGCCTCGGCCAGCCGGCCGTCGGGTAGACCGGCGGCGAGAGCGGTGCCGGACATCCAGCTCCGGAGCAGCTCCTCCAGGTGGTCACCGTCGCCCACCTGGCTCCGGTGGGAGCGCAGGGCCGCCAGCTTGCGGTCGAAGCAGCCGGTGGTGTCCACGGCCCGGTCGGCACGGTCGGTGGTCATGATCCACAGCTCGGGCACCGTGTGGGGCTCGAGCCCTTCGTCGAGCAGCTCGGGGAAGGCGAAGGGGTTGCGGGCGTCGGGATAGACGGCACACGCGGTCGCCTCGCCGGCCGCCAGATGGTCGGGATGGCTGGCGTAGATCCGGGCCCAGTTGCGCTCTGGGGATTGGGCCACCACCCGGTCGGGACGGAAGCGTCGGATGACCCGGGCGATGTCCCGGCGGAGATCGAGGTCGACTTGGAGCCGGCCGTCGGCGAAGCCGAGGAAAGTCAGGTCCTTCACCCCCACCTGCGCGGCGGCCTCGGTCTGCTCGACACGGCGGATCGCCGCCATGTCGCCCCGGGCCACGGAACGGTCGTCACCTCCCGCTTCGCCATCGGTGGCGATGCAGTAGGCCACCTCCACCCCGGCGTCGGTCCATACGGCCACCGACCCGGCCACGGCGAAGTCCACGTCGTCGGGGTGGGCGGTGACAACCAGGATCCGCTCGACCCCTTCGGTGCCGGCGCCCACCGTCATGGGTGCGGTGAAGTGTCGCTCAGGCACGGGACCATCCTCGATCGACGGGCGCGGCACCGCGGCCAGAACGACCGGCCGGGTCGCGGTGGGGTGACGGGGGCGTCAGTCCCCGAGTGGGTTCCACGCGGCCAGATCCTTCAGTCGCGGCGTCGTTGGAGAAGATCTCGACGATCGGCGAACGGAGCCCGATGCGGGTCTGGATGCGCTCGATCTCGAGGACCTGGTTCCACTGGACCAGGGTCACGACGAGGCCCGCCTCGCCCGCCCTGGCCGTACGGCCCGAGCGGTGGAGGTATGCCTTGTGGTCCTCGGGCGGATCGAAGTGGATCACCACGTCCACCATGTCGATGTCGAGGCCGCGGGCGGCGACGTCCGTGGCCACCAGGGCGGGGAGCTTGCCCTCGCTGAAGTCCTTCAGGGTCCGCTCACGGTTGGACTGGCGGAGGTCGCCGTGGATGGCGTCGGCTCGGATCCCTTCCTTCCGGAGCTGTTCCACCAGTCGGTCCGCACCCCGCTTGGTGCGCACGAAGACCAGGGTCTTCTCCGAATTCCTGCAGATGGCGGCACACACCTTGACCCGGTCCATCTGGTGCACCTCGAGGAACCGGTGCTCCATGGCGTCGACGGTGGTGTGGGCCGAGGCCACCTCGTGGAGGACGGGATCGGTCAGGTACCGGCTGACCAGCCGGTCCACCGCACCGTCGAGCGTGGCCGAGAACAAGAGGGTCTGGTGGTCGCGTTCGAGGCGTCGGAGCACCCACTCCACCTGGGGCATGAAGCCCATGTCGGCCATGCGGTCGGCCTCATCGAGCACCAGGGTCTCGATGTCGGCCACCGACAGCTCGCCGCGGTCGCCGAGGTCGATCAGGCGGCCGGGGGTGGCGATGATCACGTCCACGCCGCGGCGGAGCTTTTTGACCTGGCGTTCGATGTCCGCCCCGCCGTAGACAGCGACGATCCGGAGGCCGGCCTCCTTGGCCAGCGGTTCGAGGACCTCGCTGACCTGGACGGCCAACTCACGGGTCGGCACGAGCACCAGTGCCCGGGGACGACCGGGTTCGGTGGACGGGGCCGCCATGGTGCGCTGGAGGAGCGGGATGCCGAAGGCCAGGGTCTTGCCCGAGCCCGTCTTGGCCTTGCCGCAGACGTCGCGGCCGGCCAGGGCATCGGCCACCGTCATGGCCTGGATGGCGAACGTGGTGGTGATCCCCTGATGAGCCAGGGCCTTCACCAGGGACGGGTCGACGCCGAGGGAGGCGAAGGTAGGTGCGGAGCCGGCCTCAACCGGCGGGAGATCGGACGGATCGAGGACGCGATCCGACGGATCGGTAACGGTGGTCATGGGTTCAGAAGCTCTCTCTCATCGTTCAGTGACGGCCGGATGCCGACCGTCGACACCGTGCCATTCACGGATGCCTGCGGGCCCGCCTCGGGCCATCGTCCGGACTGCGTCGGCAGGCCGGAAACAGGATGAGGAAGACCCCGGTGACCGAGCACCAGCTCGATCACGCACACCAGTCTACCCGGTATCCACCGTTACACCAGGTCAGAAGGCGAGCAACCGGGCGGGGACCCGTGGAACGGGCCGAAATCCGGGGGTAGGGAGCCCGGTCCGCTCATCGAGTTCAGGCCTGGCCGGCAATCCGGAGTGTCTGCCTACCGACAGTGGATCGACCAGGTCCGCCACGCCTTCCGCCTGGGCCTTCTGCCACCCGGAGACCAGCTCCCCACCGTGCGCCACGTGGTCCGTCAGGTCGCCATCAACCCCAACACCGTCCACCGGGCCTACCGGGACCTCGAGGGCAAGGGACTGACCGAGGGCCGTCCCGGGAGCGGGACCTTCAGGCGGTCCCTGTCCGAGGTGCCGGACAATCAGGCTCTCCAGTTGAGCCGGCTCGAGGAGTGGATCAGGGCCGTACGGGCGGCCGGATTCGGCGACGAATCCATCTCCACCCTGGCTGCCGAAGCCATGAAGACTCCGTGGCTCGTGACCGGGAAGAGAGGAATCGCCATGACCACCGCGCTGGTGACTGAGGGGCTGGGACGCCGCTACCGGACCCGCAGGGGCCCCCGTGACGGCACCCTGCGAGTGTCGACCGGCTCCATCACCTGACCGGTCACTGGAGCGAATCGGCCACCTACCTCGGCCTTGCCGCGGTGCCCTTCGGGACCACCCTCATCGCCACGCGACACACGCAGGAGTGACCCGGATGCTGGGTGGCATTCCAGCCCCTACTGTGTCGAGGTCCGGACCAACCCGGTCCGGCGCACCCCGACGAAAGGATGCCGACCATGGGAAAACTCGAAGCCGGCGACAAGGCACCCGCCTTCACCCTGCCCGACCAGGACGGCAAGACGGTCTCCTCCAAGGACTTCGCCGGGAAGCGCTTCGTCCTGTACTTCTACCCCCGGGACGACACGCCGGGCTGCACCAAGGAGGCGTGTCAGTTCAACGACAATCTCCACGCCTTCGCCCGGGCCAAGGTGCCGGTCCTCGGGGTGTCAGGGGACAGTGCCGAGAAGCACCAGAAGTTCCGGGCCAAGTACGGTCTGACCTTTCCTCTCCTGACCGATGCCGACCACTCGGTCGGTGAGGCCTACGGGGCCTGGGGGGAGAAGACCCTCTACGGCAAGAAGTCCGTTGGTGTCATCCGTTCCACGTTCCTCATCGCCGCCGACGGCACCATCGCCCGGCCCTGGTACCACGTGAAAGCGGACGGCCACGCCGCCAAGGTTCTGGCCGAACTGGAGGGCTGAACCCCTGCCGGGGGATCCGACTCGGGGCACGCACCCGGCCTCAGGCCGCGGGACCGGCCAGGGAAGCCAGAGCCCTGGTGAAGGCGTACCGTTCGGTCCCGAGCGATCCGAAGAAGGCCTCGTCGCACGCCTCGACGGCGACGATGGCCCGGTTGACCAGTGCAGCCCCGGCGTCGGTGGCCGACAGCGACCACGCCCGACCGTCCGAGGAGTGGGCCGTCCGGACGAGAAGGTCGCGGCGCTCGAGCACCCGCACCACCTGGGACGTCATCATCGGGTCAGTGCGGGCGTGGTCGGCCAGCCGGCGCTGGGTGACCGGTCCGTCAGGGCCGAGCCACAGGAGCGAGGCCAGGAGCACGAACTGCACATGGGTGAGGCCGAAGGGCTTGAGGGTGGCCCGTTGGGCGGCCTGCCACCGGTTGGTGACCTGCCACAGGAGCAGGCCCGTACTCTCCTCCTCCCGGTCGAAGCCCGTGGTCAGTCGAGGGTGGTCATTCATGTGTCGGGCCCCGGGACGATCGGTGACCCCATGGCCCGGGCGATGCGCTCGAAATCATGGCGGCTGAGTTCCACCAGCCCGCGCCGGAGCGGGTAGCCCCAGTTCGGTCCCTGGGTCAGTTCGAGGTCAGCCTGCAGCTGGGCCACGGGGACCTCGGCGGCGTTGCGGTCGTACTCGACCCGTCGTCGCCAGGGAGCGAAGCCCTCCTCGTCGGCCTGCCACACCTCGTCGTCGGCCACCCTGCCGATGGCGGTGAAGGCTCTGAGCGCCGCCGTGCTGTCGAGCGAACGCCGGGGTGAGTAGTACACGAGGCCGTCGCCGGCCCGCATCCGGGACAACCCGGCCTTCTTCCCGTGTCCGATCTGGGCGATCCCGAGCCCCACCGCCCGTTGGACGTGGTCGCGGGTCACCACACCGAGCCAACAGGTCACTCGTCGTGCTCCGCGATGGCCGCCTCCCCGCCCCCAGCCCCGGCAGATCCCTCGGCCTCAATCATCGCCACCAGGCGACGGAGCCCGGCCGGCGTGGACTCGGCGATGCTGCGGCCCACGAACAGCTTCCACAGCCGGGCCAGGGGTCCGTCGATGGAGACGACGACGGCAACGCCGGTCCGACCGTCGTCGAGCACCTCGACCAGATGGCGGATCGTCAGCGACGCGCCGAGCATGGTCGAGCGGTCGGTGAACTCGCGGTCCGGCACCAGGGTCTCGATCACGAAACGGACCTTCGGCCCCGCCTTCGGCTTGAGGCTGCCCCGGGTACCCTCGGCGAAGGGGCCGTCCCGCCGCACCCACCGGATGGCGTGGTCCCACGCCGGCCAACTGTCCATGTCCGCCCAGCGCCCGAAGAACGCGGCAGGTGGGGCGGTGGAGGTGACGTGCACTGCGCTCAGTTGGTACATGTTTTTAGTATGTGCACTTACTATATGGGCCGTCAAGTGCGGATGGGCGACGGCGGGCGTAAGCCGGGGGTGGTCCCGGCTGGTCCTGTTCTGTGGGTCCCGACGCTCCGGGCGGTGCCGGGATCGGAGCGGACCCAGAGGGAATCAGACCTGGTGGTCCGGGCACCACCAGGAGGTCCGCCCCCCCACCGTGGACCGGATCAACTCGCATCCGTCCCGCGGGCAGCGGCCACCGGGACGGCGGTCCTCCATGAGGAGGCCGGTGTGGGACCCACCGCCCGAGGTGAGGTCGGCGAGGGTCCGGGCCAGATGGGCGTGGAGGCGGCGGACCTCGTTCGGGGTGAGGGAGTCGGAGGGGCGCAACGGCGAGAGGCCCGCCCGCCACAGCAGCTCGTCGGCGATGAGGTTCCCGATCCCGGCCACCTTCGACTGGTCCAACAGGCGGGCCTTGAGGGGGGCACGGGACTCCCGTAGCGTGGCGGCCAGCTCGGCCCGGGTGATGGCGAAGGCGTCCCGTCCGAGCACGGAGACATCCGGGTCGAGCAGCACCCCGCCGAGCCGTCGTGGATCGTGGACGACGAGGGAGCCGCCGTCCCTGAACCGGACGATCCACCGGTCCCACACCGGGTCACGGCGTTTCGGGGCGTAGCGCATCTGGTCCACCCCGGCCTGGTCGTCCACGATGAGGGTGCCGGTCATCCCGAACCGGATGCCCACCGTCGGGCCGGCGTCGACGTCCAGCACCAGGAGCTTCCCGATCCGCCGGGCGGCCACGAACCGGTTCCCGACGAGGACTCGCCGGAGCGAGGACCCGGTGGCCGCTCCTTTCAAGAACCAGGCATCCGGGCTGACCACCGAGGCGATCGGACGGTCGAGGGCGGCCACGGCCAGCTGACGGTAGGTCTCGACTTCGAGCATCTCGGGCACGGTCCGAGGGTAGCTAACCGCTGTCGGCACCCCGCCGCACCGCCCACTCCCACCGGTCGGTGCGGCCGCCACACCATTCGTCGTCGGCTCGCCGCACCCCCTGCCCGACCGCTCTCGCTAGGGTTGGGCCATGCCTCCCGAGAAGCCCCACTGGGCCGAGCTCTTCACCGAAGTCGTGACGTCAGGGCTGTGCACGGGCTGCGCCGGCTGCATCGTGGCGTGTCCCTATGACGTCCTGTCCTACGACGACACCGGGGGAAAGTACAAGCCGTTCCACATCGATGCCGACGGCGGGCCCGAGAGCTGCACCCACGGGGTCAAGGGGTGCACCATGTGCACGCGTGCCTGTCCCCGCTTCCGCCTCTGGGAGCCGGAGATCGACACCCACCTGTTCGGCCGGGAGCGCACCGCCAACGAGGTGGCCGGCGTGTCCCAGGACATCCTGCTGATCCGGGCCACCGATCCGGAGATCCTGGAGCTGGGCCAGGACGGTGGCCTGGTCTCCGCCCTGCTGATCTGGGCCCTAGAGCACGACATGATCGACGCCGCACTGGTCTCCAACCTCGAGGGCGACGGCTCCACCTGGAAGGCCGTACCCGGTCTGGCCACCACGCGGGCCGAGGTGCTAGCGGCCGCCGGGTCCCGGTACACGTACTCGGCCAACCCGTTGGCCTATCCCCTGGCCATCGAGGCCGGGGCCGAGCGCATCGCCCTCGTGGGCATGGGCTGTCAGGCGTCGGCAGCACCGGTCATGAAGGCCCGGAAGGCCGGCAAGATCGCCCGTCGCCTGTCCCTCACCATCGGGTTGATGTGCTCGAAGACCTTCGATGACGCCATCTTCCCCGAGTTGTTCGAAGCCCGGTACGGGATCGCCCGGGCCGACATCGCCAAGATGAACATCAAGGGTGTGTTCCAGGTCTGGACCCGGGACGGCGGGTACCACGAGATCCCCCTGAAGGAAGCCCATGCCTGGACCCGTGAGGGTTGCAAGTCCTGTCCCGACTTCGCCGCCGAGCACGCCGACATCTCCACCGGTGGCATCGGGGCCTTCAACGACTGGACGCTCACCATGGTGAGGACGGACACCGGACGCGAGCTGTTGGAGGGGATGATCGCCGGAGGTGCGATCGAGACCCGTCCCGGAGATGACGACCCCGGTGCCATCGCCCTGCTCCAGAGGCTGGCCCGAGTCAGTCGGCGGCGCTGGCCGGAGACGGCGGTGCCTATGCCCCGGCTCCTCCCCGACCCCGCCTGAGCCCCGCGTAAAACTCCAGCGGACCGACCCCCGGACTCACGTGAAAATCTCGTAATAATCGGTCGATTCGGGACCAAAGTCCCTGAAATCCCCGGGTCGATGCCCCTAGGGTGGACGGGCGGGGCCAGGCACGAAATGCTGACCGATCGGCCCTGGCGACGTCCCGGAAGTGCCAGGTGCCCGCCGTTTTCTCGTCGGCGTATCGGGTGCCAGGGGAACAACCGACGATCTCTGGAGGACCACCCGCTTGTTCGCCGCCCTTGGCCGGTTCACCGTACGGTTCCGCTGGCTCATCATCGCCGGTTGGATCGTGGTCACCGTTCTCCTGATGGTCTGTCTCCCGGCACTCTCAAGTGTCGAGAAGTCCTCCAACGCCCAGTTCCTGCCCTCCACTGCAGCCAGCGTCCTCGCCGACCGACTGGCCCTGCCCTTCAATCCCCAGACGACCTCGACGGTGACCCTGGTGGCCTCCGCCGACCACGGCTCGCTGACCGAGGCCGACAACGCCGCCATCGTCCGGGCCGAGCAGGCCATGCGCTCGATCCCCCGGGTCACCTCCGTGGTGGACCAGGGGGCATCGGCCAACGGGCAGGCCCGCCGGGCCATGGTCGAACTGTCGGTGCCGCCCGGCTCGACGGACAAGGCGGCCACGGACACGGTGGCCGGGCTCCGGTCGACCTTCACCACCTCGGGCACCCCTCCCGGACTGGCGATGCACCTCACCGGCGGTGTGGCCTCGGCGGTCGACCAGCAGAACCAGAACGGCCATACCCAGACCCTCACGGAATTGCTCTCGGTCCTGTTCATCCTGGCCCTGCTCTTCTTGACCTTCCGGGCGCTGCTCGCCCCGTTCGTCGCCCTCCTCCCCTCGGTGGTGGCCATGTTCGCGGCGGGACCGGTCATCGCCGTCTCCGCCCATCTCGGCGTCCAGGTCTCGGACCTGACCCCGATCCTCTTGACCGTGGTGCTGTTGGGGGCGGGCACCGACTACGGCCTCTTCCTCATCTTCCGCGTCCGTGAGGAACTGCGGCGCGGCAAGCCGGTGGACGAGGCTGTCTCGTTCTCGCTGTGCAAGGTCGGTGAGTCGATCAGCTTCTCCGGCCTGACCGTCATCGGGGCCCTGGCTGCGGTGGTGGTGGCCACGTTCGGCCTCTACCAGGGCCTCGGCCCGGCGTTGGCCATCGGGATCGCCGTGGCCCTGCTGGCCAACCTGACGCTACTGCCCGCCCTGCTCGCCGTGTTGGGGCGCAGCGTGTTCTGGCCTCGCATCCCCCAGCCCGGCCAGCACCGAGGCGGTGCGTGGGGGCGGATCGCCGGCAAGGTGGTCGGCCGGCCGGTGCTCACGCTGATCGTCGGCCTGGTGATCTTCGGGGGACTGGCGCTGTCCATGCTGGCCTACTCCCCGTCAGGCTTCGGCGATCCTCCGGCCCCGGCCAGTTCGGACTCGGGCCGTGGACAGGCCGTTCTTCAGGCCATGTTCCCCTCCTCGGACTCCGACCCGACAGCGGTGCTGTTCCGACTGCCCACCTCGGTGTGGAACGACCCCCAGGTGCTGTCGACGGCCCTCGACGGGCTGACGCGATCCGGTCAGTTCGCCTCCGTCACCAGCGTCCTCGACCCCGACGGGGTGCTGGTGTCCGCCGACGACCTGACCAACGCCCACCTCCAGCTGGCCTCCCTCGGCCCGGCCGCCCAGCTGCCGGTGTCGATGCCGGACGGGGTCTCGCTCACCCCCGCCGAGTACACGGCCTACAAGGACTCGGCCCAGTTCATCAGCGCGGACGGGACCACGGTCGAGTATCAGACGTCGCTGACGGCCGGCCCTTCGACCAGCACGGCCGCAGCGGATGCCATCCCCGCCGTGCGCAGCGTCGTCACCGCAGTGGCCAGAGACATCGGGGCCACCAACTCAGGGGTGGCCGGGTACGCCCCTGAGGCCTCCGACGTGGGCACCATCTCCGGCAACGATCTGATGACGATCATCCCGATCGTCATGATCGTCCTGGCCCTACTGTTGGCGATCGTCCTGCGCAGCCTGGTGGCGCCGCTCTACCTGGTCATCAGCGTGGGCCTCTCCTATCTGGCGTCGCTGGGCCTGGCCGTACTGGTGTTCGAACTGATCGGCGGGCAGGACGGGATCAACTTCGTCCTCCCCTTCTTCATGTTCATCTTCATCATGGCGCTCGGACAGGACTACAACATCCTGGTGATGACCCGCATCCGTGAGGAGGCCCACCACGCTCCCCTGCGGGTGGCCGTCCGTCGGGCCGTCGAGGCCACGGGCACTACCGTGACGTCGGCCGGGCTCATCCTGGCGGGAACCTTCGGGGTACTGACGGCGACGGGCGGCACCCAGGTCCAAGAGATCGGGCTGGGCCTGGCCGCCGGGATCCTCCTCGACACCTTCTTCGTGCGCACCCTGCTGGTTCCCTCCGTCGTGGTCCTGCTCGGCCGGTGGAACTGGTGGCCCTCGAAGTTGTCCCGCGAGGACCACAGCCATGACCCGGTGCTTCCTGACGCCGGCCCCGACGGACCTGGCGAACTCGGGGGATCCGGAGGATTCGGTGGATTCGGTGGCCTCGACGGCACGGGTGGGCCCGGAGGCCTCGCCCCCTGTCCTGCCGGCATCGAGCTCGAGCTCCCGGACCGACCCCTGGTCGGAGCGGGGCTGGGCGGCTCCGACTGACCGGACCAGGGCCGGGGGTCGCCTTCGAGTGGGTCGGACCGGTTCGTCGCCCCGTGTCCGGTGCGCCGGTGGAGGGGGCCCACCGGGGAGAGAGTACGGTGAACGGGCGTGGCCAGCGGCAAGAACACTCCCCAACGTCCCACCGTGGTCCTGCTGGTCCGCCACGGTAAGACGCCGACCACCGGCAAGGTGCTCCCGGGCCGGGCCGGCGGCCTCCATCTGTCCGACGAGGGCGCGGTCCAGGCTGAGGCGGTGGCCACCCGGATCGCCGCGCTGGCCGGTCCGGACCGGCCCGGGGCTGTCGCCGTCTACGCCTCGCCCCTCGAACGGACGCTCGAGACGGCCAAGCCCATCGCCCGGAAGCTCGGTCTCCGGGTCCGCACCGAACGCGGACTCCTCGAGTGCGACTTCGGACAGTGGACCGGGGCCCGACTCGCAGCCCTGGCCAAGAAGCCCGAGTGGACCCAGGTCCAGCACTCGCCGAGCGGATTCCGGTTCCCGGGAGGGGAGTCCTTCCTCGAGATGCAGGCCCGGATCACCTCGGCCATCAGCCGACTGGTCCAACTCCACCCCGGCCAGACCATCGTGGCCGTGTCGCATGCCGATCCCATCAAGGCCGCGGTGGCCGCGGCCGCCGGCACACCCCTCGACCTGTTCCAGCGACTCAGTGTGTCACCGTGCTCGGTCTCGGTTCTGGCTTACAGCCCGGACGGTCCCCACATACTCGCCGTGAACTCCACGGGGGCGCTCGGCGAGTTGGCGATCTCATGAGCGCCCCCGGTGCCCGTCGGATGGACCATGACCGGTCTCGTGTCACCCGTGAGCAGTACCCGGCCCGGATCGGGGTCGTCCCGTGAGCGAGGGGTACGACCTTCCCGCACCGGAGCGCATCACCATCGGAACGGTCGGGCCGGTGGGTGACCGACTGTTCCTCCTGCAGTGCCGGCAGGGCCCCACCCTGCTGACCCTCAAGATCGAAAAGCAGCAGGTGGCGGTGGTGGCCGACTACCTCGCCCGTATCGTGCGGGACCAAACCCGCCCGGGACACCTGCCCGACGAGCTGGAGCTCGAGGAGCCGACCGAGCCGGCCTGGGCGGTCGGCACGGTGGGCGTCTCCTATGACGACACCGACGACCGGGTCATCCTGGTCATCGAGGAACTGGTCCCCGAGGACGAGGCCGGCGCCATCGCCAGGCTGTCCATCTCCCGCGAACAGGCGGCGGCCTTCGCCATTCACGCCACACGGCTAGTCGAAGCGGGTCGGCCCCCCTGTCCCCTCTGCGGCTCGCCCCTCGACCCTTCAGGACACGAGTGCCCGCGGACCAACGGCCACCGTCCGCCGGCGGTGTGAACGGCTGGAGCCCTGCGGTCGGCCCCGGGCTCGAGTCGATCACCGAACGGCTGCACGAGAGCGAGCTCTCCGTCGTGGGTCGGCTGCCGTGGAGCTCGAACCTGACCTTCCTCGTCGCCTTGGAGGACGGCACCGGCGACGAGGCGGCGGGCGATGCGGAGCACAACGGTCACGACGGGGCCTCCGCGGTGACCGGCGATGACGCCTCTGCGTCCGGCACCCTGCACGGCGTGTACAAGCCGGCTAGGGGCGAGCAGTCCCTGTGGGACTTCCCCGAAGGTCTCTACCGCCGCGAGGTGGCGGCCTATGCACTCTCCGAAGCCCTCGGCTGGCAACTGGTGCCGCCCACCGTGGAGCGCCATGACGGTCCGTTCGGATCAGGATCGCTGCAGCTGTTCGTGGCGGCCGACTACGAGCAGCACTACTTCACCCTGTTCGATCAAGGCGACCATGTCGAGACGCTCCAGATGATGTGCGTATTCGACATCGTGGCCAACAACGCTGACCGGAAGAGCGGCCACGTCCTGCTCGGTGACGGCGGTCGCCTCTGGGGGATCGACCACGGCCTCTGCTTCCACCGTCAGCCGAAGCTGCGCACCGTGATCTGGGACTTCGCCGACGAGCCGGTTCCCGACCGGATGCTCCAGGATCTCGAGGTGCTGGCCGGCGATGTTCCCGACGATCTGGACAGGCTCCTCGACCACGACGAGCAGTGGGCCATGCTCGATCGCATCGGCCGCCTGCTCCACACCGCCACCTTCCCCGAACCGCTCGGCGATCGGCCGCCGTATCCCTGGCCCCTGGTCTGAGTCCGACATCCTTCCGGCCCAGCCCGACCGGCCGAGCGCAGCGGTTCGACCCCGGCCGACTGGCCGCCGGGACTCGCCCCGGGGAACGGTTCAGCGGACGTCGGCTCTGGTCAAAGGTTGATCGAGAGCCTGCACCAGCAACGACGCGTAGTACTTCGCACCGGCGGGATCGAGGTGCACCCCGTCGGGATAGAAGTACTGGGGGTTGTTGGCGCTGTCCGTGGCCCAGTCGACCAACACGGCATTGGGATACGTCTGGGCCACGCTGGCAATGGTGTCATTGACCTGTTGCTGCCACGGACGGGGTACGTGGGTATTGACCAGGACCACTCGTTGATCCGGACCCAGCGAGTCGAGCAGAGTGGTCAGCTGGGCCGACGAGAAGGGGCCGTTGGTACCGAGTTCGATGATCAGTCGGTTTCCGATCGCCCCCTCCGACTTCAACTGGCGGACGGACGCCTGGACCTGGGTGAGCTGCTGGCCGATCTGGGCATCGATGGAGATCCCGGGTAGTGCCGACTGCAGATAGGGGGCTGCGTCGACCATGATCGAGTCCCCGATGGCGGTTACGCCCTGACCGGGCGGCGGCGGGACGTCGGTGGTGGTGGTCGACGGACCGGAGTGATGGTGGACGTGGGGGACGATGCTGGTGACCTGGGAGGCGGGATCAGCGGCGGAGGCCGACACCCATCCCACCAGGCCCACGGTGCACAAGATGGCGTTGATCGAGACGGCGGCCGCCACCACCCATCCCACCGGCCGCAGGTGGGGCCAGGTCCACTGGCGGTCCCGGATCCTCTCCCACTGCCGCCCGAGCGCGCCGTGTCGAACCGGCTGCTCGATGAACCGCCAGGACAGTGCGGCCAGCACCATCGTGGCGGCGATCTGCAGGGTGGCCCGCATCAGACTGGGCGCCGCGTTGAGCGGCGTCGTGAGCACGATCACCGGGTAGTGCCACAGGTAGATCCCGTAGGATCGTTCACCGACCCAACGGAGCGGTTCCCAACCGAGGATCAGCTCCAGATGCGAACTCGGATGGATGGTCACGGCGATCAGCAGCGCCGTGAGCACGGCCAGGAGCACCATGCCGCCCTCGTAGAGGAACGAGTCGTACTGGCTGGTCAGCCAGAACATGAGGAAGATGCCGAGCAGGGAGGCCCCGCCCACGGCGTCGAGGAGTCGCCGGGCGTTGACCGACACCGGGGCGAAGGTCTGGCTCCGGGGCAGGACCATGGCCAGGGCCGCTCCGATGAAGAGGGCGAAGGCGCGGGTGTCGGTGCCGTCGTAGACGCGGGTCGGATCGCCGTCGGGCACGAAGAGGACGCCCATCTCGATGGCCGAGGCCGCCGCCGCCGTCAGCGTGAGCAGGACCATGGTGCGACGATTGTGGAGGTACTTCATGGCCACCAACACCAGCAGCGGCCAGATCAGGTAGAACTGCTCCTCGATGGAGAGGGACCACAGGTGTCCGAGCGGTGAGGGCGGTCCGAACCTGGCGAAATACGAGATGTGGTGGAAGATGAACCACCAGTTGCTGAAGTAGAAGATGCCCGAGGGCAGGTCGCTCCGCAAAGCAGCCAGCTGGCTGCGATCGAACAACGTGGCCCATCCCACGGTGACGAACAGCACCACGAAGAGGGCGGGCAACAGCCGTCGGGCCCGGCGGATCCAGAACTGGGCCAGGGCGATCCCGTGGTGGCGGCGGTACTCGGCCACCAGCAGATCGGTGATCAGGTACCCCGACAGCACGAAGAAGACCTGGACGCCGAGTAGACCTCCCGAGGCCCAGCTGAAATTGAGGTGGAAGACGATGACCGACAGCACGGCGATGGCGCGGATGCCGTCCAGTCCGGGGAGGTAGGGGCTGGTTCCCTCGACCGGCCTAGGCACGGACGGCCCCGATTCTTAGCGTCGATCCGGGCGTCAGGTCCCACGAACCGTCGCGGCTCACGTCAATGGACGGATGACTGCGGCGACGGAAGGAGGCGAGGTTCACACCCGGGGGATCTGTGCACGAGGGGACGCTGAAGCCCCAGTATGGCACGCCCCGCCCGAAAAACGGGGCCTCACCGCCGCTGGGGGGCGCCGGCACTCCCGGCGTTGTCTCCGGCTCGGCCCGGCACCTACCCTTCTCCGACCGGCCGGGTCATCCGGCCGTGACCGACCCGGTCAGCCGCGGTTCTTCAGCGCCTCGATGAGTTGCGGTAGGACCTTGTGCACGTCCCCCACGATGCCGAGGTCGGCCACCGAGAAGATGGGCGCGTCCTGGTCCTTGTTGATGGCCACGATGTTCTTCGAGTTCTTCATCCCGACCAGATGCTGCGTGGCCCCCGAGATGCCACAGGCCACGTACACGGTGGGCTTGACCGTCTTGCCCGTCTGGCCGACCTGGTGCGAGTAGGGTACCCAGCCCGCATCGACGATGGCCCGGCTGGCCCCGGCCGCGCCCTTCAGCAGGCTGGCCAGCTCCTCGATCAGGGCGTACTGGTCCTTCTCGCCCAGCCCGCGCCCACCCGAGACCACGACGTTGGCTTCGTCGAGCTTGGGTCCGCTCCGCTCCTCCACGTGGCGGGAGATGATCCGGGCCGCACCGGTGGCACCGGTATCGGGTGCCGGGGAGGCGACCACGGCGGCCGGTGCTCCACCGGAAGGCTCCGCGGCGAAGGACTTGGCCCTGACCACGAAGATCTGGGGGCCGTCGGCGGTGAACCGGGCGGTGAGGATCTGGCTACCCCCGAAGATGGCGTGCTGGGAGACCAATCCGCCGTCTCCGGCCGAGAGGCCCACCACATTGGTCAGGACCGGACGGTCCAGCTTGACCGACAGCCGGCCGGCGATGTCCCGACCGTCATAGGTGGCCGGGAACAGGATGGCGTCGGGTCCGTTCCCCGAGTCCACGGCGGCGGCGATGGCGGCGGCCACGGGCGCTCCGGGCAGGGCACCGCCGAGGTCGCCCACGTCGTGGACGGTGGTCGCGCCGTACTCGCCCAGGGTGCCGGCCACCGAGGCGGTGGCGTCACCGTAAGCGACGGCCTCGACCGTTCCGGCCAGCTCACGGGCGGCGGTGATCAACTCGAGGGACGTGGTGATGGGGGCCCCGTCCGCAACTTCGGCGAGGACCCAGATCTTGTCGACAGACATGTGTGCTTGTTCTCCTACCGGTCCTAGAGGACCTTCAGCTGCTCGAGGAATTCGATGACGCGGGCATAGCCCTCACCCTCGTCCACGACGATCTCGCCGGACGAGCGGGCCTCGGCATCGGCCACGTCGGTGACCTCCTGGCGGGCGCCAGCTGACCCGACCTGGCCGGCATCGAGGCCGAGGTCGGCGACCGTGAGGGTCTCGACCGGCTTCGACTTGGCCGCCATGATGCCCTTGAACGACGGATACCGCGGCTCGACCACCCCCGCGGTCACCGTGACCACGGCCGGGAGCGGGCTCTCGACCTCGTCGTAGCCCGCCTCGGTCTGGCGCTCGACCTTGACCGAGTCACCGGTGATTTCGACCTTCTTGGCGAAGGTGACCGACGGCAGGCCCAGCAACTCGGCCACCTGCACCGGGGTGGTGCCGGTGTAGCCGTCCGTGGACTCGGTGGCAGCCAGGATCAGATCCGGCTCGGCCCGCCGGATGGCCGCCGCCAACACCTTGGCCGTGCCGAGGGCATCGGTCCCGGCCAGGGAGTCGTCACTGATCAGAATGGCCTTGGCCGCCCCCATGGCCAGCGCAGTGCGGAGCCCCGACGTCTCGCCGTTCGGGGCCATGGACACGAGGGTCACCTCCCCACCACCGGCGGCATCCGCCAGCTGGAGTGCCATTTCGACGCCGTAGGCATCGGAATCGTCCAGGATGAGTTTTCCTGCTCGGACAAGGTTCTTTGTCCCCGGATCCAGCGCGCCGGGCGCGGCAGGATCGGGGATCTGCTTCACACAGACAACGACGTTCATGGGCGTGCATTGTTGTTGAAAACCGGCCCCTCGGCTAATCGGGCCGTCCTGCCTGGTCAGGACCTCGCCCACTCCGGACGCTCCGGCGCGGGCGCCGACCCGGCCCGAACCACCCGGTCAGGACCCCTGCGGAGCGGTCTCAGCCGGTTGGACCGGGCCGACCGGGGCCGGGCCTCACCGCCCACCCAGGGCCGCCACGGCAGCGGTCACGTCGTCGGTGATGACGGTGTCGACGCCGAGGGTCGCCAGGTGGTCCACCTGCCGTGGCTCGTTGACCGTCCAGGCCGCTACGGCCAGCCCGGCGCGGTGGGCCTCGACCATCAGTGCCGCATCCACCAGCGAGACATGGGGGTGGAGGGCCGTGCAGCCGTGCTCGACGGCCAGCGCCACTCCTTCGGCACCATCGAACCAGTGGGCGAGCAGAAGACCTGTGGCCAGCTCGGATCGGGCCTCGCGTACGGCGGTCAGCGAGCCCGGCCAGAACGAGGAGATGACCACCGTGGAGACCCTTCCAGCCGCCACCACCAGGTCGGCCACCTGCCGCGCCATGGCGTCGTCGGGGTCGAACCCCGGCTCCCCCGGCAGGTTCTTCAGCTCGATGTTGACCTCGAGACCGTCACAGGCCTCGAGCACGGCGGGCAGGAGGGCGACCGATTCGGGGAGTTGGCCCGACGCTACCTCATGGACAGGGCCGACGCCCCGGATCACTGCGTCGTGATGGACGACCAGGGCCCCGTCGGCCGACCTCCGGACATCCAGTTCCACCCCGTTGGCCCCGAGGAGTTGGGCGCGAACGAACGCCTCGATGGTGTTCTCCCGGATGCCCAGGGCCAGGTCCGCACTACCCCGGTGGGCCTGGATCGCCGGTACCGTCATCGCTCCGGATCCTCCTCGGGCTGGCCCACTCCGGACGCCCGAACCGGGCGGAACAGGGGGCATTCCGACACAAGAACCGGTTGCACCGGGCAGTGCCGGTGATTACTCTAGTGAACGAAACCTGAACGGCCGGTGACAGCTTGGCGCCGAGCTATGTGAAACAGATCACAAACAGGAAATCCTGGGAACGGGAGCGGAGGAAGCATCGTGGCCCTTATGTGGAACCGTACGGTCGATTGGGACGACGGTGACTGGCGCTATCTCGCCGCCTGTCGCAGCACTGAGCCCGATCTGTTCTTCCCCATCGGGACGACGGGGCCCGCGGTCGACCAGATCGAGGCGGCGAAGAGGGTCTGTCGTGGCTGTGACGCCCAGGAGCCCTGCCTCGACTTTGCCCTGGCCACCAATCAGGAGTCGGGCGTATGGGGCGGGACCTCCGAGGAGGAGCGCCGCAAACTCCGAAAGGCCTGGCTGGCCGCCCGCCGCCGGGCTTCGTAACCCCACCTCCCGGCCGGCGCCGATCCCTCGGCACTGACTACCCGAACCGTTCGCCCGCAGTTCCTCGCCACCTACCCGTCCGCCGGCCCCTGGGCCGGCGTTTGATCTGTCTGACCGCCGCCGGTCGCTCCGTTGGCCGGCCCTCGGCGGAGATGGGACCCGGTATGAACCGGTGGCAGCGGCGAGCGCAACGGTGACTCGATTCAGAGTCCGGCGTCGCCGTCCTGTACCGGCAGCCTGATGGCCACGATGGTCCCGCGGGTCCCGGGAACCTGGTCTCGTCGGTTGCGCATCGTGATGGTGCCGTCCATCTGACTGCGTACGAGGTCGCGGACGATCGACAGCCCGAGGCTCTGGGTGGCCTCGATGTCGAACCCCTCCGGGAGGCCCGATCCGTTGTCGATGACCTCCAGGGTCAGGGATGAGAGGTCGTTGACCAGGTGCACCCGGATCCGACCCGGGGGTTGCGTCCCTGCCACCGGCCCGTGGTCCCCCAAAGCCGACGGGTCGCCGTGCTCGGGCTCGTACTCCCCGCCGGCATGGGTGAAGGCGTGCTCGACGGCGTTCTGCAGGAGTTCGGCGAGTACCACGGCCAGCGGTGTGGCCACATCGGCCGGGACTTCACCCAGCTCACCGGTCACCTCGAAGGTCAGCCCCATCCCCTGGACGACCGAGTCCTCGGCCATCCGGATCAGGGAGGTCACGATCTCGTCGAAGGGGACCTGGTCACTGGGCTCCCGCGACAGGATCTCGTGGACGATGGCGATGGAACGGACCCTGCGTTCGGCCTCGAACAGCGCCACCCGGCCTTCACCGCGGGGCAGACGCCGGGCCTGCAGGCGGAGCAGGGCCGAGATGGTCTGCAGGTTGTTCTTGACCCGGTGGTGTACCTCGCGGATGGCGGCGTCCTTCGACAGGAGCAGGCGGTCCAGCCGACGGACATCGGTCACGTCACGGAGCAGCACCAAGCACCCGGTCACCACATCGTCGGCCATCAGTGGGATGCAGTGGAGCAGTACCGTCACATCCGGTCGCCGCTCCACCTCCTCCACCACCGGGAGGGCCGAGGCCAGCGCCCATTCGATGGCCGACTCCTCGATGCCCAGATCGGTCAGCCGACGCCCTTCGGTCTGGGAGTACATGCCCATGCGGTGCAGGGCGTTGGTGGCGTTGGGCGAGGCGTACCGGACCCGTCCCTCCTCGTCGACGACCACGACACCGTCCCCCACGCGGGGCGCCTCCTCGGTGGCTACCTCCTCGCTCGGGAATGGGAACGTCGACTCCGAGATCATGACGGCGAAGCGGTCGAAGAGGTCCCGGTAGGTCCGCTCCAGGTGGCCCGGACGGCGACCGGCCCCGGCGGCCAGTCGGGCCAGCACCGCCACCGTGGTCCCTCCGCACCGCACCGGGATGCAGTGGAGGCGCACCGGCTCGTCACCCGACTCGAGCAGCACCTCACCCCTGGTCACCTCGCCGGTCTCCACCGTGAGGACGGCGAGGGGCCAGTCGGTCGAGGCCACCGTCTGGCCTACCAGGTCGTGCTCCACGACGGTGGCACTGTTGGAGGGGCGCATCTGGCCCAGGATGACCAGCTCGGTCCCGTCACCGTGCACCGCCTCGTGCCGGAGGGGTGCGAGGTCGTCAGGCGGGTCCGCCATCGGGGCCAGCAGCACCAGGTCCGAAAAGGACAGGTCGGCCAGGATCCCCCAGGTCCCCAGCAGGCGTTGCAGGTGCCCGAGCTGGTTCTCATCCAGGTTGGTGCGCTCGAAGGCGAGCTCGGCCGGGGTGGCCACGGTCAGGTCCCCGGAGGCGGGGCGACGTCCACGGCGTAGGCCTTCCGGCCCCGGTAACCCTGGAGCGAGGTGACCCCGGCCGCCGTCAGCAGGTCCCGGATGTCCGAGGCGCGGTCAGCCACGTCCGGAAGGGAATGGGCGTCGGATGCCGTAGTGAGGGGTACGCCCCGGTCCACCAGTCGCTTGAGCAGCTGCGGGGCGGGATACTCCTCCCCGATCGGCTTCCTCCATCCCGCCGACGACACCTCGGCGGCCATGCCCGAGCGCAGCGCGGCCTCGGTAATACGGTCGTAGAACTCGTCGGGGACCGCCGGCACCCGCCCGGCCACCTTGGCCAGGTCGGGATGAGCGAAGACGTCACACACCCCGGATGCCCCCAGCTCCTCCATGGCCCGGGTGTACTCGTCCCACACCACGTCGACGTCACGGACGTCCCACTCGGCCAGGACCTGCGGGTCGCTCAGCACGTCGAACCGCCAGGTCCCGAGCCAGTGGACCGAACCCAGCAGGACATCGAAGGGATAGCCGGCGAGCAGGCTGGCCACCTCGTCCATGCGGTCCTGGTAGTAGTCGACCTCGAGGCCGAGGACCACCGGCAGTCCCTCGGCCTTCACCGCCTGGACCACTTCGACGTAGGCGTCGAGGTCCACCCGGGCGTGGTGGTCCCAGTAGGCCGCCATCCCCGGTCGCAGCGCCTCACCGGGAAGATCGTCCCAGAAGCCTCCGAGCAGGTCCTTGGCCTGGGTGAAGCGGAACAGGTGCTCGGTGAGGGCGATCTCGGTCACGCCCGCCTCGACCGCCCGCGTGCAGTACGCCGTCACCTGCTCCACGGTCGCCTCGGCGTCGGCCTGGGCGTGGGGCCAGAGGTGGAGGTGGTAGTCGAGCACGTTCCTACCCGGCCGACCGGATGAGGGTGACGCCGTCCCGCACGGTGGTCTGCACCACGACGACTCTCGGATCGATGGCCAGCGCGGCGTTGAACGCCCGGAGGGCCAGCGTGTCCTCGGACGTGTCCGACTCGTCGAGGATGCGGCCGCTCCACAGGGTGTTGTCCGCGGCGATGAGGCCCCGGGGCGCCAACTTGGGCAGGACGGCCTCGAGATAGTCGGGGTAGGCGGCCTTGTCGGCGTCGATGAAGACCAGGTCGAAGGGGCCCGGGAGGGTGGCGATGGTGTCGATGGCCGGACCGACCAGCACGTCGATGGCGTCGGCGTAGGGGCTGGCGGCGATGTGGCGGCGGGCGAACTCGGCGTGGACCCCGGAGATCTCGCAGGTGGTGATCCGCCCACCGGGCGCCAGCCCGGCCGCCATGGCCAGTGCCGAGTACCCGCCGAAGGTCCCGATCTCCAGCACCGTTCGGGCGCCGAGGGCGAAGGTGAGCATCTCGAGGAAGCGGCCCTCGAGCGGGCCCACCATCATGCCGGGGTAGTCCAGCGTCTCCCTCAGGTCGCGTGCCAGTTCGGTGAGGTAGTCGGGCGGGGCGGTGGTGTGCTCCTCGGCGTAGGCCTCGAGGGTGGGGTTGACGATGTCGGTCACAGCTGCATCGTAAGGCAGGCCGGACCGCTGCCCGGCGGCCGCCCCGGTCAATCCCAGATCTGTTCGCCCAACCGGACCAGCCCGGCCAGGTCGTAGATGTCCGTGTCGAAGAACGGCACCGTGGCCAGCACGTCGGGCACCACGGACAACATGGCCCGCTCCTCCATCTCCCGGAGCGCGACGACCTGGAAGTTCAGGTAGCTGTCAGCCACTTCGCCGAGCACCCGGGCGATCTGATCGGTGTCGCCCATGACCGGGTCGATGGCGGCCAGGTCCGGGGCCAGGAGTACGGAGAGCTCGTCGGAGCGCTCGTTCATCGAGTCGGCCACCGCCGTGCCCTCGGTTCCGCGCAGGTAGTCCGGCAGCACCTTGTTGAGCACGATGGCGCCCAGGTGGAGGCGCCGGGCCACCAGCTGTTCGGCGAAGTACTCCGCCTCCCGCAGCGGCACCGCCTCCAGGGTGGACACCACGATGAAGGTGGTGCGGCGGTCGGAGAGGAGGCGACCCACTGACTCGGAGCGCTCCACGAACCCGTCGTACATGGACTGGAAGAGGATGAAGAACTCCGAGATGTCGGCCAGGAATTCGGTGCCGAGGATCCGGTCGGCGATCGAGTAGAAGGGCTTCGTGGCCACATTGACCAGACGCGAGCGGTAGGGGACGATGAGCCAGCGCAACAACCGGGACGAGAAGAAGTCGGCCATGCGCTGCGGGGCGTCAAGGAAGTCGAGGGCGTTCCTGGTAGGTGGGGTGTCCACCACGATGAGGTCGTAGTCGCTCTCGGAGTGGATCTCGTAGAGCCGCTCCATGGCGATGTAGTCGTGGCTCTGGACGAACTTCCCCGAGATGTTCTGGTAGAGCGGATTGGCCAGGATCTCGTCCCTGGTCTGCTTGTCCGGTGCGTGGCGTCGGATCAAGGCGTCCCACGACTCCTTGGTGTCGAGCATGGCCACCCACAGCTCGCCCCTGGGCTTGAGCCCGGCCGCCTTGAACGCCTCGTCGGGCACGCGGTGTTCGGTGTTGCCGATCCCGTCGAGGCCGAGGGCGTTGGCCAGACGCTTAGCCGGATCCACGGTCAGCACCAGGACCTTGCTCCCGTGGCGGACCGCCGCCATCACCCCGGCGGCGGCGGCGGAGGTCGTCTTGCCGACGCCGCCGGGACCACAGGCGATCACGATCTCCTTGGTGGCCAACAGCCCGTCCATCGAGCCGCTGCCGGCCGACGACGTGGTGGCACGACGGTCGGTCCCGTCGGCCGCCTCGACCGGGTTCGACCGACCGGAGCGGCCGCGGTGGGAGGCCCGTTCGGTCGCCATCAGAAGCCCAGCTCCTCGCCCAGCGACGCCGCCACCTGGCGGGTGGTGCGCAGGCCGTGCGAGCGCGTGAACAGATACGGGAGGTAAAGCAGAGGAACGGCGCTGTCGATACCCTGTCGGAGCCGGTCGAGATGGGTGGTGCGCGTGCGGCGCATGGTGACGGCCAGGCGGGCCGCATCGAAGACGGGGGCGGCGTCGCCCTCCACCAGTTCGTTCAACCGGGCCAGGGGCCCGGGCCCACCCAGGGCGTCGAAGACGGCTTCTTCCTGGCGCCCGAACAGCTCGGGAAGGACCCGGTTGACCACCACGGCGGAGAGCTGCACGGTGGTCTCGTCCCGTACCCTCGCCGCCAGCTCGACGGTCTCGCTGACCGGCATCTCCTCGGGGGTGCACACGGCCACGAGGCCGGTGGTCTGGGGATCGGAGAGGATCTCGAGCAGCCAGTCGGTCTGGGTCCGGATGAGGCCCACCTTGACCAGGCTGTTGATGGCCTGGGGGGCGGCCAGCTGGCCGATGATGTGGCCCGAGGCCGGAGCATCCACCACCACCAGGTCGTAGTGGCGTTCCCGCACCTCGTAGCAGAACTTTCCCACCGTGAGGATCTCCCGCACGCCCGGGGCGGCGGTGGCCACGAAGTCGAAGGCCTTGGCCAAGGGACCGATGCGTCCCACCACGGGTATGCGGAGCTGCAGCTTCAGATACTCGCGGAGCGAAGCCTCGGTGTCCATGGTCATGGCGAAGAGGCCCGGGAGGACCTCACGTTCACGGAAGGTCGTGGGCGACGTCTCGTAGAAGCCGGCCACGTCGCCCTTGGCATCGACCTCGCAGATGAGCACCCGCCTCCCCCGCTGCGACGCCAACAGGGCCAGTGCGGAGGCCACGGTGGTCTTCCCGACGCCGCCCTTTCCGGTGACGAAGAGCAATTTGAGGTCGAGGAGCGGGTTCATGGAGCGACGACGGGGGCCCGCTCCCCCGTCACCCCACCCGTCCGGGCCGGAGGCTGAGCGCGACCCGGTCAGGAGATCCCGAACCCGACCCGTCGATCGGAGGCCGGCGGGTCCACCTCGACGTAGGCCACCTTGGCGACGGGCACACCGACCTGGCGGCCCTTCCGGTCCGTCAGCCACAGGATGGTCCCCTCCTCGGACAACGCCTTCTCGATGTCGGTTAGGACCTTCTCGCGGTCGGCATCGTCAGGCAGCTCGATGTCGAGCTCCTTCATCGACTGCACGATTCCGATTCGCACGTCCACCTGGCACGCTCCTCTCAGCGGGGACCCGGCACGGCTGCCCGGTCCCTCCGACGATACAAGGTCCGCAGCGCCGGGCGTCCCCCGTCGCCCGTCTGCCACCAGCGACGTCCGATCCGACCCCCCGAGGCCCTCTCGAGACCCTCGGACCTCCCCGGTACTCCGATGTAACAACCGTGGGCCACACTGGCACCATGACCGATGAACACGTGACCTACCCTGGCCAGGATCTGGGGGGCGACGGCACCGGAGCCCCCGACGGGGGTGACCCGACCGAGCGGAGCCGCCGGTGGGCCTCCACCATGGCCGGCCACGGGGGTCAGGGGATCACCTTCGCACACGCCGACAGTTGCACGTCCGCCGACGGGGACACGGTCGGGGGGGCCGAAGACGGGGGGGCGGCAGCTGTCCGGCCCGGCTTCGACCGCCCGGCCCGGGAGGCGGCGGAGGCGGACCAGTTGGCGAGTGGGGCCACCTGGGCGCGGGGTGCGGGACGGAGGCTGCGATCCGAGGAGGCCGACCGGTGGCGGACCTGCTTCGAACGCGACCGTGACCGTATCCTCCACGCCCCGTCGTTCCGCCGCCTGGCCGGCAAGACCCAGGTGTTCGTCTTTCCCGACGACCATCAGCGGACACGGCTCACCCACGCCCTCGAAGTGGCTCAAGTGGCCACGAGTGTGGCCCGGGCCTGTCGGTTGAATGTGGCCCTGACCGAGGCCATCGCCCTCGGGCACGACTGTGGCCACGGCCCCGGGGGCCACGCCAGCGAGGACGCCCTGTCCCCGTACCTCGACGACGGGTTCGATCACGCCACCTGGGGCGCGGATGTCTCGCTGGCATCCCTCAACCTGTGCCTCGAGACGCTCGACGGCATCCGGAACCACTCATGGTCGCGACCGGCACCGGTGACACCCGAAGGCGAAGTGGTCAGCTGGGCCGACCGGATCGCCTACGTGTGCCACGACTTCGAGGATGCCGTGAAGAGCGGCATCGTCACGCCCAACGCGCTACCCGACGTGGTGCGGCGACGCTGCGGCGACCAGCGGAGCCAACAGTTGGGCACCTTCATCGACGCGCTGGTCACGACCATCCTCGCCCACGGGCGCATCGGCATGGCCGACGAGGAGGCCGAGGCGCTGGCCGCGTTCCGGGCCAGCAACTACGAGCACATCTACCTTCGACCGAGTTCAGTGGCACAGGGCCGGTCGGTGGTGTCCGTGCTGCGGGCGCTGGTCGAGTACTTCGGAGACCGACCCAACTTGATCCCGGTGAGTGGAGGGCAGGCTCTCGACCTCGTCGGTGGGGAGCCAGCGGCCATCCGGGCCGCCGTGGCCTATGTGGCCGGCATGACCGACCGCTTCGCCTTCAGCCAGGCTGTCGCTCTGGTCGGGTGGGATCCGGACAAATTGCCGGTCGGCATCGGGACGGCCACCCGGGCCTGAGACCCCCGTTCCGACCGGTGTGCGGCCGCCGCCGGGTGTGAACCCGGGTGGCGGAGGCTCGGCGGTTGGAGTCGAGGAGGCCGATCCGGTCGCGGACCGATAGAATTGTCCAGGTGGACAGGGGCGAGGGTCAGGGGCAGGCACCACCGGCGCGCACGGTGAGGAAGACCCACCGACCCAGCCGGGCCGACAGGGTGGCCCGGGGCAAGGCGGCCCGGTACGGGTCCGCCCGGTCCTCCCACGGCGAGTGGCATCCCCGACCGGACCGGCCCGATCCGGTTGCGCTCCTCGAGGAGCAGGCTGCCAGTCGCGTCCCTGAACTCGTGCCCATCCGCTACGGACGCATGCTGGTGTCGCCGTTCACCTTCTTCCGGGGGGCGGCCCTGATCATGGCATCGGACCTGGCCGCCACGCCGGACTCGGGCATCACCGTGCAGTGCTGCGGTGACGCCCATCTCTCCAATTTCGGGGTGTTCGGCTCGCCGGAGCGCCAGTTGGTGTTCGACGTCAACGATTTCGACGAGACCCTCCCCGGGCCATGGGAGTGGGATGTCAAGCGTCTGGCGGCCAGCTTCGAGATCGCCGGACGTGACCGCGGCTACTCGACGTCCGACCGGCGACAGGTGGTGAAGGCTGCGGCCCGCCAGTACCGGACGAGCATGCGGGAAGCGGCCCACCTGTCCACGCTGGATGTGTGGTACTCCCACATGGAGATCGGCGAGATGTTGGCGTGGCTCCGCACCGAGGATTCAGACACCCGCCTCCACAAGAGCCGGCCCGGCGAGGTCGTGGACGTGACCAAGGCCCGGACCAGGGACAGCCATCGTGCGCTCCGCAAACTCACCGAACGGGTCGACGGTACGATCCGGTTCGTCAACGACCCGCCTCTCCTCGTCCCCGTGGAGGACCTCGTACTCAGCGAACAGGCCCGACACGAGACCGAGCGGTCCCTGCGCAAGCTGATCAAGAAGTACCGCCGCACACTGGCCGACGAGCACCATCCCCTCGAGGAGTACCGCTACGTCCATATGGCCCGCAAGGTGGTGGGCGTGGGCAGTGTGGGCACCCGCGCCTGGGTCTTCCTCATGATGGGCGTGGACGAGCGGGACCCGCTGATCCTGCAGGCCAAAGAGGCCCAACCCTCGGTGCTGGAGCGTTTCGCCGGCCGGAGCGCCTACGACAATCACGGTCAGCGGGTGGTAGTCGGCCAGCGGCTCATGCAGAACGCCAGCGACATCTTCCTCGGGTGGCAGCGGGTCAAGGACATCGACGGGCGGACCCGCGATTACTACATCCGCCAACTCCATGACTGGAAGGGGTCGGCCCATGTGGACAGTCTCCGGGTGGCAGGGGCCATTCGCTACGCCCGCATGTGCGGGGCAACCCTGGCCCGCGCCCACGCCCGGTCGGGTGACTGGATCGCCATCGCCGCCTACCTCGGGAAGAGTGACCGTTTCGACGGGGCCATCGCCGACTTCTCCGCGGCGTATGCCGATCAGAACGAACGCGACTTCGAGACCCTGGTCCGGGCGGTCCGGGCGGGGCGGGTCTCGGCCCGGTCGGGCCTGTAGCCGTCCGGGGGCCCCTCGGGCTCCGGGCCCGGCTGCGGGTACGGGAGACCCCAGGCCCGGTGGGCAATAGGATCGGCTGGAAACCGGGTCATGGGCACCGGTCGAGGAGGTGGATCATGGTCACCCAACTCTCGGGCAGTTCGACCGCCGCTGGCTCCGACGCCACGGCCGTCGGATCGGACGACCGGGTCGACGCGTCGGCCGGTCCGCCCCCGACCGGGGGGAGCGCCGCAGAGGTGCTGGCCCCGTTCATCCGCCTGGTGGTGGGCCCCGGCGTTCCGGTGCGGTTCGAGTTCTGGGACGGGTCGGGCGTCGGGCCCACCGACGGTGCCGGCACGCTGCACGTACGGTCGGCAGATGCCGTTCGGAGGATCCTGTGGTCACCGGGCGAGTTGGGCGTCGCCCGGGCCTTCGTGTCCGGGGATCTGACGATCGAGGGGGACATCTACCGGTTGCTGCGCACGCTGCACGATGCCTCGCCGCGGGATCTCGGCCAGGTGGGACTGCGGACCCTGCCCACCATGGTCGAGGCCGCCCGGAAGCTGGGTGTCCTCGGACGGCCGTTGCCGCCGCCCCCCGAGGAGTGCCGGCCGACGGGCCGGCTCCACTCCCCGGCCCGTGACGCCACGGTGATCAGCCACCACTACGACGTGGGTAACGCCTTCTACCGGTTGGTACTCGGGCCGAGCATGACGTACTCATGCGCGAGGTTCGTCGACGATGGGATCACCCTCGAGGAAGCGCAGGCAGCCAAGTACGAGCTCATCTGCCGCAAGCTGGGGATCGACGCCGCTCCGGGGGCCCGACTCCTCGACGTCGGTTGCGGATGGGGATCGATGGCCATCCACGCCGCCCGCGTCCACGGCACCCGGGTGGTCGGCGTGGCCCTGAGCCGCGAGCAGGTGGATGAAGCCACCCGCCGTGTGCACCAGGCCGGACTGGACGGTCAGGTGGAGATCCGCCTCCAGGACTACCGCGAACTGCACGGGGAACGGTTCGACGCCATCTCGTCGATCGGGATGTTCGAGCACGTGGGCAGCCCGCGGATGACGTTGTACTTCGAGACCCTCCACGAACTGCTCACCCCCACCGGGAGGCTCCTCAACCACGCCATCTCCACACCGGGTGGGTCACGGCTCGGACGGCGGTCGTTCGTAGGTCGCTACGTCTTCCCCGACGGTGAGCTGGTCGACGTGTCCGAGGTGGTGCGGGCCATGCAACGCGCCGGCTTCGAGGTGCGCGATGTCGAATCCCTCCGGGAGCACTACTCGCGGACGCTCCACCACTGGGTATCCAATCTCGAGGAGCACTGGGACGAGGCGGTGGCGCTGGCCGGCCTGCCCCGGGCCAACATCTGGCGGCTGTACATGGCCGCCTCGGCCAACGGCTTCGACGACGGAGGTCTGGCCATCCACCAGGTACTGGGCGTCGTCCCCGACCCGGAGGGGAGCAGTGGGATGCCTCTCACCCGGACCGGCTGGGGTTGATGCGACACCGGCCGGGTGACGAACCGGAACTCAGCTGAGGCTGAGCTCCTTGCGGTAGACACGGGCCGGACCGAGATCGATGATCGAGGTGGCCAGACGCTCGAAGACCGACGCCACCTCACCGTCCGGCTCGGCGACCACGGTCGGTATCCCGTCGTCCCCGCCCTGGCGGAGGGCGTTCACCAGGGGCACCTGGGCCAAGAGCGGCACCCCCAACTCGTCGGCGAGTTGGGTCCCGCCTCCCGCTCCGAACAGCTCGTAGCGCTTCCCGTCGTCGCCGGTGAACCAGCTCATGTTCTCGATGACCCCCCGCACGGCCAACTTCAGCTTCCGGGCCGCGTAGGCCGAGCGTTGGGCCACCCGTTCGGCAGCCGGTTGTGGCGTGGTGACCACGTAGACCTCCGTCTTGGTGAGGTACTGACCGAGTGAGAGGGTCACATCACCGGTACCCGGAGGCATGTCGATGAGCAGGTAGTCGGGCTCGCCCCAATAGGCGTCGACCAGAAACTGCTCGAGCGCCTTGTGCAGCATCGGGCCACGCCAGATCACCGGCGTGTCGTCGGGGACGAAATACCCCATGGACAAACAGCGGACACCGTTGGCGGTGGGGGGCACCACCAGGTCGCCGATGATCAGCGGGTCCGTGGTGACCCCGAGCATCTTCGGGACGGAGAACCCGTACACATCGGCATCGAGGATGCCGACATCGAGGCCCCGTTGGGCCAGAGACACGGCCAGGTTGACCGTGACCGAGGACTTCCCCACGCCACCCTTCCCCGACGAGATCCCGAGGATCCTGGTCTTCGAGCGCGGCAACATGAACCGGTTGGGCCGACCCTCTTCGTGTCCGAGCCGGGCGCCGTCGCCGTGGTCATGGCCGTGGTCGGCGGCGTGCTGGGTCCCCCCCTCCACGGCCTCCCCGCGGAGCAGCATGCGGAGGCGGGCCCGTGGCTCCTCGTCCATCACCCCGGTCGTCACGATGACTTCGTCGACGCCGGACACCGACCCGACGGCCCGACGGATCCGCTCCTCCAACTCCTCGACCTGGGGATAGTGGGCCACCGGCAGCGCCACTTCGACGGTCACCCGCTTGCGCCTGGTCTGGACGGAGCCCACCATGCCCAACTCCCCCAGCGGACGGCGCAGTTCGGGATCGGTCACCGCGGCAACGGCCGCTGTGACCTGGGACTCGTCGATGGACATACAGCAGCTCCTCGGAGGAATTCGGCGTCACCGGTAGACTACGTGACGTGCACCCGGACTCGGACAGCCCCTCTCTCGTCGTCCCGACTCCGGCGGACGACGCGGCCAGGCGTGAGGGCCCGGACTCGTCCGAGTCCGACAGCCACTTCTCCGCTGCGGTGACCGCGGTAACGGCGGCGTTCGGGGATCCGACCCGGCGGGAGATCTACCTCTTTGTCCGGTCCAATCCGGGGGCGAGCGCCTCGGAGGTGGCCGCCCGCTTCTCCCTGCACCCCAACGTGGCCCGCCACCACCTCGACCGGTTGGCCACCGGTGGCTACGTCGACGTCACCATGGAGCGGGCCGCCGGCAACGGGGCAGGACGCCCGTCCAAGCGCTTCCGCGCCATCGGCAACGATCCCACGCTCGATCTGCTCACCCGCCGCGACGACCTGCTGGTGCTGCTGCTCCAAGAGGCGCTCCAGCTCCTCGGGCCCGAGGCTGCCGAAGGCATGGCCGAACGGGTCGGTGAGGAGTACGGCCGCACCCTGGCCGGGCAGATGTCACCGGGCGACAGTCAGCGCTCGCTGCGCACGGCCATGCACGCCATCGCCGACACCCTCACCGCCCACGGCTTCGCCGCCCACGCCGAGGACCAGGGCGCCACCACCGCGGTGGTGGCGGACAACTGCCCCTTCGGCACTGCCGCCTCCCAGTACCCCGTCCTGTGCGCCGTCGACCGCGGCATGGTCAAGGGCCTGTTGGCCGGACTGTGCGGCGAGGCTTCCGGGGGGACGGTGCCGGTGGTGCTGTCGTCGTCGCGGGCCCGCGGCGACGACGCCTGCGCAGCCGTGGTCTGAGCGGCGGGTCGGCCGGTGGTCCGCCACTACCTCGATCACGCCTCCGCCACTCCGCTTCGGCCGGTCGCCCGGGCCGCCATGGCGGCCTGGGATGCCACCGGCATCACCGCCGACCCCGGACGCGTCCACACCGAAGGTCGGATCGTGCGGGCCGCCCTGGAAGAGGCCCGCGAGCAGGTGGCCGACCTCTTCGGTGTCCGTCCCCGCCAGGTGGTGCTCACCTCCGGTGGCACCGAGTCGATCAACGCCGCTGTCTGGGGTGCACTCCGCACTAGGAGCGGTCCGGTGGCCCTGGCCGGTGTCGAACACTCCGCCGTCCGTGACGCCTCGGCCCGCTCGGCACCGATCCAGTCCGTCGCCGTGGACCGTCTCGGCCGCATCGGGGTCGGTGCCGTGGACGAGGCTCTCGACCGCTGTCCTTCGGTGCACGGCCGGGATGCGGCCCTCGTGCACTGCCAATGGGCCAACCACGAGGTGGGCACCGTCCAGCCCGTGGCCGAAATCGTGAAACGGTGCCGGAGCCGGGGGGTGCTCATCCACGTGGACGCAGTGGCCGCGGCCGGCCAACTGGCCTGTGACCTCGGTGCCCTCGACGCCGACCTGGTATCGGTGTCGGCCCACACGATGGGGGGGCCGACCGGCATCGGGGCGCTCATCGTGCGCCGGGGTCTCCGGATCGAGCCATTCGTGGTGGGCGGCGAACAGGAGCGGGCCCGCCGCGCCGGGATGGAGCACGTCGTCGGCGCCATCGGCTTCGGCGCGGTGGCGGCCTGGCTGGCCCAGCCCGGGGTGGTGGACGACGAGGCCGAGGTCGCCCGGCGCCGGACCGAGCGCTTGGCCCGGACCGCCGCCGAGGTGGACGGCATCGAGCGGTTCGGCGACCCGGTGGACCGACTTCCCCACATCGTGTGCCTGGGTATTGCCGGGGTCGAGGCCGAGCCGGTGCTCCTCGGCCTCGATCAGGCCGGGGTGGCGGCCCACTCGGGATCGTCCTGCTCCTCCGAGAGCCTCGAGCCCTCCCCCGTCCTCGAGGCCATGGGGGTCGATGCCGAGCGCTCACTGCGGCTCTCGGTGGGCTGGTCGACCACGGACGGCGACATCGAGGCCTTCGGGGCATCCTTCGGTGGCGTCGTAGAGGGGCTGCGGTCACTGCGGGCCTGACCGTGGGGACGGGCATCGGGGACCGGTAGGTTCTGGGCCATGCGCGCCGTCGTCTGCCCTGCATCGGGCCCCCTGGAGACACTGGTCGTCGACGAGCTGGTGCCACCCACTCCGGGCGAAGGCCAGGTGATCGTGGCGGTGCGCGCCGCCGGGGTCAACTTCGTGGACGGCCTCATCTGTCAGGGCCGCTACCAGATCAAACCGGCCACCCCGTTCGTGCCCGGCAGCGAGATCGCCGGCGAGGTGTCCGCCATCGGCCCCGGGGTGAGCGATGTCTCGGTGGGTGACCGGGTCATCGCCTTCGTGGGCCTCGGCGGCTTCGCCGAGCAGGTCGTCGTGCCGGCCCCCGCAGTGATCCCGATGCCGGCAGACCTGGATTTCGCCCGGGGGGCGGCGCTGATCCAGAGCTACGCCACCATGCTGTTCGCCCTCACCCGCCGCACCGCACTGGCCCCGGACGAATGGGTCCTGGTCCTCGGGGCCGGAGGTGGCGTGGGTCTGGCCGCCGTCGACGTGGCCACCGCACTCGGTGGGAGGGTGATCGCCGCCGCCTCGACCCCGGACAAGCTGGCAGCGGCCGTGGCCGTGGGGGCCGCGGCCACCATCGCCTACGAGGAGGAGGATCTGAAGACCAAGGCCCGGGAGCTCTCCGGTGGCGGCGTGGACGTCGTCGTGGACCCGGTGGGTGGGCGGCACAGTGAGCCGGCCCTCCGGGCCACCCGGCAGCTCGGCCGGTTCTGTGTCATCGGGTTCGCCTCGGGCCCCATCGCCGCGGTCCCGCTCAACCAGGTCCTGCTCAACAACCGCACACTGGTCGGCGTGGACTGGGGTGGTTGGACATTCAGGGACCCGCTCGGCAGCCGCGACCTGATCGCCCAGCTGATGGCCATGGTCGGTACCGGCCGGCTCCACCCCGTCGGGCCGTCCACTTTCCCACTGGAACAGGCGGCAGCGGTGATGACCGGCCTCATCGACCGGACCATCGGCGGCAAGGTGGTCCTCGTTCCCTGACCGCCGGCCGGGCCGCCCGGGCACGTGCGCTTCCACCGGCCCTCCGGCCCGGGGTCAGGCTCCCGACAGTCCCGAGGGGACCGGGAGCCCGGCGGCCTCGAAGGCGCCCCGGATCTGCGGCGAGGCCTGCACGACCAGGGCCGAGGGCGGACTGTCGGCCAGGAACAGCCGGTACTGGGCCACGGCCTCGGTGGGATCGTCGTCCCGCTGCAGGATCACGGTACCGAGGTACAGGTGGGCGGCGTAGTCGCCCGGAGCGAGCTCGACGGCACGCAGGAGCTTGGCCCGCGCGTCGATGATCAGCTCGGAACTGTTCCCGTGCACCCCCGTCTGATACTCCAGCCACCCCAGCTGGGCCAGCGCCACCTCGTTGTCGGGGTGGCTGTCGAGGACCGACTGGTAGAGCTGGGCGGCCTGGCCCGCCTGACCCTGGTTCTCATCGCTCGCTGCCTGGCCCAGGGTCTCTTCGATCTGTTGCTGGGGGGACTGGGCGAAGCTCCCCGTGATGGACTGACCCGCTTGGCGGTCGCTGGCGAACAGGCTGACCGAGAGGACGAGGGCGGCGCCGAAGGCCACAACCGCCCCGCCCAGGAACCACCAGCTCCGTCGGCTGCGGCGCCGGGGCGCCGGCCCGGAGTCGGCCGGTGCGTGGGGGGCGGACTCATCGGTCATCGCCACGCGTTCGTCGACGGCCACGGCCACGGCGACGCCGGCCGCGGCCGGGACGGTGGCCGCGTCGCCCACCGGGGTCCGAGGGCCGGTCATCCCGTCTCCGGTCGGCTCGGGCAACGCCGCCAGCCGGACCATGTCCCGTTGGCGGAGTGCCAGGTAGTCCTGATCGGAGAGGTCACCGGCCAGGTACTCGGCGTCGGCATCGGCCAGCGAGCGGGTGAGGAACTCGCGTCGTTCCTCTACAGCCTCCCTGGTCATCGCCCGCCCGCCACCCCCGTCCCGCCGCCCGTCCCCGGGTTCACCGAACGAGATCCGTCCTCGTCGGACAAGCACGACCACCACCCCGGTGGCGGCGACCAGGCCGGCCGCCAGGGGCAGGAGCCAGACCAGCAACGACCAGCCGCTGGCCGGCGGGTCGAGCACGATCGACGACCCGTACCGGGCGGCCAGGTACTCCTGGAT
Source organism: uncultured Acidimicrobiaceae bacterium (assembly GCA_963831535.1). Lineage (GTDB taxonomy): Bacteria > Actinomycetota > Acidimicrobiia > Acidimicrobiales > RAAP-2 > Bog-756. The sequence continues at coordinate 160,647 of CAWHQP010000006.1, read as the reverse complement.
CTGCTGATCGGTCCGGCCTTCGGCGATCAGCTGGGTGATCGCCCCCCGGACGGCCACCGCGGTCGGAGCGGTGGACTGGGCCACCGAGAGGTCCTCGCAGGTGGGGCAGCGCACCACGGACTCGAGAGCCGACGCCCGCTGGGCCGCCGTGGGCGGCGACGAGGTGAGGACGCCGCTCCCCAGGACCAGGGCCACGATCAGGACGACGCCCAGTGCCGTCCAGAGCGGGAAGCGCCGACGGGTCATCGCCCGTACCCACGGGCCTCGGACCGGGCCACGAGGGAGTTCAGACCCTTGGCCGTCACACCTCCGACGATCGAAGCCACCACCCGGCCGTCGGGGGCGATGAGGAACGAGGTCGGGTCCTCACGGACCCCGTAGGCGAGGGCGATGGCGTTATCCGGGTCGGCCATGGTGGGCCACGTGGCCCCGATCTTGCGCTGATAGGCCAGGGCACTGCTCGTCGTGTCCTGGAATACCACGCTCACCACCGAGGGCGATCCGCTCTTCTGATGCTGGAACTCGAACGTCACCAGTTCCGGACCCTCCAACTGGCAGGGCACGCACCAGCTGGCAAAGAAGTTGAGCACCACGTAGTGGCCGGGCACCGGGGCCAGCCCGAAGTGTGTGCCCTCGACGGTCACGCCGGCCACCGCCGGAGCGGCCCGACCCACCAGGGGACTCTGTGCCTCGACGGTGGTGGCCGAGGGCCGGGTGGCCAGCACGGCGATCAGCCCGGCCGCCACCACCAGCACCCCCACCCCGACCCAGCGCGCCGTATGGCGACCGGGGGGGCCCGGCCGGTCGGGCGGTTCGGGCGCGGCGGCGGGCGCGGCGTCCGTCGGGGTTTCGATGTCCATGCTCACGAGGGCTGACTCGGCTGGCTCACGACGGTTCGCCCGCTCCCACCGGAAGTGGGTCGGCCTCCACGGGCTGGTCCTCGGGTCCGGCCACGGGGGGCGAGTCGCCGCCCGAGACCGGAGGGGCCACGTCCACCACCGGGGCGGAGACCGGGTCGGTGGGTCGGCGCCGTCGGCCCGGAATGGCCGAGAGGACCGAGCCGACGCCGATGATGCCGGCGCCGACCCACAGCCACATCACGAGCGGCTGCTCCACAACACCGAAGGCCCACACCGAGCCCTTGGGATTGGTGGCGATGGTGAGGTAGAGGTCGTCGGTCCAGCTGGAGTCGATGGCCGGCGTGCCCACCGTGGCCGTGCCCGTGCCGAACTGGCTGACAGCCGGATAGAACCGTCCACCGCCGTCGACGCGCAGGATGGCCTCGTAGGACGAGTGCGACGGCGTGGTCACCACCCGGGTGCCCACGAACTCGATGGTGTGGCCCGAGAACGTGCCCGACTGGCCCTGGGCCAGGTGCAGCTGGCCCCGGTGGAGATATGACGTCGCCGCGGCCAACCCGATGGCCACCACCACCACGCCGATGTGGACCACCATGCCACCGTTGGCCCGACCCACGAATCCGCGCCACCCGGTGAGCGTGGCCCGGGCCGCCGTCGCCCCCGAGGAACGCGCCCCGCGGTAGGCACCCCGCACCGAGAGCACCAGGGCACGGCCGGCGGAGGCGGCGGCGAAGGCACCCAGTCCGAACGCCAACAGGGGCTCGACCCCACGGACCCCGCCCAGTACACAGGCCACGACCACCACCACCCCGGCTGCGGCGGGAACGGCCAGACGACCGCGCATCACCTCGACCGTGGTCTTCCGCCACGGCAGGGCCGGGGCCACCGCCATGAGGAAGAGCAGGGCCAGCCCCATGGGCACGAAGAAGCGGTTGAAGTACGGGGCCCCCACCCCGACCTGGGTGCCGTGGTTGAGCGCTTCGTAGAGAAGCGGGAAGACCGTGCCCAGGAGCACCACGAAGGCGAACCCCACGAACAGGAGGTTGTTGGCCAGGAAGGCGCCCTCCCTGCTGATGGGCGAGTCGATCCCGCCCGACGAGTGGAGCCGGTCGCCCCGCCATGCGATCAGCCCCACGCCGGTGAACAGGACCACACCGAAGAAGCCCAGCAGGAGGGGTCCGATGGTGGACTCGGAGAACGAATGCACCGACTGGATGACCCCGGACCGGGTCAGGAACGTGCCGAGGATGGTCAGGCTGAAGGCGGCCACCACCAGCGAGAGGTTCCAGATCCGCAGTAGTCCCCGCCGCTGCTGCACCATGACCGAGTGGAGGTAGGCCGTCCCCACCAGCCACGGCAGGAGGGCTGCGTTCTCCACCGGGTCCCAGCCCCAGAAGCCACCCCATCCGAGTACCTGGTAGGACCACCACGCCCCGAGCAGGATGCCCATGGTCAGAAAGGCCCAGGCGAACAGGGTCCACCGGCGGGTCTCCCCCTGCCAGTCCTCGTCGAGGCGACCGGTGATCAACGAGGCGATGGCGAAGGCGAAGGGCAGGGTGAAACCGACCAGACCGAGGTAGAGCATGGGCGGGTGGATCAGGACCAACGGGTTGTTCTGGAGCAGAGAGTTCGGACCGGGTCCGTTGGTGGGCACCGCTCCGGCCACGTGCTGGAACGGGTCGGCCGGTCCCAGCATCAAGGCGAAGAAGAAGGCGGCCACCACGTAGACCACCAGGGTGGCCCACGCCACCAGTTCGTCGCCCGAGCGCCGGCGGAACCTCCACACCATGGCCGTGGCGTACCCACCCAGAACCACGCCCCACAGGAGGATGGATCCGGCCAGAGCCGACCACAGCCCGGTGATCGAGTACAGCCACGGGGTGGACCGACTGTTGTTCTCGGCCACGTAGATGAGGGAGAAATCGTGGGTGAGCAGGGCGTGCTCCATCGCCACCGCGGCGATCAGTCCGCCGAGGAGCACGATCGGCGCATAGATCTGACCACTGCGCATCGTCGATTCCCGGCCCCGGGCCAGGCCGACGGCCAGTACCACGACGCCTACGACGGCAGCGAGGAAGCCGAGCAGGACGCCGGTGTGGCCGAGGGCCCCGTTCACGACGGCCGGCCCGCCACGGGGCGGGGCCGGTCATGACCGGCGCTCATCGCTTCGTGCCGTTCGGCGCGGTCACCCGGGCCGGGTGTTGCGCGATGTAGGTCGCCGAGTGCTTGACCAGGATCTGGTCGGAGACGAAGTGCGAGCCGGCGAAGTGTCCCACGGCGATGACCGGGATGTTCGCTTGGAAGAGATCAGGTGGGCTGCCGGTGTTCAGCACCGTGACCCGGGTGGCCCCTGCGGTCACCACGAAGTCCACGCCCACCGAAGTCTGGCGGATCGAGTGCGGTTCGACCACGCCCTCCAGGTTGAACGTCTTGGATCCGAGGGTGGCCCGTTGGGCGACGGCCTGGTTGGCGGGCAGGTAGAAGTCGAGCGCCGTTCCGAGGCCCTTGGCCACGAGGAAGCCCAGGGCGCCCACCAGCACCAGGCCCACCACGGTGTAGCGGAGCCGATGGCCGCGCCGGACGGCGGGCGGGCGGGCCGGAGCGGCCGTGCCCGGCCCCGCGGCCGGTGTCGATGAGGATGAGGGCGCCGAACGTGCCGCAGACCCGCTCGGCTCGGGTTCGGCGCCACCCGAGGCGGGTGGCGGCAGCGGCGGGGCGGTGGTCACCGGTCCCCCGCCGACCGACCGGCCGGGGGTCCACCGGCGGATCGGATCGCAGAGGTCGTGCCGGCGGTCACCCCGGGAGCGCCGGCGTCGGCTGCCACCACCCGGGCCACGGCCCGGTTGAGCCTCCGGCGGCGCCACAGCAGTTGGAGCCCGTAGAGAAAGAGGATGCCGAGGACGATGCTGTACCCGGCCTGGACGTAGCCCATCAGGCCGCCTCGTCCTCGTCGATGCCGGTACCCTCGGCCTGCCGCTCACGGAGGGCCACGTCGAGTTCACCGGTGCCCAGCCAGTCCTCCAGGACCCCGATCCGGTAGCGGACGAGGAGCATCCAGACGAAGACCAGCGTGAGAGCCACGAATCCCAACAACAGGGTCCAGGCCATGGATCCGTGGATAGTGGGCGAGAGGTTGGCGTTCAGCACTGTCGCCCCCTGGTGGAGGGTCTTCCACCACAGCACCGAGAAGTGGACGATCGGGATGTCGACGGCGGCGAAGAGGGCCACGAAGGCGCTGCGCTTGGCCCGGACCTCCGGCTCGGCGGGTACCCGGCGGAGGGCCAGATAGCCCAAGAAGAGCACCAACAGCACGGCGGTGCTGGTCAGCCGGGCGTCCCAGGCCCACCAGACGCCCCAGGTGGGCTTCCCCCAGATCGATCCGGAGATGAGCGTGCAGACGTTGAAGACCACGCCGACCTCCACGGCGGCGGCGGCCAAGCGGTCCCAGAACAGGGAACGGGTCCGGGGCCACAGGTACAAGAGGCTGGCCAGTGCGGCCAGACCGAACGCCAGGTAGAGGGCGACCCAGGCCACACCCGGGTGGATGTAGACCAGTCGGACCAGGTTGCCCTGGACCTGGTCCGGAGGCGTCACCCACAGGCCCAGCCACACCGTGAGCCCGGTGGCCACGAGGGCCGCCATCCCAATGATCCGGGTCGTCCACAGGTTGCGACGGGTCTGGACCGGAGGTTCGGGCACACCGTGGTTCGGACTCACGCCGACTCCTGGATGGGACCGAAGACGACGATGCCGAGGGCCACATAGACGGCGTCGAACACCACTAGCAACCGCAGCCACGGGCTCCCGTAGGACTCGGTGCCGCCGGCCAGTCCGGCCTGCCATACGCGGGTGCCGGCCAGGAGCACCGGGGCGGCGATGGGCAGGAACAGGAAGGGCAGCAGCGTCTCCCGTACCCGCAGCCCAGCCGAGAGGGCGCCGTACAGGGTTCCGGTGGCGGCGAGACCGACCGTGCCCAGCAGACAGGAGGCGACGATGAGCCACGGCACCTCGATCCTGGCTCCGTACAGCAGGACCACCCCGACGCCCAGCACCACCTCGAGCACGACCAGCTGGGCGGCCACAGCCGCCGCCTTACCCAGGAACTGACCGGCCGGGTCCAGCCCGGAGAGGCGGAGCCCGTCACGTGCCCCGTCCACCGATTCGACGGACACGCTGCGCTGGACGGCCAGCACGGTGCAGAACAGCACCGCCACCCAGAAGAGCCCGGGGGCACCTCTGGCCATCAGAGTGCGGTCGGGCCCGAGGGCGAAGGCGAACAGGACCAGGGCCACCACGCCGAACGGCGCCACCTGGGAGAGACCGACCCGGGATCGGGCCTCGATGCGGAGGTCCTTACCGGCCACGAGGAGCGTGTCACGCCACATGGGCCACCTGCCCGCCCGTAGGCCCTACGACGTCCACGGGGTGCTCGTCGCGTCGAGCGGTCGCTTCGGTCGTCGGACCCGGCTCGCGTGGTACGGCACTCGACCCGGGGCCGGGTACACCGGCCGGTTCGACGCCCGGGGCGGGGGTCGGACCGACGATGGACCGTCCTCCGGTGATCCGACCGCCGGTGACGGTTACAGCCCGGGCGGCCAACGACTCGACGAACTCGGTCTCGTGGGAGGCGATGAGCACGGTGACGCCGGCCTCCCCGGCCTCCGCGATGAGCCGGTCGAGCGTGTCCCGGGCCGAGGCGTCCAGTCCGGCGTGGGGCTCGTCGAGGAGCCACAGCTCCGGCCACCGGGCGGTGAGCACGGCCAGGGCCACCCGGCGCCGCTGGCCAGCGGAGAGCTTCGAGGCGCTCGTCTTGAGCAGACGTCCGGTCAGCCCCCATCGTTCGCACGACCCGCCGATGCGCTCGCTGTCCCCGCCGGCGGCCCGTACCGCGAACCTCACGTTCTCCCGCACGGTGAGATCGTCGTAGAGGTGGGAGGCGTGGGAGAGCAGGCCCACCCGCCGGCGGACCTGATTGCGTTGTCGGACGGGATCGAGGCCGAGCACGGAGGCGTCGCCCGAGGCCAGGGGCACCAGTCCGGCACAGACCCGGAGCAGGCTGGTCTTGCCGGCGCCGTTGGGTCCTTCGATCAGCACCGTCTCCCCGACGGCCACCTCGAGGTTGACCCCGGCGAGCAGCGGGAACCGCCCCGACAGCGCGACGGCGTCGTGGAGGAGAATTGCCGGGTGGGGAGGGGCTTCGGAGGCCATGGGCGACCTCCATGGTACGGGGGCGGGCCTCCGGGAGCCAGGCGGGGCCCGACCGGTCCCCGGGGCCGGTCCGGGCCGGCCGGAACCCGCGGACGCAAAGGGTCCCCGCCCCGCTGCGGGCGGGTGGATCAGCTCACCGACAGCCGGTCGAGATGCAGGTCATGGAGCCACTGGGAGATGTGGGCGGAGATCACATCCACGTTGCCGGTGAGCAGCAGGATCCCGAAGACGACCAGGATGGCGCCACCCACCAGGTCGACCAGCCGGAGTCGGTTCCGGACCCGGGCCAGCACGTCGGTCATCCGGCCGAAGGCCAGGCCGGTGAGGAGGAACGGGACGCCGAGGCCGAGCGAGTACGCGAGCAGGAGGGCGATCCCGCCGGTGGCGGATCCACCGGTGCCGGCGGCCAGGGCGAGCACGCTGGCCAGGACCGGTCCGATACACGGGGTCCAGGCGAAGGCGAAGGCCATCCCCATGATGGGCGGGGCCCAGACTCCGAGCACCGAGGGACGCACGACGAATCGCCGCTCCCCCGAGACGGCCACGGGCAGCGGCAGTCCCGCCGCCATGGCCACCAGCACCGCACCGAACACCACGATCAGGATGCCCGAGACGGTCTCGAGGGAGCGCTGGTGGGTGAGGAAGAGTCGGCCGATGGCCGAGGCCGAGGCGCCGAGAATGGTGAAGATGACGGTGAATCCGGCGATGAAGGCCAGGATCCCCCGGAGCAGCCGACCCCGCTCCCGGGCCAGATCGGCAGCACTCGGTCCATCCGGCCGATCCCCGGCCCCATCCTCGGTCGGGCCGGCGAAGTCCGGAGCCTCGACCGGCCCGGTTCCGGCGCCCGGGGCGGGCGCGCCGACGGCCACCTCCACGGGTCGGTTGGACGGGGAACCCGACGGCCGGTCGGGCCGGGTCCGGTCCTGCAGGGCGCCCAGTTCGGCCGCCGACAGTCCCGAAACCATCGAGAGATAGGCCGGTACCAGCGGCAGCACGCACGGCGAGAGGAACGAGAGCATGCCGGCGCCGAACGCCACCAGGAGACCGAGCGGGTCGGCGTGGATGGCGGCCGGGACGAGCACGGCGGTCAGGCCAGCTGGCTCGTCACCAGCGCCAGGTCGGCCTCGACCATCATCTGGACCAGGGCCGGAAAGTCGACGTCACGGTGCCAGCCCAGCGTGGACTCCGCCTTGGACGGGTCCCCGACCAGCAGGTCCACCTCGGCCGGACGCAGGAAGCGCTCGTCGATGAACACGTGCTGCTCCCAGTCGAGGCCGACGGCGGCGAACGACAGCTCGACCAGTTCCTTCACCGAATGGGTCTCACCGGTGGCCACCACGTAGTCGTCGGGATGGTCCTGCTGGAGCATCAACCACATGGCCCGCACGTAATCGGCGGCGAAGCCCCAGTCCCGCTGGGCGTCGAGATTCCCGAGGGCCAGCTTCTCGTCGATCCCGGCTTTGATCCGGGCCACGCCATGGGTCACCTTGCGAGTCACGAACTCGAGACCGCGACGGGGGGACTCGTGGTTGAACAGGATCCCCGAACTGGCATGGAGGTCGTAGCTCTCTCGGTAGTTGACGGTGATCCAGTGGCCGTAGACCTTGGCCACGCCGTAGGGACTCCGGGGATAGAAGGGGGTCGATTCCTTCTGCGGAACCTCGAGCACCTTGCCGAACATCTCCGACGAACTGGCCTGATAGAAGCGGATCTCCGGGTCGACGATCCTGATGGCGTCGAGCACCCGGGTCACCCCGAGGGCCGTCGTCTCGCCGGTGAGCACCGGCTGGTTCCACGACGTCTGCACGAAGGACTGCGCGGCCAGGTTGTAGACCTCGTTGGGGTGGTTGTCCCGCAGGATGTTGATCATCGAGACCTCGTCGAGCAGATCCCCGGCCACCAGGGTGAGGCGGTCCTGGATGTGGGCGATGCGTTCGAAGTTGAGGGTGCTCGACCGCCGGACCATGCCACAGACCTCGTAGCCCTGATCGAGCAGGAATTCGGCGAGATAGGAGCCGTCCTGGCCGGTGATGCCGGTGATGAGTGCTCGTTTGGCCATACGTGGGGCTCCTCGGATTCAGTTCGGGTCGGTGTCGTCAGATGAGGTCTGCCAGTTCGGCGGTCGCTTCTCGGCGAAGGCGGCGATCCCTTCGGCCGCCTCTGCGGTCTGGCTGGTCACCGTGAGCATGGCATGGAGATAGGGCAGGGCTTCGGTCGCCGCCGAATCCAGTACAGCGTAGAACGATTCGCGGCCCATCCTCATCACGCCGGGCGGCTTGGAGGCCAGGATGGCCGCCATGTCGGCCACAGCGGCATCCAGACGGTCAGGGCTCACGACCTGGGTGACGAATCCGATCCGCTCGGCCTCCTCGGCCCCCACCACCCGACTGGTCAAGCACAGCTCCAGGGCCTTCTTCGGTGGCATGGAGCGGAGCATGGGGACGGTGACCATGTAGGGCCACAGTCCCACATTGAGCTCCGGGGCCCCGAATCGGGCCTCATCGGAGGCGATGAGCATGTCGCAGGCCAGGGCGAGCCCGAACCCCCCGGCCATGGCCCAGCCCTGGACACGGGCGATGGTCGGCTTGCCCAGGTGCCAGAGGTCCTCGAACAGGTCGGCCAGCCAGCCCCGGGCCTGGTGGTGCTGGGCGTACTCGTCGGTGGCCCCTCCAGGTTCGTGCGGCACCATGCCGGTCAGGTCGGCGCCCGCGCAGAAAGCACGATCACCGCTCCCGGCCAGGACTACCACCCGGACGGCCGGGTCGGACTTGGCCCGGGCCACCTGGTCGCGGAGTCCGCGGATGACCTCCCAGGTCATGGCGTTACGACGCTCCGGACGATTGATGATAAGCGTAAGGACGGCCCCCCGATGCTCGACGAGCAGGTCGTCGGTCGGGAAGGCGGAGGACGGTTCGGATCCGGGTTCGTGCACCGGATGACGCTATCCCGACCACCCGGTCGTTGTCGGCTTCGCCGGGCGGTCCGACCGCCCCGGGTCCTCCGGCCCCCACCCCGGACGGGGACGGCCCGGCGGGACCACTACGGTGACGCCATCCCCACCGCAGCCCTCCTCTCCTTCCGCCTGGGCGGGACCGACGGCGTCGCCGTCGAGACGGCCAAGTGGCAATGGGCCCTGGCCCAGCTGGGATTCACCACCGTCACGGTGGCCGGCGAAGGACCGGTCGATCACCTCCTGGCGGGTCTGGCCATCGGTGCTACCGACCCGCCGACGCGCCAGGAGGTCGCCGCGGCCCTGGCCGGCGCCGACGTGGTGGTGGTGGAGAACCTCTGTTCGTTGCCCCTCAACCCCGGTGCCGCCGAGATGGTGGCCTCGGTCCTCCACGGCCGCCCCGCCGTCCTCCACCACCACGACCTCCCGTGGCAGAGGGTTCGGTACGCCCACCATCCACCACCCCCGGTCGACCCGCACTGGAGCCAGGTCACCATCAACGAGTTGAGCCGGCGACAGCTGGGCAACCGGGGAGTTCGGGCCACCACCGTCTACAACGCGTTCGACATACCGGTGGCCGACCCGGCTCGGACGGCCGAGGGCGGCGGTCCCGGGCCCGACCGGTCCGACCCGACAGCCGATCCGAGGGGGCGGGTCCGGCGACAGCTGGACGTGGGGCCCGATGAGGGCCTGGTCCTCCAGCCCACGCGGGCCCTTCCGCGGAAGAACGTCGCCGGTGCCATCGCTGTGGCCACCCGTCTGGGCGCCACATTCTGGTTGCTCGGACCCGCCGAGGACGGCTACGACGATGAACTCGATGCCCTCGTGGCGTCGGCCCGGTGCCGGGTCCTCTACGGCATCCCCCGGGGCGGCGATCCCGTCTCCATCTCCGACGCCTACCGGGCCTGTGACGTGGTCGCACTCCCGTCGACATGGGAAGGCTTCGGAAATCCGACCATCGAGTCGGCGGTGCACCGACGGCCGCTCGTCATCGGGCCCTATCCGGTGGCCAGGGAGCTGGCCGCCTTCGGCTTCGACTGGTTCGGGTTGGGGGACGTGGACCGCCTGGCTGCATGGCTGGACGGCCCGGACCCGCAGCTGCTGGACAGGAACCTGGCCGTGGCGAGAGCCCACTTCTCCCTCCACGACCTGCCCGACCGGATCGCCGCCGTTCTGCCGTCCTGGTGACGGTGACGGCCCACCAGACCCGGCCGAGCACCGGCCCGCCCGTGCCCGCCCGTGCCTCCCGAACTACGCTGGCGGCCATGCCCAGCGCGTTGAGTCCGGAGTCCGACGCGGGCGACCACGGGGGTCGGACCGGAGCCACGGGAGCCCGGCGCCTTACCGCTGACGCCCGTCGTCGCCAGCTGTTCGAAGTGGCGCTCTCCCTGTTTGCCAAGCACGGCTATGCCGCTGCCACCATGGACGACATCGCCGAGGCCGCCGGGGTGACGAAGCCGCTGGTCTATCAGCACTTCGACTCCAAGCGGGCCCTGTACCTCGAGCTGATGGACGTGTTCTCGCGCGAGTTGGTCACCAGGATCGTGAAGGCGACCGCCAATGCGCAGGGGCCGCGCCAGCAGGTCGAGCAGGGCTTCGCCGCCTACTTCGAACTGATGCTGAGCAACGAGGAGGCGTTCCGGTTGCTCTACGGTCGCGATGCACCCGACGATCCCGAGCTGGGTGAATCCCTGCGACGGGTGGAAGAGACGCTGGCGCAGGCCATCGACCCGCTGATCGACGCCGGTCTCGATCCCGAGCACCGCCTGCTCCTGGCCCACGCCGTCGTGGGCATGGCCGAGGGTGCCAGCCGGCACTGGCTCGACGCCCGACGGGACGAAGGGGTGGTCCCGAAGGTCACCGACGGGCAGCGGGATGCCGAGGCGCAGCGCCTGGCGGCTCGGTTGGCCGACTTCGCCTGGGCCGGCCTGCGCCAGGTGCACCGGATCTGAGCGGATGAACGGGCCGCTCCGGCCCGGAGCGCCGCGGAGCCCTGATGCGGTAGCCGCGTGGGCCTGTCGGTTCCGGGGGACCCCCTGACCGACTTGAGGCCGATCCGACGGTCCCGCAGATCAGGCCGTAACCTCGCCGGCCACCACCGGCTGGTTGGCGCTCTGGACCACGCCGCCGGCATGTTCGGCCGTGATGGCGAACGCCTGCACCGATCCGTCCCCGGCCACGCTGAACGGCACCACGCCGGGATCGGGTCCGAGCAGGCCGAGTGAGATTGTCCGGCCACCGATGATGCCCCACAGCTGATAGGTCTTGTCCGACGGGAGCGTACGGAGCTGATCGACTTCGACGAAGCCGGTGCCCGACGATGTCAGCACCACGGTGACCTTGCCCGGTGACGAACTCGTGTTGGAGGTCAGCTCCACCTGCCTGGTCGAGGGCTGGCTCAGTGCCGACTGCTCGGCTGCCGACAGCAGCGGATGGGCCTGCAGTGCGGTCACCTGATTGTTGAGGTGGTGGACCTGCGCACCGAGCACGAGAGCGATGACGGCCGCCGCGGCGGCCACGAGGGACACGCCACGCAGGACCCACTTGTTCCGGCGCCCGGCGGTGATCGGAACCACCGTGGCCGCGGTGGCTGAGTCAGCGTCAGGATCAGCGCCGGCTGGACCGACCAGCCGATCGGATCGACCGTCGACCGGCTCAAGTCGGGCGGCCAGCCGTTCCCACGATGGCGGCACCGAGCCGTCGATCTGGGTGGCGATACCGTCCCACAGTCCCGCTGGCGACTCCCCGCCGGAGTTGGCCAACAGACCGGCCACCTCGTGGTGCTGGGACACCTCGATGGAGCACTTGACGCACTCGGCCAGGTGCCGCTCGACCATGGCGGCCGTCTCAGGATCCACGGCGTCCAGCGCGTAGACGCCGAGGAGCTCCTGGATCTCGCGGTGCTCGGTGGCGGAGAAGCTCTCGCTCATTGCTCCGCCCCCGCCGGCTGCACGCCGCGTTCAGCCAGGTTGATACGGAGCCGACCGAGACCCGAGCGGATGCGACTCTTCACAGTGCCCTCGGGCTCGTCGAGCATCTGGGCTACCTCCCGGTAGGTGTGGCCACCGAAGTAGGCCAGTTCAATGGGTTGGCGGAGCTCGTCAGGAAGCGCGCCCAGAGCCTCCTGCACTTGTTCGGCCACGGCCATGTCCCACACCTCACGATCGATGTCGTACCCCGCGGTGGCGGTCTCCCGTGAGGTCTTCTCCTCGCGCCGGCGGCGAGACATCTCCGAGCGCACGTAGTCGACCGATTTGCCATGGGTCCGGGCCAACAGGAACGAGCGGAGCGTGCCCCGCTGGGCGTCGAACTTCTCCGGGTGGTTCCACAAGTCCAAGAAGACCTCCTGGGTGATCTCCTCGGCCGGAGGGTCGCTACGGAGGATCCGCCGGGCGAGGGCGTGGACCGCCCCGCCGTGTCGGCGGTACACCTCGGCGAGCGCCCGCTCGTGCCACCGACCCACGGCGACAACCAGATTGGCGTCACTGGCCTGTTCGATGTCGACGATCATCGCACTGTATTCGGAGCGGGCAGCGAACGTGGATGAACAAATTCCCCGGCCGTTCCAGCCCCCGTGAACTGGGACGATCCATCCGCACTCCGGGCCAGCGGCCGATGGGGACGCATCCACATCGCCGACGGCACCGAACGGATGGTGATGACCCAGCCCTCCCCGCACCAGATGCCCACAACCTCGCGTCCTGTCAGGACCGTCCCGTGGTCCCGTCACCTGATCGTGGCCACGCTGCTCGGGGCTGCTCTGCTCCTCGCCGCGTGCTCCAGCTCCGGAAGCGCGACATCGACCACGAAGGCACCGTCGACTCCCAGCACGGCGACGGGATCCTCGTCATCGGGCTCCACCGGTACCGACGCCATCACCATCAAGAACTTCGCCTTCGCCCCCAGCTCGGTGACGGTGGCGCCCGGGGCGACGGTCACGGTCACCAACAAGGATCAGGTAGCCCACACCGTCACCTCGACCAAGGGTGACTTCGACACCGGTGACATCGGTTCCGGCCAATCCAAGACCTTCACCGCACCGAAGACCCCCGGGAGTTACCCGTACATCTGCTCGATCCACCAGTACATGACCGGGACCCTTGTGGTCTCGGGCTGAGGGTACCGAGCCGTCAGGGATCCAGTACAGGACCACCGGTACCGGGGTTCCCGGGACACACCAGTCCCGCTCTACGCAGCACCCAGTTCTACGCAGCACATCCAGCTCCACCCACCCACCACAACCACAGGAGGAACACCATGAGAGGCAGGCTGAAGGAGAGCCCAACGGACCCCGAGGAGCGTCCCGTCGATGTCGATCCCCACGCCATGGGGGAGCTCATCGAGGAGAGCCGGGACATCCACCACGACGCCATGGCGTCCACCGCCGTCTCCTTGGATGAGATGGTCGAGACCGGTCAGGAGGCACGGGCTCACGGGCTCGTCGATCCCGACGAGTCCCGCCACGTAGCCGCACGCCGGGCCAAGCTGATGACCGGAGCCGCCTTCGGTGGAGGACTCCTCGCGGCCGCCGGCATCGCCGGTGCCCTGGAGACGCTGTTCGCCTCGCCGGCGTTCGCCGCCTCGGCCACGGATGTGCAGATCCTCCAGACGGCGTCCTCCATCGAGGTCCTCGCCGTGGCCACGTACAAGACCGCGCTGACCCTCCCGTTCATCGGCGGGTCCGCGGCCAACCCCGTGGTCAAGGCGTTCGCCACCACCACCATGCAGCAGCACATGCAGCATCTCGCCGCCTTCAACGCCGCCATCACCGGGCTCGGAGGCAAGGCCCAGAACAATCCTGACCCGGCTCTGCAGAAGGTCGTGGCCGCCGCTGTTCCCGGACTGACTTCCGCCGGGCCGGTCGTAGCCCTGGCCCTCGAGCTGGAGCAGGGAGCAGCCGAGACCTACGTGGCCGACGTGGCCGCCCTGTCCGACGCCAACGCCAAGAAGGTCACGGCTTCGATCATGGGCGTCGAGGCGCAGCACGCTTCGGTCTTGTTGGCTGTGCAGGCGCTGCTCAATGCCAACGCACCGCAGTTGATCACCCTGGCCCCCGGCAACGTGGCCAATCTCCCGGCAGCCGCCGGATCCGTCGGCTTCCCCGACGCGTTCTTCCCCACCGACCAGGCCCGCCCGGCCCTTGAAGGAGCACTCTCATGAAGCGTCGCAACCGAAACACCGACGTGATGGCCATCTCCGAGCACGAGCTCACCGTGATGACCAATGACCTCGAGCAGATCCACCACGATGTGGGCATGCCGGCCATGGAATCGGCCATCAACGAGTGGACCGAGCGCTCGCGCACCAGTCGACGTGGCTTCCTCATCGGGGCTGGAGCGGTAGCCGGTGGCGCCGCCCTGGTCGCTGTGGGTTCGTCGAGCCCGGCCGCCTGGGCCGGTACCTCGTCCACCAAGACGGCCAAACTGAAGGGCGATCTCGCCGTGGCCGCTCTGGCCGCCAGCCTGGAGAACCTGGCCGTAGCGGCCTACGGGGACGTACTGGCCGCGGCCACGGCCGGCAAGCTCGGCACCGTGCCCCCCGCGGTGGCCACCTTCGCCACCACGGTCAAGGCCCAGCACGCCCAGCACGCCCAGGCTTGGAACTCGGCCATCGTGGCTGCCGGACACAAAGCCATCACCACCACCGACCCGGTGTTGACCCCGATCGTCGTGGCCGACTTCAAGAAGGTGAAGAACGTGGTGGGGGCGGCCAAACTGGCCTTGGTCCTCGAGGACGACGCGGCGGCCACGTACCAATCGGCCATCAGCGCGGTCAAGGCCAAGTCCTCGGTCAAGGTGGCTGCCAGTATCCAGCCGGTCGAGATGCAGCATGCAGCCATACTCAATTTCGTGTTGGGACAGTATCCGGTGCCCAATGCCTTCAGTCCCCTGAAAGGTGCCCGGCCCCTCACCGACTACACGAAGGGTTGAGCGAACCGACGCTCCTCCCGATCAGGCAACTACGACGAACGCCGGCCTTCGGGTCGGCGTTCGTCGTAGTGTGGGTCGTCGGCCCGGCCGGGCCCTGCCGGTGTCACGGACCCGCCCGTGGGATGCGCCACGAACTGTTCTTCCGCCGAACCGGTGTCCACATCCGTCCTCGTTGGATGGCGGCCCCGGGCCGTCGCAACCGGACGGCTCCGAAGCGATGGCCTGGCGACGCAGGTCATCCCGGTTGGTCCCGGTGACGAATACATGACATGACATTCGACATCGCCACCTACCGAACCCACTCGGAGAAGCTCGATCTCGAGGACATCGATTTCGGCTCGTTCCGTGACCAGCCCCTCAGCCCCGAGGCCCTGCGCTGTCTGCGCTACATGCACGACGTCGAGAACCACACGGTCTGTTATCTCCGCGACATCCTCGTGACCCGGGCCCACCGAGACCCTGAGGTGACCACATTCCTGACCCTCTGGAACTACGAGGAGTTCTGGCACGGCGAGGCCATCGCCCGTATCCTCGCCGCCCATGACGAACTGGCCGGCACCGGGCGGATCGCCGCCCTACGCAACAAGCTCCCGAAGAGCGACAAGTGGAAGCCCCTCAGCTTCCAAGTGGCCTCGGCCCTCACGCCCCACCTGACCGCGGTGCACATGACCTGGGGAGCGGTCAACGAGTGGACCACCCAAGCCGCGTACGCCCGCCTGGCCAAACTGGCGGACCACCCCGTGCTCGCCGAACTGCTAAGACGCATCATGAAACAAGAGGGGCGCCACATCGACTTCTACGCCAGCCAGGCCATGTCGAGACTGGGCGACAGCCGGGCTGCTCAGAGGATCACCCGCTGGGCCCTTCGGAGGTTCTGGGCCCCCGTGGGCACCGGGGTGGTCCCCAACCAGGAGGTCGACTTCCTCCGCACGTACCTCTTCGGTGACCAGGATGGACAGGCCATGGCTGATCGGATCGACCGTCGGGTCGATCGGCTTCCTGGCCTCGACGGGCTCCATCTCCTCCAAGGGGTCGTGACGGCCGCCTGACCCGGGCCCGCCGCCCGCCCGACGGGGCAACCACCGGCGGGCTGACTAGATACCCGATCGATCCGGTAAACTATGTGGGTGTTTAATTTCCCCAACCCGGTGAACGAGTATGCGGCCCGCACCGTGGCCGGCGGCGTCGTGGTCATGTCCGTGGCGGCCATCGCCTTCCAGGAGCCCTGGATCCTCATCCCCCTGGCCTACGGCTTCTGGGCCCGGGTCCTCGCCGGACCGACGTTCAGCCCGCTCGGCCAACTCGCCACCCGGGTGATCGCCCCCCAGCTCCCCTGGGGACCGAAGCCCGTGGCCGGGCCGCCCAAGCGGTTCGCCCAGGGCATCGGCGTGGTGTTCTCCTCGACGGCACTCATCTTGTGGTTCGGCCTCGGTCTGACCACGGCCACCTGGGTGGTGGTGGGCCTGCTGGCGTGCGCGGCCACGCTCGAGTCGGTCTTCGGGATCTGCCTCGGATGCATCGCCTTCGGCTACCTAATGAAGGCTGGCGTGATCCCCGACAACGTCTGCGAGGCGTGCTCCAACATCGCGCTCCGCCACCCGCAGGTCTCTGGGAGCTGACTCGGGACACCGATCCGGGACGGCGGCTCACGAACCCGATCCCGGGCCACCTCGGTGCTGTCCCAACTTGCCGGCGGCGAGGCTCCTCGATCAGCCCAGTCGAGGAAGCAGCTCGGCACAGAGTTCGGCGAGCTCTTTGGCGCAGGAGACATAGGCCTCGTCCTCTCCCCCGGCCGGATCCTCGACGTCCTCCCACGGTTGGACAGGAAGGGCGGCCAGTCCCAGAGCCGCCACCCGCTCCGTGAGGGACGCCGGACCCGGTGGCAGATCGCGAACCAGTCGTTTGATCGATGCCGTCTTTGCCGCGGCCTCGGGGTAACGGCGGCGGATGAATGCCACGTGTTCCCCGGCCATGGCCATGATGAGATCAGCCCGGGCCACGTCCTGATCGCTGAGCTGGTGGCTCCGGTGGCCGTCGGCGGTGAACCCCACCGCGGCCAATGCGTCCCGCGTCCGTCGGCTCATGGGCTGACCCTCCACCACATGGGTCCCGGCCGTCTCGACCCGGATCGTCGCCGTGGCCAACATGGCTCCGGACATCACCGACCGGGCCGCGTTTCCCGTGCACAAGGTGAGCACGAGCGGTGGCGTTCCATCCCCGGCAGAGTCGAAGTCCATGGCCACAGTGTGGTCCAGCGGCATTCAGGAGAGGCAATTGAGCTCGACGCAGGTCGACGCACTTCCGCCCACGGACCCCGGCCGCACAGCCGACCTCGGCCCGCGATGGGCGGTCATCATTGGTGGAACCGGGCCTCGAGATCGTCGATGATCTCCTGCTCGTACAACACCGCCTCGGCCTCGGCATGAGCAGCCGCCGCGCTCTCGGTGACGTCCCGACGCCTCGTCCACCGGCGTCGGATCCACACGACTCCGACCACCACCACCATGAGCAATGCGAGCACCATTTGATCGTAGTGAGATTCGCTCGGCCGTGTGCGGGACCGCGCTCAACGGGGGATCAGGGGATCTGGACCTGCTCGGCCTGGGCCAACAGTGCCGCCCGGTCGGCGGGAAGGATGAATCCCCCGGCGATGGACTTGTTCAGGCTGGCCGTGTAGGCGGCGAGATAGTCGGCCTTGGTGTGGTAGAGCGCGGCCAGCACGGCCGGCGTGAACGGGGTGGACTGCCCGAACAGCGAGCACAGCGGGCTGGTCCCGGCCGGAGCGGCACCGCTGAGTGTCGACACGGGGACGTCGACGGCCGGGGTGCGGACCCCACCGATTACGTTGCCGTGAGCGTCGAGGGCCAGTGCCGGCGGGTTGGTGCTGGCCAGTCGGAACCTCGGCGGGCTGGGCGGGGGCGTTCCATGGTCCACCCACCGGTTGAAGGCGGCGAAGGCCGCCTGGACGACGTTGTGCTGCGGACCGTTGTTGATAGGGGTGGTGCACCCGAGGAGGCCGAGGGCCGCGCCCACCTCGTAGGCATCCGCATGCGACGTGCCGGCCACCTCCCAGGTCCGGATCCGGGCGGTGTTGGGTTGTTGCGCCGGCGCGTACCCGAGCCCGATGAGATCGGTCTGTGTCTCGAACATGAAGACCGGGACACGGAGGTCGGTGCGGATGCGCAGGTCGTTCGGACCCTTGCCCTTGGTGATCGCCGTCCCGTCTAGGGAGGCTCCGGCTCCCCCGCGGCTGTGGATGAAGATGCCGTCAAAGATGTTGGTCCGAGGCTGGATGGCATCGGCGTACGTGGTCAGATAGTAGGCCGACTGCGATTCACCCACGGCAATGATGTGGGTGGGGCGGAGACCACCGAGAGCTGACGGTCTCGGAGCCGAGAGGGCCTTGCCGATCTGGGCGTAGATATCCAGCGCGTACTGGTCGCCGGGATGATGGAGCGATCCGTAGCGGGCCGGTTCTTCGCCGACCAGTCCACCCGACGAGGATCCCTGGTTGCCCAGGATGGCCTGTCCACCATCGACACCCAACTCCTGCGCCGACACCCCCACATAGGCGTAGCCGGCTTCCATGAGTGACGGATTCAGGTAGTCCCAATCGGGTGCCGATTCGCCCGCGGAAACGTTCATCCATTCGACGACGACGGTGCCGTTGAATCGGGCCGGGCTGGCCGGTCGACGGACCAGGATCCGCGTGGCGTACGAGGCGGACGTCGTCGGGGTGATCGTCCACCGTCCGTCGCTGGGCATCGAGGTGGCCTTGAAGGCGGAGGCCGTTCCCGAGGCGAAGTACTCCTGTTCGATGTAGCCGTGTTCGGCGAGGTCGGGGGCATTGGCCGAGAGCGGCTCGATGATGTGCCCGGTGGTGATGGGACCCTCCAGCATGGCGGCCCGGCTGAAGATGGCCGTCGTGGAGGACGTGGCCGCTCCGGAGTTGGTACCCCCGGTTACGAGCACGATGGCCACGACCGTAGCGACGGCGATCACGACAACTCTGGCCGCCGGCGCGAGCGGCGTGTGGTGTGTTCTCGGATCAGCCATATCCCCCCCATGGACTCCGGATCCTGACTTCCGGATCCCCGACACTAACGTCATCCGATGAACGACGTGGGCCGGCCCACCACCGGTTGCTGCGATCCACCGCGCTCAGACTGGCCCGCACGAGACAGGGGTCCGAGACGAGGCCTAGGGTCGGCGCCACGGAACCCGGTGAACGGGTTCGTGATGTTCCCGCAGGGACGGAAGGCGGTTTCCATGACGATTACGCACCGGACCGTGCAGACCAACGGCATCACCATGCACGTGGCCGAGGCCGGCGAAGGCCCCCTGGTGGTGCTGCTGCACGGCTTTCCCGAGCTCTGGTACTCCTACCGGCATCAGCTGGAGGCGCTGGCCGCCGCCGGCTTCCACGCCGTCGCACCGGATCAGCGCGGGTACGGAGGTACCGACGCACCCGAGGACATCGGGCAGTACTCGATGCTCCACCTGGCCGGCGACGTGGTCGGGCTCGTGCAGGCGCTGGGTGCGGAGCGCGCCGTCGTGGTGGGCCACGACTGGGGCTCCCCGGTGGCTTCGACCGTGGGGCTGTTCCGCCCCGATCTGATTCGCGGCGTGGCCCTGCTCAGCGTGCCGTACCTTCCCCGCGGCGATTCCGACACGCTCACCTCGCTGACCGCGTTGCTGGGCCCCGACAACTACCAGGTCTATTTCCAAGAGCCCGGTGTGGCCGAGGCCGCCCTGGAGGCCGACGTGCGGGTCACGGTGGTCGGCACCCTCATCGGCGGTTCCGGCAACGCCCCGGAGGTCAACACCCTGAGCGACGTCAGCGGTGGGTACACCTTCGCCGGCGCCTCCGACGCCCCCCTCCCCGCGTGGTTGACCGAGGAGGAGGTCGACTACTTCACGGGCGAATTCCAGCGGACCGGCTACCGCGGTGGACTCAACTGGTACCGGACCTCGCTTCTGAACTGGGAGCTGATGGCGGCATGGCACAACGCACCCCTGCTCCCGCCGTCCCTCTACATCGCTGGTGACCGCGATCTCGTGTTGAACTGGCCCGGCTTCCGGGATCTGGTCGGGATGCTGCGTGAGCTGTCAATGCCCAACCTGACCAAGGCGGTCGTGCTGGAGGGCTGTGGACACTGGACCCAGCAGGAGCGGGCCACCGAGGTGAACGAGCTGCTGATCGAGTTCGCCTCCGGCTTGCCCGCCTAGGGCCCACCGCCGGTGACCGAGGCCGCGGTCACGGCTGCCACCAGCGGTGCTTGGGTCCAGCGCGGGGATCTGTCGGCGCGGTATCGCGTTTTGACCAGGCTCGTCTCGCCACCCAGACCACCGTGGGAAGTGCCACGAGCACGATCAGCCCGACGGTCAGGGCCACCGGACCCGCCGGGGGTCGGGAGCGAAGGGTTCGTGGGACCATCGAACGACCGGACGAACCATGCCCGAAGCGTAGACGGCGGTCGTCACCGGCCTTCGGTGTCGACCGGCTCCTGCCGGTCGCCACGGATTCACGTCGACCGGGACGGCGCGCTGGTCTCGCTCAGCCACGCTCGGCCCCGGGCCTAGCGGGTCCGATTATCTCGTGCCCGGACACCCCCGATGGCGGACCGGCATCGACCGTCCATGACAATGTCGGACAACAGCCCGTCAGCCCCGCTCGACAGAGCCGATCCCAGATCCGGAGTGGCCGTTCTCTACAGCGACGAATCTCCCGTTCGGTTACTGGATGTGAACCCCGGAGATGGCCCGGGCGATGATCAGCAGCGGGATCTCCGAGGCCCTCCGAAGATGGCGCCGATACTGGGAGTCACAGCATAAGTCCTGTTCAGAGTAGTCGCTAGAGGAATTCGGCAAATAACCGCGTGAGGGGCCAAGCACAGGTGGGGAACCCCGATCGACTATTCGCCAAGGGCCTTCTAACGCTCATTGGCGTTACTACTCCTTGCGTTACTACTCCGTACGTACTAAAACGTAGTGATGCCGAGAAGCGAACGACCAAAGGGCCTGCGCAGAGTCAACGATCCGCCGCTCCTGATCCTGACCAGCCTCGCCGATGGGCCGAAGCACGGCTACGCACTGGCCCAAGATATCGGCGAGTTCGCAGGCGTCCAGCTCAGCCCCGGCGCCCTGTACGGCGCAATCGCCCGGCTGGAAGAGCGTGGACTGATCGAGGCGCTGCCAGAGGTCGAACGGCGGCGCCCCTATCGGGTCACTGCCGCCGGTTCGGCCGAACTGGCCGAGGCCATACGTGAAATCCACCGGGTCGTCGATGTCGGAACCCACCGGCTCGGCCTGCTGCAGGGCAGGCTGGCATGACGGACTCAAACCCCCGACCTCGCCACGACCTGAAGTGGTACCCCCGGTCCTGGCGCGACCGTTACGGATCGGACTTCGAGCAGTTCCTCAAGGACCGATACGGGAAGGGACAGCTCCCGCTGTCCGCTCGCCTCTCCATGGTGCGCTCGGGAACGGTCGAGCGACTCCGAACCGGAGGGATCGTCGGAAGCTCGGTCGATCCGGACACCCGGGTTCGAGGCGCTTCACTCCTGGTGCTCTGTGCGTGGGGCGTGTTCATCGTGGCAGGGTCGGCCTTCGCCAAATACACGGAGCACTGGCCGCTCGCCACACCACACGAGGACCACTGGCTCCCCGCAGCAGCGATGGTCGCTATCCAGGCGGCCGCCGCTGCCGGCATGGTCATCGTCATCATGGCTGGACTCACCTGCCTTCCGTCATTCGTCGAGCACGTCCGATCGGAGGGCTGGCGGTCCCTGTGGCCGTTGGCGCGACCGATGACCTTGTCGGTGATCGCGGCGGGAGTGGCATCAGTCGGGATCGTCGCCTGGAACAACCACGTTGGTCCCAGCACCACCACGCCGTTGGGTCTGCGTATGGCCGGCGTGCTCGCGGGGCTTGTCGTGGTCGGTGCCCTGGCCGTGGGCTGCGGCACGCTGATCGCCATCGTCTACAGAGTTCGCCTCTCTCCCCGAGTGACCCAGTTCCTGGGCATTCTCGCCGTCGCCATGACGGGTGCACTCATGGTGATCTTTGCCGGGGCGCTCACGTGGTGGATCTCCACCGCCCTCCATGCCCCATGGTTCTTCGGGAGTCTTGTTCCGCGATCCCCCACGTCGCCTGCCCCACTTGCCCTGATCGTGCTGGGCCTGATGATGCTCTCCGGGTTGGTCCTGGCTGGGATCGGTGCCGTCCGCATCGCCATCTTGCGGAGCCACGTCGGTGAGGCGTCGCCGATGGCGTTCTGATAACCCAGTCCACTCGCCGAGGAGCAGGCTCGCCGGCGCTTCACCAACCCGATGAAGGAGAGCGCGTGACCACGATCACCCTCGACGGGAGCTCCCCGTCGAGACCATCGGACAGCGAGTGGGCGGTCGAGACCCACGGGCTGACCAAGCGGTTCAAGGACAACGTCGCAGTCGACGCTGTCGAACTGCTGGTCCCCCGGGGATGTGCCTTCGGGTACCTCGGGCCCAACGGTGCCGGCAAGACCACGCTGATCCGGGTGCTGCTGGGGCTGACCCACGCCGATGCCGGGACGATGTCCCTGCTCGGCTACTCGGTCCCCCAGCACCGGGACAGGGCCCTGGCAAGGATCGGGGCCATCGTGGATGAGCCCCGCTTCCACGGGCACCTGACCGGGCGGCAGAACCTGCAGATCCTGGCGGCCGCCCGCGAGCCGGCAGCCAGGGGACGCATCGGGTCTTCTCTCGACCGGGTGGGCATGGCCCAACGCGCCGACGACAAGGTCTCCAAGTACTCGATGGGCATGCGCCAGCGGCTCGGGGTGGCCGCCTGCCTACTCGGGGACCCACAGTTGCTTATCCTGGACGAACCGATGAATGGGCTCGACCCCGGGGGCATGCTCGAGATGCGCGAGATGATCGCCTCCCTGGTGGCCGAGGGCCGCACGGTGGTCCTCTCGTCCCACCTCCTGGACGAAGTGGAGCGGACGTGTGACGCCGTGGCCATCGTCGACCGAGGCAAGGTCATCCGCCAGGGTCCGATCGCCGGCCTGCTGGCCGATTCAGCCTTCGAGCTCCAGATCGAATGCTCCACCCCGGACCGGGCCAGCAAGCTGCTGGCCGGCACCCAGTGGGGAACCGGCGTGACGGTCGGGCCCGACGGGCTCCGGGTGGGCCTCGCTCCCGGCACCGAGCGCGAGGTGGTGGCAGAGGTCAACCGGCTCCTGGTGGAGGGCGGCGTCTCGGTCTACCGCCTACAGGAGGTTCACGCATCACTCGAGTCCTGGTTCCTCGAGGTCACCACCCGGCTGGGAGCGGACCAGTGAGCATCTCCACCGTCGCCGACGCCCCGCCCCCCGGGCCCACCGCTGCGTCGACCGGGGACCAGGTGCCAGACCACCGCGGCTCATGGATGCCCAACGGCGCCATGATCGCCTCCCGGTTCATGGAGCTCCGCAGGCGCCGGGGCTTGATGGTCGCCCTCATCCTGGTCAACATCGGCATCCCGGCGGTGTTCCTCACCTTCCGGCTCCTGGCTCACGCCATCGCCCCCCACTCCTACGGGCCAGCCGGTGGCTACGAGATCTTCTCCTCCATGGTGGCCGGAGTCCTCTTTGTCTTCGGCTTCATCGTGGCGGCCACCTTGGGCTGCACGGCCGGGTCAGTCGACCTGACCGAGGGGATGTTCCGCCACCTGGTGGTGACCGGTCGCTCGCGACTGGCCCTCTACCTGGCCCGGATCCCGGCGGGCTTGGCCATCATCGTGCCCATGGTGGCGGTGGGCTTCACCATCGTGTGCACGGTCTGCGTACTGGCCGCACCTACCCACCTCGAATACGACGGCGTGACCTTACCGCCCGGGCTCTCCCATGCCGCCTTCGACTCCTGGGCGTCCGACCACGCCGAGGCGGTCGTCTGCAACTTCAACATCAACTTCGGGCCGAACGACCCGAACGCCTCCGCGATCATGAGTGTGCTCAACAACGTCCCCTGTGAGAACCACCCCGGCGGAGCGGTGAACGTCGGCCCAGACGCCCAGGCACAGGCACAACCGACGCAAGCCCAGATCGAGTCGGTGGCACGCCTCATGGCCGGTCAGGACTACGCCGACTACTCGCGCCGGTTCCTGTCCCCGTCGACGTCGCTGATGATCAAGTCCGGACTGTGGATTGAACTGTACGCGATCGTCGGCTTCCTGGTCGGCCTGGGCCTCTCCTCACTGATGGGGCAGCGCACGGTGCCCGTGATCCTGCTCATTGTGCTCGAGATCGTGTTGATCCCGTTGCTGGGACACACACCGATCACCCACCTGATCAATCTCCAGCGAGCGTTGTTGGGTATCGCCGTCATCCACATGGAGCCTGGCGGCCTCCCCTCCGTGCTCGGCGGAGGCAACGGCGGCAACGGCCCGGCTGGGGTCACCGAGTCGAGCACAGTCGCCATCTGCGTCGTGGTCGGGTGGGTGGTGGTGTGGTCGGTGCTCGGCGCCTGGCGGATGGTCAAGCGGGATGCTTAGCGGAGGCGCTACTCAGGCCCGACGAAAGCCTTCTACCTCTGACATGACTCGCGCGTCCCCACCAGGGTCCTCTCAACGCTACGAATCAGCAGCAGCGTTTGCCATAAGTCTCAATCAGGCACATCCGGGCGTGTGGGCTAGAGGGCGTTCCTGATCCCGCACGCGATGGAGTGGCGTGCCGTTGGCTCGTACAGTAGGGGTGGCAAGCGGAAGGGAGCATCACCATGGTGGAAGTGGACGTGCTTCAGCGTGCTCTAGGCGAGTGTTGGGCAGCGGAAGTCTCCGGAGTTAGCTACTACGAGGCGCTGAGCGAGCGCTTCCCCGATCACTATCAAGAATTCGATGTCCTTGCGTTGGTGGAGAAGACGACGAGAGACCTCATCGAGGCTGTTGCTCGAAGGTATGGGGTGTCGATCGACCAAGACGAGGCCGAACGCATCGGCATTGAAGTGGCCGAAGTGGGCAACGACTGGAAGGAAGTCTTGGCGAATGCCTTGGCATACACACCAGATACCTTGAGGATGTACAGGAACCTTGCGGACGTGTTGCCTGATGAAGAATCCACTTTGGGTGAGGCCGTCGTCGAGCATGAGCGTGCGCAGATCGCCCTGTTCGAGTGCGCTGCCACGGGTAGGGCAAACGACTGGTCTGCGATTGATGCATTTCTGGATCAGCACCGTCCTTCGTAAAGGACGCCATTGTCCGAAGGCTTCTGCTGAGGTGTAATGCCACCCCTGCCCCGCAACGTTGGATATATGGGTGGTCACCACCATCTGGTTCCGGGTCCGGCGTGCGGGCGGCGGACCTCCACTGACCGGACTCGGCGGCGACCACGGTATCGGTTGAGGATTAATGCGCCCTGTGAAGTTCGGGGCATTACGACGCCTGGGATATAACCCGCACCGTGGCGGTTGCTCGATGATGGAGGTGGGTCAGCTACTGCTTGTCAGTAGCGATCGATGCAGGTAGTCGGTCAAAGGCCAAAGCCGGCTGGGAACTCGGGTCGGCCGCGAGCGGGTGGCCAGGCTGATGGCCCAAGAAGAGCTGGTCGGCGTCCGCGCCCGCAAGAAGTGACGTCGGGGCCGCCTCGACGTGGCCCCGGTGGGCGACCTGTTGAAGCATGACTTCTCGGCCACCAGGCCCAATGGGCGCTGGGTGGCCGACATCACCGAGTTCTCGACCGGTGAGGGGAAGCTCTACCTCGCCGGCGTGCGGGACCTCTGTGGACGGGGACTGGTCGGGTGGTCGATGGGCACCCGACAGACCAGCGAGTTGGTGATCCAAGCGGTGACCATGGCTGTGGCCCGGCGCGAGCCCGGCACCGACCTCATCCATCACAGCGATAAGGGCAGTCAACCCAATACACGTCGCTCGACTTCACCAACCACCGTCGAGAACTCGGTCTGGTCCCGTCCTATGGATCGACGGGCGACTGTTACGACAACGCCGCCATGGAGACCTTCTGGGCCACGTTGAAGCGGCGGCTCAGCTGGATCCACGGACCGTTGGTCTACATGAGCCGATCGGGCCTACGCAGCGACCTGTTCGACTACATCGAGATCTTCTACAACCGTGAGCGGGCCCAGGCCGGGATCGGTCACCTCAGCCCTCTTGACTACGAAGCCTCCCTCGTGGTGGCCTGAAACCATAAACCCGTGTCCGTGGAAGCGGGTCAACTCCAACCGGATGAGTCTCGATAGTCAGGTATTTTCTCGTGCGAGACTCTCGCAAGCGGCTGCGCTTTCCCCGCGAAGATCTGACCGAAGGGTGAACATCAATGACTGATCCCATGACCTACCCGGACGGGACCACGTTCCCAGGCATCATCGGGCGCACTACCGATGAGTCAACTCCGGCATGGCCCACACCACCCCGTTCCCGTGAGGGTGCTCCCAATGTCGTGATCGTCGTCCTCGACGATGTTGGCTATGGCCAACTCTCCTGCTTCGGCGGCTTGGTGGACACCCCAGTATTCGACCGGCTGGCCGAGACCGGACTTCGGTATACGAACATGCACACGACGGCACTCTGCTCCCCATCAAGAGCGTGCATCATGACGGGGCGCAACCACCACTCCGTTGGTATGGCCACTATCTCCGAGACATCGAGCGGATTTCCAGGATACAACTCGATTGTGCCGCCCACAGCCGGGATGTTGGGCGAGATGCTCCTGCCCCGCGGCTACAACACCTTCCTCATCGGCAAGTGGCACCTCACACCGCCAGAGCACGAAACACCCGCCGGTCCCTACGATCGCTGGCCACTGGCCCGGGGATTTGAGCGCTACTACGGGTTCCTTGGTGGCGACACCAATCAGTGGTACCCCGAGCTGGTCTACGACAATCACTACGTTGATCAGCCGTACCAGCCTGAAGACGGCTATCACTTGAGCGTCGATCTTGCCGACAAGGCCATCGAGTTCATTCAAGACGCCCATGTCAATGCTCCAGATAAACCCTTCTACCTTCACTACTGCCCCGGAGCAGCACACGCTCCCCATCACGTATCAAAAGAGTGGGCCGACAAGTTCAAGGGTAAGTTCGATGCTGGCTGGGACGAGTACCGGAAGGTGGTCCATCAGCGCCAGTTGGACCTGGGCATCATTCCCGCCGGGACCGAACTCTCCGCTCACGATCCCGACGTGCCGGAATGGCAGTCCCTTTCATCAGAGGAACAGCAGCTCTATGCCCGGATGATGGAGGTCTTCGCCGGGTTCCTGGCCTTCACCGATCATCACTTTGGCCGGGTAGTGGACTTCCTGGAGGAGATCGGCGAACTCGACAACACCCTCATCCTGCTGATCTCGGACAATGGAGCCAGCGCAGAAGGTGGGCCGGTTGGCTCCGTCAACGAAATGCTGTTCTTCAACAACGCTCCCGAGTCTCTGGAGACCAATCTGGCAAATATCGACGAGCTGGGAGGGGTCAACGTCTTTAACCATTACGCATGGGGTTGGACGAACGCTGGGAACACACCGTTCCGGCGATGGAAGCGGGAGACCTACCGGGGCGGCTGCACTGACCCGTGCATCGTCTCATGGCCTGCTGGTATCAAGGCTCGGGGGGAGATTCGCACCCAGTACTCCCACGCCATCGACCTTGTCCCGACCGTGCTCGACGCCCTCGGCATCGATCCCCCCGACGCCATTCGGGGCGTCACCCAGGCTCCCATCGAAGGCGTCAGCTTCGCCGAGAGCTTCGATCAGCCTGAAGCGCCCACCCATCATCACACCCAGTACTTCGAGATGTTCGGCCACCGCTCCATCTATCACGAAGGCTGGCGGGCAGTGTGCCCGTGGCCGGGGCCGAACTTCACTGAGGCAGCCACGAAGGGCCGCGCGTTCAGCTCACCAATCTCTGCTGACGTGCTGGCCGAGATCGAGGCCAACGACTGGGAGCTTTACGACCTGACCAAGGACTACTCGGAGACCAACAACGTAGCCGCCGATAATCCTGCGAAAGTTGTTGAGATGGTCGGTCGTTGGTGGACAGAGGCCGGGAAGTACGGCGTCATGCCCCTGGATGGAGATGTCAGGGCACGTCTTGCACTGGAGCGTCCAGCCATTACTCCTCAGCGAGTTCAGTATGTGTACTACCCGGGAGGATCTCCCGTCCCCTTTGCCGCTGCGCCCAAGCTGTACAACCGGCCCCACAGCATGACCGCCGATACGACGATGGACAGCGACTCAGAGGGAGTCCTGCTGGCCCAGGGAGGTCGAACTGGCGGATTTGCCTTCTTCGTCAAGGAGCACAGACTGCATTTTGTCTACAACTATCTCGGGAGGGACATTTTTGAGGTCCACTCCACTGAAGACATCCCCACCGGCGACGTATCACTGCGGTACGAGTTCGAGCCGACGGGCGAGCCGGATCTTGCTGTCGGCAAAGGGTCACCGGGGCTTGGCCAGCTCTACATCAATGAACAGTTGGTAGGTGCGATCGAAATGCCCCACACCGTTCCCGTGATCTTCGGAACTGAGGGGTTGACGTGTGGCTACGACGGTGGCAGCCGAGTGGCACCTGACGCATACTCTGATGCGTTCACATTTACGGGCAAGCTCAAGCGGTTGACCCTCGATGTCAGCGGAGATCTCATCGATGACAGCGCCAGCGATCTCAAAATCGCTATGGCTCGCCAGTGAGTTGAGGATTGATCGGCAGCCAAGCTGGCAGCATCAATGCAGTAAGGCCTGCGCTCGATAGGTTGGCGCATCCGGTCATCGTGGTTCGGATCGTCTAAGCCACAATCACGATCATGAGCGTGCTCATCATCTACGACGGATGGTCAAACCTCAGGCTGGTTGACGTTGTCGGTGTCATCGTCGGACCTGTTCTGGCGATGCACAGCACGTCAAGATCGGACCGATCTTGACCCGTAATGAGTGGGGTGGGCTACAAGCGCCGTTTCTAGTGCTCTGCGTGCTGCCCCTCGCCGTTGTCTCGGTGTTGTATGCCCTTGGCGTCTCTCTTACCGGCGGCATTCGGGTCATGTTGTTGCTCGGTACGGCATCGCTCGGCTACTGGGGGTTCGTGGCCGGACGTCGGGCGGGTTTTGTCGGTTGGCGAATGGTGTCAGCTCGCCAGGCCGGGTGAAGGCCTTGGTGGCGGCCGCCGTCGTTGTCCGTGTCAGCGAAAATGTGACCTCTGGGCCCCCCTCTTCCACACACAGGTGTTTCCGGCCGCAATGTCAACGACTGCCTTCGGATACGGGGAGTAGCAACCGGGACGATGCCTGGACCGTGTTTATCGCATTGGTGCCGACGGTTCCATGTCGGAACCCCATCATGGCTGGTGCTTCCTTACGCTGATCGTCACTGGTGAGGGCGAGCCTGAGTCGGTGCCCGGGCTCGATACGACGGGCATTAGGTACGAGCGGGATCCTGTAGTGCACCGTCCCACCTGCGGGGATGACCTCAGTTCGCCGGCATGGAAGGACCGGCGCCCCTGGGCGGCTCGCCTCTTCGTCAATCTCACGAAGTGAAGCTCGCAGGAATCCCTCGGTGATATTCACGATGGATCCGTCGGGGGCAATGTCTTGCAGACTCAGGATCCAGGCAGTGTCGATGGCCGTGCTTTGAGCATCGAGCAAGACCTCCATGTTGCCAACGACGTCCCAGGCCTGCTCGAGGGGAGCCGTTGTCCAGGTCAGAGACGCCGGTGGGTCGGTCGGGCTGACCCGCGTCCGGTTGAGGCCGACTCCCAGAGTGAGGTACTCCCGGCTTCCGGTTGCCGGACCGCCTTCACTCAGGGAGCCGTCACTGGAAAGGACTAGCTCACGAAGTGGGTACCCCGGCGGGGGCCAACGTTCTGAAGCGCGCCACTCGTCGGCGACGGGCAGCCAGTAGCGGATCGGCGGCCCTGCAAGGATACCCGTGTCCCTGTCCTTCAGCCACTGGTCGAACCAGGCCAATGCTTCAACATGCAAGCTCTCCCAGGGCCAGGTCAGCCCGAACTGCCCGAGCATGGCCACTCGGACACGGTCGTTGTGGTCGAGGGCCTCTAGGGCCTCGAAGGTTCCGGGGAGGTGGAGGGGCACGTTCTCCCAGTCACAGCCTAGGTAGACCGGAATTGTCACATCTTTCAAAAGCGGCAGCACATTCCGCTCGTCCCACCACTCGTCCCGGACCTGGTGTTCGACAGCCACAGATCGCCACAAGTCATCCCACGGGTGGGGATCATGATGGAGACGGAGAGCGGCCTTCATGATCCCAATCGAGGATTCGCCGTTCATCGTGGCGAACTTCTTGTGCAGTCGAGGCCTATTGAGCACTCGTCGCGCTGCCTTGACGACCTTTCCTCGCCAAAAGGTGTCGTGCTCCGAGGTCATCCCGACCATCGAGAGAAAGGGCGTGATGAATGTCGAATTGAACAGACCGTGGTGATACACCCCCTCATAGAGGTCCGAGGACGTGGCGATCGGGAAGATTGCCTCAAGATGGGGTGGATGCTCGCTCGCCGCTTCAAGTTGGGTCATGGCGAAGTAGCTGATACCGATCATCCCGACTCTGCCGTTCGACCACGGTTGGGCTGCCGCCCACTCGACGAGGTCGTGCAGATCGCGGCGCTCCTGGGCGTCATGGAACCCAAAGGTTCCACCCGAGCCACCTGTGCCTCGGAGGTTGGCAATGATGTGGACATACCCCCGGGGCACAAAGAAGTCCGTCGCCCCAGCTTCAATAAAGCCCATCGGGGCCCCGAGGTCCTGGATCTGACGCGGATAGGGAGATGCCGCGATGAGCACGGGGTGGCCGCCGGCACCGCGCGGGCGATGGACATCGACCATCAGGATTACCCCATCACGCATCGGCACAGCCACATCTGTTTCGCTCACGAGTTGATGACTCGGTTGGGAGAGGTTGAGGTAGACCCGACCGGTGGCCTGGGGTCCATTCAGTTGTCGCTGACCTGAATCTATGCCCGCAACCTTGGGCGCAACGCTCGCCATTTGCCATCCTCACAGACACTGTCGACGGATAGTGACTCGTATCAGCTTACGGATCGACCCAATCCCCAGTCAGACCGTTGCTTCCTGCGCCGTTATCAACAGGAGGCCAAGGGTGTCCCTCAACTCCTACTGTGGGCGCGTTATCGACGGGGACAATCAGGTGTGATCAACGCCATTTTCGCGGTTTAGTACCCTCAGTACTTCGGACCAGCCAGAGGGCGCTGCATGGTCCAGGCCAAGGCTTGGAGGATCGTCTTCGGGGTGTAGTTGTGAGTGGCCGGATGGTCCTCGTTTTGGTGGCCGATCGGAGACAGGAACTTCTCGATCGTGGGATCGAGCGGCCCCTTGTAGTTGGGGGCGGCATCCGTGGCGAACCTCTCGACACCCTTGGAGTTGATAATGACGTATCCATTGGAGTGGTTGACGGCGTAGGTCAGCGTCTTCCCCGTCCACCAATCGGTAGCAGGAGGATTGCCCTCGGGAACGGTCTGGTACTCAAACCCGAAGAACTTGGCAATAGTGGCCAGGTTTGTCGGGGTCTCGGTGACAAGCTGCCAGCTTGCCCCGGTCAACTTGGCGTAGGCGGCGAGGCGGGCGGGAGAGTCACGACCGGGGTCAACCGAGAGTTCCACCAGCTGAACCGTCGCCGACGCCTTGTCAGCATTCAGTGACCTTTGGACGACGGAGAAGTCCCCCGTAGTCAAAGGACAGATGTCAGTGCAGAGGGTGAGGAACGGGACCAAGACAACCGTCTTCCCCTTCCAAGAAGTCAGATTGACAGGCTGACCGTGCTGGTTGACGAGGGGGATCTGACTGATGGCGGAGGGTACAGGTCGGTTAAACATGACCCCTTGGGATTCCGACGGTTGAACCACGGTCGCCGCAGATGCGGCTGAATACGTTCCAAAAATGGTGGTACACGCCAGGCCAACCACTGCCATCGCTCGTCGAATGATCACCTGCTGGTTCCTCGATTCTCCGCCGGGACGGCAAGTACGAGTGTCATTTTGCGGTCGATCACCAGTAGGGGCATACGGGATGACCATCTGAGATGGTACGCCCTGAGCATCGGCTTCTTTCTGCTCGGATACTCGTGGCTGCCCCCATTTCTGGTTGACCGAGGCTGGACTGTCTCCAAACGCTGCCGGATATCGGCCTTGGTGATGATGCGCCTGGATCATTGGACTCAGCTCTCCGGGGCGATTCAGAGCGCCGCTTTCGTGGTGTCAGGGCCGGAGATTCTCAAGGTCCTCGAGCAGACTTGGGTGCGACGGCTGCCAACCCAGCGTCTCTCGTGTGTAGGCACTCGAAGAGGGCTGGTCAGTGGCGAAGATCGGCCCGAGCGGACCGTAGGTCTCCTGTGGCACGGACTCGACCGGAAGCTCAAGGCGTCGACCAATGACGGTGGCGATGTCGAGGACTGCATCCCCCTCGTCACCCACGGCGTGCCACGAGGTGCCAGCCGGAGCTTGTTCGAGCGCCAGGCGAAAGAGCACGGCTGCGTCGAGGGCGTGCACCGCGGGCCAGCGCTGAGTGCCGTCGCCGGCGTAGCCCGAGACGCCCGTTTGACGAGCGATCTGTGTCAACATGCCAGCGAAGCCTCCTGTACCGTGCTTGTGGACCGTCCGTGGTAGACGTACCGCGCTGGAGCGCACGCCGCGTGCCGCCAACGTGAGGACCTCGTTGACGGATCGACCTCGACCACCCACTGGGCCACCGAGGGGGAGCGGGTCTTCCTCCGTGGAGATCCGACCCGCTACGGGTGGCGTTCCAGAGCACGTGACGAAGGGACGATCACTGCCGACCAGAGCCTCCCCCATGGTGGCCAAGGCGGCGTTCTCCTGAGCAACCACCTTGGCCAGTGCGTCAGCACTAGAGAAGTCCGCTCCGAAGGCGAGGTGGATGACACCGTCGGCTTGTGCAGCACCGGTGCGAAGTGCCTCCAGATCTCCAAGATCGCCCCGATGGGGGACGGCGCCGGTCGCCGTGAGCGCCTCTGCGGAGCTGTCGGAGCGAGCGAGCCCGAGGACGCTGTGGCCATGGCCGAGCAGTTCGGCGACGACGGCTGATCCGATCAGGCCCGTGCCACCCGTGATGAAGACATTCATGGATTCTTCCTTTGCATGATGGGACTCTTGTCTCATCACTGTACCAAAATGATGGGACTCCTGTCCCATCGCTACAATGAATCCATGGCTAGGTGGGAACCAGGTGCGCGGGAGCGACTCGTCTTCGCCGCCGTCGACCTCTTCACCGAGCAGGGGTACGACGCCACGACGGTGACGGAGATCGCCGCTCGGGCAGGTGTGACCAAGAGCACCTTCTTTCGTTACTTCCCTGACAAGCGCGAGATCCTGGTGGCTGGCCAAGAGGCGCTCAGCGAGCTGCTTGCCAGGGGAATCGCCGAGGCTCCGGCGGGAGCGAGCCCACTCGAGGCAGTGGCCAGCGGCCTTGGGTGCGTCTCGAGCGCGATGGGTCCGATGAACCGAGATCTTGGTCCACGCATGAAAGCGGCGGTGGCCGCCAACACGGAGCTCCAGGAGCGAGATGCGCTCAAAAGAGTAGGCCTGGCCGAAGCGATGACCGCTGCTCTTGTTGAGCGCGGTGTCCCGGACTCGACTGCACATCTCGCTAGCGAGATGGGAGTCATCGCGTTCAAGCAGGGCTTCGCCGAGTGGTGCGACGCCGACCATCAGGCCGATCACGACCTTGCCCACTACACCCTGTCTGCCCTGAATGACCTGCGAGCAGCGGCGACATCACTGGGTTGAAGGGGCAGTCAACCATCGGCGTCCTGTGCACGGCAGTTTCCAGCAGTGGCGGAGCCTGACCAAGTTCGCCGGTCACGTTCAATTGATCATCCACTCCATGGCGAGACTCATCCTGGGACATCGCGAATCATCGGTACCATGCCAGAGGCGGCCGAATAACCTCGACGGGGTGATCAGGGGGGTGACGATGTCCCAGGATGAGAGCAGACCTCTACCAGGGGTGGTCGACCGCCAGATGTTCGACGAGCGACTGGAGGTGCTGCGGGAGAGGGAGAAGGCACACACCCGTGAAGGGGACGCGATCGCCGCCGCCCGACGCCGGCTTCCGATGGTTGCGGTCGCCGCAGACAACCAGCTGCTCGGACCGCACGGCCCCGTGACGTTGCTCGACGCGTTCGAAGGCCGGCGTCAGCTCATTGCGTAGTACTTCATGTGGTGGCCAGGCCGACCTGCGGTCGAGCAATGCGAAGGCTGCACGTGGCTGATCAGTCACGTCGGGGAGCTTGCCTACCTGCACTCTCGCGATATCACCTTCGCGGTGCTATGCCAGGGGCGAAACACCACTTACGGCTTTGGCGATGCGCAGACGTCATACGACGAGAGCCTCAGATACCGAGCCTTTATGGGCTGGGACATACCGTGGTACTCGGCCCAACCTTCGTTGAACTCACTCCTCGTCGGCCGCGAACACGGTCTGTTCCACCTGGTGTGCTACCTGCGGGATGGTGACCGAGTCTTCGAGACGTATTGGACCCGGCGCCGTGGCGCTGAGGTTCTGGACTACAGCTACGCTCTGATGGACCTCACCGTGTTTGGCAGGCAGGAGGAATGGGAGGACTCACCGGGTGGCTGGCCGCTGCGCGGGCACGCGACCCGGACCCTGGGTGGGGCTCCGGAATGGCCGCCCCTTGGGAGGTGGCCCGGAGGTCGTCCCACCTCACAGTGGCCACGGGTCCAAGCGGGGTACTCAGACGATCTGGGAACCGCACTCGCAGGTTCAGTACCCCCTCCGAATCACTGCCACTAACGGGCCTTCCCGAACGCTGTCGGCCTAGATGGCGCTGTTAGGCAGTTCAGGTGTGGCGGTCGGCGCACCTTTCGGGCAGTCTTGGGTCGAGGTGCTCTCTTCCGATTGATCTTTGGCGTTATCCCAGGCTGGAGTCGTCCGTTGACTGCGCAGATACCGTCCCCCATCGCCGGGATGGTGGGACGGGCATCGGTCGGGACATCGCTCGACCCCCGTGACGGGGTCCATGGTCTAATGGCGTATGTTCTACGTGTTGATCTTCAGCCTCCTCGCCGTTGTCCTTGTCGTCGGAGGTATAACAACGATGAACCGTCGCCGCCACAGTCTGGCAACGGGTGAGGGCCAGGCCAACCACGGCCACGAAGGACAACCGACTCGTAGTCACGTGGTGCACACGAGTCATAGTGATGCCAACCGTCGCAATCGGAAGGCAAAGCGAGCACAGTCAAGGAATGACCGGCGCAAGCGGCGTTGATGCCGTGGAAGGGACCGAGCCGCAGGGGGTATCCCACATCGCCGGGTGTAGGCGATATCCCAGTCCCGTCGGTCGCCAATGGCTAACTGACCTCGACCGGCGCCTCGGGGACAGTCCACCGCCCGCGTCGGGTGCTGTCTCGATTCGTCGTCGATACTGGGTGAGTGACAGCTCTGGCACTCTTCGATCTCGACAACACACTCCTAGATCGAGAGGAGGCCTTTGCTCTGTGGACGAAGCAGTTCCTTGAAGCCCACGGACTCAGTGGGGATGCGTTGTCCATCATCGAGCGAGCAGACGGCGACGGGTACAACCCCCGTGAACAGTTCTTCGAAGAGTTACGAAGGGATTTGGGCATAAGGATCTCGATTGACGATCTACTTGCCGACTACGACGTCGAGTATCCGTCGAAGTACAAAGTGGAGCCTGAAGTGATCGCCGCAATCAGATCTCTACGAGCAGCAGGGTTCAAGGTGGGTGTCGTCACCAATGGGCCTCCCTCCCAGTGGGCAAAGTTTGAGGCTGCGGGGATCGAAGACGAGTTCGATGCGGTGTGCATTTCGTCGGCCATCGGCGCACACAAGCCCGATCTGGCCATCTTCGAGGAGGCGGCCCGGCTCTGCGGTCTTCCGCTCGACGGCTGGATGGTCGGTGATTCGCCTGAAGCCGACGTGGCTGGTGGGCTGGCCGCTGGCCTGCGGACGATCTGGATGAGCAGGGGGCGGGAGTGGAGTGCCTTGAACTTCTCGCCAGAGTTCACCGTTCACTCGATCCCCGAGGCGGTGGCGATCATCCTTCGGCCCAGCTGACCCTGCCTCCAAATGCAACCGAATGGGTGGGGCACCATTCGCGCCCTTTGAGTGCTAGGTGCTGCTTGCAACCGCGAGCGCCGTACCCCGGTCATCTCCGAAGAGCCCCATCGGTAGGGCACGACTCCGAAATGTCCTACCAGGGACTGCGGGACATTTCCCGGTCCAAGGTCATGGCTGGGCGATGGCACAAGGAAGCCAAGCAAGGTGCCTGGTCGACTTCGAACCACCCTGAACTCACCTCGAGTTTGGCCGCTGAGCCTTCTGTAACTCGCCGCGCACTTCTGTAGCGTTTGTGCGACGTGGAGGGGACGTAGTGGCTGTCGGGCCGGATAGGACAAAGGCCCAGTTCAACTACTTGATATGGACCCCAGAGATGGCCCGGGCGATAATCAGTCTCTGAATCTCACTCGTTCCTTCAAAGATGGTGTAGATCTTCGAATCCCGGTGCCAGCGCTCCACCGGGTGCTCCCGGATGTAGCCGTAGCCGCCCATGATCTGGATGGCCTCCTCGGTCACATATACCGCCGTCTCACCCGCGTACAGCTTGGACATCGAACCCTCGCCGGAGGTGAACTCCTTGCCGTTGCGACCCATCCAAGAAGCCCGCCACACCAGGAGACGGGAGGCATCGATCCGCGTTTTCATGTCCGCCAGCTTGAAGGCGATGGCCTGGTTCTCGATGATGGCGCGACCGAACGCCTTGCGCTCCTTGGCGTAGTCGAGCGAGTACTCGTAGGCCGCCCGGGCGATGCCGAGGGCCTGAGCACCCACGGTGGGTCGGGAGGCCTCGAAGGTCTTCATGGCCGCCTGGCTGGTCGACCGCTTACCCTCGCGGGCCCGGGCCAGCTTCTCGTCGAGCTTGTCCTTGCCTCCGAGCAGGCAGTGTCCCGGTACCCGACAGTCATCGAGGATTACCTCGGCCGTGTGCGAGGCGCGGATCCCCATCTTCTGGAACTTCTGGCCCTGGGAGATCCCCGGCGTGCCGGGTGGCACGATGAAGCTGGCCTGGCCCCGTGATCCCAGTTCGGGCTCGACCGACGCCACCACCACGTGGATGTCGGCGATGCCGCCGTTGGTGATCCACGTCTTGGTGCCGTTCAGGACCCACTCGTCCTTGGCCTCGTCGTACACCGCCCTGGTGCGGAGCGAGGAGACGTCAGAACCGGCGTCAGGCTCCGAGACGGCGAAGGCCGCCAGCTGGATCTTCTCCGGAGTCCCGAAGCACTGGGGACCCCACTCCACCAGCTGCTCGGGAGTTCCGTTGGCGGCGATGCCGGCCAGGCCCAGGGTGCTCCCGAAGATGGACAGGGCGATACCGGCGTCTCCCCACGCCATCTCCTCGC
Source organism: uncultured Acidimicrobiaceae bacterium (assembly GCA_963831535.1). Taxonomy (GTDB): domain Bacteria; phylum Actinomycetota; class Acidimicrobiia; order Acidimicrobiales; family RAAP-2; genus Bog-756. Next base: position 123,314 of record CAWHQP010000006.1, on the reverse strand, counting down.
TGGCGATGGGCATCAGCAGCCCGCTCTCGTCGAAGAAGGCCTGACTGATGAAGTCGAAGGAGTACAGCCCGATCTCGGCCGCCTCTTTGATGATGGGCCAGGGTGTCTCCTCGCGCTCGTCCCATTCGTGTCCGGCCGGTCGGATCACGTTCTCCGCGAAGTCGTGGACCCATTTCTGGATCTGGAGTTGGTCCTCGTTGAGGTCCAGTGAGAATTCGGCCATGGTGCCTTGCTCCGTTCCGGCCCACTTGGGCCTGTCCCACGCGACTGGCGCTCGGCGACCGTGGGTTGCCCGGTCGCTCCGTCCGCCGGCCATGACTACCGATCGATCGTTTCTAGTTACCCAATGGTAACCACAAATGGAGGCTTACGCCACAACCCGGACGACGGCACGCCTGTCCCCGGGCTGGAGTCCGGAGCTGCGCTCATCGTGGCGACGCAGGGGCCGGACTGGCCCGCCGGTCGCTGACGGCGGCGGTTCCCTCGTGGGGACGTCAGTACCCGGGTCAGACGCGACGGGGCCGCACCGACAGAGGCGGCGGAAGAACGCAAGGGCCGCCGGGCCGGGGAGTGACCGGGAGAACCGAGGCGTTGTGGGGGATCAGGCCGGCTGGGCCAGGCGCACATCCACCGCCTGGAGACCCTTGGGGCCTTCCTGTAGATCGAACTCCACCGCCTGGCCCTCCTCGAGGGAGCGGAATCCGTTCATCTGAATGGCGGTGTGGTGCACGAACACGTCGGCCCCGCCATCCGGTTGAGAGATGAAGCCGAAGCCCTTCTCAGCGTTGAACCACTTGACTGTTCCGGAAGCCACGGTGGCATTCCCCTTTCCTCCACACGCTTCATGCACAGCGGACCACACCAGAGCCACCGGCCCGACCCTCACGCCTGCGTGCAGGTCTCCGACCACCGGCCCAGGGTGACCCCCTGAGAAGGAAAACGCTACCAGTCTGATTCCCAGAATCAACTGTTGAGGCCCCTTCTGGGCGGGTGTTCACGCGCCGTTCATTGACGACGGACCCGCGTCCCTTCGGGTCCGTCCTCGACCACCCAACCCGTTGACTCCAACTCGCCACGGAGAGTGTCGGCCTCATCCCAACGACGTGCTGCCCGGGCCTCGTCCCGTCGCCTGACCCGGTCGGCCGTCTCCGGATCCACCTCGCTCGAGGTCCCCGACCCGAGGGAGAGGCCGAGAGCCGCACCGAGCAGAACCGCCGTCCCCGCCGCCCGCTCGGCTCCGGTCGTGTCGCCGGCGTCGGCGGCGCTGTTGGCCTGTCGAACCAGGTCGAACACGATGGCCAGTGCCCCCGGAGTGTCGAGATCATCGTCCATCCGGGCCCGGAAGCGGGCGACCGCCTCGGGGTCGAGCCCAGGGTCACCGATGGCCCCGGCCCGCTCCGCCGGATCGATCACGGGGCCCTCTGCCAGCAGGTCGTGAACCCCGAAGCGCCGGGCCATCCCGTCGAGACGGGCCAGCCCGGCCTCGGCATCGGCGATGGTCTCCGGGGTGACCTCGATGGGCGACCGGTAGTGGGACCGCAGCACCAACAACCGGTAGGCACGGCCGTCGCTCTTCTCCAGCAGGTCGGTGAGCGAGGTGAAGTTGCCCAGGGATTTGGACATCTTCTCGCCGTCCACGGTGACCCATCCGTTGTGCACCCAGTGGTGCGCGAAGTCACGACCCACGGCCACCGCCTGGGCCCGCTCGTTCTCGTGGTGCGGAAAGATCAAGTCGATCGCGCCGCCGTGCAGGTCGAACCCATCCCCCAACAGGTCGAGGGACATCACCACGCACTCGGTGTGCCACCCGGGCCGGCCATCCCCCCAGGGGGATGGCCACGTCGGCTCGTCCGGCTTGGCCTTCTTCCACAGGACGAAATCCAGGGGTGACCGCTTCTCCTGGTCGGCCTCGACTCGGGCCCCCACACGGAGTGTGTCCAGGGGCTGGTGGGCCAACAGGCCGTACCCCTCGATGTCCATCACGGACAGATAGACGCCGTCGCCGGTCTCGTAGGCCACACCCCGTGCCATCAGATCCTCCACCAGGGCGACCATCTGCTCCACATACGCCGTGGCGTGCGGCACCTCGGTCGGGCGCAGGACCCCGAGGGCGTCCATCGAGTCCCACCAGGTCCGTTCATAGAACGCGGTCAACTCGGTCTCTGGGATACCCCGCTCGGCCGCCCGCTCGATGATCTTGTCCTCGATGTCAGTCACGTTAGATACATAGGTCACGTCGAGCCCGGTGAACAGCAGGTAGCGACGGAGGACATCGAAGACCAAGGTGAAGCGCCCATGTCCGATGTGGGGTGCGTCGTACACCGTCGGCCCACACACGTACATGGACACCCGGCCCGGTTCCCGCAAGCGAAGCGGCGCCACCTCGCCGGTGGCGGTGTCGTGGAGCTGGAGCACGCAGGGTACGGTAACCCGATCATGAGCACACACGGACCGCACCGACCGGACCCACGGGGATCCCCGAGAAGCCCGGGCTGGAGGGGCTCGAGGCCACGTGGTCGTCCCGCTGGGAAGACGACGGTCTCTACGCCTTCGACCGCACCGCCCCCCGTGAGCAGGTCTTCTCCATCGACACCCCTCCTCCGACCGTGTCGGGCTCACTCCACATCGGCCACGTCTTCTCCTACACCCACACCGACGCCGTGGCCCGCTTCCAGCGCATGCGGGGCCGGGCCGTCTTCTACCCCATGGGGTGGGACGACAACGGGCTGCCCACCGAGCGCCGGGTGCAGAATTTCTTCGGGGTCCGCTGCGATCCGAGCCTGCCCTTCGACCCCACCTTCGAACCGCCTGCCGAACCCGGCAAGGAGCCCATCTCGGTCTCCCGGCCCAACTTCGTCGCCCTCTGCCATCAGCTCACCGAGGAGGACGAACAGGTCTTCGAACAGCTCTGGCGCCTGCTCGGCCTGTCGGTGGACTGGTCCCACACCTACGCCACCGTGTCGGACCGGGCCCAACGTGTCTCCCAACGGGGCTTCCTGCGCCTGGCAGCCCGGGGACAGGTGGTGCAGCGGACCGCACCCACCCTCTGGGACGTCGACTTCCGCACCGCCGTCTCCCAGGCCGAGCTGGAGGACCGGGAGCGTCCTGGTGCCTACCACCGGCTCCGGTTCCCCCGGGTGGGAGCCGAGGGGGCCGTCGACATCGAGACCACCCGTCCCGAGCTGCTGCCCGCCTGCGTGGCTCTGGTGGCCCATCCCACCGACGAGCGCTACCGAGCCCTGTTCGGGACCGAGGTGTCCACCCCGTTGTTCGGCGTGCGGGTGCCGGTGCTGGCCCATGAACTGGCCGACCCCGAAAAGGGTTCGGGCATCGCCATGATCTGCACCTTCGGCGACACCACCGACGTGGTGTGGTGGCGCGAGCTGTCCCTCCCCACACGGACCGTCGTGGGCCGAGACGGCCGCCTCCTGCCAGTGACGTGGGGAACCGACGGATGGGAGTCCGACGACCCGAATGCGGCCACCCTGGCCTACAACGAGCTGGTCGGTCGCACCGTGAGACAGGCCCAGACCCGGATAGTCGAACAGCTGGTCGAGTCCGGGGCTCTCATCGGGGAGCCCAGTCCCATCACCCACCCGGTCAAGTTCTACGAGAAGGGCGACCGTCCCCTCGAGATCGTCTCGTCCCGCCAGTGGTTCGTGCTCACCCTCCCGCTCCGGAACCGTCTGCTGGCCCGGGGCGAGGAACTGCGCTGGCACCCGCCCTACATGGCCCACCGCTACCGGGCCTGGGTCGAGGGACTGAACGGTGACTGGAACATCAGCCGGCAGCGCTTCTTCGGCGTCCCCTTCCCGGTCTGGTACCCGGTGGATGCCAGCGGCGAGACTCAGTTCGACCGCCCGCTATTCGCTGCTGAGGACCGACTGCCCGTCGACCCGTCCACCGACGTGCCCGAAGGGTACTCCGACGACCAGCGGGGGCGCCCGGCCGGCTTCGTGGGCGACCCGGACGTGATGGATACCTGGGCCACCTCGTCACTCACCCCGCAGATCGCCGGAGGGTGGGAGGACGATCCCGACCTGTTCGCTCGGGTCTTCCCCATGGACGTCCGCCCCCAGGCCCACGAGATCATCCGGACCTGGCTGTTCTCCACGGTGGTCCGCTCCGACCTGGAGTTCGGCACCCTGCCCTGGACCGACGCCGCCATCTCGGGATGGGTGTTGGACCCCGAGCGCAAGAAGATGTCGAAGTCCAAAGGCGCGGTGGTCACCCCACTCCCCCTCGTGGAAAAGCACGGGGCCGACGCCGTCCGCTACTGGGCCGCCGGCGGGCGGCCGGGGACCGACACCGCCTTCGACGAAGGCCAGATGAAAGTGGGACGGCGCCTGGCCATCAAGATCCTCAACGCCTCACGCTTCGTGCTCGGCCGGATGGCCGACGACGACGGCACGGTGGTGGTGCCCGGGCCGGGCTCGGTCACCGCGCCGATCGACCGGGCCATGCTGGCCCGCTTGGCCGAGGTCGTCGACGAGTCCACCACGGCGTTCGAGGCCTTCGACTACGCCCGGGCCCTGGAGCGCACCGAGTCGTTCTTCTGGTCTTTCTGCGACGACTATCTCGAGCTGGTCAAGACCCGGGCCTACGGGGACGCCACCGAGCCCGGCCCGGCCTCGGCGCGGGCTGCTCTGGCCCTGGCCCTCTCGACCCTGCTGCGGCTGTTGGCCCCGGTCCTCCCCTTCGTCACCGAAGAGGTCTGGTCGTGGTGGCAGTCCGGTTCCATCCACACCGCGCCGTGGCCCGACTGCGGCGAATTCGACGAGGCCCTCCCCGACGGACCCGAGGGCGTCGGCCCGGTATTGGAGGTCGCCGCTGAGGTGCTGGGCCGGGTGCGTCGGGCCAAGACCACCGCCAAGCGGTCGATGCGGTGGCCGGTGACCACCCTCACGGTGGCTGACTCGGCCGGGCGGATCGCCGCCCTGCTGTCCGCCGAGAACGACCTGCGCGACGCCGGCGGAGTGGTCAGCCTGGTGACTAGGGAAGCCGGCGAGGCCCTGGTCGAGGTGGAGCTGTCCGAAACAGAGTGAGCGTTGCCGGAATCTCGGTCAGGCCAGGTACATACCGAGGGCGGCGTCGGCCATCTGGCGAGGAGTCCCCTCCTGCTCGATGCGGCCGTGCACCATGATGGCGGCGCGGGTAGCCACGGCCAGGGCCGTCGTCACGAACTGCTCGACGAGCAGGATGGTCATACCCTGCGAAGCGAGGGTCCCGACCAGTTCGTAGAGCTCGCCGACGATGAGGGGGGCCAGACCCATCGAAAGCTCGTCGAGCAGCAGCACCTTGGGTCCGGTGACCAGTGCCCGTGAGATGGCCAACATCTGTTGCTCACCCCCCGACAGGGTTCCGGCCATCTGCTTGCGCCGCTCCTTCAGGCGGGGGAACGTAGCGTAGGTCTTCTCCTCCACGTCCTTGGCCGTGATCCCGCCTCGGTAGGTCCAGATCCGCAGGTTCTCGCGCACGGTGAGATTGGGGAAGATGCCCCGCCCCTCGGGGATGGCGCACAGACCGCTCCGGACCAACTTCTCCGTCGGGCTCTTCCCCACCGGTACGTCGCCGACCAGAACCTGTCCCGACGTCGGACGCATGCGTCCATTGACGACCTTGAGCAGGGTCGACTTGCCGGCGCCGTTAGGTCCGAGTAGGGCGAAGACACTGCCGGGGGGCACGATCAGGTTGACCCCGTGGAGCACCTCGATGCGGCCGTAGGCGGCCCGGACGTCGTCGATCACGATGCTCGGGGGGAGGTGGCTCGGGGGGGGCTGGCTGGTGGGAGCCTGGGCCGGGAGTGCCGGCCGGGGTCGGTCGGCGTCGCCACCGAACACATCATCGACCACGCCGCTCACGGCTTCTCGGACCCCTGATCGGCGCCCAGGCCCGCACCGGAACCGGTACCGGGGGGCCCGAAGGACGCGGCTTCCGCCTCGGCGGGACTGGCCTCCCCCAGGTATGCGGCCTGGACGAGGGGGTCGCTGCGGATGACCTCCGGCGATCCGGCGGCGATGATGTCCCCGAAATCGAGCACGTAGATGCGGTCGCAGATCCGCATGACCAGCTCCATGTCGTGCTCCACCAGCAGAACGGCCATGCCGTCGGCAGCCAGGCTGCTCAACAGGTCACCGAGGGCCTTCGACTCCGCCTCGTCGAGTCCCGAGCCGGGCTCGTCGAGGAGCAGGAGCTTCGGGCCGATGGCCAGGGCGCGGGCCAACTCCACCATCCGGGCCAACCCCGTGGACATGGTGGCGGACTGCTCGTGACCCAACCCGGCCAGACCGACCCCCGCGAGGAGCCGGTCGCAGGTGGCTGCGGTCGGGGAACCCTTCCGAACACCGGTTCCGGTGGCGGTGGATCCCACGGCCGAATCGTCGGTGCCCGGGTGCCGCTTCCACGGAACGGCCCGACGGAGTTGGTTCCACTTCCACCACTTCACGGAGGATTCGAGGCCCACCTGCACGTTCTCGCTGGCCGAGAGGGTGCCGAAGATCTCCAGTCGCTGGAAGGTGCGGGCCAGACCCAACCGGGCCCGGCGATGGGGCTTCATGGTGGTGACGTCGGCGTCGAACAGGTGCACCGAACCGCGATCCGGTACCTGCAACCCGCTGATCACGTTGAACAGCGTGGTCTTGCCGGCCCCGTTGGGGCCGATGAGTCCGGTCACGGTGCCCGGCTCTACGGTCAGGGTCACGTCGTTCAGGGCCGCCACGCCGCCGAAACGGACCGCCACCTCCGAGACGGTGAGGGCGGCCGTCCCGCCGCCGTCGCCCTCACCCGGCGGCACGGGTCTCCCTCCCCATCGCCGCCGCGCCCACCGGGCTGCCGGACAGGGCGGGGACGGTCCCGCCCTCCCGGCGGACCCACGGCAACCGGAACTGGAGGAACTCCAATCCGAGCAGACCGCCGGCGGCCCGGCCGATCAGGATGATCCCCACCCCGGCGAACAGTCCGATCCCGTTGGGCCACTGCTGGTTCAGCACCACGTAGGTGAGCGCGGCGAGAAAGGCTCCCGACACGGTGCGGATGCTCCAGATGGTGACGAAGAGGACAAAGATGATGCCGGGGAAAATGTCGAAGTCGGTGGTGCCCACCACGCCCTGCACCGTGCCGTAGAGCGCTCCGGCCAGTCCCGCCATGGCCGCGGCGATGGCGAAGACGGCCACCTTGGTGAACCCGATGTTGAGACCCACGGTGGCGTAGGCCGCCGGCGAGTCGTTGAGCGCCACCAGGCGTCGACCGAACAGGCTGCGCCGTATGGCCAGGACGAGCAGTGCGGCGAGCACGAAGAAGGCCGAAACCAGGAGGAACTCGGCCCCGTCGCCGCCGAAGTTGATTCCGGGGACCACGATCCGGCCGATCGAGATGCCCCCACTGCCGTAGATATGACTGTCGGGGAAGAAGCCGGTGGCCACCGCGTCGGCGAAGGCGAAGGTGGCGAGAGCCAGATAGAGGTCGCGCAGTCGGATGGTCGGAAGGGCGATCAGCGCGCCGAGGGCAGCACAGATCCCGGTGGCGGCCAACAGGCCCAGCACGGAGCCCCCACCGGCGACCTTGCCCATGACGAAGGCACCGATACCCATGAAGGAGAACTGGCACAGGGAGACCTGACCCGAGTACCCGGTCAGCAGGACCAGGGACAGCCCAACGATCCCAAGGGTCATCACCATGCCCCCCAGGGTCAACAGGGTGGTGCCCTTGACCTCGGTGTTGGCGAGGGTCACCGCGGCCACGATGGCCAGCACGAAGAAGACCGCGCCGGCCACCAGCGACTCCCGTCCTCCGGCCACCCGCGGCGCACGCATCGTGGTCAGGCGGCCCACCGCCCGCAGCCGCACCGAGGGCAGCGTGACCAGGGCGATGAACAAGAACGCCATGGGGAGGGCGTAGGTGATGTCCGGGACGAGGTTCTGGGGGACGTGGGGCAGGATGTAGTTGATGACGTAGTTCTCGGCCAAGCCGATGGCGATGGCGGCGGCGAAGGTGACCGGGATGTTCTTGAGTCGCCCCACGATGGCTGCGGCGTACCCGTTCACCACCAGCAGGGTCATGGCCTCGATGCTGATCCCGGTGGTCTGCGTCGGGGCCAGGAGGACGCCGGCCAACGCGGCCAGCATGAATCCGAGGATCCACCCGTACTGGCTCATCCGGTTGGGCGACACCCCCGACATGGCCAACAGCTCCGGATCGTCCACCACCGCGCGGAGGGCGTAGCCGGTTCGGGTGGAGTAGAAGAGGGCGCGCAGGGCGATGGCCACGGCCAGGGCCACGCCGATGATCAGGACCTCCTGGTACTGGATGTTGATCCCGACCAGGCGGAACTGCCCCGAGACCATGTTGTTGACCTGCCGCTCGGTGGTCGGGCTCCAGATGAGGGTGGCGGCACCGGTCAGGATGACCATCAGGCCGAGGGTCACCATGACCGGTCGCTCGGAGGAGGCCCCGTGCAGTCGGCGCATCAGGACCCGCTCCACCAGCGCCCCGGAGATCGAGGCCCCGATGACCAGGATGATCAGCAGGGACAACAGCACCGGCACGTTGTGGGCCGAGACCAGCTCCCAGTAGCAGAAGGCAGCCACCATCCCCACCGCGCCCTGGGCGAAGTTGAACACCCCCGAGGTGGTGTAGGTCACCACCAGCCCGGTGGCGGCGATGGCGTAGCCGGCGCCGAGCATGACCCCGAACACGGTGTACTGCAGGAAGTCGCTCACCGCACCACCCTCGTCCCCCGTCGCGTCACGTCACACCCTCCGGGTCGGACCCATCCCGCTCAGGAAGCGGGTGGCGTTATGTACTTGTAGTCGCATCGGTAGCCGTTCGAACTGCTGGTGACGGGCGGATCGTCCAGGCGCTGGTACTGTCCGCCGGCCACCTGGCCGAGTAGATAGCAGTTCCCCACCGTCTTGGCCGCCGGATTGTTGGGGGCGATGATGTTGTCCCCGCTGAACGAGGTGATCTTGGACAACGCCTGCAGCAACGAGCCCCGACTGGGGTTGGACCCGGCGTTCTTCAGGGCCTGGGAGAAGAGCTCCGCCGACAGCCAGCCGTACAGGGTGAACAGGTCGGTCTTGAATCCCGGCGAGGCCTTCTGGACCCACTTGTTGAACAGACCCACCGCCGGGATCTCGGGGGCGTCCTGGCCCAGGAACAACGAGGTGTTCTGGTCGAAGAGCGCCCCGTTGACAGCCGACGGCCCTCCGGACGCCGACACCAGGTCGTTGCTGTAGTTGGTCGAGCCCAGGATTACCTGGGGATGGAAGTTCTGCTGCTGCAGGTCCTTCAGCATGGCCGAGGCGTAGTTCTGGGGAAGCTGGGACAGAAAGAGGATCTTGACCCCGGCGTTCTTCATGGCGATGACGTTCTGGGTGTAGTCGGTCTGGGTCACCGGGACGCTGGGGTCGTAGATGACCTTGTAGCCCACCTGCTCCATGGCGTACTTCTGGCCGGCCCAGTCCCTCTGGGCCGAGGACTGGTCGGAGACCACCGTGCCGACGGCGTCGATGTCCTTCGGGAATTTCGACTTGTAGTACTGGAGGGGGCCCTCTTCCCATCCGCCGTTCAGCGGAACGGCGGAGAACACGTTGGGCAGCTGGTTGGTGGCCGAGTCGAGGACCACCGATACATCCGGCATGCCCGGGTTGGCTTTCAGCACGAGTCCGCCGAAGTTGTCCTGCAGGGAGAACCCGCCCACCAGGGAGAAGTCGTTGGTGAGGGCGTTCTGGGTGGCCTGTTTGTTGCCGGCACCGCTGAAACCGTCATCGGCCGAGTCGACGGTGATCTTCCGCCCGTTGATGCCCCCGGAGGCGTTGACGTAATCGGCATAGGCCTCCGTACCCACCAGGGCCCCCTTGAACAGTCCACCGACGGCCAGCGTGGACACGTTGGCCACCCGCACGTTCGTGGCTGTGATGCCGGTGTGGTCGCTGAAGGCGCTGGAGGGGATCGTCGACTGGCCCGACCCCGATCCGGAACCCGAACCGGTGGTGGTGGTGCTAGACGATGAGTTGGTCGAGCCGCAGGCCACCGCGGCGACCGCCACCACAGTGACCAGTGCGATCGCGGCGAGGCGCGTCCTCCACGTTGCTGAATTCAAGGTTCCCCCTTGCACGATCGACCCTTTGCACGGACCACCCGGCCCGAGAGGTAGCCCCGTCGAGCCTGACGGCCACGAATATGTGACTCTACGTCAGAAACTCGCCTGACTGTCTAGCACCGCAGGTCGGGGCGTGTATTGCTCAGGCCTCCGGTCCGGTGGCCGAACGCCTGCGGGTCGCCCCTCACCCGCATGGCCTCGAGGAAGCGGACCGCCCCCATGGTGGTGTGCCGGCAGCGGATGGAGGCCAGGACGTCGAAGGCATGCTGGGCCCGGGGCAGCTCCACGGCGGCCACCGGTGCCTGCGAGTGCAGCCGGAGCTGGGCCACGAAGTGCCTGGCCACAGCCACCGGCACCAGAGTGTCGTTGACACCGTGGAACACCATCATGGGCGGGGCTGCGACCGTGACCCGCCGGTCCGGTGACGCCTCTTCGAACAGCCGTGGGTTGTCAGTGCTCGAGGTCTTCATGACCCGGCGTTCGAGCAGGTCGAGAGTACCGTCCCCGTAGGCGCCGGACCGCTCCGGATCCCCGGTCATGTCGTAGACGCCGTAGAACGGGAGGCAGGCATCCACCGAGGCGTCGAGATCCTCGAACCCCGGCTGCCACTCGGCCTCGCCGGGGGTGAGGGCCAGGAGCGCCGAGAGATGGCCGCCGGCCGATCCCCCCGACACGGCGATGAATCCCGGGTCGCCGCCGTACTCGGCGATGTGCTGGCGCACCCAGGCCACCGCCCGCTTGCAGTCCACGATGTGGGCCGGCCACGTCGCCCGGGGGCTGAGCCGGTAGTTGATGGCGACGCACACCCAGCCCCGCAGGACCAGCTCGTGCATCATGGGGATGCCCTGTTCGCGTTTGTCCCCGATCACCCAGGCACCGCCGTGGATGTACACCAGCACCGGGGCCTTGACGGGCGTCACCCCCCGACGCGTCAGGATGTCCAGCTTGTGCCGGTAGTTCCCGTCACCCCAGTAGTCGATGTTCCGGGCCCTCCGAATGGCCCGGAAGCGCAACGGCACGGCGATCACCAGCCGCCACCGGTGGTTCCACACCGGCCTGGGGTCCCGGGCCAAGACGCCAACCGTTCCGCCCGTGGCCCGGTCCAGGGCCTCGTCCACCAGGGCACCAGACCCCGAGGCCACCACGGCCAGACGGACGTAGGCCAGTGCGGCGACGACCGCGACCCCAAGGCCTGCCCAGCCCGGCCAGCCCGAGAGAGCGCCGTTGAGCCCGAAGGCCGCCGAGCCGGCCACCAGCAGTACCACCATGTGGACGGGGAGCTCGCCGGGAATCCACCCCATGGCGAAGCTGGCCACGGTGAAGGGCTCGCGGCGGACAGGGAAGTAGGCGTTGACCGCCAGGACCGCGAAGACCATGCTGACTGCGAGGAACACCCAGGCCACCCCTCCATACAACACGTTCCTGTCGCCGTAGTGAAACCAATGAGCCAGCGTGCCCGGGTGGGGGCGCCAGGCCGGGGAGGGAGGAAGCGGTCATGGAACGACTGAGCGGGCTGGACGCCAGCTTCCTGTACCTCGAGACCCCGAGCCTGCACATGCATGTGGGCCTGTGCCTCGTCTTCGACCCGACCACCGTGCCCGGTGGCTACTCGTTCGACCGCATGAAGCGGTCCATCGAGGGTCGCCTGCCCTCGGCCCCGGTGTTCCGTCGACGCCTGGTGGAGGTGCCGTTAAGGCTGGGACACCCGGTGTGGGTGGATGATGCGGACTTCGACATCGACTACCACGTACGTCTGGCCGCGGTGCCCCGGCCCGGTGGCCTGCGCCAGCTCGCCGACCTGGCCGGGGACATCACCGGCCGCCCCCTGGACCGGTCCAGGCCCCTGTGGGAGATGTGGATCGTCGAGGGCCTGGCCGGCGATCGGATCGGCTTCGTGGCCAAGATGCACCACGCCACGGTCGACGGGGTGTCGGGCGCCGCCCTGCTCTCGGTGCTCTTCGATCTGGCCCCCGAGCCCGCCGCCGAGAACCTCCCCGCCGAGCTCGCGGCGGACCCGCGGGTCCCATCGGGTCTGGAACTCATGAGTCAGGCCCTGGTGGCCCGGACGCTGCGCCCCATCGACATGACCCGCGACCTGGTGAGGACGGGAAAGCGCGTGCTCGACGTGCGTCGCGTCCGCCAGGAGCCGCCCCACCGGTCCCCCCAGTCCAAAGCGGCCCTGCCGCTCTCGGCCCCGCGGACCTCGTTCAACGGCTCGGTGACCTGGCGACGCAGCGTGGCCCTCACCGCCATCGGCCTGGAGGACGTCAAGCGACTGAAGAACGCCACGGGCACCACCGTGAACGACGTGGTCCTGGCCGTGTGCACTGGCGCACTGCGGGAGTTCCTCCTGGAGGGCGACGAGCTCCCAGCCAAACCCCTGGTGGCGGTGGTACCGGTCTCGGTTCGCTCCGATGTCGACGACCCGCGGGGATCCAACCAGGTCTCGACGATGTTCGTCCACCTGCCCGTGGAGCGGGACGACCCCCTGGACCGGCTCCGGGCCATCCACAACGGGACCCTCGGAGCCAAAGAGGAGCACGAGGCGCTGGGTCCGGACACCCTGATCACCTGGGCCGAGCACGCCACGCCGAACTTCTTCGCCAACGCCGCCCGGCTCTACTCCCGGATGCGGCTGGCCGACCGCCACCGGCCCATCGCCAACCTGGTCATCTCCAACGTCCCGGGGCCCGACTTCCCCTTGTACCTGGGCGGAGCCGAGCTCGTGGCCGGGTTCCCGCTGGGCCCGGTCATGGACGGGATGGGCGTCAACATCACCATCATGAGCTACCGCGGCGTCCTCTACTGGGGGATCCATGCCAGTCCGGACACCATCCCGCGTCTGTGGAACCTCGCCGCCGCCCTACCGGTGGCGCTGGACGAACTCCTCGCGGCCGCCGGCGAGGCCCTGGCCACCTACCGGTCGGTGGATGCCGCCGAGGCCGTCCGGGCGTCGGGGATCGACGTCCAGATCCCCGAGGGCTGATTCCCGGCCGCCGTCACGGGGAAGGGGCGACGGCCATCGAGGAGGCTCCCGTGCACACCGGGATGGCCCGGCCAAAGGTCTGCGACGCGGGATCGTAGGGCAGGACGGAGTCGAATCCCTCCACGACGAAGGCTTCGGACCCGGTCGGGTCGAGCACGATATCGGTGGGGTGCTGGGTCCCCGAGCTGGGTTCGCCACCGGCCTGGGGTGGGAGCCGGACCGGCTCGGGGGGGTTGGTGAAGGTGGCCAGGGGCACTGGGTTGATCCAGTTGTTGGCCGAGTCCACAACCCACAGTGAGCTGCCGTCCGGCTCCACGGCCAGGGCCGCCGGAGCAGCGATGCCGTAATTGTCGAAACTGGCGGCGGTCCCGGTGGCACCGGTGGCCGTCGTGATGGGGAGGACCCGACCGCCGAAGTCCGGTTGGCCCTGCCCGACCACGTAGACGGTGGCGCCGTCGTCGGTCACGGCGATGCCGTGCGGAGAATAGACCGACGAGACGGTGAGCCCGGTGGGTATGGTGGCCCCCGCGGAGTCATCGGTCGTGTCCACCGGCACCACCCCCCCGGCCACCAGTGCGTAGACCGTTGTGGCCACCGGGTCGAGGGCCAGACCGAAAATGGTGCGTCCCGCTCCGAGATCGAGGGGTCGGCCCACCTGCCGGCGAACTACGTCCACCGGGACGATGGTGCTCCCACTGGCGGCGAGCACGGTGCGCCCACCGGCGAGGACCACGACGGCGTGGGTGGCACCCTGACCGGGGATGTCGATGGGACGGCCGGCCCGCTGCGTCACCAGGTTGATGGGGATGACCACGTTCTGCACGCCGACAGTCGAGGGGGCAGGGGTGGTGGCCGTGGCGGCAGTCGTGACGGGGGCGGTGGCCGCCGAGGAGGTCCTCGTGACGGCACCGGTGGGGGACGTCGTGGTGGTGGGCGTCGGCGCCCTCGACAGGGTTCCGTCCGCCGTCACTACGTAGGCCCACCGGCCGTTGGGCGAGGTTGCGATGGCGAAGTCGCCGAGGTCGGGTGTACCCGAGATCGGGAGCGGAATCGGTGCCTCAGCGGTATGTGAGGCCAGCTCGACCGGAGTGACGGCGTTGGAGCACACCACGTAGCCGACCGGGCCCGGCGGGGCCAACGACAGCCCGCCCGTCTGGGCCGGGCGCGGTTGTGCAAAGAGGCCGCAACCCGACAGGGCCACGGACACCAGACCGACCGAAGTGGCCATCACCGGCCGTCGGGCGCGGCCACGTCCGGGTGTTCGGGTCGGAATCATGGGTGGTCCGAACCCTAGCGACGTGATCGGACGTTCTCGGTGACCACCGGCTGAACCGAGGCCGGCACCGACCGGACGCCGGGGGGGCGGCGCGGGCTCAGGAGTGTTGGTACTGGGGGACGCCGTCCACCTCGAAAGCGAACTCGTCGACGTAGCACCACCACCACGCCTCACCCGGCTCGAAGGACTGGATGAGGGGGTGACCGGTCTCGTCGAAGTGGGCCGTGGCGTGGTGGCCGGGCGAGTTGTCGCAACAGCCCACGTGGCCGCAGATCATGCACATCCGGAGATGCACCCAGTGGCCCCCGAGGCGGAGGCAGTCTTCACACCCATCAGCGGACGGACGGACCTCCTGCACCTGGTCGAGATGGTGGCAGAACTCCTCGGCGTCGGTCATGGTGTCTCCTCCGCTGCTCCTCCGCCGGCCCGGCACCGATGTCCGGCCGCTTGGATGGGTCCGATGGTAGCGGTCTCAACCGCACGGTCACGTTTCCTCAGGCGGGGTCACCGTCGGGCCACGGTACGCGGTGCGTTCCAGGGGTCCCGGTATCATGCGGCACGCCGGTGCCGTGGCCACGCCGAGGCGGTGGTCGGCTGACCCACGGTCAGGGCCGTCCCCCACACACCCGGCCGCACGAGGAGTGACACCCCCATCCGCCCACCACGGCAGAGCCCACGACGGTTGCGATGACGACCGAAACCAGGTTGACTCCGCTGGCCCGATTGCGGTCCATGGTCCCGCGCTCCACCGACGAGAGCCACCGCGCCTCCACGCCGCTGGAACTGCTCTTCGACCTGTGCTTCGTCGTGGCCGTGTCCCAGGCCGCGGCGCAGTTGGAACGCGGGGTCACCGCCGGCCACATCGGGTCGACCCTGGTCGGCTACCTCATGGTCTTCTTCGCCATCTGGTGGGCGTGGGTGAACTTCACCTGGTTCGCTTCCGCCTACGACGTCGATGACGTCGCCTACCGACTCCTCACGTTCATCCAGATCGCCGGGGCGTTGGTGCTGGCGGCCGGCGTGACGTCGGCATTCTCCGGTAGTGACTTCGCCACGATCACCGCCGGGTACGTGGTCATGCGTGTGGCCATGGTCGCCCAGTGGCTGCGCGCCGCCGCCTCCGATCCCGTTGGCCGTCCCGCGGCCCTCCGCTATGCATTCGGGATCACCGTGCTCCAGGTCGGCTGGGTGCTCCGACTCTTCCTTCCCCATACCTGGGGTGATGCCACCTTCCTGGTGCTGGCGACCGGGGAGGTCCTCGTCCCGTGGTGGGCCGAGCGGGGTGGTCGGTCCACCACCTGGCACCCCGGCCACATCAACGAGCGCTACGGGCTGTTCACCCTCATCGTGTTGGGCGAGAGCGTGGCGGCAGCCACCATTGCCATCCAGGAGGCGGTGACGGCCAACGCCATCTCGGCCACCTTGGTGGGACTGGCGGTCGGCGGTCTGGCCCTGGTGTTTGGACTGTGGTGGTGGTACTTCGAGCACTCGGCGGAGGAGGGTCTCCGGGTCAGCCGCCAGCTGGCCTACGTCTGGGGCTACGCCCACTACTTCGTCTTCGCCTCCGTCGCCGCCTTCGGGGCCGGCCTGGAGGTGGCGGTCAGCACCGCGGAGGGCCACGGGACGGCATCGGGCATCACCGCCGCCCTGTCCGTGGCCGTCCCGGTGGCGATCTTCGTCGTGGTGACGGCCACCCTCCACGCCATCCTGCGGAAGGACTGGCCCCTGCAGCGTTGGTATCCGCCGCTGACTGCCGCCGCCCTCGTGGCGTTGGCCTTCGCAGCCGACCGGGTCAGTCTCGGGGTGGTAGTCCCGCTGATGGCCCTGGCGGTGGCGGCCCTGGTGGCGGTGGACTCACGGACGTCACGGACCGTCGCTCCCACCGGGTAGGCAGGGGTCCAGCCGGGTGGGGCGCCCGCCGCTCCCAGCGGGCCGGGGAGGCGGAAAACGCCATGCGGCGCCTGGAGGCCAGCGCCGAGGCCACATGGTCCGCCAGCGTCTCGAGCGGGCGCACCTCCTCCCCGCTCAGCTGGAGGGGACGGGAGTGGGCCAGCACCACACTGCCCAAGCGCTGGCGCTGGGCCCACAGCGGAAGGACCATCACCACCCGGGCTCCGGCGTCGCGCAGGGAATCGGTTCCGACGAAGCCCCGGCCCAGGGCGTCGCCGCCGGTGTAACAGGAGCGGATGTCGTTGACCAGCGAGGACAGCGAGTGGAGCTCGGAGGGGGTCAGCGCCACCAACGCCTCCCCGAGCGGACCCACCGCGGCCGCCACCGAGGGCCGATCAGGCCCGTTGACGATCAGGGCGGCCGAATCCATTCTGGAGGCGTCCCGCAGGCAACGCAGGAGACGGTCGGGCATCTGGGGGTTATCGACGATGCCCGAAATGATCACCGACGCACGGACGGTCCGGTCCCACGTCGACTCCTTCAGATCGTCGCCGATCACCTGGAGACGGGCGGCCAGCAGATCGGCACACCACTCCATCTGAGCCAGCATCCCCGTCGGCAGCGGGGTCAGCGACTCGACGTTGAGGGCGCCGACCGCGCTCCCACCGACGACGATGGGGACACAGATCTCGGACACCACACCGGGGATGGCCTCGAGATAGGCCGGGTTCTTGGCGACGTCGGGGACCACGATGGGCCTACCCGTCTTCCAGGTACGGCCGGTGATCCCCGACGAGCCGGACATGCCGTCCAGGATCTGCCACAACCCGCGTTGCGCCGTGCACCGCAGCTCCCCGTGCCGTTCGAGGTACGCGCTCGGCATGATCTGACCCTGGCGGAACAGGTGCTCGACCACGGCGGCACAGGCCCGCCGCGAATCGGTGGCTCGACTGAGGGCTTCAGCCATACGCTCCTCGGCCGCCGAACCCGGTCTCGGTTGCGGGTGCCCGCGACCCTCCCCCGGACCGGACTGATCGGACACGACCGGCCAAGGAAGCCCCGGGCGGGCCAACAGATAGCCCTGGACCAGGTCGACCTCGGCGTCCCGGAGGACCTCCAGCTCCTCGGCCGTCTCCACCCCCTCGGCGATGACGCTGGTCCCGACTTCGGCGGCGAAGGCGGCCATGGCACTCACCAGGGCCCGGCGGTTGCGGTCGCTATCGAGGTCCCGGACCAGCTCACGGTCGAGCTTCAAGAAGTCGGGCGTGAGCTCGATCACGTGGCGCAGACTCGAGTAGCCGGCCCCGGCGTCGTCGATGGCGATCCGTACCCCGCGGGCCAGCCAGGGGGCCAGATCACGCCGGAGTTCGTCATAGTCCTCCACCGCCTCCTGCTCGGTGAGCTCCACCACCACCCGTTCGGGCAGGCGGTCGAGCAACCGCAACGCGGCAGGCTCGGACAGCAGTGACGGACTGAGATTGACGAAGAGCAGACGTTCACCCGGCGGTGTTCCGAGGTCGGTGGCCGCGGCCAGGCAGGCGACCTCGAGACCGGTCCGAAGGCCGACTTCCTCGGACTTGGACAGCCACCAGTCGGGCGACCGCACGGGATCGAGAGGCATCCGGGCCAGGGCCTCGTACCCCACGATCAACTGGTCGGCCGGTCGGACCACCGGTTGGACGTGCGCCTCGATCACGCCGGGCTCACAGAGGAACTGGATGGCCCGTCGCACTGCGGAGGGACTGTCCGACTCCAGACCGAGTTGCTCGCACGACAGCGCCATGCACGAGTATCGGCGCTCCCTCTGTGAACCTTAAGTCCTGGTGAGCACGTACTCGGCTGGTGTAATGCCCGAGGCCCGGCGGGTCCGGTCGCTACGCTCGGGCCATGGCCCACTTCGACATCGACGGCGATCAGCTGGCCCTCCGGCTCACGGGCGAGGAGCACCTCGAGGGCGTGCACCGGGACGTGGTGGTGCCGAGGTCCTCGGTGGCCGTGGCCCGGGTCACCGAGGACGTCTGGTCTGAGCTGCGGGGTATCCGGGCGCCGGGTACCGGGATCCCCGGGGTCATCGCCGTGGGGACGCGGAGGGGCTCGTTCGGAAAGGACTTCGCCGTGGTCCACGGGAAGGGCCGGGGCGTGGTGGTGGAACTCGTCGACCAGCCGTTCTCCCGCCTCGTCATCACGACACCGGACCCTGAGGAGGCGGTAGCCCGAATCACCGGCTCGGGCCCGTCGTGACCCCGATCCCACCGGGACGTGGTGGTGCCGGACGCACCGAGCGGTGTGGTGTCCGGAGGTGATCGGAACGGCGGCCGGTCCGGGAGAGACCGGAAACGGAGTGGCGTCCCCTTGTAAATGGCACTGAGTGCCATTACTATCCCCGGAGTGGAAATTCAGCGGCATCTGGCGGGTCGGGGTCTCTAGACACCGTGCCCGGACGAGTCGAGGGGAAAGTGGCGTTCATCACCGGTGCCGGACGCGGCCAGGGACGCAGCCATGCCGTCCGGCTGGCCGAGGAGGGCGCCGACATCATCGCCGTGGATCGGCTCGAGGACTACCGATGGGTCGGCTACCCCATGGCCACCGCCGGCGACCTGGGGGAGACGGTGCGGCTGGTCGAGGCCCTGGGTCGGCGGATCGTGGCCGGAAGGGCCGATGTCCGGGACCGGGCTTCTCTGCGGGAGCTGCTCGACGACGGCGTCTCCCGTTTGGGCCGGCTGGACATCGTGAGCGCCAACGCCGGAATCTGCAGCGTCCAGAGTTGGGACGAGGTGACTCCCGAGATCTGGCAGGACACCCTCGACACCAATCTCACCGGGGTGTGGAACACCATGGTGGCGGCCGTCCCGCACCTCATCGAGGGCGGTGGAGGGTCGATGATCGCCACCGCCTCCACGTCCGGGGTCAAGGGAGTTCCCTTCCTCTCGCCGTACGTGGCCGCCAAGCACGGCGTGGTCGGCATCGTCCGGTCGCTGGCCAATGAGCTGGCCCGTCACCACATCCGCGTCAACACGGTGCTGCCCGCCGGCGTGAACACACCGATGCTCATGGGCCTCGGCGCACTGGCTCCGCTGCTCGAGATCGACCCCGACCTCGGGGGCCTCTTCCAGAACACCCTGCCGGTCTCCTTTGTCGAAGCGCGGGATGTCAGCGAGGCGGTGCTATTCCTCGCTTCGGACGAGTCCCGCTACGTCACCGGGCTCGAGTTCACGGTTGACGCGGGCCAGACCATCCGATGAGCCCATGGTGACGACCCGTGGGACGGCCCCAGCGAGAAGGGACGGGACGCGGCGATGAGCAACCCCTGGTTCGAGACGGTGGCCGAGGCCCAACGGCGGGCCAAGCGGCGCCTACCCCCCTCCGTCTACGCCGCCCTGGTGGCCGGCTCCGAGAAGGGTCTCACCATCGACGACAACGTGGAGGCGTTCGGCGAACTGGGTCTGGCCCCCCACGTTGCCGGCCTGTACGACGAACGAGATCTGTCGACCACGGTCATGGGACAGCCGGTGTCCATGCCGGTGATCATCTCGCCGACCGGAGTCCAGGCCGTCCACCCCGACGGGGAGGTGGCAGTGGCCCGGGCGGCGGCGACCCGGGGCACCGTGATGGGCCTCAGCTGTTTCGCCAGCAAGCCCATCGAAGAGGTGGTGGAGGCCAATCCCCAGACGTTCTTCCAGACCTACTGGGTCGGTGACAAAGACGAGATGTCCGAACGCCTCGAGCGCGCCCGTGACGCCGGAGCGGTGGGTCTCATCGCCACCTTCGACTGGTCCTTTGCCGTCGGGCGGGACTGGGGAAGTCCGGTGATCCCCGAGAAGGTCGACCTCAGAACGGCGATGCGCTTCGCCCCCGAGGTGCTCCGACGGCCCGGCTGGCTGCGGGACTTCGCCCGGACCGGCGCCATCCCCGACCTCACCGTCCCCAACCTGGCCCGCACCGGGGAGGCCGCACCCACCTTCTTCGGCGCGTACGGGAGGTGGATGCAGACGCCCAATCCCGGATGGTCCGACGTGGCCTGGCTGCGCGAGCAGTGGGACGGGCCGTTCATGCTGAAGGGTGTGGTCAGGGTGGACGACGCGCGGCGGGCCGTCGACGCCGGTGTCACCGCCATCTCCGTGTCCAACCACGGTGGGAACAACCTGGACGGCACACCCGCGACCATCCGCATCCTGCCCGTCATCGCCGAGACGGTCGGCGACCAGATCGAGGTCCTCCTCGACGGAGGGATCCGTCGCGGTGGCGACGTGGTCAAGGCCCTGGCCCTCGGTGCCCGGGCCGTCATGATCGGACGGGCCTACCTCTGGGGTCTGGCGGCCAACGGCCAGGCCGGCGTCGAGAACGTTCTCGACCTCCTCCGCGGAGGACTCGACTCGGGTGTGCTCGGACTGGGCCACTCCTCCATCCACGACCTCTCGCCGGCCGACCTGGTGGTCCCCCCGGGTTTCACCCGTCGACTGGGAGATGCCAACGAGGGCTGACCGTACCGGACCTCTTGTGGATCGTCTTAGCGAGGAGACCCGGCCCGCCCGCTCCGGGTCCGGTCGGCGAGTCGGGTGAGGGCCGCGAGCCACTGGTCCAGGGACGGAACCTCCGCTGTGGGGTCCTTGGACGCCTCGTCGGCGCGGCGGAGGCGGACGGTGGCGTCGGCATGGTGCCCGCTGAGGAACACCGCCACCTCCGGGGCACCCATGGCGTCGCCCTGCACGGCGAGGGTGCGCAGGCTGCCTGCGGAGAGTTCACCCCGATAGCTGTCGTCGACGCTCACCAGGTACCGCTTGGCCGCCACATGACCCCCGATGAGGGCGGCCACCCGCGCTCCGAACACGGGGGCGGCGGCGGCCGCTCCCACCGCCGCGTGGGCATCCGCTCTGCCCGGCGCGAGCACATGGCCCACGTCGTGGACGAGGCCCGCCACCTGCAACTCCAGGTCGTCGGGGTCCGATGCGGCCAGGAGGGCGGCGCACTGAAGCCCGTGGTGGAGGATGGTCAGCCCGGCCACCTCTTCATCGGGCTCCTCCGCCGCGCCGGCCCGCTCCAGCACGGCGACGAGGTCGGCCAGAGTCGGTCGGTCCGCGGTCACACCGCCCATGGCCGTGATCCTACGGTTGCGGCGGGCGGTCGGAGGGGTCGACGGGTTGTCACCCGAGGGTGGCGATGGCCTCATTGAAGGTGGCCGAGGGCCGCATGACCACCTCGGCCAGGACCGGGTCGGGCTGGTAGTAGCCACCAAGGTCGACCGGCGACCCCTGGACGGCGATCAGTTCCTCGACGATGGTCTGCTCCTGCCCGGCGAGGGCCCGGGCCAGCTCGGCGAACGCCCGGGCCAGCTCGGCGTCCACGGTCTGGGCGGCCAGCTCCTCGGCCCAGTAGAGGGCCAGGTAGAAGTGACTGCCCCGATTGTCGATGCCGCCCAACCTCCGGGTGGGCGACCGGTCCCGATCGAGGAAGGTACCGGTGGCCCGGTCGAGCGTGTCGGCCAGGATCTGGGCACGGGCGTTGTCGGCGGTCCGGGCCAGCTGCTCGAAGCTGACGGCCAGGGCGAGAAACTCCCCGAGGCTGTCCCAACGGAGGTAGTTCTCTTTGATCAGCTGCTGGACATGCTTCGGGGCAGAGCCACCGGCTCCGGTCTCGAACAGACCGCCACCGTGGATCAACGGGACGACGGAGAGCATCTTGGCGCTGGTGCCGAGCTCGAGGATCGGGAACAGGTCGGTCAGATAGTCACGAAGAACATTGCCGGTTACCGAGATGGTGTCCTCACCGCGACGGATGCGCTCCAGGGAGAATGCCGTGGCCTCGTCGGGTGGCATGATCTCGATCTGGAGTCCGTCGGTTCCGAATTCGGGCAGATACTCCCCCACCTTGGCGATGATGTTGGCGTCGTGGGCCCGTCCCTCGTCGAGCCAGAACACTGCCGGGTTGCCGGTGGCCCGTGCCCGTGTCACGGCCAACTTGACCCAGTCTCGGATAGGGATGTCCTTGGTCTGGCACATCCGGAAGATGTCACCGGCCGCCACCGGCTGGTCGAGGACGATGCCACCGTTGGCGTCGACGACCTGCACCGTTCCCGCACTTGCGATCTCGAAGGTCTTGTCGTGGCTGCCGTACTCCTCGGCCGCCTGGGCCATCAGGCCGACGTTGGACACCGAGCCCATGGTGGCCGGGTCGAAGGCCCCGTGGGCCCGGCAGTCGTCGATGACCACCTGGTAGACGCCCGCATAGCTGCTGTCGGGGATGACAGCCAGTGTGTCGGCCTCCTCACCGTCCGGTCCCCACATGTGTCCCGACGTGCGGATCATGGCCGGCATGGAGGCGTCGACGATGACATCGCTCGGGACGTGCAGGTTGGTGATGCCACGACCGGAGTCCACCATCGCCAGCGAAGGTCCGTCGGCCAGCTCGCGGTCGAACGACGCCCGGATCTCCGATCCGTCGGGTAGCGACTCGAGACCGGCGAAGATTCCGGCCAGTCCGTTGTCGGGACTCAGCCCCGCCGCCGCCAGCTCATCGCCATGGCCGGCGAAGGTGAGCGGGAAGAAGGCTTCTACGGCATGACCGAAGATGATGGGATCAGAGATCTTCATCATGGTCGCCTTCAGGTGGAGCGAAAAGAGCACATGCTCGTCCTTCGCCCGGGCCATCTGGGCCGTCAGGAACTGGCGTAGCGGGGCGACGCGCATGACGGAAGCGTCCACTACCTCACCGGCCTGAACGGGAACCGAGTCCCGAAGGACTGTGGTGGTGCCGTCGTCGGCGATGAGTTCGATCCGGAGTGATCCCGGCGCCTCGATGATCGCGGACCGCTCGGTCGAGCGGAAGTCCCCCGCGTCCATGTGGGCCACGTTGGTCCGCGATTCGGGTGTCCATGCGCCCATCGGGTGGGGGTGGGTCCGGGCGTAGTGCTTGACCGAGGCCGGCGCTCGCCGGTCGGAGTTACCCTGACGCAGGACCGGGTTGACGGCGCTGCCCATGACCTTGTCGTACCGGGTCCGAATGTCCCGTTCCTCATCGGACGTTGGATCGTCAGGTAGGTCCGGCAGTGCATAGCCGTGGCTCTGCAGCTCCACGATGGCCGCCTTGAGCTGGGGGCTGGAGGCCGAGACGTTGGGGAGCTTGATGATGTTGGCCTCCGGGGTGTCGGTCAGCGCGCCCAGTTCGGCCAGGGCGTCGTCGAGGCGCTGGCCCTCCTCGAGATACTCGGGGAAGGCGGCGATGATCCGCCCGGCGAGGGAGATGTCCCGGGTCTCCACCCGGACCCCGGCTGTGGAGGCATAGGCCTGGATCACCGGAAGGAGCGAGTACGTGGCCAGGGCGGGAGCCTCGTCGGTGTGCGTGTAGATGATGGTCGAATCAGGCAACCGAACTCCGCTTCATCGTGGGGAAAGACGAGGATCGACCTCGTCCAGCTTCAAGGAGAGCACTCCCACCTGGGTCGACGCAACCCGGAGCAGCGACCGCGGGCCGCCGTGGCGCCGAACGCGAGTCGGCAGGAGCCACCGGATGGCGGCACGCCCCACCTGGATCCCCGGCCCGTCGTTGCGCACCCTCCTGAAGCCCAGCCCGCCGGCCGCGCACCGAGTCGGCAGGCGGCTGGACTCGTTGGCGCAGCCGTCGCCTCCGACAACCCAGCTGCCACCAGTCGCTCAGCCGCGCTCGCTCCCCTCGTGGGTCAAGGTCACGGTGACGACGTTGGGTGCCCTCGTCGTCGCCGGCAGACCGCTGGTGATGACGTCGGTGTGGTAGGTCCCGGCCGGTAAGGACGGGAGGCGGTCCCCCGGATCGCAAGGCGGGTACCGGGATGAACCGGGGCCTGACTGACTGCATCCCTGATAGGTGGTCAGGACGGTGAAGGGGGTCCGGGTGACCCCGACCGCCAACCAGACCGACGGCGTACAGGCGATCGCCGAATAGGCCGGTGCGTAGGGGACGGTGTGACTGCTCAGACCCACATCGAGCCAGCCGTCCGCCGCACAGGTGTCGACGCTCACTGGCGCTGACGTTCGATTGGTGAAGATGGCCGTGCCCTGGATCGGCGTGCCGGCCGGTGTCCGGGTACGGGTGAGGGTGATCCGAAGGTTTAGCGCACCATCTGAGGCCAGCTCCTGCAGGGTGGCCGGTCGAAGGGTGTGGAGCACCCGGTACACCGGGCTTCCGGGACCCGAGCCCGCAGCTCCGCTCACCGTCCCGGTGACCTCGACGCCGAGGGCGGGCACGATCCAGTAGACGCCCCCACCGGCGTCGCTGGCCGTGCAGTCGGCTGAGTAGACAGTCAACCCGTTGACTCTGGACGACCGGCACGAGGTGTAATCGAGGGACGGTATCGGGGAAGAGACCGAGACGATCTGGGTGGGCAGTGTGGCGGCGGGACAGCTGGACACCGCGGTGGGCGGGCCCAGCTCGACGGTTCCGGACTGGGAGTCCGGGCAGTTGAAGTCAAGGCGAACGGCCCAGGTCGGAGGAGCCGAGATGGCCGCGCCACCGTAGGTGTAGGTCTTCCAACCGCGAGGGACCGAGACGGCGTTCGTGCCCTTCGTCGTGGTCGACGCCGGATGGCGGGCCCGAACTCCCACAGGCGGCGGACAGGAGGGCCAGCCCGCCGAGTGCGACCACCGTCATGAGCACCCGAAGGGAGGTCGGAGGATCGGCCCGATCGGACACCCCGGCGCTCATCCTGAGCGGCAGGCGCTCAACGCCTGCCCCGAATAGGGGCGGAGGCTCACGGACCCGTTCGGCGAGATCCAGCGGACCGATCCGTCCACACCGAGCTGGATCCACACGTAGAAGTCGGGAACCGGGCTCGGGGGCGATAACTCCGAGACCCACAGCCGCCCGTCGAAGGTGAGCAGGCCGCTGCAGCTCCCCGGGACGGTGTAGGCGTAGAACCGCCCCACCACCACGTGCGGACCACAGGGCGCCGCCGTCTCCTGGCCCGTGCACTGGCCGTCGGCGCCCAGTCCGGATCCCGGGCCCGGCACGGGACCGCAGAATCGACCACTGGCCATGGTGGGTTCGGCCTGGCTCGTGCACGGCGACGGGGCTACCGGACGGTCGATCTGACCGTAGGAGGTCCCGGCCGCCGGCCGCTTGGCCAAAGAGGCGCCACCTGTGGTGGTCATACTCGGAACCGCCCTCACGCGGGCCGGGGGCGAGGCCGCGAGGTGCGGGCCTGAACTGAGGGTCAGGTCGACGGCCGTACCCGCCGCCACCAGGGCCACCAGTCCCGCTCCGATCACCTCCCTCGTCCGCCGGCGGCGACGGGCCACCCGACGGTGGACCGCCTCGATCACTCCGTGCGGGGTGGCCGGCGGAGCCATGACCGCCATCGAGGTCCGCAGCCGATCCTCCAGCTGGCGGCCGGAGTCACCGTTGGGCTCAGCCATCGACATCCCCCTCATCCCTGAGCACCGCACCAAGCACGGCGCGGGCTCGACTGAGCAGGGTCTTGACCGTCCCATCGCTGACCTTCATGGCCCTGGCGGTCTCGGCGACGCTGAGTCCGAGCCGGTAGTGCAACGCCACCGCCTCCCGCTGACGGCGGGTGAGGGACGACAGGGCTGCGGCAAGGTCCATGGAACGCTCGAGCTCATCGCCGGTACCGGGATCCACCTGGGTGTCCCGGAGCAGCTGGGTCGCCCGCTGCTCCCGGCCCTTCGAGCGCCAGCGATTGCGCAGCTGGTTGAGCGCCACGACTCGGACCCAGGCCGCCAACGAGTCGATCGCGCCCCGACGCTGGGCCGACACCGCTCGGGCCAGGGCCTCTTGGACCGCGTCCTCGGCCGCGGACCGATCGCCACACACCAACGAGAGGGCGGCGACCAGGCTCGGGTACTCACTCGCCACGAACTGGGCCAGCTGTTCCTCGTCAGTCACCCGTACCGTCCGTTCGATCAGCTCCAGCTCGATCAACACCACACTCATCACCTTCATGACACCGCAGCGGGGCGATCGGTTGACATCGGCCGGAGACCGTGTGGGCCTCCCGGAGATGCCGGTACCCGACAACGAGTCGACGTCGCGATCATCACATCCCGCGGACTGATTCGTACACCATGGACCATCGGGCGACGAGCCGGATCACGGGAACGGGCGACCGCAATCTGGTCGGGTCCGGAGCGCCGTCCAATTAGCGTGGGCCCATGGCCCGCCTCGGACACACCGACCTCGATGTCTTCCCTCTCTGCCTCGGCGGCAACGTATTCGGCTGGACCGCTGACGAGCCTCAATCCCACGGGATCCTGGACGCCTATGTCGACGCCGGGGGGAATTTCGTCGATACCGCTAATTCCTACCTGGTGGAGCACGGACGCTCCGAGGCGATCATCGGTCGCTGGATCGCCGGGCGGGACGACCGGGACCATATCGTGCTGGCCACCAAGGTGGGTGGGGGCCACGGCGGGACACGGAACCTCCGTCCCGAGACGATCATCAGTGAATCACGGGCCTCGCTGACGAGGCTGCAGACTGATCACATTGATCTCTACTACGCGCACTTTGACGACGAGGAGACGCCGCTAGCCGAGTCGCTGCAAGCTTTCGACGAGCTCGTCAAGGAGGGCGCCGTCCGGTACATCGCCGCTTCCAACTACTCACCGGAACGCCTCACTGCGGCACTCGAGATTCAGCGCCAGCAGGGACTGACGGAGTTCATCGCCCTGCAGCCCCACTACAACCTGGTCGAACGGGAGTTCGAGCAAACTCTCCGCCCGGTCGCCGAGGCCTGGGACCTCGCCGTCTTGCCCTACTTCGGGTTGGCCAAGGGCTTCTTGACCGGCAAGTACCGGACCGGAGGGGCGCCCGTCGAATCCGAGCGGTCCGAGGGTGCTCGGGCGTACCTCGACCAGGGCGGAGTAGCCGTCCTCGAGGTATTGGACCAGGTGGCTTCGGCCCACGGCGTCAGACCGGCCGCCGTCGCGCTGGCCTGGCTACTCGCCCAGCCGGGAGTCACTGCCCCCATCGCCAGCGCCAGGACCCTAGAACAGCTCGACCAGATCCTCCCGGCGGCAACGCTGGCGCTCGAACCTGATGAGGTTGCCCGGCTCTCCGAGACACGAACCGCATGAGCACGTCCGGCACGGCCTCCGAGGGGCCGGACGGTCGGATCTTCACGGTTAGGGCACGAGCCCGCAGAGACGAGATCATGGACTCCGGGCCTTGCCACGGTCCTCGCGGCGCCGTCCCTGGGCCACATGCAGCGGGGAACCGGGACCGGCGGTAGGCAGGACCTCGCCACCACACCACGGGGCGTAGCCGGCGTGCAGGTTCCCGTCGTCGGGTGCTGGGGAGTCGATCGGGGCGGTAACGCACCCGCTGACCATGACGTAGCTCAGGGCCCCCGGAAGTGCGGCCGGTGGCACACACCGTGGGACCGTGACGGACGGTGATGCGAGAGCCCGGGTCTTCACTCGGCCACGATCTGTCCCGCCACTACCAACGTACACCCGGGTGGGGGGCTTGCGGCAAGGACCTGTGCCGTGGTGACAATGCACTGCACTGCCGGTCGGATCCCGGTGGGCCCGATCGACAGCAAGGATGAGACAGGCCTGAGCGGTCTGGGGGAGAGTGGACGAGTGGGCAGCTACGTGCTCGGTTTCGACGTGATCGGCCAGAACCAGTTCGGTGTGGTTGGCGGCAAGGGAGCGCAACTCGGGGAGCTCTCGCGGATGGGAGGAATCTTGGTCCCAGCCGGCTTCTGCGTGACAACGGACGCCTTCCATCGGATCGTGAGCGACCTCCGGTCCTTCAACGAACGGCTGCAACGGCTGGCGCGGGTGAGCCCGGATGACCGGGAGTCGGTCCGCACTTTCAGCGCCGAGATCCGCCACGCCGTCGAAGGGGTCACGATCCCTGACGATGTGGCGGCGGCGATCACCGACGCGCTGCACCAGCTCGGCGGGGACGCCTTTGCTATCCGGTCCAGCGCCACCGCCGAGGACCTGCCAACCGCATCGTTCGCCGGCCAGCAGGACACGTACCTGAACGTCATCGGGTCGGTGACGATCCTCGAACACATCAGCCGGTGTTGGGCTTCGCTGTTCACCGAACGGGCCGTG
Organism: uncultured Acidimicrobiaceae bacterium; assembly: GCA_963831535.1. Lineage (GTDB taxonomy): Bacteria > Actinomycetota > Acidimicrobiia > Acidimicrobiales > RAAP-2 > Bog-756. Next base: position 95,010 of record CAWHQP010000006.1, on the reverse strand, counting down.
ACCTACCGGCTGCAGAACGGCCTCGACCACAGGCTGGTGGCGATGGCCGTTGTCGTCCAGCAGATGGTGGTGCCCCACGCGGCGGGAGTCATGTTCACGGCCGACCCCGTCACGTCCAACCAGAAGGTCGTCTCCGTTGAGGCCACCTTCGGCCTCGGCGAGGCGCTGGTCTCCGGCCGGGTGAACCCGGACGTCTACCAGGTACGCAACGGTGAGATCGCCTCCAGGTCAGTTGCTACCAAGCCGTTCGCGGTCTGCGCCTCGCCGGCCGGCGGGACCGAGGACGTGGCCATCGGTCCGGATCACCAGGACCGGGCGGCCCTGACCGATGCGCAGGTCCTCATGCTGGCGCAGGTCGGCCGGCGGATAGAAGCGCACTTCGGGTGCCCTCAGGACATCGAATGGTGCCTGGTCGACGACGACGTCCACATCGTCCAGAGTCGGGCCATCACCACCTTGTTCCCCGTTCCTGCGACGGAGGACGGAGGGAACCACGTCTTCATCTCCGTCGGCCACGGCCAGATGATGACCGACGCCATGAAGCCCCTGGGAATATCCATGTGGCAGCTCACCGCTCTCCCGCGGATGTACGAGGCCGGAGGGAGGCTGTTCGTCGACGTCACCCAGCGCCTGGCGTCCCCGGCCGGCCGTGCCAGCCTCCTGGAAGTCATGGGGAAGAGTGATCCGTTGATCCGGGACGCGCTGGAGTCCGTCCTGGAGCGCGACGACTTCATCCCGTCGATGCCGGACGAGGATCAGGTAAGTGAGCCGACCGGTAGTGCTCCCGCCCCACTCGAGACCGATCCGGCCGTCGTCGCCGGGCTGATGGCGCACACGGCGGCGTCCGTCGCCACACTCCAGCATGACATCGCCACCAAGTCCGGACCGGCCCTGATCGACTTCATTCTGGCGGACATCCAGGAGCTGAAGCGGATCCTCTTCGATCCGCAGAGCCATCGGGTGTTCATGTCGGCCGTGGAGTCCACGCGGTGGCTCAACGAGCATCTGGAGGCGTGGCTGGGAGAGAAGAATGCGACCGACACCCTCACCCAGTCCGTCCCCAACAACGTGACGTCAGAGATGGGCCTGGCGCTCCTCGACGTCGCCGATGCCATCCGGCCCTATCCAGAGGTGGTCGCCTTTCTGCAACACGTCGAAGAGGACGAGGATTTCCCAGACGGGCTGATCCACCTGGCCGGCGGACGGGAAGCTCGGGACGCCATCGGGGCCTTCCTCGACAGGTACGGGATGCGCTGCGTCGGCGAGATCGACATCACGAGGCCGCGGTGGAGCGAACGCCCCACCACGCTCGTCCCCCTGATCCTCGGCAACGTCAGGAACTTCCAGCCGGGGGCGGGCGAGCGTCGCTTCGAGCACGGGCTAGAGGAGGCGCGGCGGAAGGAACAGGAGGTGCTGGAGCGCGTGCGGGCCCTGCCGGACGGAGCGCAGAAAGCCGACGAGACCAAGTGGAACATCGACCGGGTGCGGACCTTCATCGGGTACCGGGAGTATCCGAAGTACGGGATGGTGAGCCGCTACTCCCTCTACAAGCGGGCCCTCATGGACGAGGCCGGGCGCCTCGCCACGGCCCACGTGCTCCGTGAGCCAGAGGACATCTTCTACCTGACGTTCGACGAGGTCGGCGACGTCGTGCGCACCCATCAGATCGACCAGCGGCTCATCGACCGGCGCAAAGAGGAGTTCACGTCGTTCCGCGCACTAACGCCCCCCCGAGTGCTCACGTCGGAGGGCGAGGTCATCGTCGGGGCGTACCGGCGAGATGGCGTGCCGACCGGAGCTCTGGTCGGCCTACCAGTGTCCGCCGGGACGGTCGAGGGGAGGGCTCGGGTCATCGCCGACATGGCCGAGGCCGATTTCGAAGCCGGGGACATCCTGGTCACCACCTATACGGATCCCAGCTGGACGCCGGCGTTCGTGGCAATCGTGGGCCTGGTGACCGAGGTGGGGGGCTTGATGACCCACGGCGCGGTGATCGCACGGGAGTACGGCGTGCCCGCAGTCGTAGGAGTAGAGCACGCCACGCGCCTCATCCACACCGGGCAGTGGATCCGGGTCGACGGAATGAACGGGTTCGTGGAGATCCTGGCCTAGGTGGACTCACAGACTCGCAGGACAGTCCGTGGTCGAGCGGCGACCCCTTCCCCACATCGGCCGCTGGACAGGGACCACCCTGTTCGGCCCTGACTCAGCGGATCGAGCACTACCCCAGGCCCCCAGGGTCCTAGAAGATGGCGCCAGGACGCGGCTCTCCAGCCGGTTGGGGGCGCTTTATCGCGTCCGGATCCCGGAGCTTCCACCCGGTCGGCTCCACTGCGGCCAATCTGGCCCCAGATCACCCCCAGAACGCGGAAAATCCCGGCCTCTGAACCCTGTGGGCGCTGAGACCGGGACTTCCGTTACTGCGTTGCGCCCACATTCGTGAACGGCTGCTGGTGGCGGGGGTGGGATTTGAACCCACGACCTTCGGGTTATGAGCCCGACGAGCTACCAGACTGCTCCACCCCGCGTCGTGAGCACACAACTTACCATCTCCGCGGAAGGCAGTGTCCATTGCCCCAGCGGCTCTCGGCCCGACTCGGCCCACCGCCTACGGGTTCGTGGTCGAAGTTGTCGTCGTCCCAGTGGTGGTGGTGGTGGTGGTGCCCGACGTGGCCGGAGTTACGGTGCCTCCCGTCAGCTGCTGGACTTCCTGCAGATTCGATTCCATCGTCTGGATGTCAGTCTGATAGGCGCCCAGGTTGCCGGCCTTCAGGTCCGTCAATCCCTGCTCATAGGCCGCCTGGGCCGCGTCGAGGAGGGAACGGACCTGGGGCGAGAGCGCTCCCGTGGCACCGGTCCCGTTCGGTGTCGTGGACACCGGTGCGGAGAACAAGGTGGTCAGGGCGTCACTGAGGGTCGCCCCGATGGCTGCCGGTTGGTTCCCGTAGACGGCGATCACCTGCTGGAGCTCGGGGAAGGTGTTCCGGGACGACTGCACGTACAGGGGCTGGATATAGAGCAACGAATTGGCGATAGGGATCATCAGTACATTGCCCAGTTGGACCGATGAGCCGTTCTGGTTCAGCAGGGAGATCTGCTGGGAGACGGCCTTCGTGGCATCGATCTTCGCAGCGACGATGGATGGCCCCTGCACCGGTTGGTCCCGGGGCGTCACGAACATCTCGAGTTTCCCGTAGTCGGAGGGGTCGGAGCCGGCGATCATGAATCCGGACAGGGTCTGGATCTGGCTCTGCCCCGATACCGGTACGAAGGCGTCGAGGAGGCTGAAGGACTGCTTGGTCTGACCGGGCACCTGCAGCTCCTGATAGAGCGGAGCCATGCGCTGGAGCTGACCGGTCGACACCTCCTGGCCCTGGGCATTGGTGGTCAGTGTGGTCTGGAGCGGCTGGGAGGGCGAGCCCGAACCGGGCGACGGGGACAGGGCCCAGGCGTCGGCGGCGCTGTAGAAGCTCTGGGCGTTGGTGATGTGGTACTTCCCGTACATGGTGGCCTGCAGGGTGAAGATGTCCTCGGGGTACCGGAGGTGTTGACGGAGGGCCGAGCTCATCTTGGACTCAGGTGTGAACATCCCGTGGAAGGCCTTCTCGTAGGTCTGGATGATGGGGTCCTTCGGATCCATGACGTAGAAGGTCATCTTGCCGGTGTAGGCATCGATGAGGACCTTGACCGAGTTGCGGACATAGTTGAGGTTCTGGTTCAGTCCACTGCCACTAGGCAGGGCACTGGTGTCGGCGTTCTGGGCATAGGGATAGTTGTCGGTGGTGGTGTAGGCGTCCTGGATCCAGTCGATGTGACCGTTGAGCAGTACCGGGTAAGGATCGGCGTCGAGGCTCAGGAAGGGAGCGGCCTTGGACACCCGGGCCTGCACCCCGCGGTCGAACATGAGGCGGGACTGGTTGGTGATCTGATTGGAGATGAGCAGGTTGATGTCGCTGAAGCGGACGGCGAACATCACCTGGTCGAAGAAGTTCGAGAGCTGTACGCCTCCGTCGCCCTTGTAGTGGGTCTCGACGTTGGTTCCGTTGGTCAGCTGGAAGTCGATCTCCGGCTGCTTGGTGTTGGCCACCACGTAGCCGGAGTTGTTGAGCCCGAAGTAGATCGAGGGCTGGGTGACCGTGGGCAGGCCACTGTTGGAGACCGGTGGAACGTAGCCTACGGCGAACTGCGGGTCGCCGTTGCTGGTCTCGACATTGGCCGGCGAGACGATCATCCCGTAGCCGTGGGTGTACTGCAGGGTCGTGTTCACCCACGAGGTGGAGGGAAGATCGGCGTCGTTGATCTCCCGCACACCCACGATGGTGGGTGTCTCGGTGCCGTTCACCTTGTAGCGGTCGACGGCCAAGGTGTCGAACTGGTAGTAGGTGCGGATGTCCTGGAGCTTGTCGTAGGTGGGCTGAGTCTGGGTCTGGTCCCACAGCTTGACGTTGGCCAGCGTGTCGCTGTTGTCAGACAGCTGGGCCGCGGTCAGCGTGGAGGAGGCCGGATAGGAGGAGCTGGTGATGGCGTTGAGGCCCATGGCCGCTCGGGTGGCGTCGATGTTCCGCTGGATGTAGGGACGTTCGAGGGTGTTCTGCGCCGGGTTGACCTTCAGCGCCTGGACTGCGGCCGGATAGATCGTGCCGGCTGTCAGGGCCACCAGGAACCAAAGGCCCACCCCAAGGATGGGGAGGGCCCAGCCCTGACGACGGATGTTGTAGATGAGGAGGATGGCAGCGGCCAGAGACACCAGGATGAGCAGCTCGAGGGCCGGCAGCCGGGCGTGGACATCGGTGTAGTCAGCGCCCTGGTTGTAGCCGTTGCTGGACAGATCGAGGCTGTAACGGGCCAGGTAGTAGCCCACCGCCTTGACCAGGGCCAGCAGGCCCAGGATGACCGAGATGTGCGCCTTGACGGCGGGGCGGACGCGCGGACGTGACCCCTGGAGTCGGATCCCGCCGTTCAGGTAGTGACTCAGCAGTGTGACCAGGAGCACCACGAAGAGCGCCACCAATGACCAGTGGACCAGGAACTGCTCAAAGGGGAGCGTGAACACGAAATACGCCACGTTCCGGTGGAACTGGGGGTCGGTGGCCGGGAACGGGGTGCTGTTGCGGAAGAGGATCCAGTTGTTCCACTGCCCGATGGCCTGGGACCCGATGATGAGCGAGAGCACGACGACCACCGCTGCCCGCAGCCAGCGCGAATAGGGTCCGATGACCTCCTGGTAGCGCTTGACGAACTCGTCCTCGGCGTCGAGGGACGGACCCTTTGGAGCCAACCGCTCGGCGACCAGGAGGCTGGCCAGCAGCAGCACGGCGAAGATGGCGGCGAACACCACCATGAGACCGAATTTGATCTCGAACAGCTTCACCCACACCGAGTGCAGGTTGACCGACGAGAACCAGAGAGCATCGGTGTAGAAGACGGCGAACGTCCGCAGCGATGCGATGACGATGATGAGGATGATGATGGAGGCGATGATCCAACGTCGACGGCGATTGGACGCCGGGCGCGCCGTCTGAGGCATGTCACTGGGGGGACGCACGGCTGCAGCCTAGGTGGCGGAGAGGACGAGCAGGCATCGACACCCGGGGTGGGCGGGTGGATGCCGGTGACCGGTCGGGAATTCCTCACCGGGGTCGACGGAGCCGGTCAGGCCGTTGTCCTCGCAGTCCGGGCAGGGAGGGTCCCCCGAATCCGAGACGGCCAGCCATTCCAGTCGGGCAGAGGATCCTCCCTCCGCCGCGGCGATGGTGCCGACGGAGAATGCCGCCACAACGTGGTCTCCGGCCAGGCGCTCGATCCGCTCGCCCTTCCACTCCCGGAAGGCGGATCCCACGTGCTCGGCCACCACCGACTCGTCGGCCTCGTCGAGCCCATCCCCTCCGTCCAGGCGGCGCCGCAGGGGACCCACCACCGCCTGGGCCAGCTCGTGGGCAATGCCCAACAGCACGTCCGACTTGGGTCCCCCGGCCCCCCGGAGACCGGCAAAGGACACGCCGGCCGCCGCCGACTGCTCGAGGGCCGGGATGGCGGCCGTGGAGAAGCTGTCGACGTGCTCGATCTCGTCGGGCAACAGGTCGATGGACCATCGGGATCCGTTGGAGCGCAGGCTGTCCAAGAGCTCGTTCTGACTGTCCTGCAGGGTGCGCTTGAGGCGGCGGGACAGCGTGGTCACGATGGGGTCGATCAGCTCATCACGCCGGATGGCCTGGGGACTGCGCTCCTCCGGGGGCCCCTCGTCCTCGACAGGCTCAGTGCCTTCCGGATCATCGACGACTGGTTCGTCGGCGGCCTTGGGCGAGCCGGCCTTCGTGGTCGACTTGCGGCCGGCCTTCGAGGTGGACTTCGGTCCCGCCTTCGCCGCGGTCGGGGCTGGTTCCGGCGCCACGGCGTCGGCGTCGGCGTCGGGGACCGACTCGGGGACCGGTTCGGGGGACCCATCCCCCTGACGGGCCGCCCGGAGCTTGGCGAAGAGGGCATCGACCTCTTCGGATCCTGGCACCTCTTCGGGCTGGGGGTGGCTATCGTCCGGTACGGACGGATCCGTGGCGGCGAGTCCCGCCCCGGCCACGACCGCTCCGACTATTTGGACACCATCGGGCCCGTCAGCCCGGCCCTGTTCGCCGAGTTGGTCGTAGATGCCGGCGGCCCCGGCGGGTGCCTCGGAGGACCGGTCGAGGCCCGGATCGGGCTCCTCTCGGGCGTCGGTCTCGTTCTCGGGTCCGGTCCCAGCCTCGGTCGGAGGGCTCAACGCACCGGCTCCGGTCCTGTCGTCGGCGTGCTCACCCGAACCGGTCAGCAGCGTGGCTGCGTCCGCGAGGGCCGCGGATTCGTGTTCGTCGGCCAGCAGCTGAGCGGCTAGCTCTTCTGGTGTGGACGAATCGACCCGGTCCAGGGCTTCACGGCCGGCGGCCTCGGCCGCCAGTCGGGCGTTGTCCTCGGCGGCGAACAACTCCGAAGCGATGGTGTCCACCGATCGGCGCACCTCATGGACAGTCTCGGCCAGCTGCTCCCGTCCGGCCCGGAGCTGTTCGATCTGGACATGCAGGACCTTCCGGCGCTTGGACAGGTCTGCCAGCACCCGGGCCCGTAGTCCCTGGGCCTCTTCCACCATGGACCGGCACGTCTCCCGCGCTTCCTGCACCATGGCGTCGGCCTCGTTGCGGGCCCTCTCCATCGTGGCCGCGGCCTGCTCTTCGATGCGCGTCTGGAGCTCAGCGGCGGCGGTGTCGATGGCCTCGGACTTCTCCGCCAGTCGGGCTTCGGTGTGGGCCCGCGTCTGCTGAATCTCCTCACGGCCCTCGGTGAGCAGCCGGGTGGCCTCGGCCTCGGATTTGGCCAGCATCTCCGCCGCCGCTTCGTGGGCACTGTGGAGGACCCGCGCCGTCTCGGTACCGAGTGCTGCCGTAAGCGTCGCCTCGTCGAGGACCGGATGAGCGGCCCGGTACTCCGCGTCGGCAAGCTCGTCGAGAAGCTGCCGCTCCCGCTCGGCCACACCCCTCAGGCTGGTCGCCAGGGATTCGAGGTAGGCCCGGACCTCATTGGGATCGAATCCCCGGCGTACCGTCCCAAACGAGTGCCGGGCCACATCGTCGGGGGTCAGATGGGATGAGGACGAGATGGACATCAGTCGCTCCTCGGGCATGGGCGAGAGCCTACGACGGTGCGCCGATCTGCGCCGTCATCCCGCGGTGGCGGCGCGGGGAGCCGCTCCGGCGGAGGGCGACGGGGCCGGTGGGACCTTCCCTCCGTGAGCCTGGAGAACCTGAAGCGCCTGGTCCAGGGTGGACACGGCATAGACGTGGAGCCCCGGTCTGTCCTTGGACATGGCCGCCTTGTACTCCTGAGGGGGCACCAGGAAGATCGTGGCGCCAGCGTTCTCCACAGCCACGGTCTTCTGGGCCACACCGCCCACGTCACCCACGTCGCCCTGGGCGTCGATGGTGCCGGTGGCCGCCACGGTATGCCCGCCGGTCACCGATCCGTTGGTGAGCGCGTCGATCACGCCGAGGGTCATGGCCAGACCCGCCGACGGCCCGCCGATATTGGTCACATCGATCTTGACCGGGAAGGGATAGGTGTAATCGATCTGATCCTCCGAGTAGATGCCCAGGTCCAGATGACCGATCTCGCCCCCGCCGAGGTCGATCTCGGTCGTCTTCAGGGTGATCGGGACCGAATCGGGGGCCCCGGTGCCACCCCGGCGCACGGTGAGGTCGACGGTCTGACCGGAGTGGTAGCGCTTGAGGGCGGCATTGAGCGCGGCCGTCGACGGCGTCGCCACGCCATTGACGGCAGTGACCACATCACCGACCTCCAGCACGCCGTAGGCGGGCGTACCGGGGAAGGTGCCGAAAATGACGGCTCCCGACGGGGTCGCCGTCACCGGATAACCCAGCCGGTCGAGCGCGGCAGCCTTGGCGTCATCCTCGGCCTGGGACATCTCGAGATTCCCCTGGGCGGTGAGTTGCGACGGCGGCGTGCCTCCGGTTACCGACTCCACCTGTTCGAGCGCAGAGTTGCTCTGGAGCTTGAAGAACAGGTAGGTGAGGGCCGTCACCCGTCCGATCTCCACGTCGGTGAGGAGTACCGGGTGGGTGACCGGGTGATTCTTGTCGGCCGGTACGGTGATGAACTGCTGTACGGACTGGGCGGTTCCGGGCTGCAGGGCGTAGTAGTCGAGGTTCCACCTCGAGGCGACCACCAGTGCCACCACGACGGCGATGAAGACCGACCACGCCCAGATACGACGTCGAACATGGGTCCGTCCTGTTTCGGGCGGTTGGTCGGTACCACCGCCGTCGAGGGGCAGAGCCGGAAGACTCGACGGAGCAGACGTCGCCACAGACGGGTCGGCGGCGCGGGTGTCGGCGTCGGGAGGTGGCTGCTCCAACCCCATGGGGTCTCGGTCGTCGGTCATCGTCGTCGGTCGTCGGTCATAGTGGTGAGGTGGTCGCTCCAGATACAGCCGATGAGCGGTCGGTTCCCGGTGGGTCCGCCGATGCAGTCCTGAAGCCTGCCACGGAACCTCCCCGATCCGATGGCAGGGAGCCTTCCGGGTCCGATGTGGGGAAGTCATCCGGGTCCGATGACACCGAGGCTCCGGACTCTCCCGTCGTCGACCGACGGCGGACGGTGGCCCTGGCCGGCCACCGCCAGGATGAGATCACGGCCCGATCGGGACTCACCGACCCGGCCGCATCGGTACGGGCCACCGCTCTCGGCGCCCTCGACCGACTCGGATCGCTCACCGACCGGGAGGTGAGGACCGCGCTGAACGATCCGTCCGCCGCGGTGCGACGACGAGCCAGTGAACTGGCGGCCACCCGTGCCTCGGTGGCCATCCGGGAGCTCCTCGGCGACAGCGACGGCTCGGTGGTGGAGATGACCGCGTGGTCACTCGGGGAACGAGGTGACCGCGCCGCGGTGGCCACCCTCTCGGCCCTGGCCTCGGCCGACTCGGGCCATAGGGACCCGCTCTGTCGCGAGGCCGCAGTCGCCGCGCTCGGGGCCATCGGTGATCCCGCCGGGCTGCCGGCCGTGCTCGCCGCCCTCGAGGACAAGCCCGCCGTGCGGCGCCGAGCCGCCGTGGCCCTGGCCGCCTTCGACGGACCCCCGGTGGAGGCGGCGCTGCGTCGGTGCCTTGAGGATCGTGACTGGCAGGTCCGACAGGTGGCCGAGGACCTGCTGGCCGTGGAGTAGCCCACTGGTCGCCGGACCAGGGGAACCGGCTCTCCCGTACCGGTGCGCTCAGGTCTCGGCGGCGGCGAAGATGGGGCGGAGACTGTCGAAGGAGTCGAGGCACAGGCCCGCCCCGACGACTACGCACTCGAGCGGTGTGGCCACCAGATGAACCGGCACCTCGGTCTCGTCGGCCAACCGGTTGGCCAGTCCTCGCAGGAGCGCGCCTCCCCCGACCAGGTGGATCCCCTCGTAGATGATGTCCTGGGCCAGCTCCGGAGGGGACTCCCCGAGACACTCCACCACCGTGGCCACGATCAGCTCGACCTGGTCACGCAATGCGTACCGGATCTCCTCGGGGGACAGGACCACGGTCTTGGGCATCCCGCTGGAGATCTCGCGCCCGCGCACCTGGGCCTTCACCTCGTCGGCGTACGGGAGGGCAGAACCGATGGCCAGTTTGAGCTCCTCGCCCGTCCGCTCACCGATGGCGATCCCGTACTGCTGACGCACGTAGCTCTGGATGGCCGCGTCCATGTCGAATCCTCCGCACCGGATGGCATGGGACGCCACCACCCCTCCGAGCGAGATGACGGCCGTCTCAGTGGTTCCGCCGCCGACATCCACCACCATGTTGCCCACCGGTTCGTGGATGTCGAGGCCGGCGCCGATGGCCGCGGCCATGGGTTGTTCGATCAGATGTGCCGCCGAGGCCCCGGCCCGGCGGGCCGCCTCCTTGACCGCCCGGCGCTCCACCGACGTGATGGCCGACGGGACACAGATCAGGACCCGGGGACGGTTCATCCTGGTCACACCGGCCCGGCGGAGCAGGAGTCGGATCATCCGCTCGGTGATGTCGAAGTCGGTGATCGCCCCCTCACGCAGGGGCCGGACCGCCACGATGTACCCCGGTGTGCGGCCGATCATCTGCCAGGCCTCGTTGCCCACGGCCAGGACGTCGTGCGATCGGGTGTCGAGTGCGATGACCGTGGGTTGGTTCAGGACGATCCCCCGACCCTTGGCGTAGACAAGGGTGTTCGCCGTGCCGAGGTCGATCGCCAGGTCCCGAGCCACCACGTCATCGTAGGGCCACGTGGTCGGCCACCGGTGTGGGCAGGCACGATTGCGTCCCCGGCACCCCCGGGACCCGGGGCCCGATGCACCAACCCCGGTGGTCCTCAGTAACCTCTGGGCCGTGGACGGAGAGGACCTGGGGTCATCGGGACGGGATTCCGGTGAGGACTGGGACGACGGAGACGCCGACCGGTTGCGCGGGTGGATTCCACCGGACGACCGGCTGTGGCGTCACCCCTCGGAGTCGACATCGTCCGGATCGGAGCACTTGATTCGACCTCCGGTGTCCGATCGTTCCGGGTCCCGTGACCGGACCGGACCGTGGATCGTCGGAGGAGCCACGGCCTGTGTGATCGTGGTCCTGGTGGCCGCAGGGCTGATGGTGGCCACCACCAACCGCACCACCTCGGGGGAGAACGGCGCCACTCCCAAACTGGCCTCGCTGACCGACGTTCCCACCACCGAGCCCGGTGTCGGGCTCATGCCGCCGGAGTCGACCATCAACACCATGGTGGCCACCGCTGAGCCCTCGACCGTGGCGCTGGTGATCTCGGGCGCCGACGGGGACAGGGTGGCCACGGGGCTGGTGGCCGAGTCGGGCGGCATTGTCGTGACGGCGACATCGGCCCTGGCGGGAGCCCGGTCGGTCACGGCGGTCGAGGCGAACGGGGCCCGGACCGCAGCCTCCACGGTCGGAGCCGACCCGACCACGGGACTGTCCGTTCTGCGGATCGCCGATGACCTTCCCGCCGCCACCTTCGACTTCGCCACCCCAACCACCGGCTCGGTGGCCCTGGCCCTGGCCCTCGATCCGGGCGGTCGTTCCGGCGCCACACCGGGTGCGGCGGTCTACGCCGGAACGGTCGTGGCTAGTGGCGAGGCCCTCGATCTCGACAGGATCACCTCGGCGTTCGCCACCACGGTGGTGGCGGCTCCGCTGGCCGCGGGCGCTATCGGATGCCCGCTCCTCGACGACGCCGGTCATGTGAGCGGGATACTCGAACAGATCGGTGGCTCGGGACTGGCCAACGCCTCGGTATTCCTACCCGCCGAGCTGGTCTGGAGCGTGGTCGATCAACTGGTCTCCTCCGGCGCCGTGGACCCCGGGTGGATCGGCGTGACGGCCGGGGACGCCCAGACCCCGACCGTGCCACCGAGGCCGGTGGGTGCCGTCGTGGACGCCCTCACCACCGGCGGCCCGGCGGCCGAGGGGGGCGTCGAGGTCGGCGACGTGGTCACCGCCGTCGACGGCTACCGGATCCGGACCGACGCCGGGCTCAGGACCTGGCTGTACAGCCAGCCTCCGGGGGCGGACGTCACGGTCACCCTTGATCGCAGCGGAAGTCCGATCACCGAGACCCTCCAGGTGGCGGAGCCACCCCCCGATGCACCGAAGGGCGGCTCATCGCCGTAGCATGATCCCATGGCACCGCCCGAACCCGGTGACGCGGGCAACCCGTTCCAGTCCCTGCTCGGCGACCTCCTCAACATGCTCGGCACCAACACGCAGAGCCAGTGGGAGATGACCCGCTCCTTCGCCCTCAACGTGGCCACCGGGGGCACACCCGAGGCCAATGTCGACCCGGTCCAGCGGATCCGTCTTGAACAGCTGGCGCGAGTGGCCGAACTCAACGTGACCGAAGCCACCGGTATGCCGGTATCACCGGACGGCCGGCGGCTGACCTGCGTGCCCGTGGGCCCAGGCGACTGGACGCTCCGGGCCCTCGACTCGTGGCGGACCCTGCTCGAGGCCATGACACCGGCTTCCGGGCCACCGCCGTCGTCCGCCGCCCCTGCCGATCCCGATCCACTCGGGGAGGAAGACCCCATGGGGGGCCTCAGCGACCTGTTGGCAGCCATCGGACCGATGTTCTTCGGTCTGCAGGTCGGGTCGGTGGTGGGCCACCTCGCCCAACGTGCCCTCGGGCAGTACCCGCTGGCGGTACCGTGGGCACCTTCGGACGAACTCCTCCTGGTCACCGAGAACATCGCCTCGTTCGCCCGTGACTGGAGCCTGCCCGAGGAGGAGACCTTGCTGTGGGTGTGCGCCCGCGAGCTGGCCACCAACACCGTGCTCACCCGTCCGGCTGTGCGTGGCCGGATCGAGGAGCTCCTCGTGACGATGGCGGCATCCTCGGCTGCGGCACAGCAGGACCTGACCGGACGACTGGGAGCCCTGGGAGGAGCGGGTGGTATGGGCAGCGGGGCCATGGATCTCGAGTCCCTGCAAGGGATGTTCGGCGATCCTGAAGCACTCCTCGGAGAGCTGCTGACACCGGAGTCTCGCCGGTCCTCCGACCAGCTCACGGCGTTGGCGGTGGTCATCGACGCCTACGCCGACCACGTCGCCACCACGGTCGGTCAGAAGTTGGTCGGATCCCATTCCCAACTGGCCGAGGCGTGGTACCGACGTCGCATCGAGCGGGGCAAGGGCGAGGAGGCAGCCGGTGCCCTGTTCGGATTGGACCTCGACCAGTCCCAGGTCGATCGAGGTCGCTCGTTCGTGAGCGGGGTGGTGGAGCGGGCGGGAGCGGACGGACTGGCCCGGTTGTGGGCGTCGGCACGCAACCTGCCGACGCCCTCCGAGGTGGATGCGCCCGGACTGTGGTTGGAGCGCATCAGCCTTCCCGAACTCGACGACCCCGATCAGGGCTGACGGCGACGCAACCGGCTCCGTGCCCGGTCTCCGAGGACCTTGCCCGAGGCGGGCTCTAGGGTCTCAGTCCGGGGTGGTCGTGCCGGCGTCGGTCGGCGGCTCCGCCGCCGACTCTGCGGCACCGACCGGCGGCGGCTCCTCCTCGGGAACACCGAGATCCCATTCGAGGAGGATGTTCTCCCGTTCGGCATCCCTGATCACCCGCTCGCGGTTGCGACGGTACTGGGGATCGTGCGGCGGCAGGAGGACCAGGCGGGCCATGGTCCGACGGCGAAACTCCTCGATGAAGGCGGGATCACCGAAGTCCGATCGGACCTCCCAGTGCGGGGCCACCGGACCGAGGTACACCACCCGGACGTGGCCGACCGGAGGAAGCGGCTCTTCGTTCTCCTCGGGGAGCATCGGGTCGTCGTTGACCTGGGTCATGGCTGTGGGTCCTCCTGGGATCGCGGCAGCTCAGAGCCTACCCGCCGGCCGGTAGTACCCCGAGCGTCACGTTGACCGTCATCTTGGTGCTGCCCCGGTAGATCCCGAGGGCCACCCGGTCTCCTGGGTTCAGGGGATGGATGGCGGCATGCAGGTCGTCGGGGCTGGTGATGGGGGTCCCGTTGAGCGACACGATCACATCATCCACCTGCAGCGCCGCCTTCTGGGCAGGGCTGTCGGTCTGGACCGAGAGGATCAGCGCGCCGCTGGATGGCGTCAGATGGTCCTGCTGCTGGAGGGTCGGGGTGACCGGCCCCACCGTGACCCCGATGTAGGCCGAGTTGACCGGGATGGTCGTGGCCGTGCTCCCGCCGGTTCCCCCGGTCCCGCCCTGGCGCAGCTGGGCCAGCAGCGGTTTGACCGAGTTGACCGTGATGGCGAACCCGATGTTCTGGGTTGGGGCGTTCCCCGAACTGCTCGAGGCCACAGCGGTGTTCATCCCTACCACCTGGGCCTGCGAATCGACCAGGGGCCCACCCGAGTTCCCCGGATTGATGGCGGCGTCGGTCTGGAGGAGTCCGGTGAGGTTCTCCGTCTGGCCCGTGTCGTTCTGCGCCGAGAGTGTCCGGTTCTCCGCCGAGACGATGCCCTCGGTCACCGACGGCCCGCCGGCCAGGGCCAGGGCATTGCCGATGGCCAACACCGAATCGCCCACCCGGGTCTGGGACGAGTCGCCCAACGTAACGGTGGGCAGGTTCGAGACATGATCGATCTGCACTAGGGCCACGTCGACGCTGGGATCGGTGCCCACCACATGGGCCGGAAGGGCGTTGGTCTGTCCGAACAGGGTGACCGTCACCGTGGTCGCTCCGGCCACTACATGGTTGTTGGTCAGCACCTCACCGTTGGGAGTCAGGATCATGCCGGTACCGGCTGCCTCCACGAAGTCCCCCGAACCCGATGATCCACCCGACTCGCTATCGATGGACACCACGGCCGGCTCCACCCGGGCCAGCACGGCCTGAATGTCGGTGGGATGCACCAGGGCGCTGCGGTTGGGGAAGAAGGACTTCACGATGGTCTGCTGGCTCCCGGCACCGACGACGGCACCGATCAGCCCTCCCACCGTGGCCGCCACCACGGCCGTGAGGATCACCACCCAGAGCCACGTGCGCGGCGTGAGGGTGTGGCGTACCAGACGCGGCGGGGGCAGCGGCTGGTACGCATAGGGATACCCGATCGGTGCAGCGGGCGGGCCGTAGCCACCCGTAGGATCCGCCGCCGTAGGTCGGGTAGGCGGCGTACCCCCCGTAGGTCGGGTAGGCGCCAGGGGCGGGGTAGACAGGAGGGGCGGCCGGCGGCCGGGCCCCGGTCGACGGTGGGGGCGGGGGTGGCGGTGGCACCGTCCCTCCGGGCACGGTCCCGGCCGGGGAGGAGAACGAGGGCACGCTCTGCGGCGGGGACGGGGTCCCGGTCGCGTTGCTCGCCTCCCCGTCGGCTTCCGGTTCGTGACCTTCATAAGAAGGCCCTGGTGCCTCATAAGAATATTGTGAGGATTCCATCAATACCGGCCCAGATCGCACTGCAGAACAGTTCAAAATGCGACACTAGTAGGGCAACGGAAGGCGGCGGCACCAGGGTTCGCACGACATGCCGGAGACCCACCGCAGCCTCCTCGAAAATCGATGGAGGTACCATGGACACGGAGTGGATGAGCGTAGGGAAATGCAAGGACCTTTCTCCAACCATCTTCTTTCCCAGTGACGGCGTAGGCGTCCAGGCGGCGCAACGCATCTGTGCCGAGTGCCCGGTGGCCGACGCCTGCCTGCAGTACGCGCTCGAGGAGCGCGTCGATCACGGCGTGTGGGGCGGCAAGTCCGAGCGTGAGCGGCGTCGCATGCTCCGTCGGCGGCGCATCGGACGTGCGGTTTCCGTCTGACCCATGACCCGTCGTCGCTGACGTGCCCGCTCAGGGTCCGTTGGCCGAGTGTGTCGTCAACATCAGCGAGGGGCGTGACCGTGTTGTCATCGCCGCCATCGCCAAGGCTGGTGGGGACGGCCTTCTCGACCTCCATGAGGACGCCGATCACCATCGCTCGGTCCTGACGCTCGGAGGACCGCTCGGGGAGGTCGAGGCGGCGGCGCGCTCCGTGGCCGAGGCGGCGGTGGCATCCATCGATCTCCGCTCGCACGCCGGGGTGCACCCGCGTCTCGGCGCCGTCGACGTCGTGCCCTTCGTACCCCTCGGCACCGGCACGACCGACGCCGACACATTCCACGAGGCCCACGCTGCTCGGAACCGCTTTGCCGCATGGGCCGGCTCCGCGCTCGGCACTACCCTGCTTCCTCTACGGTCCGGAGAGGACCCTGCCCGACATCCGTCGCCATGCCTTCGTCACCCTGAGTCCCGACACCGGCCCCCCGACGCCGCACCCGACGGCGGGAGCCTGCGCGGTGGGGGTCCGCCCGGTCCTGGTGGCCTACAACGTGTGGATCGCCGACGGAGGACGGAAGCCGTCGGAGGTGCTGTCCGTGGCGCGCCGGCTGGCGGCATCGCTGCGGGGACCGGACGTTCGCAGCCTGGGCCTACCCGTGTCGGGAGGCGCCCAGGTCAGCTGCAACCTGCTCGATCCCTCCACCACGTCGATCGCCGGGCTCTACGACGCCGTGGCCGTCGGGGCCGCGGCCCGGGGCTGCGCAGTCACCCGGGCCGAGTTGGTCGGACTCGTCCCCGAGGCGGCACTGCTCGCCGCGCCACGCGACCGCTGGCCAGAACTCGACCTGGCCGAAGACAGGACCGTCGAGTTCCGGATGGCACGACGGGGGAATCCGAGCGAGTTCAGCTGAAGGTGGGAACGGCCGTTCGGGCCGTGACGGTGGCCCGGTGGTCAGGAGGCGCTGGCGGTGGCCCGTCGTTGCATGGCCCGCTGCCGACGCAGTCGACGACGCTCCCGCTCGGACAGTCCGCCCCAGATCCCGAACTTCTCCCCGTTGGCCAGCGCGTACTCGAGGCAGTCCTCTCGGACCACACAACCACGGCACACCTCTTTCGCCTCGCGGGTGGACGCACCCCGCTCGGGGAAGAACAGATCGGGGTCGACCCCCATGCAGTTGGCCTTGGTCTGCCAGCTGCGCTCTTGGGGCCCGTACATCAATGACACCATGTCCATTGACAGGTCTCCCTCCCAGTCATCCACACGGTTTCGGGCGAAACCGCATAGCACGGATGTAACTACAGATATGTCATCATTCACTATCGACGGGGGAAACGCAAGGAAATTCTGCTTGTGATCAGGAGTTCTCGTTTCCGGCCACCCCGGTGCGGCCCCGGATACCGCCCGTGACGTGGGAACTCGCCGCCCGGCCATGATCACCCAGCGTGACGCGTAGGGGACCCAGCGGTGTCAGTCGGGAGGCCGGGAACGAGGCCGACGCGTCAGCCGGCGCGACGGCCGCGAGTCCGCAGCGTGGTCTTGTGGGCCAAGAAGTCGACCAGCACGTAGTCCCCCAACTCGTCGGGCGAGGTGGCGAAGGTCCGGCCCCTGTTGATGCGAGCCAACTGCTCCACGAAACCCTGGAGGCCCCGGTCCGGATCGAGGAGGAAGGTGTTGATGGTGATATTGGCCCGGGTGCAGCGCAGCACCTCGGCCAAGGTCAACTCGAGCGTCTGGGGGATCGGCGGATACTCGAACCTCACGTCATAACCGACCCCGTCGGCGTAGGGAACGATGTGGGCGGTCGGCTCCCCGTCGGTAACGAGGATGATCTGCTTGGTGCCCTGCTGATGGGCCAGCATCTTGCGGGCCAGGATGAGGCCGTGCTGGAGGTTCGTGCCGTAGACGTAGTCCCAACTGACGGTGGGCAGGTCTTCGGGCTCGATGACCCGCGCCACTTCCGAGAACCCCACGAGGCCGAGATAGTCACGGGGGAACCGCGTCGAGATCAGGGTGTGCAGGGCCATGGCCATCTTCTTGGCCGGAACGAAATTGTCCCGCATGGGCATGGACAGCGAGAGGTCGAGGAGGAGCACGGTGGCCGAACGGGTCAGGGCCTCGGTCTCGATGACCTCGAAGTCGTCCGGCGAGAGCCGGACCGGCACGCCGCTGCCTGACCGACGGACGGCGTTGTGCACCGTGCGCGAGAGGTCCAGATTGAACGGATCACCGAACTCGTAGGGCTTGGTGGTCTCCTCGCGGTCGTGACCGATGCCGGTCCACGTCGTGCGGTGATTGCCCACGTGGTCTTTGGTGAGCTGGCCGAACAGGTCGGCGAGGGCCTGCTGGCCGATGCGCCGGATGCCCTGAGGGGTGAGCTCGAAACGCCCCTCGCGCTGGTCGATGAGACCGGCGTCCTGGAGCTGCTTGGTCAGCTTGGCCAGCCGGTCCAGCGAGTCGGCGGCGTCGTCACCGAGGTGGCGCCGCACCTTGTCCAGATCCACCTCGGAGAGTGCGGCCGGTGACGTCGCCGAGCGCAGGAAGTTCTCCAACTCGTCGAGGTCCCGCAGCCGGCCGGCGGCGTCGGTCCCCTCGCCCATGCCCATGGGCTCGTCGCCACGGAAACGGAAGCGCTGCTCCCAACCGGCCCCGGGGAATGCCCGCTGGAGGTTGCCGGCCAACCGGTCGACCTGCCAGCGGAGGTCCATGTCCTCGAGCAGGGACTCGGCCAGGCCCTGGAGCTGGGCACGTTGCTCGGGCGACATCGAATTCCACATGGCCTGGGCGGCGGCCATCTGGGCCGCCAACTGCTCCAGCAACTCGTCGAGATCTTTGGGGTTCCCCGGGAACATGTCCCCGAACTGTTCCATGAAGGACTCGAACGACGGGTCGATCGGCTCACCGGCCTCGCGTTGCTCGATCATCCGGTTCAGGGCGTCGAACCCCTCCCGCATATGGGCCAACTGTTCGGGATCCGGGTTGGACAGCGCCTCGGACATCTGGTCGAAGTAGGTCTTGGCCACTTCCTGGCGGAGCTTCTCCATCAGCTCCTCGAAGTGCTGGCGGGCCTCGGAGGAGACGAACTCGTAGTTCTGCAGCCCCCGAACGGTTCCGGCCAGGTCGCTCGGGAGAAGGTCGAGCTGCATCCGGCGCTCGGCGGCGACCTCGTCGGTCACCTCCTGGCGGCGCTGGTCACCAGAGGCCTGGGCGTCGGCCTGGAGCTGCTCGATGCCGGTGCGCTCCTCGGCGAGCACCTCTTGGAGCTCCTCGGCCACCTCGCGGTAGGCGCCTCCAAGGTCACCCCGGTCCAGCTGTTCTTCCCGTTCGAGGCGGAGCTCGTCCAGCAGTTCCCGGAGCCCCTGGACACGCTCCCCGTCCGGCGTCTCCCATCCGCGGTTCAAGATGCGCTGCAGGGCCTCGTGGAGGTCGCCGTTGGCCAGGAGATCGTCGGTCAGCTGGGCCAGGACCGAGTCGGTGTCGTCGATCAGCGAGTCCTGGGTGCCGTCCCACCGTCGGTAGTCGAAGCGCCAGGTCATCCGCGCCCACGATAGGTCGCCCGGGCCCCGGCGGCCTCCTTGTTGAGCCGTTTGGTCAGGTGGAGTCCCTCGAGGAGGAATTCGACGGCGCTGGCCACCACGCCGGGGTCCTCCGACCCACCGGTGAGGCCGAGCACGGGCGCGGAGAGCGCCGGCATCTGGCTCAGGGTTCCGGCATAGGCCGAGGCGGGCAGGTCGTCGCCGGCGTGGACGACCGTGTCGACAGTGAAGGAGCCGATGACCGCCTGGGGGTCCTCCAGGACCACCCTCCTCCGGAACACCAGCAGCACCGCGGCCGATACCAACTGGGACAGGAGCACTTCCTCCCGGCCCTCCTCGAGCGACTCGATCTCCACCTTCCCCTGGGTGGACGAGACCAGGGCCTGGAGGTCCGACACCCGGGGCACGGCCTCGTCCTCGCCGTTGCGCAGGGCCCGGCGGGTGGCGTTGGCCACCAGGGTCTCGTAGTTGGCGATGGTCAGCCGGACCGACACGCCCGAACGCTGGTTCAGGTGGGGGCTCTGGCGGGCCAGCTGGCTCAGCTCGGCGACCACCTCGGCCATGAAGTCCGGCACCTCGACCCGTGGGCCGTCACTGTCGCGGCGGTCCTCCGCGGCGCCGCCGGGCAGGTGTGCCTCCGACTCGGCGATCCGGAGCTCGGTGGCGGCGTCAGGCGGATAGTGGGTGCGGATCTGGGCGCCGAAACGGTCCTTCAAGGGGGTGATGATCCGACCTCGGTTGGTGTAGTCCTCAGGGTTGGCCGTGGCCACCAGCACGATGTCGAGGGGGAGCCGTACCCGGTGGCCGCGGATCTGGACATCTCGCTCCTCCAGCACGTTGAGCAGTCCGACCTGGATGCGCTCGGCCAGGTCCGGGAGCTCGTTGACGGCGAAGATGCCGCGGTTGAGCCGCGGGACCAGGCCGTAGTGGATGGTGAGCTCGTCGGAGAGGTAGCGGCCCTCAGCTACCCGGATGGGATCGACCTCGCCGATCAGGTCGGCGATGGAGGTGTCCGGCGTAGCCAGCTTCTCGCCGTAGCGGTCGCTGCGGTGCACCCACGCCACCGGGAGGTCGTCCCCGGCCTCGGCCAGGAGGTCCTTGGCGAATCGGGAGATCGGGTGATACGGGTCGTCATTGATCTCCGAGTGGGCCACGATGGGAAGCCACTCGTCGAGGAGGCCGACCATGGACCGGATGATCCGGGTCTTGGCCTGACCCCGTTCCCCGAGGAGGATGACGTCGTGACCGGCCAGGACGGCGTTCTCCAGCTGGGGCAGGACGGTGTCTTCGAAGCCCAGGACCCCGGTGACCAGGGGACGGCCGGCGGCGATGAGGGACGAGGCGTTCCGCCTGACCTCTTCGGCCACGGGGATCGACTGCCACCCGGACTCGCGCAGCCGTGCGAGTGTGGTGACATCGGGAGGAGGGGTCAGTCTGACGGCGAGGTCGATAGCGGGCTGGGGTGCATCCGTAGGTTGTGTGGGCTCCGGAGTGGTCATGGCTGTGAGCCTACGCGGCACGATCCGGCCGTGATGCGTCGACACCCGGTCCCCGGACCGTGTCCGGGGACGTCGGGACACCCCCGGAGGTGGCCCCGGTCCCACCCGTCACGATCCGGAGCGGACGAGACCCGACGGGCCCGTCGGGGCGGATACCCGGGATCACCGCAGGAGCCGCATTCCCTTCGGCATCGATCCCGGCCACCCGGCCGTCGTGATCCCTTCGGTGAAGGCAGTGGCCAACGCCTCGGCCGCCCGCGACGGCACGCGGTCGTCCCCCCGCACCAGGGCGATGGTGCGGGTGGGGGGCGGCTTGCGGAACCGTGTGACCCGGAGCCGGGTTTCGCCCGTGGTCACGATGCCCGGCACCACAGCCGCCCCGAGCCCCGCCGCCACGAGGGCGAGGACGCTCCCCATCTCACCACCCTCGACGGCCACGGTGGGCTCGACACCGTGCTCGGCGAAGGAGGCAAGTGTGGACATGCGCAGGTCGTAGCCGGGCCGAAACATCACCATCGGATGCTCGGCCAGCTGGGGCACCGTCACGGACCGGTGCCGGACCAGCGGATGATCGGGCGTGGTCACCACCACCAACTCCTCCTCGGCCAGGGCGACACTGACCAGGCCCCGCAACTGGACCGGAGCGATAGCCAGCGCCAGGTCGAGCGTCCCGGCCAGCAGCTCGTCCACGAGCTGAGGAGATCCCTGCTCGGACACCCTGATGGCCACACCCGGATGGAGGCGGTGGAAGCGACCGAGCACGGTGGGCAGCAGTGTGGTGCTCAGGCTCGGAGTGGCGCCTACCGCCACATGGCCCCGGAGCAGTTTGTCGAGCCCCGAGATCTCGTCCTCGATCGACACCAGGTCGGCCACCACCCGCCGGGCGATCGGCAACAAGGTGGCGCCGGCGTCGGTCAACGTGACCGGGCCCGGGCCGCGATGAAAGAGTGGCGAGCCGAGCAGTTTCTCGAGGCGCCGGATCTGGGCGCTGACCGAGGGCTGGGCCACCTGCAGCCGCTCGGCGGCCTTGGTGAACTGGCCGTCCTCGGCCACGGCCAGGAAGTACCGGAGCTGATGGACTGCCGGAAGCATAGGCACAGCCTATGGCGGCAAGACCAAACATGTCTTCGACTTCTGCCGGATGACTGGCTACCCTGTCCGGATAGAGCGCCTGCGTCCCTGGGAGCACATCGTCCGTCACCACGGGGCTGGCGGCCGCCGGGCCCATCGACACACCGACAGAGAAGGACGAGGGAGACGACGTGACCACGTTGGAGGACGCACCACTCACCCCGGACGCCGCGGTCACACCCGTGGTGCTGGGCGGGGCCCGGGGCGGCCCCGATGTTCCGACGCTGCGCAAGGACCGGTACTGGGTCCAGCCGGTCGTCACGGTCACCGTGCTCACCGCATTCGTCGCCTATGCCAGCTGGGCGGCGTTCGTCAACAAGGACTACTACGCCGGTGCAACCCTGCACCGGGACCTCATCTCGCCGTTCTACTCACCGTGTCTCACTGGGAGCTGCGTACCGGGAAGCCATCCGGGCACCGTGATCACCTGGTGGACCATTTCCCCGGCCCTGCTGATCCTCATCTTCCCCCTGGGATTCCGGATGACCTGCTACTACTACCGAAAGGCCTACTACCGGTCCTTCTGGCAGGCACCGCCGGCCTGTGCCGTATCGGACGGCCACGGGTCGTACAGCGGCGAGTCCCGCTTCCCGCTGCTGCTGCAGAACGTCCACCGCTACTTCTTCTACTTCGGCCTGGTCTTCAACGTGATCCTGACCATCGACGCCATCATGGCCTTCCGTCAACCGGGAATCGGCATCGGGTTCAGCGTGGGCACCGCCGTCCTGCTGATCAACGCCACACTGCTGTGGCTCTACTCCCTCAGCTGCCACGCCTGTCGTCACCTGTGCGGCGGCGGGGTCAAGCAGTTCTCGCGCTCCCCCATCCGGCACCGGATCTGGAAGACACTGACACCGCTCAACGCTCGGCACATGCTGTTCGCCTGGATGAGCCTGGTCTTCGTGGCCTTTACCGACTTCTACGTGCGACTGGTGGCCAGCGGCACCATCCACGACTACGGATTCCACTTCTAAGGGGTATCGACCCATGCCTGAGTACGAGACCCACGAGTTCGACGTCATCATCATCGGGGCCGGTGGCGCCGGTCTCCGAGCCGCCATCGAAGCCCGGTCCCGGGGGCTGAGCACCGCCCTGGTGTGCAAGTCACTCCTCGGCAAGGCCCACACGGTCATGGCCGAGGGCGGCGTGGCCGCGGCACTGCGCAACGTCTACGACGAGGACAGCTGGCAGGTCCACTTCCGCGACACCATGCGCGGCGGCAAGATGCTCAACAACTGGCGCATGGCCCAGCTCCATGCCCAGGAGTCACCCGACCGGGTCCGCGAGCTGGAGGACTGGGGAGCCCTGTTCGACCGGACCAAGGACGGCCTGATCCTGCAGCGTGACTTCGGCGGCCACCGGTACGCCCGCCTGGCCCACATCGGTGACCGCACCGGGTTGGAGCTCATCCGGACCCTCCAGCAGAAGGCGGTGGCCGACGGCATCGAGGTGTTCATGGAGCTCAAGGTCCTCCGCCTCCTCCACGACACCGACGGGACGGTGTCCGGACTGGTGGGGTACTGGCGACCCTCGGGCGAGTTCGTGGTGTTCAAGGCCAAGGCGGTCGTCATGGCCACCGGCGGGGTCGGCAAGAGCTGGACCTACACCTCCAACTCGTGGGAGTCCACCGGGGACGGTCACGCCATGTCGCTGTGGGCCGGGGCCGATCTCATCGACATGGAGTGCGTGCAGTTCCACCCCACCGGGATGGTCTGGCCCCTGTCCGTGCGGGGCATTCTGGTGACCGAGGGAGTCCGCGGCGACGGTGGCGTCCTGCGCAATTCGGAGGGCAGGCGGTTCATGTTCGACTACATCCCCCCGATGTTCGCGGCCGAGACCGCCGACTCGGAGGACGAGGGCGACAAGTGGTACGACGATCACTCCGCCGGCCGGCGGCCGCCGGAGCTCCTGCCCCGGGACGAAGTGGCCCGATCCATCAACAGCGAGGTGAAGGCGGGACGGGGGAGCCCGCACGGCGGCGTGTTCCTCGATATCGCCACGCGGCGCAGCGCCGAGGACATCCGGCGGCGCCTGCCCTCGATGTACCACCAGTTCAAAGAGCTGGCGGGCGTGGACATCACGGCCGAAGCCATGGAGGTGGGGCCCACCTGCCACTACATCATGGGCGGCGTCCGGGTCGAAGCCGACACCGCCGCCACCACGGTGGCCGGGCTCTTCGCCGCCGGTGAGGTGGCCGGCGGCATGCACGGCGCCAACCGACTGGGCGGGAACTCCCTCTCCGACCTGTTGGTGTTCGGCCGTCGGGCCGGCATCGGCGCGGCCGACTTTGCCACCGAGCGGTCCGGGCCGGTGACCCTCGACGAGGGCGAGATCACCGCCACCATTGCTGCCGCCGTGGCCCCGTTCGAGCGGGAGGACGGTGAGAATCCCTACGACATCCAGCACGACCTGCAGGCCACCATGCAGAGCCTGGTCGGCATCATTCGCACCGGATCGGAGCTGGACGAGGCCATTGGCCGGCTCGACGACCTGGAGGACCGGGCCAACCGGGTGGCGCTCACGGGTGGGCGCAAGTACAACCCGGGCTGGAACCTGACCACCGACCTGCCCTCCATGCTGAGTGTCTCGCGGTGCACGACCCTCGGTGCTATCAACCGGAAGGAAAGCCGGGGTGGCCACACCCGGGACGACTTTCCGAAGCCGGTGGCCGAGATGGGCACGGTCAACTTCGTGCAGAGGATCCGCGACGGTGGCACCGACGGCGTCGGGGGCACGCCCTCGATCCGCACCATTACCGCCACCCCGGAGCCGATCCCGGTAATGCCCGATGACCTCAAGGAACTGTTCGAGGAGACCACGTGATGGCCGAGGAACACGAGACAGCCGACACCGGGGCCGAGATCACCATGCGCCTCTGGCGCGGCGACGAGACCGGGGGCGAGTTCACCGACTACGTCATGCCGTCCGTCGAGGGCGAGGTGGTGCTCGATGTCATCCACCGGGTGCAGGCCACGAGAGCTCCCGACCTGGCGTGCCGGTGGAACTGCAAGGCCGGCAAGTGCGGATCGTGCTCGGCGGAGATCAACGGCCGTCCTTCGCTCATGTGCATGACCCGTATGGACACCCTCCCACCCGGCGAGACGGTCACCGTGGCCCCGATGCGGACCTTCCCCATCCTGCGCGACCTGGTCACCGACGTCTCCTACAACTACGAGGTGGCCAAGCGGATCCCACCGTTCCAGCCCCGGGAGAAGACGGCCGACGAGGTGGAGGCGGGTGGCTACCGCATGCAGCAGATCGACGTCGAGCGGAGTCAGGAGTTCCGCAAGTGCATCGAGTGCTACCTCTGCCAGGACGTCTGCCACGTCGTGCGCGACCACGAGGAGAACAAGACGGCCTTCGCCGGGCCCCGGTTCTTCGCTCGATCGGCGGAGTTGGAGATGCACCCCCTCGATGTCAACGACCGGCGGGAACTCCTCCAACAGGAGCAGGGACTGAGCAAGTGCAACATCACCAAGTGCTGCACCGAGGTATGCCCGGAGCACATCAAGATCACCGACAACGCCATCATCCCCCTGAAGGAGCGGGTGGTCGACGCCAAATACGACCCGGTCGCCTGGCTGGGACGGAAGATCCTCAATCGGACCAAGCGGACCCCGGCCGAGGCCTCCGCCAGCTCACCGGCCACCGGACCGGCCGCCGTGCAGCCCGCCGTGGCCGTGCATGGCGTACCCGAGCCGCGCCAGACTGCCGCGGTGGAGCCGTCGGGCACCACCGTCATCAGCGTCGAGGACACCCCGTCGGACTGATCCCGGTGTCCCTGTCGACACCAGCAGGGTCAAACCGTCTGAACCAGCTGAGGAACGGGTCGTGGCCCGGTTCCTGAGCCCCGAGTGGGTGGAGGCGTGGAACACGGCACTGTCGTCCTCACCGCGGCCCGATCCGGGCCCCGAGGCCGGATTGGCCATGGCCGACGGGCACGTCACCGTGGTCCAGGAGATCCACGGGACACCGGATGGCGATGTCCGACTGGTCCTGCGGATCGACGACGGATCGGTCCGTCTCGAACGGGAAGCTCCCCGATCCGGTGGCCGTGACGGTGCCGGTGGGGACGAGGGTATCGGAGCGGCCGCCGACGTGACCATCGTGGTGGCCTATGACGACGCTGCCGCCATGTCGCGTGGGGAGCTCTCCCCGGCCCAGGCACTGACCGCCGGACGCATCCGGGTGCGGGGGGACCTTTCCTGCCTCGCCGCCACCCAGCAGCTGCTCAACGACGTGCGGGCCAGCTCAGATGACCGCATCCCACCCACTACGTACTGAGTCCACCTCCCCGGCCCCTCCGGTGTACCGTGCCTGGAGGCGTCGACCCGTCGCTTGCTACCGGAGATCGGGCTGCAGACCGCAGGCCCCGGCGACACGGGGAAAGCCAGGGAAGAAGGCATGGAAGTACTGACCAGTCGGACCATCCTCCATCCGAGCGATCTCGATCGAAGCCTGGCCTTCTACCGGGACGGGCTCGGCCTGGCCGTGGCCCGTGAGTTCGGGGAAGGCGACGGACGCGGCGTGGTCTTCTTCGCCGGAGGGGGCCTGGTCGAGGTGACCGGGGGAGGGCCGTCCGGATCGTCGGGGTCCGGCGAGCCCCGGCGTCCGGGACCGGCACCCGTGGTCCTGTGGCTGCAGGTACGGGACCTCGGCGGTGTCCTCGCCGAACTGTCCGGGCGGGACGTACCGGTGGTCCGACCCGCCGTGCGGGAACCGTGGGGTCTGGTCGAGGCGTGGATCGAGGATCCCGACGGTCTCCGCATCCACCTCGTGGAAGTCCCCGCCGACCATCCCCTCCGACGGGACACCCGGGCTCCGACCGCAAGCGTGGACGGGTGACCGTTCCCGGGCCGGGCCCCCGTATTGTCGGCATCGACCACGTGCAGTTGTCCATGCCCCCCGGCCCCGACGCGGTAACCCTGGCCGAGTCGTTCTTCAGCGGCCTGCTCGGTCTGCCCCAGGTGCCCAAGCCACCGGAGCTGGCGGTGCGCGGCGGCTGCTGGTTCGAGCTCGGGTCGGCCAAGGTCCACCTGGGGGTGGAGGAGGACTTCCGCCCGGCCCGGAAGGCCCACCCGGCCCTGGTGGTCCACGACCTCGACGCCCTCTGTCGCCTGCTGGATGCCTCGGGGCATCCGACCCGCCGCACCGAGGATGTGCCGGGGAGGCCGCAGTGGTACGTGGACGATCCGTTTGGCAACCGGATCGAGCTGCTTCCGGAGTAGCCACGGCCGGGTCGGGGGTCCGGAGTCGGCCACGTGGTCAGAAGTCCGACTGCGGGAGTGGCACAATCTGGGCCGCCGTTCGCCGGGCCCGGTGGACGGAACTGAGGAGTGGAAGCTGCGCCCCCCGACGGCGGGACGCCAGAAGGAGGGCTCGGACGTCAGTGACACCGAACGAGCGATCACCGTGGAGCCCAGGGACGACGATTCCGGCCGTGGAGGTGGCCGTCCGCCACGGGCACGGACAGCCCCACCGGCGCGGTCGACGGCGTCCGGCCACGCCCGCTTGGCTACTCGACCCTACGAGTGCTGCGGCCCGGCCATGAACGAGGGCGACCGTCGGTCCACCGGGGGCGTGGTCCTGCCCGTCTGGCTGGCCGAGGACCGGCGCAGGATCGAGGTGGCCGACGGTGAGGTAATCGGGGTGGGCTACACCCCCTACCTGGATCCGGACCGGAATGTCACGCTGTTCGAGGACAGCACGTCCGCCGTACTGCCCGGCGTGTTCTGCGCCCGGCTCACCGGAGTCTCCTTCCATGACGACGTGGTGCAGCTCCCCCACTTCCGTGCCGGCAACAGCGTGGAGATCCGGGCGGAACCGGCCAACGCTACCGACCGGAACCCCCTGGCCATCTTCGGCGGCGGCCAGCGTGTGGGCTATGTGCCGGCGCCCATCGCCACCTCGTTGGCGCCGTCGGGGACGCGGGTGGGACGGGGCATCGTGCTCATGGAGTGGTCGAGCAACGGTCGGCGCCACGGACTCTCGGTCCTCGGGTCGATGCACGTGATCCTGCAGGTCACCGTGCTCGAGTGAGGGGACCGTGCGCGGCGGGCCCCGGATCGCCGCGGCCCGGAGTCCGGGGGGTCAGCCGTGCTGCCAGAGCCGGCTCTGGAAACTCCGGATCCCCGGAAGCGCCACCCGGTCGAGGCGGTCCAGGTCGTCGTCGTCGACCGACCAGCCGAGGGCACCGGCGTTCTCCTCGGCCTGCTTTTGGTTCTTGGCCCCGGGGATGGGCACGGCTCCCTTGGCCATCACCCAATTGAGGGCGACCTGGCTCGGGAGCTTCCCCCCGTGTTTGTCCCCGATGGAACGGAGCTCGGCGACAACCCCGTCGACCACCTCCATGGGGTGGTTGGAGAAGTTGCGCTTGCCCGGCGGGGGATGGGCGACGGAGTACTTGCCGGTGAGCCGACCCTGTCCGATGGGCGAGTACGCCAGGGGGAGCACACCTGCGTCCCGACAGGCAGCCAACAATCCGCCGGTCTCCGGTGACCGACGCAGGAGCGAGAACTCGATCTGGTTGGTGGCCAATTTCATGCCCCGCTGCTCGAGGGCGGCCGCCATGGCCAGGGTCTCTTTCACCGAGTAGTTGGAGACCCCGACCGCCTGGACCAGGCCGGCCTGATGGGCGGTGGCCAGAGCGTCGGCCAGGGCGGAATGGGAACGGAGGCTGATGGGCCCGTGGATCTGGTAGAGACCGACCGACGGCACCCCGAGGCGGTCCAACGAGGCCCGCAGCGAAGCCATGAGGGCCACCCGGACCTGCAGCTTCCAGGGTGACGGCATGAACTTGGTGGCCACCACCACCCGGGCGGCCCGTCCGGGATCCGAGGACAGCAGGCCCCCGATGATCCGTTCGCTCTCGCCGCCGCCGTAGACCTCGGCGGTGTCGAACAACGTCACCCCGGCGTCGATGGAGGCCTCCCAGGCCTGGCGGATGGAGTCCCGGGTGAGATCGGTGTCGTAGCCCCCCATTCCCCAGGTGGAGCGGTCCCCCCACGCCCAGGTGCCCACCCCCAGCGGCGGAACGACGACATCGGAGCCGGCCAGTGTGTAGCGGTCGGGGATCATGGCTGCACGGTACCCGACGGGTGACACGACGGGTCGTGTGCCCGACTCCCCGCCCCGTGTCCCACGGGCGGGAGCGCCCGGATGGCTGGCGCGGTTGCCCCCGGGCGTCGGTGGGCGACATCATGGGGGCCCATGCCCGAACTCGCCCTCGACGACGTCACACTCTCCTACGACCTGGTCGGCGAGGGAGATCCCATCGTGTTGGTGGCCGGCTGCAGCCAGCCCGCCCTGGCCTGGCGGTTCGGTCTGGTGCCGGCGCTGACCGCGGCGGGCTTCTCGGTCCTCACCTTCGACAACCGGGGGGTCGCGCCCTCGTCGTCGCCGCCGGCCCCCTACTCCGTCGCGGACATGGCAGCGGATACCCTCGGCCTCCTCGACCACCTGGAGGTGGAGTCGGTACGGATCGCCGGGCACTCCATGGGCGGATGGGTGACCGAGACCCTGGCCATCCACCACCCCGAGCGGGTCCGGGGCGCAGCCCTCATGGGCAGCTGCAACGTCGGTACGGCCTGGGAAAAGGCCATCACCACCGTCGAACGGGATCTGGCCCGACTCGACCACCCCATGCCCGCTCTGTTCTCCGCCACCGAGACGCTGCGCTACCTACCCAACCATGACCTGCAGGACGATGAGGTGGTGGAGGCGTGGCTGGCCCTCTTGGCCAACCAGCCGGAGTGGCCCAACCCCGGGCGACTCGGTCAGTACGAGGCCTGTCTGGCCTGGTCCAACGACACCGAGCGCATCAAGAAATGGCCCTCCATCACCGTGCCCTGTCTGGTGCTGGCCTTTGAACACGACATCGACTCACCGCCGCTCCGGGCCCGGGAGGCCGCCGACGCCATCCCCGGCTCGCGAGTCGTCGAGATTGCTGACGCCAGCCATCTGGGCATCTTCACCCATGCCGCCGAGGTGGCGGCGGCGTTGGTGGAGTTCTTCGCCGGACTCTGACCACGCCGTCCGTCCTCCCGGCGCCGCTCCGCCGCTACCTCAGCGGACGGCCGACAGCGAGGTGAGGACGATCGCCATCTGTTCGCGGTATACGACCGAGCCGAGGGGCCCGGCACGCTGGGATAGATCAACCGTCTCCTGTTCCTTCAGGATCAGACCGGTGGTCGGGGACACCCAGTAGTCGGTGGGGTTGGAACCGCTCTCCTCGCCCCGGAACGAGAGGGTGAGCCGCGTGTGCAGGGCTGGCTCGTGCCGTCCCCGTACGGCGACGGTGGACCAGCCGAGCACTCGGCCTCCGAAGGCGACCGCCTGGCTCCCGGCGTGGCAGGTGGCCGACCACCGTTGTCCCAGCGCCGGGCGCGGGGGCACGAAGTAGGCCCCGGCCGGGCAGTGGATCACCTCGGTGGTTCGGACCCCGGCGATCTCCTCGTCGCTGAGGGCCGAGACCATCCCGACCGCACCGTTGCGGCCCGAGCACTCGACGAGACCCTCCATGTGCTGTTGGAAAGGCACCCAACGCACCGTGGCACAGGCCGTGTCGGTGACCACCATCTCCGAGGAGGACGGGAAGGAGCGGCTGATCCCGCCGACACTGAGCCGCTCATAGCCAGAGGTCCGGTAGTTGTAGACACCGGGAGCGGGGAGCATCGATCCGTCGACCGCGGGCGGATCCTGCTGGTCGTGCCGGTAGAGCCGCAGGGCCTGACGGAGATCCACCTGGGTCCCGGGACTCCGCAGGACGAGGAACCAGACTCCGACGGCCACGGCGGCGATGAGGACGGCGATGCCGGCACCGAGGGCCCAGATCCGGTGATGGGCGAACCACGAGAGCAGGGGCATAATGTCCTCCATCGACGTCCAGGAGCAGGCCTCTGGTCACTACTCTCGCACCATCGGTCCGGGGCCGCCACCGCGCCGCCACGAGGCGGCCCCACGGAGGAGAACGGTGGGTCACCCCACCGCGTCAGGCGTGGGGCTCCCCCTTCATCCGCTCGTAGTCGAGAGTCTGGTCGACGAGCGCGCGCCGGCGACGGACCGAATCGAGGTGGGCGGCGCGACCGAAAGCCAGGGCGAGGAGGCACGATCCGGTGAGGGTGAGCCAACCGATACCGCTCACTGCCGTCCTCCCTCCCCGATGTCGAGTGCCCGCTCCTGGTACTTCGGTCGCCCCCAGCCGTGGCCGACACTCCACAGCGGCGGCCCAGCCATCCCCCGGTGCCGGTGGGGATCGCCGTCCATCAGAGGGCCAACTGTAGATCGTGCCCGTCAACCATGTCCGGAGGTCCTACGGTCGAGGACCCAGACAAGACCCTCGCCGCTCTGCGCGGGGGCTAGGACCGCGCGGCTTTCGCCCCCGAGAAGGCGGAAGCCCAACCTGGGCGGTACGGCCGCACTGGCCCGGTTGGCGCGGTCCATGCGGATCTCGACCCGCTCCACGGAGTCCAGGCAGGCGAAGGCGGCTTCGGTCAGTGACCGGGCTGCCGCGGTGGCGTAGCCCCGGCCGGCGCGGTCGGACCTAACCCAGTAGCCGATCTCGATCGAACCCGGGCCGGTGCGGGGATGGAGCCCGGCCGCCCCCACCACCTCGTCGGAGCCCCGTTCGCAGAGCACGTACAACCACTCCTGGTCGCCGTCGAAGGCGGCCTCTCCCTCGACCAGTACGGCCGACAGCTCATCGACTGTGGGCACCGTGGCGGCCCAGGGCATCCACTGGTGGAGCTCGAAGAAGCTCTCCTCCACCGCGGCCAGGAGTCCGTCGAGATGGATCGGCCGCCATCGCCGGAGTTCGATGACACCGGCAGACAGGTCGTCGGGCAGGAGCGGCACGGTGCCGGGCCGTCAGGCCCCTGCGGCCGGGGGTGGGGCGGTGCCGGTGGACCCGGCCGTGCCCGAGGCCGGCTCCCCGCCCGGCTCCCATCGTGCCTGTCGCTCCGGGATCACGTGGTCGATGGCGACGTGGACGTGACCGGCACCACGGTGATGTTGACGGCGAACTCCCCGGCCTTGAGTGGGCCTTCGTTGGCCGAGGACGTGGTTCCGGATTCGACCTCCACCGCCCACTGGGCGTTCTTGGCCGTGAACACCGATCCGGTCAGGGTGACGGTGGTCGACGGCGAGGGGGTCGACGCCCCCGTGTCCGGCGCCGACCCCGACTGGACATTGCTGATCGTGTAGCCCGCCGATTGGAACTTCGACCGGTAGGCGGCCGTCCCCGACGACAGCGTTCCCGTGACGGCAAAGGCCACATCCCAATCGTTGTCGGTACCGCCTCCATAGATCACGCGGGAGTGGTCGGGCACGGGCACGTTGCTCGGGAATCCCGACGGGAGCTGGCCCGACGCCGCCGAGAAGCTGTGCCCGAGAATATTGCCACTGACCCCGTGCTTGGAGATGTGGAGCCCGCAGGCGGAGACCAGAAGAGCCGTGGCCACCAACAGCAGCCACCATCGCCCCGTAAGCCGGGGCTGGGGCGCGGGCGCACCGACCGCCATCGACGCTGCTCGTGATTGCTTGGTCCACGCCACGGGGCTTCCTCCTCGTCGGGCCCGGACCAGCTGCTCCAGACATCGGCCGGGCGAATCTCCGGCACACGGTACCGGCCGACGTCGCTGGTGGCGGGAATGGCCGACCCCGGCGCGGCCGTGCCGGCCGGGGACGGGTCACGGGTTACAGGCGGAGAGAGCTACAGCCTCCGACGGTAGGTGAAGTACGCCTTCACCGAACTGTCGGTGGGCGCCTCGCCACTGTCGCTGCTGGCCTCGAGCAGGGTGAACCTCGGTTCGAGAGCGGCGCCGATCTGACGCAGACTCACACCCAACTCGCCGATCCGCTCGTGATGGAGCTCGAAGCGGGACCCGTCCAGGTGTTCGAAGATCCTGATGTCCCATTCCGAGAGTCCGTGCTCCGCTATGGCAACGTCCATGATGAGCACATGGTCGTCGAACTCGAAGACCCACGGAGGCTCCTCCCCCAGGCGCCGGAGCTCCCCGATGGTGTTCACGTCGAAAATGAACAGTCCGTCGTCCACCAGATGGTCGTAGACCGAGTCGAACATCGACTGCCACGCCTCGAAGGTGAGGAGGTGATTGAGCGTGTCGAAGACGCAGACCACCACGTCGAACCGCTCGCCCAGCCAGAACTCCCCGATGTCGCCCAGGAGCAGGCGGGCAGCGGGCACCTTCTCACTGGCCACGGCCAGCATCTCGGCCGAGCGGTCCATGCCGGTCAGCGCCGGGAAGGCCGACAACTGGGCGAGGATGGAGCCGGTTCCGCATCCCAGTTCCAGCACCGACGAGGCAACAGGGAGGTAACGGTCGATGCTGGCGAGTACCCGTACGCCCCTGGGACGGGGGTCGTCCATGGCTGCGTCGTAGAAGCGGGCGAATCGGTCGTAGTCCGGCACCGGTCCACCGTGCCACACCCCGACGACGGGATCGAACCTCCCCGCCGATGGCGGTCGATCCGGGTCCTCCCCGGCCTCACCACCCGTTCATCAGGATGGTCGGGCCCACGCCAATCCGGTGGCCGTGTAGCGGCTCTGGGCCATGGCCGATGTCGCCCCCTGATCCAGCAGGGCGAGCGTCCCGTTGACCGTTCCCGCCTCGAGCTGCGGGGTCCAGGTCACATAGCTGAACAGCTGCATGGACCAAAAGGGCGAGGTGTAGGCCACGTCAGCCTTCTGGGACCACTCCTGGGTGATGGTGAGAAACCGCTGGTCGAGAGGCTCGAAGAACGAGTAGGCATCCAGCTTGGACTCCTGGCCCGACGCCGTTACATTGCCGCCGGCGGTCGTCGACCCCTTGTACAGCCAGACCTCGTCGGCCACCAGCGGCTTGCCGACCTGGTGGGCCAGGGCCGCGGTGGCAGTGAGGGTGCTGACGACGCCCGGGGTGAGGGGGTAGATGTGCTCCATCAGCACGTCGACGCCGGTTCGGGCGATGGCCTGGTCGAACGAGATCGGGAACCAGGAGGCGGCGCCGGCGCCGATCTTCGTGGTCCCGTGGGGTCCGATGAGCCCGAGGGTGTCGGTCACGAACTGGGTCACCCCGCTCAGGGTCTCGAGGGCGTGGATCGAGGTCAGGTTGGCCTCCGTGTTGGGCTCGGACATGATGTCCAGATATGTGGGATGGACCCGGTCGATGACGATGCGGGCCTGGTCGGCGGTCAGCTGCGCCCAACCCGACACGTTGCTCGGGTAGGCGTACGAACAGGTCGAGAACGTCGTCCCGCAGAACAGCCCACCGAGTTCCACGTCGATGGTGAAGCCCCGACGACGGGCCTGGTCGGCCACCGCGGCGTAGAAGGCGGCGTAGCGGGCGGCCTGGGGGGTGAACTGGGACAGCAGCAGGGGGAGCTTGATCCCGATGGTCACACCGGTCACCCCGAGAGCCGAGAAGGCGTCTAGTTCCTGTTCGACGAGACCCAGGGCTCCGGGTTGGAGCAGTGCTGTCTGGCGATTGCCGTTGGCGTCGAGGAGCTCGGCGGCGGGGACGAAGGCCGGGGTGGACGCGGACGTGGCCCGGTAGTCCGGCATGGCGTCGACCGCGGCCTGGTAGCCGTCGAGCTGGTTGGTGAGTTGCGCCACCATCCCGGCGTACTGGGCGGGGACGGGACCGGGGGCGACCGGTGCGCTCGCCGGTGCGGTGGTCGGGGCGCCCGCGGGCGGTGCGGCGCTCCGGGTGGTCGGCGCGACCTTGGTACTGCTCGAGGCGCTGGAGTCGGCCGACGAGCATCCTGCGGCGACCATGGCCACGGCGACGATCAGAGCGGTCACTCCGGTGATCCGGCGATCGTTTCCCATCACGACAACCTCCTCGGTCGGGTCAACCAACGGCGATGACCACGGATCACCACCCAGCCTGGTCACCGGGGGTGATCATTGTGTTGTCGACACGTGAGGATTCAGCGAGGCCGATCGACGTACCGGCTGGACAGGCCGGCGAGGACCTCTTCGCACTCGGCCAGGCACGACCCGATGATCTCGGCCACCGGGCGGCTGGTGTCGATCCGTCCGGCCACCTGTCCACCGAGGGCGATCCCCGACGACAGGTCACCGCCGAAATAGACGTCACGGACATTTCCGAACGAGGCCATGGCGTTGTGCTCATGGTCGAACTCGAGGCTTTCGGTGTGGGGGGTCCGTAGCGCCCGCAAACCCGGCGAGGTGTGGCTGTTCAGGAAGACCGTGTCCGTCTCGTTGGCGTCGATGATGGCCTGCTTCCAGTTGGCGTGCACCGGAGACTCCAGCGAGGACACCATGGCCGTACCCAGTTGGACGCCTTCGGCACCGAGGGCCAGTGCCGCGGCCAGGGACCGGCCGTCGAGGAACCCCCCAGCGGCTATGACCGGGAGGTCGAAGGCCTTTGTCACCGAGGGCAGGAGGACCATGGACGTCACCGGACGGGGATGTTTGAACCCGCCACCTTCGCCCCCCTCCACGATCAGGCCGTCAACCCCGGCGGCGACGGCCTTCTCCGCCGCCCGCATCGTGGGCACCACGTGGAAGACGGTGAGTCCGGCATCTTTGAGCTGTGCGGTGTACCGGGTCGGACTCCCCGCCGACGTGGTGACGAATCGCACACCCTGGGCGATGACGAACTCGACGATGACGGTCGGGTCGGCCACGAACGCCTGGGCGATGTTGACACCGAAGGGCCGGTCGGTGAGGTCCTTCATCATGGCAATCTCGTCCCGGACGGCGTCGAGCTCGCCCGAGGAGGTCTCGATGATCCCCATGGCCCCGGCGTTGGAGACCGCCGAGGCGAGGGCGGCGCGGGCGATCCAACCCATCGGGGCCTGCACGATGGGGATGTCGACGCCGAGGAGTTCGGTGACGCGGTTGGTCAGCACGCCGGAATCTTCGCATGCCCGGGGTACGTTCGGTGACGCCTATCGGGCGTGACCGGGGGGCGGCCGGAACCTCGCCCGGGAGCGCCCGACGCGCCGCTGGCCCGTACCGTCCTGACCAGGCACCCGGCACCGGGGCGTCGTCGGCGGGTGCCACCCCGACCCCGTTCTGGGCCGAGTAGGGTCGTGGTTGATCACGTGACCCCCTGAGGACATCGGGCAAGGCGGTGCATCCAGCGCCGAATCGGGAGGATCCGTGAAGTCCCTGCTCATGCCGCACGAGCCCATGGCGGCATGCGACCCGTGTCAGCCGACCAGCCAGGACCTGCCCGTCGTGCACGCCAGCCAGAAGCTGGTCACCTTGGCCATCGTGGCCGGCCCAGTCGTGGCGCTGGCCGTCGTCATTCCCATGCTGTGGGGGCATGCCGTCCATCTCTCGGACCTGGTCATCGGTCTCGTCTTCTACCTGATCACCGGATTCGGCATCACCGTCGGCTTCCACCGTCTCTTCACCCACCGGGCCTTCGGCCCCAGCCGGACCCTGAAGATCGCCCTGGCCATCATGGGATCCATGGCCGTCGAGGGATCGTTGACCAGTTGGGTGGCCACCCACCGTCGCCACCACATGTTCAGTGACCTCCCGGGCGACCCCCACTCGCCCCACCGCTACGGGGACCACGGCGTCGCCCTACTGCGGGGGCTGGCCTTCTCCCATGTCGGGTGGCTGTTCGTCTCGGACGCCTCGGTGGCCAGCCGCTACGCGCCCGACATGCTGAAGGACCGCGACATCCAGCGCATCGACCGCCTGTTTCCCCTGTGGGCTACGGCCTCGCTGGCCATCCCTCTCGGCATCGGATACGTCCTGTCCGGCACCCTGGCCGGGGCCGTCACCGCGCTCGTGTGGGCCGGGCTGGTGCGCATGGCGCTCCTCCACCACGTGACCTGGGGGGTCAACTCCCTGTGTCACACGTTCGGTCGTCGGCCTGTGGCGACCAGTGACCAGAGCAGCAACCTGTGGGTGCTGGCCGTAGTGTCCCTCGGGGACAGCTGGCACAACATCCACCACGCCCACCCCTCGTGGGCCCGGCACGGTGCCCGACCGGGCATGGTCGACCCCTCGGCCTGGCTGATCCGTGGGTTCGAATGGATCGGCTGGGCCACCAAGGTCCGATGGCCGACGGTGTCCGACGGGTCGGCGGCCCCGACGGGGCCATCCACCACCCCCGTCAGCCTGTAGCAGCCGCCCGGCGCCGCAAAGGCGGGAGGGTCGGTGGCGGTTGCCGTCGGGCGGGCAGTGCGGCCAACAGCCGCGTGGTGGCCTCGGCCACCGCCCGTACCGCCTGCTCACACGCCGCCTCGGTGACCGCCGAGGTGGACTGGATGCCGCTGACCTTGCGCACGTACTGGCGGGCGGCGGCTTCGATCTCGTCTTCGGTGGGTGGAGGCTCGAGGCCCCGCAGGGTGGTGATGTTCCGGCACATGGCCATCAGGCTACGCCCGCCGGTGCCGGGGTGCCCCGGCCGCTCAGGGGAGCAGTCCGGCCACGTCGGTCCGCTCGGCCTCCAGCTCCTCGGTGGTGATGCGGATGCGCTCGGTAGCGAACTCGTCGTGGGAGAGCCCTTCCACAACGGTCCATCCCCCCGACCCGTTCGTTCGGACCGGGAAGCCGAACTGCAGGCCTTCGGGCACGCCGTACTCGCCGTTCGACACCACGGCAAGTGAGGTGACGTCGTCACCCGGGGTGGCCAGTCGGATGCTGTTGACCGAATCGATGGCGGCGTTGGCCGCCGAGGCTGCCGATGAGAGGCCCCGTGCGTCGATGATGGCCGCACCCCGCTTCTGGACGGTGGTGAGGAAGTCCCCCTGCAGCCAGGCCGTGTCGTCGATTACCTCGGGACCGGCTTGCCGCCGATGAGGGCATTGGCGTAGTCGGGGAACTGGGTGGCCGAGTGATTGCCCCAGACGGCCAGATTGCTGACCGAGGACACCGCCACGCCGGCCTTCTGGGCCAGTTGGGTCTTCGCTCGGTTCTCATCCAGTCGGGTCATGGCGAACCACCGGTCGGCCGGTATTTCGGGCGCACTGGACCGGGCGATCAGGCAGTTGGTGTTGCACGGGTTGCCCACCACCAGCACACGCACGTCGGGGGCGGCGTTGGCGGCAATGGCCCGACCCTGGGGTCCAAAGATCCCGCCGTTGATGGTCAGCAGATCGCCCCGCTCCATGCCCGCCTTGCGGGGCACTGATCCCACCAGCAGCGCCCACGAGGTGCCGTCGAAGGCGGTGTCGAGATCGGTGGTGGTTTCGATATCGTTGACCAGGGGAAACGCGCAGTCCTCGATCTCCATGACCACGCCCTCGAGGGCCTGCATCCCCGGCTCGATCTCGAGGAGGCGGAGGACAACCGGCTGGTCGCTGCCGAGCAGCTGGCCCGAGGCGATGCGGAACAAGAGCGCATAGCCGATCTGGCCGGCGGCCCCGGTGACGGTGATGTGGACGGGAGTTTTGGCTGCCATGCCGCCGAGGCTAATCGGCCGGCTTCCGGTCCGGCGAACCTGGCCGGCAGCTCAGCCGGCCGCTTCGACCAGCGGGGGTGCCGACAGCCCCCGCTGCGGTTCGACGATCCCGTCGATCAGTCCGTACTCCATGGCCTCCACCGGTGTCATGAAGTAGTCCCGGTCGATGTCCCGGGCCACCTGGTCCACGGACCGGCCGCTGTGGTGGGCGATGATCTCGGCCATCCTCCGGGTAAGGGCCAGGACCTCCCGCAGCTGGATCTCCATGTCGCTCGGCGCGCCCCGGGTGCCGGCGCTGCCCTGATGGATCATGATGCGGGCGTTGGGCAGGGCCAGGCGTTTCCCCGGGGCGCCGCCAGCCAGCACCATGGCCGCGGCCGACATTCCCATGCCCACGCAGATGGTCGACACATCGGGCCGGACGTGCTGGATGACGTCGTAGATGGCCATGCCGGCGTAGGCCATCCCGCCCGGCGAGTTGATGTAGAGGGCGATGTCCTTGTCGGGGTCCTGGGCCTCGAGATAGAGCATCTGGGAGATGATCAGGTTGGCCACCTGGTCGTCGACCTCCTGGCCCAGGAAGACGATGCGCTCCCGGAGGAGCAGGGAAAAGATGTCGAAGGCCCGCTCGCCTCTGCTCGACTCCTCGAGGACGGTCGGTATCAGCGTGTGAACCTGGGTCAACGGGGCCTCCCGTGCTCAGCCCGCCGGCGTGCCCGACGGGGGTATATCGCCGATGATATCTCAATAATGAGATATCATCGGTGCGATATCCTGGAGCCACGCATCGGGACCGGATCATCATCCCGGTCATCGGGAGACGGACGACATGAGCGAACGAGGCCACCAGCCGGTGTTCCCCGGCTTCCGGGAGATGTCCGAACGCCGTCGGGCCCTGAGCGATGAACTGGTGGAGCGTCGACAGGCCCTCGGACTTTCCCAGACCCAGGTGGCGGCGCGGATGGGCACGTCCCAGTCGGCGGTGGCCCGGATCGAGACCGGAGCCACCGATGTGCTCATGTCGACGGTCGACCGCTACGCCTCGGCTCTGGGCTGGCGCCTCGGGTGGACGCTCGAGCGGTCCGAGGACAGATATCGGCGGTGAAATCGCCCGGCTGGTTCCCCGGTCCTGACGACACGCCGGTGGGCCCTCAGGAGTGGATGCGGCGTCGGCTGCTCGAGCGCCGGGTGGTCACCCTGGTCGGTCCTCTCGACGACTCCGGCGCCAGCGACGTGGGCGCGGCGCTCATGACCCTGGACGCCGACGGCGATGACGCCGTCGAGCTGCGCATGGACAGCCCGGGCGGGTCGACGACAGCGGCGCTGGCCCTCATGGACATCATCGACCTCCTCGGCGTGGCCGTCCACGGATGGTGCACCGGTCAGGTGGCCGGTGCTGCGGTCGGGGTGCTGGCCGTCTGCCACGAGCGCACCCTCTCGCCACACGCCCGGATCCATCTGACCGAACCGAGGAGCCGATTCGGGGGGGACGCCCGATTCCTCGAACAGCAGGCCGCCGAGCACGCCGAGCAGTGGGCGATGTTCTGTCGCCGACTGGCCGAGA
This sequence comes from uncultured Acidimicrobiaceae bacterium, assembly GCA_963831535.1. GTDB lineage: Bacteria > Actinomycetota > Acidimicrobiia > Acidimicrobiales > RAAP-2 > Bog-756. The sequence goes on along the minus strand of CAWHQP010000006.1, from coordinate 55,118 downwards.
CCACCGGCCGGACCGCCGAACAGATCGGCCAGGATGCCCGCCGTGGCCGGTTCCTCACCGCCGGCGAGGCGGTGGCCTACGGCCTCGTCGATCGGATCGCCACCCCCGGTGGTCCCGGCGGTGGGCTCCAACCCCACGCCCTCGGATTCCGACCGCGCTGAACCCGCAGGGAACCCGGCCGCCGTGACCAGCGGCTACGGTGCCGCCAGGCCCAGCGCCGAGTAGATCTCGCGGGTGCCGTTCGAGCGGTTGAGCGTGTAGAAGTGGAGGCCGGGCACACCGGCCTCCAACAGTTCCTCACAGAGTTCGGTGGCCACGGCCACACCCTCCTGGCGGACGGCCTCCTTGCCGCCCCGCCGGTCGGCCTCCTCGAGGCGCTCCACCATCCAGGGCGGCACTGCAGCTCCCATGGTGGCCATCCTCGGGATGGACGAGAGGCTGGTGACCGGCATGATGCCGGGGAGGACGGGCTTGTCCACACCCCGGGCGGCCATCTCGGCCACGAGCCCGGTGTACTGGGACGCCTCGAAGAAGAACTGCGAGATGGCGAAGTCGGCCAACGAGAGTTTGGCGGCCAGGTGGTCCCGGTCTGCGGCCAGGTCGATCGAGAGGGGATGTCCACCCGGTTGGGCGGCCACACCGACCGAGAAGCCCCCGATGGCGTGGGCCAGCTCCACCAGTTCCGAGGCGTGCTGCAGCTCTCCCAGGCCATCGGTGGGGTCGGTGGGAGGATCCCCACCCAGGGCCATCAGGTTCTCGACACCGGCCGTCCGGTACGCCACGAGGATCTCGGCCAGTTCAAGTCGGGTGTGGGCCACGCAGATCAGATGGGCCATCGGCACCAGGGTGGTGGTGCGGAGCATGCCGGTTACCAGATCGAAGGTCCTCTTGCGGGACTCGGCCCCTCCCCGATAGGTCACCGACACGAACGAGGGGCCCAGCGGCTCGAGGTCGCGGAGGGTCTTGACCAGGGTGGCCTGCTCAGCATCGGACTTGGGCGGGAAGAACTCGAACGAGTACGTCCTCCCCTTGGCCAGGAGGTCGGCGATGCGGGTCATGGCCGAACCAGCTTACCGCCGACTCGGGCGTACGGCCTGGGGAAGGTTCATGGCTACCCCGAGGGGGTCAGCCATGCCTCGATCCGATGCGGGCGGACAGTCGGGCCATGGCGGTGTCGAGCTCAGCGCTCCGGGCCCGACGGGCCTCGTCGGCCTCGGCCAGCTGCATGCCCGTAGGTGCCGCGGTCCCGTGCCGGAGCAGCCGGTCGGCCTCGATGGCGAAGGCCAACCCCCGCAGAGCCCCGGCTGTCGTCGTCGCCATCTGGCCGGCATCGGGGTCCGGCGCCGTAGGCACCGTGTGCTCGAGGGCGACCGCGGCCCGCTCGACCTGGACGGCCACGGCACCCCGGACCTCGGAGTCGCCGGAGACGGCATTGTCCGAGAGCAGCGAGGCCCGGGCCAACTGCGTGTCGGACAGGGCCGGGATCACCGCCTTGCGCCAGGCGGTCTCGACCGCCCTGCGCCGCCGGGCGGCGAGCACCACCACCAGTCCGATGATGGCCAGGACCAGTACCACGATGACGATGATCAATGCCCACGGTGTCGTGGAGGAAGTGGTCGTGGTCAGGGGGGCCAGCGTCGTCGTGGTGGTCGAGGACGTGGTGGTGGTGGACGGCTCGGTCGTCGTGGTGGTCGTCGTCGTGGTGGTCGGCGGTGTCGTCGTGGTGGTCTCGGGCACGGTGGTCGGGGTGGCCGGGGTGGTCGGCGTCAGATCGGTGGAGGAAACGACAACCACGTCACCGCTCGAGCCGCTCCCGGCCACCGGCGCGGCCTGGGCCAATCCGGTCCCAGCCGACACGGCACCAATCGATACGGCACCAATCGACAGGACGAGGGCGATCCCGACCCGCACGGCCAGGCTCCGGCTGCGGGGGCGGACCACGGCCCGCTCGGCACCCATCAGGCGTCACTCCGACCGAAGTCGTCCTCGAGCCTCACGATGTCGTCCTCCCCGAAGTACTCCCCGTGCTGCACCTCTACGAACACCACCTCGGCATCGGTGGGGTTGGCGATGCGGTGGTTGGTCCCCACCGGTATGTCCACTGAGTCGCCCGCGTTGAGTTCGGTGACCACGCCGTCCAGCGTCACCTGCGCCGTCCCCCGGACGATGAACCAGTGCTCCGAACGGCGGGCGTGGCGCTGATAGCTCAGGCGCTTGCCCGGCGAGACCACGATGCGCTTCACCTTGTGTGTCCCGTCGTCGTCGAGCACCGCGTACATGCCCCAGGGACGGTGGTCGGTCTCGAGGCCCCCGGTCCCGCTCATGACGCCCGCTCGGCGGCTCGCACGGTATTGCGCAACAGCATGGCCCGGGTCATCGGACCGACCCCGCCGATCCGCGGGGTGATCCAGCCGGCCACGTCGGCCACGTCGGCATCGACATCGGACAAGAGCTTCTTTCCTTCCCACGAGGTGCCGGCGCCGACCACGGCAGCGCCCGGCTTGATCATGTCCGGCGTCACCAGGCCCGCCCTTCCAGCCGCCGCCACCACCACGTCACCCTGACGGACCAGCCCGGCCAGGTCCTCGACTCCGGTGTGCACCACAGTGACCGCAGCATTGCAACCGGGCCGACGCATGGCCATCAGGAGAGCCAGCGGACGTCCGATGGTCAGCCCCCGTCCGATGATCACCACGTGCTTCCCCTCTACCGGCACGCCATTGGCCGCCAGGAGCTCGACGATGCCGGCCGGTGTGCACGGGAGGGGACCGCTGGCCCCCATGACCAGCCTCCCCAGATTGACCGGGTGCAGTCCGTCGACGTCCTTGTCCGGGTCCACAGCCAGGAGCACCCGTTCCTCGTCCAGGCCTTCGGGCAGGGGCAGTTGGACCAGGTAGGCGTGGATGGCGGGATCGGCATTAAAACGGGCCACCACGGCTTCGAGTTCGTCCTGACTGACATCGGCGGGAAGGTGCTCGTGGGCCGAGTGAATCCCGACCTCGGCACAGTCCGCATGCTTCATGGCCACGTAGCGGGCACTCGGCCCGTCGTCCCCGACGAGGATCGTCCCCAGCCCCGCGGTGATGCCGGCACTGCGCAGCCGGCCCACCCGGTCGGTCACCTCGGCCCGGATCTTGGCGGCCAACGACTCGCCGTCGAGCAGCGTCGCCGTCATGGTCGTTCCCCCACGCCACCAGTATGCCCGGGCACCACCGCGACGGAGCGGTACCGGCGCGGGCGGGATCGGGTCAATGCCGGAAGTGGCGCTCGCCGCCGGCCATGACCAGCGCGATCCCGGCCTCGTCGGCCGCGGCGACGACCTCACCATCCCGGATCGACCCTCCGGGCTGGACCACGGCGACCACACCGGCCTGGGCCAGCACCTCCAGTCCGTCAGGGAAGGGGAAGAAGGCGTCGCTGGCGGCAGCACCCCCGGCGGCCCGCTCCTTCGCCTTGGACACGGCGATCTCCGCGGCCACCACCCGTGACTGCTGGCCCGCCCCCACCCCCACGGCCTGCCCGTCGGTGACGATGGCGATGGCGTTGGAGGTGGTCCGGGCGCAGACCGTCCAGGCCAGGACCAGATCCTTCCACTGGGACTCGGTGGGTCGCACCTGGGTGGCCACCTCCCACGTCGAGGAGGGGACGAGGAACCGGTCGGCGTCCTGGACCAGCATGCTGGCTCCGAGGCCTCGGAACTGCCGGGCCAGGGCCTCGGGGGCCGGAGCCGAGAGCAGACGGGTGGCCTTGCGCTTGGACGTCAGCTGGTCGAGGGCGGCGGCGTCGTAGGACGGGGCGATGATCAGATCGGCCTGGGGCCCGGCGGCGATGGCCTCGGCCACCTCGGGTGTCACCCGCCCACCGATGGCCACGATGCCCCCAAACGCGGACTGGGGGTCGCATTCGAGCGCGCGCACGTACGCCGTGACCAGATCCGGATGGACCGCCGCCCCGCAGGGGTTGGCGTGCTTAATGATGGCAACGGCGTGTTCGCCGCCCCGCGGCTCGGACAGTTCGTGGACCAGTCGCCAGGCGGCATCGGCATCGAAGATGTTGAGGTACGAGAGTTCCTTGCCGCCGTGTTGGATCACGTCGTCCCACCAGGAGTGCCGGCCCACGATGCGGTAACGGGCACCGTGCTGGTGGGGGTTCTCCCCGTAGCGCAACGAGCCGGCCCGCTCCAGGGCGAGGTGGATGGTGGGAGGGAGGATCGAGGCGTCGCTGTCCGACGGCCCCGAGGCACCCTCCCCGTCGAACCAGTCCACGATGGCGGCGTCGTAGGCCGCCGTGTGGGCGAAGGCGTCACGGGCCAGTCGCAACCGGGTCTCCCCCGACAGGGAGCCGTGCTGTCTCAGTTCGTCCAGCACCGGGGCGTAGTCGGTGGGCGAGACGACGATGCCCACATGGGCGTGGTTCTTGGCCGCCGCCCGGACCATCGTCGGACCTCCCACGTCGATCAGCTCGATGGACGGATCCGAGGCGAACGGATAGAGGTTGCACACCACGAGGTCGATGAGTCCGATGCCCTGACGCTCGATATCGGCGAGATGCTCGGGCTTCGATCGGTCGGCCAGGATGCCCCCGTGGATGGTCGGATGCAGGGTCTTGACCCGTCCACCGAGCATCTCGGGGGCACCGGTCAGGTCGGCCACCTCGACGTGGTCGACGCCGGCCTCGGCCAGAGCGGCCGAGGTGCCACCGCTCGAGATCAACTCCCAACCCAGATCAGCAAGCCCCCGGGCCAGGTCGACGGCCCCGGACTTGTCGTAGACGGACAGCAGTGCCCTCATGATCCAACCTCCGTTGATGATCCTGGCCCATCCGCCGCCATCGCCGCCAACCGGTCGACGAAGGTGCGGATGGTGGCCGGGTAGAGCGTCCGCTCGACCGCTTTGATGCGCTCGTGCAACGACTCCTCGGTGTCATCCGGGAGCACCGGTACGGAGGCCTGGGACAGCACGGGCCCGGCGTCCATCTCGACGGTGGCCACATGGACGGTGGTGCCCGTCTCGACCACCCCGGCGGCCAAGGCGTCCCGCACGGCGTGCCACCCGGGAAACGCCGGCAGCAGGGCGGGGTGGGTGTTCAGGATGCGCCCGGAGAACGCCTCGTGGACGGGCTGGCCGAGCACGGTTCCGAATCCGGCCATGGCCACCACGTCGATGGCGGCCTGGCGGAGGGCCTCGGTGACCGCCTCGGTGTAGCCGTGGCGGTCGAACGCCGGTCCGAAGCCGCCGAAGGCGGCCCGGTCGACCAACACCGCCGGGATGCCGGCGTCGCCGGCCACGTCGAGGGCCCGGCACGGACGGTCGACCAGCACCAGGCGAACGCGCAGGCCGTCGGCGATGATGGCCTCCAGGATGGTGCCGCTCCCGGAGGCCAGGACGGCGATCCGGAGCGCGTCCCCGGCGGTGTCCGAATGAGCGTCCCGGGCCGCACGGTCGGGTGGGGCCGGGGGGGTGTCCGGAGCGGTGTCTCGAGATGCGCCGGGGACCACGGCCGCACGATATCAGCGCCTCAGCGTGCCCACGTCCGCGCGGGACGCGACCCCCCCGGGGGTGCCGGGAATGCCGGTGGTACTGTCCTGATTCACTAAGGACCGGGCCCGATTCACTAAGGACCGGGGCGACGTGGCCCGACCGGCCTGCCTCCGGTACTTGGGCCCACGTCGCCCGGTCCCCCCTGCCCAGGGAGTGCCCCTCGTGACTGAGGTATCGGCACCGATGGAGAGTTTCCGAAGCAAAACTTCCGGAGATTCCCCGGGATCCGCACCGGTCGCGGGCTCGCCGGCCGCCCATCCCCGGGAGGATGGGGACGCCGTCCTCCGCTGCGGAGGTGCGGGCGCCGGGCCGGGCTCAGACCTCGAGGCTGCGGAGGAGCGCCTCGTCCAGGTCCGTGAGGCTCAGGAGCACGGCGTCGCAGAGCCCCCACCGGGGTGAGCCGAAGGCGAGCGGCTCGGGGACGCCGATCACCCGCATCCGGGCCGCCTTGGCCGAAACGGCGCCGTTGAACGAATCCTCGACGGCCAGACAGCTCCTCGGGTCCACACCGAGCTTGGCCGCCGTGGACAGATAGGCACCGGGATGGGGCTTGCCCAGGGGCTCCCATTCGGCCGAGTGCCAGACGGTGACCGCGGACCGGATCCCCAGGCGTTCCAGGGCGGCGGTGATGACCACGGCGAAGGAGCCCGAGCACACCGCCACGGGCAGCGACAGGCGCCCGCACAGGGCGACGGCCTCGAGGGCCCCGGGCATGGGCTCGCCGCGCTCGGTGACCAGCTCGGCCACGCGGGCGGTCACCGCCCGCTCGACGGCCTCCGGGGTCATGCCCTCCCAGGGGAACCGGTCCCACCAGTGACGCACGGCGTCGTCGATGCGCAGGCCCATGGTCTGGCGCACGTCCTGCTCGGTGAGGTTGAGGCCGACGGTCCCGAAGACCTCGATCTCGGCCTGACGCCAGAGCGGCTCCGAGTCGAGCAGCAGGCCGTCGAGGTCGAAGATGACCGCCTCGATGGGCCGGCCCGACTGGGCGGCGGCCGAGGGGAGATCCGGGCTCAGCCGAGTTTCCGGACGACGTCGACCATGGCCTCGCCGGCCTCGGTCGGATTGAGGGCCACGGTGACCCCGGCCGAGGAGAGCGCGTCCATCTTGGCCTGAGCCGTGCCCTTGGAGCCGGAGATGATGGCCCCGGCATGGCCCATCTTCCGTCCCGGTGGTGCAGTCACCCCGGCCACGTAGGACACCACCGGCTTGGACACTGAGGAGGCGATGAACTCGGCGGCCTCCTCCTCGGCCGAGCCACCGATCTCCCCGATCATCATGATGGCCCTGGTGTCAGGGTCGGCCTCGAAGGCGCGCAGACAGTCGATGAAGCTGGTACCGGGAACGGGGTCACCGCCGATGCCCACGCAGGTGGTCTGGCCGACACCCTGCTGGGAGAGCTCGTGCAGGGCCTGGTAGGTGAGGGTTCCCGAACGGCTCACGATGCCCACCGGGCCACCGGGCATGGCGATGTCGCCCGAGGTGATGCCGATGTTGCACTTCCCCGGCGAGATGATGCCCGGGCAGTTGGGCCCGAGCAGGCGGGTGGCCGGGAACTCCCGCACCAGGCGGTTGTAGGCCAGGGCCTCGTCGCTGGCCGGGATGCCTTCGGTGATGCACACCACAAAGGGCACACCGGCGGCGGCGGCCTCCACGATGGCGTCGGCGGCGAACTTAGGCGGGACGGAGATGAACGAGGCGTTGGCCCCGGTGGCGGCCACGGCCTCGGCCACGGTGGCGAAGACCGGGATGCCCTCGATCTCCTCACCACCCCGGTTGGGATTGGTTCCGGCCACCACCTGGGTGCCGTAGGCCCGGTTGCGGAGCCCGTGGTAGAGGCCCTGACTCGTGGGGCTGATGCCCTGAACCACGACTTTGGTGTTCTCGTCGACGAAGATGCTCATGACTGGCCTCCAGCGAGTGCGACCGCACGGCGTGCGGCGTCGAGCATGGTCGGCTCGGCGACCAGGCGATCGGACAGATGACTGGCCAGGATCTCGCGTCCGGCCACGGCGTTGGTCCCGTCGAGCCGGAGCACGATGGGTGAGCTGATATCGACGCGCTCCAGGGCCTCGAGCACACCCTTGGCCACCTCGTCCACCCGGGTGATCCCCCCGAAGATGTTGACGAAGATGGATCGCACGGCAGGATCGGAGTTGATGACCTCGAGGGCGGCGGCCATGACGTCGGCGTTGGCGCCCCCTCCGATGTCGAGGAAGTTGGCCGCGGAGCCCCCGCACTGGTTGACCACGTCGAGTGTGCTCATGGCCAGTCCGGCCCCGTTGGCGATAATCCCTACCGAGCCGTCCAGCCCGATGTAGTTGAGCCCGCGCTCCTTGGCCCGGGTCTCCCGCTCGTCCTCCACGTCGCTGCCCTCGAACGCCGCCCACTCGGGGTGCCGGAAGGTGGCGTTGTCGTCCAGGGTGACCTTGGCGTCGAGCGCATGGACCCGGTCGTCCGGGGTGAGGATCAGCGGGTTGATCTCCGCCAGGTCGCAGTCGCCCTCGGTGTAGCAGGCGTACAGCTTGACCAGCAGCTCGGCCGCCTGGTCCCGGGCCACCTCGTCGAGGTTGGCCCGCTCGACCCAGCTCCGGGCGGCCTCGAGGCTGAGTCCGTCCACCGGGTCGACATGGAGGATGGCGATGGCGTCGGGATTGGTCACCGCCACCTCCTCGATCTCGACGCCACCCTCGGCCGAGAGCATCCCCAGGTGCTTCTTGGCGCTGCGATCGAGGGTGAAGCTGGCGTAGTACTCCTTGGCGATGTCCGAGGCGTGCTCGATCCACAGCCTCTTGACCACGTGGCCCTTGATGTCGAGACCGAGGATGTTCCCCGCGTGCACCCGGAGCTCCTCCACGTCGGCGGCCAGTTTGACGCCACCGGCCTTGCCGCGACCTCCCACTTTGACCTGGGCCTTGACCACCACCGGATAGCCGGCCGCCTCGGCCTGTGCCACCGCTTCGTCCACCGTGTCGGCCACACCCCCCTTGGAGATGGGGATGCCGTAGCGGGCGAAGTACTGCTTACCCTGATATTCGAAGAGATCCACCGGATCCGTTCCTCTCTGTCTGTTCTGCCTGGTTGTTGCGGCTGTCGTGCATGCTGCGGTCGGTCAAACGTCGATCCTGCGGAGGCGAGGCGTGTGGGCCCGGGCCAGGACATCATCGCCGACCCGTGGTCCCGACCGGGTCGCCGGGGGTTCGGGCACAGCTCCCCTCGACCCGGTCCCCGGAGAACCGGGTCGGTGTGCCGCTCTCCAGCACACCGTGGGCCGTGGGCCGGTCGGCGTCAGCCGGTCACCCCGCTCTCCCGTTGGTCGAGGGCTTCGCCCAGCCAGGCGCCGATGGCGGGGAGTGGCGCTCCAGGAGTGAACACCTCGGCCACCCCCAGGTCCTTCAGCACCGGGATGTCGGCGGCCGGGATGATCCCGCCCACCAGCACCAGGACGTCGCCTCGGCCCTGCTCCCGGAGGCCGTCGATGACTCTCGGCACCAGCGTCAGGTGGGCCCCGGAGAGCAGGGAGAGCCCCACGGCGTCGGCGTCCTCTTGGATCACGGCCTGTACCACCTGCTCGGCGGTCTGGTGCAGGCCGGTGTAGATCACCTCGAAGCCAGCATCACGCAGGGCCCGGGCGATCACCTTGGCGCCCCGATCGTGCCCGTCCAACCCGGGCTTGGCCACCACCACTCGGTACGGGCGTTTCACGGAGGCAGATACTAAGCGCTGGTCGGGACGGAAAGCCCATCCGGGCCCACCAGGAGGACAACCTCAGGCCCGGACCCCACCCGGAGCGGGAAGGCTCTAGCCTGCAGGTGCGTGGTACCGTCACTCCGGCGCAGGTGGCACGACCCGACCCTCCCGAGGACGCCTTGACCACTTCGGCTGAAGCTGTGGACCGACCCGACGAACATCCTGGCCAGCCGAGACCGGCATCAGCTTCGCTTCCGATGGGCCTGGTCAAGCTGTGCCGTCCCCGCCAGTGGATCAAGAATCTCCTGGTCTTCGTGGCCCCGGCGGCCGCCGGGGCGCTCCACCACCCCACCGTGCTCTGGCACGCCATCGCCGCCTTCGGCATCTTCTGCGTGGCCGCGTCGGGCACCTACTTCGTCAACGACGCCATCGACGCCCCCGCCGACCGGGCCCACCCGACCAAGCGCTTCCGTCCCGTGGCCTCCGGCGTGGTGCCGGTCCGCCTGGCCGTGGTCGTGGGCGTGGTCATGCTGGCCGTATCGATCGGCCTCGGCCAGTGGTTGGAGGGCTGGCACCTGGCCCTGGTCATGGCGGTCTACGCGGTGGTCAACGTGAGCTACTCACTCGGTCTGAAGAACGAACCCATCGTGGACCTCGCCGCGGTGAGCGCGGGCTTCGTCCTGCGGGCCGTGGCGGGGGGTGTGGCCACCGGGGTGACGCTGTCGGACTGGTTCCTCATCGTGGCATCCTTCGGCTCTCTGCTCATCGTGACCGGGAAGCGGTCCGGGGAGAAGCAGCTGCTGGCCGACCAGCAGACCCACGACGGCTCCGTCCGTCAGACGCTCGGGCTCTACACGCCCTCCTTCCTGCGGTCGGTCCGCACCCTCTCGGCGGCCGTCACGGTCACGGCGTACTGCCTGTGGGCGTTCAGCCGAGCCGCCGAGCTCCACCGGGGTACCGACCCCCTCTGGTTCCAGCTGAGCGTGATCCCCTTCACGGTGGCGCTCCTCCACATCATGCGCCTCCTGGACGCCGGTGGCGGGGCAGCTCCCGAAGAGCTGGCCCTCCACGACCACCGGCTGCAGATCTACGGGGCGTGCTGGGTCGCCCTGTTCGCCGTGGGGGTCTACGCCACATGAGCGCCACCCGTTCCCGCCGTTCCCTGTTGACCGGGTGGGGACGGACGGCCCCGACGTCCTCCGAGGTGGTCCACGCCGTCCATCCCGACGTCGTGGACCAGGCCATGGCCGACGTCGTCGGACCCGGACCCGGGAAGCGGGGCATCATCGCCAGGGGGCTGGGCAGGAGCTACGGCGACGCCGCCCAGAACGCCGGCGGCGTGGTGCTCGACGCCACCTGGTTGGACGGTATCCACGAGGTCGATCTGGTCGCGGGAACGGTGACCGTCGGTGCCGGCGTCAGCCTGCAGACGCTGATGGAGCGGTTCGTCCCACTCGGGTGGTTCGTGCCGGTGACCCCGGGAACCCGGCTGGTCACGGTGGGCGGCGCCATCGCGGCCGACATCCACGGCAAGAACCACCATGTGGACGGGAGCTTCTGCTCCCATGTGGTGGCGATGACGCTCGTCTCCCCTTCCGGGACGGCCGTCGTGTCCGCCTCGTCTGATCCCGATCTGTTCTGGGCCACGGCCGGAGGAATGGGCCTGACCGGGGTGGTCACCACAGCCACCCTCCGGATGATTCCCATCGAAACCAGCTACATGCTGGTGGACACGGAACGGGCCGCCGATCTCGACAGCGTCATGGACAAGATGCTCACCGGGGACAGTGCCTACCGGTACTCGGTGGCCTGGATCGACTGCCAGTCCACCGGGAGCCGCCTCGGGCGCTCGGTGCTGACGCGTGGTGACCACGCCCGATTGGACGACCTGCCCGAGCGCCTGCGTCAATCACCGGACCGGGCCCGGGCCTTCGTGCCGAGAACCCTGGCCCGGGTCCCGGTCACCCCTCCGAGCGGCCTCCTCAATCCGCTCACCGTCGGCGCCTTCAACGAGTTCTGGTTCCGCAAGGCACCGCTCCACCAGGTGGCCAAACCCCACCACATGGCACGGCTTCTTCCACCCCCTGGACGGTGTAGGGGATTGGAACCGGCTCTACGGGACCAAGGGGTTCCTGCAATACCAGTTCGTCGTGCCCGACGAGCACGGTGAGACGGTGCGGACGGTCATCGAGCGCCTCACGGTGCTGAAGCTGGCCAGCTTCCTCGCCGTACTCAAGCGGTTCGGTCCCGGCGACCCGGGGCCCCTGTCGTTTCCCATGCCCGGCTGGACCCTGGCCCTCGACCTCCCGGTCGGTCACTCCGGACTCGACCGGCTGCTCGATGACCTCGACGACCTCGTGCTGGCCGCCGGTGGGCGGGTCTATCTGGCCAAGGACTCGCGCGTCTCCCCGGCGGCGTTCCGAGCCATGTATCCCCGGGTCGACGAGTGGCAGGCTGTTCGGGACCGGATCGATCCCGGTGGGGTGTTGCGTTCCGATCTCGGACGACGACTCGGGCTCTGCTCCGATGCCGTCACCACCGGGGTGGCTGACCGGACCGGCCCACCACGGGCCCGTCGACCACCGACCGGCCGACCGGCCCGGCGGGCCACCCGGGCAGTACCAGCCCCGGCCAAGCCGTCCCCCTCCAGGTCAGCCCGGTCGAAGCCACCCGCGACCAAGTCAACCCGGTCCACCACGTCCCGGTCCACCACGTCCCGGTCCACCACGCCCCGGACCACGAAGCCCGACGCCGCCGGCGTCCAGGAGACGCCCCCGGCGACCACCGTCGATCGGGCCGGTGCCGCACGGTCCTCGCCCACCCGCTCGCCCGCCAACGGCGCCAAACCACCACCAGAAGGGACGGAATCATGATCGACGCCATCGGACGCCCCCAGTCGGTGCTCGTGCTCGGAGGATCCTCGGAGATCGCACAGGCCATCGTGGACCGGTTGGTGCCCGGCCGCTGCCGGACCGTGGTCCTCGCCGGCCGGGAGGGCCCCCGCCTCACCGAGGCGGTGCAGCGGGCCAAGGCGGCCGGGGCGGATCTGGCCGAAGCGGTGACCTTCGACGCCACCGAGACCGACCGGCACGTCGCCTTCGCCGACGAGGTCTTCGACCGCTTCGGGGACATCGACCTGGTCATCGTGGCGGCCGGGGTCCTCGGTGACCAGACGGCCGACGAACTCGACCCGCCGGCGGCGGCGGCGGTGATCTCCGCCAACTTCGCCGGCCTGGCCTCGGCCATCCTGGCCGTGACTACCCGCCTCCGCCATCAGGGGCACGGACGCCTGGTGGTGCTGTCATCGGTGGCCGGCGAGCGGGCCCGGAGCGCCAACTTCATCTACGGCTCGTCGAAGTCGGGACTCGACGCCTTCGCCCAGGGCTTGGGGGACTCCCTGGTCGGAAGCGGTGTCGACGTGACCATCGTGCGGCCCGGGTTCGTCGTGGGGCGCATGACCGAGGGAATGAGCCCGGCCCCGTTCTCGACCACGCCCGACGCGGTGGCCGACGCCGTCGTGGGCGGGATCGCATCGGGCGCTGCCGTCGTCTACGTGCCTCCGGTCCTGCGCTGGGTGTTCACCGTGATGCGCCACCTGCCCCGGGCCGTGTGGCGTCGGATGCCAGGCTGAGCGCCCGGGGTCACTCGGAGTGGTGCCGACCGCGCGCGGGTTGGTCGGGCCACGTGGACACGTAGTCGGGGACGTAGGTGGCGAGGTCTCGGGGCGGCCGCTGGTAGTTCTCGTCCTTGGCCCGCTTGGGCAGCCGGAGCTTGACCGCCTCGACCGGCTGATACGGAACCTGGCTCAGCAGGTGGGCAATGCAGTTGAGCCGGGCCCGACGCTTGTCGTCCGCCTCGACCACGTACCACGGTGATTCAGCCGTGTCGGTGTGCAGGAACATGGTGTCCTTGGCCCGCGAGTAGTCGAACCACCGCTGCCGGGCCTCGAGGTCCATCGGGCTCAGCTTCCAGCGTCGGAGGGGATCGTCCACCCGGCTCTGGAACCGGCGCTCCTGCTCCTCGTCACTCACGGAGAACCAGTACTTGATCAGGATGATCCCGTCCTCGATGAGCTGGTGCTCGAAGACCGGGCTCTGGCGGAGGAACAGCCGGTACTGCTCATCGCTGCAGAATCCCATCACCCGCTCCACGCCGGCACGGTTGTACCAGCTGCGGTCGAAGAGGACGATCTCGCCGGCGGAAGGGAGCTCGGCCACGTAGCGCTGGAAGTACCACTCGCCCCGCTCCCGCTCGGTCGGGGTGGGCAGGGCCACGATCCGGCACACCCTCGGGCTGAGGTACTCGCTGATCCTCTTGATCACCCCACCCTTGCCGGCCGCGTCCCGACCCTCGAAGAGCACCACGACCCGGGCCCCACTGTGCTGGATCCATCCGGTCATGGCGGCCAGATCGCCCTGCAGTCTCAGGAGCTCCTCCTCGTAATGCCGCTTCGTCAGCCTCTCGACCATGGCCCCACTCCTCGTCATCGGGCTCAGCCGGCCCCGGTCGGGGTCGGGCACGAGTGCACAAGACCGGTCAGCGTCTCGGCTCGCTACCCGCTGACCTTAGATCCGACACCCGACGGCGCCACTCGGGCGCCCGGTTTCGGTGTCGTGGTGGTCGCCGCCGTCGGCGTGGGCGCGGCCGGCAGGCGGACCGACATGGTGACGAAGTCCCGCGACAGGGGCTCGAAGTAGCGGGAGGGATAGGTCGCCTCATCGGAGGTGAGCACGGTGCCCGAGGCCGCCGAGGCCGGCTGGCCCACCGGGGGATCGAAGCTGGTGAAGTTCACCCAGGCCGTGTTGATGTCCATCTCCATGGCCCGCACCGCACCCGCCCGGGCCAGTACGTTGGCCAGGTCCACGATGGACAGGCCCGAACCGCCGACGTAGACCAGTGCCCCGTCGGCGGTGATGCCCAGGCCCGATCGCCACACCTGGACCTTGCCGCCGAGCGTGAACCCCCAACGGGAATTGTCGTTGGCGTCGAGTCCGGACACCGGTTGGCCGTTGTCGACGATGAGGTCGAGGTTCTGACGCACGGCCACCACCGAGGGGGACATCGAGACATCGGTCCCCCACGCACCGATGTCGGCTGTCCCGTTGCTGTCGATGACCAACGAGGCCGCTCCGGGAACCAGGGGCACCGCGGTCACCCCGTCGGCGTAGTAGCCGCCCCGGGCATCCTGCATGCGGAATCCGGCGTTGAAGGCGGCCGCCAGGGTGTCGAGCGCCGGTCCCGCTACCGGGGCCTCGTTGATCCAGTTCTGGCCGGTGCCGGGAATGGACGATCCCTCGTACAGCGTGGCCCGCAGCAGGGTGGTGTCCATCCATGCCACACCCGTGACCAGGCTGGTGTTGACGTCATTGGGCCGGAGGAAGGCGGCGTACATGGCCGGGACACCGTCGACGGTGCGGCCGATCGGGTGCCACTGGCCCTCCCCGGGCGTGGGATCGGTCACGAACGGGACGATGGCCGAGGGCGCGGGGAGGTGGGCGGGGCCGGTGGGCACGGTGGTGGTGGTCTGGGCCGGGAGGGGGATGGCGCCCTGTCTGGGCTTCCCCCCCTTGGGCGGGGCGTGCCAGGTGTACCAGGTGTTCTCGGCCCAGGTCACCACGCCGCCACCTCCGTGGTCCCGCACCCACTCGGTCAGGCGCGAGCCCACCGTGTTGCCCAGGGCCTGGTTGGTGGCGGCCGAACCGACGGACACCCACACCGGGGTCAGGGCCAGCACGATGACGAGGAGCACGGCCGACTTCGGATGGCGCCCGAACACGGTGCGGCGAGCCCGGACCTTCTCCTTGTGGCGTATCCGACGCTCCCGCCAGGTCAGCGGGGACATGGCTGCGACCGGCGCCGTCCCCGCCGGGCCGCGGCTCAACGGGGTGGAGACGACCAGGGGAATGCCGTTGGACGGGTGCCGCGACCGTCCCGCACTCCGGCCGGTGCCGTGCCTGTCGGACGGGGCCGGCGCCGCATCGGTGGGCGCGACGCCGACGATCCCCTGATCCAGCTGCGAGGACGCGCCGTCGCGTCCGGATGTACCCGTGTCCGTCAACGCCCTCCCCGCCCCCGTCTGCGATCCAGTGCGACCATCGTCCCGACTCTCCCGCGTCCCGGCCTGCGCGCTTCCACCCCTGGTGCGAGTCGGGTTTCTGCGACCAGGTCCCAGTAAACCAGTCCCAGCTGACAACCAGATGAACCGGCCCGGCGACAACCCCGGCTCAGGGGGCGGGCGGAGGCGGCCCCCCACACAGGGTGGCGGCCAACGGCCCTCAGGCCCGCTTCAACGGCGCCATCCGGAGCAGGAGCTTCTTGCGCCCCACCGTCGCGAACACCACGGTGGCCTCGGCATCCTCACCGATGCCCGACGTCTCCACCACCGTGCCCTCGCCCCATTGGCCGTGGACCACCGGGTCGCCGGCTTCGAGGCCCAGAAGTTCGGCCCCGCTCGAGGCCGGGGCCCGCCGACGCCGCCCGGTGGCGTCGAACTCGGCGTCCGAGCGGGCGAGGCCCCGGCCGAACACGCTCCTTCCCGGTGTGCCTCCGACGTCCTCGTCGGTCTGCAGCCGGTCCCGGGAGGCGAATCCGCCGCCCACCCGTCCCGATCCCCAGCCACGGGCGCCGGGATCACCTCCCACGTCCTGGATCAGTTCATCGGGAATCTCGTTGAGGAAGCGGCTCGGTATGTTGCTGCTCCCGCGTCCGTAGAGCATCCGGCTCCAGGCGTGGGAGACGTAGAGGTGACGCTCGGCCCGGGTGATACCCACATAGCAGAGGCGGCGCTCCTCCTCGAGTTCGACCGGGTCCCCGAGCGAGCGCATGTGGGGGAACACGCCGTCTTCCATCCCCACCAAGAAGACGGCCGGGAACTCGAGGCCCTTGGCGATGTGCAGCGTCATGAGGGAGACCTTGGTGCCATCGCCGTCGAGCTCGTCAGAGTCGGCCACCAGCGAGGCGGCCTCCAGGAACTCGGGAAGGGTGCGGTACTCGGCGGCCATGCCCACCAGGGTGTCGATGTTCTCGACCCGTCCCAACGCCTCGATGGTGCCCTCGGCGAGGAGTTCGCTCCGGTACCCGGTCTCCTCCACCACCGCGGTGACCAGGGCCCCCGGTGCCAGGGTGTCGTCGCCGACGGGAGCATCGGCACCCTCGACCTCCCCGGGGGCCAGAGCGTCGCCGTTCTCGTCGACCAGGGGGGGAAGGGCCATTGCCGACCGCAGCCCCTCCAGGAGGGCGGACAGGTCGACCAGCGCCCTTCCCGCCTTGCCACCGATCCCCACCTCATCGGCGTGGGCCACGGCACCGCCGAAGGAGAGGCCCCGGGAGCCGGCCCAACCGGCCAGCTTGGCCACCGAGGTCTCGCCCACGCCGCGCTTGGGGACGTTGACGATCCGGCGCCAGCTGATCTCATCATCGCCGTTGACCAGCACTTTCAGATAGGCCATGACGTCTTTGACCTCACGCCGGTCATAGAACTTGGTCCCACCGACCACCTTGTAGGGCACCTCGGCGTGGACCATGGCTCCCTCGAGCGCCGCCGACTGGGCGTTGGTCCGGTAGAAGACGGCCACGTCGCCCCACCGGAGATCCTGTTGGCGCCGCAGGCGACCGATCTCGTGCGCCACCCACTCGGCTTCGTCGTGTTCGTCCTCGGCCCGGTAGCGAACGATCTGGGCCCCTTGGCCTCCGTCGGTCCACAACGACTTGGGTTTGCGCGACACGTTGTTGGTGATCACGGCGTTGGCCGCGTCGAGGATGGTCTGGGTGGACCGGAAGTTCTGGTCCAAGGTGATGGCGGTGGCGTCAGGAAACGCCTGTTCGAAGTCGAGGATGTTGGAGATGTCGGCCCCGCGGAAGCGGTACACGGACTGGTCGCTGTCCCCCACCACCACGATGGTGCGGTGGCCGCCGGCCAACAGCACGGCCAGGGCGTTCTGCACGGCGTTGGTGTCCTGGTACTCGTCGATCAGGATGTTGGTGAACCGGGTCCGGTAGTGCTCGAGCACGTCGGGGTGGAGTCGGAAGAGGCGGACCGTGTTGAGGAGGAGGTCGTCGAAGTCCATGGCGTTGGCCGCCAGCATCCGCTGCTGGTAGAGGTCGAAGACGTCGGCGATCCTCCGGTCGAAGATGGTCACCGCTGCGGCCCGGTACTCCTCGGGGCCCTGCTGGCTGGACTTGGCCTGGCTGATCTGTCCCAGTATGGATCGCGGGGACATCTTCTTCGTGTCGATGTCCAGCTCCCGGGCTACGATCTCCACCAGCCTGCGGGAGTCGGCATCGTCGTAGATGGTGAACGAGCCCTTGTAGCCCAGGCGGTCACCGTGGGCCCGGAGGATCCGCACACAGGCCGAGTGGAAGGTGGACACCCACATCCGCTCAGCCCGGGGCCCGATGAGCTCGGCCACCCGCTTGCGCATCTCGTCGGCTGCCTTGTTGGTGAAGGTGATGGCCAGGATCTGCCAGGGGGCGGCATCACCGGTGGCGATCAGGTGCGCGATCCGGCGGGTCAGTACCCGGGTCTTGCCGGAGCCGGCTCCGGCCACGATGAGCAGCGGTCCTCCCCGGTGGACCACCGACTCGCGCTGGGGGTCGGTCAGGCCCTCCAAGAGGGCGTCGGCGTCGATGGCGACGGGCGGGCGGCGGCGGTAGGGCGGAACCTCGGGCCGAGGGCTGTCACCCGACTCGACACTGTCGTCGCCGTCGTCGCCTCGCCATTCCGGAAGGGGCTCGCCGCTGGCACCCGAAGAGGGCGGCACGGTCACTCCCACTCGATGGTGCCGGGGGGCTTGGACGTGATGTCCAGTGCCACCCGGTTCACGCCCTCCACCTCGTTGATGATCCGCGAGGAGAGGCGTTCCAGCAAGTCGTAGGGAAGACGGGCCCAGTCGGCTGTCATGGCGTCGTCGCTGGTCACGGCGCGAATCACCACCGGGTAGGCGTAGGTCCGCCCGTCCCCCATGACACCCACGGTGCGCACGGCGGGCAGGACGGCGAAGCTCTGCCACAGGTCGCGGTAGAGGCCGGCCCGACGGATCTCCTCCACGACGATGGCGTCGGCCGCCCGCAGGATGTCGGCCCGCTCGGGGGTCACCTCTCCCACGATGCGCACGGCCAGGCCCGGGCCCGGAAAGGGTTGACGCCAGACGATGTCGTGGGGCAGGCCCAGCTCCTCGCCCACGGCCCGCACCTCGTCCTTGAACAGCAGTCGGAGGGGCTCGACCAGGTCGAAGGCCAGATCGTCGGGCAGCCCGCCCACGTTGTGGTGGGACTTGATGGTGGCGGCGGAGTCCGATCCGGACTCGATCACATCCGGGTAGAGCGTCCCTTGGACCAGGTAGCCCGAGGGCTCCTCCGGGTTGGTGATGGCCGTCGTCCCGGCCGGACCGCTGGCGGTCGTGCCGCCGGCACCGGGATCGAACTCGCCGATGACCAGATCCCGCGCCACCTCCTCGAAGATGCGGATGAACAACCCGCCGATGATCTTGCGCTTGGTCTCGGGATCGGTGACCCCGGCCAGGGCCTCGAAGAACCGGTCCGCCGCCTTCACGTGGACCAGGTCGATGTGGAACTGACGGCGGAAGGTCTCCTCCACTTGTTCGCTCTCGTGGGCGCGCATCAGACCGGTATCGACATAGACGCAGGTGAGCTGGTCACCGATGGCTTTGTGCACCAGGGCCGCCGCCACCGCCGAATCGACCCCGCCGGACAGGGCGCACAGGACCGGCGAACTGCCCACCTGGGCCCGGACCGCCTCCACCTGGGACTCGATGATCGAGGTGTGGGTCCACGACGGAGGGCAGTGGCAGATGTCGTACAAGAATCGCTCGAGAAGGTCGCGGCCCCGTTCGGTGTGCACCACCTCGGGGTGGAATTGAACGCCGTAGATGGCCCGTTCACGGTCATGGAGCGCGGCGACCGGGGCGTCGGGGCTGGTGGCGGTGGCCACGAACCCGGGCGGAACGGTGGTGATGGCGTCGGCGTGGCTCATCCACACCTCGCCGCCACCGGGCCAGTCGACGAACAACGGCGAGGAACCGGTCACGGTCAGCGTCGTCCGTCCGTACTCCCCCCGTCCGGTCCGGGACACTTCGCCGCCCAACTGCTGGGTCAGCAGCTGGGCTCCGTAGCAGATGCCGAGGATGGGGATGCCGGCGTCGTACACGGCCGGGTCGATGGTCGGCGCCGGGGACTCATTGACCGACTTGGGCCCACCCGACAGGATGATGCCGGAGGGACGCCGGGCGACCAGCTCGGCCGCACTGGACGTATGGGGCACGATCTCCGAGTAGACGTGGGCCTCCCGAACCCGCCGGGCGATCAGCTGGGCGTACTGGGCACCGAAGTCGACCACCAGGATGGGACCGTCACCCGGACCACCGGGGTCGGGGGGCGAAGGGCTCAATGGCCCATGCCGACACCCTGCGAGCGCTGCAGGTCCTTGCCCTCGGTCTGGAGGGCGGGAGCCACCATGACCTCGGCCTTCTGGAACTCCTTGACCGTCTGGTAGCCACACGTGGCCATGGCGGTGCGGAGGGCGCCGAACAGGTTCATGCGGCCGTCGTTCTCGTGGGCCGGACCGAGCAGGATCTCCTGGAGGGTCCCCCGGGTGGTCGTCTGGACCCTGGCCCCGCGGGGGAGGGTGGGATGGAAGGTGGCCATGCCCCAGTGGTACCCGCGGGCGGGAGCCTCGACGGCAGAGGACAGGGGCGATCCCAACATGACGGCGTCGGCTCCACAGGCCACGGCCTTGGCGATGTCACCACCCTTGGACATGCCACCGTCGGCGATCACGTGGCAGTAGACGCCGGTCTCGTCCAGATGGCGCATCCGGGCGCCGGCCACATCGGCGATGGCCGTGGCCTGAGGCACGCCGATCCCGAGGACGCCACGAGTCGTGCAGGCATTGCCCGGACCCACACCGACCAGCACCCCGACGGCGCCGGTGCGCATGAGGTGCAGGCCGGCCTGGTACGAAGCGCACCCGCCGACGATGACGGGGATCTCGAACTCACGGATGAAGCGCTTGAGGTTGAGCGGCTCCACGGTCTTCGACACGTGCTCAGCCGAGACCACCGTGCCCTGGATCACCAGCAGGTCCAGTTCCGCGGCCACCACGGCCGGGGCGAACTGCTCGGTCTTCTGCGGTGTGACCGAGGCGGCCGTCGTGATACCGGCCGCCTTCATCTCCCGGATGCGCTCGGTG
Organism: uncultured Acidimicrobiaceae bacterium; assembly: GCA_963831535.1. GTDB lineage: Bacteria > Actinomycetota > Acidimicrobiia > Acidimicrobiales > RAAP-2 > Bog-756. The sequence goes on along the minus strand of CAWHQP010000006.1, from coordinate 34,682 downwards.
ACCAGTTCCAGCTGCACGGGCTCGGCATACATCTGCTGCATGCGGGCGGTGGCCTTCTCGGTGGGGAGCTCGCGGATCTCGTCGAACAGGGGTGTCGGGTCCTCGTAGCGGGTCCAGAGCCCTTCGAGGTTGAGGACGCCGAGGCCACCCAACCGTCCGATCTCGATGGCGGTCGCCGGGCTCACCACCCCGTCCATGGCCGATGCCATGAGGGGGAGCTCGAACTGGTAGGCGTCGATCTCCCAGCTGATATCGACGTCCTCGGGGTCGCGTGTCCGTCGGCTGGGGACGATGGCGATGTCGTCGAACCCGTAGGCCCTCCGCCCCGATTTGAAGATGCCAATCTCTAGCTCAGCCACGTGTTACTCCTCCGGACCCTGGTCGCAGTTCTCCACACCTCCGATCGGCGGCTGCTCCGACACCGAGCCATCCGACTACACCCCACGATACCGCCTGGGACCGCATGACTGGACCCTCCCCCAGGGGGCACGGACGTGGCGCGGGACCCGCCCCTCCGGTGGGGGCGGCCGGGGTGGTCCCGACCGGGTGGGGCGGCGAGCGGATCCGGTCAGCCCGTCGGGGCCTCGGGCCGCAGCGACGGCGGAACGGGCACCTTCAGGATCAGACAGATCAGCTCCATCAGGGTTCGGGCCGTCGCCCCCCACACGGTCTCGTCGGCCACATCGAAGAACCAGACGGGGAACTCGCCCTCGGGGAATCCCGACCGGTCCACCCGGTCGGGCACCGACCACCACTCCTCGTGGAAGGCGCCGTCGGCCACCAGTTCGCGGAGGGCCACATCGAAGATGCGATGCACCTCGGAGGGATTGGCCCGAAGGGTCGGGCGACCGTCGAGGGCCGCCACCACCGGGGTCATCACGGTGTTGGACGACACGGTGGGCATGGCGGTCAGTTCACCGATCACCGTCACCAGCGCGGGGTCTAGGGAGACCTCTTCGTCCGCCTCCCGCAGGGCGGCCTGGACCACGTCCTCGCCGGTGTCGAGCCGGCCACCGGGGAAGGCGACTTCACCTTGATGGGAGCGGAGTTGGTCCGACCGGACCGTGAGCAGGACCCGCACCTCACCGTCCTCCTCGAACAGCGGCACCAGCACCGCCGCCGGCCTGCCCCCGCCCGCCCGTGTGCGCCACGGCTCACGGGTGTGGTCCGACCGGCCCTGGCCGTCGGGCTCCAGCACGGCACGAATCTGTCGGAGCGAGAATTGACGGCGTCGGGACTCGGGAAGGTCGGCCCACGGCGCCGGTGATCCGGGGCGGTGGTGCGGCGGTCGGGGGATCGACCGCCGCCGGGCGGGGGGGATGTCGGAGGATGGCATGGAGGTCCTCAGAGTAGGGCCGTGGCCACGCCGATCGGGCGCTCCCGAGACGGAGCCGGGTGCCGGCGAGGGTCCGGACCCGGAGCCGCCCGTCGACCGCGGACGGGTCCCGGCGCGGAACGACCGGGCCCGAAGGCCCGGCCGTTCCCTACCGATGTCAGCGCCGTGACCGGCGTTTCCGACTCCCCGGGGGAGCCGGAGGGTGACTACATCATGCCGCCCATGCCACCCATGCCGCCCATGCCGCCACCCATGGCGGCAGCAGCAGCGGCAGCAGCGGCCGGATCGGCCTTCTCCGGCTTGTCGGCCACCAGTGCCTCGGTGGTCAGCAGGAGGCCGGCGATCGACGCCGCGTTCTGCAGCGCGGACCGGGTGACCTTGGCCGGATCGATGACGCCGGCCTTGACCAGGTCCACCAGCTCGCCGGTGGCGGCGTTGAGACCGATGGAACCGGTCTCCGACTCCACCTGGCGTACGTAGACCGAGCCCTCGAGGCCGGCGTTGCTGGCGATGCAGTGCAGCGGCGCCACCAGAGCCTTGGCCACGATGGAGGCGCCGGTGGCCTCGTCCCCGGTCAGGGAGGCGACGACCTCGAGGACGGCGGCACGGGAACGGACCAGTGCGGTCCCCCCTCCGGCCACGATGCCCTCTTCCACCGCAGCGCGGGTGGCCGAGAGGGCATCCTCGATGCGGTGCTTCTTCTCCTTCAGCTCCACCTCGGTGGCGGCCCCGACCTTGACCACGGCCACCCCACCGGCCAGCTTGGCCAGTCGCTCCTGCAGCTTCTCCCGGTCCCAGTCGGAGTCGGTGTCGTCGATCTCACGCCTGATCTGCGCGATCCGACCCTTCACCTCGTCCTCGGAGCCTCCACCTTCGACGATGGTCGTCTCGTCCTTGGTCACGATGACCCGACGGGCCTTGCCCAGCAGGTCGACGGTGGTGGTGTCCAGCTTCAACCCGATCTCCTCGGAGATCACCTGGGCACCGGTCAGCACGGCCATGTCCTGGAGCATGGCCTTGCGACGCTCGCCGAACCCGGGGGCCTTGACGGCCACCGAGGTGAACGTGCCCCGGATCTTGTTCACGACCAGGGTGGCCAAGGCCTCGCCCTCGACATCCTCGGCGATGATCAGCAGCGGCTTGCCCGTCTGCATGACCTTCTCGAGCACGGGCACGAGATCGTGCACGGCGCTGATCTTCTGGTTGACGAACACGATCAGCGGATCGTCGAGCACAGCTTCCTGCCGCTCGGCGTCGGTCACGAAGTACGGCGAGAGGTAGCCCTTGTCGAACTGCATGCCCTCGGTGAACTCGAGGTCGATACCGAAGGTGTTGGACTCCTCGACGGTGACGGTGCCGTCCTTGCCGACCTTGTCGATGGCGTCGGCCAGGACCTCACCGATGGCGGTGTCGGCGGCGGAGATGGAGGCCACCTGGGCGATCTCCGTCTTCGAGTCGATCTCCTTGGCCTGCTCCTTGATGGATGCCACCGCCGCGGCCACGGCCTTGTCGATGCCCTTGCGCAGACCGAGCGGATTGGCTCCGGCGGCCACGTTGCGCAGGCCCTCTTTGATGAGGGCCTGGGCCAGCACGGTGGCTGTGGTGGTGCCGTCGCCGGCCACGTCGTTGGTCTTCGTGGCCACTTCCTTCACCAGCTGGGCACCCATGTTTTCGAAGACGTCCTCGAGCTCGACCTCACGGGCGATGGACACGCCGTCGTTGGTGATGGTCGGGGCCCCGAACTTCTTCTCGATGACCACGTTGCGGCCTTTGGGGCCGAGGGTCACCTTGACGGTGTCGGCGAGCTTGTTCACCCCCGCCTCGAGACCGCGCCGGGCGGCCTCGTCGAACTTCAGGATCTTGGGCATTACTTACCTACCTTGGCCAGGACGTCACGGCTCGAGAGGATGAGGAGGTCCTCACCGTCGGAGCTGATCTCGGTGCCGCCGTACTTGGAGTAGACGACGGTGTCGCCCACGCTGATGTCCAAGGGGATGAGCTCCCCACTGGCCTCGGCGCGACGACCCGGGCCGACGGCCAGGACCTCGCCCTGCTGGGGCTTCTCTTTGGCGGTGTCGGGGATGACCAGACCGGATGCGGTGGTCTCCTCGGACTCGCCGGGGCGGACGACGATTCGGTCGTCAAGGGGATGCAGACTCATGGGTTCGGGCCTCCTGTGGCACGCGTTAGCAGTCGAGCGTTGAGAGTGCTAATGGTAGCGATCTCCGAGGCGTTTGGCAACCGGGATGCTCGACTGCCAGACGATCGGCTCGGCACCGGCCCCCACCTGGCCTTTCATCGGACCCGGTGGGCTGAGCCCCGAACTGGTCAGGAGGCGGCGGCCAAACGGAGGTTGGGATCAGCCCCGAGCGAGAGGTCGCTCGGACCGCCATGGTTGAGGCGCCACCACCCCGCGGCCGCCACCATGGCCGCGTTGTCGGTGCACAGGGCCCGGCTGGGCAGGAAGGCGCCGATACCGGCAGCGGCGCAGGCCTCCTCGGTCCGCGAGCGCAGGAGGGCGTTGGCAGCCACGCCCCCGGCCAGGCACACCGCCGTGGCACCGATCTCGGCCGCGGCTCCCATGACTCTGGTCACCAGGACGTCAACCACCGCCTGGCGGAAGGAGGCGGCCACGTCCGCCGTCGCCGCCTCGGGATGCTTGCGCACGGTGTTGACCACCGAGGTCTTGATCCCACTGAACGAGAAGTCGTAGCCGTCACCCGGATACGACCGGGGGAAGGCGAAGGCGTCCGGATCCCCCGCATCGGCGATCCGGTCGATGGCCGGGCCTCCGGGGTAACCCAGTCCGAGGAAGCGGGCCACCTTGTCGAAGGCTTCCCCGGCGGCGTCGTCGATGGTTCCGCCGAGCAGACGGTAGTGACCGGGCTCGGTTACCTCGATCAGCAGGGTGTGGCCGCCCGAGACCAGGAGCACGGCCAGAGGGAACCCCAGATCGGGCTGCTCCAGGAGGGAGGCGAACAGATGCGCCTCCAGATGGTTGACCCCGACCAGGGGTACGCCCCACGCCAGGGCGAGGGCCTTGGCCTCGGCCACACCCACCAGCAGCGACCCGATGAGACCGGGTCCGTAGGTGACGGCGATGGCGTCGATGCCCGACCCCGACGTGTCCGAGCCCGCCTGTTCCAGCGCCTCGGCCAGGACCGGTGTGAGGAGCTCCACGTGGGCCCGACCGGCCAGTTCCGGTACGACGCCGCCGAAGCGGGCGTGCAGGTCGATCTGGCTACTCACCACCGACGACCGGATCGATACACCCTCGTCCACCACCGAGGCGGCGGTCTCGTCGCAGGACGTCTCGATCCCGAGGACACGGTGGATCGGAGGTCGGGTCACAGCCGGGACCTTAGTCACGGTCCCCGGCGCCTCGCAGCGCCCTGGCTCTCTGACGCCCGGGAACCGGACCCTGACCCCGATGACCGCCCGGATCGGCGACGGTCAACCCGGGGCCGGCGACGGACCGGGCGCCGGTGTCGGTGTCGGTGGGGACCGCCTCACCGCCGGGAGTCGACCACCAGTTCGGCCGGGAACGCCGCCTCGATCGAGGCCAGCCGCTCGCCGTAGCGCTCGGAGTCGATGTCCCGGGCCCACATCACGAGGGCGTCGTCCCCGGTGACCGGGTAGTAGTTGCGACGGACTCCCACCGGAGCCAGGCCGAACCGCGAGTAGAGGGCCAAGGCGGGATCGTTTCCCACCCGGACCTCCAAGGTGAGGTGGCGAGCGCCCCGGTCGAGGGCGGTGTGGACCAGGTCGGCCAGGAGCACGGCTCCGAGACCCTTCCCCTGCCAGGCGGGATCGACGGCGATGTTGTTCACGTGGGACTCGTCGTCGATGAACATCTGACCGGCGAACCCGACAACGGTTCTCCCTACCCACGCGGCGCGGTAGGCACGGGACTTGCGCTGGGCGAGCTCCTCCACGAACAGCCGGTGTGACCAAGGTTGGGGGAAGACCGCCTCTTCGATCCGCAACACCCCGCGGAGGTCCTTGGTCCGCATGGGCGCGATGACCACCTCGACGGTCCCCGCCGTCGGAATCTCCCCGGCCGTCACCGGTCCCGCCCCTGTTCCGGCCCGCCAACCGGGGCGTTCGCCGAGGGACGGGCCGGGCGCTGCTCCCAGTTGATCTGGGCGTCAGCCGGCCTCCGGTAGTCGGGCACCACCTCCCCGGGGGCGACGGTGGCCATGCCGCGGTCGAGCCGGCGTCTGGCCAGTCGGGCCAGCGCCATGGGCGGCGGGGCAGCGAGCCCGGCGTCGGCCAGGGACAGGTCGAAGGCACGGTGTTCGGAGAGCAGGGCCCTGTAGCGCACGGCACCGTCGCCGACCACGGACACCGAACCGCTCTCGTCGGCCACGGTCAGCAGCCAGTCGACGAGGGCCTCGGGGGCCAGGGGCTCCAGGCGGTCGTGGCGGACCTGTTCGGGGTCGTCGGGGCGGGTCGGGCCCGGGTCGAACCGGAAGACGGCGGCGAAGACCTCCCCGCGCCGGGCGTCAACCACCGAGGCCGTCGCTCCGGTCCCACCGGTGGGCCCATCGGAAGCGGCCTCGAGCGCCGCCGCGGCCAGTACGTCGAGACTGCCGACACCGAGCACCCCGATCCCCATGGCCTGGGCGAGCGCCTTGGCTGTGGCCACCCCCACCCGGAGGCCGGTGAACAGCCCCGGGCCGACGTCAACAGCGATGGCGTCGATGTCCGAGACCGTGCAGCCCGACACGGCGCACACCTCCTCGATGGACGGGGCCAGCAGTTCGGCATGGGCCCGTCCTCCGGCGTGGACGCGCTCGGCCACACCCCCGTCGTCACGGAGCAGGGCCACCCCCACGGTGTCGGTGGCAGTCTCGATGGCCAACAGCGTCACCGTGGCACCGCCCACCCGGCGAGCGCGGCGCGCACCGCGCCCCACCGGGACCCCCAAGCCTCGTCGGACGCCTCCATGCCGATCGACCGGTGTTCCTCGTCGGACCCCGACCCGTCCAACCGGACGTACAGCGAGCCCCGGCCCAGCAACGGCTCGGCGGCCTCCCCCCACTCGACCAGCGCCACTCCCCCGTCCTCCACCAGCTCCCCGAGACCCAGGTCGGTGATCTCACGAAGTCGGTCCAGCCGATAGAGATCGGCATGCAACAAGGTGCGCACGGGCCCCGGCCCGTCCACCGGGTACTGGCGCACCAGGGTGAAGGTCGGGCTGGTCATCGGCTCCTCGATCCCCAGTCCGGCACCGAAACCCTGGGCGAAGGTGGTCTTGCCGGCCCCGAGATCCCCCACCAACAAGACGACGTCGCCCGGCACGGCCAAGGCGGCCAGCGCCGCGGCCAGCGCCCGGGTGTCGGCCGGCCCCCCGGTGACCAGTCGGACCGCCTCGCTCACGAGTCCCGTCCCAACAGCACCTTGGACCGGACCAGGTCGGCCCGCATCTCGGCCACCACCACGCCCCCCGAACGCAGGGCGGCCGCCGGGTGGTACGTCGGAACCAGCTGGAAGGACCCCATCGGGTAGGCCCGGCCCCGCACTTTCGTGATGCCGAGGTCGGTCTCGAGCAGGAGCTTGGTGGCGAAGTTGCCCAGCGTCACCACGACCGCCGGCCGGATCAGCTCGATCTGGGCGGCCAGGTAGGGCCGGCACGAGTCGATCTCGGCCGGTTTGGGGTCGCGGTTGTCCGGAGGACGGCACTTGACCACGTTGGCGATGTAGCAGACACTCCGGTCGATCCCCAGCTCCTCGAGGATCAACCGATCGAGCAACTTTCCCGATCGGCCGACGAACGGCTCACCCCGGAGATCCTCGTCTCGGCCCGGCGCCTCGCCGATGAACATCAGGTCGGCGTCGGGGTTGCCCACACCGAAGACCACCTGGGTGCGGCGCTCGGACAGCGGGCACCGGGTGCAGCCCGAGGCCTCCCGGGCGAGTTCGGCCAGATCGGTCCCGGGTGCCACCGACGCATGGTACCGCCCGCAGGGAAGCCGACCCGACCCGGACCGGACCGTTCAGCGAGGTGGATCGAGAGGGGTGTGTTCGCCGCGCAGGAGGCGTGGGACCCGGGGACCGATGTCGCAGAGGACCTCGTAGCTGATGGTGCCGAGCAGATCGGCCCACTCGCCCGCCGTGACCTCCTCGGGTCCCTGGCGACCGATCAGCACCACCTCATCGCCCACCGCCACCGGGGCCGTGCCCGACGGACCACAGTCGACCACGATCTGGTCCATGGTCACCACCCCGGCCAGCGGACGCCGGTACCCGCCGATCAGTACCTCCCCGCCCTGGTCGAAGAGACGGCGCGGCACCCCGTCGGCGTAGCCGATGGGCACCGTGGCCACCGTCGCGTCCCCGGGCAGCGGCCGGCGGCGGCCGTAGGAGGGTCGTTCGCCGGCACCGAGATGACGGACGAAGGTCACCCGGCTGTGGAGGGAGAGCACGGGCCGGAGGCGGAGCCCGCCGGTGGCGTCGGCCAGCGAGGTGGCCAGCGAGGGCGTAGGGGTCAGGCCGTACACGGCCAGGCCGCACCGGACCAGGTCGTGCCGTGCGTTGACCTGGCCGATGGTGCCGGCCGAGTTGGCCACGTGGATCAGGGGAGGCCGGTGCCCGGCGTCGGCCAGGGCGCCCACGATGCCGGCGAAGCGTTCCAGCTGCAGGGCGGTGAACGCCCGGTCGTCGGGACTCTCGCCGTCAGCCACGGCCAGGTGGGTCCACACCGCGCCCAGCTCCAGGTGCGGATCGAGGGCGATGGCGTCGGCCAGGGCGCCGACATCGCCGGGATCGGCGCCCACCCGGTGCATACCGGTGTCGACCTTGAGGTGAACGGCCACGGGCGGGAATCCGCTGTCGGTCACCACACGGCCCAGGGCGGCAATGCCCGACGCGGTGTACACGGTGGGGACCAGGTGGCGGGCCACCGCCTCGGCCATCCCGTCCACCGGTGGCTCGGACAGCAGGAGGATCGGGGCCTCGATGCCGGCCTCCCGCAGGGTCACCCCCTCCTCGACCAGGGCCACGGCCAACCAGGTGGCACCACCCTCGAGGGCCGCCCGGGCCACGGGCACGTCGCCGTGGCCGTAGCCGTCGGCCTTCACCACCGCACAGAGGGCGGCCGGTCCGATCAGGGTGCAGAGGAGGCCGGCGTTGTGCCGCACGGCGTCGAGGTCGATGTCGGCCCAAGCCGGCCGCCACCGGTCACCCACGCCGACCCCCGGTGGTGTCGGACGGGGTGCGCAGCGCCATCAGCACCGCCGAGATCAGGTCGGGGAGATCGCCGGCCACGGTGCCCTCCCCCTGACCCAGGGCTCCGGCCCGTCCGTGGATGTGGGCGGCCAGGGAGGCGGCGTCGAGGGGCTCGACACCCCGGGCCAGCAGGGCGCCGATGACACCGGAGAGGACGTCGCCGGTTCCCGCCGTGGCCAGGGCGGTCGTCCCGGCCACGGCCAGTCGCACCCGGCCGTCGGGATGGGCCACGGCCGTGGTGGGCCCCTTGAGCAGAGCCACCGCGCCCGAAGCCGAGGCCAGGGCCCGTGAGGCGGCGATTCGATCAGGACCGGGGTCGCCGCCGGTCAGGCGGGCGTACTCCCCGTCGTGGGGGGTGAGCACCACCCGGGACCGGGCCTGCAGCGAGCGATCCCCGCCCACCCGGCCCAATGCCTGGAGGCCGTCGGCGTCCACCACGACCGGTACCGGCGAGTCGGCCACCAGCCGGGCCACGTCCCCGGCGGTGCCGGGCTCACGGCCCAGTCCCGGGCCGACCACCACGGCCGAGCAGCGGGAGGCCGCCTCCAGGGCGGCGTCGGCCCACGAACGCGCCGGCAGCCGCACACCCACCGCCTCACTGGCCGGCGACCGGGCGAGGGCGAGTCCGGGTACACCGAGACGGACCATGCCGGCGCCGGACCGGTAGGCGGCCCGGGCACACAGGGCGGCAGCTCCGGTCATTCCTGGGGAGCCGGCCACCACCAGGACGGCGGACGACCACTTGTTGCCCCCGCGGGCGCGGGGCGGGACCGTGGCCACGTCGTCGTCCCCGACCACGGCGATCGGCGGGCGCCCCGTCGGGAGGCCGATGTCGGCCACGGTCACCGCGCCGGCCAGGCGGACGCCCTCTCCCTGGAGGAGGCCGGGCTTGCGGGCAACGAAGGTCACCGTGCGGTCCGCCCGCACCGGACCGCCCGACGCCGCCCCGGTGTCGCCGTGCACACCCGAGGGGATGTCCACGGCCAGTACCCGCGTACCCTCCGGCACCCGGGGGAACCGGTACTCCCCGCGGAAACCGGTGCCGAAGGCGGCGTCGATGACCAGGTCGACCGGTCCGATCTCGCTGGTCGACCCGACTTCGACGACGGTGGCGCGAGCCCCACGTCGCCCGAGGAGCCCCGCCGCCACGCGACCGTCCGCCCCGTTGTTGCCGGGACCGGCCACCACGACCACCCGCCGGCCGTAGGCCCCACCCATCAGTTCGAGGGCGGCCAGGGCCACGGCCAGTCCGGCCCGGCCCACTAGGACATCGATCGGCACCGACGCCTGGGCGGCGGCGTCCACGGCTTGCATCTCGGTGACTGTCAGGACCGGCTCCATGGCTGTCGACGCTACGGGGTCGCCGGGGACCGGGACGAACGGGGGGCCGGGCGAGCCCGGCCGGCAGCCCCGCACCCGTCCTCGCCCTCGCTCGAGCCCTCGGCCACGACGAGGGCCAGGGCCACCGAACCGGTGTGCGACAAGGAGAGATGCCAGCGGATCACCCCGCGACGCGCCGCCAACATCCCGGCCGCACCGGAGAGAACCAACCCGGGGGCGTCCAGGCCGACCCGGACCACCTCCACGTCGTGAAAGGAGAATGCCCCCAACCCGACCCCGAGGGCCTTCATCACCGCCTCCTTGGCGGCGAAGCGGGTGGAGAGACGGGGCACCGGGTCGGTGGCACACCGGGCGTAGGTCAGCTCGCCGGCCGTGAACAGACGGTCGGCCAGTGACGCCCTGCGCCCGAGCACCCGGGCGAACCGGTCGATGTCCACGGCGTCCACACCGACACCCACCACGCCGGCCGGTGACCGGTCCCCGGCCAGGAGACCGAGGACCGAGCCCCGGGCCACTGCGGCCACCGGGGCGGCGAGGTCATCGCCGCTCACTCGACGGTGACCACCTTGGCCAGGTTGCGGGGACGGTCCACGTCGTGTCCGTGCAGGCGGGCCAGCGAGTAGGCGAACATCTGGAGCGGCACCACGTCCACGATCGGCGCGAACAGGTACTCGGTCTCGGGCACCCACAGCACGGCGTCGGCCTGGCGGGCCGTCTCCTCGTCGCCGTCGTTGGCCACCAGCACCACCGTGGCCCCCCGGCTCTTGACCTCGGTGACGTTCATCATCAGCTTCTTCCAGATCGGGGTGCGGGTGGCCACGGCGATGACCACCGTTCCCGGCTCGACCAGGGCGATGGGTCCGTGCTTGAGCTCACCGGCGGGGAACCCCTCGGCCCGGAGGTAGGAGAGCTCTTTGAGCTTGAGGGCCCCCTCGAGAGCCACCGGATAGCCGACTTGGCGACCGAGGAACATGAACGACGGCGAGTCGCGGTACCGCCGGGCCACCGCCTCCACATCGGCTCCGCGCTCCAGGGCCAAGGCCACCTTGTCGGGGAGGACACCCATGTGCTCGAAGAGGGCCCTGGCGTCGGTGGGCGACAGGGTGCCCCGGGCCTGGGCCAGGTACAGGGCCAGGATCTCCAGTGCGGTGATCTGGGCCAGGTGGGTCTTGGTGGCGGCCACACCGATCTCGGGACCGGCCCGCGTGTACAAGACGGCGTCGCTCCCCCGGGCCATCGACGAGTCGACCACGTTGGAGATGACCAGCACCTTGGCACCCTGCCGGTGGGCCTCCTCCATGGCGATACGGGTGTCCGCCGTCTCGCCGGACTGGCTGACCCCGATGACCAGGGTGGTGGAGTCGAGGATCGGATCCCGGTAGATGAACTCACTGGCGATGTCGATTTCGACGGGGATGCGCGCCCAGTGCTCGATGGCGTACTTGGCCATCAGCCCGGCGTGGTAGCTGCTCCCGCAGGCCACGATGAACACCTTGTTGACGGCCTGCAGCTCGGCGTTGGTGATGTGCACCTCGTCGAGGGAGAGGGTGCCGTCGGGAAGGAGCCGGTCGAGCAGGGTGTCGGCCACCGCCTTGGGCTGCTCGTGCATCTCCTTGCTCATGAAGTCGTCGTAGCCGTCCTTTCGGGCGGCGTCGAGGTCCCAGTCCACGCTGATGGCCTGGGGCTGCACCTCGGCCCCGGCCAGATCGGTGACCCGCAGCACACCGGGCCGCAGTTCGGCCACCTGATCGTCCTCGAGGACGAAGAACTCCCGGGTGAGTCCCAGAATGGCTGGGATGTCCGAGGCCAGGAACGCGGCGTCCCCGTTGACCCCCATCAAGAGGGGTGACACCCGGCGGGCGGCCACGATGAGGTCGGGCTCGTCGGACCGCACCACCGCCAGCGAGAAGGCTCCCTGGACGCGGGCCAGGGCGACGCGCACCCCTGCGGCCAAACCGAGTTCGGGTCGCTCGTCCATGGCCGCCTCGATGAGGTGGGCCAGTACCTCGGTGTCGGTGTCCGACTCCAGGTGGTGTCCGGACGCCACCAGCTCGTCGCTCAGCTCCACGTGGTTCTCGATGATCCCGTTGTGCACCAGGGCCAACTGGGCCGTGCAGTCCACGTGTGGGTGGGCGTTCCCCTCGGTAGGACCACCGTGCGTGGCCCACCGGGTGTGGCCGATACCGGCACCCGAGCCCCGGGGAGCACCCTCGGCCCGCTTGCCCAGGTCATCGAGCGACCGGGTGCCGTTGGCGGCCCGGGCTCGCCACAGGCCGTCCGAAGCCAGCGGACCCACGAGGGCGATCCCGGCCGAGTCGTACCCACGGTATTCGAGCCGCCCGAGTCCTTCGAGCAGGACGGCCAGGACGTCGGTCCGATCGGGATCGTCCCCCGAGGAGGAACGGGTGATGCCGATGATGCCGCACATGGATACCGAGGCTAGCGGTCGCCGGGGCCCGAGCGGCTGGCATTGCCCCGGTCACCGGTCGTCGACAGTGGCGTTCCGGGGATCATGAGGCCCCGGACCGGACCTCGGGTCGGTCGGGCGGGAGCCGGGCCGACCGGTCAGCCCCGGGTGGCCGCCGCCGACTGCAGCTCGAATCCCACCAGCTTGCCGAGCCGTTCGGCGATGGCCTCGGCCACACCCTCTCCGGTGGCCTCGACCATCACCCGGACCAGGGGTTCGGTCCCGCTGGGTCGCAACAGCACCCGACCACCCTCCCCCAGGCGGGCCTCCTCCTCGGCCACCGCCGACCACACCGCATCGGCTCCGTCCAGCAGCCCGATGTCGGGCACCGGGACGTTGACCAGTACCTGGGGCACCGGAGTGACCAGGCCCTCCAAGAGCGCGCTGAGTGGCCTTCCGGCCCGGACCACCAGGTCGGCCAGGACCAGCCCGGTGAGCAGCCCGTCGCCGGTGGTGGCCAAGCGACGGAAGATGATGTGCCCCGACTGTTCGCCACCGAGGGAGAGCCCGTCCTTGTCCAGGGCAGCCAGGACCGAGCGGTCGCCGACCGGGGTCTCCTTCACGATGATGTCCCGTTCCTCCATGGCCAGGCGGAAACCCAGATTGGTCATCACCGTCACCACCACCGTCTTGCCGGCCAGCTGGCCCCGATCGGCCAGGTCCAGGGCGAACAGGGCGATCAGCTCGTCGCCGTTCACCAGCGTGCCCTCGGGCCCGACGGCCAGCAGCCGGTCGGCATCGCCGTCGAGAGCCAGCCCGAGGTCCGCCCGATGGTCGACCACGGCCCCGGCCAGGGTCCCGGTGGAGGTCGACCCGCAACCGTCGTTGATGTTGGTCCCGTCCGGTTCGCATCCGATGGCCACCACCTCGGCGCCCAGGCCCTCGTAGAGCCCGGCGGCCAGGGACGAGGCCGAACCGTTGGCACTGTCGACCACCAGTCGGATCCCGTCCAGGCGTCGGCCCTCCAGCAACGACGCCAGGTGGTCGACGTAGGCCTGACCCAGTCCCGATTCGGCGGTGATGGTGCCCACCCCGTGGCCCTCCAGGCTCCGGGGGCCCTTGACCGACGGTTCGAGGACGCGCTCGAGCTCATGCTCGATGGCTCGCTCCGTCTCCACACTGAGCTTTGCCCCCCCGGCGGCGAACAGCTTGATGCCGTTGTCGCCGAAGGGATTGTGCGATGCAGAGATGACGGCGGCAGGCAGGTGTCGCTCGGCCGACAGCCAGGCCAGTGCGGGGGTGGGGAGGACGCCGACATCGACCACGTCTGCCCCCTCGCTGGCCAGGCCGGCCGACAGGGCGGACTGCAGGAGAGGACCGGAGCGACGGGTGTCCCGTCCGATGAGGAAGGTGGCGGCCGAGATGGTCCGGGCCACGGCCCGGCCCAGCGCCAGTACCAGTTCCGGTGTCAGCTCGACGTTGGCGACGCCGCGGACGCCGTCAGTGCCGAACCGGGTCGGGGACACCGGACTACCGCTTGGAGTACTGCGGTGCCTTGCGAGCCTTCTTCAGCCCGTACTTCTTCGACTCCTTCTCCCGCGAGTCGCGCGGTGAGGAATCCCGCCTTTTTCAGCGAAGCCCGCAGCTCGGGGTCGAGCTCGCACAGGGCGCGAGCGATGCCCAGGCGGAAGGCTCCGGCCTGACCGGAGACGCCCCCACCGTCGATGGTGACGTCGAAATCCCACGATTCGGTGGTCTCGGTCAGCCGGAGGGGCTCGGTGACGATCATGCGGTGGGTGGCCGAGGTGAAGTAGTCCTCGAACTTCTGGCCGTTGACGGTGATGGCACCCTGGCCCGGACGGATCCGTACCCGGGCCACCGCTCGTTTCCGGCGGCCGGTGGTCTGGCAGATGGGAGCGGCAGTGGCCACAGCGTGTTCCTCGCGTTCGTTGGTTCTGTACGTTCGTTGTTGGTGACGTGTGTTGTCGAGCATGGTCGGCGACCAGCGGATGGTCACCGAGTCCCGGTGGGTGCGTCGTCCGTGTCCGGATTCCCGGGAACCGAAACCCTAGGCACCGCTCCGCGCCGACGCCGTTCGGCGGGCCCCGGGGAGTTCGAGCGGTTCGGGCAGCTGGGCGGCGTGCGGGTGCTCGGGCCCCCGGTAGACCTTCAGCTTGGTGGCCATCTGGCGGCCCAGGCGGTTCTTCGGGAGCATGCCGGTGATGGCGTTCCTGACCACGTCGTCAGAGCGGTCGATCATCAGGTCGCCGTAGCTGGTGGCCGTGAGACCGCCCGGATAGCCACTGTGGCGGTACGCCATCTTGGAGTCGGCCTTGTCCGAGGTGAGAACGACCTTGGCGGCATTGATCACGATGACGTGGTCACCCATGTCCGCGTTCGGGGCGAAGGTGGGCTTGTGCTTTCCCCGCAGGATGGAGGCCACCTCTGTGGCCAGCCGGCCGAGGACCAGACCGTCGGCGTCCACGATCCGCCAGGCGCGGGTGATGTCATCAGGTTTGGGTGAGAACGTGCGCACGAAATTTCCTTGTCCGGTGAGTTGTCCGGTCCTACCGAGTCCGGTGGTTGCGGGTAGTCAGGCGCCGACTGCTGTGGAGCCTGTGGTTGCTGCCGATCCGACCCAGCTCAGGGAGTGGTCCGGTTCCGCCCATCGGCTGCTCTGGCCAACCCGGCGACTGCCCAGGATACGACGAAACGGGCACCTCAGGCAAGCCGCCCGCCTCCGTAGCCGACTTCCATCAGGGTGAGGCCCCAGGGCGGAGCGGGCTGGGCCGCAAGCTGGCGGTCGGCCGACCGAAGGATCCACAGCATGTCCGACGGTCGCTTCCGTCCCCTCCCCACGTCCACCAGGGTGCCCACCAGGGAGCGCACCATCTGGTGGCAGAAGGCGTTGGCCTCGATCTCGAAGGCCAACAGCCTGCCCACCGCCGGGACCAGGGCCGCAGTCGAGCCAGCTACCGGAGCGGCCAAGCGGGGGCGCCGGACGGTCCCGTCCCCGGCCGCACTGCTCAGCTCCGTCCACGCGGCCGCCGTCACCCGTCTCGGGATGGGATCGTCGGGCGAGGTGCCCGGTACCCGGCGGCAGAAGGCCCGGAAGTCGTGCTCACCGAGCAGGGCGTCGGAGGCAGCGGCCAGGGCCCGGAGGTCCAGTGGGTCGGCCACGTGCCAAGCCAGTCCGGCCAACAGGGGGTCGGCGACCGGGGCGTTGACGACCAGGTAGCGGTAGCGACGGGTCGTGGCCGAACGGCGGGCATCGAAGCCGGGGGGGGCCACCTCGGCCTCCCGGACCACGATGGTCGGCCCCAGCTGGCTGTTGCACGACGAGACCACGGCGTCGGGATCGAGACCGGCGGACCGGTGGAGGGGGACATCGAAGTGGACCACCTGGGCGAGGGCGTGCACCCCGGAATCGGTCCGTCCGGCACAGGTCAACGAGACCGGGTCCCCGACGATCCGGCCGAGTGCCTCGGTCAGTGCTCCGGCCACGGTGCGCTGATCACGCTGCACGGCGAACCCGTGGTAGGTCGAGCCGTCGTAGGCCACGGTCATCCGCCAGCGGACGGTGCCCGGACCATCCGGCTCCGCCACGGCGGCCATACCGGCCCTGGTGGCGACGGCCCGGACGGTCCCTCCCGCGTCGCCGCCCCGGTCGGCGTCATCGGCGCTGGCAGTCCCCTCGCCGCCATTCCCCCCGGGCCCGGGGGGCGTGCTCACACCAATTCGATGCGGGCCATCGGGGCGTTGTCACCCAGGCGGTTGCCCAACTTGAGGATCCGGGTGTACCCGCCCGGCCGTTCGGCGTAACGGGGTCCGATCTCGACGAACAACTTGTGGGCCATGTCCTTGTCCCGGATGAACGCCACCACGTTGCGCTGACGGGCCACCCCGCCCTTGGCCGCGGCCGTGATGACCTTCTCGGCCACCGGGCGCAGGGCCTTGGCCTTCGCTTCGGTCGTCACCAGGTATTCGGCGGCGATCAGCGAGGCCACCAGGTTGCCCATCATGGCCTTCTGGTGGGCGGAGCTACCGCCGAAGCGGCGCCCCTTCTTCGGAGTACCGAGCATGCCGCCTCAGTCCTTGACCCGCAGGGACAGCCCCCGCTCGTCGAGCTTCTGGAGCACCTCATCGAGGGACTTCTGGCCGAAGTTGGTGATGTTGAGGAGGTCGTCGAGCGTGCGGTCGACCAGCTCGCCGATGGTGTTGATCTGGGCCCGCTTCAGGCAGTTGCGGGGACGCTCGGTGAGGTCGAGGTCCTCGATCCGGAGATCGAGGTCGGGTGAGCCGGTCCCGATGGTCCCGACTTCGCCCAGCTCGAGGCCCATGGGCTCGTCCTCGAGATCGGCGACCAGTCCGACCAGCGTGCGGAGGGTGTCCCCGGCCGAGGCCAGGGCCTCCCGGGGGCTGAGCGAACCGTCGGTCTCGATATCCAGCACCAGCCGGTCGAAGTCGGTGGACTGTTCCACCCGGACCGGCTCGACGGTGAACGCCACCCGCCGGACGGGCGAGAAGATGGCATCCACCGGGATCACGCCGATGGTGGTCGAGCGCTTGTTCTTGTCCGCCGACAGGTACCCCCGGCCGCGCTCCACGGTCAGGTCGACAGCCAGCCGACCCTTGGCGTTGAGCGAGGCGATGTGCTGGGAGGGGCTGAGTACCTCCACGTCCGCGGTGACCTGCAGGTCCCCGGCGGTGGCGTCGCCCGGGCCCCGCTTGTCCAAGCGGATGGTCACCGGCTCGTCGCTGTGCACCCGGAAGAGGAGGTCCTTCAGGTTCAGGATCAGGTCGGTCACATCCTCCTTCACGCCCGGGAGGGTGGTGAACTCGTGGAGGGCATCGTCGAAGCGGACCTGGGTGATGGAGGCCCCGGGGATGGACGAGAGCAGGGTGCGGCGGAGCGAGTTGCCCAGGGTGTGACCGAATCCGGGGTCGAGGGGGCCGACGGCGAACCGCTGGCGGTTGTCCTCCTCTTCACCGATGGATTCGACGGTGGGTCGTTGGATGATGAGCATGCTGATCAGGGCTCCTCGGCAGTCTGGTGCGCGGTGTCGGTGGTGGTCGTGCGGATTTGGTTGGTGGTGGGTGGTTCAGTGGGTTGGGCGTGGCCGGCGGTCGGGGTCGGGTTGTGTGTCGGCTACTTGGAGTACAGCTCGACGATGAGCTGCTCCTGCACGGGCTCGTCGATGTGCTCACGGAGAGGCAGGGAGAACACCCGGACCTCGAAACGGTCGCCCACCGTCTCCAGCCACGGCGGCAGCTGCCGGTCGAGGGTGTCGAGGTTGCGGCGCACGTGGAACATCTCCCGGGACGAGGGCTTGAGGGCGACGACGTCACCCTGACGCACCCGGTAGCTCGGGATGGTCACCCGCTTCCCGTTGACCAGCACGTGGCCGTGGCGGACGAACTGGCGGGCCTGGGAACGGCTGGCGCCCCACCCGGCCCGGAAGGCGACGTTGTCGAGGCGCTGCTCCAGCATGCGGAGCAGGTTCTCACCGGTGATCCCCGGGGCCCGGCTGGCCTCGACATAGAGGTTGTGGAATTGGCGCTCCAGTAGGCCGTAGATGCGGCGGGCCTTCTGCTTCTCGCGGAGCTGACCCAGGTACTCCGAACCCTGGCGCATGCGGTCGCGGCCGTGCTCACCGGGGGGATAGGCACGGCTGTGACGGTCAGTCACCGCCTCGGAGACGGGACATTTCATCGAGTAGCAGCGCTCGCCCTTCAAGAAGAGCTTGGTGCGCTCCCGCCGACAGAGTCGGCAGACAGGTCCGGTGTATCGAGCCATGAGAGTTCCTTTGTTTCCCTTCGTCCCCGGCCCTAGACCCGGCGCCGCTTCTTGGGACGGCAGCCGTTGTGGGGAATCGGGGTCACGTCCTTGATGCCGGCCACCTCGATCCCGGCGGCGGCCAGCGAGCGGATGGCGGTCTCCCGTCCGGAGCCGGGGCCGCGGACCAGCACGTCCACCCGGCGCACCCCGTGTTCCATGGCCTTCTTGGCACACTGCTCAGCCGCCAACTGGGCGGCGAACGGGGTGGACTTGCGGGAACCCTTGAAGCCGACGTTGCCGGCGGAGGCCCAGGCCAGGACGTTGCCTTCGGGATCGGCGATGGAGACGATGGTGTTGTTGAACGAGCTCTTGATGTGAGCCACCCCGAAGGTGATGTTCTTCCGCTCGCGCTTGCGGGGTCGTCGGGCCCCTGCTGCCGGCTTCGTAGTCTTGGCCATCTACTTGCGAACCTTCTTCTTTCCGGCGACCGTCTTCTTCGGTCCTTTGCGGGTGCGGGCATTGGTGTGGGTGCGTTGGCCGTGGACCGGCAGGCCCTTGCGGTGGCGGATGCCCTGGTAGCACCCGATCTCCATCTTGCGCTTGATGTCCTGGGACACGTCACGGCGGAGGTCGCCCTCCACCTGGAGGTTGGCATCGATGTAGTTGCGGAGGCGGGTCACCTCTTCGTCGGTGAGGTCACGGACACGGGTGTCGCGACTGGTCTCGGTCGCGTCACAGATCTTCTGGGAGGTCGTCCGGCCGATGCCGAAGATGTAGGTGAGGGAGATCTCCAACCGTTTCTCACGGGGGATGTCCACGCCGGAAATGCGGGCCACGTTGCTTCCTTCTCTCTTACGCCTGATCCACGTGCATCAACCCTGGCGCTGCTTGTGGCGCGGGTTTTCGCAGATGACGATGACCCGCCGGTGCCGACGGATCACTTTGCACTTTTCACACATCGGCTTGACGCTGGGTCGAACCTTCACGTTCTCGTCCTCGAGTCCTCTACTGGTCAGTCTCTGCTGGTACTGGTGCTGCTGTTCCGGGTCACTGCTGGTCCTACCGGCTCGGCCGCCCGTGAGTGCGGTCGCCCCGTCGTGCTGTCTCCCCCTGCCGCACCGCCGATCCGCTCCGCCGGATCGATCGGGCCGGGCTACTTGTACCGGTAGGTGATCCGGCCCCGAGCCAGGTCGTAGGGGGTGATCTCCACTTGCACCTTGTCACCGGGAAGGATCCGGATGCGGTGCATCCGCATCTTTCCGGAGCTGTGGGCCAGCACCTTGTGGCCGTTCTCGAGCTCCACGCGGAACATGGCGTTGGGGAGCGGCTCGACGACCGTACCCTCCAGCACGATGGCATCTTCCTTGGGCTTGGGCAGGTGAATCTCCTCAATCGTCTTTCGGTCTGGTCCGCTCGGCCTGGGCTGAGCGTGCGTCGCGAACGACCAGCTCGTCGTCCGTCCGCACCGCAATCGGGGGCACACCAGAGGAGCACCACCAGGAGCGGGATCGGCACGCCACCACACAACCGTGGCCAGCCGAACGACCAGTTTAGCCCGTTGACGCCAAATTGCCAGTCCGACCCTGATTTCAGGCCATGCTCGGCTATTCCGGGTCGTCAGGCCCCGGAATAGCCGGGTCAGGCCCCCGCCTACAGGACGGTGAACACCTCCGGTCCGTCGTCGGTCACCGCGATGGTGTGCTCGAAGTGGGCGGACAGCCGCCCATCGGCGGTCACCACACTCCAGCCGTCGTCCAGCTGTACCGTGCCCGCCCCGCCGGCGTTGACCATCGGCTCGACGGCGAAGACCATCCCCGTCTTGAGGGTCGGGCCACCCGATCCGGGCCAGTAGTTGGGCACCTGGGGCTCCTCGTGCATGGCGGTGCCGATGGCGTGACCCACGTACTCCCTGACCACGGAGAAGCCGGCCGCCTCGGCCACCTGCTGGACGGCCCTTCCGACCTCATGGAGACGGTTCCCCGGCGTGAGCTGGTCGATCCCGGCGAAGAGACTCTGCTCGGTGACCTCCATCAACCGGGCGGCCTCCTTCGACACCTCACCCACTCCCATGGTGTAGGCCGCGTCCCCGTGGTACCCCTCGATGATGGCTCCGCAGTCCACCGAGATGATGTCCCCCTCCTCCAGGATCACCGTCTCCGAGGGGATCCCGTGGACGATCATCGAGTTGGGTGAGGTGCAAATAACCGCCGGGAAGCCGTGGTAGTTGAGGAAGTTCGAGCCCGCACCACGCTTCTCCAGCACCTTACGGGCCACGCGGTCGATCTCGGCGGTGGACACGCCGGGCTTGATCGCCCCACGAGTGGCCTCGTGGATCTCGGCCACCACCCGGCCGGCTCGCCGCATCTTGGCCAATTCCTCTGCGCTCCGTCTCATCGCGCTCGGCGCCTCATGCCCTCATCGTACGGACTGGCTCACGTCGGCCAGCCGGCCTTCTGCCCCCGGCGCTGCTCGATGACCTTGACCATCCTCCGGGTCACGGCGTCCGGCGATCCGGTGCCGGGCACCGAGGCCAGCTGGCTGCGGTCCCGGTACCACTCGATGAGCGGAGCGGTCTGTCGTTCGTAGAGCTCCAGACGGCGTTCGATGGCCTCCTCGGTGTCGTCCTCACGCTGGACCACCTCACCGCCGCAGACGTCGCACGTCCAGTTGATCAGCGGCGGGGACGAGAGCGAGTAGTTGGCACCGCAGTCCGTGCACACCCGACGGGCGGCCAGTCGTCGGAGGACCTGGCTGGTGTGGATCTCGATGTCGATGGCCAGGTCCAGGTCGTAGGGGGCCAGTACCGAGGCCAGCTGTTCGGCCTGGGCCACCGTACGCGGGCACCCGTCCAGGATGAAGCCCCTGGCCCGGACGTCGCTCTCCCCGAGCCGCTCGGCCACCATCTCCATGATGAGATCGTCACCGAGCAGTTCGCCCCGGTCCATCTGGTCCTTGGCCTTGACGCCGATGGCCGTGCCCTGCTTCACCGCGGCGCGGAGCATGTCCCCGGTGGAGACGTGGGGCACCACGTAGTGGTGGGAGAGGCGCACGCACTGTGTCCCCTTGCCTGCCCCCTGTTTGCCGAGGACAACGAGCCTGGCTCCGGGTACCACTTACTTGAGGAAGCCCTCATAGTTCCGCATCATGAGCTGGCTGTCGATCTGCTTCATCGTCTCGAGGGCCACGCCAGTTGCGATGAGGAGAGTGGTGCCGTAGAAGGGGTAACTGGTGATGTTCCAAGCCGCCATGAGGAGGGAGGGGGTCACGGCCACCGCTCCGAGGAACAGAGCCCCGGGCCAGGTGATCCGGTTGAGGATGTGGGCCAGGTAGCGCTCGGTCGGATGCCCGGGGCGGATACCGGGTATGTAGCCACCCTGCTTGCGGATGATGTCGGCCTGCTGGTGGGGGTCGAAGGCCACGTAGACATAGAAGAAGGTGAACAACAGGATGAAGATGAAGTAGGTGAGAATGTAGAACACGCTGGTCGGCGTGACATTGTGGTTGACCCAGGTCCGGAAGGCCTCCGACGGGATGATGTTGGACAACAGGACCGGGATGTACAGGACGGAGCTGGCGAAGATGATGGGGATCACCCCGGCCTGGTTCACCTTCAACGGGATGTAGGTGTTGGAACCGCCGTACATCTTGCGGCCCACCACCCGTTTGGCGAAAGTCACCGGGATACGCCGCTGGCCCTGGTCCACGAAGACGATGAGCACCAACAGGGCCAGGGAGACGAGCAGGATGACCGAGAACTTGACCCGGCCCCCCTCTTGGAGGACCGTGTTGAGTCCTGAGGGGATCCCGGCCACCACGTTGGCGAAGATCAGGATGGACATGCCCTGGCCGATGCCCCGCTGGGTGATCAGTTCGGCCAGCCACATGACAAAGGCGGTCCCCGCGGTGAGGGTCATCACGATGAACGCCGCCCGCCAGATCGAGTAGTTGAGGATCAGGTCGACGTTCTGGGTGGTGCCGAACAGCCCGCCTCCGCCCTTGTGGAACAGGTACACGAGGCCGGTGGACTGCATGAGGGCCAGGGCCACGGTCAGGTAGCGGGTGGTCTGTGTCAGCTTCTTCTGGCCCACCGCGCCCTGGTCACGCCACTGCTCCAGCTTGGGGATCACCGTGGCCAACAGCTGGATGATGATGCTGGAGGTGATGTAGGGCATGATCCCGAGGCCGAACACGGCCATGCGGGTCAGCGCCCCACCGGAGAACAGGTTGAGGAAGCCCAGCACGCCCGAGGACTTCGAGGCCGCCGTCAGCTGGGCCACCTTGGAGAAGTTGACGAACGGGACCGGTACGTTGGCCCCGAACTGGTACAGGGCGATGATGGTCAGCGTGAAGAGGACCTTCTTGCGAAGGTCGGGGATCCGGAAGATGTTGGCCAGACTGGAGAGCATGGGGCTCCTCGACGCCGCGGTGGGCCGATGCTACCGGTTGGTGAGGGCGTTGCCCTGTGCCGGAGGGCGATCGTGCCCGAACGGCAGGGGGATCACGGTGACGGAACCTCCGGCGCCGGTGATCATGGCCTCGGCCGACTTGGAGAAGGCGTGCGCCTCCACCCGCAGGGCCCGGGTCAGCTGGCCGCCGCCCAGGATCTTCACCAGGTCACCCTTGTGGGCCAGGCCCATCTCCACCAGACCGGCCAGGTCGATGGCGTCACCGTCGACACCCTCCAGGGCACCCACCTTGACCGGGGTGTACTCGATCCGGAAGGGGTTGGTGAAGCCCCGGAGCTTGGGGATGCGTTGCATCAGGGGCAGCTGGCCCCCTTCGAATCCCATGGGGATGGTGTCGCGTGCGCCCTGCCCCTTGGTGCCACGGCCGGCGGTCTTGCCGCCCTTGCCGGCGATGCCGCGTCCCACCCGACGGCGGGCGCGTGTCGACCCTGCTGGAGGTCGGAGCTCATGGACCTTCATGGTCAGCCTTTCTCGTCGTGTTCGGTAGGGGTGACGTCCACCAGATGGGGAACCCGGGCCAGCATTCCACGGATCTCGGGCCGGTCGGGCAGCACGTTGGTCCGCCCGATGCCACGCAGGCCGAGGGCCCGGAGGGTACCCCGGTGCTTTGGCTTGGTGCCGATGGACGACTTGATCTGGGTGACCCGCAGCCACGTCGTCGTGGCCGGCGTCTCCGATGCTGCAGCGGCGACCATCTCAGCTCACCTCCGTGAAGATGTCGTTCTCCCGGCGGCGCTCCCGGTAGGCCCGGAGCATGGCGGCGGGCGCCACCTCCTCAGCCGACTTGCCGCGGAGGGCGGCGATCTCGTCGGGCCGCTTGAGGCCCTTCAGGCCGGCGATGGTGGCGTGGGCCACGTTGATGCCGTTGGACGAACCCAGGGACTTGGCCAGAATGTCGCGGATGCCGGCCATCTCCAGGATGGCCCGGGCCGCACCTCCGGCGATGACTCCCGTACCGGGGGCGGCCGGCTTCAGCATGACCCGTCCGGCACCACTCTCGCCCACGATGGGATGGGTGATGGTGCTCCCGGCCAGGGGCACGTCGAACATGTTCTTCCGGGCCTCCTCGATGCCTTTCTGCACAGCCAGGCCCGCCTCTTTGGCCTTGCCGTAGCCCAGGCCCACCCGGCCGTTCCCGTCTCCCACCACCATGAGGGCGGCGAAGGAGAATCGGCGGCCCCCCTTGACCACCTTGGACACCCGGTTGACCCGGATGGTGCGCTCTTCGAATTGCAGATCGTTCACGGCCATGGTCCTAGAACTCCAGTCCTTCGGTACGGGCGGCGTCGGCCAGAGCGGCCACCCGCCCGTGATAGGCGAATCCACCACGGTCGAAGACCACGGTGGTGATGCCGGCGGCCTTGGCCCGGGAGGCGACGAGCTTGCCCACGGTGCCGGCGGCGTCGATGTTGCCCCCAGGACTACCCCGCAGGTCGCTCTCGGTGGAGGAGGCGGCGGCCAGGGTACGGCCGGCGTCGTCGTCGATCAGCTGCGCCGAGATGTGCTTGTTGGACCGGAACACGGCCAGGCGCGGCCGCTGGGCCGATCCGTGCACCTTCCGGCGGACCCGGTTGTGCCGGCGGCGGCGGAGCTCCAGCTTGTGATCAGTGCGTGCCATTACTTGGCTGCCTTCCCGGCCTTGCGCACGACCCGCTCGCCCAGGTAGCGCACACCTTTGCCCTTGTAGGGCTCGGGCTTGCGCAGCTTGCGGATGTCCGCGGCCACTTGACCGACCTTCTCCTTGTCGATCCCCTTGATGATGATCCTGGTCGCCGTGGGCACCTCGAAGGTGACCCCGTCCGGGGCGCTGACGTTGACCGGGTGGGAGAACCCGAGAGCCAGTTCGAGGGCCGCCGGGCCCTTGGGAACGGCGCGGTACCCCACGCCCACGATCTCCAGCTCCTTGGAGAAGCCCTCGGTGACTCCGGCCACCATGTTGGCCACCAGGGAGCGCGTGAGCCCGTGGAGTGCCCGGTTCTGGCGTTGATCGTCCGGTCGCTCGACGACCAGGACATCGCCGTCCTGGCGGACGGTGATGGCGGCCGGCACCGATCGGGCGAGCTCGCCCTGGGGTCCTTTCACCGTGACAGTGTTGTCGCTGCCCACGGCCACCGACACCCCGGAGGGGACGGGGATCGGCGAACGTCCGATGCGCGACATCAGTGGGTACCTCCGGTGTCCGGGGAGATGGCGGAGCGGCTACCAGACATAGCAGAGCACCTCGCCACCCATGCGGCGCTTACGTGCCTCGCGGTCGGTCATCAGGCCCTTGGAGGTGGAGACGACCGCCACACCCAGGCCGCCCAGCACCCGCGGCATCTTGTCGGCCCGGGCGTAGATGCGCAGGCCGGGCTTGGACACCCGCTTGATACCCGAGATGGTCCGCTCGCGGTCGGGGGAATACTTCATGGTGATCTCGAGGGTCTTGCCCGGCTTGCCCGGCTCCTCGTTCACCTCGTAGCCCACGATGTAGCCCTCGTTGACCAGAATGGCGGCCAGGGACTCCTTCAGCTTCGAACCCGGCATCTTGACCGTGTCGAAGTGAGCGGTGTTGGCATTCCGGATGCGGGTCAGCATGTCGGCAATCGGATCGGTCATCGTCATTCTTCGTCGCCTCCTCTCACCAACTGGCCTTCGTCACACCGGGGATCTCACCAGCGTGCACCATCACCCGCAGACAGATCCGGCACAGGCCGAACTTGCGGTACACCGACTTGGGTCGCCCACAACGCCGGCAACGGGTGTACCCGCGCACCTTGAACTTGGGGGTGCGCTGCTGCTTTTCAATCAATGCCTTCTTGGCCATGGGGTTACTGGTTCTCCTGTCGGAACGGGAATCCGAACGCGGCCAGGAGTGCCCGGCCCTCGTCGTCGGTACGTGCGGTGGTGGCGATGGTGATGTCCATGCCCCGGGTGGTGTCGATGCGGTCGTAGTCGATCTCGGGGAAGATCAGCTGTTCGGTGACCCCGAAGGTGTAGTTGCCGTGGCCGTCGAACGACCGGGGGGACAGTCCCCGGAAGTCACGGATGCGGGGGATGGCCATGGCCAGCAGGCGGTCGAGGAACTCCCACGCCCGGTCACCCCGGAGCGTCACCTTGGCCCCGATCTCTTGTCCCTCTCGGAGTTTGAACGAGGCGATCGACTTCTTGGCCCGGGTCACCACCGGCTTCTGGCCGGCGATGATCTCGAGGTCGCGCATGGCCCCCTCGATCAGGGACTTCTGCTGGGTGGCCCGACCGACGCCCATGTTGATGACGATCTTGGACAGCCGGGGCACCTCCATGATGTTGTCGAGGCCGAGGGACTCTTTGAGCTCAGCCCGGACCGTGCTGTCGTAGCGCTGCTTCAGACGCGGTCGGGTGACCGTACTGGTCGCGGCCATCACAGATCACCTCCGCACTTCTTGCACACCCGGACCTTGCGGCCCTGCTCGTCGATGCGCATCCCGATGCGGGTGGGCCCGCAGTTGCCGCACACGATGGCCACCGAGGACACCGAAACCGGCATGAACTTGTCGATCACGCCTCCCTGCATGGTGGCCCGGGTGGGCTTGGCGTGGCGTTTGGCCACGTGCACACCCTCGACGATGACCCGGCCCTCGGCGGGAATGGCCCGGACCACACTGGCCTGCTTGCCCTTGTCCTTGCCCGAGAGCACCTGGACCTTGTCGCCTTTGCGGATTCTCATCTACAACACCTCCGGTGCCAGCGAGATGATGCGCATGAAGCGCTTGTCCCGCAGTTCGCGCCCCACGGGTCCGAAGATGCGGGTCCCACGCGGTTGCTGTTGGTCGTTGATGAGCACGGCGGCGTTCTCATCGAATCGGATGTAGCTGCCGTCGGGACGGCGCTTCTCCTTCTTCGTACGGACGACCACGCACTTGACCACGTCGCCCTTCTTGACAGCCGCACCGGGGATGGCGTCTTTGACCGTGGCCACGAACACGTCACCAATGGAGGCGTACCGCCGTCGGGATCCACCGAGCACCTTGATGCAGAGGACTTCCTTGGCGCCCGAGTTGTCGGCCACCCGGAGTCGGGATTCCTGTTGGATCATCGGGCACGCTCCAGGACCTCGGAGAGCCGCCAGCGCTTGAGTTTGGACAGCGGGCGGGTTTCCACCACTCGGACCCGGTCACCCACCTTGGCGGCGTTGTCGGCGTCATGGGCGTAGAGCCGCTTCGTCCGTTGGACGGTCTTGCCGTAGCGGGGGTGGCGCACACGCTCGATGACGGCAACCACCACGGTGGCGTCCATGGCGTCGGACACCACGAGTCCCTCCCGCACCTTGCGGCCGTTGGCCCGCTCGACCCCGGGGGCCGCCTGATCGTCAGCCATCAGCTCTTCTCCTCTGCGTCGTCGACATCGGTGTCGTCGACATCGGTGTCGTCGTCGTCTTCTGCGTCGTCGGCGCCCTCGTTGTGGGCCTCCACTGCGTCGACCACCTCATTGTCGGCAAGGGCCATACCGTCGTCATCGGCCACTTCCTCGGCCAGTTCGTCCTCGTCGGCCGGCTCCGCGTGGGAGGCCTCGTCCGCCGCCTCCGCCTCGGCCTTGGCCGCAGCCCGGCGCTCCGAGGCCGTGGAACGGTCGCGACCCAGAGCCTGGTCCTCCGATCGGCGGCGGGCGGCGGCCCGGTGGCCGGGAAGCTCCTCGGGGGCGAGACCCTCGGCCTCGCCGATCTCCCGGATCCGGAGTTCGGTCATCATGCGCGCCACGTCCTTGCGGATGTGATTGATGCGCGAGAAGTTGTCCAGCTGGCCGGTGGCCAGTTGGAACCGGAGGTTGAAGAGTTCGCGCCGGGTCTCCCCGAGCTGGCGCTCCAGCTCCTCGGTGTCGTACTCGGAGATCTCTGCCGCGGTGGCCATCAGACCTGCACCTCCGGCGTCCCGTGGGTTCCGGGACGGATCACGAAGCGAGCCTTGAACGGCAGCTTCTGGATGGCCCGCTCCATGGCCTCTTTGGCCAGCTGAGGCTCCACGCCGGCCAGTTCGAAGAGGATGCGGCCCGGCTTGACCACGGCCACCCAGTGTTCGGGGTTCCCCTTGCCCGAGCCCATGCGGGTCTCGGCCGGCTTCTGGGTCACCGGACGGTCGGGGAAGACCCGGATCCATACCTTCCCGCCACGCTTGACGTGACGGGTCATGGCGATTCGGGCCGCCTCGATCTGGCGGGCCGTCAGCCAGGCCGGCTCGAGGGCCTGGATGCCGAAGTCGCCGAAGGTGACATCGCTGCCGCCTTTGGCCTTGCCGCTCATACGGCCCCGCTGCTGCTTGCGATACTTGACCTTTCGGGGCATCAACATGTCAGTCCACCTCCTTGCGGAAGTGGGGCGTCTCGTGGTGCTCGCGTGTCCGACGCTCGATCTCCTCGTCCTCGGAGAGGATGCGTTCGAGCTCGTCGGGGACAGCCGGCGGGGCGGCGATATCGGCCGTGGGCTGGTCGACCAGTCCCTCGGGAATCTCGGTCTCGCCGTCGGAGTCGGAGTCGACGGTGACCACACTGCCCGGCGCCCCCTGCTCGGCGCGTCGGCGACCGCCGCCGGCGGTGATCAGCCGACGGGGCGCGTCGCCGCCCTGTCCGGACGTCTCGCCCACCGCCATGGCCGCCTCGCGGGTGATCTTGTCCTCGGTCGAGATCTTGTAGGGGAGGATGTCACCCTTGTAGATCCACACCTTCACGCCGATCCGGCCGAAGGTGGTCTTGGCCTCGCGGAAGCCATAGTCGATGTCGGCCCGGAGGGTGTGCAGCGGGACCCGACCTTCGCGGTAGGACTCCTTGCGGGACATCTCCGACCCGCCCAGACGGCCGGAACACTGCACCCGCACGCCGAGGGCACCGGCCTTCTGCACCGTCTGGATGGAGCGCTTCATGGCCCGCCGGAACGCCACGCGGCGGGCCAGCTGGTCGCAGATCCCCTGGGCGATCAGTGCCGCGTCCAGCTCGGGCTGCTTGATCTCTTGGATGTTCAGCTGGATCCGGTTGTTCAGGCCGGTGATCTCCTCGATCTTCTTCTTCAGACGGTCAGCCTCGGCACCACGGCGACCGATCACGATCCCCGGGCGAGCGGTGTGGATGTCCACCCGCAGGCGGTCACGGGTGCGTTCGATCTCGATCCGGCTCACCGCCGCCGACTCCAGCTGCGACATCAGGTAGTCGCGGATCTCCCAGTCCTCGATCACGCAGTTCTGGTAGTTGCGCTCCTCGAACCAACGCGACTTCCAATCGGTGGTGACGCCGAGTCGAAACCCGTACGGGTTTACCTTCTGGCCCATCTACTTGCCCTTCTCTTCGGCGGATTCGCTCTCGGTGTCTTCGTCCTCGTCGGTGACGTCGTCGGTGACGTCGTCATCGTCCTCGTCCAGTGGGCCGGCCTCGGTTTCGGTGACCACGTCGTCGTGGTGTTCGGCCACGTCGGTATCGGGATCGAGATCCGACTCCTCCAGCGGCCCGGCCTCGGTCTCGGTGACCAGGTCGTCGGCGTGGGTGGCTTCGTCATCCCAGGCTTCGGCTCCGGTGTCCTGTTCGTCGACACCACGACCGGTGGTGGGGGCGGCACCGGACTCGGCCTGCTGGCGACGGCGGGAGCCGGCCACGCGCCGTGAACGCTGCGAGGTGTTGGCGGCCTGCTTGGCCCGCCGCCGGGCGATCCGGTCGTCGGGGAGCCGGCTCACGATGATGGTGATGTGGGAGGTCCGCTTGCGGATCCGGGTGGCCCGACCCCGGGCCCGGGGCCGCCAGCGCTTGAGGGTGCTGCCCTCATCGGCGTAGCAGGCCGACACGAACAGCTCCTCGGAGTCGAGTCCGTCGTTGTGGACGGCATTGGCCACGGCCGAGGCCAGGACCTTGCCCACCGTGGCCGCCGCCTCACGGTCGCCGAGGGACAGGATCTCGGCGGCCCGGTCCACGTCCTGGCCCCGGATGAGGTTGAGCACCTGGCGGACCTTGCTGGCCGACATCCGGCTATGGCGGAGGACCGCCCGGGTCCCCTCACGCTCGTTGGTCTTCACGCCGGGCACCTCAGCGCCTCCCCGCCCGCTCTTGGCCGGCATGGAACTTGAACGTACGAGTCGGGGCGAACTCGCCCAGCTTGTGGCCCACCATCGATTCGGTGACGTAGACCGGGATGTGCTTGCGGCCGTCGTGGACGGCGATGGTATGGCCGACCATGTCGGGGATGATCGTGGAGCGGCGCGACCAGGTCTTGATGACCTTTTTGTCCCCGGCCGCGTTGAGGGCGTCCACCTTCTTGAGCAGGTGGTCGTCGACGAACGGACCCTTTTTTAGGCTGCGAGGCATCTGTGGCGTTCCCTCTGTCTTCCCTACCGGCGGGCACCGCGGGTGCGGCGTCTGCGGACGATCAACTTGTCGGAGTCCTTATTGCGGGCCCGGGTGCGACCCTCGGGCTGGCCCCACGGCGACACCGGATGGCGGCCTCCCGAGGTCTTGCCCTCGCCACCACCCAGGGGATGGTCGACGGGGTTCATGGCCACGCCACGGGTCTGTGGTCGCTTGCCCTTCCAGCGGTTCCGGCCGGCCTTGCCGATCTTGATCAGCTCAGCCTCGGAGTTGCCGACCACGCCGAGCGTGCCGCGGCAGTCGATGGAGACCCTGCGCATCTCGGTGGAGGGCAGCCGGAGGGTGGCAAAGGCACCCTCCTTGGCCACCAGCTGCACACTCATGCCCGCACCCCGGGCCATCTTGCCGCCCCCGCCGGGCCGGAGCTCCACGTTGTGGATGACCGAACCGACCGGGATGAACCGAAGGGGAAGTGCGTTCCCGGGACGGATCTCCGCCCCCTGCCCGGACTGGAGCCGGTCTCCCACCTTCACCTGCGCAGGGGCCAGGATGTAGCGCTTCTCCCCGTCGAGGTAGTGCAGTAGGGCGATCCGGGCGTTCCGGTTGGGGTCATACTCGATGGCGGCAACCTTGGCCGGCACGCCGTCCTTGTCCCGCTTGAAGTCGATGATCCGGTACTGCTGCTTGTGGCCGCCACCGCGGTGACGGGACGTCTTGCGTCCGTAGCTGTTCCTCCCGCCGGTGGACGGCTTGGGCGCCAGTAGGGACTTCTCGGGTCGGTCGCGGGTGATCTCGGCGAAATCCGAGACGGTCTGGAACCGTCGGCCGGCACTGGTCGGCTTGCGTGAGCGGAGTGGCATGTCGGGCCCTCGTCTCTCAGTTCTCGAAGAGGTCGATCGAGTCACCCTCGTGGAGGGTGACGATGGCCCGCTTGGTGTCGGGACGGTGGCCGAGGGAGTTGTTCTTGCGGTTCCGCTTGGTCTTGCCTTTGCGGTTCAGGGTGTTGACCTTGTCCACGCGCACGTTGAAGGCCTGCTCTACGGCGTGGCGCACGTCGACCTTGGTGGCCGTGGGGTCCACCACGAAGACGTAGACGTTGTTGTCCATCAGGGCGTAGGACTTCTCCGACACCACCGGTCGGATGAGCACGTTGTGAGGATCCCTCATGAGCCGCTTCCCTCTTCTCCGGCCACGTCGGTTGCCGATCCGGCGGCGTCGGCTGTCTCGGTCTCGCCGGGCTCCGGGACCGCTCCGGTGGCCTCGGAGGTCGTCCCGCCGGGCAGGGTCTCGTCGGTGAACACCAACCAGTCGTTGACCAGGATGTCGTAGGCGTTGAGCTCGCCGGCCATGATGGTCTGGACCTCGGGGAGATTCCCGAACGACCGGTCGGCAATCCCGTCGCCGTCGCCTAGCACCACCAGGACCCGACCGGTGGCCCCGAGGGAACCCAGGGCGGCGATGGCGGCCTTGGTGCTCGGGATCTCGAAGGCCCAGGCGTCGACCACGGCCACCCGTCCTTGGGAGGCACGGTCCGACAGGGCCGAACGCAGGGCCAACTGGATCATCTTCTTCGGGGTCTTCTGGGCATACGAACGGGGCTTCGGCCCGAGGGCGACCCCACCGCCCACCCAGATGGGCGACCGGGACGAACCGGCCCGGGCCCGGCCGGTGCCCTTTTGGCGGAACGGCTTGGTCCCCCCACCGCGCACCTCGGCCCGGGTCTTGGTTGACTGGGTGCCCGAACGGGCCGCCGCCAGCTGGGCCGTGACCACCTGGTGCAGCACGGCCAGATTGGGCTCGATGCCGAAGAGGGACGGCTCCAGATCGACCGGGCCGAGCTCGGTGCCGTCGACGGAGCGGCGGGTCACAGTCCGCTGGACCGGGGCGGGGCGGAGGAAGCGACGGATCTCCGCCGGCGTTGCCGTCTCGAGGTCGATCGTGGCGGCGTCGGAGGTGCTCACGAGGCCTTACCTCCTTTGACCAAGGGGGCCTTGACTGCGTCCCTCAGCACCACGATCCCGCCGCGGGGACCGGGAACCGCCCCTTTGACCAGGATCAGCTCCCGCTCCGGATCGGCCTGGACGATCTCGAGGTTGAGTGTGGTTACCTGCTGGCCACCCATCCGGCCGGCCATGCGGGTCCCCTTGAACACGCGGGCCGGTGTGGCACAGGCCCCGATGGAGCCGGGCGAGCGGTGCTTTTTGTGATTGCCGTGGGAGGCGCCCTGACCCTTGAAGTTGTGGCGCTTCATCGCTCCGGCGAACCCCTTGCCCTTGGAGACGGCGATGGCATCGACCAGCTCGCCGGCTTGGAGCAGGTCGGCGGTGAGCTGTTGGCCCACCTCGTAGTCGGAGGCGTCGTCGAGGCGGAGCTCGACCAGGCGTCGACCCGGATCCACCCCGGCCTTGTCGAAGTGGCCCTGCTCGGGTTTGGTCAACGTCGAGGTCCGGCGATGGCCCCAGGTGACCTGCAGCGCGGAATAGCCCTCCCGCTCGGGAGTCTTCACCTGCACGACCCGGACCGGCGCCACGCGCACCACCGTCACCGGTATCGCCCGGTTCTGATCGTCCCAGATCTGGGTCATTCCCACTTTTTCGCCCACGATCGCCTTGGTGGCCACTGGAGCTTCTCCGTATCGACTCTGTGCTCTTCTCGACACCGGCCGGTGTCGATCGGGTACTTCACACACTGCTTCCGTTTCTCACGACTGTCCGCTTGTCACAACTGCTCGCTCGCCGTGCACTACCGGCCTCGATGAGGCCGCAACCCGCATCGGCTTGCACGCAGACGCTCCGCTCGGATGACCCGAGCGGAGCGCTCGCCTGGTTTGGTCCGAGGTCCCCGCCAGCTCCGACGGGCGCTCGAACACGTCCTACTCACAAGGTTGGACCCAAAATCGGGCCGACTGATTACTGTATACCATCCTCGCCGGGCCCACAACGGGGCCCGGGGTGCTCCTGAAGATCCTCGTGGCCGGGTGACGACCCTAGACGGTCTGGATCTTGATCTCGATGTCCACGCCCGCCGGCAGGTCGAGGCGCTGGAGCGAGTCGACGGTCTTCGGGGTGTGGTCCACGATGTCCACCAGGCGCTTGTGGACCCGCATCTCGAAGTGTTCGCGGCTGTCTTTGTACTTGTGGGGTGACCGGATCACCGTGTAGCGGTGCTTCTCGGTGGGCAGCGGCACCGGACCCAGCACTTTGGCCTGGGTCCGGAGCACGGTCTGGACGATCTTCTCGGTGGACTGATCGAGAATCTCGTGGTCGTAGGCCTTCAGGCGGATTCTGATCTTCTGACGGGGGCCTTCTGCGGCCATGGGTACGGCGTCCTCTCGTTGTGTTCGCGGGGCTCGACTACTCGAGGATCTTGGTGACCCGACCAGAGGCCACGGTGCGGCCACCCTCACGGATGGCGAACCGGAGTCCCTCGACCATGGCGATCGGCTTACCCAGTTCCACGGTCATATCGGTGTTGTCGCCGGGCATGACCATCTCGGTGCCCTCGGGGAGGGCGATGGTGCCGGTCACGTCGGTGGTGCGGAAGTAGAACTGGGGACGGTAGTTGGTGAAGAACGGCTTGTGGCGGCCGCCCTCGTCCTTGTTCAGCACGTATACCGTGGCCTCGAACTTGGTGTGCGGGGTGATCGAGCCGGGCTTGCACAGCACCTGGCCCCGCTCCACCTCCTCCTTCTTCGTCCCCCGCAGCAGGGCGCCGATGTTGTCGCCGGCACGGCCCTCGTCGAGGAGCTTGCGGAACATCTCGATGCCGGTGACGGTGGTCTTCTGGGTGTCGCGCAGGCCGACGATCTCGACCTCCTCGCCCACCTTGACGATCCCCTGCTCGACCTTGCCGGTCACCACGGTGCCACGCCCGGTGATGGACATGACGTCCTCGATGGACATGAGGAAGGGCTTCTCCACATCACGCTCGGGCTCGGGGATGTAGGAATCGACGGCGGCCATCAGCTCGGTGATCTTGCCGGCCCACTCGGCGTCACCCTCCAGCGCCTTCAGGGCGCTCACCCGGATGATCGGGGTGTCGTCCCCGGGGAACTCGTACTCGTTGAGCAGCTCCCGTACCTCCAGCTCCACCAGGTCGAGGAGCTCCTCGTCGTCCACGGTGTCGGCCTTGTTGAGGGCCACCACGATGTAGGGGACACCCACCTGGCGGGCCAAGAGGACGTGCTCACGCGTCTGGGGCATGGGTCCGTCGGCCGCCGACACCACGAGAATGGCCCCGTCCACCTGGGCGGCACCGGTGATCATGTTCTTGATGTAGTCGGCGTGGCCAGGCATGTCGACGTGGGCGTAGTGCCGGTTGGGCGTCTCGTACTCGACGTGGGCGATGGAGATGGTGATGCCCCGCTGCTTCTCTTCGGGCGCCTTGTCGATCTGGTCGAACGGCGTGAAGTTGGTGCTGGGGTCGTTGTCGTGCAGGACCTTGGTGATGGCCGCGGTGAGCGTGGTCTTACCGTGGTCGATGTGTCCCATCGTTCCCACGTTCACATGGGGCTTATTGCGCTCGAACTTCTGCTTGGCCATGGCTGGGGTAATGCTCCCTGATCTCGGACGGTACCCCCTCGGGCCCGCCACGACGCAGGCGGTTGCCTGTCGTCATTCCTCGTGTATCGGTGGTGAAACGGTGCATCGGTGCTGCTCGTGTCGCTGATCCTGCGTGCCACCCCCGCCAGACGGTCTGCACCGCATGCCGGGGCCCTGTGCTACTGGTGATGGTTGATGCGATGACGACTCCGGCGGCAACCCGGGCACTTCCCCGGTCCACTGCCGCCTAGGCCGCCCGGCGGACCGGGCTCTGCAGATCTCT
>CAWHQP010000005.1:0-453432 GCA_963831535.1 uncultured Acidimicrobiaceae bacterium | reverse complement strand
TGAACAGGGAGGGTGACGTTGCAGGGTGACGTGGCCAAGTCCGAGGGTGACGTTGCTTTTCGCACACCGAGCGCCGAACGGCGGCGGTGTGCTGCTCCAACATGGGCCGGTTCGACGACGTACGGCCAAGGCTCGGGTCTGCTGAGGTCGGTCCCAGGGAATCAGGTGCCAACCCGATCGCAACTGACCTACCGAGAAGCCGACACGAAAGGCGCGGGCGATCTGATGGGCCGTGCTGCAGCCACCGGGCGATCGGACCACAGCACGGTGAACCGCCCCGCCGATCACTCCGGCCCGGGGTAGGCATCCCGATCAGCGAAGGGTCCGAAGGCGTCGTACTCGCCAACCTGAGCGAGGAGCATGGCGTCCCAGTCGATGGCATCGAGTCCGGTCACGTTGCACGGCTCGTCGAACGGGCAGTCGTCAGAGATGAGTGAATCGGCCATGTCGGCCTCCTTTTTGTTGAGCGGCGGTTGCCGCTGGGTACCGAAGAGGAGGTCGCCGGGGACCCCGCCGGGGTCAGGGGGCGCCCAGAGGGCGAACGAGGACACGAAGGCCGGATGGTGAGGCGAGGAACGAGCCGGCCCATTGGGTCACCTTCCGTGCCGGCGTCCCGCAGTGACCCTTGACCCCGGAAGGGGTGGCGACAGACTGAGAACCCCCAGCAGACCCCTCACAGCACGCCAGAGCACCGGAAGGACGACTCGATGTCGTCCGGACGGTGGGCCTTGCGGCGAAGCCGCTGGGCCCGGTCATGCCGGGACCACCTCCTCCCCTGCCCCGTTGGCCTCGAGAATGATCCGAGCACAGGCCAGCACCTTGGTTGCTGTGGCGGTGACAGCAGCGACATCGCCCCCGCTCCATGCGGTGAGGTAGCCGGTGGAGTAGCTCGAGGTGTCGAGCCCCCAAGCGGCGGAGACGATGTAAGCGACCGACTCGGCCTCCACCTCGACCGTGCCCCGGTGCTCGTAGAGCCGGTTGCCGTGGAGCAGGACGTGGGCCAACTCTTTTCTGCACCAGCCGGAGGCCCGAGTTCGAGCGGTGTGGGATCGGGGCATGTGCCGCTCAGTCCGGCGGAGCGTCATCTCGTCCGGCCAGGATCTCTGCGGCACAACGCTGGACCGTGCGGGCGGTGGCGAGGACGGCGTCGGAGTCCGCACCTGACCAGCTGGCGACGTAGCCGAGCGAGTAGTCCATGGCATCGAGACCGAATGCGTGGCAGACCAAGTAGGCGACAGACTCAGCTTCCACCTCGACAAGCTCCCGGCTCCGGGTCGAGGTCGACGGACCGTGCAGCTTGGCGTGCGCCAGCTCGTGGCAGAGCGTGCGAACCTGCGAGGCGTTCGATCGGCCTGCGGTCGCCACCTGGACGGTGTGGGTCAGAAAGTCGGTGACTCCGTTGGAGCCGGGCCTGCCTGCGATGTCATTGACCAGTTCGAGTTGGAAACCGGCCGAGTCGACCAGCGATTGCCAGGTGGGTCCACATGCCGTCGGGGGCCTCTCCCGTGAGGAGCGTGGCCTCGACGGGGTGATCGGGAAGCGGCTCGCCCTCGGTGTCGGCCACGTCGAACACGTGCACCAAGCGGAAGCCCGAGAGCGTGCGGGCCGTTACCGACTCGCCGGTGGTCTCATCTTCCCGCTCGACCCGGCGTGCACATGGGGCCCAGATGGCGATGCCCTGTGAGCCCTTCTTCACCTGGCGGCCGAGTGCCTGCCAGGTTCGATACCCGGCGACCCGCTGGGCGTCGGGACGCTGGAAGAGGATCATCATGACGTTGGTGGCTGAGTAGTCGTGGAAGCGGTGCATGGCGGCGAGATAGCGCAACCAGCCTTCAGAGCTGGCCACCGACGCCACCGCGTCGACCAGCTGACGATGGGCAGCCTCGAGCTTGGCGTTGCGCTGCTCGGGTGTGGTGCGAGTGGGTGACATGGCGAAACCTCCTGACAAGCGGTAGGCGTTTCCCGCCGCTGGATCAGAGGTGGCTGCCGGGGACCCCGCGGCAGTCAAGGGTCTGCCGACGAAGTCGGCGGCGAGAACCGGAGCGACCAACGGGAGCGGCGGCTCGCACGCCCCCTTGACGGTCGAAGGGGTGGCAGCACACTGCGAGAACCAGGCGGAAAACAATCCTGTGGGTGGGTCAGCCGCGGGAGTCGGGTCCCGGGGCCTCCGGCGGGCGCAGATGCCCACGATCAGAATGAGGGGAAGAAGCGCTACTTCTTCGAGGAGGATCCGAGCCGGGGAGAGCCCACTGCGACTGCCGTCGTCACCGGATCGGTGTTCCGACGCATAGTTTCCAACTTCTGGTGGGCTCCGGCAAGGCTCGCTTCCAGGCCCTCGACCTCGCCGAGCCAGCCCTGATCGAGTGCCTCGGCCAGCCGGGCGGCGAGGTTGTCGGCGATCTCGGTGAGCCGACCGAGCTGAGCTGGGTCCGGGCGCAGCATCGGGCAACGAATGCAGGCGTGTTCGTGCTGGCAGGGAGTGCCGTACGGCGCGACCACAGGTGCCGAGCTCAACCTTGCGCCGCTCGAAGTGCCCGAGGAACTCGGTCCACTCGGCATCGGTGGGCTCCCGGTATTCGGCGCTCGGTCGGATAGAGCGCCTTCGGGCGATGAATGCCCGGTGGTGGTCGATGACGTCCTGGTCGTAGACGGCGATGTAACCCTGGGTGGTGGCCAGGTTCTGGTGTCCGAGGAGCTTGGCCGCGATGTGGACGGGGAGCCCTGTCGCCACCGCTTCGGTGGCGAAGATGCGCCGGAAGTCATGCGGGGTGAACCGCAGGGGGCGCCCATCAGTGCCCGCCATCCCGGCCAATCCGGCCAGGACCGCGGTGCGATCGAGGAGTTCTTTGACCCTGCCGGGATTGATGATCTGTTGGTGCACACCCCACGGCCGCTGGAACAGGAACGGCAGGGGTGGGCTGTGGAGCCGCTCGGCCCCGTCGTAGCGGGAGACCAGGGGCAGGCGCTCCGATGTCCCCCGGACCCGGGAGATGATGGCGCTGAGCACCTCGGCCAGCTCGGGGCTGACCACGAGCAGTCGTTCCTGGTCGGTCTTGGACGGGGTCACCTGGAGGAGCGGAATCACTTCCCCGGTGGTGGGGAGGGTGTAGGCGACGAAGCTGGCGTGGGTCAGCTCGAGCATCTCCTCGATCCGCACACCGGTGTGGCGGAGCACCTCGACGACGGCCCAGGCCCAGAAGCCGTGATCATCCTCGAGGGTGAGGTTGCGGCGGGGGCCACCGCCCGGCGGGATGGCGTAGACCACGCCGGGGCGCCCGGTTCCACCCCGGGCCGGATCGGTGGCGATCGACACCCGCTCCAGGCATTCCCCGCCGACCTCGAAGCACGAACCTGGCGGTGCCAGGCGGGCGGCCTCCAGCAGAGCGGCAGTGTGACGGCGCCGACGATCGGCTGCCTCCACCAGGGCGGGCAGGGCAGGTGCCAGCTCCCGGATGCGCTGGTGCATCCGGGCCGTAGCGCGCTTCTTCTGCTTGTTCTGTCCGAGCAGGTCCCGGCCACTGACCGGGTTGGGCACCGCCCAGATAGCCCACCGGCCGGGATCCTCGAGGGCCCAGGCCGCCAGGTCGGCATAGAAAGACCGGACGGACATGAGGATGGCGTTCGGGTCCTCCCGGAGCTTGCCGATCCGGTGGTTGCCGTAGCGGACGTGGCGGAGGCGCTCCTTCCACCGGCGGGCCACCTCGTCGGTGAGGTGAAGGGAGTCGATGCCCGGTTCGTTGATCTCCAGATCCCGCCAGAACAGCAGCACCAACTTGCTGGCCAGCTGCCGCAGTGAGGAGTAGTCCAGGGCCGCCTGGCGTTCGTGGAGGTAGTCGACCAGCAGGTCACGGATCGGGCCACAGGTGACGTCGTAGCCGTCGACCAGCTCCTCGACGGTCAGTGGCCCACGCCGGGACGCAGCCCACACGGAGGGCGGGGCATCGGCAGGCAGGATGCCCACCTGGCCGAGGAGCAAATACCAGTGGCTGTGCTGGCGGGCGCTGTAGCTGGTCTGGGCCCGGTAGGCCTCGATGCAGTCGGCCAGGGTGATGTCGGACAGGTGACCGCCGTTGTGCATGAGGATCCGGGTGAGCTGGTTGAACGCCGAATGACGGTCGAGGACGGTGAACCGCGGGATTGCATCACAGAGCACATCCAGGCGAGCGAACCCACAGGCATCGTGCCGGTCCCGGAAACGCTGCAGTGCCTGGCTCGACCGCAGCGCGTAGAGCCAGGCGTAGCCCGGACGAATCGCCCCAAGGAGGACCAGTTGACCGGCAGCCCCGGTGAGCTGGGATCGGCCATCGGTGCCCTGGCGAAGGCCCGGATGAACCACCAACTGCGGCCACGCAGTGCCAGCCGTATCGACTCCTGACAGCGAGCCACCGCTGCTGCCAGGTGTCACCTGGGAAGCGCTGGAGCCAGTCGAGGAGCGCTTCGACGCCAGCCAGGCGCCGGCGCATCTCCCGGTTGTCGATCGGTTCGAGGGCTCGGGCCTGTTCTATGACCTGGTCACGAGTGGCCTCGGTCTCCGGCCACACGGCGGGTCGCTCGATGACCGGCGTCTCCAACACCGGCGTCTGGAAGTCATCGGCGCCGATGGAGACCGGGTGCACCTGAGCGCAAGCCACGGGTCCGCTGGCGTGGTCCGGGCACCGTGTCGGTGTAGACGTCGATGACGCCGGTGGCGGCCAGCTCAGACGGCACCGGTGCGACCTCCGAGCAAGGTCTGCATGACCTCGGGCCGGTAACCGGCGGCCGGGAGCGCTGGAGGGGCGACCGCCCGGCGCTGGTGGTGCTCACGGACTCGAGCCACGACCTCGTCCTCGTTGGGCCGCACGTAGATCTCGGTGGTCTCCAGGTGGGCATGGCCGAGCAGCCACTGCACGTCGATCAGCGACAGTCGGGGGTCGTCGACCATCCGCTGAGCGGCGGTGTGGCGAAGCTGATGCAGCGTCCAGGATTGGCCCAGGTGGGCGTTGGCCCGCTGGAGCACCCGCCGGAGGGCCGAGTAGGTGAGGGGGTGGGTGGGCGCCCTGCGGGTCAGCCACAGCGCACTCTCCCCCTCGGGCCGGGACTGTCCGGCCTGGTAGAAGCGGAGCCAGATGAAGGCATCGGACGAGGCCGGAAGCCACTGCAGGGCGCCGTTGCCCTTCCGGTGCACCCCGATCAGCTGCTGTCCGACATCCACCCGGTCGACGGTGACGCCGAGGAGCTCGGAAGCCCGTGCCCCGGTGGTCACGTAGAAGGCCAAAAGCGCCCGGTCCCGGTCGCAGACCATGGCGGCGAACAGGTCATCGAAGAGCCGATCGGGCAGGCCCTTGGGCTGGCGGGCCGGGGTCCTCTGGCGCAGCGGGGCCCGCCGGTGACGTTCGAAAGGCTGCATGGGATTGTGGTGGGCGTGGGGCCGCTGCCCTCGTCGGCCCACCGAGTCGGGCACCGGGTTGATGACCGGGCCGACACCGGCGGCCAGCCGATCGCCGTAGAAGCCACGGAGGACGGCCAGGTTGTGGTTGATGGTGGCGGCAGCGAAGGGAGACCGTGCCGGGCTGCCGTCGGGTGGGCGCTTCCCTCCCGACCGCATCCAGAGCACAAAGTCCCGGGTCTCGATCCGAGAGGCCCGGTCCCAAGAGACACCGACCGCCTCCAAGAACCGCCACCACCGCAGCAGTCCCAAGGCGTAGGAGCGAAGGCTGGACTGGCTGGCGCCACTGGCCAGGAGGGAGCTGAGAAACTCGCTAGCCGGAAGGATCTCCTCGTCGGCGCCGTCGACGAGGCGCAGGCCGATCACCGTCGTCGTGGTCTCCAGTCGGCCCACCCTGGGAACTGTCAGGGTGCTCATGTCTCGGAGATCCACGTCCACCGCCTCACCGGCTTGGGTTAGGCCAGTGGAGCACCCTCAGCATCGAGAGTCAGGGATGGTCCCAGACTGCTACGTGGGGGCTTCTGCCCGTTTCGCTGCAGACGTCAGCCACGCCGATGAGCTTGCGATCTGTCGGTCATCACGGGGCGATCCCACCACGAGGGCAAGCACGTGTCGGGAGACAGCGGCTTGGGCGCAACATGGGTAGGAGACACTCCCCTCCGAGAGGTCCGTGGTCAATGTGAGGAAGATGTGACCCGTGCTGGCCACGGTCTTGTGAGACGAGACGTATGAACATTGCAGAGTTCCTCGTCTGCTCGTCACGGCATCCAGAATCAGGGACTTCTCTCCAAACTCCTTGGAAACAGCGTGAGTTCCACCGAAAAAGTTCGTGCACTGGGTCAACTTGGCGCCGGCCCCAGAGGGGAGAGGTATTGGCTTCGATGGGTTGTGATCCGCCGACCCGGAAGTACAACCGGCAAGTGTCGCAGCGAAGAGCCCCACGCCAAGGAGAGTTCCAGCAGTTCGAGTCCACGTCACCTGCTCAGGCTACGTCTCCCCGGGGCTGTTTGAACATCACAATCTGTCCAAGACGATCTACCCCTACTGGTGCGGTCAACGGGTCGTGGGCGAGTGTCTTGCAGGCACCGGCGGGATCAGCCGAGCTCTTGATCGTTACCGTCCGGTCCCCGAAGTTCGTACAGCCCCAGGCAGAACCGAGTGCCTCGTCGTATTCCGGGCCGAACCGGAGGGTGAATCCAGCTTCGTCGACCCGCTGGACCAGGGTGTCCCACATGCCGTCAGGCGCAACACCGACCGGGTGGATGACGTTCAGACCGTTATTGGGAAGTTCTTCTCCCTCGGTGTCGGCCACATCGAACACGTAGCCGACCCGGAACCCCGCAACCCGGGAGCGGGTGCTCGTCTCGCCGCTGTCCGCGTCCTCGACCGTGGTCCGTCGCACGCACGGACAGAGGATGGCGATGCCCTTCGAACCCTTCTTCACGCTCCGACCCAGGGACTTCCAGGTGTGAAAGCCGGCCACCCGGGTGGCGTCCGGCCGCTGCATCATGATCAGGAACGTGTTGTTGGCGCTGTACCGGGTGAACTTGGCCGCCACGGCCAGGTAGGCGAGCCACTGGTCCGAGGTGGTGATCGCTTCGACACCGGCAACGAGTTGCTCGTGCGCCATCTCCAGGGTGAGTTTCGGTGAACGGCGAGTAGTTGCAGTAGCCATGTCGGCCTCCTTCGGTTGAGCGGCGGTTGCCGCTGGGTACCGAAGAGGAGGTCGCCGGGGACCCCACCGGGGTCATGGTCGAGCGCAGCGAGAGTGAGGAGCGAAGGCCGGAAGGTGAGGCGAGGAACGAGCCGACCCGAAGGGTCACCAACCGTGCCGGCGCCTCGCAACATGCCATTGACGCCGGAAGGGGTGGCGACACGATGAGAAACCCCAGCAGATCTCCCGAATTAGCCAGTGCGGCGGCCGGGCGACTCGAAGTCGTCCGGACAACGACTTCTGTCCACATAGGACGGGCTCAGGGCACCAACGGATGAAGCAGAGCGTGGTTGGGACGCCACGGGCGATAATGCAACTATGAGCGAGGACGAGTCTGCCCACGACGTGACTCCGGACCCCAACAAGCGAGACACGTCCGCATCTCCCGACGTGGGAGGACTCGTATTCGAGCAAGTAGGCCAGAACCACACCACGATCCCGGTGAGTATCAGCTACCGGATCATCGAGCTGTTCTCGGGGAGCCTCTACTCAAGCCCAAACAAGGCTTTAGAGGAACTCGTCGCCAACTCCTACGATGCCGGAGCTGCCCGAGTAGATGTACTGCTTCCGGGCAATATGTCGGGAAGCAACGCGACGATCTGGGTAATTGATGACGGCGAAAGCATGGACCTCGACGGTCTTGTGGACCTCTGGAAAATTGCTCGGTCAACTAAGCGTGAGCGGCCTGGAGGACGGCATAACCCCATCGGTAAGTTTGGAATCGGCAAACTGGCCACATATGTCGTCGCAAACAAACTCACATATCTATGCCGTAAGGATTCAACTCTCCTTGGCGTAACTATGGACTTTGGACGAGTCGATCAGAATGCAGACAACGAGACGAGCGTCAACCTCGACGTTCGGACGCTGACCGACGAGCA
Source organism: uncultured Acidimicrobiaceae bacterium (assembly GCA_963831535.1). Classification (GTDB taxonomy): domain Bacteria; phylum Actinomycetota; class Acidimicrobiia; order Acidimicrobiales; family RAAP-2; genus Bog-756. Next base: position 445,412 of record CAWHQP010000005.1, on the reverse strand, counting down.
GGCAGCAGAAGCGCTCGCTCCGCTTCGAGCTCTCGAAGGTGGAGAGCAGGCGGTTGAGCGCCTGCTCTCTCCCGAGGCCGCCACCTGGACAATCGCTGCGATGAGCAGCCTCAAACCAGCGGCCAACGATGTTAAGCAGGGACGGCTCAAGTGGATTCTGTCCACGGCCCTACCTCTAAGTCCAGCGTTCTCCCTTACCGTCAACGGCAAGACCATCGCCTCTACCGTCGACCAGATCGAGTTGGTCGAGGAATGGGCAGTTGGTGAGAAGGACGATCTGCCCGACAACTGTGAGGCGGGATCGGATCGAGGACGGGCCGTACGTCGGGAAATTTCCGGGTTGGCCGGAAAAATACGGGGGACGGTAGCTGTCTACGAAGACACTCTTACCAAAGGGAAGGCCCTCGAGTGGGGACGAAGCCATGGTTTCTTCGTTCAAGTCCGAGGACGGTTAATCAATCTTGATGATCCTCTTTTCGGCATGCCGGCGCTTTCCCACTCCGCCTTCAACCGATTTCGTATGGTCGTTGACGGGATCGCCTCGACGAATACCTGACTTCGACTCGTGAATCCGTCCAGGCCGGGCCCGCCGTAACGGCGTTTCGTGACTATCTTCGGGCAGAATTCAACACTGCACGTGCGGCATACCAAGAATGGCTCGACGATCAGGTCGAGTCGGCAAAACTTCGCGACTCGTATCTCTAACGCCGCATCCAGCCTGTCACGCCGGCCGCTGGTGGCTGCCGTCAAGCGTCTCATTGATGGCGATCTTGACCACCTTCTTCTCACCCAACTACCGACTTCCCTGGATGCCGACCAGACTGCTCAGCTCGTCAGCGACCTTGAAGAGAGCCTCGACAAGCCAGATGACAGTCCGATACGTGAGGTTGAGCCAGCCGCCCTCAGTGGTGACGAGTTCATCGCACTCTACGATCCGGTCGCCCGAAAGGTGTCGGTCAACGTCCTTCACCCGTTCTTCGCCAATTTCGTAGATTCTACGAAGACACACTGCCCTTCGAGATGATCGCCGTCACAGAAATCCTCACGGAGGCCTACCTTTACGAAGAAGGCATCGCTGCAGAAGTAGTAGACAGAATTATGAGGCGTCGTGATGCATTTCTTCGGGAGCTGGTGAAAGAGCGACGGATCGGACCGGCGACTATCGCCCAAAACATCATTGACCAAGAGTCGGATAGAGAAGGGACTGGAAGAGGCCCTGCATGATGCTTTCCGAAGCCTTGGTTTTGTCGTCACGCCGATGGGTAAAAGCGGTAAGCCCGAAGGGGTTGCGAGAGCAATTTTCGGGGTCCGGGATGGCGTTCGGCAGGACTACTCGTTCACGTATGACGCGAAGAGCACCGGCGGAACGTCAGTGGCCGCAAAAATTTTGTCGGAGTGAGTACCTTGGCCCGCCACAAGAGCGACCATAAGGCGGCATACGCAGTCGTCGTCGCCAAGGATTTCGAGGGTGGCAACGATCCTGATAGCGCTCTGGGCAAGGAGTGCATGGAACATGATGTCATTCCGCTCCGAGCAAGGGACCTTGCTCTGCTTGTCCAAGTGGCGGCGGCTCGTGCCGTTCCGCTGCTCAGATTGCGAGAGATGTTTTTGACCTGCCGAACGGCCAAGCAGAGTCATGACTGGATCGCTGCACTACCTGATGAGGAGGAGCATCTACCACCGCTAAAGGCCGTCCTCGAGGCGCTTGCGGCAGAGCAGGCGCAGAGCCAGGATGCCGTAGAGCTTGCGGCGCTCGTCACACAGCTTCGGATTAACTTCGAGATCGAGACGAAAAAGGAGGAGCTACGAGATTGGATTCAGGCGCTGGCCGTAATGGCACCGGGACACATGACTATCATCGGTGATGTTGTCACGCTTGAGACCAAGAAGGATCGTGTGCTCGAAATGCTCGCTGTCACAACAGCGAGCTTCCTGCGCATGTTCGGGCAATATATATGAATCAGTGGCTGGACGGAACTACTTGATCTTGCGTCGGAACACGAGTACATATTCGGTCTCTATGTTCGCACCATTGTGACGGGCATAGCTCATATAACGATTCTTTACCGGATACCACAGGACATCCTGCAATTCAAACCATTTCTTAGAATATTCAGCAAAGAGATTAGTCGTGGGTATGTGGCTACTATTCCACGAGGAGTGACCGACCACCATCAGGACGTATCCGCCTACCTTGATGGTGGTAGCGAGACCCTCGAAGGTCTTCTGCATCGCCACTAGGTAGTGTTTGAAGGCATCAGCTCGTTCAGGGATACCTGGCGAATTCGGGATTCCCGATCTTTGACAAGAGTGGTGGCAAGGACTCCGTCGAGTACGAATCGGTCACTCTGAGCACCTTCGGTCCACCGATGTAACGACCCAACAGCTCCAGCCGGTCCGTTTGAGTTGAAGTTAGGCCGAGCCAGAAGTGCTCGAGTTGATGTCGGCGGTAATCGTCAGACTGCTCCATGGTACGGAGGGCTTGTAATGACCGCGTCTACTGGCCCGCCCTCGAAGGTCCCCAGCTCCGTGGCATCTCCGACAAATGCATTTGCTGACTCACCCATTCGTGTCGCTGCAGAAAAGTTGGCCACCGCCGTGATGGCCCGCTCTACGGCTGTCTCGAACAGGAGGTATGGGTCGACCAATGGCCGGCCTCATCTCTCCGCCTCATGTGAGAGGTGTATTCGAGTCCTGAAATAGCGACGGGATCGGCATTCGACGAATTCCAATTATGATTCAAATACGACTTCGAAGAATCTTCGGTGGTTCGGACCGCGCTCCAGTGAACGATCCGCTCGTCGGATGTAGGCAAGATCGATGAATCACATATCGTCGGAACCAGTGATGAACGGAATCACTGGAACCTCTTCGGAGATCCCTTTCAGCTCACGCACGTATGCGGCCTCGCTCAGATCAGTCTTCACCATCTTCTCGTACGCAGTCTTGGGTCGTCTGTTGCGCTCAAGACTTGCGAGCAGATTCTGGGCATTTGATCGAAGTGATTTCTCGTTGAAGCGAGAGACCTTCACGTTGCTAACTAGAACGGACAATGGATCGACGTCGAGACCGATACTCGGCCGACTAGCTATCGCAGCCTCGACTAACAGAGTTCCGCTGCCACAAAACGGGTCCAACAGGAGGTCGCCCGGATCCGTGTACCGCTCCACAAGAGCCCGCACAACCGGTGGGTGGAATTTCGCCGGAAATCTGAAGAGGTAGTGCGTCGATTTCGCAAACGGGGCGTCCGAGATGCTGAGCCGCTCCGGCATGATGGCAAAAGGGAACTCTGGATCCTCGGCATCCCAATTCGTCCTGAATCGTCTGGCACGGACTCTCCACTCACCGAGACCATAAATAGCCAGCGGTCCGGTACGGAGACATCGCCTTGGTCTTGGGTGGCAGGCGGAGGAACGCCCGGCGACGTGTTTCATAACCACGATGATGGCAGATTGCCGAGACCGGTGACTCACCGCTCCGGAGGTGCTCCGCAGGAAGGCCCTCACAATGACGAGCTACATCGAGGCACTCGCCCCGCCCTACGACCTGGGGTTCGCCCCCACTTCCGGTGCTGGTCACAGCCCTCTTCTATCATCGGGGTCATGTTCACCTTGGCGTCTGTGTCCGTCCCTCGACCCGGGATGCCCCGTGCCTGAGCTGATCTGGGACGGCAAGTACGACGCCGCAGGTCGGAGGGTTACTCCACCGAGGGTGTCTCTGCCCTTCCAATCCGTCGAGACTGTCAACGAGTCGGCACAAGAGCGGCAGCGGACGCTCGACTTCTTCGCCACGGAGCGCCGGGAAGATTGGCGCAATCGCCTCGTATGGGGAGACAAGAAGTACATATTGCCATCGCTACTAGACGAGTTCTCTGGGCAGGTTGATCTCATCTACATCGATCCGCCATTCGCAACGGGGGCTGACTTTTCGTACTCGGCTGCCGTCCCAGAGTCCACGACGAGCTTCGCCAAGCAGCCCAGTGTCATCGAACAGAAGGCGTACCGAGACACTTGGGGAAAGGGCCTCGACAGCTACGTGCAGTGGCTCGCCGACACCGCCACCTACCTCAGTGCACTCCTCTCGCCATCGGGGAGCCTCTATGTTCACTTGGACTGGCGGGCCGTGCACTACGCCAAGGTCATCTTTGACGAAGTCCTTGGCTCCGATGCATTCAAGAATGAGATCGTTTGGCGCCGGGCGAACACTCACAACGACCCTGGCGGCTATGGACGAATCCACGACACGCTTCTGTATTACCGACGAAGCGGTGGACTATTCAATCCAGTCTTTGGAGAGTACCGAGAAGAATATGTAGCACAGGCGTACAGACACAAAGACGGCGAGCGCAGTTACAGGCTCCTCCCGCTCCATGCGACGCACGTCTACAGCAGCAAGGATGACAACACGCGGCGATTTGGAGAGTTGGTCCTTAGACCACCAGCAGGAAAATACTGGCGATGGAGCCAAAAGAAGATTGATGACGCATTAGCCAACGACATGATCGTCATCTCGAAGAACAATATTCCGCAGTACAAAAAGTACCTTGACGAGGCGGAGGGTGTCCCGCTGCAGTCGATTTGGGACGACTTGAAGATGATGGCTCGACCCGAGATGGTCGGCTATCCAACCCAAAAACCAACAAGCCTCCTCGACCGGATCATCCGCTCCTCCTCTGAGCCTGGAGACTTGGTACTCGACTGCTTTGCTGGATCCGGAACGACTGCTGTGGTCTCGGAGCAACTTGGTCGCCGCTGGATCACGTGTGACCTGAGCCGGTTCTCGATCCACACCACTCGCAAGCGTCTACTGGCAACTCCAGATCTGAAGCCATTCGTAGTGCAGAACCTTGGCAAATACGAGCGACAAGTCTGGCAAACGGCCGAGTTTGGCGAGACGGCTTCCACCCGCACGGCGGCGTATCGATCCTTCATTTTGGATCTCTACCATGCCTCACCGGTGCACGGGTACGCCTGGCTGCACGGACTCAAGCAGGGCCGTATGGTCCATATCGGCACCGTCGATTCTCCCGTCACTGTCGGTGACGTGAAACAGATCGTCGCAGAGTTCCGGAAATCCGTCGGGACTGGAAAGGATGCTCCGAAAACGCAGAGCGTTGATATTCTCGGCTGGGATTTCGCCTTCGAGCTGAACGAGATTGCTCGACAAGACGCCGAGAAAGCAGGCATCGAGCTGAGGCTCGTACGGATCCCACGCGAGGTGCTTGAAAAGAAGGCTGTAGATCAAGGAGATGTGCGGTTCTACGAGTTGGCGGCCCTCTCGGCAGTGATGGCGGAATCAGATCTCACAGTCACACTGACACTTGAGGATTTCGTCATCCCACTCGACGATGTTCCTGCCGACGTGCAGAAGGCTGTTACGCATTGGTCCCAGTGGATCGACTATTGGGCTGTGGATTGGGATAACAAGGACGACACGTTCCACAACCAGTGGCAAGCCTATCCGATCTCTGGACTCACCGGATCTGACACTATCGATTGCCTATCAGTACCCGGAGCCGGGCGACTACACGGTTGTCGTCAAGGTCATCGATATCCTCGGCAACGACACGACGAAGGCCATTGAACGTTAAGGTCGCTGGTCATGGCAGGTAGGGCACGGAGCAGCCGCAAGGTGAGCAGCAGGATCTACTCGACCGCTCGAGTCACGACCGCCCCCTGTGTTCCTGAAATCCGAAAAGCGGTCGAGGAGTGGCGCCAGGCGAAGTACAAGGGTGCCAGCGACACGACTAAAACGCTCTTCAATCACTGGTTCTCGACCGGATCATCGCACTCCCTGACGGACAGCTCTTCCAGTACTACTACGCACAGCGAGAGGCGATCGAAACCTTGGTCTGGCTATACGAGGTTGAGCAGATCCGGCGGCACCGCGACCTGGTCGAGCGATTCGCCAAGGTGCCGGGCATCCATGTCTCCAGTACGACGACTTTGCCCGGTACGCCATCAAGATGGCAACTGGCACCGGCAAGACCAAGGTCATGGCGCTCACCATCGCTTGGCAATACTTCAACGCCGTGGCTGAGGGGCGAGATGACTACGCCAAGACCTTCCTGCGTAGTCGCCCCGAACGTCATCGTATTCGAGCGCCTGCGTTCCGACTTCGGCGGTGGACGGATCTTCCAGACCGACCCGATCATCCCGCCTGAACTTCGCATCTTCTGGGAGATGGACTTCTATATGCGGGGAGACCATGAGCGGGCCAGCTCGCAGGGTGCTTTGTACCTCACCAACATCCAACAGTTCTATGAGCGTGCTAGGCACTGCCGAGTCAGAACGAGCCGGAGGTGATGACCGATGTGCTCGGTCCCATCCCTCCTGCATCGGCGACAGAGGTCGAGGACTTCGACGAGCGGATCGCCGATCGACGAGTGTGCCTGCTCTCGTGCATCAACGACGAGGGTCATCACGTCCACGACGAGGAGAGCGAGTGGAGCAGGGTCATCCGGCGACTCAATGAGGAGAACCCAGCCGGTGTGCTGGGCAGCTCGACTTTTCAGCGACGCCTCGATACCAAAAGGGCGGTCTCTTCACGTGGACGGTCTTCGACTATCCGCTGAAGCAAGCGATCATCGACGGCGTCGTGAAACGACCCATGAAGGGCGTCACGGCGGGGATCGGACGAGGCACGTCCGACGTCGCCAGCGTCAAATATCAGGGCTACCTTACAGCTGGTGTGGAACGCTGGCGGGAGTACCGAGACCAGCTCAAGCCGCTCGGCAAGAAGCCGGTTCTCTTCGTCATGCTCAACAGCACTGCTGAAGCCGACGACGTTGGCGACTACCTTACGCGTGAAGTACCCGACCGAGTTCGGCGCAACTGACAATGGGGACGCCCAACTTCTCGTCATCCACACCGACCGCAGCGGCGACGTCTCCAAGAAGGACCTTGATGCGGCCAGAGGTCGTCGCTCGACGGGTGGACGAGGGACAGAGCCCGGTCAATGCGATCGTCAGCGTTCTCATGCTCCGCGAGGGCTGGGACGTCCAGAACGTCACCGTGATCGTCGGTCTGCGCCCCTATACCGCCAAAGCCAACATCTTGCCCGAGCAGACCATCGGGCGCGGCCTGCGCCTCATGTTCGGCTCAGACTCCTCGTCATACATCGAGCGGGTCGACGTCATCGGCAACCCGGCATTCCTCAAGTTCGTCGAGCAGTTGGAGAAGGACGAGGACATCACCCTCGACACATTCGATCTGAAAGACCCGGTGGTCATCACGACCATCGCGCCCGACCCTGACAAGCTCGGACAGGACATCACGGTTCCTGTACTGAGCCCGATTCTCGCCCGAAAGAAGACGCTTGCAGAGGAGATCGCGGCGATCGACGTCGTCGAAGCTTACTTGTCCCACGCTCCCGAAGAAAGAGGGCGACAAGGCGGCGAGCAGTTCCATTACGAGGGCGTAGACATCATTACCCTGCAAAAGCTCGTTGAGCGGGACTACACGATCCCCGAGCCGCAGACGGCCGAAGAGGTGATCTCCTACTACGCCAAGCGCATCGCCCAGGACGTCAAGTTGCCATCTCAGTTCGCAGCTCTCGTGCCCAAGGTCCGCGATTTTCTTGCGAGACCGCGCGTTCGGCGAGAACGTCGATCTGACGGACAAGTCCATGATCCGGGCGATCGCCACGAGCGTCGCGCAGTACGTGACGGTCAAGACGTTCGCACGGTGCTCCGAGCGCTCGTCGTTGAGGAGCTGGCGCCGATGCCTGGAGCACCTGGGCGGCCCCTCTCGGAGACGGAGCCCTTCCCGTTTTCTCGGCCGACGTTCGAAGCGAGCAAGACCGTCTTCAACCTGGTCGCGGCGGACAACGACTTCGAGCGAGAGTTCGCCCGCTTCCTTCAGGATGCCACCGACGTCGCCTCGTTCGCCAAGCTACCCAGGCGGTTCGGGTTCACGATCGAGTACACCGACAGCGCAACCAATCTTCGCTACTACGAGCCAGATTTTGTCGCTGTCGACCGGGACGGGGTCCACTACGTCATAGAGACGAAGGGGCAGGAGAACATCGACGTTGCCCACAAAGATAGGGCTGCAACCATCTGGGCTGAGAATGCGAGCCTTCTTACCGACACGACATGGATGTATTTCAAAGTTCCGCAGCTCGAGTTTGGGCACCTACAAGCAACTGTCCTGAGCGACGCTGTGCTCGCTTTCGCCGTAGCCCCATGATTCCAGTACCCACGGTGCGGTCCGAATCGGTCTGCAACGTCGTTAGATGGCTTGCCGGGTCGGTAGGACGGCATCGTCGTCATCCTGAAGCACGACGACGTCTTGAGCCGTCCGTCTCGGAACTCTGAACGAACGATAAAGGTCGATGGTGGCTGACTCAAGGTCCAGGGCGGTATCGCCATCGACAGCGAGCAAATCCTGGAGTTCGTCCCAGATCTGGCGTCGGGCAGCATCGTCTGGAGCAGCCCTGAGGAGAATCCGCCACAGACCTTGGTCGTACCGGTTGGCCAGTTGTCCCTGGCGGGCAGCCCAAGCCGCCAGCCGAGGATCGCCCATCGTTCCAGAGCGAGCTCGCCAAGGGTCAGTGCCGCATCGGTGATGGCCTCCCCGACGACATAGGAAAGGCCACTGGCCGATGTCCACGGGTCGGGATCGACTCCGAAGGGAGCACCTCGGACGAGCTCCAGTGCAGCTCTCAGCCCCACAGGTTCTCCAGCAGAGATCGCTGATTGGAACTGTCTCCAGTCGGTCGTGACCCTCGCGTCCAGCGAGAACCGCTGGGTGGCCTTGTCGTAGGAGAGGAGGTCTGGGTCACCGGTGACGGCTTCGAGCGACCGCCGGGTGAGGAGGACCAGATTCCGGACGTACCCATCGCTCAGTGCCTTGTCCGGCGAGACGTCGGTCAGCCATTCGCCCCGGGTGGCGGTTCCGTCGTGAGAGGCCAGGTAGACGAGGAGTTCGACCACTCTGCCAGCTTTGGTCCCCGCAGTCGTCGAGACGGCCTCCATAAGTTCCCGTGGATCGCCACCGTCGACGGTGATCATCGGTTCTCCCAGGATTCCGATCAACACCTCCCCTACGGACCTCTCGCCGCCTGACGTCTGCTCCGGGTTCGACCTCGCCGCTGTGGTGAGTCGGTGCCCGGGGCCTCCTCGGCGAGGTCGAAGAGGGCCTGCACCTCTTCGAGCGATTCGTCGGGTACATGGGCCGGTAGGGCGGAGCCGAACGTGTGGTCCTCCAGGGACGGGTGCTCCGGATCGACGACGAGCACGGTGTTCGAGGGGGCAACGAGGCCCGCCGTGACCAGATGGACGTTTTCCTGATCGTTGGACGGCGTCGAGAAGCTCGTCCTCGGTGGCCCGGGAGTCAACCAGGACGATCGCCTCTTGGTCAGCGTCGCAGGAGCGCCGTTACCTCGTCGAGATCGTCAACGACGATCCCCCCGTCGAGGCGATCGATCACGCCGTAGCCGAAGCCGACGGCGATGACTGCTGTCCCCACGGGTGCAGTCGTGCCGGCCAGCTCGGTGGCCATGGCGGCCAGGAGGCCCTCCACCTGTTCGGCAGAGACGGTGAGGTGAATGGACCGGTAGCGGCTCACATTGACCAGCACTGCACCGGCCGCGCCGTGGCTCACGGTGGCAAGCGCCAGGGGAACGGGCGAGGAAGCGGTGGCTTCGTCGACGACGCCCGGATCGGTGGCGAAGGGCAGGTGCCAGACGTCGGGGCGGTCGGCCCGACGTGTGAACGGGGCCAGGGGTTCCCCGCTGTCGCCGGTCACCAACACCTCGAGGCCATCGTGGATCAGTTCGACACCCACCACCTCCGGTGGTGCCACTGCGGCCACCTCGGCAGCGTGGCCGAGCAGCTCGGGAAGGTGGCAGAGCCAGAACACCTGGCCGGCCCGGGCGTAGTGGCGCAGCTGCAGTTCGAGGTCAGCGAGCGGGCTCTTCGGCTCCGGCCGGGAGATGCGGCCGCCGAAGGACCGTCGTCCGAGCTGCCGACGTCGCCGGCGGTCGAGTGCGGTGACCAGACCGATGGCGGCAAGGCCAAAGAGGCCGGCACCCATGGCAATTGGTCCAATATCGCTCCCCGGCGGGTGCGGAACGGGTGGACGAACCTTGGCACCGGCATTCGGCCGGTCGCCGTGGTTGGCATGTGCGCCACCGGAATGGTGGAGGGTCAGCGGCGGTCGGGTCGGAATGGTTGTCCGGGGAGCCGTGGGTTCTGAGTGGTGATCGGTAGCCGACCGAGTATCGGAGGGTCGCTGACTCGCCGGTCGCTTGCCTCCGGCTCGAGCCGTTCCCTTAGGTACGGAGCCGACACCGACTGCAGCTACTACTGCCGGACTCGCCGCTGTTGGACGAACCGCTGGTGGAAGGGGGTGTGACTTCGGCGGGCGAGGTCACGGCCGGAGCGGTGGGCGAGATGGCGGGCGAAGGGGTCTGCAACGGCGGAGCCGTCGTCGGGGCCACGGGGGTGCCTGGGTAGCGCCGGGAATGGTCAACGACCACCCCGGATAGATCCAGTGGGCATCGGTGAGCGCTCCACCTCCTGGCTGGGACAGGCCCACGTTGGCCCGGAAGATGGTCGGCCACTGCTCGCCGTCTCCGTAGTACCGGACGGCGAGGCCCCACAGCGTGTCGCCCGGCACGACGGTGTGGGTGACGGTGGCCGGTTGCGAAGTCGACTGGGCGGTCGAGGTGGCCATCGAGGAGGAGACCGTCCGATGTCGTCTGGGAGAGCAGCTGCACCACCGGAGGCGGGTGCTCGGAGGTCCGCTGCGGACCGCTCCGGCCGCCGAGTGGACACCGCGGAGCTGACCGAGGACCAAGACGGCGGTGATCAGGGCGGCCATGGCACTGGAGCCGACCAGGTGGGAGCGGTGACCGGTCCTACGACCACGGACCTGGTCGACAAGGCTGATGACGACCCAGAAGACGAAGTAGGCCCAGGCCAGCCAGGCCAAGATGGCGAACAGGCGTGGCCAGAACGAGTCCGGGATCGAAGCGCCGAGGGCGTGCGCCGCCTCACTGCCGCTCGGGACGTGGTGTGGGAGCGGCCAACCGACGACAGCGATGCGAGCACGATCGGGTATGCCCACCAGCCCGATGACCAAGACACCGAGGGCGCCGATACCGCCAGCGATCTGGCGACCAGTTGGTCGGTCGGCAACATTCGAGCGGATCGTTGAGGCAGGGTCGGATCGAGTGGGCACGGTCATCCTCCTGTGGTGATGCCACTCACGTCGGTGGCCGACTCGGTGACCGACAGGGCCAGGCTCCCCACGCCGATGATGCCGAGGAGCTGGGTGGGCACGCGCTCGCTGATCTGGGCGTAGACGGTGTTGCCGACCACCCAGGCGGTGCCGGGCTGGCCAGCCGAGCTCATGTAGTTCTCGGCCGTGGTGACGGCGACGGTCGGGTCGACGGCGACGGTGCCGGCGTGGAGCTGGCCAACGTCGAGTGACCCCGCACCCGCCCGGGCTGCCTGCTCGGCCACCGAGGCGGCCTGCTGTTTGACGTCGAGGTAGTGGCCTCCGTCGGTCACCAGCCCGGCCAGGGCCAGGAACATGGTCATGAAGACGGCGGTCATGGCCAGGAACTGTCCGTCGTCGGAGCGTCGACAGAGGTGCGTTCGCCAGCTGCCGATGGCGGTCATCCTCATGTCGCCACCGCCGATCGTCCGGAACTCATCGATGGGGGCGGTGGCAGTGGCCGTCAGGGTCTTCGATCCAGGCACGCCGGGGACCGACACGTCGGCCAGGCTGGTCACACAGGTGACGGTCACCGACACACGTGCCGCCAGCCACGAAGTTGGACGTGTCCGTGGTGATCTGAGGCGAGGGACAGGTGAGGCCGGCTCCGGCCAGGGTGCTGGTTGCAGCAGAGGTCGCCTCGCTCTGGGCGTCGGCGGCGTCGGCCTGGACGACGGCCGCCTGGACCCCGGCCCGAGCTGCGGACTCGACGTCGCCCTGGGCCGAATCGATCCGGCCCAGGGCAACCATGAGCACGATGACCAGCAGCAGCACCGGGGCGACGATGACCAGCTCGGCGATGGCCTGGCCATCGTCCCCACGGATCCGACGTTCCCGGCTACCCACTGGTCCGGTACTCCTGGATCGGTGCATTGCTGGTGGCCGACACGGTGAGATCGAGCCACGGAATCAGCGCCTGGGCCCGGCCGGTGACCGTCACCTGGGCCACATCGCCCGAACGCGTGCTGGTGACAACCTGTGGATCGGTCAACGTGCCGGGACCGGTGGTGGCGATGAAGCTCTGGGCCGCCTGGGTGCCGGCGGACAGCGTCGAGCCGTAGCCGGACGCCACCTGACTCCCCTGCTCGGCCGCCGCTCGAGCCAGGTGGCTGGCGTGCGACCACAGCGCATACTGGACCCCAGCGATGACCAGCAGGAAGAACACGGGTAGACAGACCACGAACTCCGCCAGCCCGGCATCGCCCCGACATCGGCGGGCTCGATGGCGACCACCCCGGTGGCAGAAACCCGGACAGTGAGGCGTCACGGCACGCGAGCCCAATGGCCGTTGAGGCGAGTCACTGACCGTTTCCGGCTGTGCCATGTCGGGATCCATCCGAGCCCTGTTCAGGGAGTCTGGATGTTGTTGGCGGTGGCGGTCAGCTTGGTCACGACGATGGTCACGATGGCAATGGCGGCCACGACGACCAGGGCGGTCACAACCACCCAGGAGGCGATCTCGCCGCAGTCGTCGCCCAGGACCGGCGTCAACCGGGCCGAGATGTAGGCACGGAGGAAGCGGACCACGGCGACGATCGTCTCGACGGCCGATCGGGTCCGTTCTCTCAGCTGACTGGTGATGGTTCTCATGGACATGGCGCTCCTCGTTTCGTGTTGCCCCTATGGGTTGGTTGGTGGATCGATGGACTCGGATCTGATGTCTGGCTGTCGATGCCGGCATTGCTCGGCTCGGCCTGCGACCGGGCGTCACAGGTGGCTCCCGGTGAAGGACGCCAGTGCGGGATAGAAGATGAGGAGGCCGTAGCCGGCCATGAGCAGCACGCCGGGGAGCAGCATCTTCTGGGTGACCGCCTGGGCCGAGTCCTCCAGAGCGGAGGTCTCCTTCAGCCGGAGCGAGTGGGCCTTGGCCTCCAGGGAGTCCCGGATGCGGGCTCCGTCACCGGCCTGGGCCATGGACCGGGCCAGATCGGTGAGGTCGGGGATGTCGAAACGGAGGGCCAGTCGCTCGAGCCCCTCCCAGGGTTGCCTGCGGTAGGCCTGGGCCCACAGCAGGCTCTGGGCGATCTCGGCCATGGCCCAGTCGGTGGACGACACGGTGGAGGCCACCTCCAGCGCACTCGACCACCCCATGGCTCCGGCCATGGCCATCGACACCAGGGAGGCGTAGGTGGACAGCGAGTGGCAGAAGTGCCGGCGACGCCGGGTGGCGGCCTGATGCAGATCGATGAACGGCGTGACCACGCCGAGCCCCCCGAGCACCAGGACTCCGAGGGCGGGAACCTCGATGCCGGGGTGGACCCCGACCGCCCCGGCGGCAACGGCAGCCACCGGGCCGAGGAGGGCCAGCCCGATCCCGTAGCCGACGACCTTGACGGCGAAGGTCTCGGCCGGCGTGCCGGTGATGGCCAGGTCGGGAAGGACGATGTCGGCGAGCTTCGGGACCTTCCGGACGTTGACCTCGAGCAGGTGCCCACAGAGTCGCCGGGCCCCGCCCACCCCGTGGATCAGGACGTCGGTCGGGGCGGTCACCTGCTCCCCGGACAGACGGGCCAGAGCCGCCCGAAGGGTGAGCGGCGGCGGGAAGAGGCCCCAGACCACGGCAGCCAGACCGACGCCGACGCCGAGTCCCATGAGGATGATGACGACCATCGCTGCCCCCTACGCCCGTCCGGCCCGGGCCGGAGCAGCGCCAGTGGCGGCTCGGGGATCGGTCGACGACGGGTTCCCTGCGGCAGTGCCGAAGAGTCGGGGCATGGGTTGCGGACGGGACAGTCGGTTCATGGCCGCGAAGCCGGCGGCGAACAGACCGGCCACGGCCAGAAGGACGATCTGGCCGATCGGGGTGCCGAACGGCTTGAAGTAGCCGTGGCCGACCAGGAGCACGCCGAGGGTGAAGACCAGGGTGACGGCGATGACCAGGCGCATGTCCCGCCGGGGCTTGGCCCGGGCGATCTCGATGCGCTGCCAGAGGGCGATCTGGTCCCTGGTGTTGGCGGCAGCGGTGGCCAGGAGGCTCTGCAGGTCGGAGCCTCCGAACCGGCTGGCCAGGATGAGTGGGGCCACGGCCTCGTCGACGGCCGCATCGCCCAGCTCGTCGGCGAAGGTGTAGAGCGCAGCGTCGAGGGCCACGCCGCCTTTGATCCGGACGACCAGGGCGGCCACGTTGTCCCGGATCGACGGTGGTGCCGTCTGCACGGTGGACTCGATGGCGGCCAGCAGTCCCCGGTGGGCGGCGATGCTGTCCCGGAGCGCCTCGATCCAGGTGGCCAGCGCCTCCAGGCGACCCGTGACCCGACGGGAGGTGTTGGGCTGGAGGGCCGAGCGCAGCGTCCAGCCCACCGCGCCGCCGATGGCCGCGCCCACCGGCCAGCGGGTGATCAGTCCGACGATCAGAGCCAGCGCGACGGCGCAGAGGGCGGCCTGGCGGTTGGCCGGGTCCAGCCGCTTGGTCATGCGCCATGCGCCCGACCGGGGTGCCGGTCGACCAGAAGCCCGGAGATGACCAGGGCGAGGCCCACCCCGATGCCGGCCCCGACCAGGACCACGACCGGAGTCATCGGCCGAACACCGCTGGATCGGCGCCTCGTAGCCGACGTCGGCCAGGCGCTCGCGAAGGCCCGGCGGCATGCCCAGGTGCAGGACGGCCGGACCGCCACCCTCGGGCTCGGCGAAGATCTCGGTCGAGATGACGTGGGGTCCGTCGGCGTCCTCCACCACCCGGACCGAGGACACATACCGCCGGGCCAGGCCCGAGGCGTCCGGCCGCTTGCGCACGAAGATGACCAGGTCGAGGGCCTGGGCGGTGAGCTGGGCCGCCGCGTCGTCGGACAGATGCTTGGGCGACTGGGAGGCGTAGGTCTTGATCTTGCCGAAGGTGCCCTCGGTCGAGTCGGCGTGGATGGTGCACATCGAGCCGGCCTTGCCCGCCGTCATGGCGTTGAGCATGGGCACGATCTCGTCCCCCAGGACCTCGCCCACGATGACCCGGTCGGCATCGTGGCGGTTGGCCCGCTGCACCAGGTAGTCCATGGAGACCGCCCCCTGGCCCTCGGTGTTGGCCTCCCGGGTCTCCCAGCCCACGCAGTCGGGGTGGCGGTGGGGCAGCTCGTGCAGCCCGAGCTCATAGGACAGCTCGATGGTGACGATCCGGTCGGCCGGGTCGGCCTCGGCGGCCAGGGCCCGCAGCAGGGTGGTCTTGCCGGCGTCGGTGCCGCCCGAGACGATCATGTTGAGCCGGGCCCGCACGGCGGCAGTCAGGAACCGGCCCAGCTCGTCGGTGATGCGAGTCGGCCAGGTCCGACAGCGTGGGGTCGACCAGACGATGGCGGCGGATGGACACGCACGGTCGGTCGGACACCTCGATCATGGCCGACAGCCGGTGCCCTCCGGCCAGGTGGAGGTCGACGATGGGCTTGGCGCTGTCGATCCGGCGCTCGCCCCCGGTGTGGTGGGCCCGGGCCGCCCGCTGGACCAGCTCGATCAGCTCCTCGTCGGAGTCGGCGATCGGGTCGACCTGCTCTTTGATCCCGTCGGCCCGCTTGACCCACACGCGGTCAGCGCCGTTGATGTTGATGTTCTCGATGTCGTCCTCGTCCAGCAGCAGCTGCAGGCGGCCGAGGCCGAGCTGGCTGGCCACCAGGCGCCGGACGATCTGCTCCTCTTCCTCGGCGGTCGGGGTGGTGACTGCCCCTTCCACCATGGACCGGGCCGCCTCGTCGATGGCCTCTCGGGCCAGCTTCTCGACGAACGAACGGCGCTCGCCCTCGCTCATCCCGGCCGCTCCGAAGCGGACGATGCCGTCGGCCACATGCTCGGCGGCGAACTGCTCGAGCTCCCGGCGCTCGGCGTCGTTCATCAGACCGCCTCTCTTGTCGTAGACGGGGCAGCTCCAGCCAGCTGGCCCTCTGGCCGTGTCCCATCGGGAGACTCGTCGGGTTCATGCGTCTCGACAGGATCAGTCGTTGTGGTGGCACTCGGGTCCGCCTCGGTCTGCTCCGCAGACATCGGCGATTCCTCAGACTCGACCGGTGGTGTGGCGTCGATGCCCAGCGCACCGAGGGTGTCGGCCGCCCACCGGAGCAGTCGGGTCCGCTCGAGCCGCTTCACCGATCGGCGGTTGGCCAAGCGCGGCTGCTGCCCCCGGGTCGTCGGGTATGGGCGGAAGCACCTCGATCGCCAGGGTGCGTCCGATGTCGGCCGCCGAGAACTGGGGCGCTCCGGTGGGGACGACGAGAAGCTGCGCCCTCGCAACTCGGCGGTCAGGCTGGGCAGCGCCTCCCGCAGGTGGACGATGGCCTCGAGCGTGGATGGACAGAGCACCACCAGGGCATCAGCACGGGCCAGCACCTCCCGCACTCCCCCTGCGAGGTTGGGGAGCAGTCGACCCACATCGATCACCACATCGGCGTCGAGGGCACCGAGCACATCGGCGACGATCGGCCAGGCCTTCTCGTTGGCGACGGCCTGGTGCATGCCGCCCAGACCAAAGAGCACCGGGAGGCCGCCGGGGAGGTGGTCGACGTGGTCCCAGACATCGCTCGGCTGGAGGGTGCGGCGAGCGGCGGCGAAGAGCGAGGAGAGGCCACCGGTTGGCGCCACGCCATAGCGGGGGGCCAGGTCACCGCCGAAGGGATCGGCCTCGACCAGGAGGACCCGGCGCCCCGCCGGCCAGCTGGCAGCCAGGGCGGTGGCGGCAGTGGTGACCCCCGGCGATCCCTTGACCGAGGCGAGGGCGATGAGGGTCACTTGCCGGCCCCTGATGGCACGCCTTCGCTGACCAGAGAGAGTCCGATCTGATCGGCGGCGGCATAGGAGGTGACCTGGGCGGCATCTGAACCGGGGATCTCCAGGGAGACCGATGCCACGTACTGGGTCTGGTTGGCCGGTGCGGGTCCGACGGCGAACACGGTGGCCGAGGGGACCAGCGTCTGCCCGATGCTTCCTCCGATCGTCGACCCCTGGCCGGCCTGGGGGACGGCGACCACCTGGACGACATCGCCGGCCACCAGGGCCACCGACGGCATCTGGTCGCCCTTCAACAGCATGCCCACCACCTGTTCACCCGAGGCGAGCTGCGGGGTGGCGGCCAGCATCTGTTTGACCAGCACCTGACCGGAGTAGACGGGGGTGTCGAGCTGCTGTCCGACCACGGCCGAGGAACCGGTGGCCGCCATGGCCGTGATGTCGCCCGAGGCCGGAATCGACGCCGTGGCGAGGTCGCCAGCGGTGAGCACGGTGCCGGCAGGCAGGCTCTTGGCCGCCACCAGGATGGTCACCTTCTTGGCCGACGACTGGAAGACCGCGCCGGCCACGGCTGCGCACACCAGCACCAGGGCGACGCCGAGGCCGATCTGCCACGGACGGCGCTGGTGGGTGGTCGACGAGATCCGCAGCCCGCCGGACCGGCTCTCGCCGGTGGGCGGGGGTGTGGTGAAGGTGGAACGGGTGGGTGCGGTGGTGACGGCCATGGGACTCCAGTTCCTCAGTTGTTGACGGACTCGATCTGGGCCACCTCGAGGGAGGTCGCTCCCCGGGTGGTGAGGCTGGGCAGGGCACCGGCCGAGCCGTCCGGACCCGCCCAGGTGACCGTCCAGGTGATGGTGGCGGTGATCGGGAAGGCGGCATCGTTCGGGTTGCCGTCGGGAGAGGGTTGGCCGGCCGAGGTGGTGGCGTAGGTGTGCGAGCAGGTCGTCGACTGGGCAGTGGCGGGAAGCGCAGGGTCGTAGGGGGTGCCGGGGCCGTTACAGGTGACGGTCGACCCGTCGCCGGTGTTCCAGGTGACATACGCCGGCGTGGCCGTGGCGGTAGCCGTCACGCATCCACCGGCGTTGCAGGCCTGGGCGGTGGTCGAGAGGGAATGCCACGCCGTGGCGTCGATCCAGAGCCACTCGGCCAGGTTCACGTAGCCGGTGGTCGCCGGGCTGAGGGTCAAGGTGGGGATCGGAAGCTGCAGCTCGCTGGCCGCCTGGGCGCCAGCGACGGCTGGGATCAGGAGGCGGGACCGTGGGTGCCGCCTGGCCCGTGGCCAACCACACCACGCCGGTGGCCTGACCGGTCGCAGATCCGGTGGAACAGGTGTTGAAGTACCAGGCACCCGGCTGGACGCCACCGGCCGGTGGAGGACCACCGCTCTGGCCGTCGAACTCCGACGAATAGGGCACATAGTTCGGGC
This sequence comes from uncultured Acidimicrobiaceae bacterium, assembly GCA_963831535.1. GTDB lineage: Bacteria > Actinomycetota > Acidimicrobiia > Acidimicrobiales > RAAP-2 > Bog-756. The sequence continues at coordinate 427,055 of CAWHQP010000005.1, read as the reverse complement.
ACGTCGGAACGGAGACCGTGGTTGCCGCTGCCGCCACCTGTTGGGGCTGTGCCACCTCCGGATCCCGAGCCGGTGCCCGTGGTGCCGGAAACTCCGGATCCACAACTGACGCTGCTACCGGAGTCCGTGCAGCTACCCCCGCCACCGGCCACAGCCCAGGCGTGCGCCGGAAGGCAGAGCAGCGACGGCAAGGCCAGAGCTGCCAGAACCGCGACAGAGACGAATGCCTTGCGTGTTCAGCACTTGGGCACCGTGGTGGTCTGGAACGTGGCGACCTTCCACGTTCCGCCAACCAGCTCAAGGTGCCAAGTGCCGCTTGCGTGGCCAGCACCTCCACCAAGTGTCGGGGGTCCGGGTGCCCCGTCGCTGTCGTAGTGCCCGGTGTCGGAGAGGCAGCCGATCACCGTTGCCGTCGTCGGGGTGAGCGCCGACACCTTCGGAGTACCGAGATCGAACGAGGTGGGGCCGTTGAGCTGTCCCATCTTCACGCCGACGAGGAACGTCTGCTCGGACTTGAGGGCGGGGTCGGCGAAGTAGTTGGCCAGGTTCGGCCACAGCGTGGCTGCCGACTCGCCGGCCACGAGATTGGCCCGGTCCTGCTGCCACGGCGCCTGCAGGTAGCCGTAGAGGGTCTGCTGGGCCGACTCCCACGAACTCAGCACGGCAGTCGCCACGGAGCCACCGGAGCCCATTGCGGAGGTGGAGGTGGCTCCGGCTTCCTTCGGGGTCGAAGTGGTCGACGGGCTCGGGGCCGTTCGTACGGCCGCAGCGGAGCCGCATCCGGCCAGAACAACCGCCGCAATCGCCACCCCAGCAGAAAGCCTCCACTTCCGCGTCACCACGTGTTGGCCGATCAGCGTCATGTTCCTCGTCCTCCCGTTCGAATCGTCACGGTGACGAGCCCTGTGCTCGGCAGGCAACGGTTCCCTGCTCGAGGGGCTACATCCCAGGTGTGACAATGACGGGGCAACGTCACCCTCAACGTCACCCTCCCAGGTCAGAGGCACAATTTCTCGGGCGATTTGTCGGTCGTCGACCGCATCGGCGGTGGGAGGAATCGGCCCATTGGGATCAGAATCGGCGAAGCACACCGACGTCACCCTCAACGTCACCCTCCCAGGTCGGAGGCATTTCTGACGCAGGGCGGGCGCGCCGAAAGACAGCGATGGGAACGTGTGATCACCAGTGTCGAACTTGGCCACGCCTTGGTCCCGTCTCGGATGCCCCGTCTCCATGAGGGAGTCAGCTGTTCTGACTCTGACGGCACAAAGCCGAGCTGTCAGTGACTTCCGTAGGACCTGGGTCGCACCGACGTCGGACTTTTGTCACACCGAGGCGTGACTAGTTCTCCCACTGTCCGATCAGACGCCGGAGGCCCACTTCGTCGACGGGCGTCACTCCACGCTGGTCAACGGACACGAGGCCCTCGTCTCGGAGCGCTGTGGCTGTCCGACAGACGACCTCCCGTACCGATCCGACGGCGCTGGCCAGCTCGGCCTGGTGGATCGCTGTCAGTTCACCGGACTCCGTCAGTGCGAGCAGGTGGTGGGCCACCCGGTCTCGGACGGTCAGGAAGGCCACCCGGGCGAGTTCGCCCAGCACCTGGTCGAGGATTCCGGAAAGCACCTTTGCCGCAGCCCAGCCGACCTCGGGGTTCGCTCGAATGATCTCGTCGAACTGAGCCTGGGAGAAGCGGAGCAACGTGCAGTCGGTATGCGCCTGGAAGGCCAGCGGGAACACCCGCCCGGCGGCATCGCCGATGCCGATGGCATCCGGACGGCGGAAGTAGCAGGCCGTGAGGTGACGCCCGGACTCGTCGGCCATGAAGGCCCGGAGGGTGCCGGCGGCAACGATGGATAGCTGTGGGTCGTAGATGTAGCTGCCCTGGCGAAATTCGACAATCCGGACCGAGGCCGCCAACTCACGGCGCACCTTGTCTGGAAGGTCCTGCAGGAAGCTCTCTCCGAGCGCGTCTACTGGGTTGCCATTCACCGTCCCTCGCCCCTCGATGATCAATAGAAGCGGAAAGCATGGCAGCCCTATAGGGCAAAAGGCATTCACCTCATGGAGATCGATAGCGACCAAGCCTGGGGCCGTCACCAACGAGGCACTGGACATCACGCTCCGCCCTCGAGTCGATCACAGAAAGTGACGACCTCAAGTCCGATTTCGGCTGGTCAGGAACGTCACCCTCGCTGCCGGTTCGGCGTGAATGCGGAAGGTGACGTTGGTGGACGCGAGGGTGACGTTGGCGGGCGTCGAGGGTGACGTTGGCGGTCGCCAGGGTGACGTTCACCTCATGGTAGCGACGCAGCTATAGGAACCGAGGGTGACGTTGAGGGTGACGTTCATTCGGATGATGGAGAGAGTCCGGACACAACGCTCCGGCGCTCAACCAAGGGAGCCGCAATGCTCAGACCATTGGAAGGCATGCTTCAAAGCCCCGACACCTCGACCCTCTCAGGGGTTGGGCAAATGGGCTCGTCACCATTCAAGAAGTCCGTCACCGGACTACGCAGCCCGCACGAGACGTCGCGTGAAGTCCAGATCGTTCTCGTCACACGAGGTGGACTCGAACTGCCGCTGGTGGAGTCGCCTGGCCAGACCGCCCGACTCCTGGAAGTCGTCTCCGAGATGGCCGCCGACGCCGATCGGGACAGGCCCCTGGCGAACCGGGACTTCGCCGACCGGCGGCCTCGGCCAGTTCGCACCGATCAGGTGTTTGACCGTGTCCGGGTCGTCGTTCAGCAGTGCCCGCACCCACGTGGAGGTGACGCCGCATGAATCGACCACAACGCACGCCAAAACCACTGCTTAGCGTCGAGGAGACCGCCATCCTCCTGGGCGAGACCCGCTCGACGGTCTATCGGGCGGTGAAGGCAGGGACCCTGCCGCTTCCCATGTTCCTGATCGGATCCCGTATCCGGATCCCGAGAAGCGCCGTAGAGCGCCTGATTGCCGGAGAGGACCCACGGCAGCCAGTCTCGATTGGCGCAGATGAGGAGCTGGACGGTCAGCCGGACTCAGCACCGTGGTTTCATTTGGAAGCTTCGGAAGAGAGCAGCTGACCCATGTGGTCGGCCGCCTTCCGGTCCTCGGTTCCGATCGCGTCGGTGTAGTGCCTGGCCATGTGAACGGTGGACCACCCGAGTCGCGCCTGCTTCTGCTTCTCCGGCAGCACGGGGTCGAGGGAGGTGGCCTGGAAATGCCGAAGGGAGTGGAGATGAATGTCGGACAGCGACGCCGGCCTTCTTGCGGATCTTGGAGAACAGCAGCGTCATCGAGTCCGGGTGGGGAGGTGTGGCTCCTCCCGGATCGAAGGAGAAGATGAAGCCGTCGTCACCCACCGTGCGCGAGCAGGCTTTGGCAAGCTTCTGCTGTGTCGTTCGCAGTCGCTTGAGGACGTCGAGCGTGTCGGCGTCAAGAGCGATCGTCCTGATGCTCGCCCGTGTCTTCGGCGATTTGACCACTGCTCCGCCGTCAGCCGCGATGACGGACTCGTCGACACTGACCTCTGCCTTTTGGAAGTCGAGGTCGGACCAGCGAAGTCCACAGGCCTCCCCCCTGCGCATGCCGGTTGCTGCCACCACCCGGACGTACGCCCCGAATCGCTCGTCGTGCGCATTGGCTGCTTCGAGAATCGTCAGGACCTCGGCCAACTCCGGGGACCTCACTTCGTCTGGACGCTCATCCAGCTTCCACGTCGGCAGTTCGGCTTCGGCGATCGGGTTCGGGAGGACGCCACCGCTCCACTTGCGGGCGAGCTTGCAGGCACGGCTCAGGAGAGCCCGGACCTGTCGGACGGTGGAGGGCCCGTTTCCCTCCGCCTTCAGGCGGCGAAAGAACTTCTCGACGTCATAGGAGTTGAGCGTGACGATCCGTCGAGTCCCGATCGACTCCTTGACGTTCCGATTCCAAATGCTCTCGTAGCCCTGGGTGGTCTTGGGAGAGAGGTCCTGCCAGCCGTTTTCCTTCCAGGCGGCGATGGCATCGTTGACCGTCGTCTTCGGGCCCCACTGCGTGGGTTCTTCCTCGACGGGGGCCGGCTTGAGATCCTGCTCGGTGACCAGCCTGGCCAGCTCGCGGTCGGCGGCCCGGGCGGTGCCCTTGAACGTTCGGTTCAGGTGGCGGACCCGGCCATGGCTGTCTCGCCCCAGGTACACCCGGAGTTGCCAGGTGTCCTTTCCCTTGGTGAGTCGCTTGCTCCCCGACATGTCCCCTCCGGCCGATCCAACAGGTTGTTGGCTTTTTTGTTGGCTTTTCGGGAATTGAGGGTAGCCGAATCCTCGACTCGGCTCCAGTTATTGCCTCTGAACTGGGCTTTCTTTGGTGCGCTCGGAGGGATTCGAACCCCCAACCTTCTGATCCGTAGTCAGATGCTCTAATCCGTTGAGCTACGAGCGCTTGGTCACAGCCGCACCACCTGGACGCTCCCCTCGAGATTCAGGAGAGCACGGCAGGAACTGCAGCGGCCATTCACTCTAACCGACACCGATCACGGCGATCCCGCAGCCGCACCGCGATCATCCGCCTCCCGCCACCAGCGAAAACGGCTGGACCCGCCGACGCTTGCCCGGGGTCGGGGGATTAGGGTTCGTATGTGAGCGCTATGGACGATTCCTTCGACCTCGAACTGGCGGCCGCGTCGCTCCGGGCCGACGGGTCCGACGTCCACATCCTGGTGAAAGTGCTGGTGGACCAGTTGTCGGACGCTCTGGGCCCCCGCCTCAAGGTGGAGAGGGCCGGCCGGTTCCGAAAATCCGAGGAGATCAAGTCCCTCAAGATCGCTATGGGCGACGACCAGTTCGATGTAGAGGTCAATGGCAGCAGCCTCACCTGCACCATCGGGCGGTCTTCGGGGGGCATCCGCATCCGTAGCGAGAAGGTCGACATCGACACCTGGCTCAACCGCCTGCTGACCGTGCTGAAGGCTGAAGCCGCCAATAGCCAGGCTGTGCGCCTGGCCCTCGAGAACATGGTCATCGGAGGCAACACATGAGCGATGTGAGTGAGACCGGGGACACCCCCCAGGACCTGCCCGAAGGGGCCAGTCGCCGACTGAAGGAACTCGAGAACGGTCTGTTCACCTCGGACCTCTCGGTCAACGAGTTTCTCCTCATCAAAGAGGTGGGTTTCCACCCTCTCGGCTTCGTGATGGGCTCGTCGATCTACCACACCGGCATCCAGACCCGGAAGTGGGGCCAGTCCCAGGAGCTGACCAAGCTCACCGAGGCCATGTACAACGCCCGCGAGCTGGCCATGACCCGTATGGAGGAGGAGGCCGCCGAGCTCGGGGCCGACGGCGTGGTCGGGGTCCGGCTCGACGTCAACTACTACGAGTGGGGCAAGGACGCCGCCGAGTTCATCGCCGTGGGTACCGCCGTCAAGGCGGAGAACGGGGTTTCCCACCGGAACAAGCTGGGCAAGCCCTTCACCTCGGACCTCTCGGGCCAGGACTTCTGGACTCTCATGCAGACCGGCCACATCCCCCAGGGACTGGTCATGGGAACCTGCGTCTACCATATCGCCCACCGAGGCCTCGGGGCCACATTGGGCTCGGCGGGCCAGAACGTGGAGCTGCCCAACTTCACCCAGGCCCTCTACGAGGCCCGGGAACTGGCCATGACCCGCATGCAGGACGAAGCCAACGAACTGGGGGCCTCGGGCATCGTCGGGGTCCGTCTCGAGGAGAAGTCCCACCAGTGGGGCAGCCACACCATCGAGTTCCTCTCCCTCGGCACGGCCGTGGTCAAGACGTCCGACGACGTGACCCTGCCCACCCCCACCACCATCATCTCGCTGGACAACTGATGGGTCCGGAACCGTTGGGACCGGGACTCACGTGAGCCAGGTCCCCGCCGACCTCCCCGAGGCGGCCGTACGCCGCTTCTCCGAAGGGGCCTTCACCTCGGGCCTCACCGTCCCCGACTTCGCGGCCTGTCTCCAGATGGGCCTCGAGCCGGTCGGCTTCGTCCAGGGCTTCTGCGTGATGCAGTGGCAGTTCTACGGGATGCGGGGCATGGGGATGGGCCTTGGCGGTTACGGCCCCATGTACGGCGGGAACACCGGCGGCTACTCCGAGAACTGGCAGTGCCCCCACGGCATGGTGTCGGCCGAGCACCGCGCCTGGGGCCAGAACTACGAGCAGACCTGGGTGGAGAACGCCTGGACGGAGGGGTTCACCGCCTCCTTCACCCGCATGGTCGAAGAGGCCACCGAGGCCGGTGCCCACGGCATCGTGGGTGTGGTGGACACCAGCTATCCGCTGGCCGACATGGGCGTACTCGAGTTCAAGGTGCAGGGCACGGCGGTGAAGGTGGCCGGCGGGGCTCCTCCCTCGGACGGGCGACCGTGGACCACGTACCTGGCCGGCCAGCGCCTGGCCAAGCTGGTCGAGGCGGGGTACGCCCCGGTCTCGATCGCCGCCTCGGTGGCCTCGGTGCGGGTGTGGGCCAACTGCGTCACCGCCAACCTGAGCGAAGGGTCCAACTCCATGTACTCTGTGGCCCAGCCCGGATCCGAGATCGACCAGACGGTCAAGGCCCACTCGGTGGTCCGGCGCCTGGCCCGGGTCCGGGTGCGGGACCAGCTGGAGCACGACTCGCTCCACGGCGCCGAGATGGTCACCACCGAACGCGAGATGGGCGATGGCGACGTCGAGCTCCAGTGCATCCTTCGGGGCAACCGGGTCCGACGGTTCCGAGAGTTCGACCCCATGCCACCCCCCGTACCCACGGTCCGGCTCCTGTGACGTCCATGCTTCCCGCCTCCGAGGGCCTGCCGGTTGCGAAGCCCGTGGATCTGAAGGCCGAGATGATCCGGGCCACCCGGGCCCTCGGCCAGCAACCGCCGGCCAAGGCCGCCCGCATGATGTCGGACCTGTCCATCGACGAGGAACTGGTCCTCCACTCCATCGGCTGGGAGCCGGTCGAACTGGTCAGCGGGATCTCCATCCACTCGGTCCCCTACGGCGTGTGGAACTGGGGCCAGGGCGAGATCACCTGGGCGTCGCAGGCCTACGCCCGGTCGTTCGCCCACGCCACCGACCGCATCCACGACCAGTGCACCAAGGCCGGCGCCCAGGGCGTGGTCGGGGTCCACGTGGAGGTGGGCATCCACCGCCACCACATCGACGTGGCCCTGGTGGGCACGGCCGTGCGGCCGGTGAACTGGAAGGGGCTCTCAGCCGACCCGGTGTTCGTCTCCGACCTGTCCGGCCGCGACTTCGCCCTCCTCCACAACGCCGGCTGGACGCCCCTCGGCCTGGCCGCCGGGGCCAGCTTCGTCTACGCCCCGCGTCGGTCCATCGGCACGGCCATCAGCCAGAAGGGCCAGAACGTGGAGCTGACCAACTACACCGAGGCCATGTACGCGGCCCGCGAGGCGGCCATGGAGCGCATGCAGACCGCCGCCCTCCAACTGGACGGGACCGGGGTGGTCGAGGTGAAGGTCACCGAAGGTCCCATGTCCTTCGCCCACCACGCCGTGGCCTTCACCGCCTACGGGACGGTGGTCCGGCTGCTGGCCGGCGAACACCGCAATGTGGGGGCCCGGATGATCCTGCCCCTGGACGACCCGGTCCAGGCGTTCGACGCCGCCTCACTGCGGGGCGACTGACTGGGGCCCGGTCGGCCCGACTGATCTGACGGGCCGTCAGTTACACTCCGTTGCCATGCCCACCGACGCGCCCCGCCCCGCCCCCCTGGACGGAATCCGGATCCTCGAGTGCTCCGCCCTCGGGCCGGCGGCCATCACCATGCCCCTCGTGGACCTGGGTGCCGAGGTGATCAAGGTGGAGCCGCCGGCCGGTGACTACATCCGGGAGATGACCTGGCCCATCGTCGAGGGCGTCTCGCTCATGCACCTCCACATCAACCGGGGGAAGCGCAGCATCGTGATGGACCTGCGCACCGATGAGGATGTGGCCACGTTCAAGGCCCTGGCCGCCACCGCGGATGTGGTGGTCGAGGCCATGCGGCCCGGAGGACTCGCCCGCCGCGGCGTGGGCTACGACGACCTGAAGCGGATCAATCCCCGGCTGGTCTTCTGCACCATCTCCGGGTATGGCATGACCGGCCCGTACCAGAACCTCCCGGCCCACGGCGTGGCCTTCGACACGTGGGCCGGCATCGTCACCCCGCAGGTCAACGAGGACGGCTTCGCCTACCTGCCCGAGCACGCCTCCATGGGCATCCACGCCGGACCGCTCTTCGGAGCCCTCGGCATCCTGGCCGCGGTGCTGCGGGCCCGGACGACCGGTGAGGGGTCCTTCCTCGAGATCGCCCAGTCGGACGCCGCCGCGGCCATGGACTGGTACCGGTCGGAGACCTGGCGGGCCTACGAGCGTCCCGAGTCCGAGGTGACCGGAAACAAAGCCGACGACTACGAGCGGCGCGAGCCGGGGACGGCCGGCATGATCGAGGGCGTCCGCTACCAGGTCTACGAGGCGAAGGAGGGGCGCTACATCCTGTTCATGGCCTCGGAGCAGGCCTTCTGGAAGAACTTCTGCGAGTTCGTCGACCGCGCGGACCTGTTCGAGAAGTGGCCCGGGTCGAAGTACGCCGACCACGCCCGGGGCAACCTCGAGATGCGGGCCGAGCTCCGGGACATCTTCCGCACCCGCACCGCCGAGGAGTGGCTGGAGGCCGGGAACTCCGCCAACTTCCCCGTGGCCCCGGTCAACTCGCCCAAGACCATCGCCGACGACCCCCAGTTCCACGACCGCTTCACGTGGTATCCGGTCGAGCAGTTGGGGGCCGAGCAGCTGGGCACCCCCCTCAAGTTCGTGGGCGAGGAGCTGCCCGCCCCGTTCCACGCCCCGACGGTGGGCCAGCATACCGACGAGGTGCTGCGGGACCTGCTCGGCTGGGATGACCAGCGGATCGCCGAGTCGCGCGCCCGGGGTGGCCTGGGCGGGACGGGATCCTGACCCCGGGCCGGACCGGGCCCCTCATCTGACGGAGCGTTAGAATCCGTCCATGTCACCGGTCAAGACCCGCCTGCCCGCCGTCGAGGGATGGTTCACCCTCGACGACGAACGACCCGCTCTGCTGGGCAGCACGTGCACGTCCTGCGGGTACGTCGCCTTCCCCAAGGAGACCTACTTCTGCCGGAATCCCGAATGCCAGGGCCGGGAGTTCACCGAGACGGCGCTGAGCCGGACCGGCAGGGTGTGGTCCTACACCAACGCCGGCTACCAGCCCCCCGAGCCCTATGTGGCCGCCGACCCCTACGTCCCCTTCGCCATCGCCGCGGTGGAGTTGGCCGCCGAGCAGATGGTGGTGATGGGCCAGGTCGTCCCCGGTGTCTCCGTCGACGCCCTGCACGTGGGCGACGAGGTCGAGCTGGTCCTCGACACCCTCTACGAGGACGACGACCACGAGTACGTGGTGTGGAAGTGGCGCCCGGTGGCGCCGACCGGCGGTCCGGGGCGTGCCGATGCCTGACGACAAGCGCATCGCCGTCCTGGGGGCGGGCATGCACCCGTGGGGCAAGTGGGGTCGCAACTTCGTGGAGTACGGCCTGGCCGCGGCGGGCGACGCTCTGGCCGAGGCCGACCTGCCCTGGACGGACATCCAGTACGTGGCCGGGGCCGACACCATCAGGAACGGCTACCCCGGCTTCATCGCCGGGGCCACCTTCGCCCAGGCCCTCGGGTGGACCGGGGCACGCGTCTCCTCGGCGTACGCCGCGTGCGCCTCGGGGGCCCAGGCCATCAGCAACGCCCGGGCCCAGATCCTGGCCGGACTGTGCGACGTGGCCCTCGTGGTTGGGGCCGACACCACGCCCAAGGGCTTCTTCAAGCCGGTGGGCGGCGAGCGCCGGGACGACCCGGACTGGCTCCGGTTCCACCTGATCGGTGCCACCAACCCCACCTACTTCGCTCTCTACGCCCGTCGCCGGATGGAGCTGTTCGGGGCCACCGAGGCCGATTTCGCCGCCATCAAGGTGAAGAACGCCCAGGCCGGCCTCGAGAATGTGAACGCCCGCTACCGCAAGGCCGTCACGGCCGAGGAGGTGCTGGCCTCCCCGATGGTGGCCGACCCGCTCCGGCTGCTGGAGATCTGCGCCACCTCCGACGGAGGTGCCGCCCTCGTCCTTACCAGCATGGAGTTCGCCCGACGGCACGCCGGAACCGGCGACCTGGTCACCATCGACGCCGTGTCCACGGTCACCCCGACCTTTCCCCAGACCGTGCTGGACATGCCCGGGATCACCACCGACTCCGCCGCCATCACCGATGCCGTCGGGCCCGGCTTCAAGCAGTCGGTGGCCATCGCCGCCTACGAGGAGGCCGGCATCGGCCCCGACGACGTCAGCCTGGCCGAGGTCTACGACCTGTCGTCGGCCCTCGAACTCGACTGGTACGAGGACATCATGCTGTGCAAGGAAGGCGAGGCCGAGCGCCTCCTGCGGGACGGTGACACCACCATCGGGGGCCGGGTTCCGGTCAACCCGAGCGGGGGCCTGTCGTGCTTCGGTGAGGCCATCCCCGCCCAGGCCATCGCCCAGGTGTGCGAGCTGGTGTGGCAGCTGCGGGATCAGGCCGGGGCCCGACAGGTCGACGGGGCCAGGGTCGGGATCACCGCCAACCAGGGCCTGTTCGGCCACGGCTCGTCGGTCATCGTCTCCCGGTAGGCCGCCCCCGGCGCAACCGGCCACGGCGGCGGGTCCGGGTGCGGTGCGGTTCACTCGTTGACGAGGATGATCTTCCCGAACTTCCCTCCGGCGGCGAAGCGCTCGTAGGCCTCGTCGGCCCGGGACATGGGCAGGCGGTCGGCCACCGGGACGGTCACCTTCCCCTCGGCCAGGAGCGGCACGGCGTGTTCGCCCACGGCGCGGGCGACGGTCGCCTTCTCCTCCACGGTGCGGGCCCGCAGCATCGAGCCGCCGATGGTCGACCGGCTGGCCATCAGGGCCAGCAGGTTGAGCTCGACCTTGGCCCCGGCCCCCACCCCGATCACCACCATGCGTCCACCAACGCTCATCAACGGCACCACCGCGGCCACGTTTGCACCCCCCACCAGTTCGAGGGAGACGTCGTAGGGCGCGTGTTCGGCGATCTCAGCGGGATCGATCACCGCATCGGCCCCGAGGCGGACCACATCGGGTCGTCGCTCCTCGGAACGGACCGAGGCCACCACGTGGGCCCCCGCCCTCCGGGCCAACTGGACGGCGGCCGTCCCCACCCCACCGGCCGCCCCCGAGATGAGCACGCGGTCCCCCACCCCGAGCCGGCCCTGGGTGACCAGGGCGTCGTAGGCGGTGGAGAAGGCCTCGGGGAACCCGCCGGCCTGGTCCCAACCCACGTTGTCCGGGACGGGGAGGGCGATGGTCTCGGGGACCACCACCAGCTGACCCTGGCCGCCGCCGCCGGTGATGGCCATCACCCGGTCGCCCACCCGGTGGCGTGAGCTGCCCGCCCCCACCGCCACCACCTCGCCGGCGAACTCCAACCCGGGGATGTCGGCCGGGGCTCCGGGCGGGGCCGGGTAGAGGCCGCGCCGCTGCATCAGGTCGGCGGCGTTGATGCCGGCGGCGGCCACCGACACCAGCAGATCGCCCGGGCCCGGGACCGGGTCGAGATGTTCCCGCCAGACAAGGGTGCCGTCCACGATGGTCACGGCGAACATGGCCCCAGAGTAGACGGAGCCCCGGGGCACGGATCGGGGCGCCCACCAGCCCGGCCAGGGGTCGGGCCCCCGTAGGATGGCGGCCCGTGCGATGACAGGGTCACCCTGACCTCCAACGCTGTCTACTCTGTGCGCAGGAGGTCTTGGGCATGGCGACCGCACCGAAGTCGAAGAAGCGTCGGGCTTCCGACGGTGGGGCGACGCCCATCGACCAGATCGGTGTGGAGTCCGATGACGTGCTGTCCAACCCGTCGGCGGGCCTGGTGCTCCACCGGGTACTGGCCCAGGCCGCCCGCACCTTCCTGCTGAACGACATGGATGAGGAGCTGGTCGGCTCCCCGGCCACGTCAGAGGCCGGGTCCTTCGATCCCCTGACCATCCGGCTGGCCGACCGACCGCTGTGGGCCCAGTCGGCCACCACGTCAAACCGCGGCGCCCAACGGCGGACCAACGAGGAGGAGCGGGTCCACCAGAGCCGGGTCGCCCTCCGACGCATCCGCTCCAACCTGCGCACCTTCCGGCTGGCCCTCGATCCCTCGTGGGGGGTGTCCCTGCGGGCCGAGCTGGCCTGGTACGGCGGTCGCCTGGGCCAGGTGCGGGACCTGCACATCCTGCGCGATGTGATCACCATCAAAGGACCCGAGGTGCTCGATCCCGAGTCCGTCGACCTGCTCGACTCGGTGGTGGGGGTGCGGATGGCCGCGGCCCTGGCCGACGTCGCCGCCGAACGGGGCGGGGCCCGGCGGTTCCAGCTCAACGAGCAGATGATGGTGCTGTGGGACGGCCCCGACTTCAAGACCAAGGCGTCCCGGCCGGCCGACGAGGTCCTCCCGGTGATGCTCCACCGGGCCTGGCGTGACCTGCGCGGCACGGCGCGGACGGCCCGCAAGGACGGGAGCGACCCCAACCTCCACAAGCTGCGGATCCGCCTGAAGGACCTCCGGTACGGGTGCGAGACGGTGGCCCTGATCGCCGGGGGTCCGGCCAAGAAAACGGCCCGGGCCGCAGAGGGGCTGCAGAGCAAGCTCGGCGACCTCCACGACGCCTGCTACTCCATCGCGTGGTTCGAGGACCTGGGTCGGGAGCACGGCGAGCTCCAGGATGCGGCCAAGGCCATGGTGGAGCTGCAACAGGACGCGGCCCGGCTGGCCCGCAAAGGTTGGAACAAGGAGCTGAAGGTGGTCGAGCGCCGGTGGAGGAACTGGCAGGGCTGACCGGTGGGCGGACCGGTGCCGGATCTAGCTGACGACGTCGTTGACGGCCAGGTGCTCGGACTCCCACAGCTTGATGCCCCCGAGGATGCCGGCGGTGTTGTCCACGATGGTCACGTCGTCGGCCAGGTTGTGCCGGGACACCCGACGGGAGTTCCCGCCACCGATGTAGAGGTGGTCGAAGAACATGAGGGCGCGGAGGTTGGCGATGGCCTTGTGGACCCGTTTGTTCCAGCGCTCCTCGCCGATGTCCTTCCGGGTGGCCTCGCCCAGCTGGTCGTTGTAGGTCTCGCCCTTCCTGAACGGCTGGTGGGCGATCTCGAGGTGGGGCATCAGCTGGCCGTGGTAGAAGAGTCCGGTCCCGAACCCGGTGCCGAGGGTGACCGTCAGTTCCAGGCCCTTCCCCCGGATGACCGCGGCACCCTGGATGTCGGCGTCGTTGGCCACCTTGGTTGGCAGCCCGAACGACGTGGTCAGCTCGGAGGCCAGGTCGTACTCCGACCACTGCTTGGCCAGGTCGGCATCGACCGCGCTGCCCGGACCGCTCTTGGTGGAGAAGTGGGGCGCCGACAGCACCAGGCCGTCGCGCACCATGCCGGGAAACCCGACCGACGCCCGCTCGGCCTTCGGCAGGGGGGCCACCAACCGGGTGAGCATGGACACCAGTTTCTCGGGGGGTAGGGGGTAGGTGGTGGCCACCCGGACCCGGTCCGCCACCATGGCCCCCGAGGCGTCGAGGACGGAGGCCTTGAGACCGGTGCCACCGATGTCGACGGCCAGGGTGAACGGGTGGCTCGGCTCGGCCTTCGGCGCGCCGGGCTGGGTGTTCCCGATGGCGCTGGTGTCGTCGTCGTCGGAGGACTGGTCGATGCTCATGCCCTCTACGCTAGACACCCCGGGACGCCCAGGCATGCCGCCGGGGTGGCGGCCGGCCAACTTCCGCGGACCGCCCCGGGGCCGGTAGCGTCGGACACCGTGACCGATCAGCCTTGGATGGGCGACGCCTGCTCCCTCGTCGACGCCTTCCGGGCCGGGACCCTCTCCCCCACCGAGGCGCTCGAGGCCTCCCTCGATGCCATCGCCGCGTCGGAGCTCAACGCCTTCAGCCATCTCGATGTCGGCGCGGCCCGGGATTCGGCCGCGTCGGCCGACGTATCGCTCCCCTTCGGAGGGGTGCCCGTCGGGATCAAGGAACTCCAGACCGTGTCCGGGTGGCCCTACACCGAGGCGTCGTTGGTCTTCGCCGACCGGGTGGCCGAGCGGGACACCACCCTCGTCGCCCGGCTCCGGGCCGCCGGCGCCGTGCTGGCCGGCCAGACCACCTCCCCCGAATTCGGTGGGGTCAACTACACCCGCTCCCGGCTCCACGGGACGACCGTCAACCCCTGGGACGCCTCCCGCACCCCGGGCGGCTCCTCGGGCGGCTCGGCCGCCGCCGTGGCCGGGGGACTCCTGCCGTTGGCCAGTGCCGGTGACGGCGGGGGCTCCATCCGGATCCCGGCCGGGTTCTCCGGACTGGTCGGCCTGAAGGCCACCTACGGCCGGATCCCGCGAGGGCCCGACATCATGCAGCCGCCGCTCACCATCGTCAACGGCTGCCTGTCCCGGTCGGTGCGGGACACGGCCCGGTTCTTCGACGTGTGCAACGGCCACGATCCCCACGACACCCTCTCCCTCCCCCGGGTGGAGGGGTGGGAGGCCGGCCTCGGCTCCTTCGACCTGGCCGGCAAGCGGGCCGTGGTCTCCCTCGACCTCGGATCGGCCATCGTCGAACCCCGGGTCGGCGCCCTCGTCCTCGAGGTGGCCGAGGCGCTGATCGCCCTCGCCGGACTCAAACGGGTGGACCTCCCGGTCGACCTGCCCCCGGGGGGGACCGAGTGGGTGATGGGCAACGTGGTGGGCCTGCGCGGCGAGCTGGGCGACCGCTACCCGGAGTGCAACGACGACCTCACCCCCGAGCTGCAGTTCGCCCTCAATCTGGCCGCATACCACTACAACGCCGAGTCCGGCGGGGCCGTCGAGCAGTTCCGGATGACCCTCAACGAGCGTATGGCCGACCTCTTCGAGCAGGCCGACTTCATCGTGGCCGCCACCAACCCGGACGTGCCCTTCCCCGCCGGGGGTCCCATGCCCACCACCGTGGGGGACGTCGACCTCATCGCCACCTACGGGTACGAGCGGGCCCTCGGCAACAACGGCGTCCTGACCATGCCGGCCAACCTGTCGGGGAACCCGGCCATCTCCATCCCGGCCGGCACCGTCGACGGGCTCCCCGTCGGTGTCCAGGTCATCGGTCGCCACCATGAGGAGCAGCTGTTGTTGGACCTGGCCCGGATCGTCGAGGTGGAGCGACCTTGGCCCCTCGTGGCCCCGGGATCACCGGTGTGAGCCGGGCCCGACCACCGACGACAAGGAGCACCTGATGCGCATCGACCTGTGGGTACCCACGGCCAGCCCCATGGCCACCCCCGAGCTCCTCGCCGTCATCGGCCGGGAGGCCGAGGCCCGCGGGGTGGGCACCATCTGGGTTGGCGAGCACGTGGTGCTGTTCGAGGAGTACGCCTCCTCCTACCCCTACGCCGAGGACGGGCGCATACCCGCCCCGTCGGGCACCGGACTGCTCGAACCGCTGACCACCCTGTCGTTCCTGGCCGCCTCCACGACCACGGTGCGACTGGGCACGGCCATGGTGCTCCTCCCCCAGCGCAACCCGGTCTACACGGCCAAGGAGGTGTCCACCCTCGACTGGCTTTCGAACGGCCGGGTCGACTTCGGCATCGGGGTGGGGTGGCTGGAGGAGGAGTTCAACGCCGTCAACGTCCCCTGGGCCGCCCGGGGGAAGCGGACCGACGAGTACCTCGAGGTGCTGGGGACCCTGTGGTGCGACGAGACCTCGGCCTACGAGGGCGAGTTCTACTCCCTCAACCCGTGCCAGATGTACCCCAAGCCCGTCCAACAGCCCCACCCGCCGCTGCACATCGGCGGGGAGTCGCGGGCAGCCCTGGCCCGGGTGGCCCGGGCCGGCCAGGGATGGCACACCTTCAACCGGGCCCCCGGGGAGCTGGCCGAGCCCCTGGCCACCCTGGACGGGATGCTGGCTACGGAGGGCCGCACCCGGGCCGACGTCACCATCACCGTCTGTCCCTACTTCCAGCCCCTGGACGCCGACATCGCCGGCCGCTACGCCGAGGCCGGGGCGGACGCGGTGGCCGCTCTGCTCCTCCCCTTCAGCGAGGACGACGTGGTCCGGGCCCTCGACGACCTGCAGCCGGTGTTCGACCGGGCCGCCGCGTCCTGAAGCACCTCCGGGCCGCCGGCCGGGTCCACGGTCAGCCCCGCATGGACACGGGCAACGACTCCATGCCCCGCAGGACGACGTTGGACTTGTAGGTCACGTCGTCGACGGTGAGGGCCAGATCGGGCGCCCGAGCGACCAACGAGGTGAGGGCCACCTGGGTCTCCATCCGGGCCAGTGGCGCGCCCAGGCAGTGGTGGATGCCAAAGCCGAAACCCAGATGGTTGTTGGGCGTCCGGGCCACGTCGAACCGCTCGGGCTGGTCGAACTGCTCCGGGTCCCGGTTGCCCGAGGCCAAAAGGAGCATGGCGAAGTCCCCCGCCGCGAAGGTCACGCCCCCGAACTCGCACTCCTCGGTGAGGGCTCGGCCCGTCAACTGGACCGGGGAGACGTAGCGGAGCATCTCCTCCACCGCACTGCGGTTCACCCCGGGGTCGGTCCGGAACCGTTCGAACTGGTCGGGATGGCGCAACAGGGCCAGGATCCCCCCCGAGATGAGGTTGACCGTCGTCTCGTGCCCGGCCACCAGGAGGAGGATGCACGTGGACAGCATCTCCGCCTCGCTGAGGGTGGTGCCCCCATCCTCGGCCGCCACCAGCCGGCTGAGCAGATCCTCGCCCGGGTGCTTCTTGCGCTCGGCCAGCAGCTCGAAGAAGTACTGCGAGAACTGGAGCAGGGCCTCACCCCGGGCCTCGATCACCTCGGCGGTGAGCAGGAAGTCCGGGTCGAGACCCCGGGCCAGCGCGTTCGACCACTCTTTGAAGCGGACGTGGTCCTCCACGGGAACGCCGAGCAGGTCGCCGATCACCCGCACCGGCAACGGGTAGGCGAACCCGTCGAGCAGGTCGACCTCCCCGGCGTCCATGGCCGAGTCGAGCAGCTCGTCCACCACCCGCTGGGTCCCTTCCCGCAGCGACTCCACCACCTTGGGGGTGAAGGCCTTCGACACCAGTCCCCGCAGGCGGGTGTGGTCGGGCGGGTCCCGGAACAGGAACGGCCGCATCTCGATCATGGCCTGGGCCACCGGGTCGTCCTCGGCCACCGGGGTCCGGAAGCCCTCGGGCATGCGGTCGGTGTCGATGTTCATGCTGTCCGAGCTGGCCCGCCGGTCCCGCAGCACGGCGAGGCAGTCCTCGTGGCGGGCCACCACCCAAAAGCCCAGGGCGTTCCGGTGGATGGGGGCCCGGTCCCGGAGGGCGGCGTAGAGGGGGAAGGGGTCGCTCGACCACTGCGGGTCGAACGGGTCGAAGACCGGGGGGTCCGGTGCGGCGCCGGTGATCGGAGGATCCGGGGTCGGGGAGGTCACCGCCGTCGATGGTACGACCATCGCGCCCAGGGGGCGATTCGTCGGCACGATCCGTCGGGGCGATTCGTCGCACCGGGCCGGCAACCTCCCTACTGTGGGGTCGGCACTCTCGGAAAGGACGTCCCATGGCCCAACCCGTCCTCCTCATCAGCGGCACCTCCTCGGGCATCGGTCTGTCCACGGCGGTGGCCGCCGCCGGCGCCGGCTACCGGACGGTGGCCACGCTCCGGAACCCCGACAGCGCCGGGGCCCTCACCGCCGCCGCGGCCGCGGCCGGGGTCGAGCTCGACGTGCGAACCCTCGACGTCACCGACGCCCACTCGATCGAGGCCTGTGTCGCCGGCGTGATGGCCGACCACGGCGCCCTCGACGTGCTCGTCAACAACGCCGGGGCGGGCTACGTGGGCACCATCGAGCACGTGTCGATGGATGACATGCGCCGGGTCATGGAGACCAACTACTTCAGCGTGGTGGCCATGACCAAGGCGGCCATGCCCCATCTGCGCCACTCGGGCGGGCGGGTCGTCTCGGTGTCGAGCGTGGGCGGTGCGGTGGGCCAGCCGTTCAACGAGGCCTACTGCGCGGCCAAGTTCGCCGTGGAGGGCTTCCTGGAGAGCCTGGCCCCGGTGGCCGCCGCCGTGGGCGTGCGGGTGTCGATCGTCGAACCCGGCCCGGTGACCACCGAGTTCGTCAATAACGTGGGCGTCGACATCTCGGCCATGTTCGCCGCCGCCGGCCCCTACCTGCCGGCCATGCAGGCCTACCTCGACCGGGTGATCGCCCAGTTCGGCTCGGAGACGGCCCAGACGGCCGAGCAGGTGGCCTCGGTGATCCTGGCCGTCCTGGAAGCCGACCGGCCGGCCCTGCGGGTGCAGACCGGGCCCTGGGTCGAGTCGTTCGTGGGCATGAAGCTCGCCGACCTCGACGGTTCGGCCGTGCTCAGTGAGACGGCCGCCTGGGTGGCCTGAGCCGGTGACCGGATCCGGCGACGACGGGACGCCCGGTCGACGCCGGCCCAGGCCGGTCCTGGCCTCGCGGCTCGAGGGGTTCGGGGTCACCATCTTTGCCGAGATGTCCCAGCTCGCCGAGCGCAGCGGGTCGATCAACCTCGGCCAGGGATTCCCCGATGCCGACGGGCCGACGGTCATGGCCGAGGCCGCCATTGCGGCCATCCGCGACGGGCACAACCAATACCCCCCGGGGTTGGGCACCCCCGAGCTGCGCCGGGCCATCGCCGCCCACCAGCAGCGATTCTACGGCCTGGACTACGACCCGGACACCGAGGTGCTGGTGACCGCCGGCGCCACCGAGGCCATCGCCGCGGCCGTGCTGGCCCTGTGCGAGCCCGCCGACGAGGTGGTGATGTTCGAGCCCGCCTACGACTCGTACGCCCCGGCCGTGGCCATGGCCGGGGCCACCCGCCGGGTGGTGCCGCTCCGGCCCCCGTCGTGGCAGTTCGACATCGGCGACCTGGCCGCCGCCATCACCCCCCGCACCCGCCTGCTCCTACTCAACTCCCCGCACAATCCAACCGGCAAGGTGTTCGACGCCGATGAGCTGGCCGCCATCGCCCAGGTCTGCGTCGAAGCCGATCTGTTGGTGGTCACCGACGAGGTCTACGAGCATCTGGTGTTCGAGGGGCGGCACATCCCGCTGGCCACCCTGCCCGGCATGGCCGAACGGACCCTGACCGTCTCCAGCGCCGGCAAGTCCTTCTCCTTCACGGGATGGAAGATCGGCTGGATCTGCGGTCCGGCACCGCTGGTAGCCGCGGTGCGTACGGCCAAGCAGTTCCTGACCTACGTCAACGGCGCCCCTTTCCAGCCGGCGGTGGCCGTCGGTCTCGGACTGCCCGATGGGTACTTCGCCCGGACCGCATCCGACCTGGCCCTCCGGCGCGACCGGCTCTGTGACGGTCTGCTCGGAGCCGGATTCGAGGTGTTCCCGCCCATGGCCACCTACTTCGTCATGACCGATATCCGCGCGTTCGGCGAGGAGAGCGGTGTCGAGTTCTGCCGAAGGCTTCCCGACCGCTGCGGTGTCGTGGCCGTGCCAGCCTCCCCGTTCTATGACGATCCGGCGACGGGACGAACCCTGGTCCGCTTCGCCTTCTGCAAACAGCCCGATGTCATCGACGAAGCGGTACGGCGACTGCGCGGCCTCGCCCGTCCCTAGACGTCCGGGCAGCTCAGCCAGCCGGGGAGCTCAGCCGGTCGGGGCGGCCTCCAGGGCCTGACCGAGATCGTCGATCAGGTCGGCCTCGAGCTCCAGACCCACCGAGAGCCGGAGGAGGGCCGGGTCGACGGCCAACGGGGAGTCGACGAGTGAGGCGTGGGTCATCCGGTGGGGATGGTCGATGAGGGACTCGACGGCACCGAGCGACTCGGCCAGGGTGAAGATCCGGGTGGCGTTGGCCACGGCGATGGCGGCGGCCTCGCCGCCCCGGACGGTGAAGGAGACCATGCCGCCGAACGCCCGCATCTGGGTCGTCGCCGCGGCGTGGCCGGCGTGGCCGGGGAGGCCGGGATAGTAGAGGCGTTCGACGGCCGGATGCTCGGCCAGGGCGTCGGCCACGGCCCGGGCGTTCTGGCAGTGACGGTCCATGCGCACCGCCAACGTCTTGATCCCCCGCAGGACGAGGAAGCAGTCGAAGGGTCCAGGGACCGCCCCGGTGGCGTTCTGGAGGAAGGCGATCCGCTCGGCCACCGCCTCGTTCGAAGTGGCCACGAAGCCCCCCACCACGTCGCTGTGGCCGCTCAGGTACTTGGTGGTGGAGTGGACCACCACATCGGCGCCGTGGTCCACCGGTCGTTGGAGGTAGGGGGTGGCGAAGGTGTTGTCCACCACGACGAGCGCGTTCCGTCTGTGGGCGATGGCCGCCAGCGCGGCGATGTCGGTCACCCGGAGCTGGGGGTTGGACGGCGTCTCCACCCAGACCATTCGGGTGGACGGTCGCCACGCGGCATGGACACCCTCGACGTCGTCCAGGGCCACCGGGGTGAACTCGATCCCGGTCAGGGAGTGCACCCGGTCGAGCAGCCGGTAGGTACCGCCGTAGAGTTCGTCGCCGATGACCACGTGGTCCCCCGGCTCGAGGCAGCGGAACACCGCGTCCTCGGCGGCCAGCCCACTGGCGAACGCCGCTCCGTGGGTGGTCCCCTCGAGGTCGGCGAGGCAGATCTCGAGGGCGGTCCGGGTCGGATTTGCCGACCGGCTGTACTCGTAGGACTGCGGGGCTCCCACCTCGGACTGGGCGAAGGTCGACGTCTGGAAGATCGGCGTCACGATGGCACCGGTGATCACCTCGGGAGCCTGACCGGCGTGGATGGCACGCGTCTCGAACCCGAGCTCGTGCGGATCGGTCTCCGGTGTCCCCGGGCGGGCCGGTGGGACCCTTCCCCCGGACATCTAGTGGCTCCCGAGGAAGGCCAGCAGGTCGGAACGCGTGAGGATCCCGACCGGGTGCCCGCCGTCGAGGACCAGCACGGCCGCGTTGTCCTCCAGCCGGGCGGCGATGCCGTCGACCGTCTCGCTCTGGCCCACGGTGGCCATCGGTGGCCCCATCACCGAGCTCACCGGCCGGTCGAACGCCCCGGGATTGTGCAACGTGTGCTCGAGCAGCTGGCGGTCGGACACCGATCCCACCACTTCGGCCAGGGCGAGCGGAGGCTCGGCCTTGACCACGGGGACCTGGGACACTCCGTACTCCTCGAGCAGGGCGATGGCCGCCCGCACCGTCTCGTCGGGGTGGATGTGAACCAGCGGGGGATAGCGGTCTCCCTTGGCCGCCAGTACCGCCTCGGCCGTCTCACCCTGGGCCCGCCCGAACCCGTGGTCGGCCATCCACCGGTCGTCATAGAGCTTCGAGAGATAGCCGCGACCCGAGTCGGGGACGAGCACGACGATGACGTCGTCGGGTCCGAGGTCCTCCCCGATCTGCAGGGCCGCCCACACCGCCGTCCCACACGATCCCCCCACGATGAGCCCCTCCTCCCGGGTCATCCGCCGGGCGGTGAGAAACGAGTCGCTGTCGGACACCGCAACCACCCGGTCCACCGTCGAAGGGTCATAGGTGGTGGGCCAGAAGTCCTCGCCGATCCCTTCGACCAGATACGGTCGGCCCCCGCCGCCCGAGTAGATGGAGCCCATGGGGTCAGCGGCGATCACCTGGATGGCCGGATTCTGGGCCTTGAGGTACCGGCCCACACCGCTGATGGTGCCCCCGGTACCCACACCGGCGACGAAGTGGGTGATGCGGCCGGCGGTCTGGCGCCAGATCTCCGGGCCGGTGGACATCTCGTGGGCCGAGGGATTGGCCGCGTTGCGGTACTGGTTGGGCTGGAACCCCCCGGGGGTCTCGGCGGTGATCCGATCGGCGACCGAGTAGTACGAGTCGGGGTGACCGGGGTCGACGGCGGTCGGGCACACCACCACCTTGGCCCCGAAGGCCCGAAGCAGTTGGCGCTTCTCCTCGGCGATCTTGTCCGGCATGGTGAAGATGCACCGGTAGCCCCGTTGGGCGGCGATCATGGCCAGGCCCACCCCGGTGTTACCCGAGGTCGGCTCGACGATGGTGCTGCCCCGTCGGAGCAGGCCCTCGGACTCGGCCGCCCGGATCATGGCCAGGGCGGGGCGGTCCTTGACGCTTCCGCCGGGATTGAGGTATTCCAGCTTGGCCAGCAGGTGGCACCGGAGATGCCGCCCGGTGCGGTTGAGGCGCAGCAGTGGCGTCTCGCCGATGAGATCGGTCAGGGTCTCGGCGACATCCATGATCGGGCCCGGGTCTGTCGCCGGCCACGTCTCGACCCCGGGAACGACCACCACCGGGTCGTCGGCGAACAGCACCACCGGCAGTCCGGCCTCGTGGATCCGCCGGGTGACGGAACCGACCGCACCGCGGTCTCCGACCACGCCCACCATGCGGGGGATGTGGCCGCGCAACTCGGCGACCAGTGATGCCGTCTCAAGCGGTTCCTCCAACCGAATGACCGCTCCGGCCCTGGCTTCCAGCCGGTGAGGCGGGGCGGCCGGACCGACCACGACGAGGATGTCGACACCAGGGCCCGGCACGGGGCTCGCCCTACTCGCCGTCGAACATCAGGAGAGCGAGCGCCATGAAGCCGATGCTACCGTCCGCCGACCTCGTCACCGACGGCCACCGTGACCATGCTTAGGTCTCGCACCCCATCGACAAGGTGCCCCCACCGGTCATCGATACGACGCACAGGAGCCACGTTGAGGTGGCCGGCCGTGTCCTCGAGGACGACATCCTCGATTTCGGCGAGGTCATCATGGGGCGATCCGAACGCAGTGGAGGCTCACCGGTTCGGCGAAGCCTCCGGTGCTCTTCCATCACGGCCACCAGTGTCATCACGGACAACGGTGGCATCGAGGCTGTCGGCGGCGTCCCGCTGACGTTGCCGGCTACCCGTCCCCGGAGGGCGCTCCTCCACGGGACCGCAGCACCGGGTCGGCGAACCAGGGCCGAAGCCGCAACCGTGCCGGGGGCAGGTCGCCATAGAGGAGGACTCCCTCGCCCGGGCCGATCCGGCGGAGGGCGTCGGGAGGCGCGAGCCTCCGGGTGCCGAGCGAGTGGGTGGTGCTCGGGCCGGCGCGGCCGCCCCGGGTGGTGGACGGCACCAGCACCTCCTCGTCGCCGATCAGGTGGCTGGCGTAGTCGAGGGTGGACGGGTCGGAGATACCCGAGAGGAACAGCTTGGCCCGGTGGTTGTTGACCACGGTGGTGGCCCGTGGCCCGTAACGGGCGGTGATCTGGGCCAAGTCGTGCCAGACCGTGACCACCTGTACGCCATGGCCGGCGGCCGTCGCCGCCAGGGCATCCAGGTCGGCCAGCGGGGCGATGTTGGCCGCCTCGTCCAGCACGACCAGCAGCGGTGGGTCGAGGGGCCGGTGGGTCATGGCCACCCGGTCGTAGACGTGCTCCACGATGTGGCGGACCACCGAGACGAAGAGCGGGGTCAGCCTCCTCTGGTCGTGTGCGGGTGCGCAGAGGTAGAGGGTGTTGTCCCCGGTCACCAACCGGGCCGGATCCACCACCGCGCCCTCCGTCCCCGTACCCGTCGTCGCGAACGGCTCGAGGACGGTCTCGACCGTCGTGTAGATCGAGCTGCGCTGGCGCTCCTCTTTCCCGAACGCCGACCGTGCGGCGTTCACCGCCTCGGGCACACCGGCCCGGGCCAGCAGCCCCAACACCTCGGTCTCCTCCTGGGTGTCCACCCAGCGGACGACATCGCCCATGTCGCGGCGTCCGACCGCCGCGGCGAAGAGCAGAGGGGCCAGCATCCTGGTCGCCGTGGCGTACCAGAAGTCCCCGTCGGTCATTGTCCCGACCGAGGACCTGGCCACCTCGGTCAGGCCCGCCGCTGTCCGGCGGGCGGACGGCCAGGTGCGCGACGTGGCCAGGGGCGACCAGGTGGCCGACACCATGCCCGTCGACCCGGAGGGGTCGAAACACAGGACCTCGCCACACGAGCTGCGGTGACCGATGGTGTGATCGATCAGGTCGGTCTTGACGCTGGCGGCCACCACCGGTCCCGACCACTCGAGCAGGGTGGGCACGGCGAATCCCGATGTCTTGTGGGACTGGGTGGGACCGAAGACGATGACCGACTGGGCCCGCTCCGCGGCCAGGAGGCTCCTCCCCGATCGTCCGAGAACCAGGCGCCCCGGCGGCGGTGGCCCGGCCTGCCTCCCGGACAGCACCAACCCGCCGAGGTCACCCGGCGTGGCCCACCGGGCCGTCGGTCTCCTCCGACCTCCTGACCGGACCCGTCCGACCCCGGGCCTCAAATCGGCGGCCCCGGAGCGGGGTGACACCCGACGCCCGGGAGGGGGCAGGGACGGGCGTCGGGTGTCGGAACGGGAGCCCCCACGGGTGGCCCGGCCCGGACGCAGGCGGTCGGATCCGAGCACACCGGCCCCGAGGAAAGCAGACACACCGATGATCGAGGTCACCGAGGTGGCCGCGCTCACCGGGGGTCACCACCGTCGGTCGGCGTCCGGTGATCGGCCCTGGCGTACTCGGCCATGGCCTGATCCGTGTCGGTCAGCCACCGCTCACCCGACGCCAGACGGTGCTCGACCAGGAACGACCGCCTCCCGACCTTCCACAGGGCCGTGCCCCGACGGAGCTCGGTGACCAGGTCGGCCTCGGTGTCGGTCAGTCCGAGGAGCTCACCGGTGCGGGCCACCTCCGCCGGGGACTGGGCGTAGACCACCCGTGTCTCCGAGTCGGACACCAACCCCTCGGCCAGGCCCACCTGCTCCGAGCCCACCGTTCCCACCGAGCGCAGATCGGACAGCCGGTGCAGCACGGCCATGTTGGCCACGCCGTTGGCCCGGGACATCTTCCACGACGTCTGGAGCCACCGGGCCACACCGAGGTTGGAGAGGATGGCCCACGCCTCGTCGACCACCACGATGATCCGGTTTTTGTGCTGGGCCCGCACCGCGCTCTGCAACCACGCCGCGGCACAGGCCATGAGCACCCCGAGGGCGGGTGAGTGGTAGACGGCGGACAGGTCCAGCACCACCAGGGGTCCCTCGAGGCGGAGACCCGGCGTAGTCGGGCCGTCGAACATGCCGCACAGATCGCCGTGGACCAGTCGACGGAGCTCGAGGGCCACGTCACGCCCGTCCTCCAACAGGTCCGAACGACTGGTTCGGAGGGCGACCGAGGCCTCGAACCCCGGCTCGAGCAGCGCATCGACCACCTGGGGGAGGGTGGGCGCCCCCATGCCGGCCCGATCGGCCCGATCCGTGGCTTCGCCCAGCGCGGCGTCGACAGCCGCCCGCTCACGGGGCAGGAGGTCCCGGCCCAGACAGGCCACGGCCAGGGACGAGGTCAGCACCACCCGCCGCCGGTGGGTGGCCTCCCCGTGGGACGACACCGAGGGGAATGCCTCCACATCGGACGGGCGGCCGGGGCCGGCTGCGGCGGGACGACGGGATACCGGGGCGGCCCGATCGGCTCCGTCGTCGGTGTCCAGGGGATTGAGCCGGACGCTCCCACCCGGTCGCAGGGCCACCGGCTGGACGCCCCAGGCCTGGGCCAGCGGACCGTACTCACCTTTGGGGTCGACGACCCAGGCATGACGTCCGAACACCGCCTGACGCCAGAGGTAGGACTTCACAAAGGAGCTCTTGCCCTTGCCGATCTGGCCGACGACCACGGCGTTGGGGTTGGTGACCACGCCCTGTCGGTAGAGGACGAACGGGTCGTAGACGAAGGATCCGCCGAGGAGGTCACGGCCGATGAGCACGCCCTCGTGTCCGAGTCCGGCCTCGCTGACCAGTGGATAGGCGGCACAGAGATGCCGGGTGGTGGCTACGTGGGCCGGGACTCGCGGCGACAGGGGCCTCACGACAGACCCCGACCCAACGGCAGGGCGCAGGCGAAGGCGATGTCCTGCTCGCCGTAGAGCAGACGGAGCTCGATGCGGGACTGGCCGGCCGCCTGTTCGAGGGCCGCGCACGCCGTGGTGAGCTCGTGCCGGGAGTCGGCGGTCAGCGTCACATAGCCGGTGAATCGGTACTGGGCGTGGCCGTCGGCCAGCTCGGCATCGCGCTCCTCGACGCCCTCCTTCTCCCGGGTCTGGCGGGCGGTGACGAGGAAGCCGCCCCGGCGGCGCATCTCGCCATCGGCGATGTCGGCGGTGCGGGCCTGGGCCACCTGGCGGGCGGCGCGGATCGGGCTGACCGGCTCCATGACCAGCACGACGGACCTGCGCAGGGACGAGAACAGCACCGGTCCGAGGAAGTCGGGCGTGACGTCGAAGCGCGGCCACTCGGCGATCCAGTAGGTGGCATGCCAGGTGCCGTCGGTGTGGACGGCGTCCCAGTGGGCCTCGACGGTCAGGGGCCACGGCCACGTGGGCCCCACGGGCGGCCGCAGGTGGTCGGCGGTCACACCCGTGGCGTCGGGGAGAGCCTGGCCCACGGGCATGCCGGACGTGCCGTTGGCGCTCCCGTCGGTCGGCGGGGGCGGCGGCCGGTCCTCGGCGTCGCCGCCCGTCCTCCCGCCCGGAGCGTAGGACTCGCTGATGGCGCGGGCCACGGCCACCGGTCCGAGCACCCCGTCCACCGAGATGTCGGCCCCGTCGAGGGCCCGGTGCAGGGCGATCACCTCCCGGTTGAGCACGGTGCCGACGCCGACCAGGCCCCGTCCCGACGCCCGGATCGACCGCGAGGACCGCGACAGGTGAACGGTCAGCGCCAGCAGCACCCGATGACGTCGCGTCACCGGGGACGACTCGTCGACCAGCGCCCGGTAGGAGCGTCCGGCGGGGGTGTGGTCGCCGAGCACGGCATGTCGGGACCAGTGCTGTCGCACCGAGCGGCCGTCGTCGGGAAGGCACGACTCGATCCACTGGATCCGGTGGACATCGGTACCTTCCCGCGGCCATGGCCGAGAGGACACGGGCCCATGAGGCGATGCGGGCGTCCTGGTCGCCGGGGCCGAGGAGGGCGAAGCTGTGGCCGCGCACCGACAGTACGGCGGTGGCCGTGCGGGACGGGCGGTCGATGACCACCCCGACCTCGAAGGTCGACTCCCCGGATCCGAAGGTCAGGGTCTCGACGCCCAGCCCGCCGAACACCGTCCTCCCTCCACGGGAGCGGTACGGGGACGAGGCCACGCCGGACCCGACCGAGGCGGTGCCGTCGGGCCGCAGGGATACCCGATGGCCCTCCCTCGGCCCCGGGGCGTGCTGGCGACCCCTACCGGAGAGACGGGAGAGGAGCCACCGCGTGGCCAACGGCAGCCACTGCTCCGCGGTGCGACCGGACAGGGGCCAGAAGGCGAGGGCCACCCCGACACCCAGACAGACCACCGCCACCATGGCCCCCACCACGGTGGGCCGCCAGCGCAGGGCGAGCACCCCCACGACCAGGCTCGAGGCCACGGCGGCGATCTGGCCTCCCCGCCACCCGGCGATCACTCCCCTCCTCTCCAGGGGGGAGAACCGGTAGCGGACCCGGTCGGCGCGGTCAGTCCGGGCCATCGGGTCGCACCGCAGGTCTCTGGGTGGGGTCGATCAGTGTGACCCCGAGCCCGTCGCGGCCGAGGTGGGCGGGGCGGAAGGCTCCGGTGGCCCGGGGCAGGGGTACGAGGTCGCGGTCCTTCGGCGGTGACCCCGACCCGCCGGACCCACCCGGGAGCCGTCCCGGCCCGGTTCCGGTCGACCGGGCCGTCCCGGTCCCCTCCCCCTCGGGGTGGTCCTGTCCGTTGGCCACGGCGGTCGCCCCGACGTGGACGGGATAAAGCGGCACACCGCCGCCCGGCGGCTCGATGGTCCCGACATCGGTGACCGCCGCGGACGGGAGCCCGCCACCAGGCCCGTCACCCGGGTGACCCGACACGGCCGGTGGCCGTCCCCGCGTTCGGGCGCCACCGCCCAGCACGGAGCCGAGTGCTCCGCCGGCCATGGCGGCCCCGGCCGAGGCCACCGCGCCGGCCGAGGCCTGCTGCATGGCCGTGCGGGCCAGGCTCCTGACCGGGGCGGAGACCGAATGGCGCGCCTGTCGACTGAGTCCCTCGAGATGACCCACCGCGCCCGCCTCGACGAACGGCAGGAGGCGGAGGAGGGCCCAGGGGGCGAACGCCGACAGCATCAGCAGGGCCGCGCCGCCCAGTACCGCCGTGAACCCACCACCCGCCGACGAGGACGATGACGAGGACGAGGGCGTCCCTCCCGTGGCCGTCGAACCGGTGCCAGCGGCGAGGGCCCCGGCCGCCAGGCTCAGGACCGAGACGATCACGAACTTGCCCAGCACCAGGGCCACCAGCGTGTCGACCAGACGGCGGCACCAGTGGGCGATGGCCGGCCAGGCCAGGCTGGCCAGCGCCAAGGGCAGGAACAGGACGGCCACGTAGACGGCGGCCGCCCGGATGAGGAGCTCCACCCACACCAGCACGGCCCCGACCACCACGGCGAGCGCCCCGACGAAGAGCACGAACGCCGGTGTGGACGGCTGGCCGGTGGCCGTGGTGCCCGACAGTGCCGACCACGACCGAGGACATGAAGTGCCCGGCTGTCGAGCCCGGCACCCTGGGCCACGGCGCTGCTCATGGCGTCGGTCACCGACAGCCCCAGCTGCACCAACGTGCACGGCCACCGCGGTCAGCAGCAGGGCCAGCGGGACGTTGACCAGGACCGAGCGCACCAGCGAGCGAGAGGTTCTGGCGGTAGACGGACTGGATGATGCCGAGCAGGAGGAGGGGCACGATCACCACCCCGGCCAGCTCGGCCATGGTCCCGTAGTGGGCGCGGAACCACGAGGCACCGAGGTCGACGGAGGTGGTGTCGCCGATGACCGTGCCGATCTGGCCCAGCAACCACGACGGCCCCCTGGGCCACCCAGCTGCCCAGGCCGTTGAGCACGCTGTCGACCCCGAAGCCGACCACACTCGACGCGGCCGACCCGACGGCGCTGGTGGCGGCCGAGGCCACCTGGCACACCGCACCGACTCCGGTGGCGGCCAGAGCGGCGGCGGCGGCGGGACAGGCCGCTGCAGGCAGGCCGGGTACGTGCCGAGAGCCCGCTCATCGTCAGTGGACGCCGGTGCCGGCGGTGTAGAAGAAGTTCACGATGCCCGGACCGGCACCGATCAGCAACGCGGCCAACCCGGAGATGAGGACGGCCCGCCGACCGACGAAGGACTGCTGGTAGTTCTGACCGTGGGAGCCGAGGGCCCAGGCCGCCGCGCCGACGACCAGGCCGACCAGGGCCAGGGCCAGTGCCCAGAACTGGAGGCCGTCCATCAGGTTCTGGAGCTGGGCACCGCCGGGAAGCTGTCCCGAATGGGGGTCATGCCCACCACGTCGACCACGAACCGGAGGGTTCCGTGGACGCCACCCCCGATGCCCTGGAGCACCGCGGCCCCGGCGGCGGGGAGGGGCAACCCCGGTGTGTGCGCAGTCAGCAGCGGGGCAAGGGTGAGGACCAGGTTGAGCGGGCATGGCGCCAGACTAGAGAGCCATTCTGATCCTTTTCAATACTTTTCATGTTTTTTCAGTATTTCCCCGTCAAGCTTGGCCGGATCATCACGCCTGGTCCACCGGCCTGCCATGCTTAGGCAGTGAAGCAGTACGTGATCGGCTACATCGTCATCGGCGTTGTAGCCGTGCTGGCCATCATCATCGCCGCACGACTCGGACGCCGGTCCGGGCGCAGGGCCCTCCAGCAGCGTCTCGTGTCCCTGTCCAACCGGCTGGGGGTGGAGCCACCCGACGAAGGCGGGATCGAGCCGATCCTCGGCCACCTGGAGAAGGTCACCGGCGAGGCGGCCGAGGCTGTCACCGAGTCCAGCTCGGACGCCATCCGGCTGCGGCGAGCCCTCGACACCCTCCCCCAGGGGGTCATCGTGTGCGACGAGAACGGCGACATCGCCTTCCAGAACGCCCGGGCCACCGGGTTGATGAACAACCGCCACGGGGACGCCCTGGCCGCCCAGGCGGTGACCGAGCTGCTGGAGAACGCCTGGGCTGACGGATCCGCCGAGCGGACCCTCGACCTCTACGGACCGCCCCGCCAGACGCTGGCCGTGCGGACCCGACTGATCGACGACGGGCGGCGGCCACTGGGCGTGATCGCCATCATCGAGGACGTCTCCGACCGGCGACGCCTCGAGGAGGTGCGCCGGGACTTCGTGGCCAACGTGAGCCACGAGCTCAAGACTCCCATCGGCGCCCTCGGCCTGCTGGCCGAGACCCTCACCGTCGAGCCCGATCCCGAGGTGGCCCAGCGTCTGGCGTCCCGCATCCACACCGAGGCCTTCCGGGTCAGCCGGATCATCGACGACCTGCTCGACCTGAGCCGGATCGAGTCCGAGGAGGCCCCTCCCCGAGAGCCCATCCTCGTGAACCTGGTGATGGCCGAAGCCGTGGAACGGGTGAGGTCCGCGGCCGAGCAGCGAAGGATTACCATCGAGCTCAATGAGCCAAGCCCCCCGGTGCACGTGCTGGGCGACCGTCGTCAGCTGGTCTCGGCCATCCACAGCCTGCTCGAGAACGCGGTGACCTTCTCCTATGAGGACACCGCCGTTCAGGTCCTGGGCGTCCGGGCCGACGGCGAGGTACGGCTGTCGGTGACCGACGTGGGCGTGGGCATACCCGCCCGTGACCTCGACCGGATCTTCGAGCGCTTCTACCGCGTCGACCACGGCCGCGGACGTGACACGGGTGGCACCGGTCTCGGTCTGTCCATCGTGCGCCATGTGGCCAGTAACCACCAGGGTCGGGTCGAGGTCGACTCCCGTGAAGGTGAGGGCTCGACCTTCACCCTCATCCTCCCGAGCCCCCCGGAGTACTCGTCATGAGCGCAAAGACGGATAGCCCGAAGTCCAACCCGGCCAAGAAGGCCGAGCGGTCCGAGAAGTCCGAGAAGTCCGAACGGTCCGAGAAGGCCGAAGCGGACGACCAGGCCCAGACCAAGGTGCTCCTGGCCGAGGACGACGAGTCGTTCGTGGATGCGCTGGTCATCGGGCTCTCCCGTGAGGGATTCGACGTCACTGTGGCCCGTGACGGCAACGAGGCGTTGCGCCTGTTCGCCTCCGAGGATCCCGACCTGGTGCTGTTGGATCTGATGCTGCCGAGGCTGTCGGGCATCGACGTCTGCCGATCCATCCGGGCGCAGTCCTCGGTTCCCATCATCATGGTCACCGCCAAAGGCACCGAGATCGACACTGTCGTCGGCCTCGAGGTGGGCGCGGACGACTATGTGGCCAAGCCCTACCGTCTGCGCGAGCTGGTGGCCCGGATGCGGGCCGTGCTCCGGCGCACGCCGGGCAGTGAGACCTCGCGCGAGCGGGATCCGGCCGACGCCGCCGCCGGCTCGGACCGACGCAGCACCGACCGGAGGACGGGGAGTGCGGTCCTCGAGGCCGGGGGGATCCAGATCGACCCCGACCGGCACCTCGTGTTCATCCGCGGTGAGGAGGTCCACCTCCGGCGCAAGGAGTTCGAACTGCTCTCCCTGCTGATGGAGAACACCGGACGCCTGCTGACCCGGGACGTGCTCATCGACCGGGTGTGGGGATCGGACTATTTCGGCGACACCAAGACACTCGACGTGCACATCAAGCGCCTGCGCAGCCATGTGGAGGAGGACCCGTCCTCCCCCAAGCTGATCACCACCATCCGGGGGGTCGGCTACCGGTTCGATGCGCCCCGCGACTGACCCGCCGGTGACCGGAGCGCTCTTCGGCTACGACCCGGCGGCGGGGATGAGCAGCTCGCCCCGCAGGTAGGGACCGAGCACTGCGGGCAGCCGCACCGAACCGTCGGCCTGCCTGCCCGTCTCCATCAGTGCGGCCCAGATACGGGCCCAGGCCAGGGCCGAGCCGTTGACGGTGTGGACGAGCACCGGACCCCCGCCCCCGTCCGGTCGGTACCGGATGTTGGCCCGGCGGGCCTGGTAGTCGGTGAACCAGCTGACGGAGGAGACCTCCAACCACTGGTCGACGCCGGGCGAGTAGACCTCGAGGTCGAAGGTGCGGGCCGACGGGCCGCCCAGGTCGCCGGTGCACAGGTCGAGGACCCGGTAGTGGAGGCCCAGCTGCTGGAGCAGTCGCTCGGCGCGGGCCACGATGTCGGCGTGGACGTCCAGGGCCTGGCCGGGCGTGGTGTAGGCGAACAGCTCCACCTTGTCGAACTCGTGGACCCGCAGCAGCCCCCGGGTGTCCCGGCCGGCCGACCCGGCCTCCCGCCGGAAGCAGGCGGTGGCGGCGGTGAGGCGCAACGGCAGCGACGACTCCTCGAGGATCTCGCCCCGCCACATCGAGGTGAGCGGCACCTCGGCGGTGGGGATGGCCCAGAGGTCGTCCCGTTCGAGGTGGTAGGCGTCCTCTTCGAATTTGGGCAGATGGCCGGTCGACACCATGGTCTCGGTGAGGACCATGGTGGGTGGTCGCACCTCTTCGAACTGGTCGGCGTGGCTGTCCAGGGCGAAAGAGGTGAGGGCCCGGAGCAGCCGTGAGCCGAAGCCGCGGTAGAGCGGGAACATCGAGCCGGACAGCTTGGCCCCCCGCTCCATGTCGAGCAGGCCCAGTTCGGCGCCGATCTCCCAGTGGGGCATCCGCTGGGCATCGGTCATAGGACGGCGGCTCGTCCGGCCAGGACCGGACCACCACGTTGTCCTCGGGCCCGGCACCGTCGGGGGCGT
This sequence comes from uncultured Acidimicrobiaceae bacterium, assembly GCA_963831535.1. Classification (GTDB taxonomy): domain Bacteria; phylum Actinomycetota; class Acidimicrobiia; order Acidimicrobiales; family RAAP-2; genus Bog-756. The sequence goes on along the minus strand of CAWHQP010000005.1, from coordinate 394,427 downwards.
CCGGGGAGGGGAGGTTGGGCAGGTAGAGGAGGGCCTGGCGCACCTCGAGCTGGGCCGACTCGGCCACGGCGTTGAGGGTGCGCTCCTCGTCCCCCAACTGGCGGCTGCGCTCGGTCAGCTCCTCGGCCCTCGCCGTGTCGCCGGACCGGTGGGCCGCGCCGACCTGCTTGGACAGAGCCTTCACCTCGGCCCGGTACTGGTCACGTCGCCCGATGGCCGCCCGGGCCTCCTGGTCCAGCTCGACCAGCCGGTCGAGCTCGGCGGCATCGACCCCGCGCCGTCCGAGGGCGACCTTCACCGACGCCCAGGTCGTCTCGCAGCAGCCGGATATCGATCATGACGGGCACAACGGTAGCGTGACCACCCGTGGACGACGCCATCACTCCGACCGCGCCTCGGGACGGTCGGGGGGACCTGCCCGCGGTGGCCTGTGACGGCGTGGTCATCCGCTACGGCGAGACCGTGGCCGTCGACCGCCTGACCCTGGCCGGCCGGGCCGGGACGGTGGTGGCCCTGCTCGGGCCCAACGGCGCCGGCAAGACCAGCACCGTCGAGGCCCTGGAGGGCTACCGGAAGGTGGCGGCCGGCTCGGTCCGAGTCCTCGGCCTCGACCCCATCGCCGACCACGCCGCCCTCGTCCCCCATATCGGGGTGATGCTCCAAAAGGGCGGGGTCTACCCGATGCTCGGGCCCGGCCCAGGTCCTCCACCTGTTCGCCCGGTACTACGACGACGCCGAGGACCCCGACGCCCTTCTCGACCTGGTCGGGCTGTCGGGGGTACGACGCACCCCGTGGCGACGGCTCTCCGGTGGCGAGCAGCAGCGGTTGGCCCTGGCCCTGGCCCTGGTGGGCCGGCCCTCGGTGCTCTTCCTCGACGAGCCGACGGCCGGCGTAGACCCCGAGGGACGGCTCGTGGTGCGGGACATCATCGCCGCCCAGCGGGACAAAGGGATCTGCGTCATCCTCACCACCCACGAACTGGCCGAGGCCGAGCGCCTGGCCGACCACGTGGTCATCATCGACCACGGCCGCGTGCTGGCCGAGGGCTCCCCGGCCGCAGTTGGCCTCGGGCACGGCCGACGGCTCGGTCCGGTTCTCCACCCGGCCGGCCATCGACACCGCCGCCCTGGCCGTGGCCATCGGCACGGGGACCGTCGTCCACGAGGAACGGCCCGGGTCCTACCGCCTGCTGGCCCCGGCCGGGGCCCCGGGCCCGGCCGTCGTGGCCTCCCTGGCCGGCTGGCTGGCCGAGCGGGACCTGTCCCTCGGCGACCTCCGGACCGGGCAGTCCCTGGAGGAGGCGTACCTGGCCATCACCGGTGCCCGCGCCGGGTCCGAGCCCGACAACTCGGTCACCCAACCCGAGCCGTCGGGCCGCAGGGGATCCCGGAGGCGGGGCCGCGGCCGCCCGGACACCGGGGCACGGGGATCGCGGCGATGAGGCCGCTCGGCGCGCAGCTCCGGGCCGAGATCACCATGCTGTTCACCAATGGGGAGACCCTGTTCCTGACGTTGGGCATCCCGGTGGTATTCCTGCTCTTCTTCTCCGCGGTGCACGTGCTCCCGACCGGGACCACCCATCCGGTCGACTTCCTCGTCCCGGGGATCCTGGCCCTGGCCGTCATGTCCACGGCCATGACCGCCCTCGGCATCGGCACCGGATTCGAGCGCGGCTACGGCGTGCTGAAGCGCCTCGGGTCCACCCCCCTCGGCCGGCCGCGCCTGCTGGCCGCCAAGATCCTGGCCATCCTCCTCGTGGAGCTGTTCCAGGCCGCCGTGCTCGTGGCTGTGGGGTACGCCCTCGGATGGAGCCCCGGAGGACCGGGCGGGGCCGGGGCCCTTATCGGCGCGGCCATCGGTGCCATGGTCCTCGGGACGGTGGCCTTCGGGGGGATCGGACTGGTGTTGGCCGGGACCCTCAAGCCCCTGGTCAATCTGGCCCTGGTCAACGGGCTCTTCGTGGTCCTCTTACTCCTCGGGGGCATGCTGATCCCCCTGGGCAAGCTGCCCACGTGGCTGGCCGATGTGGCCAAGGTGCTGCCGGCCTCGGCCCTCGCCGATGCCCTCCACGGTTCGTTGGGGCACGGGACCCCACCCACGGCCCGGGACTGGGCGGTGCTGGCCATCTGGGCCGTGGCCACCCCGGTGGTGGCTGGCCTCACCTTCCGTTGGGAGTGAGCTCGCCGTCGGGAATGCAGGTGGACGGACGGTTGCGACGCACCGGACGCCCGCGGTCGACGGGGAGATCCGGGGTGGTTCAGCCGCTGGCGCCGGCCAACCGGTGCAGCCAGCGGGTGAGCTCGGTGGCTGACAACCCCCCGATCACGCGGCCGATGACGTGGCCCGAGGCGTCGATGAAGAAGGTGTTCGGCTGGGCGTTCAGGCCGTAGAGGACCGACGTGACCCGGAGGGTGGTGTCCGACCCGACCGGATAGGTGATCCCCGACTTCCTCACGAAGGCCAGACCGGCGGACGCCGTCTCGGCCACGTCCACACCGACGAACTGCACCGACGAGCCCCTGGCCTGTTCGGCCGCGGCCGTCCGGGCCAGGAGTGGCGTCTCCTTCTGGCAAGGGCCGCACCACGACGCGAAGAAGTTGAGTACCACCGGTCGGTGCCGGTCGACCCCGAGCGCAGCCAGGTTGACGGGTGTGCCGCCGGTGAGTGCGGGAAGGGAGAAGTCCGGAGCCGGATCCCCCACCCCGACCACCGGGCCCGCTCCGGAACCCGAGTTCGAGTTGCCGAGACCCACGAACAAGAAGACGGCCAGCGCCGCGGCGATGACGCAGCCGATGAGGAGGGCCCGCAGCTTGCGGGGGCCGGCCGGCCGTGGGGCCGGGGAGGGACCCGGTGTGGGAGTCGGTGGTGGACCCGGTCCGCCGGCCGGGGGTGCGGCGATTGATTCGGTTTCCATCCCGGTCGGGGACATCCTCAGTGCTTGGTGAAGATGTCAACCGCCATGAACACGAAGAGGAGGGTGAGGTAGGTGATCGAGTAGCTGAACAGCTGCATGGCCGCCTTCGGTGTGGCCCGGGCGTACAGGCGCGCCGCCATGGCGATGAACACCACGCCGAGGACGGCGGCGGCCACCACGTAGACGGTTCCCAGACGGGCCACGGCGGCGAGGAGCAGGGATACCCCCACCAGGAGCACGCTGTAGAGGAGGATCTCCCGGGCCGTCCGTTTGAATGTGGCCACGGCCGGCAGCATGGGGACACTGGCCGCCTGGTAGTCGTCCTTGTACTTGACGGCCAGGGCCCAGAAGTGGGGCGGCGTCCACACGAAGATGATGGCGAACATCACCACGGGGGTCCACGACAGGCTGTTTGTGACCGCGGCCCAGCCCACCAGGACGGGCACCGCGCCGGCGGCGCCGCCGATGACGATGTTCTGGCTGCTGGTGCGCTTCAACCACAACGTGTAGACGAAGACGTAGAACAACGTGGCCGAAACGGCCAGCGCCGCCGAGAGCAGATTGACCCACGCCCACAGTTCGACGAAGGCCAGGACCTCGAGGCCGATGGCGAAGATCAGGGCGTTGCGGGGGGTCACGGCCCCGGTCACCAGCGGCCGCTTGGCCGTGCGGTGCATGAGCTTGTCGATGTCGCGGTCGATGAACATGTTGATGGCGTTGGCCCCACCGGCGGCCAGGGCCCCGCCGAGCAGGGTGGCGGCCATCAACCACACCGGGGGCAGGCCCCGCTGGGCCACGATCATGGTGGGCAGGGTGGTGATCAGGAGGAGCTCGATGATGCGCGGCTTGGTCAGCGCCACGTAGGCACCGATCCGTGAGCCGAGCGACTGTGGGCGGGGCAGAGCCACCGCGGGGAGCGCCATGGCCGAGACAATAGTGCCAACGCCGTAAGGACACACTGACGGAATCCGTCCTGGCCAGCCGGCGGGACGCCGTGGGCGTCGATCGGACCGATACCATACCCAGACGGTGTCCTCCCTGCGTATCGGCCCCCGCCCGTTCCTCCTCATCTGCCGGATCACCCTGGCCACCGTGCTCCTCAACGTCGTCACCGGTGCCGCCGTCCGGCTCTCGGACTCCGGGCTCGGCTGTCCGGACTGGCCCACGTGCTCCCGGCACCACCTGACCCCCGCCCTCAGCCTCCATCCGCTGATCGAGTTCGGCAACCGCATGGTGGTCTCCCTGCTGGTGGTGGCCTGTGCGGCCACCGTCATCGCCGCCCTCCTCCGCCGCCCGGCCAGACGCGACCTCTCCTGGCTGTCCGGCGGGCTCATCCTGGGTGTGATCGGTGAGGCCGTGCTCGGAGCCTTCGTCGTGTACTCGAAGCTCAATGCCTACGTGGTCATGGTCCACTTCCTGGTGGGGATGGCCCTGGTGGCGGTGGCAGTGGTCCTGACCCTCCGGGCCGGTCACGGCCCCGGTCGGGGGATCCTGACCGTGAACCGGGGCGCACTGCGGCTGACCCGGGTGCTCCTCGGGCTGATCGTGGTGGTGCTGGCGGCCGGGGCGGCCACCACCGGAACCGGTCCCCATGCCGGGGGCAAGGGGTCCAAACGGATTCCCCTCGGGTTGGAGGACATGACCCGCATCCACGCCGAGATCGTCATCACCTCGGTCCTGGTGCTCCTGGTGCTGTTGTGGGTCCTGTGGCGGTCCAACGCACCCGCCCGTGTCCAGGACGCCGGAAGGATCCTGCTGGCCGTCATGGTCGTCCAGGGGATCATCGGCTACACCCAGTTCTTCACCCACCTGCCGGCGATACTGGTGGGGATCCACGTCTTCGGGGCCACCATGGTCTGGTCCACGGTGCTGTGGTTCCACCACGGACTGTCCGACCACCGGCCCGAGGACGACGGGGCGGCCGGGCCGCGGGACGGCGGTGAGGCCGGCCGGGAGTCGCCCCGCCCCGGGACCCTGGCCGATCTCGCACCGTCTCCGGCATCGACCCCCGGCCCGACACGGGAGACGGTGTGAGCGGTGTGCGGGCATCAGTGGCGTGCCGGCACGAGGGGTGTGCGGGCGTGAGCCGGACCACGGGCGCCACCATGACATCACTGCTGACGACACCACCATCCGGCCCGCCCGCGCCGTCCGGTGGGTCGGCGGCGGTGCGCTCCCGCCAGGTGGAGACCGCCCCCCTCGAGACCGACCCGTCCACGGCCGAGTGGACCGAGCTCGAGGAGTCGCTCAGCACCGAGAAACCGTGGCTGGTGATCGTCTGGAACGACCCGATCAACCTGATGTCGTTCGTGACCTTCGTGTTCCAGAAGCTGTTCGGCTACTCGAAGGAGAAGGCGACCAAGCTCATGCTCGACGTCCACCACAAGGGCCGGGCCGTGGTCTCCTCGGGAACACGCGAACGAGCCGAGCTGGATGTCTACCGGCTCCACGAGTACGGGCTGTGGGCGACCATGGAACCCTCCACGTGAGCGCACCCATCAAGCGCCGGCGCGACGGCCGGTACGCGGTCAAGCTCGATCCGAGTGTGCGCGCTGTCCTCGTGACGATGGCCGAGCAGCTGTCGCCCATCCTCGGTCCCGACGAGCCGATGACCCGGCGGCTCTTCCCACCGGCCTACGCCGGTGACGACGAACAGGGTGCCGAGCAGGTCTACCGGAATCTGGTCGACAACGCCCTCGTCAACCACCACCGGGAGGCCTTCGCCGTCATGGCGGCCACCGCCCAGTCGGACATCCTCACCGAGGCCGAGCTCGACTCCTGGCTGTCCGCTGTGGGATCGCTCCGTCTCGTGCTCGGGACCCGCCTCGACGTGAGCGAGGAGATGGAGGTGCCCGACCCCGAGGACCCGACCGCGCCCGAGTACGCCCTCTACGAGCTCCTCGGCCAGCTCCAGTACCTCATGATCGAGGTGCTGGCGGCCGGGCTTCCCGACGAGGGTCGCCCCGAGGGGGTCCTCTGACCGAGGTCCGGTGACCCGGAAGGTGACCGGCGGCCAGTGGCGGCCCGGAGGGACGCCGTGATCCCTCTGCTAATCTCCAAAAGCCCTGATCGGGTTTGGAGCCCCCATCGTCTAGCGGCCTAGGACGCCGCCCTTTCAAGGCGGTAACACGGGTTCGAATCCCGTTGGGGGTGCGTTACTCCCCAGCGCCAGTGCTGGTTGGGGACCTGTGGTGCAGTTTGGAGTGCACGCCGGCCTGTCAAGCCGGAGGTCGCGGGTTCAAATCCCGTCAGGTCCGCCAACTCGGTTCGCCGAGTCGAGGTCGGGTAGCTCAGTTGGTAGAGCGCGCGCCTGAAAAGCGTGAGGTCACCGGATCGACGCCGGTCCCGACCACCGAGGGTATCGGAGGGGCTCCCCCCCCGCCCGGGTCAGCTGTCCTCGATACGACCGGTCTCGGGTCGCTCGCCCGTGTCCACCAGGGTCTGGGCCACCACCCGCAGTTTCAGATTGAGGTGCTGGGAGGCCCGGCGCAGAATGTCGAAAGCCTCGTCGGCGGAGACCCGTTCGCGCTCCATCAGGATGCCCTGAGCCTGGCCGATCATCTCGCGGGTGGCCAGTGCCGCCTGGAGCTGGATGGCCTTGCGCTCATCGGCCTCGTGGGCACTGGCTGTGGTGAAGGCCAGGCCACCGAGGGCAGCGAGCAGTAGACCCTTCCCCCGGTCGATGACCCCGAAGGCCCTCGGATAGCGGGCGTAGAGGTTGAGGGCGGCGGGCGCCCCCTGCAGGGTGAGGGGAACGGCCAGCAGGCTCCGCACCCCGAGGGCCACGGCACCGGGTCCGAAGGTGGGCCAGCGGGAGTCCTCGCCGAGATCCTCGGCGTAGACCGCACTGGGTGCGGCCAGGGCATCGAGGCACGGCCCCTCACCGGTGGAGTGCTGCAGGGCGTCGAGTTCCATGACGAGGGGGTCGCTGCACACCGGGGTGACCACCGCCTCCCCCTCCAACAGGAAGATCCCCGAGTAGTCACAGCCCTCGATGGTGGCGACGGCCTGGCTGATCACCAGGCCGAGGGTCTCCTGGACGGTATCGGCGGCGAACAGGCTCACGGTCTGGGCGACCGTGGCGATCAGCTCGACAGCCGGATCGGCTTCGGAAGTGGTGAGCGGATCGTCTCCCGTTTGGTCCTTCGTCATCGTTCCGTTCCAGCCTTGCACCATTGGCCCCGGGACTCAAGGGCAGGAGGGCACCGGCCGGCGACTGGTACGATGGTACAGCCTTCGGTAGTGAGGGTCGGCGAGCCCGAAAGCCCCCCCGTGTCGTCTGGCCTGAAGCGGTGTGACCCTGTGGTCCCGGTCGTAGTGCCGACGCGTGCCGTCGACCTGCCTCCCCGGGGGCGACGGTGAACTCGGGCCAGGAACCGGCCGGGAGGTTCTCCCTCTCGGTGGACGTGGCCAGGTCCGAGGCGGTGGTCTCGGCGCGGGGCAGCCTCGACGAAGCGGGCCTCGTCGAACTGGTCGACCTGCTCGACTACGTGATCGCCGGTCGGTGTTCGGCGGTGATCCTCGATCTGGTGGAGGTGGACTGGTTGGCTCCGTCCGCGCCGGCCGTCATCGCTTCGGCCGAACAGCAGCTGGCCGCCGAGAGCCGGACGCTCAGCATCCGCTCACCCTCGACGTCGGTCGAGCGTCGACTGGTGGCCGGAGGGCTGGGCCAGCTGATCAGCGACGAGGAGTTCGAGCTCATGCCGATGCCCTCCGCTCAGTCGGCGGCCATCGTCGCCCGGGTGCCCGACAACGCCGACCCGCATCTTCCCGGCCGGTTCGCCGAGCAGTCCGGGGCCAGCCCGACCGACACCGACCTGGTCGACGCCACTCTCCGCCTGGTGGTCGAACTGGCCCGGACCACCGTCACCGGAGCCGACGGGGTCAGTGTGTCCCTCCGCCGACATGGCCGTCTGGCCACGGTGGCCGCCAGCGACCGGACGATCCTGGAGATGGATGCCGAGCAGTACGCCGCCGGCGAGGGACCCTGCGTCGACGCCTCGATCAAGGGCCGACGCTTCCACGCCCGTTCGCTGGAGGACGAGGACCGTTGGCCGACGTTCACCCCCAAGGCCAGGGCTCTCGGAATCCAGGCCATCCTGTCCTCACCGCTCGTCGCCCACAACCACTCCGTCGGTGCCCTCAACATCTACTCCCGGCAGCCGTGGGCCTTCGCCGATGCCGATCAGGCCCTGGCCATGCGGTTCGCCACCGAGGCCTCGGCCGTCCTTACCGACGCCGCCGTCGATGGCACCGACGACGGCCGGTCCGAGCGGTTCGAGGCGTCCCTCCGATCCCGGGAGGTCATCGCCCAGGCCCAGGGCGTGATCATGGAGCGCGACGGCATCACCGAGGTGGAGGCGTACCGGGTGCTCCGGGTCTACTCCCAGCGCACGGGCATCTCCCTCCGGGCGCGGGCCGAGGAGGTCGCCCGGTCGACCCGGCCCGGCCATCCGTCCCTGGGGCCGCGACGGGAGGGCGGTCCCCGTGGCTGAACCCGAGCCCGACCACTTCGACCGATCCCGTCGGGACGCCGGGTTGACACGCGGCGAGCTGTGGCTCCGCTACTTCGAGCTGGGTGGCATGAGCTCGGCCTACCAGGTGGAGGCGTACCTCTACGGAGCCCTCAAACCGAGTGACCACGACCACGACGTCATCGCCCACGCCCTCAACGAGCGGTTCGTGGAGCTCGGGGGGAACCACCCGGTCCCCTACGTCGACGATCCGGTCCCGGACTGAGGTCGACCGGACGGCCAAACCTCACCCGGCTCCGGGTCGGAGCCGTCTCCGGGCCCGGGCGGTACTCGGACTGGCATCGTCCTTGATACCCTTCGGCTCCGTTCCGCCGATGAGAGGGAGGCCGCATGCCGACCGATGTCCACCCTTCGCCCTCGGTACCCCTCGACGAGCTCGGCTTCTACACCCTGGCCGGACAGGCCGGATCGTCCCGGGACCTCATCGACGAGGTGCGCCTGGCCGAGCAGATGGGCCTCGGATCGGTCTTCATCTCCGAGCGCTTCGACAAGAAGGAGGCCGCCGTCCTCTCGGGCGCGGCCGGCGCCGTCAGCGAACGGATGTCCATCGTCACGGCAGCCACCAACCACAACACGCGCCACCCGATGATCACCGCCGCCCTGGCCCGCACCGTGCAGAGCCTCACGCAGGGGCGATTCGTGCTCGGACTCGGGCGGGGCATTCCGGTCATCCAGGACACCTACGGCATCGGTCGGATCACCACGGCCCAGCTCGAGGACTTCGCCGGCCTCATGAAGCGGCTGTTCCGGGGGGAGGCCATCATCGGCCACGACGGCCCGTGTGGATCCTTTCCCCTGCTGTACCTGGCGGCGATCGACGAGGACCTGCCCCTCGGTCTCGTGGCCTTCGGGCCACGGTCCCTGGCGCTGGGTGGGCGCTGCTTCGACCGCGTCATCCTGCACACGTTCTTCACCGAGGAGACCACCCGGCGGTGCGTGGCCACGGTGAAGGAGTCGGCCGAGCAGGCGGGACGGGATCCCGACCAGGTACAGGTGTGGTCGTGCCTGGCCACCATCGGTGACCACATCGACGAGGACCGACGGCTGATGAAGTCGGTCGGGCGCCTGGCCACCTACCTGCAGGGGTACGGCGACCTGATGGTGCGCACCAACGACTGGGACCCGGCCGTACTCGAGCGCTTCCGGTCCGACGAGATGGTGGCCGGCTTCATGGGCGGCATCGACACCAACGCCACCACGGCCCAGCTCGAGCACCTTGCCACCCTCATCCCGGAGGAATGGCTCGCCCCGAGCGCGACCGGCACCGCCGTCCAGTGCGCCGCGGCCGTCCGGACCCAGTTGGCCATGGGATGCGACGGGGTCATCATGCACGGCGCCACACCGAGCGAACTGCAGCCGATCGTGGCCGCGTACCGGACCGCCTGACCCGTCCGGTCCGCCTCGCCTCCTCGTCAGCCCTCCTCTCCAGCCCTCCTCGGTTCCTCCGGTCCTTGGCGGGTACAGGAATCCGACGCCGCCCCTCCAGTACGGCAACTAGGTGAGATGCGGTATCCGGATTTGATGGGCCTAAGAACCCGCGGCTCTAGCTCCTACCCGAGCCCGTGGTGGTGGAAGAGCCCGGGTCGTCTGGCGCCACGTCGAGGCTCATCACGCGTCGGACGAGACAGAGCGGACCCAGGGCTTGGTACCAAAATGTCCTGATCCCCAAGGCAGTTCTTGGGGGTTGGCACATGGTGCTGACGCTCAAGGCTTCGAGGGCTCGTCCTCATGTATCTAGGACGTAGGCAAGCACCCCAGCAGGCACGGCCCACGCCGAACCGTCCGTAGAGTCCAATACGTTGCGCGTCACGAGCAAGCCCTTCCATTGCGATGCGTTGACCGTCGCCGCGTCAGATCGCCAATTCCCACCTTCCGTGTACTTTCCCTCGACGGCGGTAAGTCCAAGATGCTGGGAGACGAAGTCGATCTCCTTGCGGGACGGCGTCCGGACGTGAAAGAGAAACTCGTCGTGTTGCGCCGACTCGACGCTGTGCAGGACCTGTCGACGAATGGCCATGCCGATCTGCATCTCGGTCAGAACTGTGGGATCGATGTCGCGGCGCTCGGCGTTGCGCAAATGAGGGATCCGGGCCACCAGCGGGTCGATGGCGTACAACTTGTCCTGGGCCCGCTCCCGGGCGAGCCAGGAGTTCTGAGACCGCTGCGGGCAGGTCCACAACAGAAATGAGTCTCTCAAGTACCCCACATGCCGGGAGACCACCTCGTGGGTCACGTCTACGTCCTGCCCGATGGAGGAGAGGTTTGCCGGTGAGGCCATGGACTCCCACAGGCGTGCGAGTAGCGCCATCTCCCGGTTGGTGCCGAGTCGGCTCTGCTTGAAGGCATCGCTGGCAATCACGTCGAAGAGGTCGTTGACGAACGACTCTGGGACGGGCTCGCCTGCCGCAGCAGCGGCCACTGATCGCGGAAACCCGCCATAGCTGAGGTACGCCTCCCATAGGCGGACAAGGTCGTCAAGCCACGGAAGAACTGCCTGGTAGGCCGTCCGGGCAGCGTCGCCGTGTAGCGATGCCGCGTCGAGTGGCTTTACGTCGGGCAGAGAGACTCGGGCTACCAGGGACGCGAAGGTTCGGAACCCGATGGGAAGCAACGCTCGGTCCAGATGGGTAGCCCGGCCACGCCTGCCAGCCAGGTCGCCGCCTGCCTCGGTCAGGGCCGTTGCGTTCGATCCGGTGAGAACCACTGTGGCCTCGCGAAAGGCGGGGTCGTTGTCCCTGAGCCACTTGACCTCTTGGGCCCAGCTACCGGTGACCGATGTGATCTCGTCAAAGAACCAGGTCCTCCGCTGTCCATCGGGTAGCAGTGGCAAGGCAGTGTTCTGCCCGAGGGTGCGCAGATCCTTGGCCGCCATGTTGTCCGCCGCGACCCGCACGATCGATGTCGGCGGTATCCCGTCGGCAATCATGTCTTCGATGTGCTGCTTGACCGCGACTGTCTTGCCTACGCGGCGCGGCCCCCGGAGAACGTGGAGGCACCCTGGTGCGAGATTGGCCAAGACGTGCGAGCGGTAGTGGAGACCTGTATCCCACGCCTCGCTGAGATCGGGGTCTGTACGCGCCCATCGGCCATCTCTCCACCATGGGTTGAGGCGTGAGAGCTCCTGTGCGAGGATTCCGATCTTCGTAGCCATGTACGCAGGATTGTACCCCATCGGGTCGGTACTGCACGCAGAAATGTATACCTTTTCGCTTGTGCTACACGCAGGAATGTCTACCTTTTCGCTTGTGCTACACGCAGGAATGTAGCCAGCCAGCGACATCCCCCCTTCCCATCCCGCTTCTGGTGGTAGTCCCAGGCGAGAGTCTGCGTCGGTGAATCGGAGGCTCAGCCCTTCGAAAGACAGTGACTCGACGAAGGAGAACGGCACGTGGCACCAGCGACTGTATGACGAGATTGGCTGTCGGAGCGCTGGAGGGGGAGGGCGGAAGGCCCGGCGGCACTTCCTGATCCTTGGGCCCAGGAGATCGGGATACCGCATCTCACCTATGTGCCGTACCGGCCGCCCCTTGACAGATAGAACATCGCGATATATCGTTATACAACGTGAGCGGTCGATAGATCCGCTCCACCACCTTCGGGTCCGGCAATCCGGCCGGCCCGCACCAGCGATACAAGGAGCACAACCTGATGCATGGACACAAGAGATTCGACGACACCACCACCGGCCCGACCGCCGGACCGGGATTCCCGGGCCGCCGGGACCGGCCCGACCGCCTCGGCGGAGCCCCCCGCGGTCGGGGCGGCGGCCGGGGGAGGGGACGGGACGACGCCTTCGGGTTCGGAGGCGGGCGCCACGGGGCCTTCGGCCCGGGCTTCGGACCACCGATGTTCGGTCGGGGACCCAAGCGGGGACGGGGCGACGTTCGGGCGGCCATCCTCGCCCTGCTGGCCGAGGAGCCGATGCACGGCTACCAGATCATCACCGAGTTGACTGAGCGCAGCGGTGGCGTATGGCGTCCGAGCCCCGGCTCGGTCTACCCCACCCTCCAAGCCATGGAGGACCAGGGTCTGGTCACCGCGGACAAGAGCGAGGGCCGCAGGGTCTTCAGCCTCACCGCCGATGGTCGCGCCGCCGCCGAGGAGGCCGGTGACGGCCCGGCGCCGTGGGAGCGGGCCGCCCGGGGGGCCGACCGCTCCCTGGTCGACCTGCGCGGCCTCATGGCCGAGGTCGCCGCGGCCTCCATGCAGGCGGGCCGGTCCGGCAGCGAGCGCCAGGTGAAGGCGGTGGGCGAGATCCTGGCCGACACCCGCCGACGCATCTACCTGGTGCTGGCCGATGGGGCCCAGGCCCCCGACGACAGCGAGCCGGAGGCCACGGCGTGAGCCCGGATGCCGGGCGACTGGCCAAACAGCGCCGGGCTGCCGCCCACCCGGATCGTCCGGGTGAGCGGTGCTCGGCCCCGGCCGGCACCTTCGTGCCGGTCATCGACCACGCCCGGTGCGAAGGCAAACGCGACTGTATCGACGTCTGTCCGAACGACGTGTTCGAGGTCCGCCGCATCGACCACGGGGACTATCAGGATCTCGGACGGATGTCCCGGCTGAAGGTCCGGGTCCACGGCATGGTCACCGCCTATGCGTCGCATGCCGACGACTGCCGCGCCTGCGGGCTCTGCGTGGTGGCCTGCCCCGAACAGGCCATCGTCCTCCACCGCCCGGGCTGACCGGTCGGGGAGCTCCCGATTCCTCGGCCGATCAGGTCCCTTCGTAGGCGAATCCGAGATCCGGTGCCGTCAACAGGGCCCGGAACGGGAGGCCCTCGGCTTGCGCCATGGCCGCCACCGTTCCCCCCCGGTCCACCACCGCCACCAACAGGACGGGAACGGCTCCGGCCTCGATGACGGCGTGGGCCGCCTCGAGCAGTGACGTCCCCCGTGTCACCGTGTCCTCGGTGATGACCACCCGGTCCCCGGTGTCGAGCGCTCCGGCGATCCGGCCGCCGGCCCCGTGGTCCTTGGCTTCTTTCCGAACGCTGAACGCCTTCAACAGACGGCCCCGCGTGGCGGCCACACCGGCCGTCACGAACGCCACCGGATCGGCACCCATGGTCAGGCCCCCGATGGCGTCGGCGTCGGGAGGGATGGCCGACAGCACCCCGTCGGCCACCAGCACCATCGCCTCCGGCCGACACACCGTCTGCTTGGAGTCGATGAACCAGGAGCTCTTCCGCCCGGACTTGAGGGTGAAGTCGCCGCGCTTGACCGAATGCTCGAGCAGGTGGGAGCGGAGGGCCTCGAACTCGGTGGCCGGCAGGGACCCGCTCACGCCGGCGGCACCGGCACGTACGGATCCGGGGTGGATTCAAACGAACGCGACCCGCCGGGAGATTCGTCCCAGAACCCCGGCCCGGCGAACTCGATCCCGTGGTGGCCCTCGACCACCCGGCCCACCACCCCGGTGCCCACCCCGGCGTCCCCGAGGGCGTCGAGGGCGTCGTCCGCACCGGCCGGATCCACCATCAGGACCATACCGAGGCCGAGGTTGAAGACCCGGGCCATCTCGTCGTCGGCCACCCGGCCCAGTCGGCGGATCTCCCCGAAGATGGGCGGGACCTCCCAGGTTCCCCGGTCGAGCACGGCCCGGAGCCCATCGTGGGGAAGGGCGCGGGGCACGTTCCCCTCGAAGCCGCCGCCGGTGATGTGGGCCACGGCGTGGACATCGGCCGCCCCGATGGCGGCACGCACGGCCGGCGTGTAGAGGACCGACGGTCGGATCAGCTCGTCGGCCAGGGACACCGGGGCGCCGGGCCAGGCCGGGGCGCCGAAGGCCCGGCCGGCCCGCTCCAACAGCACGTGGCGGGCCAGGGTGTATCCGTTGCACCGCAGGCCCGGTGAGGCCAGACCGATCAGGACGTCGCCGTCCCGGACCCGGGCCGGACCGAGGATCTCGTCCCGTTCGACGACGCCGACGGCGAAGCCGACCAGGTCGAACTCACCGGGCTTCATGACCCCGGGGTGCTCGGCCATCTCGCCACCGAGCAGACTGGCCCCGACCTGCCGGCAGCCGTCGGCCACCCCCGACACCAACTCGGCCATCTGGTCCGGCTCCACCGAGCCCGACGAGATGTAGTCGAGGAAGAACAGCGGCTCGGCCCCCTGGCAGACCAGGTCGTCCACGCACATGGCCACGAGGTCGATGCCGATGGTGTCGAACCGGCCGAGAGCTTGGGCCACCAGGGCCTTGGTGCCCACCCCGTCGGTCCCGGCCACCAGCACCGGCTGGGTGTACCGGTGGTCCGGGTCGAGCTCGAAGAGCCCGCCGAAGTCGCCCAGACCCCCGAGGACCTCAGGTCGGTGGGTGGAGGCGACCATGGGCTTGATCAGCTCGACCGCCCGCTCACCGGCATCGATGTCCACGCCTGCTCGGGCGTAGGTGGCCGGTGCGGCTCGGTCCGATCGATCGGGTCCGCCGTCGGCACCGGCAGTGGAATGGGTCAGTGGCGGTTCCGGGTGGGCGGACCCGCTCACGCCGGCGAACCGGCCACGCCGGAGAGGGTGGCCCGCTCGGCGAACCGGACCGGCACGGGCACCGGGTAGTTGCCGGTCAGGCAGGCGTCACAGAATCCGGCACCGGGAGCGTCGATGGCCTGCACCAGATGGTCGAGGGTCAGGTACTCGAGGGAGTCCACGTCGAGGAAGTCGACGATCTCGTCCAGGGTCTTGATGGAGGCCAGCAGCTCGCTCCGGTCCGGGGTGTCGATGCCGTAGTAGCACGGCCACCGGAACGGGGGCGAGGAGATCCGGAGGTGGACCTCGGTGGCGCCCGACTCCCGCAGCATGGTCACCATGGCCCGGGTGGTGGTCCCCCGCACGATGGAGTCGTCCACCACGATCACCCGCTTGCCGGCGATGTTCTCCCGCAGGGGATTGAGCTTGCGGCGCACCCCGTTGGCCCGCTCGGCCTGGGTCGGGGCGATGAAGGTCCGTCCGATGTAGCGGTTCTTGACCAGGCCCTGCCCGTAGGGGATGCCCGACTCCACGGCGTACCCCTCGGCGGCGGGCACCCCCGAGTCGGGCACGCCCATCACCAGGTCGGCCGGGATGGGCGCCTGGGTGGCCAGCAGCTGACCCATCCGACGTCGGGCCCCGTGCACCTCGTTCCCGTAGAGGCGGGTGTCGGGTCGGGCGAAGTAGACGAACTCGAAGATGCAGAGCTTGGGGTTCAGCCGCTCGACCGGGAAGGGCCGCTCCGAGCGGACCTCCTTGCCGTCGATGACCACCATCTCACCGGGCTCCAGCTCGCGGATGAAGGTCGCCCCGATCACGTCGAGGGCCGGCGACTCCGAGGCCAGCACCCAACCCTGCTCGAACTCGTCGGTGGCGTCGAGCCGGCCGAGGCACAGCGGACGGAAGCCGTTCGGATCGCGCACGCCGATGAGCCGGTCGGCGTCGAGCAGCACGAAGGAGAAGGCACCCTCCACCGAGGGCAGCACCTTCATCAAGGCGTGCTCCAGGTCGTCGCCCACCTCGGTGCGGGAGCGCTCGGGCAGGTCGGGTGGGAACGCCTGGCCCAGCAGTTCCGCCACCAGGTCGCTGTCCGAGGACACCAGGCCGGGCAGCATGCCGGCCGCCTCACCCAACTCGGCCGTGTTGGTCAGGTTGCCGTTGTGGCCGAGGGCGAACCCGGCCCGTCCCACCGCCCGGTAGACGGGTTGGGCGTGGATCCAGTCGCTGGAGCCGGCCGTGGAGTACCGGGTGTGCCCGATGGCCATGTGGCCCCGCAGCCCGGAGAGCTTGCGCTCGTCGAACACCGTGGTGACCAGACCCATGTCCTTCATCACCGTGATGACGTCGCCGTCGCTGACCGCCATGCCCGCCGACTCCTGGCCGCGGTGCTGCAGTGCGTAGAGGCCGTCGAAGGTCAGATGTGCCACCGATCGCCCCGGGGCGTAGACCCCGAAGACTCCGCACGCTTCCTTGGCCTCCATCATCGGTTCGTCACCGCACACACCGGGGGTCGTCGGGCTCGTCCTTCGCCACGATTAGGCCACACATTCACCTCACCGTGCCACTCCAGCCTAGTGGGGCGGCACGGTGACCGAGCGTCCTAGCGGGACGCATCGGCCGGGTCCGCCCCACCGGGCGCCCCGAGCGGACCTCGGGCCGGCCGGTCCGGACCCCCGGTAGCGTCAGCGGACGTGATCGACCTGCACACCCACTCCACCGTGTCGGACGGCAGCGACCCCCCCGAACGGGTCGTGGAGTTGGCCGTGGAGGCGGGGTGCAGTGCGCTGGCCCTGACCGACCACGACTCCCTGGCCGGTGTGGGACCGGCCCGGCATCGGGCCGCCGAGCTCGGGATCACCCTCGTTTCCGGGTGCGAGGTCTCGTGCCTGCCGGTCGGACCCGGGGGGATGCACGTGCTCGTGTACTTCGTGGAGGAGGACGGCGGTCCTCTGGCCGAGGAGCTCGGCCGCCTCCGCCGGGACCGGCGGAGGCGGAACCTGGCGCTGGCCGATCGTCTCATCGCCCTCGGTCTGCCCGTAACCTACGACCGCGTGGCCGCCCTGGCCGGGGGCGAGGAGGGCATGGGTCGGCCCCACTTCGCCGCCGCCCTCGTCGAGGTCGGTGCCGCCGAGTCCATCGACGACGCCTTCGCCCGGTATCTGGGCAACGACGGACCGGCCTACGTCGCCAAGGCCCGACTGACCGGGCCGGACATCGCCGCCCTGGCCCGGGAGTCCGACGGCGTGGCTGTCCTCGCCCACCCCTACAGCATGGGCCTCGAAGGGCCCGACCTGGCCCGGGTGGTGGGCGGACTGGCCGAGTCCGGGTTCGGCGGGATCGAGGCCGTCTACGGGCGGTACTCCCCCCGCCAGCGCACCGAGCTCGGCCACCTGGCCCGCCGCTTCGACCTGGTGGCCACCGGCGGTTCGGACCATCACGGCACCAGCAAGCCCGACCTGTCGGTGGGTACCGGCCAGGGGGACCTGAAGGTCCCCGACAAGGTGGTGGGTCTGCTCGAGGCCCGCCGGCCCTCGCGCTGAGAACCGGTCGATCGGACGGGTCCGATCGGCGCAGCGTTCAGTTGGAGACCGGGGCCAGCTCGTCGAGCAGGGCCGGGAGACGGTCCCGCCACGCCGACGTGGCCTGAGCCAGTCCGAGGTCGACCAACCCGTCCACCACCACCCGGTCACCTCCGGTCGTGCCCAGCACCCGGAAGCCCACCCCGGCACTGGCGGCCCGGTCCACCAGTGCGGCCCGGTCGGTGGTGCACACCACGACCCGGGACGGGGCCTCGGTGAACAGCTCGTGGTGGTCGGACAGACCGGCCACCACCAATCCGACGCCCGAGCGCACGGCCATCTCGGCGAGGGCCACCCCCAACCCGCCGCCGGACACGTCGTGGATCCCCGACACCAGGTTCGGTCCGGCGTCACCGGCGCGCTCCCCGCCGACACCCTCGGCCACGATGCCGGTGACGAACTCCACCAGCCGCAGGTGGGCAGCCAGGTCCAGGGCGGGCAGGGTCCCGTCACGGTGGCCACGAACCTCGACGGCCCAGCGCGAGCCGGCCAGCGACGGTGGACCCGGGTGGGTCGCACCCGAACCGACGCTGGCGTCCAATAGGACGAGGGAGGCGTCCTCCACCAGCGTGACCCCGGGCGGGCGGGCGGCCAGGCGGTCGATGAGCCCCAGCACCCCGATGACCGGGGTGGGGTTGATGTCGACACCGAAGCTCTCGTTGTACAGGCTGACGTTTCCGCCGATGACCGGCAGGCCGAGACCGAGGCAGGCCTCGGCCATGCCGTCGATGGCCTCCGAGAGCTGCCACATGACCTCGGGGTGCTCGGGGTTGCCGAAGTTGAGGCAGTTGACCACGGCCGTGGGCCGCGCCCCGGCACACGCCACGTTGAGGGCGCCTTCGGCCACCGTGGCCGCCGTCCCGGCCCGCGGGTCGATGGCGCACCAGGTGGGATTGGAGTCGGTGGTGAGGGCCAGCCCCTTGTCGGAGGCGGGGAGTCCCGGTGCAGCCAGACGCAGCACGGCGGCGTCCCCTCCGGGACCGTCGACCGTGTTGAGGAAGAGCTGGTGGTCGTACTGGCGGTAGACCCAGGACGGATCGGCCAGCAGGGCCAGCACGTCGGGCCCGCAGTCGGTCGGGGCGGCCAGCGCCCCGGGGTCGTTGGCGGCACGGGCCTCCTGGTCGCGTGGGCGGGCCAGGGGGCGGTGATAGAGGGGGGCGTCGTCGCTGAGGGCGCCGGCCGGGACGTCACCGAGGACCTCACCGTCGAACCCGTCCATGATCCGGAGGCGGCCGGGCTGGCCCCCGTCAGGATCGGTGACCCGCCCCACGACGGCCGAGCGCACCTCCCAGCGGCGGCAGACTTCCTCCACCCGGGCCAGGTCGTCGGGCGTGACGATGGCCAGCATGCGCTCCTGGCTCTCAGAGGTCATGACCTCGTAGGGGGCCATGCCCGGCTCGCGTCGGGGGACCGCGGACACGTCGACGTCCATGCCCACCCCGCCCCGGGCGGCCGTCTCGCTGGTGGCGCAGACCAAGCCGGCACCGCCCAGGTCCTGGATCCCGACCACCAGTCCGGCGTCGAGCAACTCCAGACAGGCCTCGATCAGCCGCTTCTCCTCGTAGGGGTCACCGACTTGCACACTGGGCCGCTTGGCCGCCTCGGCCGCGGTGTCCCGGCCCCCGAATCCGGCCGACGCCAGGACGCTGACCCCACCGATCCCGTCCCGACCCGTGGACGAGCCGAGCAGCACGGCCAGGTTCCCCACACCGGTGGCGGCCCCGAGGACCAGGCGCTCGGTGGGCAACACGCCCATGCACAACACGTTGACGAGGGGGTTCTGGGCGTAGCAGTCGTGGAAAGTCAGCTCCCCGCCGATGGTCGGCACCCCGACCGAGTTCCCGTAGCCCGAGATGCCGGCCACGACGCCCTCGATCAGCCACTGCTGACGGGCGTCACCCGGATCGCCGAAGAACAGCGGGTCCATCACGGCGATAGGCCGGGCCCCCATGGTGAAGATGTCCCGCAGGATGCCCCCGACCCCGGTTGCCGCCCCCTGATAGGGCTCGATGGCGGAGGGATGGTTGTGGCTCTCGATGCGGATGGCCACGGCGATCCCGTCCCCGGCGTCGATCACCCCGGCGTTCTCGCCCGGGCCCACCAGGACGTGGGGTGCTTCGGTGGGCAGGCGCCTCAGGTGGACCCGCGACGACTTGTACGAACAGTGCTCGCTCCACATGACGGCGAAGAGGGCCAGTTCCAGGTGGTTGGGTGGCCGGCCGAGGATGACCTCCACCTCGTCCCGTTCGCCGTCGGTGAGGCCGAGGGCCCGGTGCAGTGGCTCACTGGATACCGCATCCGTCTCCACGCTCACGTGCCTGATCCACTCCTCTATCGTCGGTCGGGTGCATCGTCGGTCGGGTGCATCGTGGTCGGATGCACCGTCAGTCGGATCCCGTCGGCGCCCGGTCGGTCCGCCCGTGCCCTGAGCGTACCCGTCCAGGTGTGCCCGCCTGGCTGGCCGCCGTGGCCTCCGGGGACCGGACGGGGGGCCAGCCCGGCCTATCGCTGTCTGATGTGCCCGACGCCGGTCCATCACCTCGGGCGATAGATCTCCGCCGACGGCACAGCTCGCGGATTCACTAGGGGTAAAGGGACGGAAGGTGACGGCGATGCCCGCTCGTCCTTCCGACGGCATTCCTCGTCCTCATCGGGGACACCTGCTCGGCCGAAGAGCCCGATTCATTGGAGGTCATTCCCGGGTCGGTGGCTACGGTCACCGCTGAAATCCGGGACCGTGATAGAGACAACCGTCTGCCCACCCGGCACCGGATCCACCCGCTATACCGGCCAGCATTTCAGGGAGTAGCGCAGGGCGGAGGCTGAATCCTGCCTCAATAGGTGGCGATCTGTCCGCAGCGACGTCGATCAATGCTGAGAGGACCGGTGCCCTCTCGCCCCGAAACTTTTGGGTCTCCATTTACCCCATACCGAGGCGGACGTCACCGATGGGAGGACAATCACCACCGCCTAATGTCCCTATGGGGACTTCGTTGCCTGGGTGAGTTGCGCTGTATGGGATTCTCTGCGAGGCTCTGATCATGGCAGCCACAACAGCGACGAAATCACGCAAAAAAACACCCATGTCCGAAGACCACAAGGCCGCTCTGGCCAAGGGACGCGAGGAGGGGCGCATCGTGCGCCGTTACCTCGAGGCCCTGGAGTCGACGAAGCCCCGTCGGGGCCGGAAGCGGACACCCGAATCGATCCGCAAGCGGCTCTTCGCCATCGACAACGCGTTGGCCTCCGCCGATCCGTTGTCCCGCCTGCACCTGATCGAGGAGCGTCAGCGCCTGGAGTCCGAGCTCTCCCACACCGGTGAGACCGTGGATCTGGCCGCCCTCGAGAAGAGCTTCATCAAAGTGGCCCGGGTCTACGGCGAGCGCAAGGGCATCTCGTACTCGGCATGGCGCACCGTGGGTGTCAGCGCCTCGGTCCTCCAACAGGCCAAGATCCCGCGCACCCGGAGCTGAGCTGAGCGGTCCCGGCAGCGGGGTAGTCCCCGGGAGCGTCAGGCCACGGTGGCGTGCAGGGCGGGCTCGGCCGAACCGAGCAGGGCGGCGAGCAGGACCACGCCGTCGACCGACCCGAGGAGCGGGTCTGATGCCCGTTCCGGATGGGGCATGAGGCCGACCACGTTGCGGGACCCGTTGCAGACCCCGGCGATGCCGTCCACCGAGCCGTTGGGATTGTCCACGTAGCGGAGGACGACCCGGTCCTCGTCACGGAGCAGGTCCAGGGTCTCGCGGTCGCAGGTGTAGTTGCCTTCGAAGTGGTTGATGGGGATGGCCAACTCGGTGCCCACGGGGACACCGGCGGTCAGCACCGACGCCGGGACTCCACCCGGACCCGCACCGTGGTGCACAGGAACCGGAGGCCGCGGTTCTTCTGCAGGGCGCCGGGCAGGAGTCCGGCCTCGGTCAGCACCTGGAAGCCGTTGCAGATCCCGACCACCGGACCGCCCTCGGCGGCGAAGCGCCCCACCGCCTCCATCACCGGCGAGAAGCGGGCGATGGCGCCGGGCCGCAGGTAGTCGCCGTGGGCGAACCCACCCGGGAGCACCAGGGCGTCGTATCCGGCCACGTTCGGATCGCCGTGCCACACGAGGTCGGCCGAGGCGCCGAGCCGCTCCACGGCCAGGACGGCGTCGTGCTCGCAGTTGGTCCCCGGGAACATGACCACGCCGACCCGGGCGGGCATCAGGCGGCTGACCCCGCGGCCACGGCCGGTGTCACGGTGACCACCGACTCCTCGATGACCGGATTGGCCAGGAGTCGGTCGGCCACCACGGTGGCCTGGGCCAGGGCCGAGGCCTTCGTCCTCAGCGGCGATGTCGAAACGGAACGCCTTGCCGGCCCGCATCCCGGTGACCCCGCTGAGCCCGAGGGCGGGCAGAGCCCGTTCGATGGTGGCCCCCTGGGGATCGGCGACGCCCTCGCGCAGCTGCACCTCCACCAGTACCGAGAACCGCTCCGGCGGGGCCATGCTCAGGCACCGAACCAGTCGGCCAGACGGCGACCGCAGACCCGCTCGTACGACTCGGTGTAGAGGCGCGGAGGTGGCCGACACGATCTCGTCGGGCAGGGTCGGGGGAGGCGCCTGCTTGTCCCAGGGCTGGCCCTCCAACCAGTCGCGGAGGCGCTGCTTGTCGAACGAGGGCGGGTTGGTCCCCGGGGCGCAGTTGTCGGCGGGCCAGAACCGGGACGAGTCGGGCGTGAGGACCTCGTCGCAGATCGACAGCACACCGTCGATGTAGCCCAGCTCGAATTTGGTGTCACAGATCACGATGCCCTGGGACTCGGCCCGGCTCCGCCGCCCGCGAGTAGGCGGCCAGGCACAGGGCGGAGGCGGCCTCGGCGGCCTCCCGGCCCACGATGTCGATGGCCTCGGCCAACCCGATGTTCAGGTCGTGGCCCTCGGTGGCCTTGGTCGAGGGCGTGAAGATGGGCTCGGGCAGGCGGTCGGCGTGGCGCAGCCCGGTGGGCATGGCCATGCCGTGGACCGTGCCCTCTTTCTGGTACTCCTTGAAGGCCGACCCGGCCAGATAGCCGCGCACGATGCACTCGATGTCGAGCATCTCGGCCCGGTGGACCAGCATGGACCGGCCGGCCAGGTAGTCCAGTCCCGCCGGGATGGCCGCGGCCCCGTCGGGGAAGTCGGCGGTGTCGGCGCTGATCAGATGGTTGGGGGCCAGGTCGATGAGCTCGTCCAGCCAGTAGGCGGTCATGGCCGTGAGGACCCGGCCCTTGTCCGGGATGGGTTCGTCCATGATCACGTCGAAGGCGGAGATACGGTCGGAGGCCACCATGAGCAGGCGGCCGTCACCGGCGTCGTAGAGCTCACGTACTTTGCCCGACTGGATCAGGGCGAGCGGGTCAGTGGTCGGTGAAGTGGTCACGGTGCGAGCTCCTCCAGGGCGTCGGTGAATCGGTGTACATAGCGCAGCGTACGCGAAAGGTCGAAGGCGTCATCGAGGGCCGCTGGTGACAGCGTGACCTCGGGGTCCTCGTCGAGCACCTGGCGGAACGACCGCCCCTCGGCCCACGCCGCCCGGGCGTCGCGCTGCACGATGCGGTAGGCGGCGTCACGGCTCAGTCCTCCACTGACCAGGGCCAGCAGGACCGACTGGCTGAAGACGAGACCGTGGCTCCCTTCGGTCAGTGTGGCCAGCGCCCGCTCGGGATGGATCACCAGCCCTTGGACGAGGCCGCGTGCCTTCTCCAGCATGTAGAGGGTGAGCATGCTGGCGTCGGGGAGCACCACCCGCTCCACCGAGCTGTGGGAGATGTCCCGCTCGTGCCAGAGGGCCACATCCTCGAGGCCGGCCGACAGGTAGCCCCGCAGGACTCGGGCCAGACCGCAGAGCCGCTCGGACAGGATGGGGTTGCGCTTGTGGGGCATGGCAGAACTGCCCTTCTGGCCCGGCTTGAACGGCTCCTCGGCCTCACCCAGCTCGCTGCGGGCCATGTGGCGCACCTCGGTGGCGATGAGCTCGATGGTGGCCCCCACCGAGGCACAGGCCCAGAGGTACTCGGCATGACGGTCCCGGGCCACCACCTGGGTGGCCGGGGTCGGCGTGAGCCCGAGGGCGGAACAGACGTGCGCTTCGACCCGGGGGTCGATGTTGGAGTAGGTCCCGACGGCACCGGACAGCTTGCCCACGGCCACCCGCTGACGGGCGGCCCGAAGCCGCTGTACGTCCCGGTCGGCCTGCAGGGCCCACAGCGAGAACTTGGCCCCGAAGGTGGTGGGCTCGGCATGCATGCCGTGGGTGCGCCCGGTGACCGGGATGTCGATGCACTCGAGCGCACGCGCCTTGAGCGCCGCCACCAGTGCGCCGGCGGCGGCGATGAGGAGGTCGGAGGCCCGGGTGAGGGTGGCGCACAGCGCGGTGTCCACCACGTCCGAGGAGGTGAGCCCGTAGTGGATCCACGAGCCCTCGGGCTGTCCGATGGCCTCTTGGACCACGTCGACGAAGGCGGCCACGTCGTGGTCGGTGATCCGCTCCCGTTCGCCCACCGCCTCCACGAAGGCCGCGCCCACCGTCGGGGCCTTGGCCCGGCACACCTCGGCCGCTCCGGCTGGCACGTCGCCGACCTCCACCCAGCCCTCGGTGGCCAGCAGTTCGACCCGCAGCCACATGGCGAACCGGGCCTCGTCCGAGAAGAGGGCGGCCATGGCCGGCGGGGCGTAGCGGGGGATCATCGGGCTGCCCGGGGACCGGACGAGGACACGGCGAGCCCGTCGGCACCGGCGCCGGAGTCGGAGTCGGAGTCGGCTGAGGCGGCGATATCCGTGCGGAAATGGACACCGGGCCACGAGATGGCGCCGACGCCGCGGTAGGCCCGGGACCGCGCCTCGGCGATGGTGGGCCCGAGGGCGGTGACGCCGAGCACCCGGCCACCGGCGGTGACCACCGAGCCGTCACCGGCGGCGGCCCCTCCCGCCCAGGCCGTGCCGGCGTGGAAGACCGTCACGCCCTCGATGCGGGCGGCGGCGTTAAGACCGGCGACGGTGTCCCCGGTCCGTGGCGACTCCGGATAACCCTCGGAAGCCATGACCACGCACACCGCGGCGGCGTCGGTGAACCGGGGGCGGGTCCGGAGGGATCCCGACGCCACCTCGGCCAGCAGTCCGGTCAGGTCCCCCTCGAGGCGGGGCAGCACCACCTGGGTCTCGGGGTCGCCGAACCGGACGTTGAACTCGAGCACCTTGGGGCCGGCCGGGGTCAGCATGAGCCCGGCGTAGAGCACGCCCCGGTAGTCGATCCCCCGCCTGGTCAGCGCCGCCACCAACGGGGTCACCGCCTCCTCCACCAGCCGATCGACCAGCGCCTCGTCCACCTGGGGGACCGGCGAGTAGGCGCCCATGCCACCGGTATTGGGCCCGGCGTCGACGTCGTCCCGCCGCTTGAAGTCCTGGGCCGGGGCCAGGGCCGCCGTCCGGTGGCCGTCGCACAGGACGAGCAGGGAGCACTCCGGGCCCACCAGCCCCTCCTCCACCACCACCCGTCGGCCGGCGTCGCCGAAGGCGTCACCGGAGAGCTTGGCGTCGATGTCGGCGTCGGCCTCGGCCAGCGAGCTCGGTGACCAGCACGCCCTTGCCGGCGGCCAGGCCGTCGGTCTTGATCACCCAGGGCCCGGGCAGGGAGCGCAGATAGGTCCGGGCCGCCGCCGGATCGGTGAAGACGCCGAAGCGGGCGGTGGGCACGCCCGCCTCGGCCAGCATCTCCTTCATGAAGGCCTTGGAGCCCTCCAGGCGGGCTCCGTCGGCACCCGGGCCGAACACCAGCCGCCCGGCGGCCCGCAGGCGGTCGGCCAGGCCGTCGACGAGTGGGGCCTCGGGTCCGATGACGAACAGGTCGGCGTCGACCTCCTCGGCCGGCGTGTCGACACTGGTGATGGTGTGACCCTCGGCGGTCACACCATCGATACCCGGATTGCCCGGCGTCACGATGACCTCCGCCGTGCGCCCGAGCACCACGGCCAGGGCGTGCTCCCGTCCTCCCGACCCCACCACGCACACCGTGCGGACCGGGGTCGGCGAACCCACCGGCCCGGGTGGCACGGATCCGCTCATGCGGCGAAGCGGACGAACTGGTCGCGGCCCGGGCCCACGCCGACCAGGCGGACCGGCGTGCCGATCTGCTCGGCCAGAAACCCGACGTAGTCCCGGGCCGCCTGGGGCAGGTCACGGAGCTCGGTGGCCCCGGTGATGTCGGTCTTCCACCCGGGAAGCTCCTCGTAGACCGGGGTGACCTGGTGGAAGATCGACTGGTGGTACGGGGGATGGCTGAAGCGCTCACCGTTGGCCTCGTAGGCCACGCAGACCTTGACCGTGTCGAAGGTGTCCAGCACGTCGAGTTTGGTCAGGGCCACCTCGGAGAGCGAGTTGAGCCGGACGGCCTGACGCATCATCACGGCGTCGAACCAACCGGGGCGGCGCCGGCGCTTGGTGTTGACGCCGTACTCGTGACCCCGGTCCACGAGGGTGTCACCGATCTCGTCGACCAGTTCGGTGGGGAACGGACCGCTCCCCACCCGGGTCACGTAGGCCTTGGCGATGCCGATGACCTCGTCGACGTAGCGGGGTCCGATGCCGGCCCCGGTGCAGGCGCCGCCGGCCACCGGGTTGGAGGAGGTGACGAATGGATAGGTGCCGTGATCGAGGTCGAGGAAGGTGGCCTGGGCCCCCTCCAACAGCACGTGGGCACCCCGCTCGAGTGCATCGTGGAGCAGCCCCACGGTGTCAGCCACCATGGGGATCACCCTCGGGGCCAGCTCGTCGAGGTAGTGGTCGCAGATCTCGTCGGCCGACAGCGGCAGCCGGTTGTACACCTTGGCCAGGACGGCGTTCTTCTCCTTCAGGACCACGTCCAGCTTCTGGCGGAAGATCTTGGGGTCGAGCAGGTCCTGGACCCGGAGTCCCACCCGTGACGACTTGTCGGCGTAGGCCGGGCCGATGCCCCGCTTGGTGGTGCCCAGCTTGTTCTTGCCCAGGTACCGCTCAGCCAGCTGATCGAGCTCGTGGTGGTAGGGCATGATCAGGTGGGCATTGCCGCTGACCAGCAGCTTGCTGGTGTCGATGCCTTTGCCGGCCAGGGTGTCCACCTCGGCCAGGAGCACGGTGGGGTCGACCACCACCCCGTTGCCGATGACCGGGGTGATGTGGTCGTAGAGGATCCCACTCGGGACGAGCTGTAAGGCGAAGGTCTCACCGTCCACCACGATGGTGTGGCCGGCGTTGTGGCCGCCCTGGTACCGGACGACCAGCTCCATCTCCTTGGCCAGGAGGTCAGTGAGCTTGCCCTTGCCTTCATCACCCCACTGGGTCCCGACGACGACGGTTGCCGGCACGCGTCTCTCCTCCGTTGCGAAAAGCGGATTACGCACCAGTGTAGCCCGCAGGGCCACCGGGCCGTGAGGGCCGGTGGGCCCGCCCCCGGCGCCACCCGAGGGGTGGGCGGGTCCGGGGATGGGCACCGGGGATCTTCGGCGGTGTCGGGCGAGGTGGTCCGGCTACTCGGTCGAGGTCCGCTCGCGTCGCAGGGCCTGGGCCACGGCCCGCATGAAGAGGACCGACGAGAACACCAGACCGATGAAGCCGATGGCCTGCAGCGAGAGCCGGATGTCGTGGGACGGAGCCAGTTGGGCCGCCACCAGGAGGATGCCGGAGGCCACGAGACCCATCGCACCGAACAGGGCGACCAGGATCCGGTCGATCCACCCGCTCACCACCTGCTCGTCACGGTCGGCGAACCGCTCCACACGCACGTTCAGGCGGCCGGCCCTCAGTTGGGTGGCCAGCTCGTCGAGGTGCTCGGGCAGGGTGCGCAGGGCGGGCAGGGCCCGTCGCAGCTCCTGTTGGAGGAGGTCACCGGCCATGTCGGGGTCCCGGGTGGTGAGGGCGTCGGCTGCCGCGGTGGCCTCCCGGGACAGGTCGAAGGTCGGGTCGATCAGCTTCAGGGTGCCGTCCAGGGTGAGCAGCGCCTTGGACAGGGACGACATCGACGGCGGCACGTGCAGGCCGTGCCGGGTCATCACGGCGAGGACCTCGGGGATGAGGGCCGGATCGAAGCCTCCTGCGCTCTCTACCATCAGGCTGGCGATATCGGACTCGAGGCTCTGCAGGTCGGCGGTGGCGTCGGCTCCGGCCAGGTGCCGGACGGCCCGGGCCACCACTACAGGCTCGTTGGCGCTCATGCCCACGGCGATGTCCTGCAGCGCCCGCCGCGTCACCGGATCGAGGAGGCCCACCGCGCCGAAGTCGAGGAGCCACAACCGACCCCACTGGTCGACCATGAGGTTGCCCGGATGGGGATCGGCATGGAAGATCATGCCGTAGAGCACCTGGTCGAGGAAGCTGGTCAGGAGGGAGGCGGCCAGCAGATGGGGCGGGGCCCCACTGGCGGTGATGGCCCCGGGGGCATCGATGGGCCGTCCCGGGGCCTCCTCCATCACCAGCAGCCGGTCGGTGGACAGTTCGGTGTAGATGGCCGGGACCCGGATCACATCGTCGGCCGGATCGTCGTGGGACACGGCCTCCCTCAGCCGATCGCACATGGCCGCCTCGCGCACGTAGTCGAGCTCATGGTCCATGCTGGTGATCAACTCGTCGGCCAGGTCGCGGACGCCGAGCTCGGAGGCCCCGGCGATGCGACGCTCGGCCATCCGGGCGGCCAGCCGCAACACCGTGGCATCGCGGCGCAACAGGTCGTCGAGGCCGGGTCGTTGGATCTTGACCACCACCGACTCCCCGGAGGTCAGGGTGGCCCGGTGGGCCTGGCCGATGGAGGCTGCGGCCAGCGGCTCGAAGTCGAACGAGGCGAACACCGCCTCCACCTTCTGCCCCAGCTCGGCCTCGACGAGGGGGCGCACCTGCTCGGCCGGTATCGGCCGCACCGACGACCGCAGGTGGGAGAGCTCCTCGATCACCGCCTCCGACAGCAGATCGCTGCGGGTGGAGGCGATCTGGCCGAACTTCACGAACATCCCGCCCACCTCCTCGAGGGTGAGGCGGAGACGGCGGCCGAACTCGGCGCTGGCCATGCCCGAGGTGGAGAGGAACTGGGGTCGGGCCAGTCCGTTGCGCCGGGCCACCGACACCACCTCCCAGGACCGGCCGAGCGGGGCGAGGCTGCGACGGATCCACCGCACCGGGTGGAGCCAGGGACGCCGCGACCGCCGCCGGCGGCCGACCACCCGGCGGCGACCCACCGCCTCGGGAATGATCATCAGGACCATGGTGGCCAACACGCCGAACAGCGCGGTTAGGGCGTAGAGGACGGTGGTGTCGTTGCTGCCCCGCATCACCGCGTCGGCGCCGACGGCCCCGATCAGCGTGCCCACCACGGCCGTGGCCAGCGAGCGCCACCGCCCCACCGAGATCCCCACCAACCGGGCGCTGATCAGGGCCAGCACCACGACGAAGAGCACGGCGAGGACGAAGGAGAAGACGTTCCGGAAGGTGACCCGCACGGCGAGGGCGGCAACCGTCACGGCCAGCGAGTTCACCGGTGGGCCCCCGAGCATCGAACCGCAATCCCTTTCGCCGACGACAGGGCCACATGATCGCCCGCCCGGCGCCTGCCGTCCACCTCGCCGGACGTGACCTCGGCGTAAGGCCGGGTTGTCAGACCAGTACGACGGCCCCGTCCTTCTCGTCCACGGTGACCGTGGATCCTTCGGCGTAGCGCCCCTCGAGGAGGGCCAGGGCCAACGGGTCCTCCACCTGTCGCTGAATGACCCGCCGGAGGGGTCGGGCCCCGAAGTCGGGGTCGAACCCCTCCTCGGCCAACAGGGCCTCGGCGGACGGGGTCACCGCCAGCGAAAGCCGGCGCTCGGCCAGCCGGCTGCGCAGTCCGCCCAACTGGATCGAGACGATGCGGGCCAGGTCGGCCGGGGTGAGCGACTGGAAGCGCACGATCTCGTCGATGCGGTTGACGAACTCGGGCTTGAAGTGCTCGATGGGCTCGCCGGGGATGTTGGACGTCATGATCAGGACGGTGTTGGTGAAGTCGACGGTCCGGCCCTGACCGTCGGTCAGCCGTCCGTCCTCCAGCACCTGCAGGAGAATGTTGAACACGTCGGGATGGGCCTTTTCCAACTCGTCCAGCAGCACCACGGCGTAGGGCCGGCGGCGGATGGCCTCGGTGAGCTGGCCGCCCTCCTCGTAACCCACGTATCCGGGGGGTGCCCCGACCAGCCTGGCCACGGAGTGGCGCTCGCCGTACTCGCCCATGTCGATCCGGACCATGGCCTTGGCGTCGTCGAAGAGGAACTCGGCCAGGGCCCGGGCCAGCTCGGTCTTGCCCACGCCGGTCGGCCCCATGAACAGGAAGGAGCCAATGGGACGGTTGGGATCGGACAGGCCGGCCCGGCTCCTCCGGATGGCGTTGGACACGGCCGAGACCGCCTCGTCCTGGCCGACCACGCGGGCGTGGAGGGCGTCCTCCATCCGGATGAGCTTCTCCACCTCGCTCTCGAGCAGACGGCTCACCGGGACCCCGGTGGCCCGGCTGACCACCTCGGCCACGTCCTCGGCGTCCACCTCCTCTTTGAGGAAGCGCTGGCTCTTCTGCAACTCGTCGAGCGCCTGGGTGGCCACCTCCACCTCGTGTTCGAGGGCGGGGATCCGCCCATAGGAGATCTCCGAGGACTCGGCCAGGTTGCCTTCGCGGCTCAGCCGCTCGGCGTCGCCCCGCAACTGCTCCAGCTCCCCCTTCAGGGTCTGGATCCTGGTGATGGCCTCCTTCTCCGACTGCCAGTGGGCCGTCATGGCCACCGACTCCTCGGACAGGTTGGCCATCTCCTCGTCCAGTCGGGCCAGCCGCTCGGCCGACGCGCTGTCGGTCTCCTTGGCCAGGGCCATGCGTTCGATCTCCAGTTGGCGCATGCGCCGGGTGACCACGTCGAGCTCGGTGGGCATGGAGTCGATCTCGATGCGCAGCCGGCTGGCCGCCTCGTCCATGAGGTCGATGGCCTTGTCGGGGAGGAACCGACCGGTCACGTAGCGGTCGGAGAGCACCGCCGCGGCAACCAGGGCGGCGTCCTGGATCCGGACGCCGTGGTGGACCTCGTAGCGCTCCTTCAGGCCGCGCAGGATGGCGATGGTGTCCTCCACCGAGGGCGGCGGCACGAAGACCTGCTGGAACCGGCGTTCGAGGGCGGCGTCTTTTTCGATGTACTTGCGGTACTCGTCGAGAGTGGTGGCCCCGATGAGCCGCAGCTCGCCGCGCGCCAGCATGGGCTTGATCATGTTGCCGGCGTCCATGGCCCCCTCGGCCCCACCGCCGGCCCCCACAATGGTGTGGAGCTCATCGATGAAGGTGATGATCTCGCCCTCGGCGTCGGTGATCTCCTTCAACACGGACTTCAGCCGCTCCTCGAACTCACCCCGGTACTTGGCCCCGGCCACCATCGAGCCCATGTCCAGGCCGATGACCCGCTTTCCCTTCAGTCCTTCGGGGACGTCACCTTCCACGATGCGCTGGGCCAGGCCCTCGACGATCGCCGTCTTCCCCACGCCGGGCTCACCGATCAGCACCGGGTTGTTCTTGGTGCGGCGGGACAGCACCTGGATGACCCGGCGCACCTCCTCGTCCCGCCCGATGACCGGGTCCATCTTGCCCTGTCGGGCCAGGGCGGTGAGGTCCCGCCCATACCGCTCGAGGGCCTGGAATGTCTCCTCGGGGTTCTGGGAGGTCACCCGGTGACTGCCCCGCACATCCCGCAGAGCCGAGAGCAGCTGGTCGCGGTCCACACCGGTGCGGTCGGCCATGGCCAGCACGAGGTGCTCGACCGAGAGGTACTCGTCCCCCATGTCGGTGCGCAGGCCGTCGGCGGCGGTCAGCACGTCGCGCAGGGCGCGGTCGATGCCGGGCTCGGCTCCGCCCACACTGTGGGGCAGGCGGGCCAGGGCGGCGGCAATCCGCTCGGCCACCACGGCGGACTCCACCCCCACCCGGGTGAGGATGGGCCCGGCGATCCCGTCGGTCTGGTCGAGCACCGCGGCCAACAGGTGGTCCGGGGTGATCTCGGGGTTGTTGGCCGCACGCGCCCGCTCGGCGGCGGCGGAGAAGGCCTCCTGGGTCTTCATCGTCCAGCGGTCCGGGTTGATGCTCATCGGGTGCCTCCCACTCCTTGGGCGGAACGACGGCTCGGCCGGGTCGGCACGAGCTTCTGTGACAGGGGAACCAGTTCGCGGCGGTACTGGCGGTGGGTCACGGCCACCGCCTCACGGGCCTCGGCCCGGGTGGCCTCCAGCTCGCCGTGGAGTCGGGCCACCTCGGCCTCGAGCTCCATCACCCGGCGGACCCCTTCGAGGTTGAGGCCGGCGTTGGTCAGGCTCTGGATGTGGCGGAGCCGGTCCAGATCCTGCTCGCTGAAGCGGCGGCTGCCCCCCTCGGTCCGACTGGGGTCGAGCAGGCCCTTGCGCTCGTAGACCCGCAGGGTCTGGGGATGGACGCCGGTGAGCTCGGCGGCCACCGAGATCACGTACACGGCACGGGTATGGCGATCGTCGGTCATCTCACACTCCCAGGCTGTCGCGCGCCGGTGGGTCGACCACCGCGGCCAGGGCCTCCACCGCGGCGCGCTGCTCGTCGGTCAGCTGATCGGGAACGTCGATGTCCACGGTGACCAGCAGGTCACCGGTGGCGTTCTTCTTGCCGGCCGGCACACCCCTCCCCTTGACCCGGAAGGTACGGCCCGAGGGCGTGCCGGCCGGGACCCGGAGGGTGACCGGATCGGTCAGGGTGGGCACGGTGAGGGTCGTCCCGAGGGTGGCCTCGGGGTAGGACACCGGGACCGAGAGGGTGAGGTTGCGTCCCCGGCGGCCGAAGAGTCCGTGCCGGTCCACCCGCACCACGACATAGAGGTCCCCGCTCGGGGCGTTGCCCCGTCCGGCCGCTCCCCGTCCCTTGACCCGGATGCGCTGGCCGTCCTCCACGCCGGCCGGGATCCGCACCTTGACCGACCGGTTGCGGTGCTCCACCCCGGTGCCCGAACACGTCGGGCAGGGGGTGGTCACCACGGTGCCCCGGCCGCCGCACTGGGGGCAGATCTGGCTAAGGGAGAAGAGGCCCTGGTTGTCCTGGAGGGAGCCGGATCCCCCACAGCGGGGACAGGTCGTCGGCTGGGTACCCGGAGCCGAACCCGATCCGTGACAGGTGTGGCATCGCGCGTCGGTGGTCACGTTGACCGAGGTGGTGACCCCGGCCACCGCGTCCTCGAAGGAGAGGTGCAGATCGGTCTCGACGTCGCTTCCGCGCTGGGGCCCGGTGGCAGCACCGCGCCGACCCCTACCGAACAGGCCGCCGAAGAGGTCACCGAGATCTCCCATGTCCTCGACCCGGTAGGAACCGCCCGCACCCGGGCCGCCGAACCCCCCGGGGAAGCCGCCACCGCCGAAGCCGCCGGCGGCGGGACCCATGGTCCTCACCTCGTCGTACTCCTTGCGCCGCTCGGCGTCACCGAGCACGTCGTAGGCCGCCGAGACCTCCTTGAAGGTCTCCTCCTCACCCGGGTTGGTGTCGGGGTGGTGCTTTTTGGCCAGCTTCCGGTACGCGCTGGTGATCTCCTTGGCGGTCGCCGTCGATGACACACCCAGGGTCTTGTAGTAATCCTTCTCGAACCATTCGCGTTGCGGCGCCACTCGGTGTCTACCCGGTCCTTTCCTGCCGTACTCGGCCTACGTCTCGCTGTTGCTAGCCCCGCACCATCACCATGGCCGGACGGACGACGGTGCCCCGCCACCGGTAGCCGGCCCTCATCACCTGGCCCACGACCGGTTCGGTCGGGGGGTCTTCCTCGCCGGGACCGTCTCCGTCGTCCTCGGCCGGAAGATGGCCCACCGCTTCATGGGCATTGGGATCGAACACCTCGCCCAGCGGGTCGATGCGCTCGAGACCGTCCTTGGTCAGCACGCCCTGGAGCTGGCTGGACACGGCCACGAGGGCGCGGGCGTCGGCGGACTCGGGGTCCCCGAGGTGCTGGGTGGCCAGGTCGAGGGTGTCGAGTACGGGCAGGACCTTCTCCACCAGGGACACGGCGGCCCGGGCCATCTGGTCGGACTGCTGCTTGACCACCCGCTTCTTGTAGTTCTCGAACTCGGCCTGCAACCGGCGCAGGGAGTCGAGGTACTCGTCGCGCTGGTTGAGGGCCAGGGCCAACGGGTCGTCGTCCGCGAACACCTCGTCCACCGCGGCGCTCACGTCGGCGGCGTCGAGGATCTCGGCGTCGGCGACGTCATCACTCTCGCTGCCCTCGGGCGCCCCTCCGTGGGCCTCGTAGTCGGGACCCAACCCGGGCTCCTCGGCGGGCGGGGTCCCCGGGGGCCACTCGTCCCCCGGGCCCCCGTTGCCCCCGTTGCCACCTGACTGGTCGTTGCCGTTCATCGGCGATCAACCCTCGTTGTCGACGATCTCGGCGTCCACGACCTCGTCGTCCGAGGCGTCGTCAGCCGGGACCTGCCCACCCGGGGCGGCGGCATCGGCCTTCGAGGCCTCCTCGTAGAGCCGCTGGCTGAAGGACTGGCTGGCGGTGAGCAGTGACTCGGTCGAGGTCTTGATGGCCTCGATGTCCGATCCGGCCAGAGACTCCTTGACCGAGGCCAGGGCCGTCTCCACCTTCTCCTTCTCATCGCCCTCGAACTTCTCGCCCTGGTCCTTCAGGAGCTTCTCGGTCTGGTAGACGAGGGTGTCGGCGTTGTTCCGCACCTCCGCCTCCTCCTTGCGCTTCCGGTCGTCCTCGGCGTGGGCCTCGGCGTCCTTCACCATGCGCTCGATGTCCTCTTTGGCCATCGACGACTGACCGGTGATGGTCATGGACTGCTCCTTGCCGGTGGCCCGGTCCTTGGCCGACACGTGGACGATGCCGTTGGCGTCGATGTCGAAGGTGACCTCGATCTGCGGCACGCCCCTCGGGGCCGGGGGCAGGTCGACCAGCTGGAACTTGCCCAGCGTCTTGTTGTACATGGCCATCTCCCGCTCGCCCTGGAGCACGTGCACCTCCACCGACGGCTGATTGTCGTCGGCCGTGGTGAACACCTCGCTGCGCTTGGTGGGGATGGTCGTGTTCCTCTCGATGAGCCGGTGCATGACACTGCCCTTGGTCTCGATGCCCAGCGACAGCGGGGTCACGTCGAGGAGGAGGACGTCTTTCACCTCACCCTTCAACACACCGGCCTGCACGGCAGCACCCAGGGCCACCACCTCGTCGGGGTTGACGCCCTTGTGGGCCTCTTTGCCGGTCATCTGCTGGACCAGCTCCTGGACGGCCGGGATGCGGGTGGACCCCCCCACCAGCACCACGTGGTCGAGGTCGGACTTGGACAGCCCCGAGTCGCTGATGGCCTGATCGAAGGGACCCTTGCACGACTCCACCAGATCGGCGGTGAGCTCGTTGAAGTTGGCCCGGGTCAGCTTGACGTCGAGATGCTTGGGCCCCTCGGACGTGGCGGTGATGAAGGGCAGATTGATCTGGGTCTCCTGCAGTGAGGAGAGCTCGATCTTGGCCTTCTCGGCCGCCTCCTGGAGGCGCTGGGTGGCCATCTTGTCGGTGGACAGGTCGACACCTTCGGTGTCCTTGAACGTCTTGACCAGCCAGTCGATGATCCGCTGATCCCAGTCGTCACCGCCCAGCTTGGAGTTACCGGCGGTGGACTTGACCTCGAACACGCCGTCGCCGATCTCCAGCACCGAGACGTCGAAGGTACCGCCGCCGAGGTCGAAGACGAGGACGGTCTGGTCGGCGCCCTCCTTGTCGAGGCCGTAGGCCAGTGCGGCCGCGGTGGGCTCGTTGATGATGCGGAGCACCTCGAGGCCGGCGATGGTGCCCGCCTCCTTCGTGGCGGTGCGCTGGGCGTCGTCGAAGTACGCGGGGACGGTGATGACCGCCTGGGTCACCGTGTCACCGAGGAACGCCTCGGCGTCCCGCTTCAGCTTGCCCAGGATGCGGGCCGAG
Source organism: uncultured Acidimicrobiaceae bacterium (assembly GCA_963831535.1). Classification (GTDB taxonomy): domain Bacteria; phylum Actinomycetota; class Acidimicrobiia; order Acidimicrobiales; family RAAP-2; genus Bog-756. The sequence goes on along the minus strand of CAWHQP010000005.1, from coordinate 358,969 downwards.
ATCTCCTGAGGCGTGAAGTCCTTGCCGTCGATGTCGACGGTCCAGCTCGTCCCCATGTGGCGCTTGACCGACCGGATGGTCCGGTCGGGGTTGGTGATGGCCTGACGCTTGGCCACCTCACCCACCAGCACCTCGCCGGACTTGGCGAAGCCCACCACCGAGGGGGTGGTCCGTCCGCCTTCGGCGTTCGGGATGACGACCGGCTCGCCGGCCTCCAGTACGGCAACCACCGAGTTGGTGGTCCCGAGGTCGATTCCTACGGCCTTGGCCATCGTTGCTGCCTCCTGCTTCCTGCCCGTTCTGGGCTCTCTCTATGCGGTTCGGACCCTGCGACCCGGACCCTTCTGACTCGAACTGTCCTGCTGCTGCTTTTCCTACACGAATAACTATACCAAAGTTGAGTCTTGGATTGTCAACTTTTCTCCCATTTCTTTGTGAAGAAAAGCACGCGGTGGCCCGGCACCGCATTCCGACCCGCGCCGAACAGGAGACCCTGCCCCGGAAGAGGGGGTACTACCTGCTCAGAGGGGTGCCCTGCCCAAGTCCCGGGCGACGGACCCCGGACCGGTCACTCGGGGCGGTGTGACCTCGTGTGCGAGGGAGCAGGGTGATGCGAGGGAGCAGGGTGATGGGGAGCCTGATGGGGTGGCTCCGGCACCGGGCCGCGGTAGCCCAACTTCCGCAGGATCCACCAGCCAAGGCGACTGGGCTTCTTCGCTTCCTGCGCCGCCTTGGCCTCGGCTTCGTGGCCACCGGTCACGTGATAGTCCCTGCCCGTCCAGCCCCGTCGGTACTTGGCTGTCCCGCTCCACGGTCTGGCCATGCCCAAGTATGGCGTCGGCGGTGTGGCGGTGTGGCGGTGTGGCGGTGTGGCGGTGCCCGGTGGATGGCGGTGCGCCGGCGCCCACCGTCGGCCTGAAGGGCGCGGGTCCACACCGGAGGCAGAAGAGATCGAGGCCCACGCGGTGGTCGGGATACGCTCGATCCCATGCCCCAACTGGTACTACTCCGCCACGGCCAGTCCCGGTGGAACGCCGAGAACCTGTTCACCGGGTGGTACGACGTCGGTCTGACCGAGCAGGGCGAGGACGAAGCCAAACAGTCCGGCCGGCTGCTGGCCGAGGAGTCCCAGCTGGACCTGCGGGTGCTCCACACCTCGCTGCTGACCAGGGCCATCCGCACGGCGGAGCTCTCCTTGGAGGTGGCCGGCCGGAGCTGGCTCCCGGTCCGCCGTCACTGGCGTCTCAACGAACGCCACTATGGGGCCCTCCAGGGCCTCGACAAGAAGGAGACCACCGACCGGCACGGGGAGGCCCGGGTGAAGGAGTGGCGCCGGAGCTACACCATCCCGCCCCCACCGGTCGAACCCGGCAGCGAGCACCACCCCGGAGGCGATCCGCGCTACCGGGACGTCCCCACCGAGCTGCTGCCGGTGGGCGAATGCCTGGCCGAGGTAGTGGAGCGCGTCCTCCCCTACTGGTACGACGCCGTCGTGCCCGACCTCCTGGCCGAGGGCCCACGCGGCGGGGCGGTGCTGGTGGTGGCCCACGGCAACAGCCTGCGGGCCCTGCGCAAGCACATCGACGGGATCGGGGACGACGAGATCGTCGGCCTCGACATCCCGACCGGTATCCCATTCGTCTACCAGCTGGCCGACGACCTGTCCGTTCTGACCAGTGGCTACCTGGGCGATCCCGAGGCGGCCGAGGCTGCGGCGGCGGCGGTCAGCCGCCAGGCCGGCTGAGAGGGCCGACCGGCGGATCCGCCAACGACGAGAGGCCGGCTCCGAAGAGCCGACCTCTCGTATCGCCCGGTGCGTCTGTCCCCACACACGACACCGTGATGTGCTGGGTGCGCCTCAGAGGGCCTCGCTACCACGCTCTCCTGTGCGCACCCGGACCACTTCTTCCACGGGGAGGATCCACACCTTGCCGTCGCCGATCTTGCCGGTTCCGGCAGCATCCACGATGGCGGTGGTCACCTCCTCCACCTGGACGTCGTCCACGACGATCTCCAGTCGGACCTTGGGCACGAACTCGACCTCGTACTCCGCACCCCGGTACACCTCCGTGTGACCACGTTGGCGACCGAAGCCCTGGACCTCCGAGACCGTCATGCCGTGGACCCCCAAGGTCTTGAGGGACTCCTTGACATCATCGAGTTTGAACGGCTTGATGACCGCTACGACGAGTTTCATGTTTGCTATCTCCTTGCGTTCGTAGTGGTCGTTCTAGCTGCCGGACCCGCCGGACGGTACCGGGTCGTCTGGTTGCGGGGGTTCGTTCTCGAAGACCTCCTCCGACCTCGAGGCGCCGACGCCGATGCCCACCCGGGAGGCGAACGCCTCCTCGGGGAAGGCCTCCTCGCCGTGGATGGCCAGGTCGCCGACCTCGAGGACCTCGTCCTTGTACCGGACTCCACGGAGCACCAGCTTGATCAGCTGCATGAGGATGAACGTCACCACGGCCGACCAGAGGATCACCCACACGGCCGCTCGGAACTGTTCCCACAGCTGGTGGGCGGAGCCGGTGTAGGCCAGGCCGTCGACACCGAAGGGCACACAGGCTCCCTTGGTCGTGGCGTACTGGGTGGCTGTGGTGGCGATGACCTGCCCCGAGCCGTCGAGGTGCCCACAGCCGTACTCCAGCATGTTCGGGTCCCCGAAGACACCCAGCAGGAGGCCACCGAAGAAGCCGGCGATGCCGTGGGTGTAGATGACCCCGAGGGCGTCGTCCACCTTGGAGAACGGACGCACCTTGGAGAGGAAGTTCCACGCCACCCAGACGATGGTGGTGCAGATCAGGCCCACATAGATGGCGCCCTGGCCGTTGACCCAGCCGGCGCACGGTGTGATGCCGACCAGGCCGCAGATCATGCCGTTCACCGCACCGAGGAAGGTGGGCTTCTTCTCCTTGGACAGCCAGGCGTCGAGGGCCACCCAGGTGAGCAGGCCGGTGGCCGTGCAGATGTTGGTATTGACCACCGCACCTGCCGCACTGGCGCCGGCGTAGTACGGGTCACCGCCGTTGAACCCGTTCCAGCCCAGCCACAGAATGCCGGCACCGACCGCCGCCATGACCAGGTTGTTGGGCAGGAAGTGCTGTCGGTCCCGTAGGAGTCTGGGTCCGAGGACCCAGGCGGCCACGAAGCCCGACACACCTGCCGACATGTGGATCACGTAGCCACCGGAGAAGTCGAGGGAACCCTCCTGAGCGAAGTAGCCGCCACCCCACAGCAAGAAGGCGTCGACCCCGTAGACGAAGGTCGACCACAACGGGACGAGGAGGCACCAGGCGCTGAACTTGATCCGCCCGAGCACGCTCCCGAGGAACAGCAAGGGGGTGATGGCGGCGAACACCAGCTGGAAGTACGCCAGCGACGCCGTCGGGAAGTGGAAGGGGATCAGTGTGTTGGCCGCCGACACGGCCTGGCCCTGTTCACCCTGCGGACTCAGCACGGGTCCTGGTTTGCCGGCGAAGTTGTCGATGAACTGCGTCCATCCACCCTTCCCCAGCTGTGTCTGGACTCCGTCCTTCACGCCTCCCCCGAAGGAGTTGGCGCCGAAGCCGATCTTGTATCCCCAGATGAACCAGGCGAGCATCACCAGCGAGAAGCCGGCGAACATCATGGCCAACACGTTGACGGCCCACTTCTTGGGGACGAGCGACGCATAGAGGACAGCCAGCCCGGGGAGGCTCATCAGGCCGACGAACGTGGCGGCCGTTATCTGCCACGTGTTGTCGCCTGGATTCAGCCAACTCGGATACGGAACATATGTCACTGCTGCGGCTAGCACGCTGAAGTGCTCCTCTCTTATTGACACTGCGTCATGACGAACCCGCTCCGTCGGTCACTGGCACGGGTACGTCAAGGGCAAGACGGGCAGTTTCGACTTGCCGGCGCCAACAATGCTTGGCGGGGATTTCAGCACGGTCACATCTGTGTTACCACTATGTGAACTGATCCAACGTGCCAGCTCAGAGCCCTAAAAGGGGCGCGGGCGCGCCACGTAGGGGTGGGATACGTCGTGTATCGGGCATGCACGGCACCTGCCGGGTGGGCGGTCGTTGGGGACCACCCGGTTGCTCAACCCGTTTCGAGTTCCTTGCCGCGCTTGGGCTTCACCGGACGGCGCGCCGGGGCCGCCGGTGGGGTGTAGCGCTTGGACTGCTGGGGACGCGGTGGGCCCAGGCCGTTGGCCGTCCCGGTGGCGCCGCCCTCGGCGGCCTTGGCGAACTTGAGCCGTTCCGACAGTCGGTAGGCGCGGACCAGATACCACGAGCCCCCGATGATGTAGGGGATCCCGAAGAGCCACCAGCGCAGATTGAACAGCGAGAGCCCGTACAGGGCCATGGCGATCCCCAGGAACGTGCGCTTGCGGAACCAGGCCGTGCCCAGCATGACCAGCGCCAGCGCCAGGGTCACCGCCCCCAACTCCACGTAGGTCGAGGGCGCCACGTGCTTGGCTCCCACCTTCGGGTCCGAAGCGATGAGTCCGCCGGTGACCAGCAGGCCGATGAGGGCAGCCACGGGTGCGGCCAGCAGTCCGATGAGACGTTCCTTGTCGTCCGCCCGCTTGATCTTCGCCTCAATCTCGGGAACGGTGGTCGGAGCGGGATCCTCCTTCTCCGGAGTGCCGACGGCCTCGTTGACGACCGGCTTCAGCATGAAGTTGCTGATCGAGCCGGTGACGCGTCCCCACGTGCTCAAGGGACGCGGGTCCTCGTCGTAGCCGTCAGGGTCGGGTCGGGCCATGCGCGAGGCTACCGCGCCCGACCTGGGGCAGAAAATGCGCACGTCCCGCCGATCACCGGTGCCAGCGTCACCGCGGTCATGTCGGCTCCGCCACGTCGGAGGCCGAGGGACCCCGCTGCCTCATCACCATCAGGGCGCCCACGGCCAGCACGAACGCGAGGAAGAGGACGGCCGGGACCACGAACACGGTCCACGATGCGTGTTGGGCCGCCACCTCTGACGGCGTGGACAGCAGGCCGGGATCGTCGGGGGCGATCACGCCGTGGACCGTGGACCCGGGTGTCAGACGTGCGGTGCCCGGGATGTCCTGTAAGAAGTGGCGGCCCTGGTAGGTGTAGGTGCCCTTGCAGGCGTAGCCGGCCCCGTTGGACCCGCTGCCTCCCAGCAGCCCGAGGCAGCCGTCCACCGTGACCGTGACCGGCACCCCGTGGCTGGCCAACGTGTCGGCTTGGGAGTTCTTGTTGATGCCGGCGATCAGCAAGATGAGCGACACCACGATCAGCGCCACAGCGCACACCCCCAGGACCCACTGCGCAGCCCGGCGGGGGTCGATGTCGACGCCGTTGCCACGGAGCACGGTGAGCGGCTGGTCCGGGGATGTCCCTGCCGATGTCGGCGTGGCGCCTTCGGCCGCGGAACCCGCGGGTGCGGTCGGTCCCGAGGCGGTCAACGGCCCGTTCCCCAGTCGGCAACCGGTCGGTATCCACCCTGCTGTGGTGCTCCAACGATGCGAGGACTGTAGCAGCGGGCCGGCGCCCCGAAACCGGGAGCCGGGTCGTTCTGGAACCGTGTCGCCGGGCCTAGCCGGGGCGGGGCGGACCGACCGGTGCTGCGGGCACCGCCCAGACGACCGGGCTAGCCTCCAGGCCATGTCCCCCAGCTCCAAGGCATTGGACCTCAAGGCGGTCTGGTTGTTCTCCAACTGCACTGGTTCTGAACTCAAGAAGATTCGTGGCTCACTCGACGAGTTGACCGTGCCGGCGGGCAAGCTGCTGGTGGAAGAAGGCCGGATCGGCACCGAGTTCTTCATCATCGTGAGCGGGACGGCGGCCGTCACCCGTAACGGCAAGAAGGTGGCCACGCTCGGGCCCAACTCGCACTTCGGTGAACTGGCCCTGCTCGACCGGAGGCCACGGTCGGCATCGGTCGAGTCGGTGACGGATCTGGACGTGCTGGTCCTGTCCCAGCGCCAGTTCAACGGTCTGTTGGAGTCGGTGCCCACCATCGCCCGCAAGCTGCTGGCCGCCCTGGCCACCCGCCTCCGCGAGGCTGACGCACTGGCGTACGACTGAGCTGATCCGGCCGACCGGCGGCCGGTCACCGGCGGCTTGCGGCTCGGTCCTAGTCAGCTGTTCGGTCCTGCTCAGCTGCTCGGTTCTCTAGTCGCCGGTCGGGGCATCCCCGTCGTCCGACGGCACCTCGCGGGTCGGCCCGCCGCCCACCGCCACCGGATCGCCCATGGACTCCTCGAGCAGCTGCGAGAGGTCGAGGACCCGCACGTCGTCCTCTTTGGCGTTGGCCCGGACGGCGTCGTCCAGCATGATCATGCAGTACGGGCAGGCCGTGGAGACCACATCGGCGCCGGTGTCGATGGCCTCGGCCGTGCGCTCCATGTTGACCCGGGTGCCCAGTTTCTCCTCCAGCCACATGCGCGCCCCGCCCGCACCGCAGCAGAAGCCCTTCTCCCGGCAGCGCTTCATCTCCACCTGGTTGGCCCCGGGGATGGCATCGATGACCGAACGGGGCTCGTCGAACACACGGTTGTGCCGGCCCAGGTAACAGGGGTCGTGGTAGGTGACCGTGCCCTGGTAACCACCACCGGGGGTGAGCTTCCCGGCCTGGACCAGATGGTCGAGGAGCTGGCTGTGGTGGATGACCTCGAAGTTCCCACCCAGGGACGGGTACTCGTTGGCCAGCGAGTTGAAGCAGTGGGGGCAGGTGGCGATGACCTTCTTGATCCCGGCGTTCTCCAGGGTCTCGATGTTCATCCGGGCCTGCTCCTGGTAGAGGTACTCGTTGCCCAGACGGCGCACGGGATCACCCGTGCAGGACTCCTTGGGACCCAGGATCCCGAAGGTGACTCCGGCCCGGTGGAGCATGCGGGCGGTGGCCTGGGCCCCCTTGCGGGCCCGCTCGTCGAGAGCACCGGCACAGCCCACCCAGTAGAGGTACTCCACGTCGTCGGGAATGGTCCCCGAGATGACCGGGACCTCGAAGTCGAGACCGTCGATCCAGTCGGTGCGCTTGGAGCTGCCGAGGCCCCAGGGGTCGCCCTGGTTCTCCACGTTGCGGAGCATGAGGCCCGCCTCGGTGGGGAACCTGGACTCCATCAGCACCTCGTAGCGGCGCATGTCGATGATGGTGTCGATGTGCTCGATGTCCACCGGGCACTGCTCGACGCACGCCCCACAGGTGGTGCACGACCACAGGACGTCGGGGTCGATCACCGAGGGGACCAGGGTCTCCACCTCGGTGCCGGCGGCCCGGTTCTTGGCCATGACCCGGTCCGCCGACGCGAACAGGTTGTCGCGCAGGTCCATGATGAGGAGCTTGGGGGAGAGGGGCTTGCCGGTGTTCCAGGCCGGACACTGGGACTGGCAGCGTCCGCACTCGGTGCACGTGGCCATGTCGAGGAGCTGCTTCCACGAGAAGTCCTCGATGCGCCCGGCCCCGAACACGACCTCGTCCTCCTCACCCACGTCCTCCATCGACATGTCGGGGGTGGAGGCCAGGGCCCCCAGGGCCCGGGGACGACGGGAGGTGGCCACGTTGATGGGGGCCATGAAGATATGGAGGTGCTTGGAGTACGACACGAACACCAAAAAGCCGGTGATGATGGTGATGTTGGCCAACAGGGCAACGGTCTCGATGACGCTGTTCACTCCCTCGCCCAGGGGTTTGAGGGCGTTGGCCAGTCCGTGGGAGGCGAAGGCCCACCAGCCGTAGGGGAAGTTGCCCGTGTTGACCTGAGCGGCCCGGTAGAGGAGCAGCGAGGCGATGACCCCGAAGATCATCAGCAGCACCAGCCACGCCGCTCCGGTGTGCGAGCCGAAGAAGCGGGAACGGCGGTTCTCCCGCTTGGGCGAGTGCTTGACCCGGATGCCGACGAACACACCGAGCGAGATGATCACCGCCACGGCGAAGAAGTCCTCGAGGAAGCCGATGAACGCGGTGTGGCCGATGAGGGGAATGTGGAAGTCGCGCTGGAATAGACAGCCGAACGCCTCGATGATGGTGAGGAACAAGATGGTGAAGCCCCAGAAGGTGAAGGCGTGGGCCACACCGGGAACGGTCCACTGCAGCAGCTTCTTCTGGCCGCCCACTTCGACCAGTTCCGCCTTGATCCGCTTGGGCACGTCCTTGAATCGGGACGGCACCGCAGGCTCACCGGCGGAGATCAGCTGGTAGAGCCAGAAGAACCGACGACCGGCGATGGCGAACATCACCGCGGTGATTCCGAGCCCTAGGGCGAGTCTGAGGGGCACTGCGTTCCTCCTGGTTGGTTACTAAAGAGTAACAACAGCGGTCGACACCGCCGGAACCGGCGGCCCGGTGGTCACGAGCGGAAGTTGTCGGCGTATCGGCTGGGGGTCGGACCCCACTGGCCCTGGTACTTCGACTTCAGGCCGTCCGAGCCGTACGGGTGGTCCGCAGCCGTGGTCATCTGCAAGAAGCTGATCTGGCCGATCTTCATGCCCGGGTACACGGTTATGGGGAGATTGGCCACGTTGGAGAGCTCGAGGGTGAGGTGACCGTCCCATCCCGCATCGACGAAGCCGGCCGTCGAGTGGATGAGGAGGCCCAGGCGTCCGAGGGACGACTTGCCCTCCAGTCGCGCCACCAGGTCGTCGGGGAGGGTGACCTTCTCGGTGGTGGAGCCGAGCACGAACTCGCCGGGATGGAGGATGAGGGGCTCCTCGCCCACGTCGACCAGCTCGGTCAGGTCCTCCTGGTCCTCGCGGACGTCGATGACCCGGCTGGTGTGGTTCCGGAACAGCCGAAAGTACTGGTCCACGTGGAGGTCGACCGACGAGGGCTGGATGCAGCTCTCGTCGAACGGGTCGATGACGATGTGGCCGGCGGCGAGCGCCTCGCGTATGGAGCGGTCAGAGAGAACCATGCCGGACAGACGATAGTGGGGCGCGCGCCCCCAGGCGTAGTTAGTCGGATCCGTCGGCCGGGCCCAACCGGCAGGGCGACGCCGGGACCCGACCCACCGCCTCTGGCGTCCGAACAACCGGGCGGCACGACCCCCCGATTGCGGGCGGCGTCGTCGGAACGGGCCCTCCGCTCCACCGCCCCGCCTCCACCGCCCCGCCCACACCGCTCCGCCACCGGACACCGGATGTGCCGTGGGCGTGCGGTACCCGGGTGCAGGGCCCGTGCAACTTCCAGTTGCAATTGCCCGACCCAATCGTGATACTTACGGGAACAGGGCGGCGGGTCACATGCAGGACGATGAACCCGATTCCCGGTCGCACTGGGCGCCGGGACTCGGGTTCACGATGGCGGTGGGTGCATGGCTCAGGTCAATCTCCTGAAACGGGGGGGCACCGTTGATCGGGACGTCGCGCCCCGCCCGGCAGGCGGCCGGTCGCTCCCGGATCATGTCCGTCGCCATCCGGCGTCGCTGGTCGCCCCACCCTTCGGGGCGCCTTCGGCGGACGCGCAGGAACGGCCGGAGTACGTGACCGCCGGTATGGTGCTGCTGTCGGCGGCGACCGTGTTCCAGGGCTACCGGTGGCTCAATGTCATTCCGGGCGGCCGCACACACCTGACGGCGCCGGTCTTCGCCGTGCTGGCTCTTCCCGCCGCCCTCGTTCTCACCCGGGCGCACCGGCGAGCGCGCCACGGCTGGCCGGCCCGACTGATCGGTCTGAGCACGCTGGTCCTTCTGGTGGCCACGGTGGTCGAGACGGCGGTCGGCCACCTCTGGTCGGCTCGGGCACTCGGCGCCAGCGACCTGCTGCTGGCGCTGACCCTGTTCGGCTCGGCCCTGATCAGTGGCGGTTTCCGCTCGCCGTGGTCTGGCTCCGGTCCGACCTGAGCCATCCGGGCCGGGGGAACGGGCGCCACTGAGCGGATAGGGTGTCGGCGCCACGCGGGCGTAGTTCAGAGGCAGAACATCAGCTTCCCAAGCTGAGAACGCGGGTTCGATTCCCGTCGCCCGCTCTCGCCAACCCCGGTATCCGCCACGGTGGCCATGACCTCTCGCTACCGCGTGCTCACTCGCCGGACCAGGTCGCGTACCCATCGGCCCGCGACCGTCACGGATCGTCGGCGTGGTGGAGACCGAAGTCCCAGATCGCCGTGGTGGCGTCGATCTCCCGGGACGTTCGGCCGAGGTAGAGGCTCAGCATGAACCCGAGATGGCTGCCGGGCCAGCTGTGGCCGGCCCCGCGGGACGTCCACAGGGTGACTTCGCCCGGCTCTCCCTCTGCACCGTAGGTCGTCCGGGTAAGCGTTGGGCTCAGTGCGACGTCGGTCGGTGGAACGGTGATGCCGTTGGCCAGCGCCCATGCCCGGGCGGCGTCGGGGACGCTCTCGTTCCAGCGCTGGGTGCCGCTGCCCGCGTAGGGGTTGATCCTGTCCTTCGTGCCATGGAACGCAAGGATCGGGACCGGTCGCCGCACGGTGACGCCCGGCGCGCGCAGCCCGGCCACCGCACCCACGGCCTGGACGAGCTCGGGGTGAACGCCGGCGAACAGGCTCGACATGCGGGCACCGCCGGACATTCCCGAAAGGATCACCCGACCATGAGGCGTCCGATGTCGGCTGAGGAGCTCCGTGGCGAGCCCGGCGATGTAGGTGACGTCCAGGCCGGGATCCCACTCGTAGCCGGCTCTGATGGGCTGGATGGCCTGGGGAAACACCACCACGGCGCTGGCCGTTCGGGAGAGCTGCTCGAAACCGGACAGCCGGGCCTGGCCCTCCGCGGACGAGCTGGTGCCATGGAGGCTCATGAGCACCGCAGAGATCGGCGCACCAGGTGGGGGCTCGGCCACGAGGTAGTAACGATTGGCGCCGCCGGCATTGATGACCTGCTTCTGGAGTGCCACGACGCCAGTATCACCGACGGCGGTCTGTCGGGGCGTCGAGCGGTCCACCGGCCAGCCGATCGGGACGACCCGTGATCGACCCGAGCTCGACCCACACTCCCAACCGGGGGACGCGGGTGAGGTGATCCGACCCGAGCGCCACCGAGGCGTCTAGAGCAACGCCTGGTAGACGAGTTGTTTGAGCTGGCCGCGTATCGGGTGCGTGCTCGAGGGTAGGAGCTGGGTGAAGAACAGCACGCTCAGATCCTCCCGGGGCGCCACCCACCACGACGTGCTGAAGGCGCCGCCCCAGCCGTACTCCCCCTCGCTGGTGAGCACCTTGCCGGCCAGCGGGTCCGTGACCACCGAGACACCCAGACCGAATCCGACGCCGGCGAAGGTGGTCTCGGCGAACAGCGGTCGACCGAACTCCTCCAGGTCGACATGGCCGGGAAGGTGGTTGCTAGTCATGTAGGAGACCGTTCGAGGCGACAACAGCCGGGTGCCGTCGAGCTCGCCCCCGCGTCGCAGCATCTCCGAGAACCGGAGATAGTCCGAAGCCGTGCCCAGCAGACCACCACCTCCCGAGAGCATCTCCGGCAGGGACACCGGCGCCTGGCCCGGGAGGCGCACCGGTGGGAAGCCCGAATCGGCCGGATTGACCACGTACGGCGCCGCCAGCCGGTCAACGGTGGCTCCTGCGTCGAAGGCAGTGTCGACCATGCCGAGCGGTTCGAAGATCCGCTCCCGGAAGAACGAGTCCAGGCTCTGGCCCGAGACCACCTCGACCAGGCGGCCCAGCACGTCGGTGGAGACCCCGTAGTTCCACTCAGTCCCGGGTTCGAAGAGCAGGGGCTGTGCTGCCCACAGGTCGCAGCAGCCGGCCAGGTCCACGCCGGGGGGATTGCCCCATTCGAAGCCGGCCGACCGGTACATCGCATCGACGGGATGGGCGTAGTGGAACCCGTAGGTGAGGCCGGAGGTGTGGGTCAAGAGGTGCCACACCCGCACCGGCTCGGTGGCCGGACGCACGTCGGGCCTGCTGGAGCCACCGGACCGGTACACGAGCATCTCGGCAAAGGAAGGAATCCACGCGGCGATCGGATCCTTCAACTCGAAGGCCCCTTCCTCGTAGAGCATCATGGCGGCCACCGACGTGAGTGGTTTGGTCATCGACGCCAGACGCCAGACCGTGTCCGGCTCGACCGGAGCGGCCGCCTCGCGGTCCCGCAACCCGTAGCTCGTGAGATGGGCGACCTTGCCGTCCCGGGCCACGGCGACGAGCCAACCGGTCAAGCGACCGTCGTCGACGTAGCTGGCGAAGTGCCGGTCCAGCCGATCCAGGCGGGACTGCGACATGGCGACCTCGGACGCGTCGACATCGATGTGGAGGGTCACGGGCGAAGCCTATGACCCGTCGGGATGCCACGGAGGACGTCGTTGGCAAAGTCGCCGCTGTCCAACGCCACCCGGGAAGCCGGCTGACCGGTCACCGACGGCGCAGCCGCTTGTCCGAGAGGGCCGGATGGCTGGCGAAGTAGTGGTCGGCCGGGTTGATCTCGGTCCCGGGTGGCACGATCTCGTCGATGCGGTCGAGCACGTCCTCGCTCAGCGTCACCTCGGATCCGGCCAACAGGTCCTCGAGCTGCTCATAGGTCCGGGGCCCGATGATCACCGAGGTGACGCCCGGATGGCTCCGGACGAACGCCGTGGCCAGATGGGTGAGGGGCAGGCCGGCCTCGGCGGCCACCGCCGTGAGCTGGTTGACCACCTCCAGGCGCTTCTGGTTCTCCGGCACCGTCATGTCGAAGCCCCGGGCTCCGCGGCCCTGGGCCCGGTGCCCGGTGGTGGGGTCGGCCCGCCCGGACAGCCAACCACTGCTCAGTGGCCCGTAGGTGAGCACACCCATGCCGTACTGCTGAGCCGTGGGCAGGACGCTCCCTTCGACCACCCGCGTCAGGATCGAGTAGCGCGGCTGCTCGGTGCGGAACCGGTGGTGACCACCCCGCTCGGCCACCCAGTGGGACTCGACGATCAACTCGGCCGGGAAGGTGGAGCAGCCGATGGCCCGGACCTTTCCCGCCCGGATCAGGTCGGACAGGGCGGCGAGGGTCTCTTCGAGGTCCGTGTCCCGGTCCGGCCGGTGCAACTGGTAGAGGTCGATGTAGTCGGTGCCCAGGCGCCGCAGGCTGTTCTCCACGGCGCGGGCGATCCACCGGGGCGAGCCCCCGGCCTCATTGGGCTCGGACCCGACCGGGAGTCCGAACTTGGTGGCCAGCACCACGTCGTCACGGCGACCCTTCAGGGCACGTCCGACGATCTCCTCCGACTCGCCCAGCGAGTAGACGTCGGCGGTGTCCACGAAGTTGACGCCGGCGTCGAGGGCCCGGTGGATGATACGGACCGAATCGTCGTGGTCGGCATTGCCCATGACGCCGAGCATCATGGTTCCGAGGGCGAACTCGCTGACCGAGATGCCGGTACCGCCGAGGATCCTGCGCTGCATGGACACACTCCTTGTCGAATTAGTGGTGCTGTCGAACTGTCGTGGTTGCGGTGCTCGTACGGTCCGGGCCCATACCTTCCGACCGTAGGGCATCACCGCGGCGGGCGGTGGTCGACCGCGGACTGCGGCGTTAGGGCCGGGAGCGGCCGTAGGTCGAGTCGAACCACCGGGCCACCTGCGTCCGCGTGGTGACCGCGCTGGCCAGACTGGTCGACGTGGCGGCCACCGTGCGGGCCCGACCCGGCGCCGCACCCTCGAGCAGCTCGTTCCAGAAGATGCCCCACCCCCCGGCTAGGGCGCGGCCCACCACCGGTGCCGTCAGAAGCCGCCCGACCGCGGACACGGCCCTCGGTCTACCCACCAGTGCAGCGTGACCGGCGGCCGTCACCCGCTGGTAGGGCAGATGGGTGTCGGCCAGTCGGTGCCGGTACTCGTCGGCCGCTTTCGCCGGTATCCCGAGGATGGCCTCGGCCGCCGACCGGCCACTCGTCATGGCCTGGGCGATGCCCTCACCCTGGAGGGGGTTGACCAGTCCGGCCGCGTCCCCGACCAACAGGACCCGACCCGCCGACGGGACGGTCCCGACCATGCCCATCTTGAGCCACCCCCCGAGTCGACGGGGACCGTTCCCGTCCGGCACCCGGTCGAGAAGGCCGAGGTCGGCGAGGTGCCGGAGATAGGCCGGTAGGGCCCGCACGGCCTCCGAACCGGTCTGGCGGTCGGCCAGGGTGCCGACGCCCACACCCAGGTTGGCCCGGCCGTCGGGTCCCGGAAAGATCCAGCCGTAGCCGGGGAAGGCCTGCCAGGGGGTGCGTTCCCACAGGGTGATGGCGGGGAGGGGCACACGCTGGTCGAGGTAGCACCGAACGGCGAAGCCCCACAGGACCCGCGCCTCGTCCACCAGGCCTGCGCTGGTGGCCACGTGACTGGTGGCGCCGTCCGCCCCGATGACGAAGTCGGCCCGGACCGGGTGACCACCGTCCACGGCGAATCCGTCCAATTCCCCGTCGGACCCGCTCGGCTCGCCGGCCCGGCCCTCCATCGGGACCGCCCCTGCATCCAGGGCGGCCGTCCGGAGGGCGTCGTCCAGCACCGTTCGGGGCACGGCGCGGGCTCGCCCGGGATAGGAGTCGCCGTCGAAACAGGGCAGGATGACCCTGCGCCCGGTCGGGCCCACCACCACCATGTCGCCGACGTCGAGACCGGGGGGTTCGGGCACGCCGAGGTCGGCCAGGACCTGGAGTCCCCGGGGACCGATGAAGTCGCCGCAGGCCTTGTCCCTCGGAAATCCGGCCTTGTCCAGCAGGGCCACCCGCGCCCCGGCCCGGGCCAGAACCAGGGCGGCGATGCTGCCGGCAGGACCGGCACCGACCACGAGCACGTCGTAGCGCCTGGCGTTCACAGCACTCCCCCTCGTCTCCACCGCCTACGGTGAGATCTTCGCACCCGAGGAGGAGCCATGGAGACAGTGGTGGGCCAAGACCCCAACCGGTTCGCCCAGAAGCTCTTCACGCCCCTCCCCGAGCGCTACGACCGGCTGGCCGAGTGGCTGTCCATGGGCCAGAACCGGCGGTGGCGGCGCGCCATGGTGGACCACATCGTCCCCGACCGCCCCGCACTGGTGCTCGACGTGGCGTGCGGACCCGGCGGCGAGGCGCTGCAGCTGGTCGACCGCGGTGCCGGCAGGGTCGTGGGGATCGACTTGACCCTGGACATGCTTCGCCAGGGCCAGCGCAACGTGCAGGCACGCTCCCTCGCCCCCCGGATCCAGCTGGTCAACGGACGCGCCGAGACCATGCCCTTCGCCGACGCCACCTTCGACGCGCTGACCTTCACCTACCTGCTGCGCTATGTGGACGACCCGGAGGCGACCCTGGCCGAGCTGGCCCGGGTGGTGAAACCCGGAGGGGCGGTGGCCAACATGGAGTTCCTCCTCCCCGAGAGCCGGTTCTGGCGCTTCTGGTGGTGGGGCTACACCCGCCTGCTCCTTCCCCTCGGCGGGTGGTTGGCCGGTGGGAGGGCCTGGTTCGAGGTGGGGCGGTTCCTCGGACCCAACATCTCGAACCACTACCGGCGCTATCCGTTGGCGTGGACGGTCGGGGCCTGGCGCCGGGCCGGCTTCGTCGAGGTCGGGGTGCGCCGTATGAGCCTCGGCGGTGGGCTGGTCATGTGGGGACGGCGTGGCCACGCCTGAGCCTCCCGGCGTGGCCGGCACGGAATCCGAGGGTCGCGCCGCCTTCTACGCGGCACGTCCGGGAGGTTGGCGGGACTGGTGGACACTCCTCCACCCCCCCTACACCGCCTGGCACCTGTCCTATGTGGTCATCGGGGCCTGCCTGGCCCCGGTGGTCAACACCACCCGCCTGATCGCCACGCTGCTGGCCTTCTTCTGCGCGGTGGGTCTGGCCGCCCACGCGCTCGACGAACTCCACGGACGGCCCCTGCGCACCCGCATCCCGGCTCCGGCGCTGGTCGCCGTGGCCGCTGTCGGGCTGGCCGGAGCGGTGGCCCTGGGGATCGCCGGAGTGGTCCAGGTCGGATGGGCTCTGGTCCCCTTCCTCGTGGTGGGCCCGGTCCTGGTGGTCAGCTACAACTTCGAGCTCTTCGGGGGGGTCGTCCACAACGATGTGGGCTTCGCCGCTTCCTGGGGGGCGTTCCCGGTGCTGACGGCCTACGTCGCCCAGACGGGCACGCTGGCCCTGGCCCCCGCCCTCGCCGCCCTCGGCGCCTTCGCCCTCTCGGCCGCCCAGCGGGCCCTCAGCACGCCGGCCCGGATGCTGCGCCGGAGGACCGACCAGGTGTCCGGCACCATCGTCTCCAACGACGGCGGGATGACGACCGTGAATCGCGGCCTTCTGCTGGCGCCTCTGGAGCGGGCCCTCCGGGCCCTGTCCTGGGCGACCATCCTCACGGCGGCGGCGTTGGCCGTGGCCCGGCTGGACTGACCGACCCCGAGGGCGCTCCTGGCCGTCACGGCCCTTTGATGCGCCGGCGGGAGCGGGCCATCGTGACCTCAATCACCCTCCGGTGAGGGGTTCCATGCGCTCCGTAGGGACCATCGGGCATTTCGGCCGGTTTCCTTGCCTCACCGGCCGGCGTTCTGGGCAGGGGCGCCAAGGAAAGCATCTTCTGGATGGCCTGGCGGGTAACGCCAAGCTCCCGTGCGATGTCGGCCTGGGAATACCCAATGGCAATCAGGCCAAGCATGATTTCACGACGCTCGAGGGCCAGCCGCCGAGCCTGTTTCGTGTGCTCGATAGCCTCCGCTCGAACCTTCTTGAGGCGGGCAAAGGTGTCTTGATCATCAGGGGAGATTCGCTGCCTCGTGAGTCGAGTATGACAACCAGTAGTTGTCGTGTCGTTCAACGTACCGTTGTCATGTGGCGATCCCCGGTGCAGCCCGAGGGCGAAGTCGAGGGTCAGCTGTCAGCGGCGTCGAGCCGCCTGCGAAAACTCGCCACCGTTGTCTCGACCACCCGGTCGTGCCCCCACTGGAGCAGGGGGCGCCCGAACCTGGCCGCCAGGCGCATGACCGGTTGGCGCATCTCGATGGTCCATGACATCCCCACCCGGGATCCGGTGTCCTCGGGACTGATCAGCAACCTGGCCTCGCCGGTCAGGTCCCCCCGGACCGCGGCGTCGATGGAGCGGGGGCGGTCGCACCGCTCCAGCTCGACCTCGATCCGCATGCGGTAGGGCAGCGGCGGCGTGACCACGCCGGTGAGGATCGAGCCCTCCGAGAGCCCGTCACCGTCCAGGCGGAATTCGCTCAGCCACGGCCACCATCCCTCGAACTGTTCGACGTCGCCGATCCGTTCCCACAGCCGGTCGGGAGGCAGCCCGAAGTGGTAGTCGTCGCGCCGGTAGGTGAACACGGGGGCGGCCACTCCCCCAGGGTAGGTCCGCCCCTCACCACCCGCGACGGCGACTCAGTCCACCGACGGGGGGGTCCAGTCGGGGTCGGGTTCGAAAAAGAGCCGCTGCAGCGCCTCGAGACCGATGGCGAACACCGACCACTCCTGGTCCTCGCCGTCGGGCCCGGTGGGCCGGCGGATGCCGTCCATGTTCGGGTCGAGACGCTGACGGAGGGAGCACCCCTCGGCGAGGGCGCCGACGGCAACCGTGAACTGCCTCACCGTGAGGGGCGACCTCGGCCGCATCCCGAGTGTCGCGGCCAGGGCGGCGTACGCGTCCTCCCACAGCTGGGTGGCGCCCTCGTACCCCGCCAACAGGGCCTGTCTCACCTTGTCCAGATGATCGGGAGGCGGCTGGTCGGGACGGAGCGCCTTCGTCGTAGCCAGGGCCCACACGGCGATCCACAGGGACCAGTGGGGGGACTCGAGCAGGGCCAAGATGTTGGCCGCCCCGCCCACCCGGCACACTTCGCGCAACGAGCGATCCCGCGACTCCTCGGTCGAGAGGTCCAGGGTGTCGAACAGGGGCACCAGTGCCGCGAAGGTCCCGTTGAACTCCCCCAGACCGTCCTGGTTGGCCACGGAGGCCAGCACATCGGCCTGGTAGTCGGCCTGATTCTCCCACGCCCGTCGGATGACCGAGGCGTGGGAGATGCGGCGACCGGTATCGGCCTCCACCCGTTCGAACACCCGCTTGAACGACAAGGTGTCGACGCCGGCACCCAACCCCTCTTCGATGAGGAGGCTCCGACCGGTTTCGAGCAGGAGCGATCGCAACTCATCGCGGCTCAGCTGGGACTGTCGCTGTGCGCTCATCACGGCTCCGATCTCCGGTGTCGCCCGGGCCGGGTCCGCCTCCGTGGGCCTTGTCCAGACGGGTCCGATGCAGGTTACGCCACCGTGGTGCCCGGAGGATCGGGCCCGCACCGGTACGTCGGCCCGGTTTGCAGCCGTTCCGGGCCCCGGCGAGAGTCTTGGGGATGAGGACCGCAGACACCTACCGCACCACCATCGGTTCCCAATCGGTGGACCTGCCGCTGGTCCCGGTGTCCGAGGACTGCACCATCGCCCTGCTCATCTGTGTGGACCTCGGTGTGCACTTCGCCGAGGTCGCCGGTCGGGAACTGGCCGGACTCCTGGCCCCGGCCCGGCCCGACCTGGTGGTGTCGGTGGCCACCATGGGCATCCCCCTGGCCATCGAGGTGAGCCGCGCCCTCGGCCTCGACGACTACCTCATCCTCCACAAGACCCCCAAGATCCACTTGGGCGAGTCCCTGGCCGAACCGGTGCGTTCGATCACCACCGACCACCCCCAGGTGCTCCGGATGGATCCGGACCGGGCCCCAGTGGTCCGGGGACGGAGGGTGGCGGTGGTCGACGACGTCATCTCCACCGGTGCGTCCACCGCGGCGGCCCTCTCCCTGGTCCGTCGGGCGGGAGGAACTCCGGTGGCGGTGGGCGTGCTCATGACCGAGGGCCAGGCCTGGCGAGAGGCGCTCGGCTCCGACAGCACCACCGTGGTGAGCCTCGGGTCGGTACCCCTGTTCCGACCCGATCCCGGCGGCACGGGGGTGGTGGAGGACTGGGGTCGGCCGGGGACAGCCGACGGTCGCGTGTGAGATAGTCCACTCGTGTCGGCAGCTCCCATCGACCGAGGCGTCCTGCGCGTGGACGAGGACGGCGTCACCCTGCTGGGCGGGTGGTCGGCCACCAGCGGCCTCCGGCACTTCCCACCGAGTCCCGTCTGCCCCTTCACGGGAGCCGACGACGTGGTGCCCGTCGATCTTCCCCGGACCGCAACGGTCTGGCTCCACACCACGGTCACCGTGGCCCCCCCGGGGTACACGGGGACCGTCCCCTACGGGCTGGGCATCGTGGAACTCGACGGCGAACCGCAGCTCCGGGTGGTGACCCGACTGCGCGGCGAGGGCCTGGCCCGGGGGACCCCGGTGGAACTGGGGGCCGACGAGGTGCCCGGAGCCGATGGGGAGCCGGCGCTCACCTGGGTGTTCCACACATGAGCGACGTACGGATCACCGGCATCGGCATCCATCCGTTCGGACGGTTCGAGGGGATGACCGGCACCACCATGGGCGTGCTGGCGGTGCGGGCGGCGCTGGCCGAGGCCGGGATCGGGGTGCGGGACGTGCAGGCGGCGTTCTGTGGGACGGCCTACGGAGGTGTGGCCGCCGGCCACCGGGTGCTGTCGTCGCTGGCCGGCACGGGCATCCCCATCTACGACGTCGAGGCCGGTTGTGCCTCGGGGGGTGCCGCGCTGCAGCTGGGAGCGGCGACCATCGCCTCGGGACAGCACGACCGGGTGCTGGTCTTCGGGATCGAGAAGATGCCCAAGGGGATCATCCGGTCGTCGTTCTTCGCCCCTTGGCAGGAGGCGGCCGGCCTCAGTCCGGCGCCGGCCTTCTTCGCCCTGCGGGCTCAACGCCTGCTGGCCGAGACCGACCTCACCGAGGACCACCTGGCCCAGGTGGTGGTCAAGAACCGCCGGCACGGCGTGGCCAATCCTGACGCCATGTTCCGCAAGGCCGTGACCGCCGAGGAGGTGCTGGCCTCCCGCATGATCTGCCCCCCGCTCCGGCTGTTCATGTTGTGCTCGCCCAACGAGGGGGCGGCCGCCGTCGTCCTCGAGCGGTCCGACTACGGTGCCGGCGTGCGCCTGGCCGGCATCTCCCTGCGCTCGCACCTGCCCGGAAGCGTCCTCGGCGAGGACTCCCCGCTCTGCGGCATCGACGACGAGGCCATCACGCCACCGACCACGCTGGCCGCACGCGACGCCTACGCAGAGGCCGGCCTGGGCCCCGCCGACGTCGACGTGGTGGAGTGCCAGGACACCGACGCCGCACGGGAGCTGCTGGCCTGGGCCGAGCTCGGACTGTGCCGTCCCGGGGACCAGGCCGGCCTGCTGGCCGACGGGGCCACGCTCGTGGGCGGTCGACTCCCCGTCAACCCGTCGGGCGGCCTGCTGTCCAAGGGGGAGCCGCTCGGGGCCTCGGCCCTGGGCCAGGTGGTGGAGATCGTCCGCCAGCTGCGCGGTACCGCCGGGGCCCGGCAGGTGGCCGGGGCCAGGGTGGGCCTGGCCCATGTGATCGGACGGGGCGCCAACGCGTGCGTCACCGTGCTGGTGGCCTGATGGCGTCGTCCCGGCCCCCGGCCAGGGACCTGACCGTGGTCGCCGTGCCCTTCTACTTCGGGGCCATGGCCGTCGAATACGCGTGGCTGCGCAGGCGGGCTCGAAGCCGGGGACCGTCAGCCGGTGAGTACGAGCCCCGGGACACCGCGGCCAGCCTGGCCATGGGGTTGGGAAGCCTGATCGCACCCTTCGTCGTGCCCCGGCTGCTGGCGCCGTTCCGCCTGGGGCACGGGAGGAACGGGAGGATCGTGGTGACCCTGGTGGGCGCGGCGACGGCCACCACGGTCGCCGACCGGGTGGTGCGACGGGCCAACCGTCCGGCTCCTCCCGACGCCGACAGCAGTGGCTCCGCCGGCGATGGCGTCGGGAGTGGCGGTCCAAACCGGGCCGGGCGGGCGGCCCGGGTGGCCGAGATCGGCGGGATGGCCACCGTGACCCTGGCCGGTCTGGTCGCCGCGGCCACCTGGGCCGAGCGGACCTCGCCGGAGCGGCTGTGGCGGCGGCGCCGGCTCAGGCCCGACCTCGGCCGGGGTCCCGCGGCCGTGGCGTTGGCCATCCTCGGGTGGGACTTCATCTACTACTGGAACCACCGCTTCATGCACGAGAGCCGCCACCTCTGGGCCATCCACGTGGTCCACCACTCCAGCGAGCGCTACAACCTGTCGACGGCGCTGCGTCAACCCGTGGCCGACACGCTCGGGACCTCCGTGCCCTACGGGCTCCTGTGCCTGGCCGGGATCGCCCCCGAGCTGGTGGCCACCGCCCGCGGCGTAAACCTGCTCTACCAGTTCTGGATCCACACCGAGACCATCGGAAGGCTCGGGGCACCCGAGGCGGTGCTCAACTCCCCCTCCCACCACCGGGTCCACCACGGGTCCAACCGGCAGTACCTGGACCGGAACCACGGCAGCATCCTGATCCTGTGGGACCGGCTGTTCGGGACCTTCGAGCCCGAGGGCGAGCCCGTCGTCTACGGACTGACCAAGGACATCGAGACCTTCAACCCGGGACGGATCGCCACCCACGAGCTGGCCGCCATGATCCACGACGTGGCCGGCTCGGAAGGGTGGATCGAACGCCTGTCCCACGTGCTGCGGGGGCCGGGATGGGGAACGGCACGGTCTCCGGAGACGGCACCGGGACCCTCGGCTCCCCCCGGGGCGCCGGCCGTGGAGGCGGCCTGAGCCACCAGCGGTCGGAACCCCCGGCCGGGAGCCTTCAGACCGGGTGGTCGTCCTTCGCCTGGGCCTGCTTCTCGTGCAGCCGCCGCAGGGAGTGCACGATCGACGCTTCGATGAGCTTGTCATTGTCCTTGGAGATGAAGTGGTGGACCCGCTTCTCGAGGAGCGCCCGCATGAACGGATTGAACACCTCGTAGGTCTCCTGGAAGTAGACCCTGGTCTTCCCGCCACCCAGGTCCTCCAACCGGGTCAGGCCTGAGGCCTTAGACCACAGCGGCTTGCCCACGGCGTCGTAGCGCCAGGACACCGGACGGCGGGCCTCGGTGATCCACTCCCACGACTGGGCCCGCCCCTTGGAGAGCAGGTACTTCGGTACCGGGAAGTGACAGTGCCGGACCAGACCGTTCCCCTCCTCGTCGCCCGGATGGTAGATCTCGATCTTCACCGTGTCGGTCTCGACCCCGACGCGGGTCCGCTTCCAGATCACGTCCCACACCTCCTCGGGTGTCCCGTCGACCACGAAGTCGAAATTGTGTGTCTGCACGTCCTGTCTCCCGTCTCTCCGGTGATCGCTCTCGCGCCTAGGCCAGCTGTCCGGCATCGAGGGTCTGGCCGAGCGTCGGCGTGGACGCCAGGTCGGCCTTCACCACCTTGCCTCCGGCGTTCCTCGGAAGTTGCGCCACCAGCCGGACCTGGCGCGGCACCTTGTAGTCGGCCAGGCGCTCCCCGACGAACCCGACCACCTCGTCGACCGTGGCTCCCGCTCCCGGCTCCAGCACCACATAGGCGGCCACGTCCTCACCCAGCACCGCATGGGGGACGCCCACCACGGCCGCCTCGATGACCGTCGGGGTGGGCCTGGAGGGCGGCCTCCACGTCGTCGGCGTAGACGTTCATGCCCCCGCGCACGATCATCTCCTTCTTGCGGCCCACGATGTAGAGATAGCCGTCGGCATCGAGCGATCCGAGGTCACCGGTGTGCAGCCAGCCCCCTTCCCACTGGCGGGCGGTGGCCTCGGCGTCCTTGTAGTACTCCCGGTGCCCGGCCGGGTTGCGGGTCAGGACCTCACCCACCTCGCCGGTCGGACACGGCCGTCCCCCGTCGTCGACGATCCGGACCTCGACCGGCGGCGTGGCCCGCCCCACCGAACCGGGCCGGGTCCGGGCCGCCTCGGGGTCCATGGTGAAGGTGGCGTGGCCCCCCTCGGTCATGCCGTAGCTGTTGAGGACGGCGGCCCGCGGCAGCGCGGCCTGCAGGCGCAGGAGCGTGTCGGGGGCCAGCGGAGCGCTGCCCAGGACAAGGAGGCGGAGGCTGCTCAGATCGGCCGAGGCGAACGAGGGGTGGTGGATGAGGAGCCGGGCCATGGCCGGCACCACGAAGGCGGAGACCGGGCGTTCCCGCTCCACGATCGCCAGCCAGCGCCCGGCGTCGAAGGACGGCTGGTACAGCACGGTCATCCCGGCCTTCATGGGATTGTGGATGAAGCCCAGACCGGCGAAGGTGAAGACCGGGTGAGGCGGTCAACCAGGCGGTCCCCTGCCACTCGGGCAGCCCGTTGGGCACCCGGGCCACCTGGTTGTGGCGGACGGCAACCCCTTTGGGCCGTCCGGTGGTGCCCGAGGTGTACATGATGTCGGCCAGGTCGTCTCCGTCCAGGGTGGCCTGGATCGCCGAGTCGTCGTCGGCCAGCACGTCCTCCAACGCCGTGGCCCCGTCGATCTCCGGGGGCACCGACCGTCGCCACCACGCCCAGCGAGGGGAGCGAGCCGATGAGCGGACCCACCGTCGGCCCGTAGGAGCCGCTGGCCACCAGGGCCACCGGCTCGGCGTGCTCGAGGATGCCCCGCACCTCGGGTGCGGACAGGCGGTTGTTCATCGGGACGGCCACCGCCCCGAGCTTGTGGACGGCGCTGTAGGCCACGATCCACTCGAGGATGTCCTCGGCCCGCATCGAGAGGGCCACCCGGTCACCCCGGGCCACGCCGCGTCCGGCCAGACCGTGGGCCAGGCGGTTGGACCGGCGCTCCCACCCGGCGAAGGTGATCGAGGTGTCGTCCCCAGGTTCCGGTACGCGGTCTCGTCGGGGTAGGACGCCGGCCATCATGCGGAGCTGATCGGTCAACAGCCCGGTCATCGTGCACCTCGGGGAGCCACGGCTCAGGACGGTGCGCCGGCCGCCGACGTCAGCGGAACCGGCCGGGCCAGGCTCCAGCTGAAGGTCTTCGGGATCTCCTCCATCGACACCGAGGTCGACAGGTCGGTCGAGGTCGGGCCGGACCCGGTCCGCCACCGTCTGGAGCTGGGCACCGTCGAAGCCGAAGACCCGCACGGCGTTCCCACCCAGGATCCGGCGCAGGTCCGTGCTCGGGCATCCCGCCGAACACCTGGCGTAGGACCAGTCGGTGGACGGGGGCCGCACCTTCGAGGTGGGGGTAGTCGGCCCCCCACATGAGTCGGTCCACGCCGATCTCCTCGCGCATCTCGGCCTCGGACCGCTTCATCAGCGATCCACCGAGGAACACGTGCCGGTCGACGTACTCCGCCGGCCGCATCTTCAGATAGGAGCGCACCGGTGCACCACCGTGGGTGTCGAAGAAGGACTCCATGTCCCGGACCAGGGAGGGCAACCACTGCACGCCGTTCTCAGTGACCACCACCTTGAGCCGGGGATGCCGGTCGAAGACGCCCCCGAAGATGAGG
Source organism: uncultured Acidimicrobiaceae bacterium (assembly GCA_963831535.1). Lineage (GTDB taxonomy): Bacteria > Actinomycetota > Acidimicrobiia > Acidimicrobiales > RAAP-2 > Bog-756. Next base: position 334,726 of record CAWHQP010000005.1, on the reverse strand, counting down.
AACCACAGGGGCCGGCGGGTGAACACGAACACCTCGTAGAGCCCGAGGAACCCGCCGTGCTTGGCGTCGTAGAGCTGCCGGGCGTCGGTGGCCGTTCCCGAGGCCCCGGTGTGCAGATTGACCACGATGTCGTGGTCCTCGCAGGCGCTCCACAGGGGCTCGTAGTAGTCGTCGGCGTACCCGGGCAGTCCGTTGCGCAGGGACATGGCCGGCAGCATGATGCCGCCGTGGAGCCCGTGGTCCCGGGCCCACGCCACCTCGTCGACGGCGCGGTCCATGTCGTGGAGGTCGATGGGGATGCATCCGGTCCGCCGCCCGGGCGCCGCCGCGCAGAACTCGCTCAGCCACCGGTTGTAGGCGCGCAGAGCCGGCCACACCACCTCGAGGTTCTTCGACGAGTGGCCGCCCAGGTACATGGCCGGGGACAGGCCACCGGCCAGCACCGGGCCGGGGAAGACCACTTCGGCGTGGATGCCCTGCTCCTCGAGGTAGGCCAGCCGTCGGCCGTCGGCGTCGGAGGGGAACACCCAGTCCTCGCCGTAGTTGGCCAGCCATTCGGCGGCCGCATCGGTGTCCACCCCCATGCCGGCCAGGCGACGGGTGGCCACGGCCCGCACGGCATCCTCATCGTCGATCTCGCCGGGGTCGACGCCCCCGAACATGGGGATGGCCACAGCCGACAGGTCCCCGAAGGCCGCCACCGCCTCGCGGTGGGCGGGGTCCACGTAGGAGAGGTACTGGTCCAGGGTATCCGGGGCGGCGTGGGCGTCGGCCGACACCACCACGAAGGGTCGCCCCGTGTCCGGACTGTCACCGCTGTGTGCTGCCATGCGACTCGCCTCCCCCGGCTGCCGTCCGCCCCCCATCGGCGTCGAGCGCAGACTAGTGCGGGTGGCTCCCCGCCGGCCACGGCAGAAACCCGGGCGGCGGCGAGCAGCCGAACGGCGGCCGGGGCGACGGCCGGGGCCACGAACTACGGTGACCGCATGGACTGGACGGCATGGGCGGAACGACTCGAGTACGCCCTCGGCCCCGAGGGTGACTTCCCGTCGTTCTTCGCGCCCGGGGCGCTGTTCAGCGATCCGGTCAACGACCCGACCCCGGACCTGGCGGCCATCGAGGCGATGACCAAGGCCTCGTTCCCCGACTGGCGCCAGGAGATCATCTGGGTGCACGGCGACGACCACGGAGGGCGCGTTCGAGTGGATCGGTCGGGGGACCCTCGGTGGCACCATCCCCATTGAGATCCACGGCTCCACGGTGGTCGACGTGGACGCCGACGGCAAGGTGACCCGGTGGCGCGACTACTTCGACCTCCACCAGATCGACGACCAGGTCTCGGCCCACCAGAACAGCACTCCCGCCTGAATTCGGGTCCGTCCGGTCAGCTCCGGTCGGTCACCCGTCGGGGGGTCAGGCCAGCGCCTCGGAGGGCACCCCGAAGTACTCCTGATAGGGGGCGGCGCGCTTGCGCAGGGTGGGTTCGTCGAGGCCGGTGTCGGCCCAGGAGTAGCGGGTCCCCCCGCCTCCGCCGTCGCCGGGATGGGTGGCCAGGAAGTCCCGCATGCGCCGCTCGGCCTCGGCGGTGAGTTCCACGCCCAACTGGTCGTAGACCGCCCCGATGGTGGCGAAGGGGTCGGCCATGAACGCGGCGAACTGGACGTCGATGACCTGACCGGCCGGAAGGGTCCCGTCGCTGCGGGCCGCGAGGGACCGCTCGAGACCCACGAAGATGTCGTCGCTGTACTGGGCGGCGGCCCGGGCCACCGAACTGTGGTCGCTGGCCATCCTGCGGAGGTGGGCCACCAGGGCACTGATCGAGGTGATGACCTTCAGCGGGTCGCGGTGGGTCTGGATGACCACGGCGTCGGGGTACTCGGCCATGAGAGCGGCCAGGTGCCAGAGATGGGCCGGCGACTTGATCAGCCACCGGTCGGCGGCGTGTTCGGACTGGAGGTGCTGCAGGTAGATCCGGTGCCACCGGTAGAGGGGCGCCGGGTCGGCCTCGTGGAGCAGCCAGCGCTCATACTCGGGCACGTCGTACTGGGTCTGGAACATCATCGAACGGAACTCACTGGCGGTGATCCGGGCGCACTCCTGGGCGAGGCGGGCCCCGAGCGGGTGGAAGTTGCTGAACCCCGGGATGATCTGGTCCGCCATGCCGCACATGACCTCGGACTCCTCGATGCGGGGATCGGTGCCGTAGGTGGCGGTGGTGGGCGGAGGGACCGGCAGGTCCACCTCCCAGGTCAGCGGAGCACGGTGGGCGGGGTCCTGGGCCAACAGGTCGAAGAGGATGGTGGTACCGGTCCGGGGCTGGCCGCAGATGACCAGCGGTCGCCTCACCGCACCGTCGGCGACAGCCGGGTGGGTGGCCCGCCAGTCGAGGATCCGCAGGCGGTTGGCCAGGTAGCCGGTGAACTCGGACTGCACGATGGTCACGCCCAGGTCGTTCAGGTGGGCCGAGCGGTCCAGGTCGTCGAGCATCCGGTCCAGTCCCTCCTGCCAGGTGGACTCGCCGAGGTCGTCGAGGCCGGTCGCCTCCCTGGCTTCATCCACCAGTTGATCGCGGGTGAACGGGAGGGTGGTCATGGTCGGCTCACCGCTCCTGCAGGGTGAGGACGGTGGTGGTCACGAGCGGCGGCTCAGGGTGGTCGAGCCAGCGGAGGGTGAGGAAGCCCCGGTGCCGGCCTCCGGTGTCGAGCCAGCGGTACGGCTGGCCGTCGGCTCCTCCGGGGTCACGCGCCCCGATGAGCAGACGGATCCTGCCGTCGTCGCCCACCGTGGTAGTGGCGTTGGTGGCCGAGCTGGTACGGCGGCGGGGATCGATGCACTCGTGCCAGATGTTCTCGACGGTGACGCTCCAGTAGCGGGTACCCGGCGGCGTGAACTCCACCGCCAGCACCTCCCCGTCGCCCAGCCGGAACGTGCCCAGCATGTAGAGGTTGTCCGGGGTGGTGTTCTCTCCGCCGAGGTCGGCGGCCTCCGCGGTGGCCAGTCGGTTGGGCTGGTCCATCAGCTCGGGCATGACCGTACGGTGCAGAGTCATCAGTTTGACGATGGTCCAGCCCATGGCGGACAGGGCCTCGGCCACCAGTCCGTCCGACGGCACCTCGGGGACGCCGACTGGGTCGAGGGACTCGATGCGGAAGGCCGCCAGCCGCTCGGCGGTCCGGTCGGCCACGTACTGGCGCACCAGAACCGCCGAGGCGTCCTCGGGGACGGGGACCCAGGTCGCCCCGGCCCGGTCGGCGGCCGAGGGCTCCTCGGCCGCGAGCACGAGGGAGAACGCTCCTGACCGGTCCGGGTCGATCTGGGTGTCCGAGATGTAGGCGGCCTGGCGGCGGGGGGCGAGTCCCCGGCCGGCCAGCACCTGGAAACCCAGGTAGCTGACCGTCCCCCGCTGCCCGGTGATCCGGTACCGGTGGCGTCCGTCGATCATGGCCAGGTGGTACTCCCCGTCGGGATTGGGTCCGCCCACCAGGCGGGCCTCGGAGTTCATGGAGAAGAACCACGGCGCCTCGGGATCGATGTCGAGGGAGAGTTCCGAGCACAGGGCGGTGACACGGCCGAGGACCCGGAGTCCCTCCACCAGCTCGAGCTCGGTCTCGGCGTCGGCGGTGACCACGGCGGTCATCTCCTCCAGCATCTGGCGCACGAACGCCCAGGCCTCGAGGGATCGGGTCCCCCCGTCGACATCGCCGTTGGCCATACTCACTCCCCCCTACTCACTCCCCCTGGTGCCCCGGGGTCCAGGATAGACAGCGTTCCCCGATCGGGTCGGAGTCGTCCGGTCAGCGGCCCGGGAGGCGTGCCGCTACCAGAGGGGCGACCAGGTGCTGGTCCGCAGCAGCTTGGACTCCCACTGGTCCCTCACCTCCAATCCCTTGGCCATGTAGGTCCCGGGCCAGGTGGTGGGGTCGTGCTCCTCGGTAGTAGTCAGCAGCCGGCCCAGGGTCTCGAAGTTCATGATCTTCTGCATGAGGATGGCCTCGGGCCGGATGCCCGATCCGTGGGCCACCTGGAAACAGGCCTGGATGTCCAGGAGCTTCCGCTCCGGTGGGGTCTGGCGCATGATCTGCCAGTAGTCCTGGTCCCAGAGCTCGATGTACTCGTCGAGAGGCGCATCGGGCCAACCGGTGTCCTGCATGTACACCGACAGGTCGTGGACCCGGGCGTCGGTGGGCACCTCGTCGAGGTCCACCTCTTGGAGCGCGGACCAGTAGACGGGCAGGAGCAGCTTCCCCTCCACCTCGTGGCGGCAGCTGTCGAGTCTCGTGGCCAGCGTGGCGAGGTCTCCCCCTGCCATCCGGCGACCCAGCTCCTCCCACGCCGCTCCGTCCCTCAGCGCCGTGATCGTCACCACCTCGTAGGCCGGTCCGCTGCCCATGGCGTGGTTGAGGTACCAGAGGAGCCGGGCATCGCCGCCGTCGGCCAGGGCCACCATCCACTCGTCGCGCACCAGCGCCTCGAACTCCGGGGCGTACCGGCCGATGACCCGGTGGGTCTCGTGCATGAACAGCACCGGCTCAGCCACCTCTCCGGAGGGTCACGGGAGCGGTGACCACGATGCCGTGCGCAGGAGCCTCGACCGCCACCGGTCCCGGAGCTCGAGGGCCTCGTGCATCCACGATCCCGGCCCGGTCACCTCGGGTGGGATGTCCTGGGTGAGCAGGGCGATGAGGCGGGGGAGGCTGGACAGCCGCTGGAGCAGGGTCACCTCGGGGCTCCGCCCCGCACCCGGCAGCGTCTCGAGCCCGAGGGCCACCTCCATGTGCATCCGGGCATCCTCGGCCCGGAGGGACGGACGGTAGACCACTCCTGCGGCCTCGATGTACCGGCGCAGCTGGCCCGGGAAGGGCCACATGGTGTCCTCCATGTACAGGCTGGGTTCACGGGAGACATCGCCGGTCGGGATGTCGGTGAGCGCAGGGAAGTCGGGCGACCACGGCAGGGGGGCGAGGATCCGGCTGTGGGTCTCGTGACGGAGGCCGTCGAGGTCACGGGCCCAGGACTGCAGATCGCCCCGGGCCACCCGCTCGGCCAGTCGGGCGTAGGCGGTGCCGTCCTCGACGGCCGTCACCGTGACCACCCGGTAGGCCAAACCGCTTCCGTGGGCCAGATCGAAATACCAGGCCAGACGGGCCCCGGTTCCCTCGGCCAGCACGGGCATCCACCGCTCACGGTAGGACGCCTCGAAAGCGGCAGCCCGTTGGCCCACCACTTTGTGGAACTCGTGGATGAAGAGCACGGACCTCAGGCCCCGGCCACATCGTCCCGGTCGATGCCCTCGACCAGGTCGGCCACCGAGTCGACCACCCGTCCGGGTCGGTACGGGAACCGCTCGATCTGGCTCCGGCTGGTCACCCCGGAGAGGACGAGGATGGTCTGGAGCCCGGCCTCGATGCCGGCGACGATGTCGGTGTCCATGCGGTCGCCGACCATGACGCTCGACTCGGAGTGGGCGCCGAGTGAGTTCATGGCCTCCCGCATCATGAGCGGGTTGGGCTTACCGATGAAGTACGGGGCCACGCCGGTGGCCCGCTCGATGAGGGCGGCCACCGACCCGGTACCCGGCACGATCCCTTCCAGCGTGGGCCCGGTGGGGTCGGGATTGGTGGCGATGAACCGGGCGCCCCCCTCGACCAGCCGAATGGCCCGGGTGATGGACTCGAAGCTGTAGGTGCGGGTCTCCCCCAGCACCACGTAGTCGGGTCTGCGGTCCGTGAGGACGTAGCCGGCCTCGTGCAGGGCGGTGGTCAGGCCGGCCTCGCCGAGCACGAAGGCGGTACCGCCCGGGCGTTGCGATTTGAGGAACGCCGCCGTGGCCTCGGCCGAGGTCCACAAGGAGGTGGCCGGGACGTCGAGGCCCAGATTGACCAGTCGGGCCGAGAGGTCGCGCCCGCTGTAGATGGAGTTGTTGGTGAGGATGAGGAACGGGTGGCCCCGTCGTCGCAGGGCGTCGAGAAAGGCGTCGGCCCCGGGTATCAGCTGTCCCTCGTGGACCAGGACCCCATCCATGTCGCACATCCACGAGATCGGCACGGCATCACGGCTCACGGGCCCAGCATCGCACGCCCGTCGCCTCCCACCGGTCCGTGCGGCCGGCCTCGCCCTCAGGTCGACCCGGGCCCGGCGCGCTCCAACCGGCGGGCGATCGGGTCGAGGGCGTAGTAGAGCGCGAGGATCCCGTGGAAGGCCAGGCACAGGTAGGCGCTGATGAACGCCACCCCGATGGAGAGCAGGTAGAGAACGGTCCCGCCGGTGAACAGCAGCGTGGACACGGTGCGCTGGGACTCGGGGAACTCGTCCTCGAGCAGGCGGCGACTCCGCGAGGCGTGCAGCCACACGCCGGTCCACATCACGGCGTTGACGGTCATGGTGATGCTGTAGAGGACGGCCGCGGTACGGGCCCCTTCGTGCAACCGGAGCGCCTCGCCGAACACTTCGGTGGGGTACGGGATGAACACGATGGTCATCAACAACAGCAGGTTCCAGTAGAAGAGCCCCCGGTCGATCCGCCGGAGGTGGGAGAAGACGGTGTGGTGGTTCACCCACATGATGCCGATGACCACGAAGCTGACCCCGTAGGCGGCCAGAGAGGGCCAACGTCCGAGCAGGGCACGCCGGAGGTCGGTGTAGTCGTGGGTGCCCGGTTGGGCGATGGTCAGGACCAGCAGTGTGATGGCGATGGCGAAGACCCCGTCACTGAACGTCTCCACCCGGGCCTTGTTCATGCCCGACACCGTAGGGGGTGACCGAACGACCCACCGGCGACAGCTGACGGGTCCAGGCCCCGTGTCGAGGAGGCGAAGACCGGTCCTCACGCGAGTCGGGCGACCGCCCACAGGCCCTGGCATACTCGGTCCGTGGGGAGGACGGCATGACCATCGTGACCCGACGGGACACCCTGCTGCCCGACCCCGAGGCCCGACCCGTCCACTACACGGTGATCTCCGTGGATGATCACCTGGTCGAGCCGCCGGACATGTTCGAAGGTCGGCTTCCGGCCCGCTTCGTCGACCGGGCTCCGCGGATCGTGGAGAACGACAAGGGCCATCAGTTGTGGGCGTTCGACGGCAAGCTCTACTCCCAGGTGGGCATGAACGCCGTCGCCGGGCGTCGGCCCGAGGCGGTCACCTTGGAGCCCACCCGGTTCGAGGACATGCGGCGGGGGTGTTGGGACATCGACGCACGCATCGCCGACATGGACCTCAACGGGGTGTGGGCCTCGCTCAACTTCCCGTCCCAGATCACCGGGTTCTCCGGTCGGGTGTTCTCGGAGTGCTCCGACCCCGAGCTGGGTCTGGCCGTGACACGGGCCTGGAACGACTGGCTCTACGAGGGGTGGTGGCAGCCCTATCCGGACCGGATCATCCCCTGCGGCATCACCTTTCTGGCCGACCCGGAGCTCGGAGCGGCCGAGGTCCGGCGCAACGCCGAGCGGGGATTCCGCTCGGTCACCCTCCCCGAGCGGCCCCACCGGATCGGACTGCCCAGTCTGTTCTCGGGCTACTGGGATCCGATCATCGCCGCCTGCGAGGAGACCGACACGGTGATCTCCCTCCACGTCGGCTCGTCGGGCATGCCCGACATGCCGTCGGACAGTCCCCTCGTCGCCCTGGGAGCCACCCTGTTCGGCCAGATGTCGCTCTCGGCCTGTGCCGAGTGGATCTGGTCCGGCCTGCCCGTGCGCTATCCGGGAATCGCCATCGCCATGAGCGAAGGGGGCATTGGCTGGGTGGCCATGCTGCTCGACCGCCTGGACAACATCGTGGACCGCTCGGGGTACGGGCGGGACTACGACCCCTCGGGACTCCGCCCGGCCGAAGTCCTGGCCCGGAACTTCTGGTTCTGCACCATCGACGACCCCTCCACCATCGATACCCGTCACCGGATCGGGATCGACCACATCATGGTGGAGGTCGACTATCCCCACGGCGACTCGACCTGGCCGGACACCCAGTCCGTCATCCAGCGCTGCTGGGGACACCTTCCCGTCGGGGACCTGCGCAAGCTGACCCACCAGAACGCCGCCCGGCTCTACCGGTGGCCCCTGCCCGACCACACCGTGCCGTGAGCCCCGGGCCGTTCGTCCCCTCCCCGGACGCACTGCTGCCCGAGCTGTCGGCGCGGGAGCAGATGGTGCTGCTGGCCCGGACCCTGTGGCGCGAAGGGTACGACGACCACCTGGCCGGGCACATCACCCTCAGACAGGACGACGGTACCCTGCTGTGCAATCCGTGGCTCCTCTTGTGGGAGGAGCTCCGTCCCGACGACCTGCTGGTCATCGACCTGGACGGCAACCGGCTGGAGGGTCACTGGCCGGTCCCCCTCGGGATCCCGCTCCACCTCGAGTTGCACCGCCAGCGCCACGACGTGGTGGTGGCCGTGCACAGCCATCCCCGGTACGGCACGGTCTGGGCCGACGTGGGCCGGGTGCCGGGCTGCTACGACCAGAGCTCGGCACTGGGCGGTGGCGAGCTGGTGGTGGTGGACGAGTACGACGGACCGGTGGACTCGCGGGACAGCGCGGCCAAAGCCGTCGCCGCCATGGGTTCGGCCGACATGGCCCTCCTGGTCAATCACGGGGTCTTTGTGACGGCCGGGAGCATCCGGGCCGCCCACCAACGGGCCGTGGCCCTCGAGTACCGGAGCCGGCGGGCCTGGCAGGTGGAGGCCCTCGGGGCCGGGCGGGAGCTGCCCGACCCGGCCCGCAGCTTCTTCCGCGGCTCCGACGGCGAGGGGTTCCTCGGGTTCTTCGAGGCCATGGCCCGGCGGGAGCTCGTGTTCGATCCGCACTGCCTCGAGCCACGGGGGTTCGGCGGACCCGCCTGAGGGCGCTCCGAGATGCTCCTCGTACCATGGGGCGATGGCCACGTTGCTGGGATCACAGGTCCGGCTCCGTGCACCTGAGCGGAGCGATATCGCCACCCTGGTAGCCATCCGTACCACCCCGGAGGTCTACGCCCGATGGCGAGGGGGAGCCGACCTCCGGGCCGCCGTCCACGCGGACCTGGTCGAGCCGGGCGCAACGGCGTACGTGATCGAGACGGCGGGGCGGGTGGTCGGCTGGATCCAGTGGTCGGCGGAGGCGGAGCCCGACTACCGCTTCGCCAGCATCGATCTCTACGTCGACCCCGCCTTCCACAATCAGGGGCTCGGCACCGACGCCGTGCGCACCATCGTGAGGCACCTGATCGCCGATCATGGACACCGCCGCTTTGAGATCGACCCCGCCGCCGACAACCAGCCCGCCATCCGCTGCTACACCAAGGTCGGTTTCCGGCCCGTCGGGATCCGGCGCGGCTACGAGCGCGGACCTGACGACACCTGGCACGACGCACTCCTGATGGACCTGCTGGCCGAGGAGTTCCTGGACGGACCCGACTGAGCACACGGGTCGCCCGGTCGGTCGGTGGGCGACGTGGCCGTCCCCGGTGTGTGAGACTCGCCACGGCGTCCGGGCCAGGTGGGGGCGCCGGTCGAGGCGCACCGACTGGGGGACGACCATGCGCGCTGGAGTAACCCGGGGTGGAGCGTTGATCGTCGATTCGGTGGCCGACCCGTCCCCGGGACCCGGCCACGTGGTGGTCCGTTCCCTGGCCGCCGGTATCTGCGGGTCCGACCTCCACGCCTTGGCCGACTTCCGGCACTTCACCGAGCTGATGGCGCGTGTCGGGGGCCCCGTCACCCGATCCGGACGGCGACACGGTGTTCGGGCACGAGTTCTGTGCCGAACTGATCGACTACGGCCCCGACACCGCCCGTGCCCTGCCGCTCGGCACGCGGGTCTGCGCGGTGCCGGTCCTCTTCGGCCCCACCGGCCCCGAGCAGATCGGCTACTCCTCCACGTATCCGGGTGCGCTGGCCGAGTACCTGCTCCTGCAGGAACTGCTGGTCCTCCCAGTACCAGACTCGCTGCCCACCGACCTGGCCGCCCTGACCGAGCCTCTGGCTGTGGGTGAGCACGCCGTCGGACTCGCCCGGCTCCAACCCGGCCAGCCCTGTCTCGTGGTGGGGTGCGGCCCGGTCGGTCTGGCCGTGATCGCCGCCCTGAAGGGTCGCGGGTACGGGCCGGTGCTGGCCGCCGACTTCTCACCCACCCGTCGTCGCCTGGCCGAGGCGTTCGGCGCCGACGAGGTGATCGACCCAGCGGCAGGATCGCCCCATGACCGCTGGGGCCCGCTCGGCGTGCCCACCACCCTGCTGGAGCGGGCGGTGGCCTCGATGTCCGGAGCCGAGCCGGTCAGCCCGGTCATCTTCGAGGCCGTCGGGGTCCCGGGCATGCTGCAGTCCCTCATCACCGAGGCACCACCGAAGAGCCGGGTGGTCGTGGTCGGGGTGTGCATGCACGCCGACACCATCGAGCCGTTCATGGCTGTGACCAAGGAGATCGAACTGGTCTTCTCGTTCGGCTACCGCCCCGATGAGTTCGCCGCCACCCTCGTTCGTCTCGGGGCGGGCATCCCCGGGGCCGACCGGTCTGATCACCTCCGAGGTCGGCCTGGCCGGTGCCCCCGCCGCCTTCGACCGGCTCCGCACCCCGGGTGAGCACGGCAAGATCCTGGTCCATCCGTGATACGAACGAGACGATCCATCCCGACCACCACCGGAGAAACGACACCCCGATGACCACCCTGGACGCTGCCGACCACCTGAAGTTCGGAATCTTCTTGGCCCCGTTCCACCCGGTGGGCCAGAACCCCACCCTGGCCCTCGAGCGCGACCTGCAGCTCATCGAGCACCTCGACGCGCTGGGATTCGACGAGGCGTGGATCGGTGAGCACCACTCGGCCGGATTCGAGATCATCGCCTCCCCCGAGGTCTTCATCGCCGCCGCCGCCGCCCGGACACGGCAGATCCGCCTGGGCACCGGGGTGTCGTCCCTTCCCTACCACCATCCCTTCATGCTGGCGGACCGGCTGGTCCTGCTGGACCATCTGACCAGGGGCCGCTTGATGATCGGGGTGGGCCCCGGCGCCCTCCCCTCCGACGCCTACATGATGGGGATCGAGCCGGTGAGACAACGGGACATGATGGAGGAGTCGCTCGAGGCCATCCTGGCCCTGTTGGCCGGCGAGGAACCGGTGAGCCGGGAGACCGACTGGTTCCGACTGGTCAAGGCGCGGTTGCAGCTGCGGCCGTTCCAGCGCCCCTACCCCGAAGTGGCGGTCGCCGCCCAGGTCTCACCGGCCGGTCCCCGGGCCGCGGGGCGCTTCGGATGCAGCCTCTTGTCCATCGGGGCCACGTCGGCGGGGGGCTTCGACGTGCTCGGCCTGCACTGGGACGTGATGGAGGAGCGGGCGGCCGAGTTCGGTACGACCATCGACCGCAGCAAGTGGCGGCTGGTCGGACCCATGCACATCGCCGATACCAGGGAGCAGGCCATCGCCGACGTCGAGTTCGGCCTGGACGAATGGGTCGACTACTTCCAGCGGGTGGCCGCCCTCCCCCTCGCTCCCGACACTACCAACCACGAGACCCTGGTCGATGCCCTCAACGCCTCGGGCTTCGCCGTCATCGGCACGGTGGAGGACGCGATCAACCAGGTGGAGCGCCTGCGCCAGCAGTCCAAGGGGTTCGGCACGTTCCTCTTGATGGGGCACGAGTGGGCCGACACCGCCGCCACCCACCACTCCTACGAGCTCATCGCCCGCTATGTGGCCCCGGAGTTCCAGGGGTCGTCGGCCACGCTCACCGCCAGCCGCGACTGGGCGGCCGAGAACCGGCCGGAGTTCATCGGCGCCGCCACCACCGCCGTCACCTCGGCCTTCGAGAAGCACAACGAGGAGAAGCAGGCCAAGGAGTCCGACACCTGAGCCCGGTCACCCGTTCCGCCGGCGGCACCGGGTCGGCTCAGAACGGCAGCGCCTCGGCCTGGACCGACATCAGCTGATCGAAGATCGTCCGGCAGGACGCCGGGTCGGACGGGGACAGCGGGTCCCGGCGGAGCGCCTCGAAGGCCAGTTCGGGATCGCCGGTCACCGCGGCTTCGACGATCAGCTGCTGGAGTTCGATCTGGGTCCGCATGAACCCGGCCAGCGGCTCCAGGATCGGGGGCACGGTGCTCGGGGCCACACCGCTTCCGTCGACAGTGGCGGGCACCTCGACGATGGCCCCGTCGGGCAGATTGGGCACGTAGCCGCGGTTGGGGACGTTCACGGCGTTGAGCTGGCGATGGTGGTCGGTCCACATGGCCCCGATGATGGGGAAGACCTCCTCGGCCGAGCGTCCGGCCCGATGCATGGGTATGTGGGAGTCACCGTTCCCGTATCGGGTGATCAGGCGCTCCGTCTGATGGCCGATCCCCTGGTGGAAGTAGACCGGCACCGGGTGCCAACCGGCCACCTCCTCGGCGAAGGGCACGTACTCGCCGATGTGGCTGTCCACCGAGCAGGGCAACAGGCCGTACTCCCGGAACATGTGGGACACCAGAGGCGCATACATCTGCTCCACGGCCATTTTGACCAGAGGCACCTTGGACAGCTGGCGGGCGGCGACGGTCACCGAGGGCGGGTAGTCGAAGTAGCGCCGACGCCACAATCGCCGGAGACGGGGGTACAGATCCTCTCCGGTGTCGGATCGGCGGATCTCGGTGAAGAACGTGAAGTGGTTGATCCCCGACGCCTTGGCCTCGATCTTGGACTTGGGGATGCGGAGCAGGCTGGCGATGCGGGACAGGCCTCCGGCGAACTCGTGACACATGCTCACGTTCCTCACCGAGGTGGCCGTGTTGATGGCCAGGGCCACACGACTCAGTGGGTTGGTCAGATTGATCAGGAAGGTGTCCGGACAGTACCGCTCGATGTCGGCGCAGATGCCGAGCATGGTGCGGATGGACCGGAGCGAGTGGAACACCCCTCCGGGACCTCCGTTCTCACCGGTGATCTGGGTGGCCCCGTACTGCCGGGGGATCTCGTAGTCCTCGACCCAGTGGGGCCATCGGCCCACCTCGGCGCTGGTGAGGCAGAAGTCGGCACCCGGCAGGGCCTCGGCCGGATCGGTGGACGCTTCGACGGTGATGGGGTTTCCCCTGCGCTCGTTGATCCGGTTGGCGAAGCGCACCGCCACCTCGAGGCGCTCGGCGCTCACGTCGTGGAGCACCATGGTGGCCCCGCGGGTCCGGCGGGTGTTGACGGCGTCGAGCACCATCACCGGCCCGAACGACATCCCACCCGCCCCGATCAGGCAGATACGCGGTCCCGTTTCCGTGCTCATCGCTCCTCCGTCTCCTCAGATCGACCGATGGTACCGGCCGCGGCGGTCACGCGGTCGATCCACGCCAGGTAGCCGGGACTGCCGGTGACGATGTCCAGCACCACCACCTCGGGCGTGTCGTAGGGGTGGGCACCCACCACGGCGTCGGTCACCGCCGAGGCCAGATCGCCGCGCGTCTTCACCAGCACCAGCCACTCCTCGGCCCGCTCCAGGATTCCCTCCCACCAGTAGCGGCTGACCACCGGACCGAGACGCTGACCACAGGCCGCCAACCGCTCCACCAGGAGCTGCTCGATGATGGCGTCAGCCCGTCCGGGATCGTCGACGGTGAACTGGATCTGCACGTGGGACATGGCTCCACCCTTCGACTCGGTGCGCCGGGCCGGCACGACGCCACGGTAGGTCCGGGAGGCCGGTGGCGGGGTCTAACGTGCGCTACGTGGCTCCTTCCTCCGGTCCGCTCGACGCCATCGGACTCGCCACCGTGCGCGATGCCGCCCTGTCGCGGGCCCGGGACCTCGGGTGCTCCGACGCCGAGCTCCGGGTGGAACACCTCCGGTCCCAACAGGTCCGCCTCCGCGACGCCCGGTTGGAGGGAGCGGCCGACGACATCGAGCTCGGGATGGGAGTCCGGGTGGTCATCGACGGGGCCGTCGGGTTCGCCGCGACAGTGGCCACCGGAAGCAGTCAGGCTGCGGCACTGGTCGACGAGGCGGTGGAGGTGGCCCGCACCGTGGCCCGGGCCGGCGGGGTGACCGTCGAGCTGGCCGATGAGCCGGGCCACGGCGCGGTGACCTGGGCGTCGAGCTACGACGTCGATCCGGTCGACGTCCCCCTGTCCGACAAGGTCGGCCTGCTCGCCGAGTGGAGCGACCGGTTGCTGGCGTCCGGATCGGTGGACCACGTGACCGCCGACGTACTGGCCGTGACCGAGGACAAGTTCTACGCCGACCTCGCGGGGCACCGAGGCCACCCAACGCAGGGTGCGGGTCCATCCAACCGTCGAAGCGTTCGCCGTCGATCCCGACGGTGGGTTCGAGACCATGCGCACCGTGGCCCCACCGGTCGGCCGGGGCTGGGAGTACCTGCGCGGTGACGGCTGGGACTGGGACGCCGAGCTGGCCCGGATCCCCGAGCTGCTGGCCGAGAAGCTCCGCGCTCCGTCGATCGTGGCCGGCCCCTACGACCTGGTCGTCGATCCCACCAATCTCTGGCTGACCATCCACGAGTCGATCGGACACGCCACCGAGCTCGACCGGGCCATGGGCTACGAGGCGGCCTACGCCGGGACCTCGTTCGCCACCTTCGACCAGCTCGGAACGCTGCGCTACGGGTCCGGGATCATGCACGTCACCGGGGACCGCACCACCCCGCACGGGCTGGCCACGGTGGCCATCGACGACGAGGGGGTGCCCAGCCAATCGTTCGACCTGGTGCGCGACGGGATCCTCGTCGGCTACCAGCTGGACCGGTCCATCGCCGCCACCAGCGGTCTCGGTGCGTCCAACGGCTGCGCCTTCGCCGACTCCCCGCTCCATGTGCCCATCCAGCGGATGGCCAACGTCTCGCTGCAGCCGGCCGACGGGGAGGGCCCGACCACCGAGGACCTGATCGGCGGGGTCGAGCGGGGCCTCTACATCGTGGGCGACAAGAGCTGGTCCATCGACATGCAGCGGTACAACTTCCAGTTCACCGGTCAGCGCTTCTTCCGCATCGAGGGCGGCCGGCTGGTGGGTCAGGTGCGCGATGTCGCCTATCAGGCCACCACCACCGAGTTCTGGGGGTCGATGGAGGCGGTCGGTGGGCGGTCGACCTACCTGCTGGGCGGGGCGTTCAACTGCGGCAAGGGACAGCCCGGACAGGTGGCGCCGGTCTCCCACGGGTGTCCCTCGGTCCTGGTCCGCGGGATGTCCGGGTGCTCAACGCCCGCGAGGAGTCCGGGTCGATGCGTGACCGGCGCCCCCGGGCGGGGAAGGGCTGCCGCCACCCCAGGACGTGGTGGACGAGGCCCTGGCCGCGGCCGGCACCCGGCAGCGACCACTGCGTGGTCATCGTGGAGGAGACCAGCGAGGTCGAGGTCCGCTACGCCAACAACACCACCACCACCAACGGGAGCCGCCGGGACCGACGGGTGACGGTGATCAGCCTGCGCCAGGTCGACGGAGGCATGGCCGCCGGGGTGGCCAGACGGGGCGGTGACGTGGACATCGCCGAACTGGTGGGCGCGGCCGAACAGGACGCGGTCGGGTCTCCCCCGGCCGACGACGCCTTCCCCTTGCTCGTCCCCGGGGATACCGACGCGTCCACGAGATCCGGGCGCCGGTTCGACGCACCACCGGACAGCACCGAGCTGTCGGTGCTCTCCGGCGTGCTCGCCGACCTGTCGCGCTCGTTCGGCCGCGCCCACCGGGCCGGTCATGTCCTGGCCGGTTTCGCCGAGCACCGCCGGACCACCGAGTACCTGGGCACATCCACCGGTCTGCGCCTGGCCCATGCACAACCGCAGGGTGCCCTGCACCTGGTGGCCCGGAGTGCGGACGGCACCGACTCCACCTGGGCCGGAGCCGGCACGACGGACTTCTCCGATGTCTCGGTCGAGGAGCTGCACGGGGGCCTGGAACAACGCCTGGCCTGGGCCGGGCGCCGGCTGGATCAGCCGGCCGGGCGCTACGAGGTGCTCCTGCCCCCGTCGGCGGTGAGCGACCTCATGGTGTCGGTGGCCTACGAGCTGAGCGGCCGGAACGCCGAGGACGGAAGGACCGTGTTCTCCCTTCCGGGGGGTGGGACCCGGGTGGGCGAGCAGCTCTCGGCGCTGCCCTTCGACCTCCGCAGCGATCCCGGTGAGCCCGGTCTCGAGTGCGCACCGTTCCTCACCACCACGTCGTCCACGGCCGACACCTCGGTGTTCGACAACGGCCTCCGCCTCGACCGCACCGACTGGATCGCCGGCGGGATGCTCGAGCGCCTCCGCTACCACCGGGCCGGTGCGGCCCGCTCGGGCACGGCGGCGGCCGGGTTCATCGGCAACCTGACCCTCGCCGTCGAGGGGGCCACGGGCTCGCTGGAGGAGCTGGTGGCCCGGACCGAGCGCGGCCTGCTGCTCACCTGCCTCTGGTACATCCGGGAGGTCGACCCGGCCACCATGCTGCTGACCGGGCTCACCCGCGACGGCGTCTACGTGGTGGAGGACGGGAAGGTGGTCGGAGCGGCCAACAACTTCCGGTTCAACGAGAGCCCGGTCGACCTCCTGGCCCGGGTCACCGAGGTGGGCGCCAGCGTACGGGCCCTCGGCCGGGAGTTCGGCGAGTACTTCAACCGGACGCGCATGCCCGCCGTCCGGGTGCCCGACTTCAACATGAGCTCGGTCAGCCAGGCCAGCTGATCCGGGCCGAATCGGGCCCGATCCGGGCTGGTTTCCGCCCACCCAGACCTTTTCGGCGCCCAAACCACCACTCTCCGTGGTAACTTGACCGCATCCAGAAGAGGGGCAGCTCCACCAACCTCCCAGCTCAGAGGCCATTACCGGCGCTCGGGCACGACCGTTCCGGCCTTTCCGGAGGCCGATGGCGATTACCGGTCGCGGCAATTGACCGCTACATTGCCGCAGTCAGACCGCGGGCCCACCATGTGGCCCGCCTCCCACTCGGGCAGTGGGAAGCCCCCTTCCTCCCATGGCGGCTCCATGCCGCCCGCGAACCGTCCATCAGGAGAACACCACACACGACGCTGAACACCCGGACACGAACAACCCGCGAGCACACCCGGCTCTTTTAGCCAGGCCGTACCACCCTTCCCGGTGCCCGGCTGGGGCGTTGAATGCACAGACGTGGGGTCCACCCAACCAAAAGAGAGCCAGGACGACGTCGACCACGACCTCGTCCTGACCGACCGAGGAAAGGTCACCCATCATGCATTCCCCCAGCTTCTTTCGAAGTACGCGTACCCGTACCCACCGATCCACGACGCCGACCAACGGCGCATCCCCCGTCACCCCCCAGGCCAGCCCCGCCCCGTCCGCCGTGCGACTCTGGCGCGCCGGGGCCGTCGCTGCGGTCGTCGTGGCCATGCTGGCCCTCACCGGTGGCGCCTTCGCCACGGCCGGCCAGGCCGGGGCGGGTCTCCCCACCGGAGCCGGCATGCAACTCAACGCCCCCATCGTGGGCGCAGCGGCTGCGCCCGACGGCTCCGGCTACTGGTTGGTCGGGGCCGACGGCGGTGTCTTCACCTTCGGGCAGGTCGGCTTCTTCGGATCCACCGGCGCCGTGCACCTGAACGCACCCATCGTGGGCATCGCCGCCACCCCCGACGGTGAGGGCTACTGGCAGGTGGCGTCCGACGGGGGTGTGTTCGCCTTCGGCGACGCCCTCTTCTACGGCTCGACCGGCGGCATCCACCTGAACAAGCCGATCGTGGCCATGACCTCCACACCGGATGGCCGGGGCTACTGGTTGGTCGCCGCCGACGGCGGGGTCTTCGCCTTCGGCGACGCCTCGTTCTACGGGTCGGCCGTCAACCTCGCGCCCACCAGTGCCATCGTGGGCATCGCCTCCAGCCCCGACGGCAAGGGGTACTGGGAGGCCGCGGCCAACGGCGCCGTCTTCGCCTTCGGCGACGCCCCCTACGACGGGGGTGCCTCGTCGGCGCAGCCGGTCGTGGGTATCAGCGCCCTCGGTGGCGGCTACCGCATGGTGGCCAGTGACGGCGGGATCTTCGACTTCGGCGGGGCGCCCTTCCTCGGCTCCACCGGGGGCCAGCACCTCAACAAGCCGATGATCGGGATCTCGTCCTCCGACGGCGGCTACATCACCATCGCCTCCGACGGAGGCGTCTTCACCTACGGCAACTCCGGCTTCTACGGCTCGCTGGCCGGGAGCAGCGTCCACAGCCAGCCGTCGCTGGCCCTCGACGTGGGAGCCGACGGGGTCACCGACTTCCAGCGCCAGGCGTGGTTCCGGGTCAACCTGTGCGAGGAGGGCGGGCTCTGGAACGTCAACGGCCCGGTCTACAGCGGCGGGCTGGGCTTCAGCCACGCCAACTGGGCCACCTTCAACACGTTCGGCTATCCGGCCGATGCCGCCGAGGCCTCGCCGGAGCAGCAGATCCGGGTGGCGGTGGCCTTCGCCGTCCGGTACTGGGGCAATCCGAATGCCGCACCGGACCAGAACGGCTGCACCGGCGGGTACTGAGCCCCGTCGGCTCCGCTCCGGTCGATCCGCTCGGGGTCAGACTGCCACGCTCGAACTCAGTCCCCTGACCCCATCCGCTCCAGCATGGCGGCCATCTGGCGGCGGACGAGTTCCACCGCCTGCAGGGGTCGGATCATCACCCGGAACTCGATGATCCGACCCTCCGGGTTGCAGCGGATGATGTCGACGCCATTGACGTACTTGCCGTCCATCGTGGTCTCGAACTCGAGCACGGCGGTGTCACCGGACAGGACCGTCTTGGTGTAGCGGAAGCTGCCCGGCGACGGCACGCCGCTCCCCGACGGCGCATCGTCGTGGTCCCCGGGGAAGGTCTGGGCCGCGGCTTCGAGATAGCAGCGCGGTGACGGCCTTTCCCCGCTGCGGCGTGAACACGATGGGCGAGTAGAAGACGACGTCGTCGTCCAACAGCCCATCGAGCCCGCCCGGCAACTCCCCCCGGAGGTGGGCCTGCCACCGGTCGATCACCTGGTCGATCACCGCTCCTCCATGCAGCCGACGGTAGCGCACCGGTTCCGGCCGTTCCCAGCGGACGTCCGGGGTCAGCCGAGGAGCAGGCGCAGTCCCTCGGTGAACCGGCCAGCCCCGCCGTGAGAAGGATGGCGCAGGTAGGGAGCGCCCGTGGCCCGCTCCGCATGGCGACCGACGGCCACCACTGTCCGACCCCGGCAGATGCGGTCGAGTACGGGGGCGCACGCCTCGACCTCGACCCGCCGGGGGTCGCGATTGTCCGGCGGGTAGAGCACCGAGACGTTCCAGAGCAGGACGTCCGGACCCGCCCCGAGTTCCTCCAGCGCCCGCTGGACCACCGTGGCCGAGGCCTCCTTCGGGCCCGAGCCGGTGAGCAGGTGGGGCGAGGTGAACGGCACACCGGTCCGGCGCGCACCGTGCCGGCCGGGCGCCTCGCCCACCAACACGACGGGGGCCGACCAGTGGTCGGTCAGGTACCGGGTCAGTGCCTGTCGCCGTCGTACCGCCGCCCCCGGCGGGTCCCCCCAGGCCACCGAGGCGGCCTCGTCGTAGAGGTTGAGGGCGCCGGGTACGGCGAGGGACCCGACCATGGCCATGATCCGGCGGACACCGTAAGGAACCGAGGACGACCGGTGGGCGGGGCGACGTGCCGTTTGTCTGAACGCCCCGTCCATGTCGCGATCATGGCGGTTGGGATCCGGCCGGTCCAACCCCGGGACGGGACCGAGAGCCGAGCGGTCAGCCCGAGACCTGATGCAGTTCGACCGAGATCTGATCGTCCTCGATCTCACGGCCGGAGAACTCGCATCCGAAGGCCTGCGCCACCCGGATGACCATCTCGGCGTTGGAGGCGGAAACGGCCATGTGGCAGGCCCCGTCGGTGACGAGACGTTCCCAGAGGACGCCGATCTCGAATCCCCGTTGGAATTCGGGATCATCGGTATCGAAGCGAAGGTCCGGTGCCATGCCGAGAACATCGTCACGAGAAAGGCAACCCTTTAGCCCTTCGGACCGGTGCGGCCGGCCCGGCCGGGGACCGATCACGCCGCCTGGCCTAGAGTGTCGCCCGAACCAGCGTTCCTACCGCCACCGGCCCATCCGGGGGCGGCCCATCCGGGGGGGTGGTGCCATGTCCGATCTTCCGCAGACCATGCCGGCGGCCGTGCTGCAGCGGCCGGGCGAAGTGGTGGTGGAGCAGCGCCCCGTGCCCCGGCCCCGGTCCGGCGAAGTGCTGGTGGAGGTGGACCACTGCGGGATCTGCGGGTCCGATGTCCACATGCTCCTCGACGGGTGGGGCGAGAAGGGGTTGGTGGCGGGCCACGAGTTCACCGGCACCATCGTGGCGTTGGGCGACGAGGTCACCGGATGGGAGCTCGGTGAGACGGTGGTGGGGGGGACGTCGCCCCGGTGCGGACACTGCCGGCGCTGCCTCGAGGGGAAGCCGTCGCAGTGCGAGAACCGGCAGGGACCGGTGGTCGACGGACACGACGGTGCCTTCGCCCGCTTCGTCCTCGTACGGGAAGTCTCCCTGCTCCGGGTGCCGGAAGGTCTCACGGCCCGGCAGGCGGCGCTGGCCGAGCCCCTGGCCGTGGCGTTGCACGGCATCACCCGCTCCGGCGCGGCCCCCGGTGACCGGGTCATGGTCATCGGGGCCGGGCCCATCGGTGCCCTCTCCATCGCCGCGCTGGTGGCCCGGGGCATCGGACCGGTCATCGCCGTGGAACCCGGGGCCCGCCGCAAGCAGCTGGCCCGCGAGCTCGGAGCGGACGAGGTACTCGATCCCACCGACCTCGAGACGTTTCCCCCGTGGGAACCGGAGAAGATCACCGAACGGGCCGCCCATGTGGTGCTGGAGTGCTCGGGCAAGAAGGCGGCCATCGAGGCCGGCTTCCACCAGCTCCGACGGGGCGGGACGCTCGTCCTGGTCGGGGCGGGGCTCGACCATCCCTCCTTCGACCCCAACCGGTTCGTGCTCAACGAGCTGCACGTGGTGGGTTCATTCGTCTACGACCTGGACGGCTTCGACCGGGCCCTCGAGCTGCTGGCCTCGGACCGGTTCCCCACCGACCTGCTCATCGAGGCCGAGGACGTTCCCCTCGACCGCCTGTCCGACGCCCTGGCCGGCTTGGCCGAGGGCCGACTGGCCGGCAAGGTCATGGTCGTCCCCCGTCTGTCGGAGCCCGAGGCGCAACCGAAGGGGGACGCCTGATGGCCCACCCCTACTACCCGAGCGGTGTGCCCCGTTTCAACCATGTGGCCATGAGCATGCCCGCCGACCTGCTCGACGGTCCCCACCGCGCCGAGATCTGCCGGTTCTGGGGTGAGGTCTTCGGGTTCGACGAGATCGAGGTGATGACCGAAGACCGTCGGCGCCTGATCCTCTCGTGCGTCCACTGGGACCAGTTCATCTTCCTCATCGCCGAGGATCAACCCATGACCTGTCCCCGGATGGACCACTTCGGCTTCTCGGTCGGGACCCTGGGTGAGCTCCAGGGCCTCCAGGACCGGGCCGAGACCTTCCGGTCCCATGACGACCGGGTGGACCTCATCGACCTGCACACCGACGACCAGGGTGTGGTCAAGATCCACTCGCTCTACGTGCGGTACCTGCTCCCGATGATGTGTGAGGTGCAGTGGTGGGAGTTCGCGCAGTGACCGACCGAGCAGCAGCAGACGGCACGGGCGCCGACCGGCTGGAGGTGGGCGTCTTCGTCCCCCAGGGATGGAAGCTCGAGTACACCGGATGGGACGGCCCCGCCGCCTGGGCCCGGTCGGTGGAACTGGCCGAACTGGCCGAGTCCCTGGGCTACGACCATCTGTGGGTCTACGACCACGTGGAGACCGTCCCCCGTCGCCGGCCGACCCACGTCTTCGAGGCGTTCACCATGCTGGCGGCGCTGTCCCAGCGGACGTCGACGGCCCGCCTGGGCCAGCTGGTCACCTGCGCCTCGTACCGCAACGCCGGGTTGCTGGCCAAAGAGGCTGCCTGCGTCGACGTCTACTCCGGTGGCCGCCTCATCCTCGGGTTGGGTGCGGGATGGTTCCACGAGGAGTACCACTCGTACGGCTACGAGTACCGGTCCGACCGGCAGCGCCTGGCCGTACTCGACGAGACGCTCGAGGTGATCCGCCGCATGTGGACGGAGGAGACGGTGACCTTCGAAGGTGACCACCTCCACTTCGACGGCGCCTACTGCGATCCGAAGCCCATCCAGCAATTGCCACCGGTCCTGGTGGGGGGAGGCGGTGAACAGATCAACCTCCGGATCGCCGCCCGCCGGGCCGACATGACCAACTGGCAGGTGGGCCTGGAGTCCTTCCAGCGGAAGTCCGGGCTGCTCGAGGCGTACTGCGCCGAGGTGGGGCGCCCGTTCGGGGCCATCCGACGCACCCATGGCCCCGACTGCCGACTGTTCGACAGCGACGCGGAGTGCCGGGCGTGGTGTGAGTCGGAAGACGGGGGCGACCTGTGGGGAGGAACCCCGACCGATCAGTACCTGGCCGACAACCTGGTGGGTACGGTCGACCAGGTGACCGAGAAGGCTCAGGCCTTCGTGGACGCCGGCTGTCGGGGCCTCATCCTGTGGCTCCGTGACTTTCCCGCCGACGACACCCTCCGACAGTTCATGACTGAAGTCGTGCCAGGTCTTCACGTCCCCTGAGCCCGGACCGCTGCCTGAGGTCGGCACGGTCCGTTCCCTGCCCGGGTGAAGGGTCGGCCACGCGCCGACCGTGGTTGTTGCCAACCTGGTGACTCACTAGGGTTTCACTGCGGTCCCCGGATCACGACGGGTTGAGGAGGGGTGCATGAGGTCATCGATGCGGCGGCGTGGCAGCAGTCGGCGGCGTCCTGCGGGTCATCGCCGAGCCAACGGCCCTTTCCGGGCCCTGGGTCTGGCCGGGGCCGTCGTGATCTCCGCGGGCGCACTGGTGACGGTCGTACCCGCCTCGGCGTCGACCCCCGCCATACCGGTCAGCAAGGCCAGTACCTCGTCCCGGGGGGTCTCGGCCAAGTCCATCAACGTGGTGTTCCCGGTGGTCTCCCTCAACTCACTGGCCGGCCAGGAGGGATTCGCCCAGGACGCCGAGTACGGGG
The DNA here is from genome assembly GCA_963831535.1 of uncultured Acidimicrobiaceae bacterium. GTDB lineage: Bacteria > Actinomycetota > Acidimicrobiia > Acidimicrobiales > RAAP-2 > Bog-756. The sequence continues at coordinate 311,734 of CAWHQP010000005.1, read as the reverse complement.
AGCAGACCAAGGCCATCAACTTCTACGTCAACCGGATCAACCAGTCCGGGGGGATAAACGGCCGCAAGATCCGTCCCATCATCACCACCTACGACCCCACCAACGAGTCGGCCATGCGGGCCCTGTGCAAGACCTGGACCGAGGGATCGCCGGCCGCCTTCGCCGTGCTCGACGGCATCGGCGCTTGGTCGGGTGACAACCAGCTGTGCATCACCCAGGAGGGCCAGACCCCGTTCATCGGGCAGTGGACGACGGTGACCAACTGGACCACGGAGGGATCGCCCTATCTGTGGTGGACCGGGCCCGATCAGGCGGTGATCCTCCAGGCGGTGGTCAACTGGGGCCTGAGCGCCGATCTCCTGGCCGGCAAGAAGGTCGGCGTCGTCGTCGGTGACCGTGCCTCGGACCAACTGGCCCTGAAGGACTACCTGCTCCCCGACCTCAGCCGGGCCGGCATCACGCCGGTGGTCAAGACCATCGCCTCGGACCCCACCGATACCGCCACGACCGACGCCCAGGCTCCACTGGTGGTGCAACAGCTCCGCAGCGCCGGGGTCACCTCGGTCATCCCGCTGATCCCCTTCAATGTCTTCTACCCGGTGCTGGAGGCCGAGACCAGCCAGAACTACTTCCCCAAGCTGCTGTTGAGCGACTACGAGTCGAGCATCGAGTCAGCGCTCGGTCTCATGCCCATCCCGTACGAGAAGGCCCTCGACGGCCAGGAGGGCCTCACCGTCGAGACGCTGGGTGGCGGCACCACACCCTCCAATTACACCGGGCCGCTCGGCTACGACCCTGGGGTGAAGGCCTGCTGGATCCCCTGGCACAAGGCCTACCCCCAGATCCCGCCAGGCAACACCAACGACTTCATCGAACAGCAGGGTCCCGTCGTGAGCTGGTGTCAGGTCATCACCTTGTTCGCCACCGCGGCGAAGGCCGCCGGGAGCAACCTCAACCGTCGTACCTTCGTCACCGCCCTGTCCAAGGTCAAGAACTTCCCGGGGACCTACACGCCCATCCTCAGCTACGGACCGAACAAGCGCTACGGACCGACGCTGTTCAAGATCGTGCAGCTGCGCAACAACGTCCCGCCCTCGTCGGCCTGTCAGTTGACCTCCCAGGGCAAGCCCCAGGGGACGTGCTGGGTGACCATCAAGCCGTTCAGCCGTCTGCCCACGGGCTGACCGCGGCCCTCTGGCCTACCGTGTCGATGATCGGCCTCTGGCCTACCATGTCGCCATCGTGAACCAGGACGCCGCCGCCGACCGCCTCCGCCGCCCATGAACGTCGGACACGCCACCGACGCCCCGCTGCACGCCGTACCCGATCGGGTGGCGCTGGTGGTGGACGGCGAAGCCCTCACCTACCGCCAGTTAGAGCACCGCATCCGGCAGGTCGAGACGGCGCTGACCGCCGCCGGGGTCCGGCCCGGCGATCGGGTGGCACTGGTCAACCTGGGCAGTGCCCTCTCGGTGGCCACGATCTTCGGGGCGGCCCGAATCGGTGCGGCCACCGCCCAGATGAACGCCTACCTCACCACCGGCGAGCTGGGCCAGCTGGCCGAGCTGACCGGGACCCGGATCGGGGTGGCCGGCGACCGGTACGCCGAGAGTCTGCGGTCCGTCCTCGACGGGCCGGTCCTCGTGGAAGAGGAGGTGTTCGGCGCCGAGGTGGACGAGGACGCCGAATCGGCCAGTGTGGGTCGAGGCGAGGACACCGCCCTAGTGCTGTTCACCAGCGGCACCACGGGACTGCCCAAGCCCATCCCCATCAGCCACGAGGTGGTCGCCGACCGGTTGGCCTTCTACGCCAAGCCCATCGACCCCGAGGTGCCCCAGGTCGTCGACATGATGTCGGCCCCCATCTTCCACATCGCCGGAACCCTCGGGCTGTTCGTCTCCCTGCGCCAGGGCAAGCAGATGGTCCTGTTGCCCAAGTTCGACCCCGGCCCAGTGGCTTGCGCTGGTCGAGCGGCACCGGGTCACCCAGACCTTCGTGGTGCCCACCATGCTCCGTCGCATCCTCGACCATCCGGAGTTCGACACCACCGACCTGAGCTCGCTGCGGTCACTCAGCTACGGGGCGGCCGCCGCCCCGGTGGACCTGGTCCGGCGAGCCGTCGCCACGTTCCCCGCCGTCGACTTCTCCAACACCTTCGGTCAGACCGAAACCCTCGGTGCCTACGCCGCCCTCACCCCTGAGGACCACCGCCGGGGCGACCGGTTCGATTCGGTCGGGCGCCCACTGGCCGGCGTGGACCTCCGGATCGTGGAGCCCGGCACCGACCGCGAGGTGGAACCGGGAACGGTCGGCGAGTTCGTGGTGCGGGCCGACCAGAACACCACCACCGAGTGGCTCCACACCGGTGACACGGGGCGCCAGGACGCCGAGGGCTACCTCTACCTGGTCGGGCGGCTCTCCGACACCATCAACCGGGGCGGGGAGAAGTTCGGACCCATCGAGGTCGAAGAGGTCCTCCGCTCACATCCGAGCGTGGTCGATGCCGGAGCGGTGGGAGTGCCCGACCCCGACCTCGGTGAACGGGTCGGGGCCATCGTGGTGGTGTCCGAACCGGTGTCGGTCGAGGCGCTCCTGCGCCACTGCGCCTCGGAACTGGCCACCTACAAGGTGCCCGAGTATCTCGAGATCGCCGACGAACTGCCGGTCACCGTGCTGGGCAAGCCTGACCGCCTCGCCCTGCGGGCCCGGCTCGGTGGCGCCGAGCGGGTTGGACGGATCCCGTCCTGAACCCGGCGCCACCGGCCGCTGTCCCGTTACGGTCAGGCCGGCGGACCCGATCCCAGCGTCACGGAAGCACTCTGGGTCTGACCCGACTGGTCGGTCCATTGGAGCCGGACGGTGTCACCGGGGTGCTCCGGCTCAAGCAGGTTGCTGAGATCGGTGGGCGAAGAGACGGTCGTCCCGTTGAGGGCGGTGATGGTGTCACCCACGACGACTCCGGCCTGACCGGCAGCTGAGCCCGACAGCACCTGGGAGACCACGGCGCCCGAGGAGCTGGAGCTGCTGCCCGAGCCGCCCAAGCCGAAGCTGCCTGAGCTGCCGAAGCCGCTCGAACTGTCCGACGAGGATCCCACCCCGACCCCGAGGAACCCCGTGGGTCCGATGTGGATGGTGGACGAGGCCTGGCCGGCGTCGATCTTCTTGGCCAGCGAGAGGGCCGTCCCGATCGGGATGGCGTAGGCCTGGGTGGCAGTGTCCTGGTAGCCGGATCCGGTGGACGCCGCCGTATCCATGCCGAGGACCTGACCCTGGGCGTTGACCAGCGAGCCACCCGAGTCGCCGGGCTCGATGCCGGCGTTGACCTCGATCAGGCCGCTCAGATTCTCCGCGTTGCCCCCTCCGTCGTCGCTGGCCGTGATGGACTGGTCCAGAGCGGTGATCGACCCTCCGGCTGCGCTCGGGGTGCCCCCGGTGCCACCGGCATTGCCGACGCCAACGATTGCCTGACCCACCGCGGCGGCACCGCTGGCCGTGTCGACGGTCTGGAGGCCGCTGGCCCCGGACAGCTTGATGACGGCGACGTCAGCGGTGCGGTCGTAGCCGACCACGCTGGCCGAATACGTCTTCCCGTTCCCAACGTCGGTGACACTGATGCTCGTGGCCCCGTCGATCACGTGGTTGTTGGTCAGGATCTCACCCGTGGAGGTCAGCACCATCCCGGTCCCCGCCGCCTGCTCGTTCTCGTAGCTGAGGTTGGTGTTGATGTCCACCAGGCCCGGTGAGACCTTGGCGGCGATGGCCGAGATGTCCGACGGCGCACCGGCTCCCGTCGAGGTGCTTCCCGACGAGCTGGACGAGCCGGAGCCCGAGGACGAGGATCCGCTTCCCGAGGAGCCCGAACCGAACGGGTACGAGCCGCTGCCCGAGCCCGAACCGAACGGGGACGATCCGCTGCCGCTACTGCCCGAGCCGGCCGACGGACTGGCTGCGGACGAGGTCGTGGAGGTGGTGGGCCACACCGCATGACCGAGGCCCACGCCGGCCACCACGGCGACCACCACGATCACGGCGGCCAGGGACGCGGCCAGGCCGCTCCGCTTCTTGGCGGGTCCGGCCGGTGCGGCCGGGCTCGGTGCGCCGCCAGGCGGCCAACCGAAATACGGCGGGGCACCACCGGCGGCGCCGGCACCCGCCACCCAGCCCGACTGCGGGGGCGGGGCCCAGGTGCCGGCGGGAGGTGTGGGCACGCCCGACGCCAGCGACGGCTGCTCCCCGGTCGGGTCGTACCCGCCGGTCGGGTCCCACTGGCCTGGTGAGACGGGGACGGGGACGGTCGACGCCGGAGGCCCTCCCACCGGCGGGAGGGGGATGGCCCTCCCGTAGCTCGGGTCGCCGGCGGTACCGTCCGGTGAGGCCCCGGGTGCGGTCGTGCTGGCGTCGGGGGTGACGGCTTCGGCCGGCGCCGTCGACGGGTCTACCGGCCCCTTCGGGTCCCAGAATTCGCTCATCTGCTTCCACCTTCCGCTTCTGCGTAGTTCCGAGGCCGATCCGCCCCGTTGGCGATCAACCTCACAACACCATTGGAGGCCAGGGGGGTAAGGACACCATCAACTCCCCATATGAAGATCGTAAATTCGCAGGACCATGTGACCGGCTCAGGCGTGACCGGTTGGGCCGGACCACTCGGGATCGAGCTCGAAGAACTGCAGAGCCAGGGCCTCGAGACCCACGGCGAACAGCGTCCACTCCCTCGGTGCGCCGTCCGGGCCCGTGGCCCGAACGATACCGGACATGTCGGACCCGTCGACCCGTTTGCGCAGGGCACAGCCTTCGGCCAGTGACTCGGCGGCGATGGCGAATTGCCGAAGGGTGAGACCGTCGCGCACCCGGAGTCCCAACAGCCCGGCCATGCCGGCGTAGATCTCCACGAACCGCTCGGTGAAGTTCTCGTAGCCGGCGACCAACGCCGCCTCGATCCGCCCGCGGTAGGCATACGGGTCACCCGCCGTGGCCAGAGCCCACACCCCGATCCACGCCGTCCAGTTGGGCGACCGTTCCAGGGCCTCCACATTGGCCGCCCCGGCCGACCGACAGAGTTCGGAGGCGCTCCTCCATCGGGCCTCGACCGAGGACACGTCGATCTGGCCGAGGAAGGAGGCCACGGCGGCCACCGTGTACCCGATCTCGGCGCTGCTGTCATCGGCGGCGATGGAGGCCAGGACGTCGGCCTGGAAGTCGGCCTGGTTGACCCAGACCCGCTTGATGACCGAGGCGTTGGTCAGGCGGAGACCGCGCTCCCGCTCCACCCGGTCGAACACCCGCTTGAAGGTGAGCGACTCGGCCCCGTTGCCCAGTCCCTCCTCCTGGAGGATGGCCCGGCCGGATTCGAGCAGGAGCCGGCGGATCTCGTCACGGGTGTGCTTGGGACGGCGCCCGGGCGGAACCTGGGCAGCAGCCATCAGGCGCTTCCCCCGTGCCCCGCCCCGGGGGTGCCGTCCTCACTGCCGGTCATCGAACCACCCTCAACCCTGGATTGGCCGGCTCGATCCTACCGGGGACGGCATCGAAGCTGCAGGCACCGGACATTATGCAACCAGCAGTTGCAATCATGGCGGCAATTCCGCATACTGATTCCCTACGGGCGGCGAATCCCACCATCCGGAAGCCGGGCCGACCGGGGGGCAGCACGTGCACTCCGAACCACCCGACGTGGAGCAGGCCGGATGAGGCGTGACCCCCCGCACGGCGGCGGGGGCGTAACGCCGTGGTGCTCAGGTGACCGGGGCATTGCCCCCATCGGCCATGAGGGTCATACCCGTCACGTAGGCCGCCTCGTCGGAGAGCAGGAACCGGACCACCGGCCCGATGTCGTCCACCGGATGACCCAGCCGGCCGAGTGGATGCCGGCCGAGCACCCGCTCCTCCATGGTCGGATCGGCAGCCATGGCTACGTCCATCGCCGGTGATGCGGCCAACGGCGCGACGCAGTTGACCCGCACGCCGTCCGGACCCCATTCCCGGGCCCACGAGCGGGCCAGGCCGCGGACGGCCGCCTTCACGGTGGCATACGGTGCCAGCCGCAGGGAACCGCCGAAGCCGGCCTCAGAGGTCAACAGGACCAGGCTGCCCTGACTCGCCACCAGATGGGGATAGGCGTGGTGAGCCACCCAGTAGGCGCCGCGGACCGAGACCGTTACGTGATCCCGGAGGTGGTCCAGCGGAACCTCGGCGGGGACCACCGGCACGGGCGACCGGCCGCTGGTGGCGTTGTGGACCGCCCCGTTCAGCCGGCCCTCCCGCTCGACCAGCGCGGCCACGGCGGCGGCCACCGAGTCGCCGTCGGCCACGTCGCAGTCGACGAAGGTGCCCCGTCCGCCGGCCGCGGTGACCTCGTCGGCCACGGCTCGTCCCTCGACGGGCCGGCGGGCCGCCACCCACACCGACCACCCGGCGGAGCCGCAGGCGATGGCGATGCCCCGGCCCACCCCACCGCTGGCCCCGGTAACCAGGACAACCGGTGCGTCACCCGGGTTCGTCACCGGTCCGCTCCCAACCGGATCACCGCCGTGTTGACCGAGGGAACCTCCGCGGCGAGCAGCATCGTCACCGCCCCGACGACATCGGTGAGGTCGGGGGGGCCACCCGCGCCCGAACCCAGTCGCGCCGACGTGGACACCACCTGGACCCGGACCCGGCGGGGCCGGTGGACGAGGGCGAGGGACCGCACCATGACCTCGACCGCGTCGGCCACAGCCGATTCGAGGGACCAACCGGCGCACTCCTTGCCCTCGGGCCGCTCCGTGACCGCCACCACCTGGCCGCCGTCGGTGCACCGCTCACAGGCCGCGGCCAACGAGCAGAACCACAGGGCGAACGAGGTCTCGAAGCGGGCCGACCACCCGTCGAGATCGAGGTGGACCACCGGGGACGGCACCATCGCCTCGGGCCACACCGCCACCACCGCGCTCCGCACCGGGATCGCATTCCGTTGGGCCTCCCGCCACACCTCGATGGCCGGGCTTTGGGACCACCCCGGGTCGAGGACGACGGCCGGCAACTCCTCCAACTCGGCACCGAGCCCGTCGGCGAGGGATCGGGCCGCCGGAGTGCCCACCACGAGGGGGAGTCCTGTCACCACGTCCGGCACCAGGCTCCGTTCACCATCCCGGATTAGCACAACCGATTCCGTGTGGGGAGCGACGGGCCCGGGATCACCAGATGGGGCCGTCGCCGAGGCCGTAGGCTCGACGCCATGGCCCCGTCCGCAGCTCTGGTCGAGCCGGAGCCTCCGACCGTGCGCGGAGCGCTCCCCTGGGTGCGTGGCGGCCTCGGCCTGCTGTCCGATCCCACCGCCTTTTTCGCGAGACAGCGCGCGCGCCACGGCGACACGTTCGTGGTCGAGGCGTTCGGCCACCATCTCTTCTGCGTCTTCTCCCCCGAGGGTGTCCGCTCGCTCTACGCCCAACCCGAGGACCGGGCCAGCTTCGGCATCGCCACCTACCAGCTGATCAAGGCCAAGGTCCCCGTGGAACTCCTCCTCGGCCGGCGCAATCACCCGAAAACGCTGTTTGGCAGCCAGCGGGTCGAGCACTACCTCGACCACCTCCACCAGGCCGTCGATCTCGAGCTCACCCGGCTCGGGCCGTCCGGTACGTTCGAGGTCTTCAGCGAGATGCGACGGCTCGGTCACCGACTGGGTCTGGCCTCGTGGGCCGGGAGCGAGGCGGCATCGGAGCCGTACGTGGAGCGGCTCATCCCCCTGTTCGACCGGCTCGACAGTTCGGAGTCCTTCGTCCGGCCCGGACAGGCCGCGTTGACCTGGGCCACCCGCAAACGCCGGGAGTGGGCGGCCATGGCCGGGATCGAACAGATCTTCGCCGAGATCATCGAGGCGCGTTCCCGCCGTCCCCGGGTGGACGACTTCCTCACCCAGATCCTCGAGTCCTACGGTGACCTGCCCGAGGACGAACGGGCGGTGGCCGCCGCCCGGGACGTGATCGTCATCCACATGGGATCGCAGTCCAACCTCTATGCCGCGCTGGCCTGGACCCTCGTCAACCTGGTACGCCGCCCCGCGTTGGTGGAGCGGATACGGGACGGCGACGACGACCTCCTCGACCGGTGCGCCAACGAGTCCATACGCATGGCCCAGCGGTCCATCACCCTGCGCCAGGTACTCACGCCCATCGAGGTGGACACCGGCTGCGCTGCCTACCGGTTGAGCCCGGGGGTCCTGCTGTGCACCATGCTCTCGTCCCACAACACCTCAGCCGCCCCCGGCCTCGACCGCTTCGATCCCGACCACTACGAGGGTCGCCGCCTGTCCTCACAGGTGGCGCTCCCGACCAAGGAGATGGTCAGCACCTTCGGTCACGGGGTGCACTCCTGTCCTGCGGCCCGTTTCTCCATCTCGGCCATACGGGTGGCCGCACGGGGCCTCCTCGACCGGTACGACCTCACCCCCCGGTTCGCCGACGCCGTGCCCCGCCGACGACAGATCGGGGGCGTGGCCCGTTCGGCCCGGCCGTGTCGCATCCGCTACCGGGAGCGGGCGGCGTTTATCCCCGTGCGTTGACGAAATTTCGGCCGTCGACCATACTCCTAGGAACTCCATAGCCTTACTAGAGAGGGGCAGGACGATGCCGTTACCCGACTTCTTCGTCATCGGCGCCCCAAAGGCCGGGACCACGGCACTCCACGCCGCCCTGGCCGGACACCCGCAGCTCTACCTGTCGCCGGTCAAAGAGCCCAAGTACTTCCTGTGCGACAACCGTCCTCCGCCGCGCCAGGGTGGCCCGGGCGACGCCCACAGCGCCCGCGAGTGGGTGTGGGACCGCCAACGCTACGAAGCGCTGTTCGACGCGGCACCGGCCGGCGCCAAGCGCGGCGAAAGCACGCCGTTTTACTTAGCCGACCTGGACTCGCACCGACGCATGCACGACGCAGTGCCCCATGCCCGCCTGATCGTGGTCCTGCGGGATCCGGTGGACCGCGCCTACTCCAACTGGGCCCACCTGTGGGCGGACGGCCTGGAGACCGTCGACGACTTCGTGGCCGCCTGTGCCGAGGAGCCCGGCCGCAGAGAGGCAGGGTGGGCCCCGTTCTGGCAGTACCTCGAGACCGGGCTCTACGGCCGGCAGCTCCTCCACCTGTTCACCCTGTTCCCCCGCGACCAGGTCCACATCATCCGCTACCTGGAGCTGGTGGAGACGCCGGCCGAGACCCTCGACGGGGTGTGCCAGTTCCTCGGGGTGGAGGAGGGCGTGGTGACCGATGTGCCGGCCCGGAACGTGGGTGGCTACGTGGCCCCCACCCGCTACGCCCGGGTCCTGCGGGCTGTCTTCCGGGGCGGTGCCACGGTCGGACAGCACTTCCCTCCCCAGGTGTGGAGAAAAGCCAGCCTGCCCCTGCAGTGGCTCATCCAGCGGACGCCCCGGCACCGGCCCGAGCTGCAGGTCCGAGAGCGCGCCCAGCTGGTCGACTACTTCGCCGAGGACATCGACATCGTCGAGGAGATCACCGGCTGGGACCTCCGGGCCTGGCGTACCTATCGCGAAGGGGGCACGTACTCCGTGCGCAGATCGTGGGCACCGTCGCGCCGACTGGTCTCGTAGTACAGGCGGTGGCCCCCGTCGGGCAAGGCCAGGAACGAAACGTAACGCAGCGACCGTTGGCCGTCGCTCCCGCTTCCGAAATGCCCCGGAGTTGCCGTCAGCCGGCCCGGGGAACCGCCCACGGCCATGCCGGTGAGCTCCTCGGCGTTTGCCGACTTGTCCGCCCGGCCGTCGTAGTAAGCGCACCACGCCCTGCCGTCGTGGACGATGTCGGCCACACGGGCGCCGCGCTGGTCCCACTGTCCGGGTGTGCCGGCCAGGGCCTCGCCGTGCATGGTCCAGGCCAGGCCGTCGGCGCTGGTGCCGTAGTGGGTGGTCATGCGGTCGGTGTCGTCGGGCCGGTCGAGGGGATGGCAGCACAGCCACAGGTGCCAACTGGAATCGATGACCTTGACCACCGGGTCCTTCACCCCCACGGTCTCATCCCCGGGAAGAACGGTGCGGGCCGTGTCCGGCGCGAACTGCGAGGGATCGGCCGCATCGATGGCGTCCACCCGCCAGTGCTTGGTCCCGGGGGTGGCGCAACTCACGTACAGGCGCCAGGACCCGTCGTCCAGGGCCACCAGGGCCGGTCGCTCCAGGGAGTCGCAGCTGAAGTCGTCGCGCCCGAGGACCATCACCGTCTCGAAGCGCTCACCGTCGTCCGATCGGGCCACCACGTTGGCGTACCCCCGTCCGACCCCGATGGGTCGGCGCAGCCGGTAGGCCAGCCAGTAGGTGCCGTCCGCGGCGAGGGCCACGCTCGGTGCGCCAGCCCAGTAGCCGGGGCCATCCCCGGGCGGCTCCACTACCACCGTGGCCGTGTCCGCTGCGGGGACGGGCAGTGGGTCGCCGGTCGCCATCGTCTTGGTGCACCCCTCCCACGGTCGCCGTCCCCGACCGGTCGGACCGGAGGACCCCGTGAATCTAGCTTCACGGTGCCCGGTCCACGAGTCCGAGAAACGGCCGGGAGCGGTTCCTTCCCGTCGCTGGCTTCGGGTCGACGGGGGTCCGATCGGAGGGTGGGCCGATCGGCACCGGTCCGATCGACACGGAAATCGGCCCGGGGGGTATCGTCGCTCCCGGTGACACAACGTTCCCACCCGGGCCGGGCCCTCCACCCGTCCCCCGACCCGTGCACCAGGGAGGGGCCGACATGACGAGCTACGAACCGTTCGAAGGGGTGATCGACCGCACCGAGGCGGCGTCCACCCCCTGGTGGCCCACCCCGGCCCACCCCGGTGAGGACGCCCCCAACGTGGTGGTCATCCTCTTGGACGACACCGGCTTCTCCCACCTGGGCTGCTACGGGTCCGACCTGGCCACGCCCAATATCGACCGGCTGGCCGCAGATGGGCTCCGTTACACCAACTTCCACGTGACCCCCCTGTGCTCCCCCACCCGAGCCTCACTCCTCACCGGGCGGAACCACCACACCGTCGGCATGCGGTCGATCGCCAACTTCGACAGCGGGTACCCCCACATGCGCGGCCACATCACCAACCACGCGGCCACCGTGGCCGAGGTGCTGCGGGACGAGGGTTACGCCACGTTCGCTGTCGGCAAGTGGCACCTGTGCGCCATGGAAGACGCCTCGGCCGCTGGGCCCTACGACCAGTGGCCCTGCCAACGGGGCTTCGACCGCTTCTACGGTTTCCTCGAGGGCGAGACCGACCAGTTCCATCCGGAACTGGTCTACGACAACCACAGCGTCGAAGCCCCCGGCACCCCCGAAGACGGCTACCACCTGAGCTCGGACCTCGTCGACCACGCGCTCGGCTTCATCCACGACACCGTCTCCATCCGTCCCGACCGCCCGTTCTTCAGCTATCTGGCCTTTGGGGCCATGCACGCACCTCATCAGGCCCCCCAGGCGTACCTGGACAAGTACCGGGGCCGCTTCGACGAGGGCTGGGACGTGGCCCGTGAACGGTGGTTCGCCCGACAGCAGGCGATGGGCCTCCTGCCCCCCGGGACGGCATTGGCCCCCCGGAATCCCGGAGTCGAGCCGTGGGAGTCCCTGCCCGAGAACCACCAGCGGCTGGCGGCTCGCCTGCAGGAGGCCTTCGCCGCCTTCCTCGAGCACACCGACGCGCAGATCGGCCGGTTCATCGCCGGTCTCGACGAGTTGGGCCGGCTCGACAACACCCTCGTCCTCCTGATGTCGGACAACGGTGCCAGTCAGGAAGGTGGGCCGTTCGGCGTCCTGCACGAGATGAAGTACTTCAACCTGCTGGCCGAGTCGCCCGACGAGGCCGTCGAGCGCATCGACGACATCGGTGGGCCCCACAGCCACGCCAACTACCCCTGGGGCTGGGCCCAGGCCGGGAACACCCCGTTCAAGTGGTACAAGCAGAACACCCACGAGGGCGGCGTCCACGTACCCCTCATTGTGCACTGGCCCGAGCGCATCACCGACGGCGGCTCGCTGCGCCACCAGTTCCACCACGTGAGCGACATCGTCCCGACCATCTACGAGACCCTGGGGATCGAACCCCCGACGTCCTACCGCGGCCTCGAACAGATCCCGGTGTCGGGAACGTCACTGCGCTACTCGTTCGACGCACCCGACGAACCCAGCCACAAGCACGTCCAGTATTTCGAGATGATGGGTCACCGCGCCATCTACGCCGACGGGTGGAAGGCGGTCACCCGTCACCAGCCCGGGATCCCGTTCGACGACGACGACTGGGAGCTCTACCACCTCGACGACGACCGCTCGGAGTGCGCCAACCTGGCCACCGAGCAGCCGGAGCGGCTGGCCGAACTGGTCGACCTGTGGTGGCGGGAGGCCGAGGCGTACGGGGTCCTCCCCCTCGACGACCGCACCATCGAGCTGTTCTTCACCCGCTACCGGGACCGGTCGCCCCACCCCACCACCCGCCGCTACACCTACTTCCCACCGATGTCACCCCTCCCCGGCCAGGTGGCGCCGTCACTCGGAGGACGGGGATGGGACATGGCGGCCACCGTCGACCGTCCTGAGGGCGCCGACGGCGTTCTGTATGCCTCGGGCAACGAGAACTCGGGCGTGGCCCTCTTCGTCCAGGATGGCCGGCTGGTCCTCGACTACAACTGCTTCGGGGACCATCACGTGGTCGAGTCGAGCGACCCGGTGCCGGTCGGCCCGTCGGTGATCGGCGTCCACTTCGTCCGCACCGGCCGCGGCGGCGAGGCCACGCTGGTGATCGGCGGCCAGCCCAGTGGGACCCTTACCGTGCCGTTCGTTATGACCATGATCTCGAGCGTCGGGCCCAGCGTCGGCTACGACCACGGTTCCCCGGTGAGCCCGCGCTATGTCGCTCCGTTCCCCTTCGAAGGAACCCTGAGACGGTTGGACGTCACCTTGGCCCGCCAGTCGGCGACGGACCAGGACGAGGAGGACCGGGCCGCCGAGCGGGCGGCCATGTCCCGCCAGTGACCCCACGCCCGTCTCGGTGGTGACGGTCCGGGTCAGGCGGTGAACCTGGCCGAGGCTCCGGCGTCGACATCGATGACCGAGCCGGTGATGTGTCGGGCGCCCTCCGAGGCCAGGAAGACCACGGCGGCCGTGATCTCCTCGGGCTCGAGCCACGGCACCGGCTGCACGTGGAGCGCGGTCATGCCCGGTTCGACGTCCTCGCGGGTGGGGTGCTCGAGGTCCGGCCGCATGAGGCCGTAGAGGGTGTCGTTGTGGATCATGGGCGTGGAGACGTTGCCCGGAGCCACCGCGTTGACCGTGACCCCGAAGGCGGCCAGCTCGAAGGCCACCGACTTGACCAGGCCGATCACCCCCCACTTGGAGGCCACGTAGGCCGGGATGCCGGGGTTCGAGGACCGACCCATCATGGACGAGACGCCGATGATGCGCCCCCAGCGCTGGCGACGCATGTGGGGCGTCACCGCCCGCATGGCGTTGAACACACCGGTGAGGTTGGTGTCGATGGTCTCGCTCCACTCGGCGGCGCCCATGGTGCAGATCGACCCCAGGGCCGAGATGCCGGCGTTGGCCACCAGGATGTCGACTGAACCGAGCTCGGCGCGGGCCTCCTCGACGAATGCGAGGGTGGCCTCGAGGTCCCGCACGTCGGTCACCGACCCCACGCATCGGCGGCCCTCCGCCTCCACCAGCCGCACCGTCTCGGCCAGGTCGTCGCGGGTACCGAGTGGATAGCCCACACTGTCCAGATCGTGGGCGAGGTCACAGACGGCGATGTCGGCCCCGAGCCGGGCGAATTCGAGGGCGTGGGAGCGGCCCTGGCCCCGGGCCCCTCCTGTGATCACCACAACCTTCCCCCCGAAGGGCGGACCCTCCTTCGGTGTGGTCGTCGTCACATCGGGCGACTCTGTCGTCATGGTGTCTCCCCCTGGTGCCGCCGCCGTGGTCGTGGCGGGTCTCTGGTGTCGTCACCGTAGCGGTCGACGGCCGGTGGCTCCGGCGGCGACGCCACCGGGAGGCCCGGACAGGCCACGGACATCAGTCGGCGCGGCTCCACGTCCGCAGTACCCGGCGGTAGCGTCGGTCCCACCGGTCGTAGGTGTCCCGGAGCGAGGCCCCCGGCCATGTCCCGGGCAGCAGGTCCACGGGGAGAAGCGGATCCGCCTGGAGGTGGCGAAGCACCGCAGCCGACAGCACGAAACCCGGAGCCAGATCCGCCGGCCCGGTCGGGGTGAGGGCCTCCATCTGCTCCCCCAGCCGGGTGGCCGCCCGGGCCCAGCCGGTGAGATCCCACAGCGAGGCGGCGATCTCCCGGGGGTCCCCGTCGGGCGTGGCCGAGTACAGGGTGACGTCGGGGTCCCCGGCCGGGTCGGGACGGAGGTCGATGTTGTCGGGCCGCAGCCACACGCCCTCACGCTGCTCGGCCAGTCGGGCCAGGCCGAGGGCCCGACGCCGCGAGGCGCGGTCGTCCGCCGATCGCCCCGACGCCGTCACCACGGCCATGCGCCAGGTTCCGTCCCACGGGCGGGTCTGGCCCCGCCGGCTGCCGGTCTGACGGTCCCGGCGGTCCAGCAGGTGACCGGCCAGCCGGTAGCGACCGGACCCGTCGGTGGTCACTTCCCCGGCCGAGGCCATCCGGGACAACGCCACCCGGGCCCGGTTCTCGTTGATCCCGAACAGTGCGGCCAGGTGGACCAGGTGCGATACCGGAAGCTGCGGGGGGTCCTCGCCCAGGAGGGCGCTGGCCAGGACCGACCGGGCCGTGAGCGGGACATTACTTTCTTGCATCAGTTGTTGTATATCTGTAATATGTCACACATGTCGCTGACCATGGTGGCCGATCCCGGGGCCCGACCGGAGGTTCTTCCGACCGACCGGCTGCTGGAGAACGGGATGGCCCGGCCCGACCTCCGCCACGACCTCCGCCGGATCGCCGATCTGCGCAACGTCGTCACCGTGGTCTCGGTGTGGCTGTGGGTGGCGGTGATCATCGGCGGCTCGGTGTGGATCGACCGCTGGTGGGCCTACCTGGTTGCGTTCATCCTGATGGGCCCGATCTACGCCCGGTTCGCCATCCTCATGCATGAGGCCGCCCACAAGTTGCTGTTCTCCAACAAGCGGGCCAATGACTGGGTGGGCACGTGGTTGGTGGCCTACCCCACCTGGACCCCCATCTCCATCTACCGCCGGGGTCACTTCGCCCACCACAAAGAGGAGTTCGGACCGCGCGAACCCGACCTGGCCTTCTACGGCGGCTACCCGTGTGACCGGCGCGCGCTGACCCGTCGCCTGGTCCGGGATGCCGTGGGCATCTCGGGCTGGAAGAACTTCACCCCTCTGTTCAAGGCGCTCGGGGGGAAGGCCACCCGCCGGGTGGCCGGCTCCATTCTCGGGGTCCAGGTGGTGCTGTGGGCCGTCTTGTGGGCCACCACCGGCCGGTGGTGGATCTACCCCCTGTTGTGGTGGCTCCCGTGGATGACCCAGTGGCGGGTGATCAACCGGCTGCGGGCCATCGCTGAACACGGCGGGCTCGAGGCCAGCCAGGACCGCCGGGTTACCACCCACAACGTGCGTCAGTCGCTGCCGGCCCGATTCTGGTTCGTCCCCTACAACACCGGGTGGCACCTGGCCCACCACGTGGACATGGGGATCCCGTTCCGCAACCTGCCGGCCTTCCACGCCGAACTGGAGCGGGCCGGCTACGTCACCGCGGGGATCACCTATCCCAACTACCGCTCGCTGTGGCGGGCGCTGGCGTCAGCCTGACGGGCCACGACCCACAACCGGCACCAAGGCCTCACACCGGCCGGTGGCGCAGACCCCGGTACCGTCGGACCAGTGCGGCCGTTGACGAGTCCTGGTCGGCGAGGTCCGGGGCTTCGGCGCCGGTCAGGGTCGGGGCCAGTTGCACGGCCATGACCTTGCCCAGCTCCACGCCCCACTGATCGAACGAGTCGATGCCCCACACCGCCCCCTCGGTGAACACCGTGTGCTCGTAGAGTGCGACCAGCTGGCCGAGCACCGAGGGGGTCAGCTTCGGGGCGATGATGGTCGAGCTCGGGCGGTTGCCGGGCATCACCTTGTGGGGCACCAGGTCGTGAGCGGTGCCTTCGGCGGCCACCTCCTCGGCGGTGCGACCGAAGGCCAGTACCTTGGCCTGGGCGAAGCAGTTGGACATGAGCAGGTCCTGCTGATCCCCGTGCTCGTGGGTGGACTCACCGAACCCGATGAAGTCACAGGGGATCAGCTTGGTGCCCTGATGGATGAGTTGGTAGAAGGCGTGCTGCCCGTTGGTGCCCGGTTCGCCCCAGAAGATCTCCCCGGTCTGGCCCCACACCGGGGAGCCGTCCCGGCGGACCGACTTCCCGTTGGACTCCATAGTCAGCTGCTGGAGGTAGGCGGGGAACCGGGAGAGTCGTTGGCTGTAGGGCAGCACGGCATGGGTCTCGGCCCCGAACAGGTTGTTGTACCAGACGTTCAGCATGCCCTGGATGGCCGGCATGTTGGCCTCGAGCGGGGCGGTGGCGAAATGTCGGTCGATGGCGTGGAAGCCGGCCAGCATGTCGGCGAAGGCCTCGGGACCGATGGCCACCATGAGCGAGAATCCGATGGCCGAGTCGTACGAGTACCGCCCGCCCACCCAGTCCCAGAAGCCGAACATGTTGGCCGGGTCGATGCCGAACCGGGTGACGCCGTCCTCGTTGGTGGACACCGCCACGAAGTGCTTGGCCACGGCCTCGTCTCCCGCCCCCAGCCCGTCGAGCAACCACTGCCGTGCCGCCGAGGCGTTGGTCAGCGTCTCCAGCGTGGTGAAGGTCTTCGAGCTGACCACGAAGAGTGTCTCGGCCGGGTCGAGGTCGTGGGTCTTGTGGAACAGGTCGACGGGATCGATGTTCGACACGAAGCGGCACTCGATCCCGGGGTCGGCGTAGTCCCGCAAGGCCTCGTAGGCCATGGCCGGCCCGAGGTCGGAGCCCCCGATGCCGATGTTGACCACGGCGCGTATCCGCCGGCCCGTGGCACCCATCCAGGCGCCGCTGCGGATCGAGGCGGCCACCGCGCCCATCCGGTCGAGGACGTCGTGCACGTCGGCCACCACGTCCCGACCGTCGACCTCGAGGCGCGAGCCCTTGGGCATGCGGAGGGCCACGTGGAGGACGGCCCTGTCCTCGGTGGTGTTGATGTGCCGACCGGAGAACATGGCGTCCCTGCGCTCCTCGACACCGGCCCGGCGGGCCACCGCCATCAGTGCGCCCAGCGTCTCTGCCGTCGCACGGTGCTTGGAGTAGTCCAGATAGAGGTCACCGGCGGACACGGCCATCGACGAGCCACGCCCAGGGTCCTCGGCGAACAGCTGGCGCAGGTGGCGGTGGCGGATGGACTCGAAGTGATCGGTGAGGGCCCGCCACTCCGCGGTGGCCGGAAGGTCCACCACGCCGTCGCCGTTCCCTGCTCTTGCGTCCATACCGCTCCGTTCACACTGGGTCGATGATGCCGGCGGGCCGGCGGCGGGCCCATCGTGGCACACCCGGCACCCCACAACCCTCCTGAACTGGCCCTACCCGCCTGAACCAGAAGATTACCCAGCATTCACCTTCCAGTGACCTGACGATCGCGTCCCGTTCATATGGCCTTCCTAGGGTGCGCCTGATGGGGGCCGACCGCGACATCCGCTGTACACATCCGGTTCGGCCACCGGCCGCTCCCTGGACCGGGCATCCGACCGTGTCGGCCCGCCCGGGGACCTGGCCTTTCCCGCCTCTCACGGCGACCTCAACCAGTCCGGATTCTCCCCTGCGCGACAGGAGCAGGGGCGTGGCCTCCCGGCCCCGCCGATGCTGGCCCTATGCATCGGTCTGTGCCCTGTTCCGGGGGGTCGGTGACCTGCGGTGACCCTGGCCCTCCGACCGACTGAGGACGACATGCTCCCCCCGGAGGGTCATCCGACCATCCTGATCATCGACGACGACGCCCAGTCCCGTGAATGGTTGGCCGCCACCCTCTCCGTGGAGGGTTTCGACGTGGTCATGGCGGCCGACGGGTCCGAGGGCGTGGCCCAGGCGGCAGCAGCCCATCCCTCCCTCGTCCTCCTGGCCATGGAGCTGGGCGATGCCCAGGGCCTGTCGGTCTACCGTCGAATCTGCTCCATCTCCTCGGCGCCGGTGATCATGGTCACCGCACGACACGACGAGCTCGATGCCGTCGTGGCCCTCGAGGCCGGGGCGGCCGACCACATCATCAAGCCCCCGCGCCCCCGCGAGCTGACCGCCCGCATCCGGGCCGTCCTGCGCCGGGTGGGGAGTCCCTCGACCACCCCGGTGGTCGATCCACCGGTCAGCGTCTACGACCTGGGGCCGGTGCGTATCGACGTCCCCCTCCGTCAGGTGGTGGTCCGCGGCCAGGAGATCGAGCTGTCCCGCAAGGAGTTCGACCTGCTGACCCTGCTGGTGTCCGAGTCGGGCAACGTGGTCACGCGCACCCAGTGCATGGAACGGATCTGGCGGGACCGCACCAAGGCGGACAGCCGGACCCTCGACACCCACGTCAAGCGGCTGCGCAAGAAGGTCGAGCTCACCCCGGCCGAACCCCGGCACGTCCTCACGGTACGGGGCATCGGCTACCGCTTCAAGCCGTAAGGGCCGCGTCACCCGAGCCTCGCCGCCGACGCCGGCCGAGCCGGTGCGCGCCCCGGGGGCCACCCCGGGATTCCTGCCTACCGGGATGCCGTGTCGTAGAATCGTGCCGGCGATGGAGTTCGCCCTAACCGCCGGCACCGGCTGATGACTCCTACCGGAAGAGCACGAGACGCGAGACCGGAAGGAGCCACGATGCCGTCAACGGGAACGGGCCCGGAGCCGACGGTCCCCGAGGCCCCGGTGCGCCTGGCGGCCATCGCCGTCGGGGGGGCCCTCGGCACCCTGGCCCGCTACGGCACCGAGCGGGCCGTGGTGGTCTCTTCAGCCGGGTTCCCGTGGGCCACCTTCACCGTCAATGTGGTCGGTTCGTTCCTGCTCGGCCTCATCGTGACCCTGGTGGTGGAACGGTGGCCCCCGACCCGCTTCGTGCGCCCCTTCGCCGCAATCGGGTTCTGCGGTGGCTTCACGACGTTCTCCACCCTGGCCGTCGAGACCGTCCAGCGGGCGGAGCACGGCCACAGCGCCCTGGCCGCCGGCTATGTCGTGGCGTCATTGGTGGCGGGCATCGCAGCCGCCACCCTGGGGATGACCCTGGCGCGCGGTCGCCTGCTCCCCGTGCCCCGCAACCGACCCATACCCGACCCGGACGACCTGGACTCGCTCACCCGGCCACCCGGCTCCGACGAGGTCCCGACGTGATCGTGGTGGGCGTAATGGTGGCTGGGGCGTGCGGGGCGGTCCTCCGGTACCTGGTGGACCACGTGGTCCAACGCCGGTCCGCAGGCGCCTTCCCGTTCGGCACCCTGGTCATCAACGTCAGCGGCTCCTTCGTCCTCGGAGTCCTCACCGGTTCGGCCCTGCACGACGGGGTGTCGGCCACCTGGCTCACCGTGGCCGGAACCGGCCTCATCGGCGCCTACACCACGTTCTCCACCTTCGCCTTCGACGCCGCACGCCTGGCCGAGGCCGACCGTTGGCGGCCGGCGACGCTCAACGTGGTCGCCAGCCTCGGCCTCGGCCTCGGGGCGGCGGCCCTCGGTCTGGCCGTGGGATCGGCCCTCTGATCCGGGCCTCGGTACCGGCATGAAAGGCCGCTGACCTGGGAAGACGGCCGATGCCGCGCAACGTTCACCCAATGATCACCCCGGTGTCGCCCGTCGGTCGTCCACCGTTCACCTGCCCTGCTTACTCTCCGTGCGGAGGTGTAGCCGGCTCATGGTCACCGAAGGCGAGCGCATCAGGGTCCTCGTGGTCGAGGACGAGGAGTCCTACCGGCAGGCCCTGGTCTCGGGCCTCGGTCGGGAGGGCTTCGCCGTCGAGGTGGCCACCGACGGCGCCGAGGCCCTGCGCACCTTCACCGAACGCCCCCCCGACATCGTCCTGCTCGATATCCTGCTGCCGGGAATGCGGGGCATCGAGGTGTGCCGCCGCATGCGGGAGGTGTCCCGGGTGCCCATCGTGCTGGTCAGCGCCGTCGACGCCGAACTGGATGTCGTCCTCGGCTTCGAGCTGGGGGCGTCGGGCTACGTGACCAAACCGTTCCGCCTGCGCGAGCTGGTGGCCCGGATGCACGCCATCCTCCGCAGGGTTTCACCCCCGGACGGCACCGAGGCGGAGACGGACCCCGTCGACGTGGCGTCGGCGCCCGGTGTCACCGGGAACGGCATCGCCCCGCTCACGACCTTCGGATCGGTGACCGTTGACTTCGTGCGCCGGGAGGTCGCCGTGGCCGGGGTCCGGACCCACCTGTCCCGGCGCGAATTCGACCTGCTGGCCGTGCTGTTGTCCCCACCGCGGTGGGTACGGACCCGGGATGAGCTGATCGACCTGCTCTGGCCCGACCGGTACCTGTCGGACAGCCGCACCCTGGACACCCACATCCATCGGCTGCGGGCCAAACTCGAGCCCGACCCGGCCGAGCCCGCGCTACATCGTGACCGTACGGGGCGTGGGATTCCGCATCGATCCCGACGGTGCGCCTGAGCCTCCACCCCCTCCCCGTCCGGAGGCCGCACGGATCCTCGACGAGAGCAGACGACCGTTGCGGGCCTAACCGAACCGGCCGTTCACGTAGTCCAGGGTGCGCGGGTCGGTCGGCTCGCTGAACAGCTTGGCCGTCGGGCCGAACTCGATGAGCTCGCCGGCCTTGTCCTCGCCCATCAGCAGGAAGGCGCACCGGTCGGACACCCGCATGGCCTGCTGCATGTTGTGGGTGACGATGATGATGGTCACCCGGTGCTTGAGCTCGCCCACCAGCTCCTCGATCCGCTTGGTGGCGATCGGGTCGAGCGCCGAGGTGGGCTCGTCCATCAACAGCACCTCGGGCTCCACGGCCAGCGCCCGAGCGATGCACAGACGCTGCTGCTCGCCGCCCGAGAGGGTGGAGGCGTGGGCCTTCAGGCGGTCCCGCACGCTGTCCCACAGGGCGGCACCGATGAGCGCCGACTCCGCCGCCTCGTCCAGCAGCGACTTCTTCCGCACGCCGTTGAACTTGAGCCCGGCCACGGCGTTCTCGTAGATGCTCATGGTGGGGAACGGGTTGGGCCGCTGGAACACCATCCCCACCCGGCTCCGTAGCAGCGTGGCGTCGGTGGAGTGGGCGTTGACGTCGAGCTCACCGAGCATGATCCTCCCGCCCACCCGGGCCGACCGCACGGTGTCGTGCATGCGGTTGAGGGAGCGCAGGAGGGTGGTCTTGCCCGAACCCGAAGGGCCGATGAGGGCGGTGATCTCCCCTTCGTGGACCTCGAAGCTCACGTCGCGCACCGCCGTGCGCCCGGCGAAGGCCACCGACACGTCGTCCAGGGTCATGACGGGACGGCCGATGGGTGGTTCCAACAGCACTTGTGCGGTATTCAAGGAGAGCCCTTCCGTGGCGGGTGGGGTGGCGGCCGGATCAATCATCGTCTCTCCCTTTGCATTCGTGCCGCGAGCACACGGCTTCCCACGCTCAGTATCAGGACGATCACCATCAGCAACAGGGCGGCGCCCCAGGCCACCTGCAGGAGGTCGGGGTAGGGCTGGCTGCTGTTGTTGTAGATGAGGATGGGCAGGGCCTCCATGGGCTGGGTCGGGTTCCACTGGAGGTACTGGTTGCCGAAGATGGTCAGCAGGAGAGGAGCCGTCTCACCCAGCCCCCGGGCCACGGCCAGCAGGACCCCGGTGATGATGCCGGGCAGGGCGGCCGGGACCACCACCCGGCGGGCGATAGTGGCCCTCCGGGCCCCGAGGGCCAGTCCGGCCTCGCTCAGATGAGCCGGCACGCCCCGGATGGCGGTCTCGCCGGCCCGCATGATCACCGGCAGCATGATGATGCCGATGGCGAAGGCGCCGGCCAGGCCGCTGTAGCCGCCGAAGTTCCTCACGATGGCGATGTAGCCGAAGATGCCGATGGTGATGGACGGCACGCCGGTCATCACGTCGGCTGTGAACCGGATGGCGGCCGCCATCTTCCCGTCAGACTCGGCCAGGAACAGCCCGCACAGCAGTCCCACCGGGACGGTCACCGCCGTGGCGATGAGGCCGATCTCCACCGTGCCCACGATGGCGTTCCACACCCCTCCCCCGGGGATGCCCTCGGGCACGGTGACCTGGGTGAAGAAGTCGACGTTCCAGGCGGGCAGGCCCTTGATCACCACATAGGCCACCACGGCGATCAGCGGCACGATGGCGATGCACAGGGCCGCCCAGCACAGGCCGACGGCGACTCGCGAGTAGACCTTGCGACGCTTGAGCGAGGCGGCGGCCACGCCCTGGATCTGGCGCCGCCGCTGGATGATCGGATCGGCCGATGCGTCAAAGCTGAGCGTGGTCATCAGGCCACCGCCACCGAGGCCGCCGACGTGGCCCCACCGGCACCACCGGCACGCGCCGAGGACCGCACCAGGATCCGGGCCGTGGCGTTCACGGCGATGCCGATGACCAACAGGACCAGGCCGGCGCCGAACAGAGCGCTCAGCTCGGTACCGGTGGCCTCACCGAAGTTGTTCACGATGAGCGAGGGCAACGTGGCCGCCGCGCTCTTGACCGAGTGGGCGATGTACGGTGAGTTACCGATGACCAGGGCCACGGCCACCGTCTCCCCGAGGGCCCTCCCTGTGGCCAGCGTGAAGGCGCCCAGCAGCCCGGTGCGCGAGCCGGGCACCACCACCTTGCGGAGCACCTGCCACCGGGTGGCGCCGAGGGCCATCGCCCCCTCGACCTGCTCGTTGGGCACCACGGCGAGGACGTCCCGGGAGATGGCCACCATGGTGGGGAGGATCATGATGAAGAGGATGACCCCGGCCAGGAGCAGCCCGACCCCCTCGTCGGGCCCATTGAACAGGCCCGTCCACCCCAGCACCGACGTGAGGAACGGTTCGACGTGCTCACGGAACAGCGGGGCCAGCACGATGAGTCCCCAGAGGCCGTAGACCACGCTGGGCACGGCGGCCAGGAGCTCGACGGCCGAGGACAGCCCGGCCCGGAACCGATGGGGGACCAGGTAGGCCAGGGCCAGGGCGGTACCGAGGCCGATGGGCACGGCCAGCACCAGGGCGATGGCCGTCGTCTCGAGCGTGCCGAGGATGAACGGGAGGAGGCCGAACTGGTGGTTGTTCGGATTCCAGGTCTCCTGGATGATCCAGGAGAAGCCGAGCGTGGAGAAGGCCGGCCGGGCCTGGACGATGATCGAGATGACGTACCACGCCACCACCCCCACGAACAGGACGATCACCGCGGACAGCAACAGGCGGTAGCTGCCGTTGGAGACGGCGAAGCGCCCGCCTCGCTTCGCCCCTCCCGTCGGTGTCGCCCCAGTCGTGGCCGTCATGGCCGCCCGAGGCCGGACCTCTTCATCGGACGGTCGGACTCCCTCACTTGTTGAGGAGGGCCTTGCCGTTGGGGCCCTTCACGGTCAGCAGCGTCGTCCGCACCTGGTTCTGCACTCCCGGGGGGAGCGGCACGTAGTCGAGCTGGGCGGCCAGGTTCTGTCCACCGCCGGTGTGGGTGGTCCAGTCCAGCACCTTGACCGTGGCCGCGCCGGTGGTGGGGTTGGTCTGCTTCTGGAGCAGGATGGCCCAGCTGTAGCCGGCGATGGGATAGCTGCCCTTGCCCGGTCCGTTCACGATGGAGAAGTTGGTGGGCGACAGTCCGGTCTTGGTGGCGGCGTCGGCGGCCACGGTCGTCAGCGACGGGCTCACGTAGACACCGGCCTTGTTCTTGATGGCCGCGTAAGTGAAGTGGTTCTGGATGGCGTACGCCAGCTCCACGTAGCCGATGGAGTAGGGCGTGGACTTGATGCTGGCCGCCACACCGGTGTTGTGCGGTGACTGCACCGCCGACGCCGGCCAGGCGACGGTCTTGCTGACCCCCAGTGTCCACGCCGAACCGGCCGCCGAGCTCAGGTAGTTGGTGAAGATGTAGGTGGTACCGGAGCTGTCGGCCCGCACCTCGGGGACGATGGCGTTGGACGGCAGCTTCACGCCGGGGTTGGTGGCTTTGATGGCCGAGGCGTTCCAGGTCTTGATGGTGCCCTGGAAGATGCCGGCCAACGTGGTGGCGTTGAGTTGGAGCCGCTTGCTCACACCGGGGAGGTCGTAGGAGACGGTGACACCGCCGAGGGTGTCGGGTACCTGGATGACTGGGCCGGACGAGGCCGGCACCTTGGCCAGGTCGGCGGCGGCCATCGGCACGTCGGAGGCGGCGAAGTCGACCGTTCCGGCCTGGAAGGCGGTGATGCCGTCGCCGCTGCCCACACCCTGGTAGTTGACCTTCACACCGGGGTTCTTGCCGGTATAGGCGTAGAAGGCACTGGTGAAGAAGGGCTGCACGAAGGTGGAGCCCGCGGCCTGCAGCGTAGCCGCCGGCGCCTTCACGTCGGCCTTGACGTAGGCGGAGTTGTTGGCGGCGAGTGTGGTCGCCGCCCCCGCGGTCGAGGCGCCGACCGTGGAGAGGAGGGCACCTGCGGCGAGGACAGACGCCGCCGCCACGAGCGTCCTGTTCCGCCGGGGCCCCGATGTCGCCTGAGGGGTCATGTCTGAGTCCACTGGTGCCCGAACCTCCGTGAGTTGATGCTGCGTTGACGCTCGACCCTGGTGGACGAGGTCAGGGCGCATCCCACGCCCCGCAAGGACCGTACCGAGCGGAAGTGAACGTCCGGCAAACCTGCGGTGAACTCAGCACGAACACTGCGTGCTTTTGCGATGAATTGGCCACGCCGCCCTCCCCAGCGGGGCGGAACGACCACCGGGCGTAGGGCGGACCCCCGTTGGCCGCTCAGGGTGTCACCGAACCGACATCCCCTTCGTGCTGGTGCCGGAGCACCCGGAGCAGCTCCTCGTAGGGTCCGAGGACATAGGCCTGGTCCCCGGGGGCGAAACGGGTGTCCCGCCGGGGTGGGTGCTCGAGGCGCCCGCCGTCGGCGGCGCGGCTGAGGGCGATGACCCGGGTCTGGGCGGGCAGGTCCACCATGGCCAGACCGTCGAGACCGCGACCCGGGGCGACGGTGAGCCGTCCCACGAGGAAGGCCTGTTCAGCGACATCGAACGAGCCGAGGATGTCGAGACCCAGGGCGGCGCCCACGAATCGGGGTGCGGCGATGGCCGAGGTGGAGCGCACGTGCCGGAAGTCGAAGTGGTGTTCGACGGTGTGTCCCAGCTCGCGGTCGAAGACGCGCAGCACGACCGGCACGTTGAACCAGCGCTCCCCGAGGTAGTCACGGACGGCCAGCCCGGTTTCGATGTTGGTCAGGTCGTCGCTGGTGAGCACGGCGACCGCCGAGGCCGAAAGCACGTTGGCGTCCTCCAGGGTCTGGCGCTGGGTGGAGTCGGCGATGAGCACGGGGGCCCCGAGGGCCCGGGCCTGGTTGAGGAACCGGTTGTTCTCGCTCCGCTCCACCACGACGACCTCACGGCCCTCGTTGTGCAGGCCCTCGAGCACCCGGATACCCACCGACCCGAGGCCGATGACCACCACGTGCCCCTCCAGTCCGACCAGCTGTTGTCGGCCGAGGGACTGCTGGATCCGCCAGGTGACCAGGACGTTGGTGATCAGGGCGAACACCGTGGTGAGCAAGGTGGCCCCGGCGGCGATGAGGAAGATCCCGAAGACCAGCAGACCCGTGGACTGGTTGGCGAAGGAGAAGTCGCCGTAGCCCACCGTGGAGATGGTCTCCACGGTGAAGTAGAGGGAGGTGAGCACGGTCATGTGTCCGCCGCCGGGCATGCGGTAGAAGGTGCGCAGGATCACCGTGGAGACCACGATGAGGGTGGAGGCGGCCACGATGGCGAAGCGCAGTGCGCTGTTGTCGTCCGAACCCAGGAGCGAGGCGACCCGCTGCAGCAGGCCGGCCCCGGTGTGGTGGTGGTGCACCCGCAGTCCCGAGCCGTCGTCGCCGGCCTTGTGGGGCAGGATGTCGGCCTCCTCCAGCTCCTCGGGCGTTCCGAGGACGGTCACCTTGTCCCCCACGTGCACCTGGTAGTCCCGACCGGGGCAGGCCACCGTGGGCGAGCCGTCGGCCGGGACCACGGCGATGGGGGCCAGGGCGCCGAACAGAGCCCGCAGACTGGCGAACCGGGACACCTCCACTTCCGAGGTCATGAACTGGGTGCCCCCGAATTCGATCTGGTAGGAGTCGCTTCCGAGGCAGGCCTCCACGATGGACGGGGCGGCCAGGGAGGCCACGTCGAGGACAGTTCCCGGGCCGGTGACGTCGCCCACGGCCGCCCCCACGGCCGCGTTGGCCAGCTGCACCACCACCCGGATGTCCGGCCGGCGCTCGCTGACCAGCAGCGCCGTCTCCAGGGTCTGGACCTCGGTGCGCTCGGCACAGACCACCGCACGGGCCCGGGCCAGGCCGGCCCGATCGAGGAACCCACCGATGCGGGGGCTCCCCACGATGAAGGGGATCTCCCAGGCCTCGACGATCCTGACCAGTCGGGGATCGGGGTCCTCGTCCACCACCACCACGTCGACCCCGGCCTGGTGGAGCTGCTCCACCATCCGCAGGCCCACCCCCTGGAGACCGCACACGATGACGTGGCCCTCCCATTCGGCCACCGGCACTCGATCCATCCCCGTATGGTGCCCCAGCAGCATTTCTGCCGGATTGCCGGAGTGTTTCGGCTAGAAGCGCGGACGCGGACGAGCCCCAGGCCAGGCGCCCAGGGGAATACACGTTCGCTTCTCCTGTTTACCTCTCCGCAGCCAATGCTGGCGACACCTGGAGGAACGATGGAAGAGACGACCGACGAGACGACCGACGAGACGACCGGTAACAACCGGCCGGCCACGGCCCAGAACCTGCCCCTGCTGCCCCTGACCTCAGGGGTGGTCCTGCCCGGCATGGTGTTCACCATGGCCCTCGAGTCCGAGGAGGCCCGGGCGGCGGCCGAGGCGGCCGAGGCGGCCGGCGGCCAGTTCGTGATCGTCCCGTTCATCGACGGGCGCTACTCGACGGTCGGCGTGGTGGCCGAGGTGATGGAGCGCGGTGACCTGCCCGGCGGCATGCCGGCGGTGGCCGTGCGCGGCGTCGAGCGCGCCCGCCTCGGCACCGCGGTGCCCGGCACGGGACGGGCCCTGTGGGTCGAGGTCGAGGTCCTGGCCGACGACGGGGACACCGACGAAGCGGCCGAACTGGCCCGCGAGTACCGCGCCGTCGTGGAGAACATCCTGGTGAGTCGCGGGGCCGGTCGTCTGGCCGAGCGCCTGGGCGATGTCACCGAACCCGGCCGGGTGGCCGACATGGCCGGCTACTCGCCCGATCTGACCCTGGCCCAGAAGGTCCAGGTTCTGGAGACTCTCGACGTGGTGGCCCGACTGCGGCTGGTCATCGCCTGGTCCCGCGAGGTCCTGGCCGATCTCACCCTGCGCGAGCGGATCAAGAACGACGTCGAAGAGGGCATGGAGAAGACCCAACGCGAGTTCCTGCTGCGCCGCCAGCTCGAGTCGATCAAAAAGGAGCTGGGCCAGATGGGGTCCGGGGCCGAGGACGAGCCCGATGACTACCGGACCAAAGCCGAGCAGCGTGACCTCCCCGACGGCGTGCGCAAGGCCGTCGACCGGGAGATCGACAAGCTGGAGCGGATGAGCGAGCAGAATCCCGAGCACGGCTGGATCCGCACCTGGCTCGACACCGTGTTCGAGCTGCCGTGGGGCGAGCAGTCCGAGGACCGCCTCGACGTGGTGGAGGCGGCCCGCATCCTCAACGAGGACCATGACGGCCTGGACGATGTGAAGGATCGCATCCTCGAGCACCTGGCCGTGCGGAAGCTGCAGTCGGAACGGGGCCTGGCCCCGGTGTCCGGACGGGGTGCGGGAGCCATCCTGGCGCTGGTCGGTCCCCCGGGGGTGGGCAAGACCTCCCTCGGCGAGTCGGTGGCCCGCGCCCTCGGACGCTCCTTCGTCCGGGTGGCCCTGGGTGGGGTCCGGGACGAGGCGGAGATCCGGGGACACCGGCGCACCTATGTCGGGGCCCAGCCCGGACGCCTGGTCCGCGCCCTGCGCGAGGCCGGCACCATGAACCCCGTCATCCTGCTCGACGAGGTGGACAAGCTGGGGGGTGACTACCGGGGTGACCCGTCGTCGGCCCTGCTCGAAGTGCTGGACCCGGCGCAGAACCACACGTTCCGGGACCACTATCTCGAGGTCGAGCTGGACCTGTCGAAGGTTCTGTTCATCGCCACCGCCAACATGATCGACACCATCCCCGGGCCCCTGCTCGACCGGATGGAGGTCATCCGACTGGACGGCTACACCGAGGAGGAGAAGGTCGCCATCGCACGCCATCACCTGGTCGGACGGCAGCTGGAGCGGGCCGCCCTCAATACCGACGAGGTGAGCATCTCCGACGACGCCCTGCGGACCGTGGTGGGTGACTACACCCGGGAAGCCGGCGTGCGCACGCTCGAGCGCGAGCTCGGGCGGCTGCTGCGCAAGGTGGCCTCACGGATCGCCTCGGCCGAGGTGGAGACGCCGCTGGCCATCGACGCCGACCAGGTGCGGGAGTGGCTAGGACGCCCCCACTTCTTCTTCGAGGCGGCCGACCGCACGGCCGTGCCTGGTGTGGCCACCGGGCTCGCCGTGACCGGAGCCGGAGGCGACGTGCTCTACGTCGAGGCCTCGATGATGGACGGTCCCGAGGGCCTGACCCTCACCGGCCAGCTGGGCGACGTCATGAAGGAGTCGGCGGAGATCGCCCTCTCTTACGTGCGCTCCCACACCGAGCAGTTGGGCATCGACCCGGCGGTCTTCGCCGGCAAGCGGTTCCACTTGCACGTCCCGGCCGGGGCCATCCCGAAGGACGGGCCGTCGGCCGGGGTCACCATGACCACTGCCCTGGTCAGCCTGCTGCGTGACCTGCCGGTCGACTCCGTGGTGGGGATGACCGGGGAGGTCACACTCCAGGGTCGGGTGCTGCCCATCGGCGGCGTGCGCCAGAAGGTGTTGGCCGCCCACCGGGCCGGGCTGACCACGGTCATCCTTCCTGTCCGCAACGGTCCCGATCTCGAGGATGTCCCCGAGGCGGTGCGTGACGTGATGACCTTCCATCTGGCCACGGAGATCGGCGAGGTGCTCGAGGCCGCGCTGGTGCTGGTGCCCGAGGCGGCCCCAAGCACTGCTCCG
Source organism: uncultured Acidimicrobiaceae bacterium (assembly GCA_963831535.1). Taxonomy (GTDB): domain Bacteria; phylum Actinomycetota; class Acidimicrobiia; order Acidimicrobiales; family RAAP-2; genus Bog-756. The sequence continues at coordinate 282,524 of CAWHQP010000005.1, read as the reverse complement.
GGACAGCCGGTGGCGGCCTGACCGTCGGCCGGGGGCGGTCAGCCCCCGGCCAGGTAGTCCTCCAGGATGGTGGCCAGAGCGAGGGGCTGGTCGCCCTGGATGCTGTGGCCGGCGTCGTCCACGGTGACCACGTCGTCGGCGGGTCGGCGGCGGCGGAACTCGGCTTCGTCGGCGTCGTCCACCACCGGAGAGAGGGCGCCCCGGACCAGCAACACCGGAGCGGGGATGGCCTCGAGCTCGTCCCACAACGGGCTGAAGTCGACCGAGCCCACGTGCATGCCGGTGGCGCCGGCCGGCCGGCCCAGCTGGTGACGCCAGGTCCAGGTCCCGTCGTCCCGCTGCACCGAATTGTGCAGCACCCCGCGGCGCAACGACGACTCGGACCGGGTGGGGTTGAACTGGATGGTCCGCTCCAGGATCTCGTCGAATGAGGCGAAGGACTCCGGCCCGGCCAGGAAGGCGGCGATATCCGAGCTCTTCTCGCGGGTGACCCCCGGGGTGATGTCGATGAGGGCCAGCTTGCGCACCAGCGTGGGATGGGCGTGGGCCAGGGCGATGGACGTCGCCCCTCCGAGTGACATCCCCACGAGCATCCCGGCCGCAGGGGCCAGTCGTTCGATGACCACGGCCACATCGTCGGCCATGGCGCGGGGATTGAGCACGGCGGCGTCGCCGGGCCAGTCGGAGTGACCGTGTCCGGGGAGATCGACGGCCACCAGGGGCCGGCCGAGGGCCAGGGCCACGGTGTCCCAGGTGTGGGCGTTCTGGCCGCCACCGTGGAGGAACACCACGTCGGCGGGCTCGGTGCCCCAGACCAGCGCACTCACCCTCCGGGCCGGGGCCACCTCCACGAACTCCCGACGCACCGTGGGAGGCCCCGTCCAGGGTAGGCCCACCTCGCTGGCGTTCTCCTTGAAGAGCGAGAACTCGTCGTAGTGGCCGGCGCCCCCGCCACTCACCGGTCCGTTCCCCCGTCGTGACCGGCGACCCGGTGGCCCAGGGCATCCACCATCTCCCCCAGGGTCTCGTCGGCCAACAGGTACGGGGTGTAGAAGCCGACACGGTCGGCCTGCCCGCCGAACCGGGCCACGATGTCCGCGGCCACCTCGGACGGGGGATCCCACCGCGGCCAGAGCCGCGAGCATGGTGTCGTCGATCATGGCCGGCATCTCCTCCCACCGCCCCGACTTGGACAGCAGGTTGAGTTCGGGCTGGAGATCCTCCCAGCCCTCGACCTCGAGCACGGGACGGTAGGCGGGGGTGGAGGCATAAAAGGACAGTAGCCAGCGTCCGGCCGTACGTGCCGCATCCATCTCCTCCTCGGTGCGCCCACAGCACACGATGACCTCTCCGGTGACGGTGAGCTCGGAGCGCTTCCTTCCCGAGCGGGCCAGGCCCTCCTCGATGGCGGGCACCGTGCGCTCACGGAAATGCCCTGCGGTGTTGAACGGCATGACCAGGAGGCCATCGGCCACCTCGGCGGCCAGCCGCACCATCTGGGGGCCCAGGCCGCCGATGGCGATCGGTGGCATACCGACGGTGAGCGGCCCGGGGTTGAACATGGGAGGCATCAGGGTGTGCGAGAAGAATTCACCCCGGAAGTCGAGCCGGTCGCCGGTCTCCCAGGTGGCGAAGATGGCACGGAGGGCCCCGACCATCTCCCGCATCCGGGCGATGGGCCGGTCGAACGAGGCGCCGTAGCGTTTCTCCACCTGGGCCCGGATCTGGGACCCGAGGCCCAGCGTGAACCGCCCCCGGGTCAGCAGTTGGAGGTCGTAGGCCTGGTGGGCCAGCTGGACAGGATTGCGCGGGAAGGCGATGGCCACGTTGGTGGCCAGCTCGAGGCGGGTGGTGGCCCCGGCCGCCAGCACCAGGGGGGTGAACACGTCGTGGGGGCCCTCGAAGGTGAAGGCCCCGTCCACCCCCAGTTCCTCGAGCCGGCGGGCGTGATCGGGGGCGTCCTCGAGCCCCGAGAGGAGCGTGTCGATTCTCATGGGCACATGTTCCCATCGCCGGTCGGCTCCCGCCCACCGACCACCCACTCCGGCCCGAGCACTGGTGGCCATGCCGATGCCGGGGGTGTCGGTGGTCGCCAGAAGCGGTGACACACTGGGGCCATGGCTCCTATCCACTGCACGCCGGATGAGGCCGCCGCGCTGATCCGGACCCGGGACACCATCGGGTTCGGACTGGGCCCGGCCAACCCGCACGCCTTCTTCAACGCCCTCGGACAGAGGAGCGACTGGGAGGACCTGACCCTCGGTGGGGCCCTACTGCTCGGCTACTACACGGTGCTCCTGGAACCCGGCGTGTCCTACCGCAGCGGCTTCTTCGGCCCGGCCGAGCGGATGATGCTGGCCCAGGGGGCCGACATCGAGCTGGTGCCGGGGGGATTCAGGCAGTTCGCCCCCATCCTCCGCCGATTCGCCCCGAGGGTGATGACGGCCCAGGCAGCGACACCGGGCCCGGATGGGACGGTCAACCTGTCGCTCCACCTGGGTGCCACCCTCGAGGAGTTGGAGATGGCCGGACGGGACCCCGAGCGCCTCTTGGTCGTGGAGGTCAACCCCAATCTGCCCCGGACCTGTTCGCTCGGCCCGGACTTCACCAACACCCTCGACCTCGACCTCATCGACGTCCTCGTCGAGGCGGACGGCACGCCGTTTGCCCTGCCGGCCGCGCCACCCGACGACATCGACGTCGCCATCGCCGAGCAGGCCCGGTCCTACATCGGGGACGGGGCCACCCTGCAGATCGGCATCGGCGCCGTCCCCAACATGGTGGCCGCCCTGCTGGCCCAGGGCCCTGGCGGCGGCTACGGGATACACAGCGAGATGTTCACCGACGGCCTGATGAGCCTGCACCAGGCGGGCAAGGTGACCAACGACGCCAAGAGCGTGTTCAACGGCGTGTCCATCACCACCTTTGCCCTCGGGTCGTCCGAGCTCTACGCCTGGTTGGACGGCAACGAAGCCGTGGCCTTCGTTCCCGTGCACGTGGTCAACGACCCCTCGGTCATCGCCCGCAACCACTCGTTCGTCTCCATCAACGGCGCCCTCAGTGTCGACCTCTACGGTCAGGTGGTGGCCGACCACATCGACGGCAAGCAGATCTCGGGGGTGGGTGGGCATGAGGACTTCGTGGCCGGTGCCGAGCTGCGTCTCGAGGACCATTCGCTCATCTGCCTCCGTTCCACCGCGGTGGCCGACGGCGTCACCCGATCGCGGATCGTGTCCGTCCTGCCCGAGGGGTCGGTGGTCTCCACGCCCCGCCACCACACCGGAGTGGTGGTCACCGAGCACGGCCGGGCCGACCTGTCCGGCCTCACCGTGCGCGAGCGGGCCGCGGCGCTGGCCGAGATCGCCCACCCCGACTTCCGCGACGGGCTCCGTGCCGCAGCGGCCACCTTCGGGCAACGCTGACCGCGGTGTCCGTCCCACCGAAGCCGGCGTCGGTCACGCTGGCCACGTTCAACATCCACATGGGCGTCGACGGGTGGGGCCGCCCGCACGACATCGCCGGTGCGTGCCGGGTCCTCGACGCCGACGTCATCATCCTCCAGGAGAACTGGGTCCCTGACGACGGGAGCCTGAGCACGGCCGCCCATATCGCCGCGGAACTGGGACTCCGGGTGGCCGCCGAGGTGGACCTGTCCCACGGCCGGCTCCACTCCCCCCATCCCGGGGCCGACGGCCGCTGGGGTCCGCGCCTCGTCCTCGGCCCCAAGTCCCTCCGTCTCGACGGTGAGCGCTGGGACTCGTCCAAGCACCAGACCGACCGGACCTTCGTCCGGGGCCAGTGGGGCATTGCCGTCCTGACCCGCGTGCCGCTGCGGGACGTGGAGATCCTCTCCCTCGGCCACCTGCGTCGTGACGCCGCCCGTCGGGCCGTCATCCGGGCCGTGGTCGACCTGGACGGGGGACCTCTCGTCATCCACGGCACCCACATGTCCCACATCACCCACGGCTCGCACGCCCAGTACCGTCTGCTCGGGACCAAGCTGCCCCATCTCACCACGGCGGCCGTGCTGGCCGGCGACATGAACCTGTGGGGACCCCCGGTGAGCTCGTACGTGAGGGGGTGGCGACGGGCCGTCAAGGGACGCACCTGGCCCGCGCTACGCCCGCACAGCCAGCTCGACCACATCATGGTCACCCCGCCCGTCATCGTCACCGGGGGCCGCGTCGGCGCCTTCGCCGGGTCCGACCACCGCCCCGTGGTGGCCACGCTGTCCGTCGTCTGACCGTCTGGGGATCTCGGTGGGACCGGGTCCGGTCCGGGCCGGACACGACGGGCGGGACACGACGGGCTGGTCGCCGGTAGCGTCGGGCCATGGGCGACCCCTTGAGCGACTTCGACCAGTCCACCTTCTCCCATGGCGGCGAGACCCGGACCGTCTACCGGGCCGGGTCGGGACCAGCCGTCATCGTGATGAGCGAGATGCCCGGCATCACCCCCGATGTCATCGGCTTTTCCGCCAGGGTCGCCGCCTCTGGCCTCACCGTGGTGATGCCCCATCTGTTCGGCGAGGACGGGAGGGCCCCGTCGCCTGGCTACATGGGCTCGTCGATCGCCCGGGCCTGTATCGCCAAGGAGTTCACTGTGCTGGCCCGGGGAAGGACCAGCCCGGTGATCGGATGGCTGCGGGCCCTCGCCGCCGACGCCCACGGCACCTGCGGCGGACCGGGTGTGGGCGCGGTCGGGATGTGCTTCACCGGCGGCTTCGCCCTCGGGATGATGGTCGACGACGTGGTGGTGGCGCCGGTCCTCAGCCAACCCTCGCTGCCGTTTCCGGTCAGCAAGTCCCACCGCTACGACCTCGGTCTGTCCCCGTGGGACGTCCTGCGGGTGGAGGAGCGGGCCGCCGCGGGGTGCCAGGTCCTCGGGCTCCGCTTCACCGGAGACAAGGCCAGCCCGCCCGAGCGCTTCGAGCACCTGCGCCACCTGCTGGGCGACGCCTTCATCGGAGTGGAGCTCGACTCGTCCCCCGGCAATCCCCATGGCCACAAGAAGGCGGCCCACTCCGTCCTCACCGGTGACCTCGACGATCGCCCCGATACACCGACCCGGAACGCCCTGGACCAGGTCCTGGCCTTCTTCACCGCCCGCCTCCTCACGTGAACGGCACGGGCCGGGCCTGGCAGGCCCGTGGCCAGGTCCGGTCGCTGTGCGGGTGGGACATCTTCACGGTGGACGTCCCGCCCGCCGGCACTGAGGAACAGGCGCCCCTCCTGGTCCTCCACGGCTTCCCCACCTCTTCGTTCGACTTCCACCGGGTGGTCGACCGGTTGGCCGCCCACCGGCGGGTCCTGGCCTTCGACATGCTCGGCTACGGGCTCTCGGACAAACCCGACCGGGGCTACTCCATGGGGATCCAGGCCGATGTGGCCGCGGCCTTCCTGTCGGCACTGGGCCTCGACCGCGTCGGGCTCCTCACCCACGACGTGGGGGACACCGTCGGAGGCGAGCTGCTGGCCCGCACCCTCGACGGGGAGTGGAGCGTGGAGATCACCGACCGGGCCCTCACCAACGGCAGCATCTATGTGGAGCTGGCCCGGCTCAGCGCCGGTCAGCGCCTCCTGTTGGACCTACCCGACCAGCGGCTGCCCGACGAGGCCCTCCTCGGCGAGGAGGACGTGATGGCCGGCGTGGCGGCGACGTTCAGCCCGGCCACCGTTCCCGACCCCGTCGAGCTGGCCTGCCAATGGGCCCTGATGACCCACCAGAACGGCCAGCAACTGCTCCCCCGCCTCATCCGCTACATCGAGGAGCGGCGGCGGTCGGAGTCCCGATTCACCGGGGCCATCGAGCGCCATCCCTCCCCGCTCACCGTGGTGTGGGGACTCGACGACCCCATCGCCGTGCCCGCCATGGTCGACCGGCTGGTGGCGGCCCGGCCCGACTGCGCCGTCTCCCGGCTCGCCGGGGTCGGCCACTACCCGATGATCGAAGCACCGGACCGCTTTCTCGAGGCACTGGGTGACGGACGCGGCACCGGGGCCCGTCCTCCGGCCGCATGAGACCGGGTCAGGCGGTGGCCAGCACCTCCCCGTGGACCGCCACGAACCAGCCGTCCGGCGAGTCCGCCCACCGCCGCCAGGCGGCGGCGAAGTCCGCCAGGTCCCCGGCCGAGGCCACCCCGTGGGCCAGGAGTTGCTCGGCCATGTCCGACCGGGTGAAGCGGTCGGCCCAGAGCCCACCCCACCACGCCCGGTCGTCGGGCGTGGCGAAGCACCAAGAGGATGCCGAGGGAACCACCGAGGTGAACCCGGCGGCATGGACCCACGCCAGCAGGCGGCGGCCGGCATCCCAGTTGGCCCCGTTGCGACGGGTCAACTCGCCGTAGGCGGCGATGGCCCGGTCGAGATCAGGATCGTCGGGGAAGTGGCGGAAGCCGGGGTAGTCGCCGTCCCGGACGGCCACCACGCCCCCGGGTCGGCACACCCGCCGCATCTCGACCAGGGCGGCCACCGGGTCACCGACGTGCTGGAGCACCTGGTGGGCGTGGACCACATCGAAGGTGTCCGGGTCGAAGCGGAGGTCGAAGACGCTCCCGACCTCGAAGGACAGGTTGACCACACCGGGCCGCCGGGCGACCTCTCGGGCCTCGACCAGCACCTCGGCGGACGTGTCGACCCCGATCACCGTTCCCGGTGCCACCCGAGCGGCCAGGTCACCCGTGATCGTCCCCGGGCCGCATCCCACGTCGAGCAGCGACAGGCCGGGTCGGAGGTGATCCACCAGGTAGGCGGCCGAGTTCTCCGCCGTTCGCCAGCGGTGCGACCGCAACACGCTGTCGTGGTGGCCGTGGGTGTAGGGGACGTCGGTCATGACTTCAGCATGCGCTCCCCGGTTCCCATTGGCAAAGCAACATTACTGAACATCAGGTTATAAGCTAACCGAATGGCTACATCGGAGTGGCTACGCACGTTCATCGCCGTCTACCGCTCGGGGTCGGTGAGTGGAGGCGCGGCGCACCGCGGTCTTTCCCAGCCGGCGGCCAGCCAGCAGTTGGCCGCCCTCGAGCGGCGGGTCGGTCTGCCCCTGTTCACCCGGACACCCCGGGGCGTGGAGCCCACCCGACGCGGTCGTGAACTGCACGCCCAGGTGGCCGACTCCCTCGACCGGCTCGAGCCGGTGCTGGTGGGCCTGGACGGCGGGCCGGTGGCCCCGCCGGATCCCGTCCTCCGGCTGGGATCGTCGGCCGAGTTCTTCTCCGCCGTGGTGGTGCCGCGGCTGACCCCCGACGGTCCCGCCCTGGTGGCCCGGTTCGGATCGGACCACGAGAACCTGGCCCTGGTGGAGCGGGGCGAGCTCGATGTGGCCGTGACCAGCATCTCCCCGGGTCGCCGCTCACTGTCGGCCGAGCCCATCGGCATGAAGCGGTTCGTGCTGGTCGGCGCGCCCGGGTCGGCGCCGGCCGAGCCCCTGGGCTCCTTGGCCGCACTGGGCACGTGGCTGACGGGCAGACCCTGGGTGGCCTACAGCGCCGAACTCCCCATGACCCGGCGGTTCTGGCTGGCCGCCCTCGGACGGCCCTTCGCCGGCGACCTGCGGCTGGTGGCCCCGGACCTCCGGGCGGTGGCCGCCGCCGTCGACGCCGGCATCGGGTGCAGCCTGCTCCCCGACTTCTCCTGTGCCGACAGCTTGGCGCGCGGCACCATGGTCGAGCTCCATCCGGTGACCTCCGTCGCCGCCGCGGAGCCCTGGTTCGCCTGCACCCGGGTCGCCGACCTCGACCGGCTACCCCTGCAGCGGTTCGTCACCGCCCTGGCCGGATCGGCCCTCCGGGGGTGACCGACTCCAGGGGTCGACCGTCCTCCAGATAGATGGTTTCGTCGGGGTGGAGCAGAGCCTGACGAACCCGTCGGCCCACCGGTCCGCTCAACCGGTCATCGGCCTCACCGGGTGCCACCCACCGGTACTCGCTGATCTCCTCGACCTGCAGGACGACCGCCTCGACCTGGCCGGGCCCGAGGGAGCCGCAGTCGAAGAGGAACCGGAGACCTCCGGGCCGGTGGGGACGGGGACGGAGGAAGTCCACACAGGCCAGGCGGCCGGCTCGTACGACCAGGCCGGTTTCCTCCAGCACCTCGCGGCGACAGCCTTCCCAGGGGGTCTCCCCGTCCTCTTCGAGCTGGCCTCCCGGCACGGTCCAACCCGACTTGTAGGTCGGCTTGAGGATCAACAGGGAACCGGCGCCGTCACGGATGAGCGCGCCGGCCGAGGCTGGGATCCGGGGGAGGACGTAGTCGGCCACCGTCCCATCATCATCGAAAATCCGACCGGTCCCCGGTCAGCGGTGCTCGTGCCTTAGGGGCGGGCCATGTTGTCAAAACGGGTGTGGTGGCCGATGAAGGCCAGTCGCTGCACACCGGTCGGGCCGTTGCGGTGCTTGGCCACGTGGATCTCCGCCACGCCCTGGCTCTCGGCGGACTCGGGGTTGTAGATCTCGTCGCGGTAGATGAACATGACCACGTCGGCGTCCTGCTCGATGGAGCCCGACTCGCGGAGGTCGGCCAGCATCGGACGCTTGTCCTGACGCTGTTCGAGGCCCCGGGAGAGCTGGGACAGGGCCACCACCGGCACCTCCAACTCGCGGGCCAGGATCTTGAGGCCCCGGCTGATCTCGGACACCTCGACCTGACGGTTCTCCGCCCCGTGGCGCCCGGTCATGAGTTGCAGGTAGTCCACCACCACCAGGCCGAGGCCGACCCGGCTCTTGAGACGGCGGGCGCGGGCGCGGATGTCCATCACCGTCAGGTTGGGGTTGTCGTCGATGAAGATGGGGGCCTCGCTCATCCGGCTGATGGCGTTGCCCACCTTGGACCAGTCCGCCTCCCGCAACTTCCCGGTGCGCATGCGGTTGGCGTCGACCCGCGCCTCGGACCCGAGCAGGCGCTGGGTCAACTCCATATGGCTCATCTCGAGGGAGAAGAGCAGCGTCGGCACGTTGAGCTTGATCCCGGCGTGCGCCACCATCCCGAGGGCGAAGGCGGTCTTACCCATGGAGGGACGGGCCCCGACCACGATGAGGTTGGACGGCTGCATCCCGGCCAGGAGCTCGTCGAGGTCGGCGTACCCGGTGGCCAGGCCGGTGATGGCGTCACCCTGGTCGTAGAGGCGCTGCAGATGGTCGAGGCCGTCACCGAGAAGATCGCGCAGCGGGGTCATCGAGTCCACCACACGGCGTTGGGCCACATCAAAGACCAGACTCTCGGCCCGGTCGAGTACCTCGGAGACATCCTCGGGCACGCTGTAGCCGAGCTCGGTGATCTCGCCCGCCACCCCCACCAGCCGCCGCAACAGGGCGTGCTCCTCAATGATCCGGGCGTAGTAGTCGGCATTACCGATCGACGGGGTGTTGGCCTGGAGGGAGACGAACACCGAGGGGTCACCGATGGTCTCGAGGAGTCCGCGTCGGCGGAGCTCCTCGGTGACCGTCACCCAGTCGGCCGGCTCCCCCTGGCTGAACAGTGCGGTGATGGCCAGGAAGATGTGCCCGTGGGACGACTTGTAGAAGTCCTCGGGCTTGCAGATCTCCATGGCCGAGGCGATGGCGTCCCGCGACAGCAGCATGGCGCCGAGCAGCGACTCCTCGGCCTCGAGGTTGTGGGGGGGAACGCGTCCGGCCGGCAGTCCGGCTCCCCCGGCGGAGGACGGAAACCGTCGGGGTCGCGTGTCGTCAAAGGCTTGAACCATTGTTCCTCAACCCTGTCCGAGGTGCCCTGTGGAGCGTAAGGGCATCTTCTTGGGGATATAGGTGCCCGTAGGTGTGGACGACGCGTGGACAAGGTGGGGTCGGCTGCGGACGGAGCGGGACATGGCGCCATCATCCCCGGGCGGTGTGACACCGCGGTGGATCCCGCAGGGCCGACGAGGGTCGGCGCTCGGGCCGATTCCCGGTCAGCCCCGCACCGTTCCCGCCTCCCGCGGTGCCTACGACAGGGCGGCGGGACGTCGGACGCGGTGTCGGTCAGCTCTCGGCGGCGACGTTCACGGTTAACTCGAAGACCACCCCACCGAGCAGCTCCACCCGGACGTTGTGCTCCCCCACCGTCTTGATGGGCTCGTCGAGGACGAGGTCCTTGCGGTCGACCACGGCACCGGTCTGCTCTTCGACCTTCTTCACGATGTCGGCAGCCGTCACCGACCCGAACAGCCGGTCGCCCGTGGCGCCGGGCCTGCAGGGTGATGACGTTGCCGACCAGGGTCCGGGCCACCGTCTCGGAGGACTCCCGGTCCCGGGCGTCCCGGAGATCCCGCGACCGCCGCATGGCCGCGGCCTGGGACTCGATCCCCGGTGAGGCGGCAATGGCCTTGCCCGCCGGGAGCAGATGGTTGCGGGCGAAGCCGCCGGAGACGTCGATAATGTCCCCGCGCTTGCCCACCCCGTCGATGTCACTGCGGAGCAGGACCTTCATCTCAGGCCTCCCCGCCCTCGACGAGGATCTCTTCGACCTCCGACTCGGTCACTGTGCCGTCACCGGTCCCGGTGACCTCCACCACCTCGTCGATGACGGTGGTCCGCGGCGCGTCGTCGGCCACGGCGTTCGAGGTGGCATCGGCGGACAACGAGCGTTCCTCGTCGCGCCGGCCACGGCCGCCCTGACCGCCGTAGCCACCCTCACGGCCACCCCGGCCGCCCCCGCGGCCGCCGGGGCGCTCCGTGGTGGTCCGCTGGGTGTACGGCAGGAGGACCAGTTCACGGGCGGTCTTGATGGCGATGGCCACGTCCCGCTGGTGCTGGGTGCAGTTGCCCGAGACCCGACGGGCCCGGATCTTGCCCCGGTCGCTCATGTACTTGCGCAGCAGGCCGACGTCTTTGTAGTCGACCCACTCCACCCGGTCCTTGCACAGGGCGCACGGCTTCTTCTTGATGCGCCGACCGGTGTCCTTCGGGGAACGCCGGGTGGTACCTCCACGATCGTTGTTGCGTGCCATGGCTAGAAAGGCTCCTCGCTGTATCCGTACCCTTGGGGCTCTGCGGCCGGTCCGCCGCCCCCGGACGACGGGCGTCCGCCGCCGCTACCGCTGCCGGAACCACCCTCTCCCGGTCCACGGCGCTCGTTCTTGGTCACCTGTGCCGTGGCCCAGCGGATGCTCGGCCCGATCTCATCGGCGACCACTTCCACCTTCGACCGCTTGTCGCCGTCGGGGGTCTCCCAGCTCCGCTGGTCGAGGCGCCCGGTCACGATCACCCGCGAGCCCTTGGTCAGGCTCTCGGCGGCGTTCTCGGCCATCTCCCGCCAGCACACCACGTCGAAGAAGGAGACCGCCTCTTCCCACTCCTGGGTCTGGCGGTTCTGCCACCGCCGGTTGACGGCCAGACCGAAGCTGGCCGTCGCCTGACCGGTGTTGGTGAAGCGCAACTCGGGGTCACGGGTGACGTTGCCCACCAGGGTGATGGCGTTTCCCGGGGCCATCTCAGGCCTCCCCGGTGGCGGCGGTCGCGGCGGCGGCCCGGCGTCCGGCCACCTTGTCGGGGATGCGCATGGCCTTGTGCCGGAGCACCTCGTCGGCCAGCACCAGCACCCGCTCCATGTCGGCCACGGCGGCCGGCTCGGAGGTGAGCTCGATGACCACGTAGTAGCCCTCACGCTTGTGCTGCACCTCATAGGCGAAGGTGCGCCGACCCCAACGCTCGACCCGACCCGGGCTGCCACCCTTGGCCTTGAGCGCCTCCAGCGCCCGGTCGAGGACGCCGTTCACGGCGGCCTCGTCGGCGCCGGTATCGAAAATGACCATGACTTCGTAGGGCCGCATGAACGGCTACCTCCCTCTGGATCGGGCAGGAACTGCCCGAGCCCCACGGCGTGGGGCAGGTCGGAACGGGGTGGCCGCCGTGAAGGCGGCCGGAACAACCGCTCTACCCTACCGGTAATCGGACCGGCCGCCGAACCGCCCCCGGCCAGGAGCGGCTCAGTGGTAGACCTCGGCATCGGCGGGGAAGGCCCCCGACCGGACGTCGGCGGCGAAGGCGGCCACCGCGCTCGGTGGCCGCCTCGCCCAGCTCGGCATAGCGGCGGACGAACTTGGGCACCCGCTCGTTGAAGCCGAGGACGTCGTGGAACACCAGGACCTGTCCGTCACAGGCCGGGCCGGCTCCGATCCCGATGGTCGGCACATCGAGCGAGTCGGTGATGGCCGCCCCCACCGACTCGGGGACCCCCTCCAGCACCACGGCGAAACAGCCGGCGGCGGCGATGGCCTTGGCGTCGACAGCGAGCGAGTGCGCGGCGGCCTGGTCCCGACCCTGGACCCGGTACCCGCCCATCACGTTGATCGACTGGGGGGTGAGTCCCAGGTGGCCCATCACCGGTATCTCGGCGGCGACCAGGGCGTCGATCATGGGTGTCCGGACGGCTCCGCCCTCCAACTTGACTGCCTGGGCCCCGGCCCGGATGAGCAGGGCGGCGTTGCGGACGGTGTCGGCGGAGTCGATGTGGTAGCTCAGCCAGGGCAGGTCGGCCACGACGAGCGCTCCCGGCTTGGCCCGGGCCACCGCCGCGGTGTGATGGGCCATGTCCGCCACGGTGACCTGCAGGTTGTCCTCGTAGCCCAACACGTTGTTGGCCACCGAGTCCCCCACGAGGATGAGGTCCACGCCGGCGGCATCGGCGATCCGTGCCCCGGGCGCGTCATAGGCGGTGACCATTACGAGGGGGGCATGACCGTCCCGACGTTTGGCGGCACGGACGGACGGGACGGTGACCACGGATCGGGCCTCGGGCATGGAAATCCTCCTGATCGAACCGTCCAGCGCCCGGAGGCTGCCGGCGGCATGGGCGGTGATGGCCACCGCGGAGCACTGGGTACTGCCACCTGCAGCTTATCGCCGGTGGGGTCCGAGGTGACGGGCGCTCGGCGGAGGGCCACCGGGAGGCGGTGGGTCAGGTCTCGGCCGACGTCGTACGGCCCTCGTCGAGGGGAGCGACACCGTCGGGTCCGGGATCCTCTTGGAGGCCGGCCCGCAGCCCGACCAGCCCCACCACGGCGGCCACGGCCATGGCCAGCGCCATCCCGTAGAGGACGCTGCGGGTGGCATAGGCGAAGTCGAGGCGCACGAAGTGGGGGATCGAGGACGCGCTCCCGTCCCCCCTTGGGACTGGGCCAAGGTGGACGCCTCCCGCGTGGCCTGGGCCTCCGGCACGCCTTGGGCCTCCAGGGACGTCGCCAGGTGCGAGCGCATGACGGTGATGAGCACCGTCCCCAGAATGGCCAGGCCCAGGCTGGCGGCGTAGTTCCGCACCGTCTGGGTGATCCCCGTGGCCTCACCGTAGGAGAGCCGGGAGGCGCGATTGACGGCGTCGGTACTGGCCGGACCCAACATGAGGCCCATGCCGGCGCCGGCCAGGATGACGAACCACTGCTGGGTGTGGAAGCTGAGCCCGGTCACCTTGCCGGCCCACAGGTAGAAACCCACGGCGGCGAGGACGCAGCCCGCCACCACCGGACGCTTGGCCCCTCCCCGATCCAGCATCCGGCCGCCGATCTGCGCGGCGATGACGAAGCCGATGAAGAAGTAGAGCAGGAACAGGCCCGCCTCCGAGGCCGACTTGGCCAGGGAGATCTGGGCGTACTCGCTGGCGAAGAAGAAGACGGGGACGAAAGCCAGCATGGCGACCCCGAGGACGAGATTCTCGAACAGGAAGGGCCGGATCCGGAAGATGCGGACCTGGATGAGTGGGGAGTCGGTGCGCAACTCCACCAGGGCGAAGACCACCAACAGGACCAGGCCGGCCGCGATGCACAACCCGGTACCCGGATTGCTCCATCCCCAGATCGAGGACTGTTGGAACCCGAACACGCTGAGGGCCACGCCCGAGGCGATGAGGACGAGTCCCCGGTAGTCCATCCTGGCCGCCTGGTACGAGGTGACCGGCTTCGAGATGACGATGAGGACCAGGGCGATGACGGCCACGGGGATGTTGACCCAGAAGATGGCCCGCCACGTCCACTGGGTGAGGTAGCCGCCGAGGATGGGGCCGACGGCGGTGAGCCCGCCGGCGATGCCGAAGAAGGTGGCCAGGGCCTTGCCTCGTTCCCGCAGGGGGAAGGTCTGGACCACGATGGCCAGGGCCGCCGGGAACATGATGGCGCCACCGAGGCCCTGGACGGCTCGGAAGGTCACGATCCATGCCTCGGCCAGGCCGCCCTTGGGCGTGAGCCCGCACAGGGTAGACGCACCGGCGAAGATGATGACGCCGAGGGTGGCCATCTTGCGGTGGCCCTAGGGTGTCGGCCAGTCGGCCGCCGAAGGCGAAGAAGGCGGCCAGCGACAGGAGGTAGGCATTGACGGCCCACTGGACGCCGGTGGCACTCAGTCCCAGTTCCTTCTGGATCTCGGGCACGGCGATCGAGACGATGGTCTGATCGATGAAGGTCATGGAGACGGCGAAGATCATCGCCATGAGGATCAGGTTCTTCGACCGGCCTCCGGACGGGGCCCTGCTCGACATGCTCGCCTCCCGCGATGCGCACTGCGGCCCGCCTAACCGACTCGATCGGTCAACGTTACCGGCGGGTCCGGCCTCCGGGGGGAACACACCGCCACCGGACGCCGTACAGTCTGGCCATGACTCCCACCCGCTTCACCGGGCGCCGCGCCATCGTCACCGGTGCGGCCTCGGGCATCGGACGGGCCACCGCCCTCCGTCTGGCCTCCGAGGGCGCCGATGTCATGGCCGTCGACGTCAACGCCGAGTTGTTGGAGAAGCTGGTCGTAGATGCCCACGGCCGGGGAGGGTTGATCACCACTCTGGTCGGTGACGTGTCCACCGAGGACGGGGTGATCGACCTCATCACCACGTCGGTCGACCAACTCGGCGGCCTCGACGTCGTGGTCAATGTGGCCGGGGTGCTGTCGTTCTCCCATACTCACGAGGTCACGCTGGACGAGTGGAGCAGGTTGATCGCCATCAACCTGACCGGGACCTTTCTCATGTGCCGGGAGTCCCTGCCCCATCTGCTGGCCACCCGGGGCAACATCGTCAACCTGGCCTCCACGGCGGCGCACGCCGGCCAGCCCTGGGCCACCGCCTATGTGGCTTCCAAGGGGGGCGTCCTGGCCCTGACCCGGTCACTCGCCGTCGAGTACGCCGCTCAGGGCCTCCGGGTCAACAGCATCAGCCCGGGCGCCATCGACACCCCCATCACCGGAGCCTTCCACCTGCCCGAGGGGGCCGACATCAAGCTCCTCGGCCGGGTCACCCCGCTCGGGCCGTTCGGGACGCCCGAAGGGATCGCCGCGGCCATCGCCTTCGTGGCCTCGGACGAGGCCTCCCACATGAACGGGGCCGACCTCCTCATCGACGGGGCCACCCTGGCCTGACCGCGGGCCGGACCCGGCCGCGGTCCGGGTTGGCCCCTCGATCTACCCCAGGGTCGAGCGGCCGTCCGTCGCCCACCAGTCGGCCGTGAGTTTGATGCCCGTGATGGACCCCCGGGGCATCAGCTCCTCGTACGAGCGCTTGTACCCGGTGTGGAGAATGAGCCACTCCCCATCGCGCTTCACATAGCGGTCGGTGTAGAACGCCGCACCCTGGACGTTGATACCGATGTCGGTGAGGATGACCACGTCCTCCAAGGCCCACACCCCGGTGGCCTCGTCCGGCCCGGTGAGGTCGATCTCGGGATGGTGGCACCGATGACTGCTGAGCATCGTGGTAGCGCCCATCGACGTGCGCAGGAACTCCATGATGGCGTCCCGACCGTCGAACTCGTAGAGCCCGCCGCCGTAGCGGGCGGTGGCCTCGGGTACGAAACAGGTCTCGATCTCGTCCCAGAGCTTCTGGTCGAGACAGCGGAGGTACTTGTACTTGAGCCGCTTGATCAGCTCCATCTCGACAAGGTCTTCAGGGGTCATGGTCGCTCCTGTGGCTGGGATCGGAGGGGGGCGGAAGCGGGGTGGCGAGGTAAGGGGCGGCGGGACAGGGTTCGGACCACCGTCACCGGATGGTGCCCACCCCGGGGATCAGGGGCAGGTCGAGCGCGGTCACCCAGCCCGGTGGCAGCGCGTTGACAGCGGGGACGGCGTTGAGGGCGCGCAGGCCCGTGGCCAGACAGCCAGCGGCGGCGGCGTCCCGGCCGCTCCCGTCCGAGAAGCGGAACGCCGTCTCCTGGGTGATGGACGGCGAACCCTCGATGACCACCCGGTAGACGTCGTCCTGATTGCCCCGAGGCCAGTCCGGGGCGGCGTCGGTACCCACCCGGTTGATGTGCTCCAGGCAGATGCGGGGCTCGCCGTGGTAGACGCCGTTGACGGTGAACCGGATGGCGGCCACCTCACCGGGGCTGATCACACCCTTGGCCGTGGTGATAGTGGTGTCGGTGACCCACTTCTCCCAGGTGGAGGTGATCTCGTCGAGCTCGATGCCCACGGCGTGGGCCATCATCGGCACCGTCGCCCCCCATGACATCACCAGGATGTCGGTGTGCTCGAGCAGCGGCACGTACTCGGGCGGTCGGCCGATGCCCATCTCGTCCTCGTAGTCGCCCTCGTAGTTGATGTAGTCGAGGATCTCGAGCGCCCGGACCTGTCGAACCTCGCCGCACAGACCCATCAGGGTCATGGGGAAGAGATCGTTGGCGAATCCGGGATCGATACCGGTGGTGAAACACGACGACCCCCCGGCCTCGCACGCTTCGGTGATCGGGTCGACCCAGCTGGGCGGGTTGAGGGACATGGAGGGCCACACCCACGGAGTCATGGCCGTGGAGCACACGTCGATGCCGGCCCGCAGAAAGGCACCGATGTCCCGGATGTTGTCGTTGGCCCGGGCGGCGGTGGGCCCGTAATGAACCAGGGCGTCGGGACGGAGGGCCACGAGCGCCTCCAGATCGTCGGTGGCCGTCACGCCCACCGCGCCGATTCCGCAGAGTTCGCCGGCGTCCCTGCCCACCTTGTCGGGATTACTCACA
The DNA here is from genome assembly GCA_963831535.1 of uncultured Acidimicrobiaceae bacterium. GTDB lineage: Bacteria > Actinomycetota > Acidimicrobiia > Acidimicrobiales > RAAP-2 > Bog-756. Next base: position 265,601 of record CAWHQP010000005.1, on the reverse strand, counting down.
CCCACTCCCACCAGCTCGAAGGCAGGATGGCGGACCACCTCGGGGATCACCATCTTCCCCACGAATCCGGTACCCCAGATCACCACCCTCTTGGGTTCGGCGCTCATCGCATCATCTCGCCAGAGTTCACCATCAGGTGTTGTCCGGTGACCGCCTTGGCGTAGTCGGAGGCGAAGAAGACAGCCACATCGGCCACTTCACCGTCCTCGGTCATCCGGCGGAGCGGGAACGTGCCCACGATCCCCTCGAGGACCTCCTCGGGGGTGATCCCCTGGCTCGTGGCCGTGCCGTTCACGTACATCTCCACGTTAGGACCCCACATCCACGACGGCACCACCATGTTGCAGCGGATGTTGTCGGCACCGAGCTCGTCGGCCAGGTAGTACATGGCCGACAGCAGGGCGCCTTTGGAGGCGGCGTACCCGCTTTGGGGAAGCGCCGGCTGGAACATGGACTGGGAGCCGATCAGGACCACCGAGCCCCCGCCCCCGGCCTTCATGGCCGTGGCCACCGGGCGCAGGACGGTGAGGGCGCCGATGACGTTGGTCTCGAAGGCCTTGCGCCACGCCTCGAACCGGAGGTCGTAGAGGCCCCCCCATACGTTCTCGTACGCCGCCACCTGGATGAGGGCGTCGACCGAACCGAACCGCTCGAGGGCGTGCTGGACCAGGGCCTCGCACGACTCGGCCTCGGTGATGTCGGTGACCTGGGTGGTCACCCGCTCGCCGCCGGGGTCGAGTTCGGCTGCGGTCTTCTCCAAGGTGTCGGCGGTCCGCGCGGCCAGTACCACGTTGGCCCCATCACGCAGGGCGCTGGTCGCGCACTCGCGCCCCAGTCCCCCGCCCACGCCGGTGACGATGACGGTCTTCCCGTTGAGGATCATCCCCCCCTTTTAGACCATTTCACGGTGGAACGCGTTCCAGTTGCCCAGCGGATGACCGACCAGGAGCTACAAGCTGGCCCGACCGCGGAGGGACTTCCGGGCCACCGCCTCCACGCCGGCGCCGGCCGGGTACATGCGGGACAGGTGGTTCCAGGAGCAGTCGGTGCAGACCTCGATGACGTAACAGACGACTGGGTCCTTGCGCCGCCAGTACCGGGTGAGCTCGGCCTGGGTGGCCACGCAGCGACCCCCCGGCGGCAGACGCGACCCGAACACGAAGGTCACGTCGACCAGGTCGGTCTCCTCGCAGATGGGACAACGTTCACCCGTGGCACGGCCCAGGTTGCGGGCGGCGCGCAGCAGTTCGGGATGGGCGTCGCAGACATCCAGCCGGGAGAGGCGACCCTTGCGGTACTCACGGATGATGGCATTGCGGGCGAGCAGGTACTCCACCTGCCCCCCGGTGGGGGACGTCTTCACGCCGTCCAGCGGTCCGGGTCGGAAGCCCACGGGGCCAAGGGTAATCCCTCGGGCACGGTGGGGCACCGTCCTTGGACCGTCGGAAGAGGGCCAACTGGGACCCTGGGCGTAGCCCCGGCCTGCCCTACCGTGCCGATGTATTGCATTGATATATCGAACTGATATATCATGCCGGGTATGCATTCGGGAAACACCGAGCGAAGCGAAGGCTGATGCTCGATCTGGCCATCCTCGGGCTCCTCCACGAACAGGAGCTCCACGGCTACGAGATCCGCCGTCGGCTCCGCGACGAACTGGGCCTGTTCGCCAACATCTCGTTCGGCTCGCTCTATCCGGCGCTGTCCCGCCTCGAGAAAGCCGCCGCCGTGACGGTCACCGAGTCGGCCGGAACCCCGGCCGTCACTCCCCTGCCCTCCACGGGTTCACTGGGCGGTGAGCGGGCCGGGCTCCGGACCCGCAGAGCCGGCACGTCCCGCGGCACCAAGCGCTCGCGCAAGGTGTACCGGATCACCGATCAGGGTCGGGAACTCTTCGAGCACCTCCTCGATGCCGACGAGCCGGCCGGCACCGACGACGCCCGCAGTTTCGGCCTCCGGCTGGCCTTTGCCCGGTACCTCGCACCCCAGGCCCGCCTCAGCCTCCTCGAGCGACGCCGCGCCCAGCTGACCCGGCGACTGGCCGTCGACCGGGCCCGGGCGGCCGGGGACCGGCTCGACGTCTACACCCGCTCCCTCGTGGAGCACAGCACCGAGGCCACCGAGCACGACATCGCCTGGCTCGACCGCCTGATCGAGTCCGAACGGCAGAAGCAGACAGCACCTCGAACCGACAGCCGCGAGCCCCGAAACGGGGACGCCGTTACAGCAACGAAGGGAACCAACCTATGAGCACCATCCGTGTCGCCATCGCCGGCGTCGGCAACTGCGCCAGCTCCCTCATCCAGGGTGTCGAGTACTACCGGGAGGCCGATCCCACCGAGACGGTTCCCGGTCTCATGCACGTGGTGCTGGGCGGCTACCACGTCAGCGACCTCGAGTTCGTTGCCGCCTTCGATGCCGACGCCGCCAAGGTCGGCACCGACCTGGGCAAGGCCATCTTCGCCGGCCAGAACAACACCATCCGGTTCGCCACCGTGGGCGAGCTGGGCATCACCGTCCAGCGGGGTCCCACCCTCGACGGCTTCGGCAAGTACTACCGGGAGACGGTCGAGGAGTCGCCGGCCGAGCCGGTCGACGTGGTTGCCGCCCTCCGGGAATCCCGGGCCGACGTGCTGGTCAGCTACCTGCCCGTCGGATCTGAGCAGGCCCAGCGTTTCTACGCCGAGGCCTGCCTCCAGGCCGGGTGTGGGCTTCGTCAATGCCATCCCGGTGTTCATCGCCTCGGACCCCGAGTGGGCCCGACGGTTCCGGGACGCCGGGCTGCCCATCGTCGGCGACGACATCAAGAGTCAGGTGGGCTCGACCATCGTGCACCGGATCCTGACCCGGCTGTTTGAGGACCGCGGCCTGGCCCTCGACCACACCTACCAGCTCAACGTGGGTGGGAACATGGACTTCAAGAACATGCTGGAGCGGGACCGCCTCGAGTCCAAGAAGGTCTCGAAGACCCAGGCCGTCACCAGCCAGATCGAGCACGGGACCCTTCCTGCCGACGACGTGCACATCGGACCGTCTGACCATGTGCCGTGGCTCCACGACCGGAAGTGGGCCTACATCAGGATGGAGGGTCGGAACTTCGGTGACGTCCCGCTCAACCTCGAACTCAAGCTCGAGGTGTGGGACTCGCCCAACTCGGCCGGGGTGATCATCGACGCCGTGAGGTGCGCCAAGCTGGCCCTCGACCGGGGCATCGGCGGGCCCCTGCTCGGCCCGTCCGCCTATTTCATGAAGTCACCCCCTGTTCAGTACCACGACGACGTCTGCCACGAGATGGTGGAGGCGTTCGCCGCCGGCGAGCCCAATCCCGTCTGGCCCGAGGACTGAACCGGTCTGACCGCGGCCGGTCCCCGTCAGGACTGCCGGGACCACCACTGGAGGAGGCGCTTTTTCGCCTCCTCCTCGCCCAGGGGTCCTTCGTCCATGCGCAGCTCCAAGAGGTAGGCCAGGGCCCGACCCACGTCACGGCCGGGCCCGAGGCCCAACTCCTCCATCACCTGGGACCCGTCCAGGTCGGGGCGCATGGCGTCGAGTTCCTCTTGCTCTCGCAGGTCGGCGATCCGGGCCTCGAGCTCGTCCATGCGACGGGCCAGGGCCCGGGCCTTGGCCTCATTGCGGGTGGTGCAGTCACACCGGGTGAGCTCGTTCAACTGATCGAGGAGCGGGCCGGCGTCCCGCACATAGCGGCGAACCGCCCGGTCGGACCACCCCAGCCGGTAGGTGTGAAAGCGCAGATGCAGGTTGACAAGTTCGGTCACCACCTCCACCTCGTCGTTGGGATAGCGCAGGGCCTGCATGCGGTGGCGGGTCATCCGCGCTCCGACCACCTCGTGGTGGTGGAAGGTCACCCCACCGTCGACGAAGGCCCGGGTCTTGGGCTTGCCCACGTCGTGGAAGAGCGCAGCCAGTCGAAGCAGCCGGTCGGGACCCGTCTTGTCCACCACCGCCAGGGTGTGGGCCAGCACGTCCTTGTGGCGATGTACAGGGTCCTGCTCGAGGGCGAGGCCGGGCAGCTCGGGCAGGAATTCGCCGGCCAGTCCGGTGCGGACCACGAACCACAGGGCCACCGACGGCACCGGGACCACCACGATCTTGTCGAGCTCGTCGCGGATCCGCTCCGCCGAAACGATGGCCAGGCGGTGATGGTCGGCCCTCACCGCATCGACCAGCCCCGGGTCGGGCTCGAGCTCGAGCCGGGCGATGAACCGGGCGGCCCGGAGCATCCGCAACGGGTCGTCGGCGAAGGAGACGGCGGGGTCGAGCGGGGTGCGCAGGCGATGCTCGGCCAGGTCGACCAGCCCGTCGAAGGGATCGATGAGCTCGAGGTCGGGCAGCTTGAGGGCCATGGCGTTGATGGTGAAGTCCCGTCTGGCCAGGTCGTCCTCCACCCTGTCGCCGAAGGCCACCTCCGGTTTGCGGGAATCGGGCCGGTAGGCCTCGGCCCGGTGGGTGGTGATCTCGTACTTCTGGTCACCCCGGCGGCACCCGATGGTTCCGTAGCGCTTACCCTGAGTCCACACGGCGTCGGCCCATCCGGACACCACCGCCTCGATGGCGTCCGGTCGTGCATCGGTGGTGAAGTCGAGGTCGCCCCCAGCCCCGTCGGGGACACCCGCATCGGGCTCGGACACGATGGCGTCGCGGACCGATCCCCCCACGAGGTAGAGGGAGTGCCCGGCCGTCGCGAAGCGATCGGAGAGGTCAGCGGTGGCCTCCACCAATGGTCGCAGTCGCTCGGGGAACACGCCGCCGAGGGTAGTGCGACTGGCGTAGACCGCCATCCGTTCTGGCGTAGGGTGGCGTCCGAAGTGGATCGGGAACGAGGCAGCCTGTGCCCCAGCGGCAGCCACCCCCGGGCCGGCGTGCCCCCAGGGGACGGGCCCGCCCCGATCGTCGGGGTGGGACAGCGTGGCGCCCGGCGACGACCGTTCCGCCCCCTCCGTACCGGGATCTGGATGGTCACGACCGCCATGGCCGGGCTGATGCTCCTCGCTCCGGCGGCGGCTGGCGCGGCCTCCGGGGCGGGGGTGTCGGGGGCGGTGGTGGGCCCTCCCTTAATCCTGGTATCCCAGTCGGCGTCGGTCGGCCCCGACGGGTCGTTCGACCTCAAGCTGCGCGCCGCTGCCGGAGCCCCCCCGGCATCCCAACTGGGCGTGTCAGTGAGCGTCTACCCCTGCCTGTCCAGCATCTCGGCCTTCGATCAGTCGGTGAACTCGACCGTCGGTCCGGCCGGTTCACCGATCGATGCCACCCGGTCGCCGTTGGCCGTCTCCGGCCTTCCCTCCACCGCCTCGGGAGGCTTCGACCTGTCGATGCCGGTCTACGTGGGACACGGGGTCACCGCGCCGGCCGGACAGTTCGCCATCGACCTGCCCGCGGGCGGAGGCCAGTGCGGGAACGCGCCCTCGGGCGTCTATCCGGTGCGGCTCCAGCTGGTCGACACCGGCAACGGTCAGTCCGTCGGGGCCTTCACCACCCACTTGATCTTCACCGAGACCCCGGCGTCCACCCAACGGCTCCGCGTGGCAGTGATCCTCCCCATCGCCGCCACCCTGACTCCGGCCACGGGGCCGGACCGTGCCCAGCTGACCGCACGTCCCGGTGCCGCCCTCGACCAGCCGTCCGCGGAAGCCGTCTCGGACATCACGGCGACCGTAGCCACCATCGCCGAGGCGCACCCGACCGTCCCCGTGACGCTCGAGACCAGCCCACAGACCGTGGCCGAACTCGCCGCCACCGGCCATCAGTCGACCGTGGCCGAGCTGGCCTCCCTGGCCGACACCCCCCAGGTCCATGAGTTCACTTCGGCCCCCTACGTCCCCGTCGACGCCTCGGACCTCGTCGGAGCGGGGCTCGGCTCCGAGCTGGCCCTCCAGGTCAGCCGCGGGTCACAGGTCCTCGCCACCTACCTGCCCCGATCGGCGACACCTGCGGTGAGCGCCTGGATCTCCAACGACGGGGTCGACGCTGCCACCCTCTCCCAGCTGGAGACCGAGGGCTACCGGCAGCTGGTGGTGCCCTCCACCAGCGTGCCGGAGGCGCCGACCAACGGTTCGGCGGCGGAGCCCTTCCCGCTCAGCCCGACGACCGGAACACCCGTCGTGGCGGTGACCGCCGACGCTGACCTCGCGTCCCGCTTCACCGGTGCTCCGGGCAACCCGGTCCTGGCCGCCTCCCAACTGGTGGCCGAACTGGCCCAGATCTACTTCGAGAAACCCAACGATTCGACTCCCCGGATCGTGGCGGTCGTGGCTCCGACCGGCTGGTCCGACGACCCTGCCTTCGTTGGCACCCTGCTCAGCGCTCTCGACGACAATCCCCTAGTGGAGCCCGTGATCACCTCGGACCTATTCGGCATCCTCCCGACCACCGCGTGTCGCACGGCCTGCCACAGTGTGCCCGGACCGGTCGGGAACGGACTCCCGGTAGCCGACATCCGGACACAGCGCCAGCGCATCGGCGGTTTGGTGGCGGCCACGTCCACCCCGGCCGCACGGGCCGTCACCACCCAGCTGGGGGATCTGGTCCTGGCCGGTGAGTCCGAGCAGCTCCGCCCCGCCCAGCAGGCCGGCGTGCTCCACAACACTGATCTGGCGGTCAGCGCCCAGCTGGGCCAGTTGCAGGTGGCCGGGGGTCAGAGCATCACCTTGACCTCACAGCGGGGACGGGTCCCGGTGACCATCATCTCCAGCGCGCCGTACCCGGTGACCGCGGTCCTCACCCTCACGAGCGACAAGCTCCTCTTCCCCGACGGCGAGACGCTGAACGTCGTCCTAGACCCGTCCCACACGAACAGCTTCTACGTGAACGTGGAGACCCGGGCCTCGGGCCTGTTCAAGGTGGGCGTGACCCTGTACTCCCCCGTCGGCGGCGTGACCCTGTCGAGCGGTCAGGTCAGCGTACGGTCCACCGCCACCTCGGTGGTGGGCGTGGTGCTCTCCCTCGGGGCAGTGGCGGTGCTGCTGGTCTGGTGGTTGCGCACCTCGAGGAAGCGGCGCTCGGACCGTCGGCGCCAGGCCGCCGGCGACGAGGCCGACGCCGACGCCGACGCGACAGGTTCGCGGTGAGCGGATCCGACATCGAGTTGGACGGACTCCCCCCCGCGCCCGGTGGCGGCCGGCGCCGCCTGGCCGGCGCCACCCTGGGTATGGCCGTCGGCACCACGCTGTCCCGCATCACCGGAGTGGGCCGGGTTATCGCCCTCACCCTGGCCCTCGGTGGCGGTGGCTTCGCCGACGCCTACAACCTGGCCAACACGACGCCCAACATCATCTACGACGTCGTCCTCGGAGGGGTGCTCTCGGCCACCTTCGTGCCCGTGTTCGTCGACTACCTGACGACGCGGAAGAACAAGGAGGCCTGGGAGGCCATCTCCGCCGTGGTCACCGTGACCATCACCGTGCTGGTCGTGGCCACGGTGGCCTTCTTCGTGCTCACACCGAGCATCATCCACCTCTACACGGTCACCAACCACCGGGTCGACGTCCACCAGCAGCAGCAGGTCGCCATCTTCCTCCTGCGTTGGTTCGTTCCCCAGCTGGCCTGTTACGGCCTCATCGCCGTGTTCACCGCCCTGCTGAACGCCCGGGGCAAGTTCGCCACCCCCATGTTCGTGCCCATCGCCAACAACCTCGTGGTGATCGGCGTCCTCCTCTGGTTCCACGCCCTGGTGCCCCATCCCAGCCTGGCCTCGGTCGATGCCAGCCATCACGGCCTGGTGCTCCTCGGCATCGGCACCACCCTCGGCGTCGTGGTCCAGGCGGCACTCCTTGTGCCGTCCCTGCTTCGGTCCGGACTCCATCTACGGTTCCTGTGGCAGCCGGCCAACCAGGCCATGAGGACCATCACCCGCCTGGCCGGGTGGACGTTCGGTTGGGTGGTCGCCAACCAGGTGGCCCTGGTGGTGGTCCTGGCTCTGGCCGACGGGGCCAAGGTGCCAGGAGCGGTGTCCTCGTACACCTACGCCTACACCTTCTTCCTCCTCCCCTACGGCGTGGTGGCGGTCTCGGTCATGACCGCGGTGACCCCCTCGCTGTCGGCCCGCTGGGCCACCGGCGATCTGGCCGCCTTCCGCCACCGCATGGCCTTCGGGCTGCGGGGCATCCTGGCCATCATCATCCCCTCCGCGGTGGGCATGCTGATCCTGGCCCATCCCCTCATCGATCTGGTGCTGGCCCACGGGGCCGAGACCTCCGCTGATGCCGATTCGACCGCCGCCGCCTTGGCCATGTTCGCCCTCGGCCTCCCGGGCTTCTGCACCTTCCTCTACACGGTCCGCATCTTCCAGTCCATGCAGGACACCCGTACCGCGTTTCGCATCTACCTGGTGGAGAACGGCCTCAACATCCTGTTCGCCCTGGCCCTGGTGGGCCCGCTCGGCGTGCGGGGTCTGGCCTTGTCCCTCTCGATCGCCTACTCTGCGGCCGCCCTGCTGGCCCTGGCCGTCCTCCGGAACCGGGTGGAGGACTCGGCGGTCCCGAGCTCACCACCCCGGTGACCCGGGTGCTCGGGGCCTCCGCCGTCATGGCGGTTGCCACGGTTCTCGCCCTCAGCGTCTCGGGGTCCTCCTCGGGATTCGGCCTGTTGGCCCGGGTGGCCTTCGCCGTTGTGGTCGGCGCGGGCGCCTACGTCGTCACGGCCGGGGTCCTCGGTGCCCGCCAGGAGCGACGGGAGCGGGAGGAGCGGATCCACCGCATCAACGTGGAGGCGGCCTCGCCCCCGTCGTCGGTGGCGACGGGAAAGGACCAGCCCGAGCGCCCCCCGGCCGACGCGTTCCGTGACAGACTCGGCAGTCAGCCCGGCCAACTCCCGTACCGACACCTTCGGCCGGTGAGCATCGTGCCGGACGACGACTCGGGTGCGGGAGACGACCTCCCGCCGGGGGACGAGGAGGAGGATCTGGATGGCCCGGATACGAGTGGTGACCGATAGCGCCTGTGACCTATCGGCCGCCATGGCCGAGGAGCGGGGGGTAACCATCGTCCCCCTGTCCATCCGTTTCGGCTCCGAGGAGTTCATCGACGGATCGACCCTATCCACCGATGGGTTCTGGGCCCGTTGCAAAGCCAGTTCCGTCCTCCCCGAGACCTCGGCCCCCTCACCGGGGGCTTTCCAGGAGGCGTTCGTGGCCGCCGCCGAAGCCGGCTACGACGGAGTGCTGTGTCTCAACTTGTCCTCGGAGGTCTCGGCCACCTACCAGGCCGCGGTGGCCGCCGCCAAAGGGGTGGGTGACCGGATCCCCGTCCACGTAGTGGACTCACGGTCACTGACCATGGGCCTCGGACTGATGGCTCTCGACGTGGCCGACCTGGCCTCGACAGGCGCCACCCTCGACGAACTGGAGGCCCGGGTGACCGATCTGGCCACGCGCACCCAGGTCTACGGCGTCCTCGACACCCTCGAGCATCTCGAGAAGGGCGGACGGATCGGCGGGGCCCAGAAGTTGCTCGGCTCCCTCCTCTCCATCAAGCCGGTGGTCACGCTGCTCGACGGCCGGGTGGAGGAGGAGTCCAAGCAGCGCACCCGGTCGCGGTCGCTCCGCTACCTCGCCGACAAGGCCAGGAACTCACCCCCCATCAGCCGACTGGCGGTGTGCAACGGCGCCGCCGCAGACATCGACGAGGTGCTCGGCCTGCTGGACGGCGTTCCAACCGATCACCCCCTGGTGGTGACGGACCTCGGGCCGGTGGTGGGCACCCATACGGGCCCGGGCACCATCGGCCTTTGTATCGTGACTCGGGAGTAGATTTCCGCCGGGCCGGGACGAACGCGTTCTGGCAGGCCAACACCCCGATCGGACTATCCTCGCACCATGGATCCGACGCCCGACTCACCCGCATCCCGCCTACCCGGCTCTGGCGCGCTCGGCGACCTGCCCACGCGTGGTGCCGACTGGGTCGACACCGTGGTCGAGCTGTTGCGCGACCGGACGGTCCGACCGGTCACCCTCGTGGCCAGGGTGGTGGTCTTCGGGATCATCGTCTTCGCGGCCGCCGTGACCACCGTGGTGCTGGTGTCGATCGCCCTGATCCGCCTACTCACGGTGTACGCATTCGACGGCCGGGTCTGGCTCTCGGACCTGGTGGTGGGTGTGGTGTTCGTCGTCCTCGGCATCGTGGCCTGGTCCCAGAGAACCGACTCGTCGACCACCACCGAGGGTGCGGGATGACCGAGTCCCGCCAGGTGGTGATCATCGGCTCCGGTCCGGCCGGTCTCACGGCGGCCATCTACGCCGCCCGCGCCCAGCTGTCCCCCTTGGTCATCGAAGGCGAGCCCTCCTCGACGAGCGACCAACCCGGTGGCCAGCTCATGCTGACCACCGAGGTGGAGAACTTCCCGGGCTTCGTCAACGGGATCATGGGCCCCGAGCTGATGCAGGCCTTCCGCGAGCAGGCCGCCCGGTTCGGCGCCGACTACGTCACCGCCAAGGTGTCCCGGGCCGACCTGTCCCACCGGCCGTTCGGGTTGTGGGTGGGCCAGCCTGACGCAGCCGAGCCCACCTATGAGGCGGAGTCCCTGATCATCGCCACCGGGGCCCAGTCCCTGATGCTGAATCTGCCCAACGAGGAGCGCCTCCTCGGATACGGCGTGTCGACCTGTGCCACCTGCGACGGCTTCTTCTTCCGAGAGCGGAATATCGCCGTGGTCGGCGGCGGGGACTCGGCCCTCGAGGAGGCCCTGTTCCTCACCCGCTTCGCCGACAAGGTCACGGTCATCCACCGCCGCGGTGAGCTGCGGGCCTCCAAGGTCATGCAGCAGCGCGCCTTCGCCCACGAGAAGATCGAGTTCCTGTGGAACACCTCGGTGATCGACGTACTCGGCGAGAACACGGTGACCGGTGTCCGAGTCCGGGACAACCTGAGCGAGGCCGAGTCGGATCTCGAGCTCTCGGGTCTCTTCGTGGCCATCGGCCACCAACCCAACACCTCGTTGTTCAAAGGACAGCTGGAGATGGAGGAGAACGGCTATCTGCGGACCTTCGACGGGACCCGCACCAACGTGGACGGGGTCTTTGCCTGCGGCGACGTGCAGGACCACCGCTACCGTCAGGCCATCACGGCAGCCGGATCCGGATGCATGGCCGCGCTGGACGTGGAGAAGTGGCTGGAGGACCAGGAGTCCTGACCGCCGGCCTCCACCGGTGGCGCGCTCCCCCGCCGCCGGCACCGGGAATACCGGGGCCCGGCCGGGGTTGACGTAGCGTGTCCCACCGAGGGGCATCAGGCAGGGCCCGCAGAAACGGGCAGGAGGAATGGCCATCATGAGTGATCAGATCACGACGCTGAACGACGCTAGCTTTGACGAGCATGTCAAGTCCTCGGACGTTCCCGTGCTGGTGGACTTCTGGGCGGAGTGGTGCGGCCCGTGCAAGATGATCGCCCCGGTGCTGGAGGAGATCGCCACCGAGCAGGCGGGCAAGCTCGAGGTGGCCAAGCTCAACATCGACGACAACCTCGACATCACTCGGCGGTTCGACGTGATGAGCATCCCCACGCTCATCCTGTTCAAGGACGGGGAGCCCGCCGCCCGCATCGTGGGCGCGAAGGGCAAAGGGCAACTCCTCCAGGAGCTCGCCGCCCATCTGTAGGGGCTGACGACGCGGCCGGGTACCGCCACGACATCACGGCTCGACCGCTCATCCCACGCCCAGGCCCGGGGTGAGCGCCGAGTCCAAGATCTGGCTCGAGGTGGGCGCCAGCGGCCCCGAGGTGTCCGACGTGCAGCGTCGGCTCGAGCAGTTGGCCTTCTCGACCGGAATCGACGCCGACGGGGCCTACGAAGCCGGCACTCGAGCCGCTGTTGAGGCCTTCCAGTACCGGAGGGGTCTGCGGGTGGACGGCACCTGCGGACCCCAGACCTGGTCGGCCCTGGTCGAAGCGGGTCGGCGCCTGGGTGACCGGTTCCTCTACCGCCAGGCTCCCATGCTACGGGGTGACGACGTGGCTGAACTGCAGCAGCGGCTCAGCGCGCTCGGGTTCGACACCGGCCGGGTGGATGGGATCTTCGGGGACATGACGTCGGCGGCGCTGGGTGAGTTCCAGCGGAACGCGGGCTTGCCGGTCGACGGGATCGCAGGGGGGTCGACTGTCTCCGAGCTCCTCCGCTTCGGCACTCGCCATGACCACACCGAGCTGGTGACCTCGGTCAGGGACCGGGAGCGGCTGCGCCAGGCGCCCAGGACCCTGGCCGGACATCGGGTGGCCATCGGTGAGGAAGGTGGGCTGGACGCCACAGTGGCGGCACTGCGCCGACTGCTGATCAGTCACGGGGCCGAGGTCACCACCCACCATCATCCCGACGGCTCGGTACAGGCCTCCGAGGCCAACGCCGGCGATGCCCACGTCTACATTGGCCTGCGCCTGGCCGTCGGCGAGGATCACTGCTCCACCGCCTACTACGCCGGCTATCGGTATTCCTCGCCCGGCGGTCGCCGGTTGGCCGAACTCCTGCAGGGCACCCTCACGACGTCGCTGACCCTCCCCGACGCGGGCAGCCGCGGCATGTCCCTCCCGCTGTTGCGGGAGACCCGCATGCCCGCCGTGATCTGCGAGATCGGGCCGGCCACCGTGGTCGTCGAGCAGGCCCAGACCATCGCCCGGTCCGTCGTGGCCGCGCTGAGCGAGTGGGTCGACACGACCTGGGACTGAGCTGGGAAACCGAGCCGACTCGACCGGACAACCGTCGACCATCACGTGACAATGGCGTCCATTCCTGGCTGCCCCTCGACGTAATCCACAACCTCATGCACAGGTTGTGGATTACGCTCTACCGTGGGTTCAGGGATCAATTGCCACTTATAGTGGCAGTTATTCCCGATACTCGCGCATTATGTACTGTACTACTCACTCTGAGTGAGTGGATTAGATGGATGCCGGTTCGCCTCTCCCGACCATCAGCTTGTAGATCCGCTCGAGGTCCTCGAGCGTGGCGAACTCCACCACGACCTTCCCGTGCTTCGAGCTGAGGTCGACCTTTACTCTGGTGTTCAAATGACCCGAGAGGAGCTCTTCCAACTCGAGTATCCCGGGGGGAGGAAGCCGCCTGGGAGCCGGCGAAGTCTGGGGCTGCTCGCCGTCCTGAACAGGCCGTGGGCCTTCGGCAGGGGCCTCGGAGGCATCCGCCTCTCCCCCACCGTTATGCTCGCGCACCATGTCCTCGATGGTCCGAACCGTCAGTCCCTCGGCGATCACCGCCTTCGCCAGCATCTCTTGATAGCCGCGATCGGGCGTGCCCAGCAGGGCGCGAGCATGTCCAGGGCTGATCTGGCCCTCGGAAAGGAGGCGCTGGACCCCCGACGGCAACTGGAGAAGCCGCAGGATGTTCGTGACTGCCGTCCGGCTCTTCCCCACCCGTTTAGCCACCTGGTCGTGGGTGTAGCCGAACTCCTCGATGAGCTGCTGATAGGCGGCCGCTTCCTCCAGGACATTTAGGTCCTGACGATGGAGGTTCTCGACCAGCGCCTGCTCGAGACTCTGTGTCTCGTCAGAGGTCAGGACCAGTACCGGAATCGACTGGAGTCCGGCCCGGCGGGCGGCTCGCCATCGTCTCTCGCCGGCGATGAGCTCGAAGTCATCAGCGGCGATGCCGCCGATCTGTCGAACCAGCACCGGCTGGAGGACACCGAGCTCCTTTATCGAAGCCGCCAAAGAGGACATGGTGTCCTCGTCGAAGTTGACGCGGGGTTGACGGGGATTCGGCTTGATGCTCCCAATGGGAACCTCACGAAGTGCTGAGGAGCGGTCACCCACCACCTCGTTGGGGATGAGAGCACTCAGACCCTTCCCCAGTCCGCTACGTCTTGCCACCGCTGACCTCCTTGGCTAGTTCCCGGTAAGCGATTGCTCCACGCGAGGCCGGATCGAACGCGGTGATCGGTTGCCCGAACGAGGGTGCCTCGGAGAGCCTCACGGTCCGGGGAATCACACTTCTACACACCTTGGTGCCGAAGTGGAGGCGAACTTCATTGGCCACCTGGTCCGACAACTTCGTCCTGGCGTCATACATGGTGAGCACGATGGTCGAAATGTCCAACTTCGGATTCAGGTTCGACGCCACCAGATGCACGTTTCGCATCAACTGGCTGAGTCCCTCGAGGGCGTAGTACTCGCACTGAATAGGCACCAACACCTCGTCGGCTGCGGCCAGGGCATTGACCGTGATCAGACCGAGTGACGGCGGACAGTCGATCAGCACATAATCGAAGTCATCGATGATCGATTCGATGGACTTCTTCAGCTTCAGCTCCCGACTAAAGGCCGGGACCAGCTCGATTTCGGCACCGGCCAGAGCAATGGTGGCAGGGGCCACGAACAGGTTCTTCATGCTGGTCGGTTCCACACAGTCCTCCAGCGACGAGTCTCTCATCAGCACGTCGTACATCGAGAGCTCGAAGTTGCGGGCATCGATCCCCAGCCCGGTGGTCGCATTGCCCTGTGGGTCGAGGTCGATGACCAGCACCCGGAACCCCAACTCGGCCAGAGCGGCACCCAGGTTCACCGAGGTGGTGGTCTTGCCGACGCCGCCTTTCTGGTTGGCCACGGCCAGGACGCGGGGGAGGGGATTGCCCGAAGCAGCCTGAGCCTCAACGCCCGGCGTTTCATGCGCATCGACAGCCAGGGCATCCTCAGAGCGGACCGCTGACTCCTCAGTCGGGGGTGGTACAACGATCTCGGCCGGTGGGCGTTTGGGGGAGCCGGGAACCATCTGGGTGACCGAACTCTCTGGCTCCATTGCGCTGGCTGCCGCCGGCTCGGACGGGATCTCGGGATCGGGCTCGACCGCCGGTGGAGGCGCAACGGTGACGGATTGGCGGACATCGACCGGAGCTGCCTCGGGAGCGACGGGGGTGTCACCGACCCGATCGGGCTCCTCGAACGTCTCATCCAGGTCAATGGGCTTCGGCTGGCTCGGGGTAAGTACGCTGTCCAGTTCGGCCCGTGCGGTCACGACATCGGAGATCGTCTCTTCGATATTCCGCAGTGGGGGAGGGTCGGGAGACTTCCCCAGGTCAGGCGATGTCCCCGCCTGTGGGTCATCGGCTCCCGGGATCTCCTCGGACTCCGAGCTCGAAGGTGACGGGGGGGTCCGGATGAGCGTGACCGAACCCGTTCCCGCCGTGGTAGAACCCGATTCGGAACCCTGATCCGGTGGATCCTGGGAGGACGATCTATTTCGACCCCGACGACGGCCGCGCATTAACTTGTCCTCGGTTCTGCAGGCATCAAGGGACTTATACTTCCCCGGTTCGGGAACCAGGTCAAGCATTTGGGCGAAAATGTTCCACGTGAAACCTCGGAGGTGGAGCCTTGGTGCGTCGATATAGACGCCCGCAGCCTCAGATAGCGGCCGGACGACCGAGGTCGAGCGGTCGAACCAACTCACGGAGATCTGCCTGACGCTCTGCCCCGGGGTCGTGGACAGCCGGGTGACCCGACAGCCGGATCTGGCCGAACGGGGGAGTGGGGAGGATCCGTCTCTTCCCTACGCCCCAATCATGGCACTGTCTCCCAACCCGGGTTGATTGTTCCACGTGGAACAATCGGGGAGGACGGAGGCGAACCGTCAACCCATCCACGCCACCTAACCGTGTCGAACGCCGCAACCGCTCGATCGATGAACCACTGCCCCGGATGTGTGATCCGACGTAATCCAGCCGCCTGGGACTAGGCCACGGCACAATACCGGTCGACGTGCCGGAGGACCGACCGAGGATCAGAAGAGCGGGCGCTTGGCCGGTATACCCACCCGGCGTGGATAGCGGTCGGGGGTCTCGCCAGACTTGACCAGGACCTGATAGCTGAACCGACCTTCGAGGCGGGTCCGCGCACCCCGGCTCATACCGAGCACGGCCAATCCGGCTTCGGGCCAGCGAGTCTCGACTTCGTCTTCAGGAGGCTCCGACACCACCATCACTCCGCGCGGTCCAAGGAGCGGTGCGCCACACTCTGCTGTCACTGACGGCCTGCCGAACGAACGGGCGGTCACCAGATCGAACTGCCGTCGATACCGGTCATCCCGACCAAGATCCTCCGCCCGTCCCCGGACCACCTCGATCGCCGGAGCACCGATCCAGCCGGCCACCTGCTCCGCCAGGAACTCGGTCCGCCTCTGGTTGCCGTCCATCAGCACCAGGCGACACCCAGGCCAACACGAGAAGAGGACCAATCCCGGAACGCCTCCTCCGGTCCCGAGATCGGCCACCGAATCCGGTGGGCCGCCCAGGGTGGCCTCCGCCGCGACCACAAATCCCAATGCGTGGTCGATCTGTTCATCCACCGGCATACTTCCCAGGAATCCCCGACCGGCGGAGCGCACGAGCGTGGCCACCACCTCGTTCGCCACCCGGGTACGGAGACTCGGGAGTTCTGCATCAACACTCATGGCGACCCGACCCAAACCGGGTAAGGCGAACCGGGCTATCGGCCTGGCTGCCGACCACGACGTCCCGCCGCACAAGCCAGCTCCTCAAATTCAAACGGCACCGGGCCAAGCCCGGTGCCGTTCCTCGCCACGGTGGGCCAACCCTCATGATGCTCAACTCGAGGGTTGGATCACCACGTACCTCGAAGGCTCGGTGCCGTCGGATCGGGTCTCGACCCCATCAATCTCATTGACGGTGTCGTGCACGACCTTGCGGTCGGCTGGCGACATAGGCTCCAGGGCCTGCTCCTCGCCCGAGGCCTTGACCTCCTCGACGATTCCCTCGGTAAACCGTCGCAGGGCCGCCGCCCGCTTCTCCCGGTAACCACCGACGTCGACCAGGATGCGGTCCGTCCGCACCTCAGACTGCCGCTGGACGAAAGTGCGCGTCAGATCCTGGACCGCGGACAGCGTGGCCCCGCGTGGTCCAACCAGCAGGCCGAGGTCGTCGCCTGTGGCCGCCACCTGCACCGTGTCCTCGTCCAACTCGACGAACCCGACGTCGGCATCCAGTCCGAATTCCCGCACCAGCCCGGCTACGAACTCGGTCGCCGCCTCACCTTGTTGCTCGAGGGTCAGTGACTCTTCCATGGTGTCCTCACTATCTCCGGTGCTCTGACCGGATCCTTGCTTCGACTGCGCTTTCGGTCGTCCCCCATTTGGGCCACCCCCGCGTGATCCACGCTTCCGCCCATTGCCGGACGAGGACGACCGACCCGCTCCGTTGGATGACACTTCCTGCCCGACATCGCCGGCAGCAGCGGCCCGGTCTGTACGGCCAGTATCCGCCGATCCCCGGTCGTCACCGCTGGGGGATCCACCCGGAGGTCCTGCGCCACCACCGCTCCGGGACCGTTCACCTCGTCCATTGCCACCGCCCCTACCCCCAGCCGAACCTGCTCCCCGGGGCCGATCCCCGCCGCCACGGTTGCGATCCGGCCGTTGTCGACGGCCCCGCTTCGGTGGGGGAGCGACCGGGCGAACGCGGGCCTGGACCCGTGCTTCACCCCGCACTCTGCCGAACAGCCCGGATTTGGGCTCACTCAGGACTACGAACTCGGCGTCGTCCTCGGCCACGCCGAGCAGATCGAGCACGATCTCCTTGGCCTCGGGCAGCGACTTACCACTGGCTTCCACCCACTCCACGCTCTAACGCGCCTTTCGCTCACGCTTGGCCTTCGAGCGCGGATGCTCCTTCGGAGCCTCGGAACTACTCGGGGCCGTACGGGATCCGCGAGATCCGTTGCCGTTGCTCCCGTTGCCCGAAGGCTTTGCCGGTCGGCGGGATCCACTACCGCTTGACGAGCTCGGGGTCCGCTTGCCGTTGGACCCGTTGGACCCGTTGCCCGAACTCGCACGCTTGACCGTGGCCGTGGCATCAACGTCGGCGGCAGCAGCCGGCGCGGCGCGACGGTTGCGGCCGTTGCTCGTGCCGTTCGCTCCTGCGGAGCTCCCCGAACCCGAGGGGGCTGCTGTCCTCTTCTTCGCCGTTCCCGAACCCGGGCTCTTCGCCGTCCCGGTACCCGGGCTCGCCTTCGGTTTGGGTAGCGCCCGTTCGGTCCGGTCCACGACCGGCCCCTTCGGCTTCTTCGATTCGGTGGCGGTGACATCCACCGTCGGAGGCACCGGTGGACCACCGACCATGCCCTTTCGGAACAGAATTTCCTGCGTGGCAATCCGGATCGCGCTGGAAACGATGAAATAGACATTCAGAATTGCTGCGACATTTATATAAATAAATCCGAATATGAGCGGCATGTATTTCTGCAACATGGCCGCCTGCGGATTGGCCTGTGCGGCCCCGCCGTTTCTCTTGTTGAGTCGAGACATCTGGAGGTACTGGAGCCCGACCGATCCCACCACTAACAGTAGATAAGGAATGGCCACGAAGATCGAGCTGTGCTTCGACAGCAACTTGTCGGAGAAATCCATTCCAAAGGAGATGAGCTGGCCATGGGCCGCCACGATGTTGTGATACATCTCGCTGGTCTTCGGGATGTACCGCGGCAAGGCCGTCGTCTTTGCCGCAACCTGGAGGCCATCGACAGTATGGGCTGGGACGGTCACGATGTTGGTCATTCCGCGAATTACGCTGTAGAGAATAAAGAAAGCGGGCATCTGCAATAGCATCGGAAGACACCCAGATGCTGGATTTACTTTGTGCTCTTTATAGAGCTTCATCATTTCTTCATTAAGCTGGGCTCGGTTTTCGGCGCCCTTGTACTTCGCCTGGAGCTTCTTCATCTCCGGACCCAATGCCTGCATGGCCGCCATGTTCTTGGTGCTCTTCACCGTCAGGGGGGTGAGCAGGGCCATGATCACGATGGTCAGCAGCGCAACATCCACCGGATAGTTCGGGACCAGCGAGTAGAAGAAGGCCAGGACGGCACCGACCGCGTCCAGGAGCGGTTGGAAGATCTTGCCGATCGGCGTGGTTATGGATGCGTACATGGGGTCCTCCGGTCGGGGACGGGATCAACACCGTGTCCGCCCCAAGGGGTACACCGGGCCAGTCGACGTACAGCCAGGGCTCCACCTCGGAGGGCTCCGTGCTGCTCCATGGCCTCAATGGCGTACGCCGAACAGCTCGGGATGAACCGACAGCCGGTGGGTCGGCCGCTGCGGACCATCTGGTAGCCGCGGATCGCCCTGGTCGCCACCCTCGTCGCACGTCCCGGAGAGGCCGTGTGCACCCCCGCGAGGGTGGTCGGTGGCAACTCCTCGGTGGCCAGTGGCGTCATCAGCGCACTCTGGCCACGGTGTCGAGGTCGTTCGTCCGTCGCACGACTTGTTCCAGCGCTTGACTCATGGCCACCTTCAGTTCGTCGAACGCCAAGAGGGGCGCTTCTGGTCCCGTGCGGATGAGGTAGGCACCCGCCGGCAGCGGGGGCGTATGTCCGGAGAGGATCGACCGTAGCCGTCGCCGCAGCCTGTTCCTCGTCACCGCATTTCCCAATTTCCTGTTGATCGCGTAGGCCACTTCGCATTGTGACCAGGTATTTTGTGAGATAAATGCCACGGTCAGAGGACCGGACCGCCCCCGAACCCTGGAACGCCTCAAGTCCTCGAAGGTGTGCCGCGACCGGATCGGCGCCAGAGCCGTTCGGGAACCCTTTCGGGAAGTCACACCGACAGGCGATGGCGTCCCTTCGCCCGGCGCGACCGGATCACCGCCCGGCCGGCCTTCGTCGACATCCGCTTGCGGAAGCCGTGGGTCTTGGCCCGTTTGCGTACGTTTGGCTGATAAGTACGTTTCATCCATCCACATCCTTCCTCTCCCTGAACCGGGGACATTGGCGTCGCGTTCGGCAGGGGGCCCGGTCACTGGGATCAGGGCATTCCCCTACATGCTAGGCGCGAATCCACTTCCGCTCTAGTCGAACGTGGGGAGGCACGCTGAGTGGTCACGGTGTACCGTTCCGAACACAGCAAGCATCGCTGCCGGACGGTTGGAACGCCATCCGTCACATCGCTTGCCCCGGAGATCGACGCAGGACAACAAGACGGCACGGCGCTCCACCCCCGATCCTGAGGGGGCGCATACCCATCGGTACTCGTCCACAGCTGTGGATATCTTTGTGGACCGATCGAGCCGTCCAAGGGCGGAGGCCCACGTGAACGATACAGACGAGTTGTGGATATTGTGCTCTGAGGCCTTGCGTGAGCAGGTCTCCGACTCCATCTGGCAGGCCTACCTGTCCGGAATCACGCCCTTGTCCATCGAAGGCGGAGAGATCGTCCTCGGTGTCCCGAACACCCTGATCCGGGATCGCGTCGAGTCTCGGTTCCTCGGCCTCATCCAGGACACGGTGACCGGTACAGTGGGACGCGATCTCGTCGTCCAGCTCGAGGTGGTGGCCCCCGTCCCCCAACCGGCCGAGGAGTCGGCTTCGGCCGCCCGGGTCACAGATCCGGCCCCTGCTCCCCCCGACCTTCCTTCAGGGTCCTGGCGGGACACCTCGTCCTCGACCAACGGTCGTCCCGGCACTACCTTCGATTCGCCCGTTCTCGACCCCCGCTACACGTTCGACACCTTCGTGATCGCTTCGTCCAACCGGTTTGCACACGCCGCCGCCCAGTCGGTGGCCGAGTCGCCGGCCCAGTCTTACAACCCGCTATTCATCTACGGGGATGCCGGACTCGGGAAGACCCACCTCCTCCACGCCATCGGCAACTACGTGCTGGACAACTTCAGCGGTCGTCATGTTCGGTATCTCACCACCGAGACCTACATGAACGAATTCGTCGACGCCATCCGAACCAACGCCACCACCGCGTTCAAGCGCCGCTACCGCGAGTGCGACGTGCTCCTCATTGACGACGTCCAGTTCATGGAACGCAAGGAGTCGCTCCAAGAAGAGTTCTTCCACACGTTCAACTCGCTGTACGGGGCATCCAAGCAGATCGTCCTCACCTCAGACCGACCCCCCAAGTCCATCGCCACCCTGGAAGACCGGCTGCGCAGCCGGTTCCTCTCCGGACTGATCACCATCGTCCAGCCCCCCGACCTCGAGACCCGTCTGGCCATTCTCCAGGCCAAGGCCGAGCACGAGCAGGTCGACGTGCCCGACGACGTCTTGGACTTCATCGCCACCCACGTAAAGGACAACATCCGGGAACTGGAGGGGGCGCTGATCCGGGTCACGGCCTTCGCCAGCCTCTACCGACAGCCCATGAGCAGGGAATTGGCCGAGCAGGTCCTCTCCGACATCGTTTCGGCTCACCAACCGCGGCGAATCACCCCCCAGGTGATCCTGGAGGCGACATCGGAGACCTTCGGTTTCTCCGTAGAGGAGCTGTGCGGTCCTAACCGACGTCGCCCCTTGGTGACGGCCCGCCAGGTCAGCATGTATGTCTTCCGCGAGCTGACCGACTTCAGCTATCCGGCCATCGGCCGCGAATTCGGCGGTCGTGACCACTCCACGGTGATGCACGCCGTAGACAAGATCGCCGGACTGATGAAGGAGCGCCATCAGATCTACAACCAGGTCACCGATCTCATCGTTCGGATCAAGAGCGGTGCGTGATCGACGGTTGACCATCCTCCCGGAAATCGATCCCTCCCTTCCGTTGTCACGTTTCGGCGTCCCTGGGTCGCCTGACGGTCGGCTTCTTCTTTCCAGAGGTTGTGCACTATCTGTGGATATCTGCGATCACATCTGGGGTAATTCTGTGAACCTCGGTGAACTTGTCCATAACCTGTCACCCTCCGCACACCCTTCGGGAGGTCACCACAGGAAACAGTGGACAGAGCGGGGACGACCGAACCCCTTGTGACCTGGTCTGTTGCCCGTTCATCCCCAATCCACAGGGCTTATTACCATCACTACTCAATTAGATCTATAAAACAAAAACGAGAAAGGACTCCTTGGTGAAGTTTCGATGCGAGCGTGACTCCTTGGTGGAGGTACTGACCACTGCAGGCCGTGCCGTCAGTGCGCGTACCACCGCTATGGCTCTGGGCGGGGTCAGGATCGAGGTTTCGGGCAATCACCTCGCCGTAGTGGGTACCGATCTGGACCTGACAGTGCACGCTTCCACGGAAGCCATCGGGATCACGGATGGCGTCTGTGTAGCTCCGGCCCGGCTCCTGGCTGACATCGTCCGGTCGCTCGAGCCCGGGGCGGTGACCATCGACTCGGAGGGGGAAAAGGTCGAGATCGGTGCGGCGCGTTCGCGCTTCAGTCTCCGGACGTTCCCGGTGGATGACTTCCCGAGCCTGCCTGAGCCCCCCCAACCGGCAACATTCCTCCCTGCCGACAGCCTGGCCAGCGCGTTGCGTCAGGTGGTGCGGGCCGCTTCCGGTGACGATGCCCGACCGTTGCTGACCGGCGTGCTCATCGCCGCGGAGGGGAGCGGGGTGCGACTGGTGGCCACCGATTCCTACCGGTTAGCTATGCGGGACATCGACGGGAGTGACGCCCTGGTGGACAGTGCGCAGATTCTGGTACCGGCCAGGGCGCTGGCTGAGCTACAGAGGCTTTCGGTGCTCGGATCGGCCGGAAAGGAGACCGGCTCGACGAAGGAAGGCGACCACGACAACGGAGGGGTCGGGCCGACGGTGGGACTATCGGTCGGTGATCACGACGTGACCTTCACCGCAGGCGGAGTCAAGGTGAGCACCCGGCTGCTCGACGGCAGCTACCCCGACTACCGCCAGCTCATCCCGGCCGAGTACCCCAACCGACTGCACGTGGGCAAGGACTCGCTGCTCGACGCGCTGCGACGGGTGCGACTACTGGTTCGTGACAACACCACACCGGTGCGGCTGTCGATGCGTCCGGGCGGGGTGGACCTGACGGTGGTGTCCCAGGAGGTGGGAGACGCCAGTGAGACCGTCGACGCGGACTTCGACGGCACCGAGTTGACGATCGCCTTCAATCCCACCTACCTCATCGACGGGGTGGAGGCGGTCACCGGGGACGAGGTACTCCTTGAGACCGTGGACGCCACCAAACCAGCCACCGTTCGGGCGGCAGAGGAGACCAACTTCCGGTATCTGTTGATGCCCGTCCGGGTGTCCTGAACCGGCCGGCAGCAGCCGCCCCGTGTTCCTCGTATCGCTGGCCATCACCGATTTCCGCAACATCATCCAACTGTCCATCGAACCCGATCCCGGGGGGACGACAGTCATCACCGGCCGCAACGGGGCCGGTAAGACCAGTGTTCTCGAGGCGATCAGCTACCTGTCCACGCTCCAGTCGTTCCGCGGGTCCCCCCGTGAAGCCATGGTTCGACGGGGTGCGGAGCGCGCCATCCTCCGGGCCGAGACCCTGGTGGAGGGCCGGGCGGTGACCATCGAAGCGGAGATCTCGACGACGGGCCGCTCGCGGACGATGGTCAACCGACAGAGCGTCAGACGCCGGGGAGACCTGCACCAGGCCCTCCGGACCACCGTGTTCTCGCCCGAGGACATCGGGGTCGTGCGCTCCGGACCCGCAGAGCGCCGGCGGTTCCTCGATGAAACCCTGGCGGTGGCGGACCCGAAGGCAGCCCGGGTCGCCGAGGATGTGGAGAAGATCCTGCGGCAACGGACCGCACTGCTGCGCTCCTCCGGCCGCCGGCTGGCTCCGGATGTGGCCGACACCCTCGACGTGTGGGATGCGCGCCTCGACCTGGCTGGGACCTCCCTCGTAGAGGCCCGGGAGCAGTTGGTAGAGGACCTGGCTCCCTTGGCCCGGATCCACTATTCGCGGTTGGCCGGAACGGAGACCGACCTGGGTCTGACCTACCTCCGGTCGTGGACCGGACGGCTCGCCGAGGCCTTGGCGGAATCGCGCCCGAAGGACGTCGAGCGGGGCGTCTCCTCTGTCGGCCCCCACCGGGACGAACTCGAACTTACAGTCGGCGGCCTGCCCAGTAGGACCCACGCGTCCCAAGGGGAACAGCGTTCGCTCGCCCTGGCCCTCCAGCTGGCTGGCCACCAACTGGCCACCGAACGCCTGGGGTCGGCCCCGGTACTGCTGCTCGACGACGTGTTCTCGGAACTCGACCCGTTCCGCTCACAGGCCCTCTTGGCCGGACTACCCCGCGGACAGGCCCTCTTGACCACGGCCCTCCCGGCGCCACCGGAGGTGGAGCCGGGCCGGGTCTACGGGGTGGCGGCCGGGGGCAGGACCGACGTGGTGGTTCCGGCGGTCAGTGACGACGCGGAGCCGCTCTAGTGTCGCCCCCCCCCGACCGGGGTGACACCGGGCCCCGGCCGCTCGACGCCTCGCTCGACGCCGTCTCGAGGAAGCTGGGCATGAGGGACTCGCGGGGACTGGGGCGATTGTTCGCTCACTGGTCCGAGATCGTGGGACCGGGGATGGCCGAGCACGTCCGACCCGTCCGACTCGATACGGAGTCCCTGGTGGTCAGTGTCGACCACCCAGCCTGGGCCACGCAGGTGCGCGGGATGGGGGACCAACTGCTCGACCGGGTGGCCGAAGAGACCGGGGCTGAACGCCCGTCCCGCGTGGAGGTCCGGGTCCAGCGCTGATCGGACCAGACCACCCGCGACCATCGGTCTGGCGGGCCATGCCTGAGGGCTACACTGGGACCTTGGAATCGGGGGACCGCCACCGTCTCCGGGATGCGCCGAGCGCACCGCCGACGAGCTCGTCCCGCTGGTTCCCGATCAGTCACCCGATGTTGGAAAGGGCGCGCCTGTGGCGCTGAAACGAGACGACGACGGCAGCGAGGTAGAACCGACCTACAACGCCGAAGACATCACCGTGCTGGAGGGTCTTGAACCTGTCCGGAAGCGGCCGGGGATGTACATCGGTTCGACCGGGCCCACCGGTCTCCACCACCTCGTATGGGAGGTGGTGGACAATGCCGTGGACGAGGCCATGGCCGGCTTCTGCACCCAGATCGACGTCACGCTGCTGGCCGACGGCGGTGTCCGGGTGGCCGACGACGGTCGGGGTATTCCCACCGGGCCGATGAAAGAGCACAAGGGGAAGTCGGCCGCGGAGGTCGTCCTGACCGTGCTCCACGCCGGCGGTAAGTTTGGTGAGGGAGGTGGCTACAAGGTCTCCGGAGGCCTCCACGGGGTGGGAATCTCGGTGGTCAACGCCCTCTCCACCCGACTGCTCCTGGAGATCGATCGGGACGGCGACCACCACTCCCTCGAGTTCAAAGACGGTGGCAAGCCCATCGGTAAACTGGAGGTCACCGGCAAGGCACCACGGGGCCGGACGGGCACCACAGTCACCTTCTGGCCGGACGCCTCCATCTTCGAGGAGGTGGAGTTCCGTGCCCAGACCGTGACGGAGCGGCTCCAGGTGATGGCCTTCCTCAACAAGGGGCTCGAGATTCGGTTCGTCGACGAGCGGCCGGACGACAAGGTGTCCCAGGTCTTCAAATACAAGGACGGGATCGTCGATTTCGTCCGACACCTCAATGCCTCCAAAGAGGCTCTCTTCCGCAAGGTCAGCTCGCTAGAGCAGAAGGAAGACACCATGGAGGTGGAGCTGGCCCTCCAGTGGAACACCGGCTTCTATGAGAGCATCCACTCCTTTGCCAACGGAATCTCCACGATCGACGGCGGGATGCACGAAGAGGGATTCAAGAAGTCCCTCACCAATGTGGCCAACAAGTATGCCCGGGCCAAGGGAACCCTGAAGGAGAAGGACGAGAACCTGCGCGGCGAGGACATCCGCGAGGGCCTGACCGCCATCATCTCGGTCCGACTGCAGGACCCACAGTTCGAAGGGCAGACCAAGGCCAAGTTGGGGAACGTGCCGGTGCGCTCGCTGGTCGAGCGGGCCACCAACGAGAAACTGGCCGAGTGGTTCGAAGAGAACCCCCGCGAAGCCGGCCAGATCATCCAGAAGAGCATGTCGGCGGCCCGTGCGCGGGTGGCGGCCCAGTCGGCCCGGGACCTGACCCGCCGCAAGTCGTCGTTGGACGGAGCCGGACTGCCGGGCAAGCTGGTCGACTGCTCGTCCCGGGACCCCCGTGAGAGCGAACTGTTCATCGTGGAGGGCAACTCGGCGGGCGGATCGGCAAAGGATGCCCGGAATCCGCGGACCCAGGCCATTCTGCCCATCCGCGGGAAGATCCTCAACGTTGAGCGGGCCCGTATCGACAAGATGCTGAAGAACACCGAGATCCAGGCCCTCATCGCCGCCATCGGCGCCGGACTGGCCGAGGACTTCGATGTGACCAAGGCCCGCTATCACAAGATCATCATCCTGGCCGATGCCGACGTGGACGGGTCCCATATCCGGACGTTGCTGCTGACGTTCTTCTTCCGACAGATGAAGCCGCTGGTCGAAGGCGGCTTCGTCTATGTGGCTCAGCCGCCGCTGTACTCAACGCTGGTGGGCAAGGAGAAGATCTACCTGAAGGACGATGCGGCCAAGGCGGCTTTCTTGGTCGAGAACCCGAACCACAAGGCCGACTTCCAGCGACTCAAGGGTCTGGGGGAAATGGACTTCGGGGAGCTGCGCGACACCACGATGGATCCGGGTAGACGCTCCCTCCTGCAGGTGGCCGTGGAACAGGCCGCCGTGGCTGACGAAGTGTGTTCGGTGCTGATGGGGGAGGACGTCGAGCTCCGGCGCCACTTCATCCAGACCAACGCCAAGGACGTGCGCTTCCTCGACATCTGAGGGGCCTCCGGGCGCGTGGCCGGTGACGCGACCCGGCACGAGACGAGACGAATGAGACGGAGAAGGAAACCGCATGCCAGGACGTGACAACGACGGTCGGGGGACGGACACCGACGAGGACGTCTCGGGCTTTATCGAGCCCATCGAGATCCAAGAGGAGATGGAGCGGTCCTTTCTCGAGTACTCGATGTCGGTCATCGTGTCGAGAGCCCTGCCCGACGTCCGGGACGGACTGAAGCCGGTCCACCGGCGGATCCTGTACTCCATGTACGACCAGCGCCTACTGCCCGACCGTCCCCATACCAAGTGCGCCAAGGTCGTCGGGGACGTGATGGGCTCGTACCACCCCCACGGCGACTCGTCGATCTACGAGGCACTGGCGCGCATGGTCCAGGAGTTCTCCATGCGCCATCCCCTGGTGGACGGCCACGGCAACTTCGGCGGCACCGGGCCAGACGAAGGTCCGGCAGCCATGCGCTACACCGAATGCCGGCTGGGTTCCCTGGCTCTCGAACTGATGGCGGGAATCGACCAGGAGACGGTCGACTTCACCCCCAATTACGACGCCACGTCCGAAGAGCCGACGGTCCTGCCCTCGCGCTTCCCGAACATCCTGGTCAACGGTTCCCAAGGCATCGCCGTGGGCATGGCCACCAACATCCCGCCCCACAACCTCGGTGAAGTCATCGACGCCACGGTGCACCTGCTCGAGCACCCCGAGGCCACGCCGGACGATCTCATGGCATTCGTCAAGGGTCCGGACTTTCCCACCGGGGCCCTGATCCTCGGACGGCAGGGAATCCTCGACGCCCTGCGAACCGGCAAAGGGTCGATCAAGCTCCGGGCCGTGGCGGAGATCGACGAAGGCAGGGACGGTGCCACCCGGATCGTAGTGACCGAGATGCCCTATCAGACGTCCGTGGCCACGGTGGAGAAGAAGATCTCCGAACTTGTCCGCACCGGCGACATCGACGGGATCGCCGAGGCCCAGGACGACTCATCGGGGGGCAAGACGCGCCTGGTCATCCGGCTCAAGCGCGACGCCAATGCCAACGTGGTCCTCAACAACCTGTTCAAGCAGACTCCGTTGCAGACCAGCTTCAGCGTGAATGCAGTGGCTCTGGTGGACGGAGTGCCGCGCACCCTCAACGTGGCCCAGATGCTGACCCACTATGTGGCCCACCAAGTCGAGGTGGTCACCCGGAGGTCCCAGTATCTGCTGGACAAGGCCCGGGCCCGGGCCCACGTGGTCGAGGGGCTCCTGAAGGCCATCGACATGCTGGATGCCGTGATTGCGGCCATCCGCGGATCGGAGGACCGTCCGGCAGCCATGGAGGCCCTTCGGACCACGCCGTTCGACTTCTCCGAGGAGCAGGCCAACCACATCCTCGACATGACGTTGGCCCGGCTGACCCGCCTGGGACGTTCGAACCTCGAGGACGAGATGGCCAAGTTGTTGGAGGAGATCGCCGAGCTGGAGTCCATCCTGAACGACCCGGCCAAGCTCCGCGGTGTGATCGCCACCGAAATGGGTGAGATCAGGGAGAAGTTCGCCGACGATCGCCGGACCCAGATCACCCATGACCCCGGCGATATGAACGTGGAGGACCTGGTCGACGACGAGGAACTGGTCGTCACAATGAGCCGAGCGGGCTATATCAAAGCGGTGTCGGCCGACGCGTTCCGCACCCAGGGGCGAGGAGGCCGGGGGATCCAGGGGGCCAAGCTGAAAGAGGAGGACCTCATCGACGATGTGGTCCACACGTCTTCCCACGCCCACCTCCTGCTGTTCTCCAACCGGGGGAGGGTGTTCCGCCTACGTGCACTCGAGATCCCCATGAAGGAGCGCACCGCTCGCGGTACTGCCATCGTGAACCTGCTGCCCCTGGCACCCAACGAGAGCATCCAGGCCATCATCGGGACCCGCGACTTCTCGGCCGACAACTACCTGGTGTTCTCCACGAAACTGGGTCAGATCAAGAAGACGGCCTTCAGTGAGTACGACAAATCCCGGCGCGAGGGATTCATCGCCATCAACCTGCGGGAGGGCGACGAGTTGGTGCGGGTCGTGGAGACCCACGGCGATGACGATGTCTTCTTGGTGACCCAGTCCGGGATGACCATCAGATTCTCGGAACAGGACGTGCGAGCCATGGGCCGTGACGCCGCCGGGGTGCGGGGCGTGCGGCTGAAGGCGGGTGATGAGGTCGTGTCGTGTGACATAGCCAGGGATGAGGCCGACATCCTCCTCGTGACCGATGCGGGGTACGGAAAGCGCACCAAGGTGGAGCGTTTCAACCGGCAGGCGCGCGGCGGTCAAGGAGTCCGTGGTATCAGGCTGACGGCCAAGCGCGGCAAAGTGGTGGCGGCTTTCATGGCCGGACTGGAAGACGAAATTCTGCTCATTTCCACCACCGGTGTGGTCATCCGAACGGCGGTGCGGGAGATCGCCTCCCAGGGTCGGGACGCTACCGGCGTGCGGGTGATGAACCTGGATGACGGTGACGCGGTGGCGGCCGTGGCACCGGTCGCGGGCGAGGTTTCGGGGGAGGCGTAGCCCCGGCCGGGGCGCAAACGGTCCGGTCGGGGAGTGGTGTAGCGTCGTGCACCGGTTTACGGGGCTATAGCTCAGTCGGTTAGAGCGCAGCACTGATAATGCTGAGGTCGCTGGTTCGATTCCAGCTAGCCCCACTCTGTGATCTCGCGGGACATAGGAAACAGGCTCTTCGGATCTCAGCGGGGTATGGCGTCACGACCAGTCCGTGCGATGCGGACATGGGTAACGGCCGGGGAACACACGTGCTCGACGCAGCGGTAGTTGTCTGTGCTGGGGCCGAGATCGTCGAAGAGTCGTTCGCCGCTGCCGAGCAACACGGGCACAGCTGCGAGGTGCAGCTCGTCGATCAGCGAAGCACGAAGGTATTGCCTGATGGTGGCCGCCCCGCCCCCCACAAGAACATCACGGCCGCTAGCAGCTTCACGAGCTGCACTCAGGGCTGCCTCGATCCCGCCGTCGATGAAATGGAAGGTGGTTCCACCTTGCATTTCGATAGGAGGGTGCGGGTGGTGCGTAAGTACGAAAACTGGATGATGGAAGGGGGGTTCTTGGCCCCACCAGCCCGTCCACTTGACGTTGATCCCAAAGAGTGGACCACCTTTGTGAGAATTTGGCCGTGATCTACCAGGAGGTAGACATGCCATTCCGCTACTCAAGCGAGTTCCGGCACAAGGCCTGCGAACGAATGCTGGCCGGTGAGGCGGTGAAGGAGCTGGCTGCCGAACTCTCGGTCAGCGACGCCACCTTGTACAAGTGGCGCCGACAGGCCTTGGTCGACGCCGGGCGGCGAGCCGGCGCCAAGAGTTTCGAGGTCGACCCCCTGCTCCAGGCCCGGAGCCGCATCAAGGACCTCGAGGCCGAGCTCAAACTGGTCAAAGAAGCGAGTGCGCTCTTCGACGAGGAGGCAGATGTCAGCCCAAAAGGAAGTACCAGGTTGTCCGAGGGCTGAACAACCTGGGCTACTCCGAGCGGCTGGCCTGTCGGGTGGTCGGCCTGCAGCGATCGACCTACTACGACATCAAGCACCATCAGCCGACCAACCAGGAGATCCGCCGGGTGCTCCTGGCTGACGCCATCGCCGACATCCACGCCCGTTCTCGGGGCACCTACGGCATGTTGCGGGTGCGAGCGGCGCTCGAGATCGAACGGGGGATCATCGTCAACAAGAAGCTGGTGTGGAAGATCATGCGCCAGCTGGGCATACGGGGCCTTCCCGGCCCGAAGAAGTGGAAGCCCAACCTGGTCAACGCCGCCACCGAGGAGGACCTCGTCAAGCGCAACTTCATGGCCACCGGCCCGAACGAGCTGTGGCTGACCGACATCACCGAGCACCCGACCCGAGAGGGCAAGGTCTACTGCTGCGCAGTACTGGACCTGTTCTCCCGCAAGATCGTCGGCTGGGCCATCGATCGACGCTGCGAGTCCGTCTTGGTCAACGACGCACTGGTCATGGCGGCCGAGTCCCGGACAACCTCACGGAAAACGGTCATCCACTCCGACCATGGCACTCAGTTCACGTCCTGGGCCTTCACCGAGAACATCCGTCGCTACGGACTCATGGGGTCGATGGGCACGGTCGGGGATTGTTACGACAATGCCCCGATGGAATCGTTCTGGGGGTCGATGCAGATCGAGTTGCTGAACCGTCAAAGCTGGAAGACGGTGGTGGAACTCTCAACGGCCATGGCGGACTACATCGAGACCTTCTACAACCCGGCCCGACGGCACAGTTCGCTTGCCTACCTCACACCCAACGAGTTCGAAGATTTACACTTGGAAAAAGCCCAGGTCGAATTCTCATAAGACCTGGTCCACTCCATGGGGTCACCCCCAACTCGTTCTGTCCCCACGGGCCGCGGATCGGGCCGAACATGTTCCGGCCCATGATGGTGGCACCGACACCAGACGCCCGCTCCGAGAAGAAGGTGTCGTCGACTCCCTCACTTCCACCTTCTCCGCCGGTTGTCTCCGCGAAGCTGCGGGTGGCGAACAACCACTCATGGAGCTGCATACCCCCAATCCCGAGAGGATTGTTGAGATCTTGGTGAGGCCCGGCGGCGTAGCCGTCGAGCGAGATTGAGTAGTTACGAACTAGCAGTCTCGACATCGAGTCTTCCTCCTGTTGTCCCGTTGTTAACCAAGCCCGCCCACATTCGGCCCAGAGAGTTCACCGTCATCGAGTAGCGAACCCCGCTGGAATCCGAAGAGCCAGGAAACTTCCGAACCCTCGCGGATCACGGTTTCCTCGGCCGGGCGGGCACTTCTCATTGGACCGTGACCCCGGAAACCAGGCTGGGATTGCTGGCACCTGTTGGCCCGAGTTCCACGACACTCTCAGCTGAGCACTCGGGGTGGAATGGACGAACCGTAGCGGTACATCGTGGGACGTTGCGGGCCACGTCCCTACAGGGTGGCGAGATAAGCATCAAATTTGACGAAGCTGGTCTCCAGCCCGGCCTGGGCCTCGGGGCTCATCAGCATGGGCGGCACGTTGGTTTGATGGGTGACCGTTTCCGTCCGCCCATCGCCAAGGTCGTTAAATACGATGGAGGTCTTCATGCCACCCTCGACGCCGGCTTCGGTGAACGAGAACATACGGGGCGGCTCGAACTCTACGAATACACCAATCACTGGAAATCTGTCTCCGGTCTCGTCGTTGACCATGACAGTTTCGAAGCGTCCGCCGGGACGGGGCTCGACGGTGATTCCGTCGAGGGGCGTACTCATACCGGTCGGCCCCCAGAAGTGGGTCAAGTGTTCGGGCGTTGTCATGCACTCAAATACGATTTCGGGCCTGGCTTCGAAAATCCGAGTAATGGTCAGCTCACCCGATTCGGACAATGCGTCGCTCATGGTTCCTTCTCCTTGTCTGTGTCGTTCGCTATTCGCTTCAAGTGCTGTTCGAGCTGGTCGAATCGCTCCGTCCAGATCTGTCGGTTCTTCACGATCCAGTCAGTGGCGAATTCCAACGGTTCCGGTTCGAAATGGCACGGTCGGAACTGAGCATCCCGTCCCCGTGAGATCAATCCGGCGGCTTCGAGGACCTTCAGGTGCTTTGAGACCGCCTGCAAACTGATGTCGAAGGGCTCGGCCAACTCGTTCACCGTCGCCTCCCCTTCGGCCAGGCGAACCAGGATGGCCCGACGGGTCGGATCGGCGAGGGCGGCGAAAGTCAGACTGAGCGGATCGTGTGTCATGGGTACTTAACTACCGGTGTGTATTCAACCTACTGGTTGATTATTGAACAGGGTGCACCGGATGTCAACAGCGAAATGATCGTCACGGTGCGCACCGCACACTCACCGCCTACTGCGATATCGACAGCCTGTAGGGATCTGGCCACCGAGCTCCCTGCCCAGAGGGCGCAGTTGTAGAAGGTCTCCGCGTCCCGGCTGCATTGGCCGCTAGGCATGCTGGGAGATCGTCAGCCCATGGACTGCATGCCCTGCCGCTTTGCCTCGACACCTTCATGCGGCCCAGGAATTCCAATGAGATACTCGGTACTTGTGAGCACAACCACACGATATGAGTCCATCTCCATTGGCGACGAGCAGTTCGATGCCTTCTGCGCGGTGCCCGAATCGGGTCGGGGTCCGGGCATCCTGCTCTTTCAGGAGATATTTGGAATCAACGACAATATGCGAGAGATTGCCAGGCAGCTCGCCGAAGCTGGTTACACGACCCTGGCACCCGATATGTTCTGGCGGATCGAGCGCCGCTTCGAGCGTAAGGACGAGTCCGGGATGACTGACGCGTTCGCCATGGTCCAGCAATTCGATTTCGCTGGATCAGTCGGGGACATTACGGCCAGCCACGCTCACCTTTTGGCCATGCCCGAATGCACCGGCAAGATTGGGGCAGTGGGCTTCTGCCTCGGTGGCGGCCTTGCGTTCGCGGCTGCCACTCTCAGCCGGGTTGATGGTCACGGGATCGATGCGGCCGTTTGCTACTACGGCTCGGCCATCAACGACATGATCGATCAGGTATCCCATCTCGACTGCCCAGCCGTATTCCACTATGGAGACAATGACCCCTTCATTCCAGCCGAGAGCGTCGCAAGTGTAGAGAATGCGGTGTCGGGGCGACCCGGTATCGAATTCTTCCGCTATGACGCCGGTCACGCCTTCAGCAACTGGGACGCTCCATCGATGTACAACAAGGCTGCGGCAGAGTTGGCGTGGTCACGTACGCTCGATTTCTTCGAACGGCATCTCGCGTGAGGCCCTTCGGCCCTGACGACACAACCCACCTTCTCCGCGGTTCGCGTAGGGCGACGTAACGGACAATCTCCCACGGGGCACTGGAGATCGGCTGACGGAAATGGCGCTCCGACGCGCGTCATCGCATCGGTGTTCAGTGATACCCCAGCGGATCGGTCTGGCGACGCTCAGCTGGGGTCGTGTGACCCGAACGATCCGACCCAGTCATAGTTGGTATTGAGGCCGTTCGACCCCGAGGGTAGGGGGGTCAGTGGGTCGAGCGGTGCCACCGACAGCGAACCGCCACCCTGTGGCGCGCCCTCAGGATTCTTCGAGGAGGCCAGCTTGAACGAGAGCGTTCCCGGCGGTGCTCCGTGCTGGACCCAGGCAATGAGCGGCGTAAGCAGGTCGGCGCCGGCGAGTGCCGGGTCGCCTCCGTCCAGGCAGTGGTATTGCGCCGGAATCATGTAAAGGCGAGAAAACGCCTGGCTGGCCTCGTAACCCCCGGCGGCGTCGGCCACCGCCTCGTAGTAGGCGACTGTGCCGAAGGGGGGAATCGCTTGGTCAGCCCATCCCTGATACATGATCAACCTGCCACCGTCGCTCGCGAACGATGAGAGGTCGGGATCCGTTGCGTCGTAGAGCCCGGAGAGCGCAGTCAGCTTCCGGTAGCTGGACAAGTTGAAGTGGAACCGTGACAGGAGATGCGAGCTCGGTGGGTCGGCCCGGTACGCCAGGTAGCGGGAGAAGTTAACGGCGAACTGGTAGGTCAGTGTGTCGTAGGGCCAACTCCGGTCGCCCGACGGCTTGACGAACCAAGCCGACCACCCAAGCTCTGAGCCGTAGGGCTCGCCGCCCGGATAGAGGGACTGTCCGGCCGGGTCGCTTGGGCCGCGGTAGAGCGAGACCACGACCCGGACCTGAGCCGCGGTGAGGCAGGAATTGGTAACCCGGCCGCGGCATCTCATGCTCGACGGGGAGAAGCTGCATGTCCGTGGATCGAGAACATATCCCCGCCCCTGGCCACAGGTTCTCACCACCGCCGCATGGAGGGCCGGGAGTTTCGCCGCGGTGAGGATCTCCCGACCTCCGGATCCCGTATTGACCCGAATGTTCCAGCTCCCGAGCTCACCGAGCAGTTCCGACTGAATGTTGGCCGGCGCCCCGGCCAAAATCCCATTGAAGTCGTGCGGATAGCGCTGCGCCTCGATGAGTGCCTCTCGGCCACCGTCGGAGCAGCCGTCGAAGTACGAGTAGCTGGGACTGCGGCCGTAGTAGTCAGCGATGATCGCCTTGGCCACCAGGGCCAGCTGGTGCTCAGATGTCGAGCCAAAAATGAGACGGCTCTTCGCGTCGTTGGCTGCCCAGCCAGCGTCGGTATTCGAGGTCGTCACATGCCCCTCGTTGTCGACAGCGAGCGCCAAGGTGTCCCCGGTCACGGCCGGGCAGTCGTCAGCTGCCGACGGCACGTGAGGAACCAGGAGACCGCAGAAGCCGCCGCATCCCTCCTGCAGGTACTGGCCCTGATAGGTCGATCGGGGCAAGCGGAGATCGAAATAGAAATCGGCGCCGATTTCTCCGACCACGTGGCAGTACTCGGCTCCGGCAAAGTCGGAGAGTCGTGCCGAGAAGAACTTCACTCGCACTCCTGTCGGCGAGACGATGTGATCCGAGGTGAGGTAACCGCAAGGACGGATGGGGAGTACCGCGGGACTACTGGTGGCGACGGCCGCCCCAGCGTTCTTTCCATCGGCGACGGCAGCGGACCAGCAGCTGACAGTGACCAGCGCCACCAGAAGAACGAGCCGCGGCAGGGCGCGACGGATGACCGGCCGTGGTCGGAGCTTTCGCAGCACCTGCCGCTCCAGATCGCGGTACACGATCACCCCGCCCAGCCCGCCGCGCATGACCACAACGCTACCGCTGGGTGGGTGCATCGAGCTGACGCCGGCTGGAACCTCCTGTTGATGCCGAACCTCAGGCCAGTTACTTTAAGTCGTGGGCCGGTGGACGCAGTCGAGAGTGGTCCCGGCGCGTCCCCCAACCGGCGGGGACAGACCTCGACAGACCTAGGGGATGGAGTCCGGGACCGAGCTTAGCGAGTAGGCAGAACCCCTTGCCTTCCGGATCAGCGAGCACCCCCCAGGTTGCCTCGGGAGATCGCTCAACGTCTTCGGTCGATGCGCCGAGGCCGACAAGCGGCTTCAGTTCGTCGCTCGTGCTGAATCCACGGTGGAGTTCTCGCAACATTGGGGAATGTCGAGCCGCCCGACTACGAATTATCCTGCCGTGCCTCGATGCCGGGTTGTTCACGGTCGTCGACGGCATGGTCACCGTCCGTCTCGGCAACAAGGGAGTCCATCACCTGTCGATAGACAGTCCGGAGTTTCCGGTACACCAGGTGACCCATAAGGGTCTTCTCCCACGTCGCGGTCCAACGGATCGTCGTGCCGTCGGGATGGTTCGGTGTCAGCGTGACCTCCGCCCGGTAGTTCTTCACCGGGATGCCCCGCACTACCGTGTAGACGATCCTCGAAGGTGCATCGACCTCGAGAATCCTCTCGACGGAGGTTGTGCGTCGTCCGAAACGGAACCATTGGATGGATCCCGGGTGGGAGGGACCCTTGCCTGGAGGGTCGTAGCCTCCGTCATTCCAGGGACCCCAGTGTGGGTAGGAGTTGGCGTCGGCTAGTAGTGCCCAGACG
This sequence comes from uncultured Acidimicrobiaceae bacterium, assembly GCA_963831535.1. Classification (GTDB taxonomy): domain Bacteria; phylum Actinomycetota; class Acidimicrobiia; order Acidimicrobiales; family RAAP-2; genus Bog-756. The sequence continues at coordinate 229,603 of CAWHQP010000005.1, read as the reverse complement.
GTGGCGACGTCTGCGATGGTCGTGCCTTCCGCCTCGACGTGTAGCTGGCCCATCTGCCGTTTCTCCTCTCAGTGTACCAGATGGTACACGTACCAAATGGTACAATTGGAAATGGCCACGGTGCAACCGAAAGATCGGCTGCTCGAAGCTGCGGTCGATCATGCCCTGGAGAAGGGAATCGTGGACCTCAGCCTCCGGGAGATTGCCTCAGCCATCGGTACCAGCCATCGGATGCTCATCTACCACTTCGGATCGAGGGAGGGCTTGCTCACCGCTGTGGTGCGTGAAGTGGAGCGCCGCGAGCGCGAGAACTTTGCCTGGGAGTCACTCACCGCGGGCGATGCCCGCCGCGAGTGGGGGCGGCTCATCGACCCGTCACTTCGTGCCCAAGAGCGCCTTTTCTTCGAGATCTACGTCCATGCACTGCGTGGTCGCCCGGGTACCCGTGGTTTCCTGGAAGAAGCGCTTGAGGGTTGGATCTCGCCCATGACCGATTCACTGACGCGATCGGGAGTGGAACGCGACGAGGCGCGGACCGTCGCTCGACTGGGAGTTGCCGTCACTCGCGGACTACTTCTCGATCTCCTGGCCTCGGGCGACAGTGCGGGCGTGACTCGTGCGTATGAGCTGTTCGTCTCATTGCTGGAGCAGTCGTAGCCAGGACTTTGACCAGCAGATCCGCCAGGACCAGTGAACAGTGAGTGAGAAGGGTGGTGCCGACCACGCCGAGCCCCCGGTGCGGTCACAGGCTGAGCACCAGATCCCGAACGGCGGCTGGTTGGGACAAGAACGGCTGGTGGCCAGTGCCGAGCTCGACAACGGCACCGGCCTTGCGGTCGAAGCTGCGCTGCAGCCGCGCTGGTGTGCCCTTGTCCTGGGCACAGACGAGATAGGTCGAGGGCGCCTGCTGCCAGGCCGCCGCGCCTACGGGCTCGGTGATCACATGCACGCTCTGACGCGCGAGTTTCCCTGCAGCCTGGGCCTGGGTGTCGGAGTCGCACTCGTGCAGGAACGTCTCCACGAGGAACTCCGGGCGGACACCGAACGTACCGCCGTCCAGGTCGACGTCGAGGAACGGGGCGGGTGCCCCGTCGCCGAAGTCGGCGAGGCTCTGCCCGACCTCGGGAAGGTAGCTGGACACCAGCAACAGGTGGCGCACGGAGCTGACCCCAGCCGCTGCCTCCGCGGTGACGATTCCCCCGTAGCTGTGGGCGACCACGACAGTCGGCTGGCCGCGGTCCTGCAACACCTGCCGGACGGCGGCAACGTCCTCGGGCAGTCCCGGACCGCCGGTGCCACCGGGCCGAACTCCATCGCCACAGCTTGGCAGCAGTGGCGCCACGCTCGGAACCCCATGCTCCGCCAATAGCTCGGCCGTGCGGTGCCACCAGCACCATCCCGCACGCACGCTCCGTGCACGAACACGATCCGCATCGCCACCTCCACAGGATTCCCGGTAGACCCTGAGGGTACCGGCGGGACTTCGCGTTGAGCTCGTTATGTATCGCCCGCCCACCCGAGACCATCCTGACCCACTGCGGCCACCGGGAACGTCGATGTGAACCGTTCCGCCGGCAGACCGAACGACCTCGAGAAGAGGACCCAGGCGCGACCGGCACCGCCGGATCGGACTCGGGTGCATTGTGCCGGAATCCCCCGGTCGGAGGTTGTACGCGTAATGTGACGGGTATGGCCAGCCGGCGCGTATCGATCGTCCCCCACACCCACTGGGATCGAGAGTGGTACCGCTCCTACCAGGAGTTCCGTCTCAACCTGGTGGACCTGTTGGATGCGCTCCTCGTCCTGTTGGAGTCGGACGACAGCTATCCCTACTTCATGCTGGACGGGCAGATGGCCGTGGTCGACGACTATCTGGAGGTCCGGCCCGAGCATGAGGGCCGGATCCGGGCCCTGGCCGGTGCAGGCCGACTCGGCATGGGCCCGTGGTACATCCTCATGGATGAGTTCCTGGCCTCGGCCGAGACCATCGTCCGCAATCTTCAATTGGGTCTGCAGCGTGGGTCCTCATTCGGCGGGTCGATGGAGGTGGGCTACCTGCCCGACATGTTCGGGCACATCGCCCAGATGCCCCAGATCCTCCGCCAGGCCGGCTTCACCGATGCGGTGGTATGGCGGGGCGTGCCCTCGGCGGTCACGAAGACCGGATTCGTCTGGGAGGCACCAGACGGCTCGGCGGTACGGGCCGAGTACCTGCCTGACGGCTACAGCAACGGCGCCGTACTTCCTGGCGAGGCCAAGGCCCTGGTGGAGCGGACCACCGACTTGCTCGAACAGTACGGCGACACCGTGATCGGCGACTTGCTGTGTATGAACGGCTCGGATCACCTCAGACCGCAGCCGCGGCTGGGCCGGGTCGTCGCCGAGGCCAACGCCCTCCAGGACGACCTCCACTTCGAGATCACTTCGTTACCCACCTATCTGGCCGCCGCCCCCGACGAAGACCTCGAGCGGTGGGTGGGCGAACTGCGGTCCGGTTTCCGGGCCAACATGCTGATGGGTGTGACCTCGAACCGGGTCGACGTGAAGCGCTTGGGTGAGCAGGCCACCCGGGCGCTGGAGCGGAGGGCCGAGCCGTTGGCCGCGCTGTTCCAACCGCCGGGGGAGTGGCCGGAGCGGCAGTTGGATCTGGCCTGGAAGGAGATCATCCGCAACTCGGCGCACGACTCGATCTGCGCCTGTTCGGTCGACGAGGTGGTGGACGCCGTTCTCCACCGCTACGCCGAAGCACGCACCCTGGCACTGGGATTGGCCGCCCGTGCGGTCAAGGCGCTGGCCCGGTCACTGCCCACCCCCGGCCCTTATGTCCTCAATCCGTCGGCCCGGAGCCGTTCCGGCGTCGTCGAACTGGTGCTGGAGGGCGACCAGCCGGTCGGACCCGAGGTCCAGGTCCTGTCGGATCGGTCCGAGCCGCACCTGCCACGGGAGCTCGGCGCCGACGAGGTCAAGACCATTCTGGGTCTCATCCAGGGTCCACAGATCGAGCACGACTCCTGGATGCAGGACATCACCCTGGAAGAGGACGAGGAAGGCCTCACCATCATGTTCTGGGTCGGCCCCGATGAACGGCCCGATGTGCCCATCGCCCGGGCCAAGCGGGAGATCACCGCCCGTATGGAGGCACGGCCCGACGCCATCATCCGTATGGGTCTCCACCAACCCCCGGTCCGCCACATCGTGGCCCGGGTCGATGAGGTGGCCGGCTATGGCTGGCGACCCTTCGAACCGGTGCCGCTTTCCCACCCCGTCGTGGTGGGTCGGGCCGGAACGCCGGTAGCGTTCGACAACGGGCTGGTGTGCGTGGTGGTGGACGAAGCGGCGGGGACGTTCTCGCTCGACGGCCGGCCGGGCTACGGCCGCCTGGTGGACGGTGGAGACCTGGGCGATTCCTACAACTACTCGCCGCCCCGAGGGGACTCGCTCATCGCGAATCCCACCGCGGTGTCGGTGCGCGTTCTCGAGTCCGGACCGGTTCGGGCGCGGGCCGCCATCCGGGCCACCTACGTGTGGCCCGACCACATCGAGACGCGGACGCAGGAACGGGTTGGGGAGCAGACCGTCGATGTGGACACGATCATCGAGATCCGGGCCGACGAACGGGCGGTACGCGTATCCACCTCGTTCGTCAATCCCTGCCGTGACCACCGCCTGCGGGTGCATTTCCCCCTGCCCGAGCCGGCGCGTGTGTCGCGGGCCGACTGCGCGTTTGCCGTGGTGGAGCGGGGACTGACTGCCGAGGGACGACCCGATGAGTTCGGACTTCCCACGGCCCCCGCCCACCGGTTCGTCTCGGCCGGTGGGCTGACCGTCGTGCACGACGGGGTGTGCGAGTACGAACTCGTCGACACGGCCCCCGACCCGGACGGGGACGTCGCCACCGCCGTGGCCCTGACCGTTGTGCGTTCGACGGGCATGCTGTCCCGGGCCGGCATGGCCTACCGCCCTCTCCCGGCCGGCCCCACGACCCCGGTGGAGGGTCTGCAGATGACCGGTCGCCAGGTGTCATTGGAGTATGCCCTCGCTCGGGACGTCGACGACCCCTATGCCCTGGCCGATGACATCCTGCTCCCTCTGGAGGTGCTGACCAGCCCGGGTGGCGGCTCTCGGCCGTCATCGGGCCGTGCCCTCGTCGTCGAGGGCGCCGAGGTCAGCGCGGTACGACGTGCCGGAGGGACACTGGAAGTGCGGGTGTTCAACCCCGGACCCGAACCCACTGTGGTGTCGATGCCCGGTGCGAGCGGGTGGTCGGTGGACCTGCGCGGCTATCCGCTCGACCCCTTCGAGGGTTCGTTCGAGCTACGACCCTACGGTTTCGCCACCGTCCGGCTCCACCAGAGCTGAGGCGACGCCCGGGTAGCTGCCGGTGAACCGGTGGGTTCCCGGGCCCACCTCGAAGACGGCCTCGCCCAATTCTGGCGCTCCGCCGAACACCCCGACCGAGTCCGGCCTCGAACCGTGCCGGTCGACCACGGCGTCGGGATCGGTGCTCGGGAGACAGACCCGGGCGGTGACACCAGGTGGAACCGAGGCATCGAGAACGAGGGTGCCACCGTACCGGCGCCACGCACTTCGGATCGGTCCGCGGGCCGACCGGAAGGTGGCCCGGGCCCAGCCGATAGGCCCACCCGGGTGAGGCCGGAGGAGGACGCGCTCGAAGCCCACACTGTCCTGAGGCTGATCGATCCCGGCCATGAACCGGTAGAGCCATTCGCCTACGGCGCCGAAGGCATAGTGGTTGAAGGAGTTCATGTGCGGGGACTGGAACCCTTGGTCCTCGGTCCATGCGTCCCAGCGCTCCCACATCGTGGTGGCCCCGTGGAGGACGGGGTACAGCCAGGAGGGAAGGGTGTCCTGGCCGAGCAGTGTGTAGGCCACGTCGCTGTGCCCGTTTTCGCTCAAGGCAGGGAGGAGATGGCCCACTCCGACGAAGCCGGTCGACAGGTGTGAGCCGTGATGGGTGACCGCGTCGGCGAGGTGCTTCGCTGTCCGGGTGCGCCGGTCGGTCGGCACCAGATCGAAATTGAGGGCCAGCGCGTAGCCGGTCTGGGTGTCGCCGGCGATCCGGCCGTCGCCATCCACGAACTCGGTGGCGAACGCACCGGCGATGTCGTCGGCCAGCCGACGGTACGCCGCGGCGTCCCCGACGCGGCCGAGGGCATTGGCCATCTGACCCATCAGGGCGGCATCGAGCGCCCAGTACGCGGTGGCCAGCAGTTCGTGTGGTGTGGCGTCGCCACCCGGTGCCAGCCAGTCCCCGTAGTCGTTGCCCAGGTCCCGGGTGCGGAGATTGCCGGAGTTGCCAGCCGACAGGTGATCCATCCATGCCGTCATGGCGTGATAGCAGCGGGTCGCCGGACCCAGCGCCCCATACATCTTGTACAGGGTCCACGGAACGATCACGCCGGCGTCGCCCCACCCCGGAGCGCCGCTCCAGGCCAGGCCCAACCGGGGCGCTACGTCGGGGAATGCTCCTGACGGGGCCTGGGCGTCGAGCACGTCGTCCAGCCATTTGTCGAAAAAGGCAAGGACGTCGCGCAGATACGTCGCCGTGGGAGCGAAGACCTGTGCATCACCCAGCCAGCCGAGACGCTCGTCGCGTTGGGGGCAGTCGGTGGGGACACTGAGAAAGTTGTCCCGGAGGCTCCAGTCGATATTGGTGTGGAGGCGGTTGATCCGCTGGTCGCTGCAGGCGAAGGTGCCGGTGGCCTCGAGATCGGCGTGCACCACACAGGCGGTGATATCGGCCGAGACGAGGGGGTGGGACGAGCCGGTCACCTCGGCGTACCGGAATCCGTGCCAGGTGAAGTGGGGCTCGAACGTCTCCCTCCCACCGGATGTCCAGTACTCGTCGGTCTGGCGCGCGGTCCGGAGATTGTCCACATAGAGGCGACCGTCGGTGTCGAGGACCTCCCCGTGTCGGATCCGGACGGCGTCCCCCCCCTGGCCCTCGACGGTGATACGCAACCAGCCGGTGATGTTCTGTCCGACGTCGATCAGTGTGGTTCCCCCATCGGTGGTCGTAACGCGGGTGGGCACGAGTTCCTGGGTGATCCGGATCGGCGCGCCGGGATCGGCGACGATGGCGACGGCGTCACGTTGTCGCGCCCGCACCGGGTGCCAGCGGTGGTCGTCGAACGGGGGTCGGTCCCAACCCACCGGATGCAGCCCGGAGCACTGGAGCTCACCCATCAACGGGTCGGCATGGAGAATGTCCCCCCAGTTGGCCGTCCAGCTGGCGTCGGTGACGACCCGGTCGGTGTGTCCGTCCGCGTAGCGGAGGTGGAGTTCGGCCAGCAGCTCGGGGTATTGGCCGTAGTGTGCTCCACTCCGTTTTGGGTGGGAGCCGAAGTACCCGCAGTACCATCCGTCACCGAGTAGGGCGCCCAGTGTGTTGGCACCTATGACGATCCGGTCGGTCACGTCATAGGCCTGGTACTGCAGCCGTAGGGCGTAGTCGGTCCAACCCGGGCTGAGAACCCGGTCACCCACCCGCGCTCCGTTGAGGTGGGCTTCGTAGAGCCCCCGGGCCGTGATGTACAACCGTGCGCAGGCGAGACCGGGCGGCACGTCGAAGTCGCGGCGGAGGTAGGGGGCGGGGGTGAGCCCGAGAGCGACCTGGTCCACGGGGCCGGGTTCGGTGGCCGGCTCGAAGGGTACCGCCGCCGGGTCCCACGAGATCCATGCCGCCGTCCATGCTGCCGTTCCGCCGATCCCCGTCTCGAACGAGGCGGTGTCACTCCAGGCTGACGGGGTCCCGGCGCCCGTCCATACACGGACCTTCCACATGTAGCGATGCCGGGGTCGGAGTGGGGGCCCTGCGAATACGACCTCTCGTGCGCCTCCACCCTCCCGTCGTCCGGTGTCCCACACGATGCCCGGCTCCGCTGGGGGTACCGACCCGTCTGCGGTCACGACTACCTGGTGGGACCGGGGTGGGTCGGGCCCGAACGCCTCGGGCAGGGACCAGCTCAGTCTCGGGGTGCTGTCGCGCACGGCCAACGGTTCGACCAGGTAGTTACACCGCAGTCCGACCGGCCCGCCGAGAGACACTGCCGCCTCAGGGCCTATTCGACTGCTGATGGGGGACGTGGCCCGTGGGCATCGTGGCCCGGATTGTAGGCCCTGGCGATAGCCCAGTAAGGATCTGTCCCTAGGCACCTACCGCCGGCCGAGGGGGGCCGAGACAATGACCGGTCACTTGGCTACAGTTCGGGCCGTGCCCGGCCGTTTCGCCTGGGCCACGCCGATGCAGCTTTGGGGGAACCTGCCGGGTAACCGATCCGGCGGTAAGCCAGCAAAGGAGTCATGTGATGAGCTCGACGAACCGCTGGCGGGTGTCGGCCAAAGCCAGTCACGGGTCTCGGGCGGCTGCGCCCGCCCGCCGTATCCGTTACCGGGGTACGGCCGCCGTCGCCCTCCTCCTCGTCTGTGCCGTCACGATGGCATGGCAGACCCCAGCGCGGGCCGGGACGCCTGGCGGAGTGGAGACGGCCAGCACCTCTTCCCGCGGCGTGAGTGCCCATGCCATCAACGTCGTGTTCCCGGTGGTGTCCCTCAACTCCCTGGCCGGACGGGAGGGCTTCGCCGAGGACGCCGAGTACGGGGAGCAGACCAAGGCCATCGACCTGTTCGTCAAGCAGATCAACCAGTCGGGCGGGATCCACGGCCGGAAGATCAACGCCATCATCACCAACTTTGATCCGACCAGCGAGACCCAGATGCGGGCTCTGTGCAAGACGTGGACCGAAGGGTCCCCGGCGGCATTCGCCGTGTTGGACGGCCTGGGTGCGTGGAGTGGTGACAACGAGCTGTGCATCACCCAGGAAGGCCATACTCCGATGCTCGGCTCGTGGACAACGGTGACCAACTGGACCACGGAGGGGTCTCCGTACCTCTGGTGGATCGGACCCGACCAGGCCACCATCCTGCAGGCCGTCGTGGACTGGGGTTTGGGCGCACACCTGATCGGCAGCGGTGTCAAGGTGGGAATCATCGCCGGCAGCCGGGCCTCTGACCAGGCTGCCCTGCACGACTACCTGCTTCCCGACCTGAAGGCGGCAGGGATCAACGCGGTCGTGAAGACCATCGATGCCGACCCCAACGACACGGCCACCACGACGGCTCAGGCACCGCTGGTGATCCAGCAGCTGCGAGGCGACGGCATCACCTCGGTCATCCCGCTCATGCCCTTCAACGTGTTCTATCCGGTCCTGCAGGCCGAGACCGATCAGGAGTACTTCCCGAAACTGCTGCTCAGCGACTACGAATCGAGCATCCTGGCATCGCTGGGACTGATTCCGGTCCCGTACGCCAAAGCTCTCAACGGCCAGGAGGGGGTGACCACGGAGACATTGGGAGGCATCGATGACCCTCGGCCCGAGAGCCAGGGCGGGTACGACCCCGCTGTCCGCGCCTGCTGGCAGGTCTGGCACGCTGCCTATCCCGAGGTACCCCCGGGCAACATGAACGACGACATCGAGGAGCAGGGCCCGGTGGTCGGTTGGTGCCAGGCCATCAATCTCTTCGCCACCGCGGCCAGGGCAGCCGGACCTGACCTGAACCGGCGCACATTTGTCGTGGCCATGTCCAAGCTCAAGCACGTCGACGGCACGTGGTCGCCGACCCTCAGCTACGGTCCGAACAAGCGGTACGGTCCGACCGAGTACCAGGTCGTGAAACTGCACATCAACTCGCCTCCGTCCTCGTTGTGCAAGTCGGGTGTCGGCCAGCCGCCACCGGCCACCTGCTGGATCACCATTCAGCCCTGGGAGCCGCTACCCACCGGCTGACCACCGCAGGAGGGAGCGGCTCACCGCTCCACCCGGGGTCCACCGCCCGGTCGACGTCCCCGGTGGGACCGGACCGTCGGCCGCCCCGGTCCTCAGCTATTGGTGTCCTGGGTCGGCACGAGACCGGGGTCCGGAAGTGGAGCGGGAGGGGCGCTCGAGTAGGGGCCGTCCTGATGTCCGGCACCGAGCGTGTAGGCGGTCATCGAGAGGGAGCCATAGGCGTACCCCTCGATGAGTACGTCGGCCGGGGAACCTGCAGCGCTGGCCAGCCCGGCCAGATAGAGCAGTGGGATGAAGTGCTCCGGCGTCGGTGCGGCGAGGGCAAAATCGGGGTGATGGTGGAGATCGACCGCATGGGACGGGGAGCTGGTCATGTGATTCCGGACGGCGTCATCGAATCGCCGCGCCCAGTCGAATCCTCCTTCCGGTCGGTCCCAGTTCACACGACGCAGATTGTGTACGACATTGCCGCTGCCGAGGATGAGCACGCCTCGTTGCCGTAGGGGCGCCAGCTTGGCCCCCAACGCCACGTGGTACTCGGGGGGTTCGTCGGCATTGATGGACAGTTGGACCACGGGGATGTCGGCTCCCGGGAAGGCATGGACCAGAACCGACCAGGTGCCGTGGTCGATGCCCCAGCTGTCCTGGTCGAGCCCAACCCACGTGGGCTTTACGATCTCGGCCACCTCGTGGGCGAGAGTGGGGTCACCGGGGGCCGGATACTGCACCTCGAAGAGCTCGGACGGGAATCCGTAGAAATCGTGAATCGTCTTGGGCCGGACCATGGCCGTCACGGCGGTCTGGTTGACGTACCAGTGGGCCGATATCGCCAGGATGGCGCTCGGTCGCCCCACGCTGGCCCCGAACGCTCGCCACGCCGCGGTGTACCGGTTCTGTTCGAGTGCGTTCATCGGGCTCCCGTGGCCCAGGAACGCCGCCGGCATCGTCCCAGTGGTCATCGCTGCCGTTCACTCTTCCACACCTTGGGGCCCGTGATCCGATGATGGGCCCGCGGCCGCTCTCCCGGGCCATCCGGGCGGGATCCCACCGGACTACCTCACACGCTGGCGGGGAACGCGTGGGCCAGGGCCGTCGATTCGGACTCTCCTGTGGGTGGGGTCATGAAGATCAGTCCGAGGCACATCTCATCGGTTGACCCGTCGCCCCAGGTGACGAAGTGCGGGGGCACTTTCCTCAGGATGGGCAGCTCCTGTTCGCGTGAAGGATCGTAGGTGCAGGTGACGCCGATGGTGTCTCCGGGACTGACGGCGACGGGCTTGGCCAGGTCGTAACCGCGTTGGTAGTGGAAGTCGTAGTCCTTCACGTCGAGGAGTGTCTGCTGGGTGGCCGTCCCCGGATTGAGCACGAAGGTCATGCCCACACCGAGCAGGTGCATATGGGGTGCCAACTCGACGATGTTGCCCTGTCCCCGGATCGGCCAGGTACAGCTGGTGGAGTCACCCACCGGGGGGGCGGTCACACTGCGTCCGCAACGCTCCTCGAGGCCGTCGACCAGCAACTCCTGACCAGTACCGAAGCGTTGGCCCACGCTGGCCAGCTCCGCGGTGCGGCTGCACATCGGTCCGGTGGCTCCGGTCGGGCAGGGGATGTCCGGAGGAGCCGCGGCCAACTCGAGGCGCAAGGGGCGCAGGGGAGTGGTGGCCGGAACCGTGTCGAGTGTGAGCTTGGACCGGACCGGCTTGTCCCCGGCCAGGAGGTTGTAGTGCTCCTGGACGATGACCAGACTGCCGGCCGGCATCGGGGCACCGGTTCCGGTCGGCTCCTGCGAGACGTTGTGGCCGGGTCCCCAGGCGGTCAGCCACGGGGTTCCGCCGTTCAACGACTGTCCGGCAGCCGCACCCGACAAGCTGGACTCACCGAAGCAGGTCCAGCCCTTCCCGCCGGCGTTTTGGGCCGTTGCCTCGGCAACCAGGTCGGGGGGGACGGCATAGGTGATCTCGTGATGGACCTCGGGACTGTTCGGCTGGAAGTCGATCGAGGTGATGAAGGCGTTCTTCGTGAGATGGGGGTTGAGCAGCGTGCAGTGGTAGTCATCGGTGCCGCCGCCCGGCGGGGCTTTCGGCGTGTACGCCGTCGGCGCCTGGAGGAGGATCCGGGTCACGGTCGGTGCGGCCGAGACGCCCGGTACGGCAACGAGCACTGATGTGGCCAGGACGGCGATGACCGTGGCTGCCCTGATGATGAACGACCTCGTGCGCACACGACCTCCCCCGGGACTGTGGACCTCCCCACTGGTATAGACCAGCCACGTTAGGAATCTGTGAAACCATGCCCGAACCCCGGTACCCCGGCCCCCCGATTGTCCCCGGCAGGCGCTTCGAATGGGGCTGCGCGAGGCTGAGTACGGTTCCGGACCGGCGGTCCATGACCCAGGAAAGGACTGCGTGTGGCCAGCGGAAGTGATCTTCTGACCAGGGCGCCGGCACCTCAGCGACGTCCACCGACCCATCCCGGTGACCGCCCTGGGCCGGCGCGCCCGGATGCCGTATCCCGACGGGTCCGCCGGAACCGTCGGGTGGCGGCCGTCATCGTGGCCGCCGTCGTGGTCGTCAGCACGTGGCTGGTGGTGGGAGGCGGCCACGAATCCTCACCTCCGAGCGGCCACGGACCCGGACGACACCGGGCCGTAGTGGCCCGGGCCAATCCCCGGTTGGACCCGGAGTGGGAGGGGAACGGCAAGCCGGTCACGATGGCTTTCGGGGGCGACGTCAATTTCCCCTCGGGAAGCACGCTGGGTGACCGGCTGGCGGACGATCCGGCCACGGCCCTCGGCACCGGTGCCCCTGCCCTGCTCGGCGGCGTCGACCTCAGCATGGTGAACCTCGAGACGGCGCTCACCGACGGCACCTGTCCGGACCCGCAGCCCAAGGAGTATGACTTCTTTGCCCCGTCGACGGCCCTTACCGCGCTGCGGTCCGCCGGGGTGACCCTGACCACCGAAGCTAACAACCACGGTGAGGACTGTGGCCAGTCCGGACTGCAGCTCGCCCTCTCGACCCGCTCCCAGGCCGGCTATCCGATCCTGGGAATCGGCCAGAACGCCACCCAGGCCTTCACCCCCTACCAGACAGTCATCCACGGGGAGCACATCGGGATCATCGCCGCCACCCAGGTCATCGATTCCGACCTGCAGGCCTCCTGGACGGCCACGGCCACGCAGCCCGGTCTGGCCTCGGCCTACGACGTGGACGACCTGGTGTCGGCGGTGGAGGCGGCGCGCCGGGTCGACGACACCGTGGTCGTCTTCCTCCATTGGGGAGTCGAACTCGATGCCTGCCCCGACCCGCTTCAGGAGCCCCTGGCCAACGAGCTGGTGAAGGCCGGTGCCGATGTCGTCATCGGCAGCCATGCCCACGTGCTGCTCGGGGGCGGCTACCTGGGTTCGGCCTACGTGGACTACGGCCTCGGGAACTTCGCCTTTTACAACACGCCGCCGCCGACCGATCAGAGCGGTTCACTGATCGTGACGGCCACCGGCCGTCACGTGGACAGTGTGACCTGGCGGCCGGCGGTCATCGATGACGAACTGCCCGTGCCACTGACGGGCACGGACGCCACCCAGGCTCTGCAGAGCTGGGCCGGTGCCCGGACCTGCACCGACCTGACCCCGGATCCCGCCGGCTCACTCGCCACCCGGGCCACCGAGACCACGCCTGCGCCCGCGTCCGTGGCCCAACAGCTGTCCGGATCCGCCTGACCGTCGTCCCGCGGACCTGCCGGCCGGCCTGCCGATCAATCCGGCCCCGGTGCCCGGGTGGGGAGATCCCGGGACACGGAGCCCCGCCACTGGGGCCTGCGCTTCTCCAGGAAGGATTCGACACCCTCCCGGGCGTCCACCTTGGACATCAACAGGAGGTGGAGCTGGGTCTCCGACTCCTCCACCTCGGCGGCGGTCCGATCCCATGACTCCCAGAGCAGCTGTTTGCTCGCCGCCACCGAGAGGGGCGCGGCATTGACGGCCACGTCCCGGGCCAGGTCGACGGCCGCCGGCACCACCTCCTCGGCCGGAAGGGTGCGATTGCATATTCCGAGTGTCCGGGCCTCATGACCATCGAAGGTGCGCCCGGTGAGGAGGATGTCGGCGGCCGCAGCCATACCCACGGTCCGGGGCAGGGTCCAGTGGGAGTAGGCGTCACCCATCATGCCCCGACGCACCTGCACCACGCCGTAGGTGGCGTCGGCGGCGAAGATGCGGATGTCGCATTGGAGAGCGAGCGTCAGACCCAGTCCGATGGCGTGCCCGTTCACCGCGGCGACGACCAACTTGCGGACGTCCCACGCCCGCACTGTCGTGGCTGCGGCGGAGAACGCGTCCGCGGGTCGGGGCCCGAAGGTGTCCCCGGCCGCGCTGAGATCCGCACCGGCACAGAACGCCGGCGGCGTACCGGTCAGGACAACAGCGCCGATCCGGTCGTCGCGGTCACAGGTGGCGAACGCTTCGGAGAGCTCCCTGCCCATCTCCCCGTTGAAGGCGTTCCGCACCTCGGGTCGATCGAGAGTGATGACGGCGACACCGTCGGCCACCTCGAACCGGATCGACTGGTAGGTCATGACGGTCGTGGAGTCATCGGCGGCACCGCGGGGGAATGGCCGGCGTCCCGGTGGTGGGGTTGCGCGGCTCGGTTCATGGTCATGGCGGCCTTCCCGGGGAGGACCGGCGATCGGCCCGGCCCCCCCAACCTTCGACGTCGGCGATGGAAACCCACCGGGACCTCGCCGCGATCGTACGCCGATTCGCCGCACCCATCATCGGTGAGATCGGGCTCCGGTGTCCGGATCGTTCTGCGGTCCACACCCTGCTCAGTGGGGTTATCGGGCCCCCCGGAGCGAAACGGCGCAGGAAGACGTCGGGGTGGTCGGAACCGTCCCCGGTAGCCCTAAAGGGCCATCTCACGGATGTCGATGATGCAGGCATGACTCAAGCGGGGCTGGACCGTACCACCGGTGAGATCCTCGCCGGGAACCAATCCGTCCTCGTCCGGCTGCTCGACGAGTTACCCGATGCGGTGATCGTGGTCGACGGGAGTGGTGTCCTCCAGTGGGCCAACCGGACCGCCGAGACGCTGTTGGGTCGGTCGATGGCCGACGTCGTCGGGCTCAGCGGCCTCGATCTGGTCCACCCCGACGACATGGAGCTGGTGCTGCTGTCACTGGCCACCGTGCAGGACAAGCACGTGGGTTCCCCCATCGAGATCCGACTCCTGACCACCTCCGGGTGGCGCCTGATGGAGCTCATCGGCACTCCGGTGACGTGGCTGTTGGACGGCGCCATCCTCCTGACCGTGCGCGACCTGACCCAACGTCGCCAGTACGAGATCGTGCACAACAGTGATGCCCGGCTGCGATCGTTGGTCCAGAATTCGGCCGGGATCACCATGCTGGTGTCGCCGGACGGCTGCATCCAGTCGGCGTCGGGAGCCCTCACCCGTATCCTCGGCCAGGATCCCGAACTGGTTGAAGGTATGCCCCTGGCCGATCTGGTGGTCGAGGAGGAGCGCACCGACCTGGCCGGCGCGTTCGACCGGGCCTCTCGGGGGGCGTCGGTGGCCGGCCCGGTCAAGGTCCATCTGTCGCTGGTACGGCACGGCAACGTCGGCTCCCTGCCGTTCGAGCTGGCCATCGTGAATCTCATCGACGACCCGACGGTGGGTGGGTACGTCGTCACCGCTCATGACATCACCGATCAGAAGGCGGCCGACCACGAGCTCCGCAAGGCCCTGTCCCTCCTCCAGGCCACCTTGGACGCGACGGCGGACGGGATCATGGTGGTCGACACCGGCGGCCAGATCGTGAGCTTCAACCAGCGGCTGATCGAGATGTGGCAGGTGCCCGAGTCGATCATCGCCGCCGGGAACCGGCGCAAGGTCACGGACTTCGTCAGCGGGCAGCTGGTGGATCCCGCGGCGTACCGGGACCGGGTGGAGCGGGTCTACCGGGACGGTGAGGCCGAGAGCCATGACACCCTGGAGTTCACCGACGGTCGTGTGTTCGAGCGGATCTCCCGTCCTCAGCGTGTGGATGGCGAGACCGTCGGGCGGGTGTGGTGCTTCCGGGATGTGACTGAACGCAAGAACCTCGAAGCGCGGCTCTCGTATCAGGCGTTCCACGACTCGCTGACCGGGTTGGCCAACCGCGCCCTGTTCCAGGACCGTCTGGCCCACGGAGCGTCACGGATGGCGCGCACCGGCGGTCACCTGGCCGTCTTGTTCGTGGACCTCGACAACCTGAAGGCGGTGAACGACTCGCTGGGACATGCCGCCGGTGATGCGGTGCTCCAGACCACGGCCCGAGCCATCTCCGGCTGCCTGCGCGAGTGCGACTCGGTGGCCCGGCTCGGCGGCGACGAGTTCGGGATCCTGCTCGAGGACGTGGGTGGGATCAACGACGTGCTGGGTTCGGCGGAGCGGGTCCGCATGGCCGTCAGCCGACCCGTGCACGTGGCCGGGCGGGACATCGTGGTCACGGCGTGCGTCGGCGTCGCCCTCGACGGCCCCGGTCTGACCTACGACCAGCTGCTGTGCAACGCCGACCTGGCCACATTCGCGGCCAAGGAGTCCGGTGGCGACCGGGTATCCGAGTTCACCGAAGCGATGCACGTCGCCATCATCCCCGCAGGCTGACCGTCGACGGCAACGGTCGTCGGTTCCGAGACTCGTCTCCGGTCATGCCGTGGGTCCGAACCGGCCCCAGTCCCAGATCATCATGGACTCGTAGGGGGCAGCCAAGAGGAGGCGGGAGGGTGCTTCCCGCCATGCCTCCTCGAGGACCGGTCCCAGTCGCTCCCCGACGACGGCAGGGTCGTCGTCGAGGTAGCAGACGGTCATGCGGAAGCGGCCGTCGCTGAACATGGGTCGCCGGATCGACGGCGTGGTGCCGTAGGACCAGGCACCGGAAACGCCGTCCACCGAGACCAGGCCGGGGAGCACGTCGGTGTGCATCCGTTGGAGGAATGCGTCCTGGGGGGCGTCATCGTCCAGCTCCTCGACGATGAGCTCGATGCCCCGGTGGGGACGGAAGGGCACGACGTCGGACGAAATGAGGACCCGAGGGGCGGCGAAGGTTCGGAGGAGGCGAAGGGCCCCGCGGTACTGGGAGGGGAGGGACACCGAGAACCGGCCGAGCTCGGCCAGCTGGCGACCGAGCCGCAAGAACTCGTCGATGGTCTCGTCGAGAGGATTGCCCATGAGATACACCACGACGTGCTCGACCAGTGACCAGTCGCCGACCTCCACGGCCCGTGACGCCCGGCAGGCCTGGGTGGACGCCCACCGCTGACCGGCCACCAGCCCCGGCAGCTGGTATTGCTCGGGCATGTGGTCCAACTGGTGCCAGTCGAGATAGTCCCGGTCGTCGCCGGAGGCAGCATGGTGGGACAGCGAAAAGAAGCCAGCTTTGACCCGGTTCATCGGAACCCCTTTCGGACCAGCTGGGCCAGGGCTCCGAGCTGTTCGAGATAGTGGTCGAGGGAGTGGTGGACGAGCCCCAGCTGCACGCCGGTGGCGCCGGCAGCGGCCAGTTTGCCGAGAACCGTGCGGGATCCCTCCGGGTCATCGATGGGGTCGAGGGGCCGACCGTTCTGAAGCACCACCTCGAGCGGCCGGGAGCGGGCCTCCCATGCCGGCGTCTCACGGGCCCGGTCCAGCATCGAGCGGACCTCGGCGGTCCGGAGGGCGAAGGGCACCCAACCGTCACCGAGCTCGACGGCACGCCGCAAGGACCGGTAGGTGCGCCCACCGATCCACAGGGGAACCGCCGGTTGGAGGGCGCAGGGGTCCACGACCACGTCCGCGTACCGGTAGTAGGTCCCGTCGTAGCTCGGCAGGGTGGTGGAGAGCGACGAGCGCAGAGCGGCCAGGGCGTCGTCGGCCCTGGCCCCCCGGTCGCCGAACGGTGACCCCAGGAGGTCGAACTCCTCCTCCAGCGAGCCCACCCCGAGGCCGAGAACCAGCCGTCCCCCGCAGATCTGGTCGAGCGTGCCGTAGCGCTTGGCGATCTCGAGCGGGTGGTGGTAGCCGAGGACCAGCACGTTGGTGGCCAGGCGGATTCGCGAGGTGACCGCAGCCAGGTAGCCGAAGGTGGCCAGCGGGTCCCAGTACCGACTGCCCCGTACCGCGGCCATCTCGGTCGGAATGGCCACATGCTCGCTGCACGTCAGGTGATAGAACCCGAGCGCGTCCGCCGCCTTCGCCACCGCGGTCACCTCGTCGATACCGGCGCCGACCTCCCAGGAGGCGTGGCCACCCGGGAGCAGGGTGAGGACGGGCGTGGTGATCCCCAAACGCAACGGCCATTCGTCTTCCGACGGTCCGGCCGTGCTCCGGCTGGCGCCCTGTGGGGCCACGGTCGCTCCTTCCGACGGGGTCCGACCGGGATGAGGGTAGCACCGACGTCTGGCGGCGCCGGAGGTCGCCCCCGGCGGACGGAGTCCAGGCGGAGGCTAACGTCGGCCGCAGGGGTAGGGATGAGCTGAGGAGTGTCATATGGCAGAGGGCTTCGATCTCGACGGCCACCACCGGGCCACGGTCGAGAAGATCTTCCGGCACCCAGCCGGCCACAACATCCAGTGGCATGACGTCCTGTCCCTCCTGCGGAGTGTGGCCACGGTGGAAGAGGAGCACGACGGCCGCTACCGGGTCACCCTAGGTTCGGAGACCGAGACCTTCGACGCCCCGCGGGGTCACGACATCGACACCCAGATGGTGGTGGACCTCCGGCGGATGCTCCACGCGGCCGGCATCGCCCCGCGCTCGGCCTGATCGAGTCACCGCCGGATCTCCCGGTTCGGACGAACAGGAGCACCGTGACCGACTATCCGAAGATGATCACCCGCCTCAACCATGTCGAGTGGGTGCCACGCCGTGTCCGGGCCGTCCACACCGATGGCGTGGTCGTGGACACGCTCACCGCCCGGTACGTGTGGGAATGGGCCAACTACCCGCAGTTCTACGTTCCGCGCCAGGACGTGGTCGAGGAGCTGCTGGTGACCGACGGACGCACCGAGGACACCGCCTTGGGAACGGTCCAGTGGTACTGGTTCGCATCGACCGGCGTCGTCGGTGCACCCGCCGCCCGTCTCGTGGTCGCCTCCGAGCATTCCCTGCTCATCGACACGTTCCGGTTCGACTGGGATGCCCTCGACCACTGGTTCGAGGAGGACGAAGAGGTGTTCGTCCATCCCCGCAATCCCTATACCCGGGTAGACGCTCTGCGGTCGACCCGGACGGTCCGCATCGCCCTCGACGGGGTGGAGCTGGCCCACTCGTCGTCACCAGTGATGGTCTTCGAGACCGGGCTCCCCACCCGGTACTACCTGAACCGCACCGAGGTGGACTTCGGGCACCTGGTCCCCTCGGCCACCGTGACCCGCTGCCCGTACAAGGGCACTACCACCGGCTACTGGTCGGTGGTGGTCGGTGGAATCACCCGTGTCGACCTGGCGTGGAGCTACGACTTCCCCACCCGGCAGCTCCTCCCCATCGCCGGCCTGGTGGCCTTCTACAACGAGAAGGTGGACACCTACGTGGACGGGGTGCTGCTCGACCGGCCCCGCACCCACTTCTCCGACTGACGACGCCTGGCCCCGGACCGGGGCTTCCCTGCCGGGCGTGCGGACGGGTGTGCTCGGGAGCGGTCGGTCTGCCATGCTCTACCCCGATGATGGACGATCTGCTCGGGGCCAACCGGGCTTACGTGGCGGCATTCAACCTGGGCGGTATCCAGGCGCGGGCCGCCAAAGGCTTCGCCCTGGTCACCTGTATGGACACCCGGATCGAGCCGCTGAGAATGCTGGGACTGGTCCCGGGTGACGCCAAGATCCTCCGCAACGCCGGCGGTCGTGTCACCGGGGACGTACTGCGGTCGTTGATCCTGGCCACCAACCTGCTCGGGGTCAACCGGATCGCCGTGATGCAGCACACCGACTGCGCGTTGGCCGACCGCGACGACGGAATGGTGCGGTCGGGACTGCCCGACGGCATCCGGGAACAGGCCGGCGCCTGGGAATTCCTTGCCATGCCCCGTCCCGACGAGGCCCTGAGCCACGACGTGGAGGTGGTGCGGGCCTGCCCCCTGCTACCGGCAGGGATCCACGTGGAGGGGTGGCGGTATCACGTGGACTCCGGGGTGGTGGAGCAGGTCCTCACGCCCTAGAGGGGAGGCGGTCGGGGCCCGGGCCGGGAGCCCACCCCCGGGCCGAATGGGAGGGCCGACCAAGGCTCGGTACGCTGGAGGCGTGCCGGAGACGCGATCCATGCTCGGGATGCCCGGGATGCGGTATATCCCCCTCGACTCCCACTCGGTGCTGACGCAGTGGCAGTTCAGTCCGTTCCCCCTCCTGGTCCTCGCCGCGGTGGTCGTGACCGCGGCCTGGTATCTCCGGGCCCGGTCGCTACTAGTGGCCCGGGGACGGCGCTGGCGTTGGACCCGAACGGTCTCCTTCCTCGCCGGCCTCGTGGCCCTGGACCTGGCGCTGCAGTCGCCGGTGGCCACCTTCACGATGGAGTTCTTCCAGGCCCATGTGGTCCAGCACCTGTTGTTGATGGTGGTGGCGCCGCCCCTCCTGGCCATGGGGGCGCCGATGACGCTGGCCCTCCAGACCTCGGATCGGGACACCAAGGTGCGGTTGCTCGGAATCCTCAATTCCACGCCGTTCCGCTGGATGACCCACCCGCTGCCGGTGGCGGCGGCCTACTACTTCACGATGTTCGCCTTCTTCTTGACCTTCGCCCTCGGGTTCGCCATGGACCACATGTGGGTCATGGACCTGATCAACGTCGGATTCTTCTTCGCCTCCACTCTGTTCTGGTGGCCCATCGTGGGTCTCGACCCGATTCCCCACTGGCAGATGAGCCACGGCGCCAAGCTGGTCAACCTGCTCATCGGTGTACCCATCGAGTCGTTCCTGGGCCTGGCCCTGCTCAGCGCCACCCGACCGGCGGCATCCATCTACACGCTGGCCGGTACCCACTCCGGAGGGGGTCTCCTGTGGGTCGGGGCCGAGTTCTTCACCTTCTTGGCCCTGATCCCGGTGTTCGTACAGTGGGTCCGCTTCGAGGAGCGCAAGGGCGCCCGCTACGACGCCCAGTTGGACGCCGAGTTGGCCGTACAGGTCGAGCGGTCGGGGCCCGCCGCCATCGTCGACTGAACCAACCCGGGCTCCGGCCCGCTCCTAGTGAGTCAGGTGGACGTGGGGGTGAAGACGTAGGTGTACGGGGTGGAGCGGGGCGCGTTGTAGAACACGACCTTGCCCTTGGCCGAGATGCCGACGACCACTGCGGAGGAGCCCACCTGGACGGTCATGGTTCCCTGGGCCGGAAAGCTCAGCTTCTTGCCGGCGGTCTGGACGCCGCTGACCAGAGGGGTCGGTGAGGCCGAACTGGTCACCTGCACCCAGCACGGACCGGTGGTGGTGACGTCGACGACGAACGCCTGGGTCGTGACCGAGTAGGTGGATGTCTGCCCGCTGGTACCGGTGGGCACCACCGCGGCGACCGGGGCGGGTTGCTGCGGCGAGGATCCCCCGGAGGCCTGGACACCGCCCGGCTCGACCACCCGGAGGATGTGGGCGGAGACCAGCCACTGGGGACGCTGGGCCTGGATGATGGAGCCGGCCACCATCACGATGAGGAGACCACCCGCCACCCAGGTGATGACCTTGAGGGATTTGGGTGCGTTCTGCCGCCGCCGGGCTTTGGCCACGGCCCGCCGACTCTGCTTCAGCTCCTGGCGGGGAACCACCGGGAACGTGCCGGTCGGGGGACCGGTGGCCACCTCGTAGCCGTAGTTCCCCACCGGGGCGGCCGAGCGACCCCGGACCTTCGGAACCGGACCGGTCTGGGTGAAGGCTCGCAGGTGGTCGGGTTCGGCCGACACCGCGGCCACCACATTGGTGACGGCGGCGCCGTTGTCGTTGCGGGCGGCCCTGTCCGTGCTGGAGGGTGCCGTCGACCAGGCGTCGATCATCCGGAGGGCCAGCGCGTCACCATCGAGACCGAGGAAGGCGGCGTACCGGCGCAGGGTGGAGAGGGCCAGAGCTTGGTCGGGGAGACGGTCCAGGTCCCCCGACTCCAGGGCCTCGAGCTGGGTGATCGGTCGGCTCAGCCGGTCGTGGACGGCCAGCAGATCGAGCCCACGCTCCTCTCTGGCCTCGCGGAGCAAGGTTCCGATCTCCTCGGCGGAGGAGCCGGCCTCGCCATCTTCGTCGTCACGCCGGCGAGTCGCGGCGCCGCGTTGCCGGATCACCAGCTGTCTCCTGACTCTTCCCCTGGGCCTAAGCGTACCTGTTCACTATGTCTTTTCGGCAGGCCGGCCCACAATCTGAATTCGGCGCCCTCCGCCCCAGCGCACCTGGAATGTTGCGAGCACAACTAGTGTTGGGCCTACACAGGGTACGCGACCGTCCAGGCGCGTGGAGTGGTGCCCTGACCGGACGAGGAGGATGGCCATGCCAGCAGTGACCGTGGACGATGTGGGAGCGCTTCCGACGATCAGGTCGTTGGACCCGGCCTTGACCGAGGGCCGGCCGGTGGTATCGGTGACAACGGCCCCGGCCGGGTTCGAGGGCGAGGGGTTTCCGGTGCGTCGGGCCTTCGCCGGAGTCGACACCAGTCTCCTCGACCCGTTCATCCACATGGACCAGATGGGTGAGGTGGAGTACGCCCCCGGAGAACCCAAGGGGACGCCCTGGCATCCGCACCGGGGCTTCGAGACTGTGACCTACATGATCGACGGGACGTTCCAGCACCAGGACTCCATCGGAGGCGGCGGGCTGATCAGCGACGGGGACACCCAGTGGATGACTGCCGGTGGCGGCATCCTGCACATCGAGGCGCCACCCGAGGAGCTGGTAGCCACGGGCGGGCTCTTCCACGGGATCCAACTGTGGGTCAACCTACCCAGCGCCGACAAGATGATCGCCCCGCGCTACCAGGACATCGGACGCCACAACGTCGCCCTGCTGGCGTCGGCCGATGGCGGCACATTGCTGCGGGTCATCGCCGGCGAGGTCGACGGTCACGCAGGTCCCGGTTCGACCCACTCGCCCATGGCCATGGTGCACGCCACCCTGGCTCCTGGGGCACGGGTGGACATCCCCTGGCGGGCGGGATTCAACGCTCTGGTCTACGTCCTGGGCGGCGCCGGCTCGGTCGGGGCCGACGGGCGCCCTGTCCGCACCGGTCAGCTCGCCGTGTTCGGTGAGGGTGACTCGGTCACCATCGGCGCAGACGCGGTGCAAGACTCACGCACGCCGAACCTCGATGTGCTGATCCTGGGTGGGCAGCCCATCGGCGAGCCCGTCTATGCCTACGGACCGTTCGTCATGAACACCCGTGACGAGGTGGCGCAGGCCTTCGAGGACTACCAGGCTGGTCGTCTGGGCACCGTCCCCGCCGATCACATCGGCTCGTAGGCCGGCCCCTCCAGATCTGCCGGGGTTAGACCGGGATGACCTCGCCGGAGACCCCGTCCACGTCGGCCAGATCCTCTCGGGTTGCGTTGACCAGGAACACGGCCGACAAGAGGGCCACCACCAGACAGGCTGCACCGACCAGGAAGCCGACCGTGTACCCGTGGACCTGGGCCGCCTGCACATTGGCCCGGTTCGGTGACCGGGTCAGCAGGTAGGTGGCGGTGGCCGAGGCGGCCACTGTGTTGAGCAGCGCGGTGCCGAGCGAACCTCCCACCTGCTGGGTGGTGTTGACCAGGGCACTGGACACCCCGGCGTCGTTGGGCGGCACCCGGAAGAGCGCGGTGCTGCTCATCGGGACAAAGGCGAGTCCCATGCCCAGGCTGATCAGGATCTCAGCCGGGAGGACGTGGGCCAGATAGGTGGTGTCGGGGGTGATCCGGCTGAGCCACAGCATCCCGAGGGCCGCGGCCGCGAACCCGATGGCCATCAACACGCGCGGCCCGAACCGGGGGAGCAGCTTGCTGGAGACCCCAGCAGCCACGATGATGCCGGCCGAGAAGGGCAGGAAGGCGAAGCCGGACTTGAGGGCCGAATACCCCAGGTTGCCCTGGAAGTAGTAGGTCAGGAACAAGAACATGCCGAGGAGTCCGGCACCGACCATGAACGAGCTGAGGAAGGAGCCCCCCCGGTTGCGCTCCAGGATCACCCGCATGGGTAGGAGAGGGTTCTTGGACTTGATCTCAATGGTGGCGAAGGCGGCTAGCAACAGCACACCGATACCGAGGAAGCTGAGGGTGGCGGTGGCCGCCCAACCGTCGGATGCGGCCTTGGTGAACCCATAGACCAGGGCCACCAGGCCGGCGGTCACGGTGATGGCCCCGGGGATGTCGTAGCTGGTGTTGCCGTGCGACTTCGACTCCCGCACCACGGGCACCGCGGCCAGTGCGGTGACGGCGGCAATGGGCACGTTGACCAACAGGCACCAGCGCCACGAGGCGTACTCGGTCAGCACGCCGCCCATGATGAGACCGATGGCTGCACCGCCGCCGGAGATGGCGCCGTAGACGCCGAAGGCGGTGGCCCGCTCCCTCACCTCGGTGAAGGTCACCGAGATCAGTGACAGGGCCGCCGGGGCCAGGAGGGCTGCGAAGGCACCCTGCAGGGCGCGCGCCCCGAAGAGCATGGCTGAGTCCACGGCCACTCCGCCGAGGGCGGATGCGCCGGCGAAGCCCAGGAGGCCGATGATGAAGATCCGCTTGCGTCCCACATAGTCGGCGATCCGACCACCCAGCAGTAGAAAGCCACCGAAGGAGAGGGTATATGCGGTGACCACCCACTGACGGTTGGCCGTGGAGATGTGCAGGGCGTGTTGGGCCGAGGGGAGGGCGATGGTGACGATGGACGCGTCGAGCACCACCATGAGCTGAGCCACGGCGATGATGGCCAGGGCCAGCCAACGCTTGGGGTCGGCCGTGTTGGCGGTGGGATCAGGAGACGCCGGGGATGCTGCGAACTCGGTCACGGTGGTCATAGGGGCTCCTCGGATTGGGGGGTGACTGTAAGAGGACTGCGTGAGGGGTGCTACTGGTGAAGCAGTGGCAGGACGATGTCGTCCACCACGTGAGTTGAGAACTCCTCGTCGACCGGCAGGCCACGGATGACCAGCCGGTTGATGAGGAGCGCTGAGATCACCTCTTCCACGAGCTCCGCCGAGCCGCCTTGCGGCAACTCCCCCCGGCGGACTGCCCGTTCGATGATCCCGTTGAACTCCCCCTTCTTGCTGTCCAGAACCTGGGTTCGGACCAACTCGGCCAGCTCCGGATCCGAGCGCATGGCCGACATCACGCCGGCGATGATGGCGGCGTCGGCGTCCGATGCCGAGCAGGCGATCTTGTCCAGAGCGGCGAGCAGATCGCCACGGAGCGAGCCGGTGGATGCGAAGGGCTCCGACACCCCTCCGCCCTTCATCCGGTGGACCGCTTCGGCCACCACCTGGGCTTTGCCCGACCAATGCCGATAGATCGTGGCCTTGCCGGCGTGCGCCCGCTCGGCGAGCGCATCCATGGACAGGCGGTCGTAGCCCACTTCCATGAGGAGCTCGAGAGCGGCGTCGAGGATGGCTTGCTCGCGGGCCTCAGCCCGCGGTCCGGTCGGGCGGTCAGCCTTCCCGGCGGCCCCTTCTATCTCGGCGATGCTCACGATTCGCTACTCCGGTGGTACTAAAAAACGGAACTGTTCCGTTCACTACACAGTACACAGAGAGCATTCAGAACGCAACCGTTCCGTTCTGTCCGAGCTTGAACAGGGGAGACGGGTGGCGGACGTCCAACTCAGGAGCCCTGTCCATCTGTGGCCGAACACGAGCGCGGATCCCATGGCTGCAGCGGGGTGACGGCGGCGGTGGGGGGCAGGAACGGACCGGCGGCGGTGGTGGTGGTCGTGGTGGTCGGGGGAACGGTGGTGCTGGTTGCGGCGGCCGACGTGGTCGGGCTGCCCGTGGTGGGCGGGGACGCGGGAGGATTCACGGAGAACTGTGACCCGGTCACCACGGTGACCTGGGCCCCGTCGGCGGTGGGCCCGAGTGCGGTGATCACCGAGCCGGACAGGGAGCGGGCCACGGCCTGGGCTGCCGCCTGGTCGGCCGGGGACCTGGTGGCGAAGTAGACGACGGTCTCCGACTCGGCACCCACCGAAGGCGTGTCACCCACACCGACCATGTGGAACCCGAGGGACTGGAGGGCGTCCGAGGTGTCGGTCGCCTGGTTGTAGGCACCGGTGCCGTTCAGCACCGAGACCGTCACCGTGGACGGGGTCGGCAGTGGCTTGCCGGTCATCGAGTTGACGGTGGCCCCGATGCCGAGGAACCGGTCGATGACTGCCTGGTCCTCGGTGATGGAGGGAAACTCAACGTCGCCGTAGGCGCCTCCCTCGTAGGTGTAGCCGGAGGCGCTCTGGTCCACCTCGACGGGCAGGGTGAGCTGGGGAGCGGCATTGACGTTGACCGAATGGAAGTTGAGGACCAGGTTGACCATGTCCGAGGTCGAGAACTTCCGGTCCACCTCGAGCTGGGGAGCGACGCCGCTCACGAGACGCTCGTCGGTGATGGGGTCGGAAAGACCCTGCTTGGCCACGGCGGTGGCCAACACCCGCAGGAACTCGTGGTCCCGCCGGATCCGGGCCAGGTCGCTCAGGTTCTCCGACGGCCAGTACTGGGGGAGGTCGGTGGTGACCCCCGGTCCCTTGTACTGGAGGTGGCGGGCCCGGACGACCTGGAGCGCCTCAAACCCGTCGAGGGCCACGCAACCCGATGTGAGCTGCTTCAGGCCGGAGTAGGCGTCGTAGACCGGCTCGGGGAAGTACATCTTGACGCCGCCCAGCGCGTCCACAACGTTGGCGAAGCTGTCGAAATTGAGCACGACGTAGTGCTGGACTGGGATGCCGAGATCGTCGTTGATGGCCGCCACCAGTTGGCTCGGCCCCTGGTAGAGAGCGGCGTCGATCTTGTTGGCCCCGGTGGTCCGGGCGTTGGGAACGAAGAGGTCACGGGGGATCGAGAGGATGGACACGGCGTGCGTGGTCGGGTCGAGATGGAGGACCATCACCACATCGCTGTTGACTCCGTTCACGCCCTGGGAGCACAGGCCGTAGGCGGCATTCTGCACCCTCAGCGTGCAGCGGTCGGTCGACCCCACCATGAGAATGTTCTGGGTGCCGGCCTCGGCACCTGATGTTGGGACCGTGGTCAGGCCCCGTACATCGATCCGGTGTATCTCGTGGTTGAGGTACCAGGCGTAGCCGAAGCCGCCTCCGATCACCAGGACCACCACGAGAGCCGGGATCCCGACGATCCACCTGGCCTTCCGGTGTCGTCCCCGCCGGGATCGCCAGGCGACGTGGATCTCGTCGCCCAGCGCCAGCAGTGCCGTCTCGTCGAACGTGCCGTTCGGTTCGGACCGTCCCCTGGGGGAGGACTCGGGTGGGGGACCGGGTGCTTCGGTACCTGCCCCTGCTCCCGTCATGGCCCGAGACGGTAGCAAGGCCCGTCACTCATCGTGTCGCGGTGGACGGCGGGCCCGGGACCCGGTTCGGAGCACCCCCTTCCGCTGTCCGCGGGGGATCCCAACCCGTGTCGGGCGGGTCGGCCGCCCGGGGCTCGCCGGTCAGAAGTACCAGCTCGGAGGGGTGTAGCCACAGGGTGTCGTACCAGTAGCGAACGGTCCAGGTCGGCCAGTTGTTGGTGACCCGACCCGACGCCTGTTTGTACCAGCTATGGCAGTTGGCCACCCACGCCGTCGACGCCATCAGCCGCTGCGTGCGCTCGTCGTCCCTCCGGTAGGCCTCGGGCGTGACTGACACCTGGGGGTTCCCCGCGGAGGTGGCGGCTTCGGTCTGGACGGCCAGAGCCTGGAGCACTAGGTTGAGCTGGCGCTCCACCATGAAGAGGATGGAGTTGTGCCCGAGGTTGGTGTTGGGACCGTAGAGGAGATAGCAGTTGGGGAAACCTGGGACGGCGGTCCCCCGGTAGGCCCGGGCGCCGTCCTCCCATGCCGAGGCCAGTGTCTTCCCACCGGCGCCGGTCACCGGAATGAGGCCGAGGAACTCGGTGGTGACGAAGCCCGTGCCGAAGATCAGGACGTCGGTGGTTCGACGTTTGCCGTCGACGGTGACCACGGCATCGGTCTCGATGCGCTCGATGGGCTGGTCGACCACCTCGACGTTCGCTCCGGTGATGGTGGGGTACCAGTCGTTGGAGATGAGGATGCGCTTACAGCCGATCGGATAGTCGGGCACCACGGCGGCCTCGGGCAGGCGGTCGGAGACCACCCCGGTTCTGATCTGCTGGTCGAAGAGCTGTCGGAGCCGGTCGCCCGCCCAGCTGTCCTTGCGGAACCAGATCCAGCGGAACTCGAGGCTCCAGTAGATCCACCACCGGTAGGCCCGAGCCAAGGGCGTGACCCGTTCCAGCAGCCGCCTGGTCCGGTCGGCGTAGGCCCGGTCCTTCTTCGGCCCCACGTAGTTGGGTGACCGTTGGTAGATGGTGACGCTGGTGGCTTCAGCAGCGACCGGTGGTACGAACTGGATGGCGCTGGCCCCGCTGCCGACCACGGCCACCTGCTTGCCCCGCAGGTCGACGGAGTGGTTCCAGCGCGCCGAGTGCCAGGTCGGTCCGGCGAACCGGTCCCTCCCCTCGACCTCGGGGACGTAGGGCCGGTTGAGCTGACCACAGGCGAAGATGACCGAGTCAGCCTCGAGGACCTCGTCGCCGTCCGGCGATGTTACCGAGACCTGCCAGCGCCCGCCCTCCTCGGCCAGGGAGACCCGGCGCACCGTCGTGCGGAGGCGGAGATGGGATCCGAGTCCGAAGCGGCCCACCAGGCTCTCGGCGTAGTCGAGGATCTCGGCTTGGGGGGCGAACCGGCGCGACCAGGCGGCGGCAGGGGCGAACGAGAAGGAGTAGAGGTAGGACGGTACGTCGCACCCGCTCCCCGGATAGGAATTGTCGCGCCATGTCCCGCCGACGCCGTCGGATTGTTCGATGACCGTGAAGGTCGACAGGCCCGACCGGACCAGCTGGACCGCCGCGCCCAGTCCGGCGAGACCTCCCCCCACGATGATCACCCGCGGCGTCGTCCGATCCTCCCGACGGGCCGAGGACACGGCCCGTTCCAACCGTCGTCTGCCGATGTCCAACGCCATGCGAGCTCCCTCAACCGTGCGGTCGGTGTCAGCGCCGACGCTACGTCGACACAACCCCACGGCGTCGGTGGGTGGCGGTCCGCTACCCGCGCCAGTTTCCCTAGACACCGGTTCGGTTCGGTGTTACCTTGCCCCCAACCACGAGGGTACCCGGCTTCATTTCGCTTTCACTGGACCAGTGCAACGACGAGAAGGAGAACGCAGTGCCCGAGGGAATCGACCTGGACGAGATCGAACCGGAAGGGCTCGGCGTCCGCACGGACGAAGAGCTGTTGGCCGAGCTCGGGTACAAACAGGAGCTCAACCGATCGTGGTCGGGCTTCTCCAACTTCGCCATCTCTTTCTCCATCATCTCCATCCTGGCCGGCTGCTTCACCACGTTCTCCAGCGGGTGGAACGGTGGAGGTCCCGCCGCCATCGCCTGGGGCTGGCCCATCCTGGCGGCACTGGTCCTGTGCATCGGACTCTGCCTGGCCGAGCTGGTCTCGGCCTATCCGACCTCTGGAGGCATCTACTGGTGGGCGTCGAAGCTGGGCGGAGCCAAGGCTGGCTACTACACCGGCTGGCTCAATCTGATCGGCCTCTTGGCCATCGTGGCCTCGGTGGCCTACGGCTGCGCCACCTTCCTCGACCTCACCCTCGGCTTCTTCAGCACCAGCTGGCATTCGGGCAGCCTCAACACCATCTTCTTGTTCTTCATCGCCATCCTGGTGATCGCCGCCGTGGTCAACATCTTCTCCACCCACCTGCTGGCCAGGATCAACAACACCTCGGTGTGGTGGCACGTGTTCGGGGCCGCCGCCATCATCCTGATCCTGATCATCCTGCCCCACCACCACGCCAGCGCCTCCATGGTGTTCACCTCGACGGTCAACAACACCGGCTTCTTCAGCGGGAAGACCCACGGTGCCGGATTCATCTTCGTGGTCCTGCCCATCGGTGGCCTGCTGACCCAGTACACCATCACCGGCTACGACGCCTCGGCCCACCTGTCCGAGGAGACCAAGAGTGCGGCCAACTCCGCGGCCAAGGGGATGTGGCGGTCGATCTTCTACTCGGCCATCGGCGGCTGGCTCCTCCTGCTCGCCTTCCTCTTCGCCGTCCAGGACGAGGGGAAGGTGACGGCGGCCGGCGGCGGCGTGGCCACCATCTTCGCCCAGGCGCTCACCTCGCGGTGGGGTGGCACGGTTCTCCTCATCTCGACGGTGGGCCAGTTCTTCTGCACCATGGCCTGCATGACCAGCTGCTCGCGCATGCTCTTCGCCTTCAGCCGTGACGGGGCCGTGCCCGGCCACAGTCACTGGTCGCGGCTCAGCGCCCGGCGGGTGCCGGTGGCCGGGGTCATCCTGACCGCGGTGATCGGCATCATCCTGACCTCGCCCGCCCTCATCAAGGTCGACATCGCCGGTGCCGCCGTACCGGTGGCCTTCTACGCCGTGGTCTCCATCGGCGTCATCGGCCTGTACTGGTGCTTCTCCATCCCCATCTGGCACCGACTCAAGTTGGGCTCCAGGTTCCAGACCGGCGACTGGAACCTCGGTGCCAAGTACAAGTTGCTGTGCGTGGTGGCACTCATCGACGTCGTCCTCGTCACAGTCATGGCCTTCATGCCCACATCCAACCTGGGTGTCCCCTGGACGACCGGGTTCGCCTGGAAGTACGTCAACTACACCATCCTGGTGGTGCCCGCGGCCATGATCTTCCTGTGGGTCTACTGGCACGCTATCGGTCAAGAACTGGTTCACGGGACCGCGCCAGACCGTGGATATGACCGACGAGGAGTTGTCCGCCGGTATCTAGGCGCCCATGCCGAGGGGGAACGGGCCACCGGTCACTGACGCAGCCTCACTGCTGCCTCGGTCGCTCTGCGACCGGGTCGACGTGCTGCGGGGCCAGCCCCTTGAGGTGTGCGAACTCGCCGGTGGGCTCACCAACCGCAACTACAAGGTGACCACCCCCGAGGGTTCCTACGTGGTCCGGCGATCGGCCCGGGATTCCGGTGCCCTGGCCATCGACCGCGAACACGAGTACCGCAACTCGGTCATTGCCGAGGCCTCCGGCGTCGGGGCGCCGGTCGTCGCCTACCTTCCCGAGGACGCCACGCTGGTGATCGGCTTCCTCGACGGACGGACCCTCACCGACGGCGACTTCTCCCGACCCGGCATCATCGAGCGGGTGGCGGCGTCGTGCCGCCAGCTGCACGGGGGCGGCCGGTTCGTGAACGAGTTCGACATGTTCGACATCCAGGACGGCTACCTCCGGACCGTGGTGGCCGGGGGCTATCGCCTGCCCGAGGACTATCTCGACTACGAACCCGAGCGTGGCCCGGATCCGCGGCGCGTTGGCCGTCCGGGACGAACCCACGGTGGCCTGCAACAACGATCTGCTGGCGGGGAACTTCATCGACGACGGCGACCACATCTGGCTGATCGACTACGAGTACTCCGGGAACAACGACGCCTGTTTCGAGCTCGGGAACATCGGTAGCGAGTGCCATCTCACCGACGATGAACTGGATCACCTGGTGACGGCGTACTACGGGAGGCGACTGGTCAACAGGATCGCCCGTGCCCGGCTCCAGGGGGTCATGTCCCAGTACGGTTGGACGCTGTGGGCGTCGATCCAGCAGGCCACCAGTGAGATCGACTTCGACTTCTGGACCTGGGGGATGGAGAAGTACGAGCGGGCCGTCGAGACCTTCCGCGGCCCGGGGCTCGACCACCTCATCGAGGACGTGCAGCGGTCCGACTGATCGGTCGGTACCGTGGCGGTCGACCCGGTCCTGTCCCGACCGACCGGGGATGGAGCGACATGAGCGGAGACCAGGAGCTACCGAGTCGGGCCCGGGTGGTCATCATCGGCGGTGGCATCGTAGGGGCCAGCACGGCCTACCACCTCACCCACCTGGGCTGGACCGATGTCGTGGTGGTGGAGCAGGGTCAGCTGTCTTCGGGGACCACGTGGCACGCCGCCGGCCTGGTGGGCCAGCTCCGGGCCACCGAAGGGGGAACCCGCCTGGTGCAGTACTCGGCCCAGCTCTACAGCACGCTGGAGCAGGAGACCGGACTGGCCACCGGATTCAAGCGCTGTGGCGGCGTGACGGTGGCCCGGACCGAGGACAGGATGGTCCAGCTCCGTCGGACGGCGGCGAACGCCGCGGTCTACGGGCTCGACTGTGAGCTGATCACACCGGCCAGGGCGAGCGAGCTGTACCCGGTCCTGGCCACCGACGGCCTGATCGGAGCCATCTGGCTACCCGGCGACGGAACCGCCAACCCGGTCGACGTGACGGCGTCCCTGGCCCGGGGAGCCCGAACCGGTGGCGCCCGGGTGTTCGAGCACACCCGGGTGGTCGCCATCGAGCAGGCCGATGGTCGGGTGTTCGGGGTGGTGACCGACAGGGGGCCCATCGAGGCCGAGGTGGTCGTGATCTGTGCCGGCCAATGGGCCAAGGCGGTGGGCGCCTTGGCCGGGGTGCACATCCCTCTGCACTCCGCCGAGCACTTCTACGTGGTCTCCGAGCAGATCGACGGTGTCCACCCCGACCTACCCATCCTCCGAGATCCCGACGGCTACACCTACTTCAAAGAGGAGGTGGGAGGTCTCGTAATCGGCGGATTCGAACCCGAGGCGAAGCCCTGGGTGGCTCCCGACCGACTGCCCTATCCCTTCGAGTTCCAGCTCCTTGACGAGGACTGGGACCATTTCTCCGTGCTCATGGAGAGCGCCCTGGTCCGCATCCCCGCG
Organism: uncultured Acidimicrobiaceae bacterium; assembly: GCA_963831535.1. Classification (GTDB taxonomy): domain Bacteria; phylum Actinomycetota; class Acidimicrobiia; order Acidimicrobiales; family RAAP-2; genus Bog-756. Next base: position 197,923 of record CAWHQP010000005.1, on the reverse strand, counting down.
CTGCACCACACCGGGATCCGCAAGTTCTACAACGGTCCCGAGAGCTTTACGCCCGACAACCAGTTCATCCTGGGCGAGGCCCCAGAGGTGCGCAACCTCTTCGTGGGCGCAGGCTTCAACTCCGTCGGCATCGCCTCGGCGGGAGGCGCGGGTCGGGCGCTGGCCGAATGGATCGTGGAGGGCGAACCCACCTCCGACCTGAGTGCGGTGGACATCCGCCGGTTCGCCCCCTTCAACGGGAACGTCCAGTGGCTCCACGACCGGGTCGGGGAGATCCTGGGGCTGCACTACGAGGTCCCGTGGCCGAACCGCGAACTGGTCACGGCCCGGCCGTTCCGACGATCGCCCGTCTACCACCTCCTCGAGGCGGCCGGAGCCCAGTTCGGCTCGAAGATGGGCTGGGAACGGGCCAACGTGTTCGCCCCCCGGGGCGAAGAGCCTCGGTTGGACTACACCTGGGACAAACCCGGGTGGTTGGCCTGGTCGGTGGCCGAACAGCAGCGGACCCGTTCGGGCGTCACCCTGTTCGACGAGACGTCGTTCGGCAAGCTCCTGATCACCGGTCGGGACGCCGAGCCGCTGCTCCAGCGTCTGTGCACCGCCGACGTGTCCGTGCCGGTGGGACGCACCGTCTACACCGGGATGCTGAACCGGCGGGGCGGCTACGAGGCCGACGTCACCGTGACGCGGCTGACCGTCGACCGGTACCTGCTGGTCACCGGTTCCGCCTCTGTGGTGCGGGATCGGGTGTGGATCGAGCGCCACATCGGCGCCGACGAGCACGTTTCCGTCGTGGACGTCTCGTCGTCCTACGCCGTCTTCGGGGTGATGGGACCGAAGGCGCGGGATCTCCTCGGGCGCCTGACCCGTGCCGACCTCTCCGACCGGGCGTTCCCCTTCGGCACCAGCCGGGAGATCGACCTCGGCTACTCGACGGTCCGGGCCACCCGCATCACCTACGTCGGGGAGCTGGGCTGGGAACTCTACGTCCCCTGCGAGTTCGCCGTCGGTGTCTACGAGGCCCTGTTTGCGGCGGGGACCGATTTCCCGGTCACCGACGCCGGCTACTACGCCATCAACTCCCTGCGGTTGGACAAGGGGTATCGGGCCTTCGGCTCAGACCTCACCCCCGACCACAACCCGGTGGAGGCCGGCCTCCGATTCACCTGCAAGTTGGACTCCGGTATCGACTTCATCGGCCGCGATGCCGTCCAGCGGGCCGTCACCGATGGGCCGCGCCGACGTCTGGTCTCCTACCGGCTGGACGATCCCCAACCGATGCCGTGGGGGGGTGAGCTGCTGCTGCGCGACGGTGAGCCCTCGGGACAGGTGACGTCGGCGGCCTGGTCGGGGACGCTCGGAGCTGGCGTGGGCCTGGCCTATCTGTGGCGCAGGGACGGCGATGCCGTCACGGCCGACCATGTCGGCACCGGGCGCTACGAGCTCGACGTGGGCGGACGGCTCCACGTGGCCCGCGTGGGGCTCCGACCCCCCTTCGATCCGTCGAACGAGCGGATCCGCTGATGCCCGGGTACGGAGCTCCGGTTTGCCCCCGCTCCGCCGAGGTCCCACACTCGACACCGTGACCGATCTCCCCCCTGACGCGTCATCCGGCCCTGGTCCCACCCGCGCCCCCCGGGTCCGGCTGGCCCGCGCCCGGACCCGCTTCACCCAGGCCCTCCGGTCGCTGCTCGGTCCGGAGGGCCTGCCCGACGAGGCCGTTGCCGAGCTGGAGTCGGCATTGGGAAGCGTAGGGCGGGAGGCGTTCTCCGGTGGGCCGGGCCGTCTCCGTCGGCTCCGCATCGAGGTGCGGGCGGCACCACCGCGGCTACTCGACTGGATGTCCGGTCAGGTCCTCGAGCACCCCGCCGCTCTCTACGACTCGCCAGGGCGTCGAGATGCTGGCCGCCCGTCAGACCCGATCCATCGCCACCGCGGTGGGGACTCTGCAGCTGGCCCTGGTCGGAGCGGCCGCGGCCTCGACGCTCGAGGGCGGCCCGGTCCTGGCCCTGGCCATCGACGGTGTGGTGGGTCAGGTGGCCTCGGTGGTCCACGGGTTCTGCGACTGGTACAACACCGGCTCCTATGTGGTGCGCCGGCTTCGCCAGCTGGGGATCGTCGTGGACCGGACCGAGGTGCGACGCCTGACCAACGCCGCCCTCATGTCCAAGGGATCGCAGGTGGACGAACGGGCGCTGGCCGCCTCCACCGAGCTGCGGCTGGTTCGGGGCTGGGTCGGGCGCGGCCTGGTCGACGCCCTGCCGTTCGGGTCCAGTCTGGGTCGGGCGGCCGTACGGGCCTGCGCCCGGATCGACCAGTCCGACCTCGATGTGCTGGTGCGCCGGATCCGGTCCGGGCCCTGAGGTGCGGCCGGCCCGGCGAACCGCTCAGCTGACCTCGCCGGCCGCCTCCCGCACGGCGGCATCCACATCCTTCACGCTGATGTCCAGCTCCTTGGCCACCTGTTTCTCCGCTTTCAGCACCGCCTTGTCCAGTGCGGCCTGCAGGGTCGTCTCCCCCACGATGACCAGAGCGGCCTCACCCTGGTCGATGAGGTCGCCGAACTCCTTCACATCGCCCCGGGACATGCCCCGCCACAGATGGCCGCTCACCCCGCCGACCGCGGCGCCCACGATGGCCGTGGCGATGATGGAGGGCGGGAAGAGGATGCCTACCACGGCGCCGGCCGCCGCTCCTCCCCAGGCTCCGTGCCGGGTGGCCAGCTCGTCCTTGTTGGCGTGGACCTTCCCGTCCTTGTCCTTGGTCACCACGGCGGCGTCGTAGGTGCCGATGGCCCCGGCCAGATGAAGCTCTTTGACCACGTTGTAGTCGGCGCGGGCCGACGGTTCGTCGGGGTAGGTGCCGATGAAGATGAAGACGCCGTCGGCTTTAGCCATGGTGGGACTCCTTGTCAGTTTGGGGGGCGCGGGTGGAGACGATGCCGGTCGGCTCGTCGGTGGTCGACACCGTAGTCAGGCTGGCCGGGGGGCGTCCACGATGGCCGGCAACGGAAAGGTGCGGCGAAGGCCCAGCGTGCCCGGTCCGCTCGACACCTGACCAGGTCGTCCGGCGCTCAGAGAACCTTGGAGAGGAACTCCCGGGTCCGATCGTGGGATGGCGTGGTGAGAACGACCCGGGGGTCACCGCTCTCGATCACCACGCCACCGTCCATGAATACGACGGTGTCCCCGACCTCGCGGGCGAAACCCATCTCGTGGGTGACCACGATCATGGTCATCCCGTCCTCGGCCAGGCTCCGCATCACGTCGAGCACGTCCCCCACCAGCTCCGGGTCGAGGGCCGACGTGGGTTCGTCGAAGAGCATCAGCTTCGGCGACATGGCGAGGGCCCGGGCGATGGCCACCCGCTGCTGCTGACCACCGGAGAGCTGATTCGGATAGTTCTTCACCTTGTCGGCCAGGCCCACACGCTCGAGGAGCTCCCGGGCACGCTGCTGGGCCGAGGCCGGGGGCTCCTTCCTCACCCGGACGGGACCGGACATGACATTGTCCAGCACGCTCATGTGGGGGAACAGGTTGAACCGTTGGAAGACCATACCGATCTCGGCTCGTTTGGTGCACACCTCTCGGTCCCGCAGCTCGTAGAGCTTCTCCCCATTGCGGCGGTAGCCGACCAGCTCCCCGTCGACGGAGAGCTCCCCTCCGTCGATCTTCTCCAGGTGGTTGATGCAGCGCAGGAAGGTGCTCTTCCCCGAACCGGAGGGGCCGATGAGGCAGAGGACCTCGCCCTGGTGGACGGTGAGGTCGATGCCCTTCAGCACCTCGAGACGTCCGAACGATTTGCGGACACTGACGGCCTGCACCATGGGCTGCTGGGCCGACGGCTCACTCATGGGGGGCCACCCAGGGGGCCTCGGCGAGGGCGGGGACGGGCCTGGCGCGAACATGGAACAGGGTATTGCGGAGGCGTTGGAACGGCGTGGGTGGGAGGGAGCGGGAGGAGCCGCGGGCGTAGTAGCGCTCGACGTAGTACTGCCCGATGGTGAGCAGCGACGTGAAGAAGAGGTACCAGACGCTGGCCACCACGAGCAGGGGCACGGTCTGGTAGGTGGTGTTGGCGATGTTCTGGGTCGCCGTGAACAGATCGGCCAGGGCGATGACATAGACCAGCGAGGTGGTCTTGAGCATCGAGATGGTCTCGTTGCCGGTCGGCGGGATGATGACCCGCATGGCCTGGGGCAGGACGATTCGACGCATCGTCTGCACTTTGGTCATGCCGAGCGATTGTGCTGCCTCGGTCTGTCCGTCGTCAACCGAGATGATCCCGGCCCGGACGATCTCGGCCATGTAGGCGCCCTCGTTGAGACTGAGTCCGAGGGCGCCCGCCACGAAGGATGTCACCAGGGTGTTGGCAGTGAAGGTGGTCAACTGGCCGAAGTCCCCGTACGAGGCGAACGGGATGCCGATGCTCAGTTGGGGGTACAGGTAGCTGATGCCGACGTACCAGAAGGTGAGCTGGACGAGCACCGGCGTGCCACGGAAGAACCAGATGTAGAGCCAGGCCGAACCGGACAGGAGCGGGTTGGGCGAGAGGCGCATGACGGCCAGCAGGATGCCGATGATGATGCCGGCCACCATGGCGATGACGGTCAGTTCCAAGGTGATGACGATGCCCCTGAGGACGGGGGCGGCGAACAGGTAGTGCCCGACGACGCCCCACTGGAACCGACCCTCCCGGACACCCCCCCGCCGGATGTGGGAGAAGACCAGGGTGTTCACCAGCATGGCCACCAGGACCACGATCACGGCAGCGGCCACCCAGCGCCCCGGGTGCCGGACGGGGACGGTCTTCAGCGGTGGTGTCTCGGGTGTCGCTCGGGGCGGCGGCGCAGCCGACGCGGGGGGGTCCGTCATCGGCGCACCTGCGGTCCGGGGTCCCCTAGCTGGTGGCGCCGTTGATCACCGAACTGGTGACCGCGCCGGACTGGACTCCCCACTTGGTCAGGATCTGGTTGTAGACGCCGTTCCCGATCAGGTAGTTCACGGCAGCCTGGACCGGGGCGGCCATGCCGTTCCCCTTGGGGAGGGCCAGGCCGTAGGGGGCGACCTCGAAGGCGGTACCGCTGTTCTGGAACACCCCGTTGGAGGTGGCGACGATGTAGCCGGCCACCTGGGAGTCGGCGAAGCCCACGTCGGCCCGGCCGCTGGATACGGCCAGGTTGGCCTCGCTCTGGTTGCCGAACGAGAGGACGGTCACCTTGCCCGAGGCGCACTTCTTCGCCTGGGCCTGGGCGTCCGACTGCTCGGTGGTGCCCGACTCGACGGCCACCGAGTGGCCGCACAGGGACGTCAGGCCGTTGAAGGCCAGAGGACTGCCGGCCTTCACGTAGAAGCCCTCACCGGCGGTGAAGTAGTCGACGAAGTCGACCACCTTCTGGCGGGCGATGGTGTCGGTGAAGGACGACGCCCCCATGCCGTACTTGCCGCTCTGGATGCCGGGGATGATGGTGTCGAAGGTGACATTGATCAGCTTGGGCTTGAGTCCGAGAACCTGGGTGATGGCCGTGGCCAGGTCGGCGTCCATGCCCACGATGGTGGAGCCGTTCGGAGGCGATGAACTCGTCCGGCGGGTAGGTGGCGTCCATGGCGATGTCGAGATCGACCCTTTGGACTTGACGGCGGCCGGCACGGTGGCGGCGATGGCGGCGTTGGTGGGTTGGGTCGGGATCACCGTGGTGGGCAGAGCCGGGGTGGTGGCGGTCGTCGACGGGGCGCCCGTGGTCGTCGTGGAGGTGGTCGAACTGCTGGAACAGGCTGCCGCCAGGATGGCGATCGCCCCGATAGCGAGGGCCACCGTGGCCTTCTGATGCCCATGGCGTCGGGTGAACACGAAGCGACCTCCGTTGGTGAGTTAGGGGTGAGGGCCAAGTGTGCCACGCCGTCCGCATCCCGTGCCGAAAGGGCGGGAGTGGTGACGGCCGGAGCGGACCCACCCCCTGGGTCGACCGATACGGCGCCACCGTCACCCGACGGGGGGACGGTAAGCGTGATTCCCCCGGTCCCCGGTGACCCGGGCCGGTGAGCGATGCTTCTACACTCGCACCAAGACCGCTCCGGCGAACGGGAATGAGGTGGGGAGCGAGGCGATGAGCGACACGGTTACCACGGATGTCCCCGGGAGTGCTCCCGCGCTGACCCACCGCCGGGTCCTCGTGGTCATCGGGGCCCTGATGCTGGGCATGTTCCTCGCCGCCCTGGACCAGACGGTGGTGTCGACGGCATTGCCCACCATCGTCGGCGACCTGCACGGTGCCTCCCACCTCAGCTGGGTGGTGACGGCGTACCTCTTGGCCTCGACGGTGTCGACCCCCCTGTGGGGGAAGTTGGGCGACATGTACGGCCGGAAGTTCTTCTTCCAGGTCGCCATCGTGCTGTTCCTGATCGGATCGGTCCTGTCCGGCCTCAGTCACTCGATGTTCGAGCTGATCGCCTTCCGGGCCGTGCAGGGGCTGGGGGGCGGCGGCCTGATGATCGGGGCCCAGACCATCGTCGGCGACGTGGTGTCACCCCGAGAGCGCGGCCGGTACATGGGCTTTTTCATGGCCATGTTCGGTGTGACGTCGGTCATCGGACCGTTGATCGGCGGCGTGTTCGTCGACTATCTCAGCTGGCGGTGGATCTTCTACATCAACATCCCCATCGGGGCGGTGGCCCTGGTGGTGACGGCCATCGCCCTGCCCGGGTCCCTCAGCCGGGTCCACCGGGTCATCGACTACCTGGGCACGGCCCTGGTCGCCCTGTCCGCCACCTGCCTGGTTCTGTTCACCAGCCTCGGTGGGACCTCGTACCCGTGGACGTCCCCTTTCATCGTCGGCCTGGCCGTCGCCGGAGTGGTGTTCGGTGTGCTGTTCCTCATGGCTGAGAAGAGGGCGGTCGAACCGGTGATCCCGCTGCCTCTCTTCGCCAACAAGGTATTCGCGGCGGCCAGCGCCATCGGCTTCGTAGTCGGCTTCGCCATGTTCGGGGCCCTGACCTTCCTCCCCCTCTTCTTCCAGGACGTGAAGGGGATCAGCCCCATCGAGTCCGGGGTCCGTCTCTTCCCCCTGATGGGTGGGCTGCTGGTGGCCTCCATCGGGTCGGGGCTGCTGGTGACCAGGTGGGGCCGGTACAAGGTCTTCCCGGTCGTGGGCACGGCCCTGATGACCGTGGGGCTGTATCTCATGTCGCTGATCGGGGTGTCTACGGGGGCCTGGACGATGGCCGCCTACATGGTGGTGTTCGGACTCGGACTGGGACTCATCCTGCAGGTGCTCACCGTGGCCGTCCAGAACGCCGTCCCCTACGAGGAACTGGGCACCGCCACCTCGGGGGTCACCTTCTTCCGGATGATCGGCGGGTCGTTCGGGACCGCCGTATTCGGGGCCATCTTCGCCAATCTGCTGATCGGGAACGTGCTGAAGGCACTGCACCTCACGGCGGCACCTGCGGGTTTCAACCTCAGTGCCGACGACCCCGACGCCATCCACAAGCTGCCGGCCGCCGTGCAGGCGGGGGTGATCCAGGGCATCTCCCATACCGTCCAGACCATGTTCCTGATCGGTGTCCCCATCGCCTTCGTGGCCTTCCTCCTCAGCTGGACGCTGCCGGAGTTGGCCCTCCGCAAGTCCATCCGCAGCTCGGAGCCGGCCGAGAACCTCGGGATCCCAGCACCCCGTTCGTCTCTCGACGAGGTCAAGCACCTGTTGGAGCGGGCAGCCAGCCGTGAGAACCGGGGGGAGCTGTACGGGATGCTGGCCGCCCGGGCCGGGGTCCAGCTCGAGCCCCGGGCTGTCTGGCTCCTCTACCGGCTGGCCGACCGCGAGGCCACCAGTACCGAGGAGGTGAGCGCCCGGCTGAAGGTCGACCCGACCATCCTGCACCAGGGCGTGGACACCCTGGTGGCGGCCGGCCTGGTCGAGCGACAGGTGCAGGACGGTGCGCACACCGTGGTGGTCACCCCGCTGGGGGAGGAGGCCATCGAGAAGCTGACCATCGCCCGACGACAGTCACTGACCGAGGTGCTGGAGGGCTGGGATCCCGAGGACCATCCCGAGGTCGTCGAGATGATCCGGCACCTGGCCCAGGCGCTGTTGGCCGACGACAACCGGCTGCTGGCCGACGCCCATCCGTCCGCCGCTGTCTGACGGTGCGGGTGGGAAGGGCACCCTCTCGCCGTCACGGTGCACCTGAGCCGGGACGCACCGACACCCGGGTGACGGTGGTGAACGTGCACAGGTAGAAGTCGTTCCCGAAGCCGGCCGCCGGGAACAGGACGGACTGTACGGGGCTGCCGGTGTCGGCCCGGGCCAGCTCGTCCCCGGTGGTGATGTCGAGCACCACCACCTGGTCGGAGCCGCGACCGGCATCGAAGTCGCCGGTGACTAGCGCCCCGGTTCCCGGGTCGAGTACGAGGTGCCCCCCGTGATGCTGGTGCCGCCGCCAACGCGGTGTGAGCGCACCGTCGGGAGCGATGTCGAAGGCGGTCATCTCGGCGTTGCCGCTGTCGTAGGCCACGGCGATGGCACGTTCGCCGTCGATCACCGGTGGGTTGGCGACCAGGCCGCCCGGGCTTCCGCACACCTCGGTGAGGGTGCAGGCACCGTCGGCGAGATCCACCCGTACCAGGTGCAGGGGGGCGGTCGAGACCCCGTGCCCGTAGAGGGTTCCGTCGTAGGTCTCACTGCCCTCACCGTCGTCCAGGAACCACGCCGCCCCGAGGGCGATCACGCAGTCCCATCCGTAGGTCTGACCCGGGACCGAGCGGTAGCGGGACGGGGGAAGATCGTCGGCACGGAGACGGCCGTCCCACCGGATCCGGAGCAGGCTGGTGTCCCCGACCACCATGATCTCGTCGTCCCGGGCCGACAGACGGGCGATGGATGGCTCGGCGAGCACGCAGCGGTCGACGATGCGGAGGGTCTCGGGCTCGAGTACCACCAGTTCGCAGGCTTCCCGGTCGCCCGGGGCCACCCGCACACCGGGTCGGGATCCGGCGAAGTCCTTGGTCACCAGGTGACCGTCGGGGAGGACCACGAAGCCGTTGTAGGGGCGGTTCCGGGGCAGTGCGGTCGTGGCCTCGACGGCAAGGTCGGCGTCGAGGCGGTGGGCGTGGTTGCCGAACACGACGTAGAGGGAGCCGTTGGCGTGGGCGGCCAGACTGCCGGGCCACACCGGTCCGCCGGCCAGATCGGGTGAGCGACCCGTCTCGTCCAAGGTGTCAGGATCGATCCGCTCGACGACGGACACCGCGGCGTCACCGGCGGTGTGGCGGAGCAGATAGAGCTGTCCGGGATCGCGGGTCACCACCATGGTGGCGGCGGGAGCGAATCTCGATGCCACGTCGAGATCCACGCCGGTCCGCAGGTCCAGTTGGTGGGACGGGCCCGGGACCTGGAGGCGTAGGGGGCCGCCGTCCTCGCACGGCCATGGGCCCGGCCAGTAGCCGGTCACCGGGACCGGTCAGCTCCGGTCGTCACCGGGGAGAGCTGAACAGGGCGGACAGGGCCTGGACGACCGCCGTCCGGGCCCGGGCCCGGGTGAGTCCCTGTCCGGACAGGAGGAGCTGGCACGATTCGAACGAGGTCAGCACATCGGCGGCGGCCAGCACGGCGTCCCCGGACGCCTTGTCCATCTCCACCAGTTGCGGGGCGAAGAGGAACGCGATCTGGGACCGGAGGAACACCCGGTGCTGGTGGACCCCCTCGGCCAGCACCGGCTGGAAGGGGGAGCGGAGGCGGGCGACGGTGGCGGCGTGCCCCACCGCGTCGAACAGGCGGAACCGCTGGTCCACCAGGGCTGACACCTTGACGGCCAGCGGCTGGTCCGGGCCGACCTCGAGGGGTACCAGGTGCATGACCCGGTGCTCCTGATGCCGGATGGCCGTGCGGATCAGGTCGTCCACGTCGTCGAAGTACCGGAACAGGGAGCGGGGCGACAGGCCCGAGCGGGCGGCGATCTCCTCGGTTCCCGGCTGGAGGTGCCCCTCGCGGTAGAGGTCGAGCAGGGCATCGACGACGGCCTCGCGGTTCCGCTCCCGCCGCAGTTGGCGCCCGTCGGTGGTGACCGCGTCCGGGACCCTGCGGGTCGGCAGTCCGTACGGAGGTTTCGGTGTGTATGGTCATGGCGGCTGCCCGCACCCGGTGCCGGCCGTCCGAGGGTAACCGTTGACAGTCGGACTGCCAAGTGTTTACCGTGACAGCGCCGTCCACCGCGGGTGGCACGAATCGGGGTGGCGCCATGAGCGACGAGCTGGTCCTGGACTCACTGCAACGGAGGATGCGGGCCCTGCACTCGCTCTACGTCGATGCCGTGGCCACCATGGACCTCGATCAGGTCAATCACTTCGAGCGTGAGGGCGTGCTTCCCATCGCCTTCAGCCTGTTCCACATCGTCAACATGATGGACGCCTCCTTCTTCCTGATGACCGGTACGCCGCCGATCTGGGACGACGCCTGGGAGGCGGCAGTACGGCCGGCCATCGCCGATCACGGCAAGCACCGCACCGTGGCCGAGATGGTCCATCAGCGGATCGGGGACTACGACCGGTTCCAGGCCTACATGGCCGCGGTGTTCCACCGGACGGAGGAGTGGTTGGACCAGCTGGATCCGTCCGAGCTCACCCGCGTCGTGGTGGGCCGGCCGTTCCCGCCCGAGGTGGCCACCACCTACAGCGCCCGGGTGGCCGGCCCGGAGGGAATCACCCTGTTGGACGCCACCGAGTGCTGGATCTACCAGCACGGCTTGCGCCACATGGGCGAGATCGAGCTGGCCCGCGGTCTGGTGGGCCTGGGTGGTATGACCTCCTGACCGAAAGGGAACGGTCGGGTCGACACCGCCGGGATGGGGGGTCACCGTGTTGCTCCCCGAATGCCACGACGACCGCCCCGAGGCGGTCGTCGTGGGTGGAGTGCCGGATCGGGGGGCGGCGATCAGGCGGCCACCTTGTCGCGGTCGACCGTTCGGATCGTGTCGACCGTGCGGATCGAGTACCCCGTGTCCGCCACCGGTTTCGGGCGGGTGGCGGAGCCGGTGTGGATCAACCGGTGCTCCCGGACCGAGTGGTAGAGCACGGGAACGGTGGCAATGGCAATGGCCACGATCATCAGCGGGACCATAATGATGAAGAGTGTCATGTGCGTCAAGCAGTTGGTGGGGAGATCTGCTTGCCTCCTTCGACCACTACCGTACGGACCCCCTTCGTGAACCCACTGGGTCCCACCGTAATCCCCGCTGTGACTTGTTCTCCCTGGCCATGGCCTCTATCCGGGAGGGGACCGGTCAGGCCCGGGGGGCCGCGGCGAGATCGCGGTAGTGCTGGCGCCAGATGAGTCGGTAGACGCGACTCCACCGGGGGATCGAACGCAGTCCGGGGATGAAGGGGAGCAGCACCAGCCCCAGGGTGAGGACCATCATGATCGCCCAGACCTGGAGGTCACCGCTCGCGGAAGCGTTCATCGGAGGAACCTGGTACCAGAGGGTGTAGAGCCACAGCCAGGCCTGGCCCGGGAAGTTGCCCGTCTCGTTCATCATGCCCCACTGGTCACCGGACAGATGCTGGTTCTGGGCCAGATTGCCCAGGTAGGTCCCGTCGGCGATGAACAGGAGGGGCTTGGTGTAGTCGGTGCCGTAGAACTGGTGCGAGGTGAGGAGGGCGCCGTCGAGGGCCCCACTCCTGGCCATCGAAGTCAGCGAGGCGATGATCGGCCCGACCGGGCCGTAGTCGCCGGCCGGGACGGTCAGCTCGCCGTTTGCGCCCGTTCCGGCCTTGGCCACAGCCTTCTCGTAGGCCGCGGTCCAGGTCGCCTGCTGGCTGGCCGGGGCCGAGGTGTAGTCCGCGACGGCGGCCTGTACGTCAGGCCGGTCGGGCAGGGTGCGGAGCGGACCCAGCACGTAGTCGTTGGCCGTGTTGATGGGGTGGTGTACACCGAAGAAGCTCTCTGGCGAGATGCCGAAGAGGGACTGGCTGGCGCCAGGGGTGGCGTTGTAGGGGGGGCCGTACGTGGCCGTCCCACTGGTGCCGTCGAGCTCGGTGATGGCTGTCTGGGCGAAGTCGACCGGGTTGGCCGTCGACCACGACTTGACGGTGACCGGCTTCTCGTCGGGGGAGGAGAAGACGACGGCGAGGGCGACGACCAGGATCACTACCACCACGAAGGCGATGGTGACCTCTTTGATCAGGTCGTAGGGGAGGTACGCCCCGTGCCACTCCTCGACGTCACGGTCGGGGTTGAAGCGACGGGATCGATGCCATCCCGTACCGGCCGCGGTCACGACGTCGCCCCGCCGGCCGAAGCGCCGTTCGACGTGCCCGTGCCCGTGCCCGTGCCCGTGCCCGGCACGGTGACGGTATCGGACACGTCGACGGTGCGGGTGGTCGGATCGGAGTCCTCCGGCAGTGGTGCGGCCGGAGGATTCTGCTCGGTGGCGAAGGGAGGCACGACACCCCGGAGCCGGACGAGGAGGACATGGACACCGACCAGGATCACCACCACCAGAGGAAGCAGGACGATGTGCCACATGAGCATCTGGCCGAAGTTGGTGACGTTGAAGATGGCCCCGGCGCCGGTGGAGTTGATACCGTCCTTGGCCTGGGTGCTGATCCACTGGGAGTCGAAATTCTGCTGGGACAGGTACCCGGTGAAGGCGGCCCCGACCGACACCACGAACGACACCACGCCGGTGATCCATGTGGCCCGGCGCTTGCCGCGCCACGCGGCCATGAAGAACTTTCCCCACAGGTGGACGATCATGGTGAAGAAGAAGACCTCGACGCTCCACAGGTGGAGCGAGTTGACGAAGAGACCGGTGGTAGAGACGTGCCACCAGGTCGGCCCCATGACGGCCAACACGGTTCCGGTCAGGATGACCACGGCCAGTGCACTGACCGTGAGCACGCCGAAGACGTAGATCCACGAGGCGACGTAGGCGGGTTGACGGTCGGGCATGAGGCGCTCGGGCGGCAGCGACTTGACCGCGGTCCTGCGGAGTCTGGCGCTCCACTGGTCGGCGTCCTCGGGCCGGTCGGCGGCGGCCGTGGCCGGAGGCCGGGCCGGGGCCTCAACCGGGGAACCGGTGTCGATACTCACCGGTCACCTCCCCCGTGACGACGGAAGGGGAGGAGAATGGCGGCCACGAAGACCACCACCATCAGTCCGATGAGGACCAGATTGGCGACCGACATCTGAATGAATCCCCAGTGCACGTAGTGCCCGGGGTGGTTCAGGTCTATGAGGCTTCCGACGAGTCGGCTCGTCACGGCAGAGACGGTTTGCATGGGGTTCGACCTCCTGATTCGGAGGTTACGGATCGGATCCTGGTGCAACCAGGGCCGAAAGACCCAAGAGCGCCCCACGAGCGGGTGGACCCGCGGGCGGTCTGGCCGGGGCCAGATGCGCGCCGGAGCCCGGCTACCGGCTCACCGGCTACTGCTCGGCCATGATCCGCTCGAACTCCACCATGGGGTTGACCGGGACCTCCTCGCTCAGGGTCACGGTCGCCGTGTGGATGGTGGCCGTACAGGGGAACGGTGCCCGGTAGTCCTCGCCGACCGACGGCCCGAACTCGTAGCCACAGGTCAACCCGGCGCCCGTGGCGCTGAAGGCGGCCACCGTGAACAGGGGCAACCGGGCCTCGGCCACCACCTCGCCGTCCACCTCCAGGGCGGCCGGGCCACCGGCGTTCCCCTGGCGGTCGAAGCGGAAGACCACCCGATGGCGCCCCGGGCCGATCGGCAGGGTGCCGGCCAGCTCGTAGGTCTCCTTGCCGTAGAGATTGTGCAGGTAGCGCGGCCTGCCTTCTCGGAGGTGGAGTGAGAAACCCCCGAGGGCCGACCCCTGGGCCAGGAGGACGCCTTCGGGTTGGACCCCCTCGAGAACCGTGAGGTCCACGTCGATGACATGGCCACGGTTCTTCATGTTGGCGGCCACCGTCTCGGGTACCGGGGAGGTCCCCGGGTAGTACGTGGTGGTCAGACGGGGCGCCCGCCGGTCGGGCTTGGGGTTGACCAGTGTGTGCAGGACCCGGTTGTCGAGGGGGAGGACCTGGTTGTTCCGGGCCTCCGCCCACCAGCGCTTCACCATGTCGGCCAACCGGTCGGGCTCCTCTGCGGCCAGGTCGTGGATCTCGGTTGGATCCTCGGCCACGTGGTACAGCTCCCACCGGTCCTCGCTGAACGGGGCGTTCCAGTTGAGGCCGTCGTCGTAGAGGGGTCCGATGGGTTTGAAGGTCACCGCCTTCCATCCGTCGTGGTAGATGGCGCGACTGCCGAACATCTCGAAGTACTGGGTGGTCCGGTGGGGAGGGGCGTTGGCGCCGTCGGGGCCGAGCATGGGGGCGAAGCTGATCCCGTCGAAGTGGGTCTGGGGCACGTACTCGATGGTGGCCGGGGCCTCGATACCGGCCAGCTCCAGCACGGTGGGGAGGATGTCGGTGGCGTGGGTGAACTGGGGGCGCAACCCGCCTCCGGCGGGGATGCGGGCCGGCCAGCTCACGATGCACGGATCGGCCACCCCGCCCTCGTGGACCTCCCGCTTCCATCGCTTGAACGGGGTGTTGCCGGCCATGGTCCACCCCCAGGGGTAGTTGTTATGGGCCCGGGGTCCGCCCAGCTCGTCGATGCGCCGGGCCAGCTCCTTGGGTCCGGCCGGGTCGAAGTTCTGCAACCGGTTGTCGTTGATCGATCCGGTGGGTCCACCCTCGGAGCTGGCCCCGTTGTCCGAGACCAGGATGACCAGGGTGTCCTGGCGGTCCCCGGTCTGTTCCAGGAACTCCAACAGGCGGGCCAGCTGGGCGTCGGTGTAGGACAGGAAGGCGGCGAAGCACTCCATGAACCGCGCCGCCACCCGCTGCTCCTCGGCGGGCAGGTCGTCCCAGGCCGGCACCCACGGCGGTCGCGGGGCCATGTCCGTGCCCGGGGCCACCAGCCCTTCGGCGAGCTGTCGGGAGAAGGTCTCCTCCCTCCAGCGGTCCCAGCCCTGATCGAAGTGGCCCCGATAGCGGTCGATCCACTCGTCGGGGGCGTGGTGGGGGGAGTGGCAGGCACCGGTGCAGAAGTAGAGGAAGAACGGCCGGTCCTCGTCGACGGCCCGAAGGTCGGCCAGCTGGGCGATGGCCCGGTCGGCCAGGTCGGCGCTCAGGTGGTAGCCGTCCTCAATCGACGCCGGAGGGGCCACCGAGTGGTTGTCGTGGTAGAGCGACGGCACGAACTGGTGCGTCTCCCCACCGTGGAATCCGTACCAGCGGTCGAATCCGCGGCCGAGGGGCCAGCTGTGACGGGGCGCGGCCATGGACGTCTCGTCGTCGGGGGTGAGGTGCCACTTGCCCACGGCGTAGGTGGCGTAGCCGTGCTGGCGGAGGATCTCGGAGAGGAAGCCGTTCTCCTTCGGGACCTCGCCGTTGTAGCCGGGGAACCCCACGGCCAGGTCGGCCACCCGCCCGAGGCCGTTGCGGTGATGGTTGCGTCCGGTCAGCAGGCAGGCACGGGTCGGTGAGCACAGGGCGGTGGTGTGGAAATTGGTGAGGCGCAGGCCCTCGGCGGCGAGGCCGTCGATGGCCGGCGTGGCGATGTCCGATCCGTAGCAGCCCAACTGGGCGAAGCCGACGTCGTCCAGGACCACCAGGACCACATTGGGGGCACCGGCGGGTGGTGTTGCTCCATCGGGCCACCAGGGCGTGGAGTCACGCCAATCGTCGCCGATGACACCTTGGAAGGGGGGAGTCTCCATCACGACCTCCAGATCGTCTAGCCGCGCCATCATGCCCGCGTTGCGGACCGGACCGCTCTAGGGGACCGGCACGTCGACCGGATCGAGGGTCAGGACCGAGCGGCCGGCCAGGACCGGGCCTTCGGTGTGCAGGTGGCAGCGCACGGTGGTGTCGCCGTCGGTGGAGAACGGATCCGGATCCACCCTGCGGCACACGTCCATGGCGAAGGCACAGCGCGAAGCGAAGCGACAGCCCCCCCGTTCGGCCGGCTCCGCCTCCACCTCGCCGCGGAGGACGACCCGGCGGCGTGACCGGGCCGCGGCCGGATCGGGTATGGGGATGGCCGACAGGAGAGCCGCCGTGTAGGGGTGGGCCGGGCGGTCCAGGACTTCGACGGCCGGGCCCTCCTCGACGATCTGGCCCAGATACATGACGGCGATGCGGTCGGCGATGTGGCGGACCACCGAGAGGTCGTGGGAGATGAACAGGTAGGCCGTACCCAGCTCCCGTTGGAGCTCGGCCAGGAGATTGAGCACCTGGGCTTGGGTGGAGACGTCGAGGGCGCTGACCGCCTCGTCGCACACCAAGAGGCTCGGGTTCACGGCCAGCGCCCGGGCGATGGCGATGCGCTGGCGCTGGCCGCCGGAGAACTGGTGGGGGTAGCGGTCGAGGGGCACCTCGCCCAGGCCCACCAGGGCCAGGAGCTCTTTGGTCCGCTCCCGCCGCTCGACCGCCTTGAGCTCCGAGTGGAGCAGCAGGGGCTCGGAGACGGTGTCGCCGATGGTGTGGCTCGGATCGAGGGACGAGAACGGATCCTGAAAGACCATCTGCATGTGTCGTCGGCTGCGCCCCAGGTCGGATCCCGACAGCGCGGTCACGTCGGTGCCGTCCACCTCGACCGAGCCGGCGTTGGGCTCGATGATCCGGACCACCAGTCGGGCCAGGGTGGACTTCCCCGAGCCGCTCTCACCCACCAGTCCGAGCGTGGTGCCGGCCGGGATCTCGAGGGAGACACCGTCCACGGCGTCCACCCCACCGGTCACTCGCTGGAGGATCCCCGACCGGGTGGGGAACCGCTTGGCCAGGTCCCGTACCGACAGGGCCAGCGGCCGACCGGCAACCGGTGGTGACGACGACACCGGCGAGCCCGTCGCGGCGACCAGGGCGGACCCGGCTCCGGCCAGGTGGAGGTCGTCCTGACGCAGACACCGGGCCCATCCCGTTTCGGGCCCCGGCGATCCGTCGCTTCGGTCCCGGGTGGGGCGGAGCTCGACGACGGTGGTGGCGCAGGCGTCGACGGCGTGCCCACAGCGGTCGCGGAACCGGCAGGTGACCGGAAAGTCCTCGGGACGGGGCACCACCCCGGGGATGACCGGCAATGGTGAGCCGATCGGTGTCGACTGGGGCATGGAGGTCAGCAGAGCCTCCGTATAGGGATGCCGGGGTCGGGCGAACAACCCTCCGGCGGTGGCCTGCTCCACCTTCTGGCCGGCGTACATCACCACCACCTCGTCGGCGACCTCGGCGATGACCCCGAGATCGTGGGTGACGAAGATCATGGCCATGGACTCCTCCACCGACAGGGTGTGCAGGAGGTCGAGGATCTGGGCCTCGGTGGTGACGTCGAGGGCGGTGGTGGGCTCGTCGGCGATCAGCAGCTGGGGCGAGCACGACAGGGCCATGGCGATCATCACCCGTTGGCGCATGCCCCCCGAGAACTGGTGGGGGTAGTCCGAGGCCCGGCGGGCCGCACCGGGGATCTCCACCCGTTCCAGCATCTCGACGGCGATCCGCTTGGCCTCCGAGCGGGTTACGTCCCGGTGGGCCCGGACCTGCTCGGCGATCTGGTTGCCCACGGTGAAGGCCGGGTTGAGGCAGGTCATGGGGTCCTGGAAGATCATGGCGATCTGGTCCCCCCGGACCGCCCGCAGCTCTTTTTGGGCCAGCTCCAAGAGGTTGCGTCCCTGGAAGTGGACCGTTCCTCCGGTTACTCGGGCCACCGGCCGGGGGAGGAGTCCCATGACGGCGAGGGCTGAGACCGTCTTACCCGAGCCGCTCTCGCCCACCAAGCCGAGGGTCCTTCCCGGATCGACGTGGAACGAGAGGTCCTCGACCACCGGCCAGGACCCCCCGTTCATGGCGAACTCCACCCGCAGCCGGTCGACGTCGAGGAGGTGGCCGTCGGCGGGAGCCGGCGCGGCGGCGTCGGCCGACTCCCACCCGCGCGCTCGAGGGCCACCTCGACCGGACCGGACCCGGCACGCTCGGGGCCGGTCACCGGCTCCAGGCCGTCTCTTCGGGCGGCCCGGCGGGCCCGAAGCCGCGTCCGAATCCCGGCGGGCCGCTCCACCGTGCTGCCCCGGCCGATGGCATCGCGGAGCCCGTCGGCGACCACGTTGAAGGAGAGGACGCAGAACATGATGGCCAGGCCCGGGAAGACCAGGGCCAGGGGGGCCGTGAAGATGAACTGGTAGGCCTCGTTCAGCATGTCCCCCCAGCTCGGGGTGGGGGGTTGAGCGCCGATACCCAGGAAGGAGAGTCCGGCCTCGGCCAGGAGGGCGAAACCGAGGGCCAGGGACACCTGGATGATGATGGGCGAAGCCACGTTGGGCAGGACGTGGGCGCGCATGATCGCCCGGGCTTGGCCCCGAGGGACTGCGCCGCCTCGACATAGGCCTCCTCCCGCACGGCGATGACCTCGCCGCGGATGAGACGGACGAAGCTGGGAACGAAGACGATGGCGATGGCGATGGCGGCGTTGTTGAGGCTGTCCCCGAGCAGGGCGGCCACGGTGAGGGCGAGCACCAGGGGAGGGAACGAGAACAGGGCGTCCATCACCCGCATGATCACCGAGTCCACCCAGCCCCGCAGGAACCCGGCGACCAGGCCGAGTGGCAGCGCCACCACGATGGCCAGGGCCACGATCTCGAAGGTGGCGCGCAGCGAGACCCGGCCACCCCAGATGATCCGGGACAGGATGTCGCGGCCCAGGTCGTCGGTGCCCAGCAGGTGATGGAGGCTGGGCGGGGCGTTGATGGCCAGGAGGTCCTGGGTACTCGGGGTTCAACGGGGCCACCAGCGGGGCGAAGATGGCCGCCACCACCATGACCACGAGAAAGACCAGTCCGGCCACGGCCCAGCGGTCGGCGAGGAATGTCCGCCAGAAGCGCCTGGCCCCTTCCCGGCTCTCGGCGATCTCGGCCACGGCGCCCAGGTCGGGGAGTTCCGGACCGGTCAGCGGATCGTCCGTCCCCGGGGGTGGGAGCGAGGTCATCCCAACCGGATCTTGGGGTTGAGGAAGCCGTAGATCACGTCCACCACCAGGTTGATCACCACGAACATGAGGGCGGTCACCAGCACCACCCCCTGGATCACCGGCAGGTCCTTCAGGCTGATGGCCTGCAGCATGTAGGTGCCCAGTCCGGGGAGGGAGAAGATCTCCTCGATGATGAAGGTGCCGCCCAGGAGGTAGCCGAACTGGATGCCGGCCAGCGTGACGACCGGACTGAGGGCATTCTTCCCGGCATGCTTGGCGATGACCCTGGTCCGGCTCAGCCCTTTGGCCTCGGCGGTGCGGATGTAGTCCTGGTTCAGGGTGTCGATCATCGAGCCCCGGGTCTGTCGGGCGATGGTGGCCGCCCCGCCGATGCCGAGGGCCAGCCAGGGCATGATGAGGTGGAGGAACCACTCGTACGGCGAGGTCGTGAACTGGATGTAGCCGAGGGGCGCCAACAGATGGAAGTTGACCGACAGCACCACCACCAAAAGCATGGCCAGCCAGAAGTCGGGGATGGCCACGCCCAGGCTGCTGCCCAGAGACACCAGCCGGTCGGTCCACGCACGGGGTCGTAGCCCGGCGACGATCCCGGCGGGGATGCCGATGAGGACGGACAGGACCATTCCCCCGGCGGCCACGCTGACGGTCACCGGGAGGCGCTGGGCGATACCGGACGGCCACGCTCTGGTTCTTGAACAGCGAGTAGCCCAACTGGCCGTGGAGCACCCCGCTCAGCCAGTGCCAGTACTGGGCGAAGAACGGCTCGTTGAGATGGAGCAGGTTGCGGATGTGGGCGATGGCGGCCGGGGAGGCCCGGTTCCCGCCGGCCAGTGTCCGGGCCGGATCACCGGGGATGATCAGCACGAGGCTGAAGACGGCCAGCGAGATCAGGATGAGCAGGGGGATCATGATCAGCAGGCGCCGGCCGATGAAGGTGGCCAGCGAACCTCCTGACGATCCCACGGGGAGTGCTCAGCCCTTCTTGATGTAGATCCCGGCCAGGTTCGACCGGCACTCACCGATGGGGGCCACCACCGTTCCGCCCACCCGGTTCTTGTTGTAGGCCACGACCGAGGGCTCGAAGATCAGGGGCACCTCGGTGCCGGTGGACATCACCACGCTGCTGGCCTTACGCATGGGCGGGCCCTGGACGGACGGGCTGAGCGAGGTCAGGGCCTTGTCGACCAGTGGGGTGATGACGGCGTTGGTGTCCCCGAGCTCCTTCCCGGCGAAGCCGATCCCGGTGTACTCGGCCTCGAAGTTGTTGGCCAGGTCGGGCCCGTTGGTCAGTTCCTCGGTGAGGACGGTGTCACCCTGGCCGTGCTCGTAGACGTCGGTGAACAGGTCGGTGGGGTTGACCTGTTGGATGCTCATCGTGAATCCGGCCGGGGCCATCTCGGCCTGCAGGATCTGGGCCGTCCGGCTGAAGGTGGCCGAGCCCGAGGGGATGACCAGGGTGAAGTTGACGCCGTGGGGATGCCCGGCGGCGGCCAGCATGGCCTTGGCCTTGGCCGGTTGGTAGGTGTACTTGTTGCCGACGGTCTTGTTGTAGCCGGCGGTCCAACTGGGGAACGGCTGGAAGGCCGGCTGGCCCAGGCCGGAGAAGACGGCCTGGTTGATGGCCTTGCGGTCGACGGCGTACTCCATGGCCGCCCGCACCTTGGGGTCGTTGAACGGCGCGGCGTTCTGTCGGGACTGCATGACCAGGTAGTCCTCGGACTGGGTGGTGGCAATGCCCACGTTGGGCAGAGACTTCACCGCGGCGTAGTCCTCGGGCTGGATGGGCAGCATGTCGACAGCCCCTGTCTCCAGGGCGGAGACCTCCTGGGGGCCCGGCGAGACCTGCACGAAGTCCACGCCTCCGAGCTTGTAGGCCGACCTGTCCCAGTAGGTGGGGTTGGCCTTGAGCAGGATGGACGAGCCCTGCTGGTAGTTGACGAGGGTGAACGGCCCCGAGCTGGCCGGCACAGAGGTGGTGGTGGGCAGGGCCGTCGGGTCGAGTTGCATCCCGTCGATGTAGGTCATGGCCCACAGCACGTCGCCGGCCACCGGCTTGGTCAGGGTGAACGTGATGGTCTGCGGGTTGACCTGTTGGATGCTCTGGATGTAGGTCAACGAGAACCGGAACGGGCTGGTCTTGATGTGCTCGATGCTGGCCTGCACAGTGGCCGCGGTGATGGGGTTGCCGTTGGAGAAGGTGGCCCCGGGCTGGAGGTGGAAGGTGATCGAGGTGGGGGTGGCCGTGTAGCTGGCCGCCAACAGCGGGTTGACTTTGGTGTTGGACGGCGAGAGCAGCGAGTCGTAGACGCCGGTGTACTCGGCGTACGAACAGTCGTCGGTGCTGGCCGCGGGATCGAAGGTGTTGGAGAAGGTGTCGTTGAGGTCGACCCCGTACTTCAGCACCCCCTGGGGATTGGCGGCACCTGAGCTGGCCGCACCCGAGGGCGGTGAGCCGGCGAGGACGAGGGTGGACCCGGCGATCAGGGCCGCCCCGAGGGCCAGCCCCATCCGTGCCCGACGTCGGCCTAGCGAGCGACCCCGTCGACCCGCCCGCTCGGCGACGTCGTCCCGATCGTCATGGGCATGGTGATCCAGCATGGGCTAGGCCTCCTTCGTCGGTTCGCACCGGCTGCGGGTCGTAGTCGGCCGCTTGTGATTTGGGTCACGATATCCCAACGGCCGGTTGTTCGACATTGTCGCTGATTCCCCGCACCGGCGCCGTGCGCCCCTCCGGGGCGATGCCTCATCGGAGCTCGCCACCCGTACCATTGTCGACCCATGACCAACGACCGCCGGAAGCGCTTACTGTCCCCGAGGGGACGCACCGTTGCGGTGGTTCTGTCCCTGACGGTTGCCGCGGCGGCCACCGTGTTCGCCGTCACGTCGGCCACCACCTCAGCCGGGGCCGGACCGACCAACCCGACGCCGGTCGCCCCGACCAAGCCGACGGTCATCCCGGGGACCTACGTGGCGCTGGGCGACTCGTACACCTCGGGGCCGGACGTCCCTGTCCAGCTGGGTCCGACGACCACGCCTTCGGCTCCGAGCGCCTGCCAGCGCTCATCGGCCAACTATCCGTCCCTGGTCGCACGGGCGCTTGGTCTCCAACTCGACGACGTGAGCTGTGGCGGTGCCACCACCGACGACATGACGGAGTCCCAGGGCCCGGGCATCCCGCCCCAGTTCGATGCGCTGCGGTCTACCACCGCCCTGGTCACCGTGGGGATCGGGGGGAACGATCTCGGCTTCTCGACCATTGCCGCCAACTGTGCTTCGTACACGCCGTGGGGGCCGACCCGGGTTGGGTGGAGCTGTCAGGACCACTACCTCGCGGGCGGCGTGGACGAACTGGCGGCCACGGTCGAGTCGGTGGGCGCCAAGGTGACCGCCGTCCTCCGGGAGGTCCAGGCGCGGTCGCCCGGTGCGGCCATCTTCGTCGTCGGCTATCCGGACATCCTGCCGCCCACCGGATCGGGGTGTTGGCCCTCGCTACCCTTCCGATCCGTCGATCTGGCCTTCTTGCGAGGTGTGGAGAGCGAGCTGAACACCGCCCTGGCCACCGCGGCGGCGAACGCCGGGGCCCACTACGTGGACACGGCCACCCCCAGTGCCGACCACAGTGCCTGCACGTCGACGGACACCCGTTGGGTCGAGCCCGTGCTGCCCACACCGGGCACCTTCCCGCTGCACCCCGACGCCACCGGCATGGCCGGCATGGCCGGGGTGCTCGAAGCGGCCATCCAAACGAGCGGAACGCAGTCGATCGGGGCCCAGTTCAGCGCTACGCAATCGCCGTCGGCGGGTGTGGGGCTGGCCGGCAGCGCCTGATACGGCCGTCTCCGTCGACCACGCCGTAACCTCCGTGCATGCCATCCTCCCTGTTCGCGCGGCGGGTGCGGGAACGGCTTCGCGTCGACCGGTCGCAGCCCCGACCCCGGCCCACCCCGGCGGGCTTGGTGGTGGCGTTGGCGGCGGCCCTGACCGGTTCACTGGTGGCCGACGGGCTCGTGGTGGCGGTGGGCAGGCGCCTGTTCCCTGGCGTTCGGGACTACGGGCACTTCCGGTTCTCCGACTACGCCACGCTGACGGTCATCGGTGTCATCGCGGCCGGGATGGCGTGGCCTGTGGTGTGCCGGATCTCGCCCGCACCGCGCTGGCTCTACCTCCGGCTGGCCGTGGTGGTGACCGTCGCACTCTGGATTCCCGACGTCTACTTGCTCATCCGCCACCAACCCGGTCGGGCCGTGGCCGTCCTGATGGTCATGCACCTGGCCGTGGCCGTGGTCACCTACCAGTGCATGGTCCGGCTGGCCCCGCCCCGCGCCGGGGGCGTTCTCCGAGAGGGGCAGGGTCGGTCCGGGGAGAGGAGCGCCGCCATCGGTGCCCAACCCGGCGGTGCCCAACCCGTCGGGTCGGCAGTCGAGCGAGCCTCGTGGTGGCTGGCCGGTCTGGTGGGAGTCGAGTTCGCCCTGGGTGTTGCCACCCTGGTGTCGGTCCCGACCGGACGGGCGAGTGGGTGGTGGCCGGTCCAGGGTCGGCTGATCTACGTGGCCCACGCCCTGGTCGGACTGCCCCTGGCCCTGATGGCCGTCGTGTACCTGGGCCGGGTCCGGGGCTCTACGCGGCTCCACCGGCTGAGCGGCTGGATCGGCGGCACCGGGGTGGCGGTGGCCGGCCTCGGCGGCGTGCTCACCGTCTTGCATCCCCTCCGCCTGGTGGGGGTCGGTCTGATGCTGGCCGGACCGGTCGTGGCCGGATTCGGGTACCTGATCCCGTGGTTCGACCGGTTGTCGGACGACGCCACGGGTCGACCGGATGAACCCGGGGGCGAGTGACCGATTCCGGCAGGCACGGGAGCGGTGCCGCCCCCCGATCTCACGACGGTGGTTGTCCCGAGCTCACGACGGTGGGTGTCCCGATCTCACGACGGTGGGTGTACGGCAAAGGGGGTGCCGTACCGATCGAGATGCGCTCGCTCGGGGACCGGGAGCCGACGGGGCGGACCGAGAGGCCGTTCCGGCCACCCCAGGGGGACCACGGCCATAGGGACGACGGTGTCGGGTAACTCGAGCACTGCGGCCAGCTCGGAGGAGAACAGGGTGGCCAGTGTGGTCATGGCTGATCCCAGTCCGAGCGCATTGGCCGCCAGCAGCAGGTTCTGGGTGGCCGGATACACCGAGGACGCCAGGGTGGCGTCGAGGCCGAGGGCACGGTCCCCGCACACCACCACCAGGACCGGGGCGCCGGCCATGCCGGTCTCGGCCCCCTGGTCCACCTCGTCGAGGAGCGTGGCCGGTAGGCGGCCCTCGGAGTGGGTGCGACCACCCTCCCGCCACGCCCTCCGGGTCAGCGCCGACACCCTTCGGCGCTGGTCGTCGTCGCGGAGGACGATGAAGGTCCAGGGTTGCCGGTTCTCGGCACTCGGCGCATGGGTGGCGGCTCGGAGGCACAGCTCCACCAGCCCGTCGTCGACCGGCCGGGCGGCGAAGGCCCGGCAGGCCCGCTGGTGAAGCACGACATCGAAGAACGGTCGATCGGGAGTGGGTGCAGGGGACGGCACGATGGGACCTCAGCTCTGTTCCGCGGGTCGGGGCCACCATGCGGTGACAGCCCGGGCCACGAATCTACCGGCGACCGCGGAGACCCCGCCTGAGGTCCGGCTGGAGCGCCGGAGCCTCCCGATGGGGAGAGCGGATGGGCTGGGCACGATGTCAGGCGGCCAGGGCCCATCCTCCATCACTTGGTCACGTGGGCCGATGCCAATCTGAAGGTCCGCACCGCTGCCGATTCGTGATTCAGGATCCTTCGTCGGTTACCGACCCGCGTAGGAGACGCTGGCGCTGCTCGTCGGCGGATTCGGGAGAGGAACTGGCCGGCTCCGAGGCGGCCAGGAAGCTCTCGAGGATCTCGACAAAGCGGACCGGGTCCTCGGAGTGGGGGAAGTGGCCGAGACCGGGCATCACCTCGAGCCGGGCGTGGGGGGCGGCCCGGAGTGCCTCATAGGCATGGGCGACGGGGATGATCCGGTCGAGCTCTCCCCACACGATGAGGGTGGGAATGCGCTCGGCCAGGTACAGGCGGTCCATGGCGCTCACCGTCTGGCCACCCGGGTCGATCACCGAACGCATGGTGTGCACGAAGGCCTGCCGGTGCTCGCGTTCGGTCAGTGAGCGGTAGGAGCGCCAGACCTCCACCGCGGGGACGCTTCGGAAACCGGTGCGCTCGGCGAACCGGGCCACCGCGTCCCCCCAGCCCCGGACGAAGGACGGGAACACGACGGGAAGCACGTATTCGGCAGCCGGCAGGGTGACCAGCCGGAGCGCCCAGTTGACCTCCCGGCCCAGACCGCCGGCATCCACCAGTACGAGGCGTTCGCACCGCTCCGGGAACTGGTAGGCGAACTGCATGGCCACCCCGCCCCCGAAGGACTGGCCGACCACGGTGGCGGGTCCGATGTCCAGCACCACCAGGAGGTCGCGCATCCAGTTAGCGAAGCTGCCGAGGGAATAGTCGCCTGTCGGCTTGTCCGAGTGGCCATGTCCGACGAAGTCCGGAGCCAGCACGGTGTAGTGGTCCGCCAGCAGTTCCATGGCCGGGATCCATGTCTGGGAGCTCCCGGCGATCCCGTGGAGTAGCAGGACCACGGGACCGTCCCCGCCTCGTCGGTAGCCGATCCGCTGGCCGTGGATGGTGACGTAGTTGACCGGGAAGTTGCCCGATTGCTCGTTCCGGGTCAGTTCCACGCTGGGCACCAGCCTAGGACCACGGCTCGCCGCCCGTTCGACCGCGCTGCAGCGGGCCCGGGCCGCCGGGCCGCCGGCCACCGTGCCGGCGGATTCAGGCGGAGGTAGGGGGCGGCGGTGTGAAGTCGGGGTCGGGCTCGATGCTTTGGAGGACCAGGGCCTCCATGGCCAGGCCGAACACTGTCCACTCCTGGAGTTCCCCGTCCGGACCCGTCGGCAATACGAAGGGGTCCATCGTCCCTTCGATGTGCTGGCGCAGGGCGTACCCCTCGCTGAGCGCGGTGGTGGTGATGGTGTAGTGGCGCATGGTCCACGGAGGGCGGAACCGGAGGCCGAGGTGGGTCATGAAGATGGCCGAGCTGGCCTCCCAGAACTCGGTGAGGGAGGTGTAGCCCTCCTGGAGGGCGCTCTGGACCCGGCTGCGCCGCTCCGAAGCCGAGCTGGTGGTGGCCATAGCTACCACCGAGATCCACAGTGGCCAGTTCGATGAGGTCTGCATGGTCTCGCTGCTGGCTGCGCCCACCACCCGGCACAGCTGGCGGGCCGCGGTGAGACGCAGTGTCTCCGTGGAGAGATCGAAGCCGTCGAGGAACGTGGTGATGGCCCGGAGCGACTCGTCCACCTCCGGTCGCTCGACGTCGTGGGCGATGGCCGCCAGCACATCGGCCTGGAAGTCGGCCTGGTTCACCCACACGCGTCGGATGACCGAGGCGTTCGTCAGCTGGATCCCTTGGTCCCGTTCGACGTGTTCGAACACCCTCTTGAAGGTGAGGTTGTTGGTGGTCGCCTCGATCCCCTCTTCCTTCAGGATCTCCCGCCCGGCCCCTAGCATGAGGGCCCGCAGCTCCTCACGGCTCAACCGAGGCTTGCGGGCGTCGGTCACGGTTGCGGCCGACCCGGGATACCACCGTGACCACCGCCGCCCCCGAGTCGCATCGACCCATCATGGGCTGGACGAGGGAGCGTGTCGAGTGCGGCACCGGTATTGCAACTACAAGTTGCAATACCGGTGGCGACCGAGTGGGGTTCGCGGTGGCGCCGGATCCCGAACCGTCTGCCGGTCGGCGTCGAGGGGGCGATCCCGACTGCCCTCCGCCGAAGCGCCGCCGCTGATGTCCGTTCGATCGAGGGGCCAGCGGAGGATAGGTTCATCCCGTGGAACTCCCCTCGACCTCCGTCTCCGACCGCCTCGAGATCGATGACCTTTTGACGGCGTACGCCCGCGCGGTGGATGACCGCGACTTCGATGCGCTCGATGAGGTGTTCACCCCGGACGCCCACCTCGACTACCGCTCCGCCGGTGGGATCCACGGGGAGTTCGGCGAGGTCCGACGCTGGCTGTCCGAGGTGCTGCCCCTGTTCACGTGGACCCAGCATCTGGTGGCGAACCGGGCCGTCACCGTCGATCCGGCCACCGGGACGGCCCGCGCCCGCTCCGACTTCAACAATCCGAACGAGATGGTGGTGGACGGCAAGCCGTGGTTGTTCGTGGTGGGCGGTCGCTATCACGACCGGCTGGCCCGTCTCCCGGTCGGGTGGCGCATCACCCACCGGGTGGAGGAGACCCTCTGGTGGCACCACCCCATGCCCGGACTGCCCGACAAGCCCTATCCGCTGCCGGAGGACGCTCGCATCTGAGTCCGGCTCGTCGGTCGGCGCACCCCGACTCCCGGCATGCAAAACTGCCAGGGGCGGACGTCCCGGTCCGCCCGGGGAAGGGGGAATCATGGGAGTCGTACGTTACGGTGCCCGTCCACCGGAGCAGGTGCGCAACCGGGAGGTGGAGGCGACCACCACGCCGATCTGGTCCCGGGCGGTGACCGTGGTCTTCGAGACCGATCCGGAGGCCATCGCCGCCGTCCTGCCCCGTCCGCTCGAAGCCTCGGTCCCCACCGCTCGACTCCGGATCGCCGTCGTCGACATGGGGACGGGTCTGAAGCCGTTCGGCGCCGGGTGGTTCGGGGTCCGGGCCCGACACGGGGAGAAGAGGGCGAGTACGCCCTCTTCATGCCCATGACCACCGAGCAGGCGACGATCGGCGGACGGGAGACCTTCGGCGAGCCCAAGAAGCTCGCCGATGTGGAGCTGACGGTGGAGGGCGACGCCCTGACCGCCCGGATCGGGCGCATGGGATCGACCGTGGCCGAGCTGAGCGGGACGCTGGGCGCCGAACGGTCCGGCTACGAGATCGACAAGCTCGACTTCTACTTCAAGCTGTTGCCTGACCCGTCGGGCTCCGGATTGGAGGGAGACCCGGCCTTCGTCTACTGCCGACGACACGAGGTGGCCCGGGTGGTCCGCCCGGTCAACGGTGAGTGCAAGCTGATGGACGCACCCCTCGATCCCATCGCCGATTTCCCGATCCGCAAGGTGGTGTCGTTCGACTACGCCGAGATCTCCTCGTCCCAGCGGGGCGAAGTGGTGGACCGGGTACCCGCCGAGTGGCTGGTGCCGTTCATGCACCAGCGGTACGACGACCTCTCCGTACTGGGGGCGAAGGGATGAGTGAGGTACCCGCCACCGGGTCGGAGCCGTACATCGTGGTGTCCGCCGACGGGCACGCCGGCCTGGCCTGCGAGGACTACCGGCCGTATCTCGACGCCACGTACCATCCGGCCTTCGACGACCACCTGGTGGAGCGCATGGCCCACCGCCAGGAGTCACTGGCCTTCAACTACGACTACATCATGGGTTGGGAGAAGGACAACGAGGAGGGATTGAAAGGGGCCTTTGACCCCGTCATCCGGGACAAGGAGCTCGACGCCGACGGTGTGGCCGCCGACGTGCTGTTCGCCGACGCCGACGCCATCACCGGCATGGCCTCTCCGCCCTTCGGGGCCGGACTGTTCGCCGGGGCCATCGAGGACCCGGAACTGGCGTTCGCCGGCGCGCACGCCCACAACCGGTTCCTGGCCGAGATGTGCTCGCACTCACCGCACCGGCGGGGCGGCATCGCCCTCGTACCCATCACCCATGACGTGACCCGGGCTGTCTCCGAGATCGAGTGGGTGGCGGCCCAGCCCGGTATCAGAGGGGTCATGATCCCCACCATGTGGCGGACCCGGGCGCCGTACAACGACCCCCTCTATGACCCGGTATGGGCGGCATGCGCTGATGCCGGTCTGCCCATCCACACCCACTCGGGCGAGGCTCCCATGGAGGAGTTCGGTGACCACACCGGGGTCTACCTGGCTGAGGTGGTCTGGTGGGCGGTCCGACCGGCGTGGCATCTGCTGTTCAGCGGGGTCTTCGAGCGCTATCCGGCGCTGAAGTTCGTGGTCACCGAGGCTGCCGCCTACTGGGCCCCGGACATGATGTGGAAGTGGGACCAGTACATGGGGGGCGGCCACACTACCAAGAAGATGGCCGCCCTCTTGAAGGGCAAGATCTCCAAGCTCCCGTCGGACTACTTCGGAACCAACATCTTCATCGGGGCCTCCACCATGTCGAGAGAGGAGCTCCGCCGACGGTACGTCATCGGGACCGATGTGGTGATGTGGGGGACCGACTACCCGCACCCCGAGGGGACCTGGCCCCATACGGCGGAACGGCTGCGGGCCGACTTCGCGGGGATTCCGGTGGACGACACCGCCGACCTGCTGGGGCTGACTGCGGCGAAGGTCTACGGCTTCGACCTGAACACCCTCAAGCCCATCGCCGACCGGATCGGTCCCACGCCGGACTCCCTCGGACAGGACGCGTCGCTCCGGAGTGATCCAGCCGAACGGGCCTCGGCCCGCTGGTGGAAGTCCGAGTACGGGCTGGCTCCGCCGGTCTGAGACGGGGCCGCTCTGAGACGGGCTACGGCCCGGTCGCCGTCACCGGGCCGCCGTCACCACCGGGCGTCACCACGAGCGCAGCACCTGGTGACGGTCGAAGGCGTTGCACGTCGAGTCGGTCGGGTAGTCGTCGACGGGTAGCGGAGTGGCCACTTCGGCCACCGTGGGCCCGATCTCCCTCCCGATGGTCCGAAGCTTCTCGAGATCGAAGCCGTAGCGGCCGGCGGCGTTGACCTCCACCATGGCCTGGGTCTCTGTGGGGTCACAGCTGCCGAAGGCGGCCCGCAGTGCCTCACGGCTGTAGGGGTAGCTGCCCTCGGAGTGGGGATAGTCGGCGCCCCACATGATCCGCTCCACGCCGACCTCGTGGCGGAGGGCGGACTCGCTGGCCCGGAGGAAGCTGGCACCCACCGAGACGTTGCGCCGGAAGTATTCCGTCGGGGTCATGGACATGCCGCGGGCGGCGGCCCCGAAGAAGTTGGCCTCGGCGGCGTCGCCCAGGGTCATGCGCCCGTAGAACCAGTCCAGGGTCTCGAGGCCCCGGGGCAGCCAGGCCAGGCCCTGCTCGGTCAGGACAACCTGGAGGTCGGGGTGGCGCTCGAAGACGCCCCCGAAGATCAGGTGCCACACCGACCGGTGGGAGAACCAGGGCAGTTCGACCAGCATGATGGCCCGGGCCACCTCGGCATCGCCGTAGTCGGGGAGGCCACCCCCTCCGTGGATGTTGACCACCACGCCCAGTTCCTCGCACAGGCTCCACAGTGGTTCATAGGCCGGATCCCAGAGGGGAGGGAGTCCCGACCCGGGCGGCAGTGATGGCAGCAGGATGCCGCCGAAGGGGGAGAAGGCCGACACGGCCCACCGCACCTCGTCCAGGGCGTCCTCGATGCGGTTGGCGAAGATCTGGGCCACGCCGGCCCGGCGTCCCGGTGCCCGCGCGCAGAAGTCGGCCAGCCAGCGGTTGTGGGCCTGGATCCCGGCCCAGCGGCGCTCGTACTCCGACTCGGTGGGCGGGAGGGCCACCAGACTTCCCTCTTCGAAGAACGGCGGCACGGTGTTGGGGAACAGGACCTCGGCGGTGATTCCGTCCGCGGTGTTCTCCTCGAGCCTCCGGTCGGAGTCCCAACTGCGATAGGCGGTCGGGGCCAGCAGGTCGGCGAACGGGTTGACGTAGGAGCCGGCCCAGGCGTCGAACTCGTCGTGCCACAAAGCAGGCAGGTAGGGCCGGTACTCGGTGATGTCCGCCCCGGCATGGGCGTCCGCCGAGATGATGGTGTAGCGGTAGTCCGGTCCGAGTGCGTCGGTCATGGGTTCCCCCCCGTGCTGGCGGCACCGGACACCGTACCCACTCAGGTCAGCCCTTCGAGAGCGGAGGGCGGCAGGGCTCCCGTGGCGATGGCATCGGCTCGGGCGTGCAGCAGCCGGCCGGCGCGGTCGAGATCGTGGCTGATGACGAATCGCCCCTCACGTACCCCCCGTACGGCGAACCTCCCCAGCTCGGCAAGGTCCACGGTGTCGGTCGGCCGTCCCGCCGCGGCCAATGCCGCCTTGAACTCGGCGAAGGTGGTGCCCGGCGCGGCCGGTCGCGGCTTCTGACGGGCCAGGGCTTCGGGCCGGTTGCGCTGCGCCTCCCACAGGCCGGTCTCGAGCAGCCCACCCGAGGGATAGAAGATGGACGCCGAGAGTTTGGTCTTCTGGGCGATGAACTGATGGGCCAGGGCCTCGGTGAAGCAGCTGATGGCGGCCTTGGACGAGGCATAGACCGACGCGTAGGGCACCGGGGCGATCCCCCCGTCCCCCGACGAGGTGGTCACCACCACCCCGTCCTGGCCGGACTCGATCATCCGGGGGACGAAAGCCAGCACCCCGTTGGCCGTCCCGAAGACATTGACCCCGAAACACCACCGCCAGTCGTTCGACTCCTGATCCCAGGGGTTCCCACCCCCACCCGAGGTCACACCGGCGTTGTTCCACAGCACGTGGCAGGCGCCGTACTCACGGAATACCAGATCAGCGAGCACTTCGACCGAGGAGGCATCGGACACATCGGTGACCACGCCCCGGACATCACCCCGGGACGAGAGCTGGGCCACGGTGGCCTCCAGGACCGGGGCCTCGATGTCGGCGATCACCACCCGTGCCCCCTCGTCGAGGAGTGCTTCGACGATCCCCCGCCCGATGCCCGCGGCGCCGCCGGTGACCACCGCCACCTTGCCTGACAGATCCTCCACCCTGTTCCCCCTGGTGACTCGCGTGGCGGGCCCCTGCCCGTACGGGGCCATGGTGGCACAGGCTCATTGTCCCCGCCCGCGGCTGGGCCCGGGGAGGCCCCAGCGTCGCTCCCGTGGGCCGAGTACCGTCGCAGCCGGGCTGGTGTCCGATGCTCCACCCGAACGACAGGAGGTCCTGTGCCCCTCGACCCGCAAGCCCGCGCCGTCCTCGATCAGCTCGATGCCCTGGGAGCGCCCCCGCTGTCGGATCAGTCACCCGAGGAGGCCCGGGCCGGATTCGCGGCTCTGGCCGCGGTGGGCGGTCCGCCCGAGGAGCCCGTCCCGACCGAGGACCGCACCCTGCCCGGCCCGAACGGCGAGATCCCGGTGCGCATCTACCGACCGGCCGGCCCGGCACCGCTTCCGGTGGTCGTTTACTTCCACGGTGGCGGCTGGGTGATCGGCGACATCGCGTCACACGACACCGTCTGCCATCGGCTGGCCGCCGGGGTGCCGGCCGTGGTGGTGGGTGTCGACTACCGACTGGCCCCCGAACACCGGTTCCCCGCCGCCGTGGACGACTGCGACGTCGCCACCAGATGGGTGTCCGATCACGCTGCCGATCTCGGTGCCGACCCCGCCCGACTGGCGGTGGCCGGGGACAGCGCCGGGGGCAACCTGGCCTCTGTGGTGGCCCGGAGGGCCCGCGACCGGGGCGGGCCTCCGATCGCCTTCCAACTGCTCATCTACCCCGCCACCGACATGACCCGGTCGCTCCCGTCCCACACCGAGAACGGCACCGGGTACCTGCTCGACTCCGACACCATGACGTGGTTCCTCGACAACTACCTCGACGAGCCCGACCGACGCCATCCCGACGCCTCTCCACTCTTCGTCGATGACCTGTCCGGTCTGCCTCCGGCGTTGGTGGTCACGGCGGAGTTCGATCCCCTGCGTGACGAGGGCGAGGCCTACGCGGCGCGCTTGGCCGAGGCGGGGGTGGACGTGACGGTGTCCCGTTATGACGGGATGATCCACGGGTTCTACGGACTTGACCGCGTCTTCGACGCGGCGCGGCGGGCCACTGACGAGACGGTGTCGGCCCTACAGAAGGCGCTGGGCTGACCGGCACGTGCGCTTCCACGCCGAACACACCTTCCGCGCGC
This sequence comes from uncultured Acidimicrobiaceae bacterium, assembly GCA_963831535.1. Classification (GTDB taxonomy): domain Bacteria; phylum Actinomycetota; class Acidimicrobiia; order Acidimicrobiales; family RAAP-2; genus Bog-756. The sequence goes on along the minus strand of CAWHQP010000005.1, from coordinate 165,047 downwards.
CCAAGGCCGCCGTGGTCGGAGTTCTGGCCGATCCGGCCTTCGCCCTCGCCCTCTCGCTGCCCGATCTCGATCAGCCCGAGCTGCTCGAGGCCGCTGACGACGGGGACCGGGCGGTGATCCGGCTCCGGTACGAGTTCACCGGCAGTCTCGACCCGATGGCCCAACGTCTGCTGGGTTCGGGTCGACTGGCCTGGATCCAAGAGGCGAGAGTGGACAGGACGAGGTGTTCGGGCACCTTGGGGTTCGAGGCGGAGCGGGACCCCCGGCGGCTTCACGGGCGGGCCGACTTCACCGTCGAGTCGTCGGAAACGGGCTCGGTCCGACGCCTGGACGGGGAGCTGGTGGTGGCTATCCCCGGAATAGGCCGCCTGGCTGAACGCCGGATCGTGCCGGGCTTGCTGCGTCGTCTGGACATCGAGGCCACGGCGGTCGACGCCGAACTGTCGTGAGTCCGACGGCCTACCCCATGTAGGCCTGGTAGGCCCACACCCAGTTGCCGGCGATGGCCTGCTGGGCGGTAGCCAACGGTACGCTCCCGTCGCACACCAGATGGTTGAGCCTGTCCTCGAGTTTGTCCTTGGTGTTGGCGAACGTTGTGGCATCGGGGTTGTCGGGCGGCTCGACCCACAGATTTGCCGAGTCGTTGGGGTCCCCGCCGAGTTCCAGGGGCACCAGATGGTCGTATTCGGCGACGCGGAGTGAGCCGGTGTAGCCGTAGGCGGCGGCTGACGCCACCTTCTCCGGCTCGGTGACGCTCTCGGGCGGACGGATGGACGAGGTGAAGCCGCTGGAGCAGATGGTAGAGCCGATCGTGGCCTGGGTGACCCGGGGATCGATAGCGCCCGGAGTACAGCGGGGATCGGGCAGTGGGTCGGAACCGATAAAGGTGTAGTGGCAGGACCCGGCCGGGGGCTGGGGTTGGATGGTGTAGGTCGCCTGGGCGCCGGGGCCGACCTGGACAGCGGTGTCGGTGGCGACGGTGGTGGGTGGAGGCGGAGCCGCTGTCGTCGGCGGAGCCGGTGTCGTTAGCGGAGCCGGTGTCGTTAGCGGAGCCGGTGTCGTTAGCGGAGTTGTGGAGGATCCGGGTGGGGTGGAGGTGGTCGGGGTCACGGAGACCGCGGCCGGGCGCGTGGTGGGCGCCCGGGTGCAACCGACTCCGGTCACTAGCGCGACGGCCACGATGGCCAGACCGGTCTGGCCGGATCGCTTCATGGGTTTACCTTGACACAGGGGTGTCCTGGGCGGTGCCATCGGTTGAACGACGACAGGTACGGCGGTACGTTGCTCGACAGAGCGGTGACCGACCGGAGCGATCCGAGCGCACCGGCGGGACGACGGAACCGGGAGACGTAGATGCGATCGACACGGTTGCGGGACGGGGTCCACCAGCCTGGTAGGAGGGCTCGTCACCGACGCACCTGGGGAGTGACCCTCGGCTCGGTCGTCGTGGCCATAGGCCTGGTGGCGACATCCGGCGTGTCCGGCGCGGGGTCCGCTGCGCCCTCGGTGCCCGGCGTCACCCCCACCCAGATCGACGTCGGCGCCATCGCCACACGGACCGGCGTGGGCGCCGGGGACTTCGCCGCATTCGTCCCTGGCATGCAGGCCTACTTCGACCTGGTCAACGCCCACGGCGGGATCAACGGACGGAAGCTGGTTCTGACCGCCAACCTCGACGACGGAGGTAGCCCCACCCAGTTCACCCAGGAGGCCCACACCATCATCGGGCAGGATCACGTCTTCGCGGCATTCATCTCGACGTACTGGTTCACCCCCAGCCTCTTCGCCGAGACCGACACGCCGACCTACGGCTACAACGTCAGCGACAACTGGGCCGGGCCGGCAAACTTCTTCGCCGCCGGAGGCTCCACCCAGGACTACCACGCGCTGGCCGCTCCCGTGGCCTACCTGGTAAAGCGGACCCACTCCACGTCGGTGGCCATGGTGAGCTACGGACCGGGGATCCCCGGTTCGTATCCGGCGTGCCACACCGCCGCTCAGGACCTAACCAATGCCGGCATCCACGTGAGCTACACCGGTCTCGACGCCTCGCTCGGCGGTGACTACACCGCCGAGGTCCAACAGATCCAACAGAGCCACGCCGACTTCGTCCTCACCTGCATGCAGGACTCCGACGACGTGACGCTGGCCCGAGCCATCCAGCAGTACGGCCTCAAGGTCCACCAGTTGTGGCTGAACGGCTACAACCAGGACCTGCTCAACAGCTACCAAAGTCTGATGCAGGGCGTGTACGTCGACGCCAACGGCTTCGTTCCCTTCTCGGCCGACACCGACTTCCCCGGCCACTACCCGGGGATGCAGCAGTACCTGACCGCCATGAAGAAGTACGAGCCGAGCCAGGTCACGTCTCAATTGGCCATGCAAGGATGGCAGTCGGCGGCCCTTCTGGCCGCAGGGATCAAGGCGGCCGGGAACGATCTGACCCAGAAGAATCTCATCGCCCAGACCAACCGCATCACCGACTTCACCGCCGGTGGCACGACCGCGGTGGTCAACTGGACCCAGGCCCACTCCACCCAGGCCTTCCCCATCTGTCCGTCGTTTGTCGAAGTGAAGGGCAGTACCTTCGTGCCGGTGGTGGCCCGCAGCGCCCAGGTCTTCATCTGCTTCGACAGGTCGGTGAACCTGAAGGATCCGACACCGGCCAGCCCACCGGTCGGGACTCCCGGCTAGCGCCGGGTCAGGTCGCCGTAGAGGTCGGGCCGCCGATCACGGAAGACGCCCCAGCCGGCGCGGTCTGCCGTGGCCTGGGCCATGTCGAGTTCGGCATAGATGATCTCGGTGGTGGCCCGGCCGGCCTGGGCCAGGGGCCGGCCCCGGTGATCCACGATGAATGACGACCCGTAGAAGGTGATGTCGTCCTCGACGCCGGTCCGGTTGGCGGCCACGACGGGGATGTGGTTGCACACCGCGTGACCGTCCATGGCGCGGCGCCACATGTCCGAGGTGTCGTTGCCGGCCTGGCTTCCCACCTCACTGCCGATGGCGGTCGGATAGAGCAGGAGGTCAGCTCCCTGGAGGGCCATGGCCCGGGCCGCCTCGGGGAACCACTGGTCCCAGCAGATCCCCACCCCGATGCGGCCGTGGCGGGTGGACCACGTCCGGAATCCGGTGTTCCCCGGTGTGAAGTAGAACTTCTCCTCATACCCCGGACCGTCGGGTATGTGGGCCTTCCGGTAGACGCCCAGCACGTCCCCGTCCTCGACGACGGCGACCGAGTTGAAGTAGGACGGTCGGGCGTCCTCGAAGAAGGAGACGGGGACGACGGCTCCGGTGCCCGCAGTCACCTTCTTGACGGCCCGCACGGCAGGACTGTCGTCGACCGGATGGGCCCAGGAGAAGTACTCCTGGCGCTCGAACTGGCAGAAGTAGCGACCCTCGAACAGTTCGGAGGGCAGGACGATCCCCGCTCCTGCGGCGATAGCCTCGGCTACCGCCGCCACGGTGGCGTCGCGGTTCTCGTCGCGATCGTCACCGAATTCCCGTTGGATTGCCGCCACCACCGTAGAGGTCATGACCCACCTCCAACCCGACGTGCCCCCACCGGCACAGGGGATCCGGTGTGGACGCAGCTCATCGTGGGCCAAGACTACCGGCGGGACCCGGGCGGTAGGATCTGCGGACCCAGCGACCCTCGAGCCAGGAGGTGCCCCGTGCCCGGCCGCTCTCTTGCGTCGACGCCCCGGTACGACGGCTTCCACATGCCGGCGGAGTGGGAACCACACGAGCGGTGCTACCTGGTGTGGCCCGAGCGCACCGACAACTGGCGCTTGGGGGCCAAGCCGGCCCAGACCGCCTTCGTGGGCGTGGCCGACGCGGTGGCCCGGTCCGAGCCGGTGACCGTGCTGGCCTCCTCCCGCCAGTGGGAGCACGCCCGGGAGACCTGCTCGGACGCCATCCGCGTGGTGGAGACCACGACCGATGACGCCTGGGCCAGGGACACCGGACCCACCTTCGTGGTCAACCGGTCCCGTGGTGAACGACGGGGGGTGGACTGGGTGTTCAACGCCTGGGGCGGCCTCGGGGGCGGGCTGTACTTTCCGTGGGCGGAGGACGATCGGGTGGCGGCCAAGGTGTGCGAACTCGAAGACGCCCCCCGCTACCGCGCCCCGTTGGTGCTCGAGGGTGGTGCGATCCACGTCGACGGGGAGGGGACTTGCATCACCACCGAAGAGTGCCTGCTCAACCCCAACCGCAATCCGGGTCTCACCCGTCACGAGATCGAGTCCCTGCTCGTCGACTACCTGGGGGTGGAGAAGGTGATCTGGATACCCCGAGGTGTGTTCGGGGACGAGACCGACGGTCATGTGGACAATCTGGCGTGCTTCACCCGGCCCGGCCGGATCCTCTTGACCTGGAGCGAGGAGGCGGGGGACCCACAGGCCCAAATCTCCCGGGAGGCCAGGACGGTGCTCGAATCGGCCACCGACGCCCGCGGTCGTCAGCTGGACGTGGGCCTACTCCCCGCTCCGGGGCCGCTCTCGATGACCAGCGACGAAGCGTGGGGGGTGGACGTCAGTGAGCACGCCCGTTCCCGGAGGGCAGGGGACCGTCTGGCCGGCTCCTATGTGAACTTCTTCGTGGCCAACTCGTCGGTGATCCACCCCCTCCTGGACGAACGCCACGATGAAGAGGTGGGCGAGTTGCTCGCCTCGGAGTTCCCCGATCGCCGGATCGAAGGCGTGCCCGGTCGTGAGATCCTCCTCGGAGGGGGCAACGTCCACTGCATCACCCAGCAGGTTCCCCGCACCTGACGCGGTCGATCGGGAGGGGCCGGGTCGACCGACCCCCGGGCCACGGGAGCGCCGGCGGAAGGGCTTCAGATGGTCACTGGCGGCGGGCCTGGATCGCCGGCACGGCCAGCGGTGCGGCGGCGACGATGGCCGCAGCCAGGCCCACAAAGGCTCCGAAGCCCCACCCGATACCGGTAAATCCGATTCCACCCGGCTTCAGCAGGAAGGCCAGGATGCAGAGCACGGCGTTGAACACCGTGCCGATCAGCAGCAGTTGCGCATCGGACATGGACAGTGTGAACGGCATGACCGCGAAGCCCGCCCGGAGCACGATGTAGCCCAGCACCGCCAGGCTGACCAGGAGCACCAGGTACATCCACCCGTGCCACAGTCCGTCAACCGAGATCGAGACCGGCCCGAAGTCGTAGGTGTACCAGGGAAGGAAGAGCGAGATGAGGAGCACCAGCGTGGCGATGCCGGTGATCCGCTCGGCCCGGGCCAGACGGGCGACGTCGAGGGAGAACGTCGGACGGTTGGCGCCGGTCGGAACGGCGCCACCCGGTGCCCCGGCCGGGTAGCCCGGCCCGGTCGGCGGCGGCGAACCGGGGACGGGGGGCCGGTAGTTCGGGTGCTGTTCCGGCGGGTACCACTTGCCGTCGGACGCCTGCCACCAACCGGGACCACCGGACACTTCGCTCATGGCCTCTCCCCGTGCGACTTCGTGGGAATATACCAGGTCGGCCGCGTGCGACCGGGTTGAGCGGCAGGCACGACAGGACGGCCGACGGGGTGCCAATGCCGGCGTTCGAACCGCTCGAAGGTCACGATGGCGACCTCCGCCGTGTTCAGTGGGTGATGGTGGTGAGCCAGCGGATCGAACTCTGGCCCGTGATGGGTCTGAGCAGGCCCACGAGTGTGCCATAACTGTCCTGCGGCAGCGTTACGGATTCTGTGGTCAGTACGCCGTAGATGGTCAAGGTCTGGCCGCCTTGCTGGGCGAAGGCGACCAACGAACTCCAGGCGGTCGCATCGGTGGACGTGTAGATCTCCGGCACGGCCAGATTGGGCTTGAAGCCGTCGGCAATCTGCAGAAGCTGGCCTTCCGACCAGAACCCGGCATCGGCCGAGCCGAAGTCGATCATCGCCGGTTGGTACCCACCTACCGCGGCGGAGTAGCCGGCCATGAGGTCGTAGGTGTTGGTGTACTCGGGATCGAAGGCCGGTTCGGCGTCATCCCCGGCCATGACGGTGACCGTGTCGGTGTAGCCGGAGTCACGCTTCAGCGATGCCGTGTAGGCGTCCACCTCCATGACGGCCTGGGCCAGCTGTGCTCCCCAGGTACCGAAGTCCTGAGGCTCGTCGGTGCAGCCGCACACCACGGTGCCGCACGGCTGTCCGGGTCCACAACTGTCGTTCGTGCCGATGGCCACATCCAGTTGGAGGTGGGCGGGGGCGGTGGCGAAGTAACCATGGGCGAATCCCTCCACTCCGGTGACGATGGAGGCGAACGAGACGAACGTGCCGCTGAAGTCGTCGGTGCCGGATACCGACCCGGCGGCCGCGGGCCGCCCGAAGTCCAGGATCACCAGACCCTGCGAGCCGGCACGACCCGTCGTCTCACCCTGGGCCACGAGGGTGCCGGGGTCGGTGGTGGTCTCGTAGTGCGATGTCGTCGGCGACGGAACCGGTACGGTACTGGCCGCCGAGGCCGCCGAGGCCGTCACGCCGGCGACGACGCTGGCCGAGCCGAGCGCCATGGCGAGTACGGCGGCGAGTCGGACTCTCCGGCGGGTCGAGCTTCGGATGGAACGGGTGTGGGCAGTCATTGTGAATGTCGTTTCCTGGGAGCGGTGGATATGAGTGTGATCCCATGAATCGTTCGAGCGGCTCCATACTGGCACAGTAATAACCAGAATAAAAGGGCCAAAATTATGGCCAGTAGCGGAAATAATCTCGCTGAGTCACCCGGGATATGGCACGAAATGAGCTTCGCCCATCCTGGAGATCAGCACAGCGCAGTCGTAAGGCTGGGTCACGATAATTGCAGACAGAGAGCTATGAGGATCGACAGAGAGAACCGGGAGTGAGCGAGCAGTCGGTAGCCTTATTGTGCCAGAATCTCCCCGTTTAGATCATAATATTCCCGCTGTAGTGTCATGAGATCAGATTAGCCAAATATCGTGCAATATCTATCGGGTCAGTCTGTGGTTGGTTTACTCATTCGCACCCGGTTGTTACGGGCCATAACGGCGGGGTCGATGTCCGAGTCGCATGGACACATCGTGGACCGGCTTCAGGCTGCCCGGCCCTCCTGGGGGGCGGCCGGGCCGGGGGCCTACGACGGACCGGACGATCGGCTGCTCAGGCCGTGCACCGTGCCCCGGGGGCCGGGAGCACCCCGCCAACGAGATAGCCGCTGACGATGCTGTCCATGCAGGAGTTCGACGATCCGTTGAGCAACCAGGTATGCCCGTAGCCCACATAGGTCACGAGGCGCCCTCCGATGGCGGCGGCGAGCAGTCGCGCCGAGGCGTAGGGGGTATTGGGGTCGTAGGTGTTACCGATGACCAGTGGCGTCGGGGCACGGTTCGGGGCCAGGTGGGCGATGGCTCCGCCCGAACCGGTCCATCCGGGACAGCCCATGAGGTTGTTGGACACTGCTTCGGCCCCTCCGAGCGGATACCGCTCGGCTAGCGCCCGAGCCAGAGCCGCCGTGGCGGCCCCGTCGGGGTGGGTGACCGCGTCGTTGCATGTGATGGTCCACAGCGGGCCGACCAGTGAAGCTCCGTCGAGATCGGTCTCCAGGCCCAGAGCCACCGAGCGCAGTGGCCCGCCGTCGCCAGAACCCGCTGCCGCCAGTGCCGGGAAGTAGCCGGGGGTGAGGCTCGGGACCGAGAGATAGAGCAGCGAGGCAGTGGCCAGGTCCCCCTCGGTCACCGGAACCGTGTCGCCACCTCCCGGTGGGGGAAGGGGAGCCCGGGCCAGGCGTTGCTGCAGGTCTCGGTAGAAGGTGACCGGATCGGTACCCAGCGGACAGCCGGGCGTGGTGGAGCAGACGTCCAACTGGTGGGTCAGCGCCGTTTCGATGGCGGGCGCCTCCAGCGTGGCATCGGTGGCGAGGGTGAGGTTGGCATCGACGGCGCCGTCCAGCACCATCGACCGTACGCGGTCGGGGAACAGCTGTCGGTAGACGGATCCGAGAGCCGTTCCGTACGAGAGTCCGTAGTAGTCGATCCGTTCGACGCCGAGCGCCGCCCGGAGCCGGTCCATGTCGCGGGCCGAGGTAGTGGTGGTGACGCTCGGGAACAGGGTTGGCCTGTCGGCACGACAGGAGCGGTCGAGCCCCGCGAACAGCCGGGTGGCGGCCTGAGTCCCGGCGACGGCGCCCCCGGCCGCGGCGGCCGAGGGTCCGCACAGGAGCGGTTGGCTCGAACCGGTGCCCCGCTCGTCGAAACTCACCAGGGAGAAATGGTCTTGGACAGCGGCGGGGACGAGAGAAGCCAGCAGGGGCAGGATCAGAACGCCGCTCTCGCCCGGGCCACCCGGATTGAAGATCACGACACCGCGACTGTTCGGCACGGGATGCTCAATGACGGCCAGGCGCAGCGAACCCTGGGACGGCCGGCTGTAGTTGAGCGGGACGCCCAGTGTGCCGCACCGGTACCCCGCCTCCGTCGGGCATGGTGACCAGTGGATGGCGGCCGTGGGTGAAGCGGCCGCTCCGCCGACCACGGGCGCCAACGACACGGCGGCAACGGCGCCGGTGAGCACGATGGCTGATACCACGACGGCAGCACGTGAGGCGCGGGATCCCTGGCCCGACGGGGATGGACGAGACGGGCGGGCATACCTCCACACAGCCGAGGACCCTAGCGAGTCGCACTCTCCGATGCCCGACTCGGCCAGCAGGTCGGGCGGGTGGCTGAGACCCGCGGGTGGAGACCGGCGGGCAGAGGCCGACGGGCAGAACCGGCGACCGGGGACCGGCGTGTAGAACGGGGACGGGCGGGGGCACGGCACGAGACCGAGGAGGGCCGGGCATGACCCGACAGTTCCGCTACGCAGTCGACAACCGCTATCTGCCGGTGATCCTGCCGTTCGGGCTCAGGCGAAGGCGTGACGGGGTGGCGTTGGGCGATGACGGCTCTTTTGTCGCCACCTTCGGCTTCTTTTCCGTGACGACCTCGCTGGGCAACATCGCCGGAGCCCACATCACCCGCAACTATCGCTGGTGGACGGCCTTCGGCGTCCGGATGTCCATGGCCGACGACGGTCTGACCTTCGGAACGAACTGCCGTGCCGGCGTCTGCGTCCACTTCGCCGAGAAGGTCCCATCCCGACTGTCCAGGAGCGGGCATTCCGCTCTCACGGTGACCGTCGAGGACCTCGAGGGGCTGACGACGGCCCTCGGCGGTGACCCCGGGGAGGCGCCCGCCTCCTCCGGATGACCGGTCAGGCCTCTCGGGGGCCCTATCCGGCGTGTCGGGGGGAGGGTCGGCTGGGGGCCTGCCCTCGCATGGGCCACCTTCGTGTGATTTGATGTCCCCCGGGGAGTAGCAGGCACAACACACGCGTCGGCGCATTCGGCGGAGACGTCCTCGTCCGGGGGCGCACTAAAGGGGGAACATCGTGTTGAGGAAGCGCATCATGTCGGGGGGGATCGCTCTGTTGATCGGAGCGACCGGGGCTGCAGTGGGGGTGGGCGGCCAGACGGCCGGCGCGGCGACAACGTCGACGCCCGGAGTCACTGCCAACTCCATCACCGTGGGGTCGATCAGTGACATCTCCGAGCCCATTCCCGGGCTCTTCGAGGGCGCCAAGATCGGGACCGAGGCGTACTTCGCCTACATCAACAGCCAGGGGGGCGTGAACGGGCGCAAACTGATCCTCGACGCCAGAGACAGCGCCTTCTCGGCCGGGACGGTGGCCAACGAAGCCCAGAGCATCGCCGCCAACGACTTCGCCATCGTGGGCGGCTTCTCCCTGCTCGACGGCTCCGAGCAGCCGGCGGTAGATGCAGCCCACCTGCCGGTAGTGACCCAGGTCCTCACTCCCGCCTACTACTCCGATCCGAATCTCTACTCGGCCGTCCCGCTCGTGACCAACGGTGAGATCGAGGGACCCTTCAAGTGGCTCAAGTCCAAGTACCCGAGCTACGTCCAACACGTCGGGGTCATTGGCTCCAGCGCGGCGGCCACGGCCGTCACCGCCGAGCACGTGTTCCACAATGAGATGGACAGCCTCGGCTACAAGTGGGTGTACGAGCGCGACGCCAGCTACTCCGAGACGTCCTTCATCCCAGACATCATCAAGATGAAGAACGAGGGGGTGAAGATCGTCTACGAGCCCTCCCAGCAGGGTGCCTACATCAGCAACATCGCCCAGGAGATGAAGCAGGAGGGCCTCAACGCCATCTTGCTCAGCGGGTCCAACACCTATGAGCAGAACTTCGACCCGGGCTCGGCCGGCAACGGCACCATCGTCACCGGGGTGGACGCCATGTACATGGGCCAGGACGCCAAGGCCGTTCCCGCTGTGGCCACCTTTGACCACTGGGCGAAGAAGGTCGATCCCCAGACCCAGCTCGACCTCTACACCTTGGACGCCTGGATCAACGCCGAGCTGTTCGTGCAGGCGTTGAAGGCAGAAGGGGCCAATCCGACCCGGGCGGGTCTCGAAGCCCAGTTGGACAAGATCACCTCGTTCAACGCCGACGGACTCATCTCCACCCAAAATCCGGCGCAGAAGATCCCCGGGAACTGTTGGCTGGCCATCGAGTACGAGAACGGGACCTGGAAGCGGATCCCGCCCGATCCCAAGTCCGGGTTCGTGTGTAGTCCGGGCGGCTTCTACCCCGCAAGCTACAAGGGTGTGAACCGCTAGTACCACCGTCGCCGTCCTAGGAAGGGTCGAGCAACCGTGAGTGAGTTCCTCCAGTACCTCGTGATCGGGATCGTGACCGGCTCGATCTACGCGGTCAGTGCCAGTGGACTGGTGGTCACCTACAACGCCACCGGCATCTTCAATTTCGCCTACGGGGCGGTCGGGATGTTCCTGGCCTACCTCTACTGGCAGCTGTGGCAGGGATGGGGCTGGAATCCGGTGCTGTCGCTAGCCATTGTGCTGTTGGTGTTGGCACCGCTCCTGGCGCTGGTGGTGGAGCGGGTCCTGATGCGGCCCCTCCACGGCTCCACGCTCAACACCATGATCGTGGTCACCCTGGGTATGTTCCTGCTCCTGTACGGCCTCACTGGCACCATCTGGAACCAGTCGATCACCCGCAATCTGCCCGCCTGGTTCGCCGCCGATCAGATCGACATCTTGAACGTCAACCTCACCTACGAACAGCTGATCACCCTGGGGTGCGCGGTACTGGTGGCGACAGCGCTGTGGTTCCTGTTCCGGCACACCCGGATCGGTGTGTCGATGCGTGCCGTGGTGGACGATCCGGCGCTGGCCTCGATGACCGGTGCCCGCTCCGGGCGGATCGCCGGTCTGGCCTGGATCATCGGCTTCATGGCTGCCGGACTGGCCGGGATCCTGGTGGCACCGGGCACCGGCATGAGCCTGGAGATCCTCTCCGAGCTGGTCATCTTCGGGTATTCCGCCGCCATCGTGGGTCGACTCCGGTCGCTGCCGCTGACCTTCCTCGGTGCGATGATCCTGGGCATCGCCGGGTCGATGGCCATCGGCTACGTGCCGGAGAGCCAGCTGAACAACGTGTCCAATGCCCTACCCATGGGGCTGTTGATCATCGTGCTGCTGCTCCTGCCCCAGGGCACCCTGACAGCCGGTCGGCTGGCACGGCACCGGCCCCCCCGGACCCCTTCGCTCGGGACCACGCTGATCGGAGGCCTGGTCCTCATCGGCCTGGCCACCCTGGTCGCCTACCTGATCACCGGGGTCAACCTCTACACCGAGGGCCTCGGCCTTGCCATCGCCATCGCCGCCCTCTCGCTCGTTTTGTTGTCGGGCTACGGCGGCCAGGTGTGGCTGTGCCAGTTCACCTTCATGGGTATCGGTGCATGGGCGATGACCAAGGTCGACGGCGGGGACTCCATCCTCGGCGTGCTGGCCGCCATCGGCCTCTGCGCTGCTGCCGGGGGGATCCTGGCCCTTCCCGCCCTCCGCCTGCGCGGTCTGTACATGGCGCTGGCCACCCTGGCCTTCGCCGTCCTGATGGACGAGATCTTCTTCACCAACCCGTCCATTGTCACCGGCGGCTCGATCACGGTGGGCAGGCCCGATCATCTTCGGGATGAAGTTCGTGACCGACCGCTCGTTCGTCATCCTGTTGGCCGTCGTGCTGGCGGCCTGCATCGTCGGGGTGGGCGTGCTTCGTCGTGGCAGTTTCGGTCGTCGGCTGGTGGCCATGAGCGACAGCCAGGTGGCCTGCGCCACCGTGGGCATGAACATCATCACCACCAAGCTGGTCGTGTTCGTGCTGGCCGGAGGCCTGGCCGGCCTGGCCGGCGCCCTCTATGGCGGCATGGCCCGCACCGTGTCGGTTTCCCAGTTCGGCTTCGTGGAGAGCCTGGTGCTGTTCGTCGCCGTGGTGCTGGCCGGTGTGACCATGCTGAGCGCCTCGGTGCAGGCCGGGATCAGCCTGGCCGTCATCGCGCTCATCGCCCAGCACCTGCCGTCCTTCGCCGGGTTCACCTACATCCTCTTCGGCGTGGGCATCATCGCCGTGGGCCGCAATCCGTACCGGTTGGGTCAGGAGTACGAGCGCCTGGGCGAGCGGATCCGGGCCCGTCGCCGTCCGACGGGGCCGGACACCCCCTCGGTCGATGGAGCCGGCCGGGCTTCCACGCCGGCCGAGCCGGTCCAGGAGCCTTCGGTTGTCTGAGAGCACGGCCACATTGGCCCCCCCAGCCCTGGTGGTGGAGGCGGTCTCTGTCCGGTTCGGCGGTCTCCAGGCTCTCGACGGTGTCGATCTCGAGGTGGCCGGAGGCGAGATCCACGGCCTGATCGGCCCGAACGGCGCAGGCAAGACGACCCTGTTCAACGTGGTGGCCGGCTTGCAGCGGCCCACGGGGGGAACGGTCCGCCTCGGCGTCCACGATGTCACCCGGACCAAACCGCACCGGCGGTCCCGCCTCGGTCTGGGGCGCACCTTCCAGCGCCTCGAGCTGTTCGGGACGCTCACGGCCCGGGAGAACGTGCAGATGGCTGCCGAGGTCCAGCGGGGCAAGCTGGCGTCGGGCCGCACGCCGGCCGACGAGGCGACCGCCCAGCTCGAGCGGGTTGGACTGCTGTCCATCGCCGACGAGCCCACCGACTCACTCCCCACCGGACTGGCCCGACTGGTGGAGATGGCCCGTGCCCTGGCCTGCTCACCGGACCTCCTGCTCTTAGACGAGCCGAGTTCGGGGTTGAACGCCGAGGAGACCCATGCACTCGGCCAGGTCCTGGTCCACCTGGCTGCGGAGGGTATGGGGATCCTGCTGGTTGAGCACGACATGGAGCTGGTCATGTCGATCTGCGACCGGGTCGACGTGCTCGACAACGGCATGGTCATCTGCCGGGGGGATCCGGACTCGGTGCGAGCCGATCCGCTGGTTCAGCAGGCCTATCTCGGAGGCGAGGCTGATCCGGTAGATCCGGACGCACGGGACATCCCTGAGCCCACGGGCGCCCCAGTCTCGTCCAACGGCACCCACACCGCGGGTACCGACGGCCCCGGTGCTCTCGGCACCGTCGAGGCGGGGACCGCGACGGGCCCGGTGGCCCCTCCGGCCCTCTCGGTGAACGATGTCCGGGCCGGCTACGGCCGCATCGAGGTCCTCCACGGTGTGTCGTTGACCGTCGAGACGGGATCCGCCCTGGCCCTCCTAGGTCCGAACGGCGCCGGGAAGTCAACCCTGCTGAAGGTGATCGCCGGGCAGCTGGCCCCCACCACCGGATCGGTGGAGTTCGCCGGACGGTCGATGGGGAGGAACGCTTCCGAGCACCTGGCCCGGAGCGGCGTGTGCATGATCCCCGAGGGCCGATCCGTCTTCCCCAATCTGACGGTTCGGGAGAATCTGCTCATGTACACGTACCGGAAGTCGGGTCTGAAGCCATCGTCGATCGAGGAGAAGGCTTTCGCACGGTTCCCCGTCCTCGGCGTGCGACACAAGCAGCTCGCCGGGACCCTGTCCGGTGGTGAGCAACGCATGCTGGCAGTGGCCCGGGCACTCACCACCGATCCCGAGATCCTCTTTCTCGACGAGTTGTCCATGGGTCTGGCACCGCTGATCGTGGAGGAGCTCTATGGCGTGGTCGACCAGTTGGTGAAGGCGGAGCACCTCACCATCGTGATGGTCGAGCAGTTCGTGCAGACGGCCCTGTCGATCGCCGACCACGCGGTCATCATGGTCAACGGGCGGTTGGTGAGGAGCGGTTCACCCGGAGCTATCCGGGCCGAGGTGGTCGGCGCCTATCTGGGTAGCGACAACGACGGGGACGATCCCCCCGGCGGGAACGCTGGCTCGGACGTCGGACACCCGCCCCCCGAGTCCTGAGACCGGGACCCGGTGCCCACCGGCGAGTGTCGGTGGTTCAGCTCCCGAAGACGGGAATTGCGGCGCATGCTGCCGCCAGTGTGATCAACGGAATCATGATGAGCCAGGTCATTTCGGTTCAAGCACTTGGCAATGGTTCGCTTGCCTCCAGGTTCGACTGTATGGATCGAATTGAAGAATGGCGTAAACCTGCGAGAAGAACCCGCTAAGGCGTGGCCCGACCCGGTGGCTCCGGCCCGGCTGGGGTCACCACAGGGTGCCCACAGAGGGGTGGGCGAGGGTATTCTTGACTAAGTCAGTCGTGTTTATCTAGATTGGTCTCGGTGCCGCACGATCCTCCGGCTCTGCCGGTTAGGCGCGATCGTGCCCCGCACGTGGTGTGGTGGACGTGGTCAGAGCGAAAGGCGGTATGTCAGTGAGACCGGTTCTGGTGACTTTGCACGCGCACCCCGACGATGAGGCCATCTTCACCGGCGGGACCATCCTGCGGGCGGTGCAGGCTGGATGGCGTGTCGTGTTGGTCGTGGCTACCGATGGCGACCTCGGTATGGGATCCCGAGGATCCGACATCGCCGCCAAGCGGCGGGACGAGACGCTCGAGTCGGCACGAATCCTCGGGGTAGAACGTGTCGAATTCCTAGGGTACGGCGACTCCGGTTACGACGGTCAGCCGGCATCGGACTTGCGGGTCGGCACGGCGACGGCCCGGGCATTGAGGTCGGGCACCCTGGCCGCCGTACACGTGGGCGGGGCGGCGGCGGCGGTCCGACGGATCCTCGTCGAGGAGGACGCCGTGGCCCTCACCAGCTACGACAGCAACGGGATCTACGGCCACATCGACCACGTCCGGGTACACGAGATCGCCACCGACAGTGTTGAGGGCACCTCCTGTGAACTCTATGAGTCCACGCTGGGAAGGGGGGCTCTCCGTGCGCTGCGAAGAGAGCTGGTGGAGCGGGGCCTGATTGCCGATCTGTGGCCCTCACAGCTGATCGAGCAGCTGGGCGTAGAGGACGGTCCCACCCTGGTGAGCGTCGATGTGACCGGACAGCTCGATGACAAGCTGGCCGCAGTGGCCGCCCACTCGAGCCAGTTGTTGGAGGCGCCGACCTTCATGGGATTGCCCGCCGGTGTCTTCCACCATCTCTTGGCGACGGAATGGTTCCGGATCGTCAATCGCCGGGCCGGGCGGTTCCTGCACATGCTCCATACCACCCCCGCCGGCGCCCGTCAGCCAGTGGCGGTCTGAACGGCCACTACCGCTCCCCTCGGTGGCCGGGGGCACAGACCCAGGCGGCCCTGTGGCCTCGTACACTCTCCGACCATGGCATTCGTCGAGATCTCCCGACCGGCTCCGGCCGTCGCGCTTGTCACCCTGAACAGACCCGAGCGGATGAACGCCATGGCGTTCGACGTCATGCTGCCATTGCGCCAGTTGCTGGAGGAACTGAGCGGCGACAACGCCACCCGGGTGGTGGTGTTGACCGGGGCCGGGTACGGTTTCTGCTCCGGTGCCGATCTCGAGGACGCCGGCGTGTTGCCGGGCATTGCCGGACTCACCGTCCCGACCATCGCGCTGAGGGCGATGGAACTGCTCGACGACGTGATCCGTGCGCTGAGGAGGATGCACCAGCCCGTCATCGCGGCGATCAACGGACCGGCCATCGGAGGTGGCTTCTGCCTGTCTCTGGCTGCCGATATCCGACTGGCCTCTGAATCGGCGTACTTCCGGGCCGCTGGGATCAACAACGGGCTCACCGCCGCCGAACTCGGCATCAGCTATCTGCTCCCACGGGCCGTGGGATCGTCCCGGGCCGCCGAGATCATGCTCACCGGTCGGGACATCGATGCCATCGAGGCCGAACGCATCGGGATCGTCTCCAGGACGGTTCCGGACGATGTGCTCCTCGACACGTGTTACGAGATGGCCGAGCGGATCGTCGGTTTTAGCCACGTGGGTGTGGAGCTGACGAAGCGGATGCTGCGAACCGGCATCGACGCCTCAAGTCTCGAGACGCACATGGACAACGAAGGGACCTCGCAACTCTTTGTGCGCATGACCACTCAGAACTTCGAAGAAGCGGTCCGGGCCCGGAAGGAAAAGCGCAGCCCGGTCTTCAAGGACTGAACGGAGTGGCCGGCGACCACCACTGAGTCGCCGACGCTCGGCCCCAGGATCCGCCCCGTCTCAGGCGATCACGGCGGAAGACCGCAGGTCTGCGATCCGATCGGTCATGCCCAGTTCGGTGAGGATCTCCTCGGTGTGTTCACCCAGCGCCGGTGAGGCGTCAGTCGATCGTGCCGGGGTACCGAAGAACTGAGCCGGGTGCCGGGGGAACCGGATGCGTCCGACGACATGGTGGTCGCGCTCCTCGAAGAGTCCGACGGCACGAGCATGACGGTCACGGGTCAGTTCGTCGGGGGAAAGGATCATCGAGAACGGGATACGGTGCTTCTCGAAGCGCTCCGTGGCTTCGGCCATCGTGAGGTTGACAGCACGGGCGTAGCACAGGTCCACCATGTCCGAGGTGAGGTCGCGGTTCTTGTTGCGCTCGCTCAAGGTGGCCAGCCGTGGATCGTCCCAGCCTTCCACGTCCAGGGCTTTGCACATCCCGGTGAAGTCCTCCACTGACGTCGGCGTGACGATGCCCCAGCCGTCACTGAATCGCATCGGGTTGAACCCGGCTACGAAGCTCGAGTTCTGCGAGTTGTCGGATTCGAGGAGCACCTCGTTCCCAGCTGAATCGGCCCACAGAAAGGAGGCCACGGCATCCATCATGGCCAGTTCCAGATGTTGCCCTCCCCGGCCCACGGCGCGGGCGAACAACGCAGCGGTGACGGCCTGGGAGGCGTACAGCGCGGTCACCTTGTCCGCCGCCGTCTGCCGAAGGAACACCGGGACACCGTCGTGGGGGTCGGCCTGGTTCGCCGCCATCCCTGCATAGGCCTGCATCACGGTGTCGTATGCGCTGCGGTCGCGATAGGGACCCACCGATCCGAAGCCAGAGAGCGACACATAGACCACGTCGGGGTTGAGTCCCCGGATCGCTTCGTATCCGAGGCCGAGTCGTTCGATCACGCCGGGTCGGAAGTTCTGGATGACGACGTCCGCCCGCGCGGCGAGATCCCTCACGATGCCGGCACCGTCGGGAGTCTGGACGTCGACGGCGATCGATCGCTTCCCTCGGTTGCACATCAGGTAGAGGGCGCTCATGCCGTTGACGGACACGCCGATCCACCGGGCGATATCACCGATGCCCGGCCGCTCGACCTTGATGACCTCGGCACCCTGATCGGCCATCAGCGTGGCGACGTAGGGCCCAGTGAGGGCGATCGACAGATCGAGAACGCGGATGCCCGCCAACGGTCCCGTCACTCGACGAACTCCCTCTGGGTGCGCGGCCGACCGAGTGGGCCGCTGTAGGCCAGTCCCCATCCCGGTCGAACCGAGAACTCGGGCACGAGCACCTGGGATCGGGCCGCCAACCACGAGTCGATCAGCGCGTCCTCGGCTCCGTAGTCGAAGGGGTCGGTGAGCACCCGCTCCTCGGTGCCGTCTCGGCTCGGTGGATGTTCGGCCAGCCAGCGAGCCGTGCGGGCCACAGCCTGGCGGGCCGGCACGGCATCCCGGTGGCCCAGTCGGTGGTGCAGTCGGGTCAGGTCGAGAACCCGATGGGTCGGGAGGGGTTGGGTCAACAGAGGCCATGCCGGCACCGCCAGGTCGAAGGGCAGTGAGACGATCTCGAGATCAGCGCCCAGCTCCCGCGCACAGAGCTCGATGACCTGCCGGGCCGTCAGCACCTCCTCGTCGCCCACGTTGAACACCGTGCCGACCGACCGATCGGGGTGCTCGATGGCTACCGTCAGTGCCGCGGCGCAGTTCTCCGTGTAGCAGTGATGATGGAGCGTGAGACCCTCGTCGGCCACGACGATGCGCCGGCGTCCGTCAAGGATTCGCCGGACCACCGACCATTCCCGGGGGACCGGCTGGTAGGGACCGTAGAGGTACGGGTAGCGGAAATGGGTGGCTCCTGGATGGGCCTCGAACACCGCCGCCTCGGACCGTACGATCCGATAGCCCTTCTCGTCGATCGACGGGTCGTCCACGAGGTCGGCGTCCTCACGGACCGGGACCGGCATACCGGGTGGGTCGTGCTGCCACGGGTCGGTCCAACCCCGGTAGGCGGGCACGCCGCCGACGGATACGAAGTGGCCGCAGGACCCTCGGGTGAGCCGGGCGATCATGCGCAGGCGGCCATACATGGCCACGATCACGTCCCACCGGGAATCGGCCAGCGCCTCACCGAGCGACACCTCGTCGTAGGGGTCGGCATGAATGTGGGCCACCTCCGGCGGCGTCTCGGGTCGCTCGTGGACGCCACGATGGAGGATCGACACGCGGTGTCCGTTGGCCGTGAGCCGTCGTACGAGTGGGATGCCGCTCGGACCTGTGCCGCCGATCACCAGAATCTTCATCGGGACCCACGGTACGCCGTCAGGCCCTCGTGCGCAGACGGCCTCGCTGCCCGGTGGCCGGAAGGTCGTCGTCGGACGGTGTCCGGCGGTGTCGGGTTGGGCCGTCCCGTCCCCGAGTGTCCCCGGGGCGGTTAAAGGCGGTTGGACGGATCGGAGCAAAGGTGGAGCCCGAGGACGCACCCTCCCGCTTCACTGGCGCGCATAGTGCACGATGGCCGAGGCTGGCGCATCCGAAAGGGTGAACTCCAGACCCTGGTGCATCAGGCTCGCTCCGGACAGCAGCTCCGTGCTTCCCCGGTCGAAGTCCTCGAGCTGGTAGCGCCGGCCCGCATCCAGACCCTGCAGGGCGAATCGCATCGTGGCCGTCGGGGCGTCTGGGCGCCGGAAGACGAGGACCACACCGCTTCCCGCAGCGGGACGATCGAATTGGAGCGCCATCCACACGGAATTCTCGAGGCTGAACTCCGTCAGAGGATAGAAGTCGCTGTACAGCAGGTCATCCTGTATCCGTACGAACTCTTCGTTCATCGTACGGAGCAGCGCCCAGTCCTCCTCGCTCGCCGTGCCCACGTCGACGCTCGACGCATAGCTCGGGGCAAGGGAGCTGCGAACCACGTACTGACCCGGACCCCAGGCACCGTCATTGGTGTTCTGGGGTCCCACGCCTGTCCCGTAGTAGGGGAACCACAGGGACAAACCGTAGGTGTGGCACTGATTGCCGGTTGGCTCGAACTGGTAGTCGCTCCGCAACAGGGGGATCGAGCGGCGCATCGTCTCGAGATCGTTGCGACGGCCGCCTGACGCGCAACTGTCTATCCACATCCGGGGGTGGCGCTTGCGCAACTCGTCCCAAAAGGCAAGATGGCCGGTCACGTGCTTCACCTGTGTCATCCCGATGCGGCCCGGGATGTCTCTGGAGTTCCAGTAATCGAGCGGGTCCAGGTTGAAGTCCTGTCGGAACACGTCCAACTCGTGACCCTGGGCGGCTTGGTTGGTGATGATCGAGTCGAATCGTTCCAGTGACCAGGCCCAGGCGTCGGGGTTGCCGAAATCGAGGAGGTAGCTGGCGTCAACGTAAGGATCGGGTGGCGCCGTGAGCCATTCCGGGTGCTTTTCGAACAGTTCGGTGCCGAATCCCACCCGCTCGGGCTCGCTCCACAACACGGACTTCATATCGTGATCCACCCCCCGTTGAAACGTCGGCCTCATGCCATCCGGGAAGCGCTGTGGGTCCGGGAACCAACTCCCCACGCCGTTGGACCAGTTCTGGGGCAGCTCGCTCGGAATGGCGTACCAGCCGGCGTCCACCCACCAATGCGTATAGAAGCCACCGCGGTCCCTGGTGGTCCCCCGTCGGACATAGGTATCGATGGCCGAGAGCTCTTCGGCGTGGTTGGGCAGGAGGCTCAGGCCGCCGGTCGTGGGCGCTATGGGTGTCGGGAGGCCCCCCCCAAAGCGGGGCAGGTTGTAGTCGATCATCCATCGCCGCCACTTGTTCTGAGCGAGCAGCCAGCTCTCAGCGTTCCACGTCATGAGGACGATGAGGGGGGTCCTCACCTGCTCACCGGGCTCCAAGGTGGTGTCCAGGAGCATGGCGTCGCCGATGTCCGCGTAGCTATTCAGCAGTGGGTCGGCTGACGTCATCCCGGCCCTGAGGCGGAGGCCTTCATCGTCGCCGACCAGCAGTTCGGCGGTCCACTGCCCGGGCCATCCGACGGCGGCCATGACCCCCTGGTCGCCCCAGGAGATATTGAAGTAGGGCCACGTGCCGTTCGACGGCCGACCACCCGCGGGGAAGAGGAGCTGTGCCTCACCCGGCACCAGCGGAGAGGTCTTCGGTGCGTAGTCATCGGCTTGCTGCGCGCTGCCGTTGAAATGATGAAGGACATACGGCGCGTTAGGCGACCCGTTGACGACGGTGTCAGCGGCCAGCACCTCGCTCAGCTGCCCCGAGGTGTTCGTTGAGGGGTTGGCGAACGACACAGTCCATTCGGTGGCCCCAAAGCTCTCGTAGACGACCATCAAGGCCTGGACCTGAAGCTCCCCTGACGGCGCCAGCCAGGTGATCCGTTCTTCGGACCGCCCCGGTGTGGAGCTGAGTGTGCGCCTCACGGCCTGCCACTGGGGCAGGAGGCTGGCCGACCACTGTCCGGCGTAGTTGAACGAAAATGGCGGGTTGGCTATGAACTCCGAGACCACTGCGTCAGCAGTCGAATTCCCGGCCGCGGCTTGTGCCTCGGTCGGGGTCAGAAAGCGGTACCCGTCTGCGGCCAAGGCCGCCGAACCCGCTCCTGCCCCCAACACCTTGAGGAAGAGTCTCCGGTCCACCAACGCCCCCTTAGGCTGGCCCCTGCACATCCCGGTACCGCTGCGCCCGGTCAACGTCCTGGCTCCGACTGAGCGAGCCGACGCAGAGTACCGCCCTGGGTTCCATCCTACTGGGGCGACCGTCTCTGCACTGGCTCGGCGCCGAGGTCAGACACGACCCAAACCTCACAACGCCCGTGAGGCAAGTTGCGAAAACGTGGCGGCTACGGGCCTGGCCCGTCGGTGAACGTCGAAGAGCCCAACCTCGGTCACCGCTCCTGTGGGATTCACCAGTTCGGTCTGCCAGTCGAACTGGTCTCCCCGGCTGTACCAGCAGAGTCCGCGTACCGGCAGTCCGTCGTTGCACAGTCCGCGAAGTCCATCGGTGAGCGAGAGCAGCCACGGGATCTGATCGTTGATTCCCAGGGACAGATTGGAGGTCTCTGCCACCCAGAAGGGCACGTCATATCGGCCGTGCCACCGTCGAAACTCGGCCACCGCGAAGGCCACTCGCTCAGGAATCGACCACCCGGGGTCAGCGCCCCCAACAGGAATGACCGAGGTGGGGTAGAAGTCAAGACCGGCGATGACCCGGTCGGTCACAGCGAGAGACCGGATGCGTTCGAGCACCGCGGTATCGACGGGATCAAGATAACGGGCGGACGCCGGATCGGGGTCCCGTCCGAAGTGCAGGTCCCACACCAGCCACGCCCATGCCCGCAGCGCCTCCACGTCCGCGTCGGCCTGCGAATCAAGGGCCACCGCAACCGGGAAACCTTCGGACCCAATCCACCAGCCGTCACGGTCGTCACGGATGCGAGCCAGAGCCTCCAGATTGGCCAACACGATATTGGCCAGGATCCGTGCGTGGTCCGGTCCCGAGGCGAGCCGGTCATTCCACATGCCGAGGCAGCCTGAGTTCTCTGCGGTGACGCCTGGCTCATTGATCGGCGTGAACCATCGTGGTTCTTGATAGCGGTCTAGGAATGCCTCGATGTATCGACAGAACGAGTCCACCCACCGCCGATCGGCAAAGCCATCGAACGAGTCGGGGAGACCGAAGTGCAACAGGTCGACGATGGGCTCCAGGCCGTGCTCAGCGCATCGGGCCAGTGCCCGATCCCAGAGTGTCCAGTCGTAGCAACCTGGTTCCGGCTCACTCAGACGCCACGGCGCACCGTAGCGAACGATGGTGATGCCGAGGGCGGCGATCGAGCGAAGGTCACCGTCCACGTGGGAGTAATGGTCACTTTGGGCGAATTGGTCCTGTCGATAGGGAACTCCATCGGCAAGTACCAGGGGATCGGACCCTTCCTCGCCCACGGCCCACGCAAAGTCAGGGAATCCGTCATCGCCAACACCCGCGTCCACCATAGGGTTGGGAATCTAGCGTGGGCCACGGACAGAACCGACCTGACTTGGTCCTGCGGATCACCGACTGGCGACAGGCACCGTTGCTGCGGGAGGGAACTTGGCCCCAGGAGCGCCGTCGACGCGGCGGCATCGGGGCAGGCGTCGGATGGAACCGATCATCTACGGGCGCTCAAAGACCCACGTCCGGCCTTCTGGTTCAGCTGTGGATCCGAAGGCTCCCCCCGGGATCCGGGCAACTCACACAGCCCGTTCCTCATCTTCCCGGTGCCGGTCTATGGCCTCTCTGCGATCTTGTCGGGCATTGGCGACCACGTAGCCGAGCCCGAGCGCAAGAACGACGATGGCGGCAATCCAAAGAACGTGGACGGCAAAGCCAATGAGGCCAGCCAGGAGGGCGACCGAGAGTAGTGACACCATCACAACGTCTGACACCCGGCGCTGACCGAGCAACGAGTGAATGCGCCGAGTCTCCGGGGATCGAACTGGCATCAGAAGCTTCTCTCCTTCAGTCGTCTCGCGCGGTGGACTACTTCGGGTGAAGTACGCCCTTGGCCTTGTCGATCATCTCTTCGACTTTCTCTTCGACTTTGCCGGCCTTCTCCTTGGCCTCTCCGGCCTGTCGGTCAGCCTTGCCTTCTGACTGGAGATCGTTGCTTCCTGTCAGGTCTCCCACGGCCTCTTTGGTCCTGCCCTTCATCTGGTCAGATTTCCCAGCCATGGCGTTGCTCCTTCATTGTCGAGCGTCAGCTCCCAGACCCCTACGGTTGGAAGCGCTCGTTCAATGGTGGCTCAGTTGACCAAGGCCAGTTAGAGGCGAAGGTCCTCACTCGCGGGATTCAGAGGTGCCGCTGACGATCGGTTCGATGACGAGTTGCAGTTCCGCGAACCCCCGTTGGACGAGACGGTCATCGACATCTGGCCCTTCGACCTTCGTAACTGGCGAACTCCGTCGCGTCGACGCGATGACGCGGCCATCCAGGTGCACCCGCCATGTCGTCACAATAATATACTGATCAGTATTGCATTCTGATCGGAATGCTATAGGCTGAGTGCATGCCTCGAGGAGTTACCAAACGCAGGCCGAAGACCGTCACGGCACTGCTCGATGCGGCCATGGAGCTGTTCGCAGAGAACGGGTTCGGGGCGACGTCCATCCCGGAGATCTGCACCCGAGCGGGGCTGACCAAGGGTGCTTTCTACTCCAACTTCGCCAATAAGGACGCCCTGTTCCTGGCGCTCCTCGGCCGTAGCTGGGAGCGGCGTTCCGAGTGGATACGCCGATCCATGCCGGCGGCCGACGTGCTCGTGGCGAAGGAGTCGGGCCAGAGACCTCAACCTAGGTACCTCGGGGTCGACCGTCAGTGGACGCTCGTCTCCACGGAGTTCTCCCTCCATGCCATCCGGGAACCGGTGGTGGCCGCACTCCTCGTCGAGCATGAGCAGCGGGTGCGATCCGAGCTCGCCGTCCTCGTGACCGAAGCGCTCGAGCGGGCAGAACGGATCCCGACCCTTCCCGTTGATGAACTGGCCTGCATGATCGTCGCGGTCACCGAGGGCAGTGACATCCAAGTGTTGACCGACGCGGCGGCTGGCGCGGCGGTCCGTGCCGACCTCGGGTCCCGCGCCGTACTGGCGTTGCTCCAGCACTTCTCCGTGCCGATCGAATCGTTGATCGGCACCGACCGAGGCGCCACCCTGTGACGATGGGTTCGAGCGTCGTCTCGGCCGGTCAGGATGCCGATGCCTCGCCGCCACAGGAATCGCAGCCAGGGGGCTTCGATCCCGTGGAGGCCCTAGACGACCTGCTCAAGGGGGTCGGCCTGTCCCGCTCCGAAGTCGGAGCCTCCGTCTCGTTCGCCGGACACGATCCGATCCTGCCCTCGGTGCACCGCCTCGGCGCGTGCATCGGCGTCCCGCTCTTGGCCGGCGCGGTGGCGGCAGTCGGATTTCACCGGCGTCGAGGCGGGCCGGCACAAGACCTTCATCTCGACCTGCGCCAAGCCGTGCACGCAATCAATCCGGGTGCGTTCTGGCACCCAACGCTGAACGGAGAGCCGGCACCCCACCCCCTCATTCTCGACAATCCGTTCCAGCTGGCTCCGTACCGCAGTGCCGATGGCCGCTGGGTCATGGCCACGGGCGTCTATCCGCACATGGCTGCCGATTGGTGTCGCTTCTTGGACGTTCCGCCCGAATCCGCCAGGGTCGCCGAAGTCATCGCCTCCCGGGACGCGTTCGACCTGGAGGAGCAAGGCAGCGCGGCCGGGCTGCCCATCAGCGTGGTGCGTACCCCGGCCGAGTGGTTGGCCCACGAGCAGGGCATGCTTCTTGCCGCGCAGCCTGTGATCGGGCTCGAACGCATCGGCGATGCTCCGGCTCGGGAGTTCGGAGCGACCGTGCGACCGTTCGACGGTATCCGCGTGCTGTCGTTCACCCACGCGGTGGCCGGCCCGACCGTGGGCCGGACCCTGGCCGAACAGGGCGCCGATGTCCTCGGCGCTACCCGCCCCAACGACTACGAACACGACTTCATATACGCCGAGGCCAACATTGGTTCCCGGAGCTCGTATGTCGATCTCGACAAGCCGGTAGGAAGGAAGCGAGCCCGGGGGCTGCTGGACGAGGCCGACGTGGTGGTCGACAACTACCGTTCGGGCTCGCTCGAGCGTCACGGCCTCGATCCCCGGCAACTAGCGGAACAGCACCCTGGAATCGTGTACGTCTCGCTCAACTGCTATGGACCGAGGGGCCCGTGGGCAGGCCGGGGGGGATTCGACATGAATGCATCTGCAGCGTCCGGCCTCATGACGATCGAAGGATCAGAAGCCGAGCCCCGGTTTCCCGCCACCTTCCTCCTCAACGACTACATCACTGGCTACATGGGGGCTATAGGCGCCATAGCTGCCCTGGTCAAACGGGCCACTGAGGGCGGATCGTGGCACATCAGCGTCAGCCTGACGAGAACGGCGATGTGGTGCGGGTCGCTCGGCTTCGTCGACCCGAGGCTCGCCGGCTGCGACGAGGAACACCGTCTGCGCGATCCGGTTGCCTACAACGCACCCAGTCCTCTCGGGGACGTCCACATGTTGGCCCCGCCCGTCCTCTTCTCGCAGACACCACCCGCCTGGCCCGATCCCATCCTCGTCCCGAGGGGTTCGAGCCGGCCCGAGTGGCGCACCTGAACTCGACGGACGCCCGGCACGAGCCGTGGCGCTGGTGAACATGGCAACGAAGACTCCCAGCTCAGCGACGTTAACACCACAATGGTATCGAAACTGATACCTTATGGATATGGATGCAGGGTTGATAATTCGAACGGCCAGACGGCAGTCGAAGCTCAGCCTCCGGGCTCTTGCCGCTCGGGCCGAAACCTCGCACGCCACGCTTTCGGCCTACGAGAACGGCCGAGTAGACCCGACGACCGCCGTACTTTCGCGGGTTATCGCTGCCGCGGGATGCTCGCTCGAGGTGACCCTTCTGCGTAGCCCCTCGGACTTCGATGTGATGCCGCGTGGCGAGGAGCTGATCGCTGTTCTGGAGTTGGCCGAGCAATTTCCCGCACGACACTCGTCCAATCTGGCGTTCCCCCCATTCGGACCGGCATGACCTCGATCGTCGACAAAATCCTGGTAGTCAGCACCGCACTGGAAGCTCAACGCCTCCCCTATGCCTTCGGTGGTGCCTTGGCATTGGCGTTCTGCACCGAGCGTGCTCGGGGCACCATCGATATCGACGTTAATGTGTTCGTCGGCCAGGATGAAGCCGGACGGGTACTCACGTCCCTGCCTCGGCAGGTAAGCCAAACTGCCGCTGACCTCCTCGCCCTGCAGGGTGACGGCCAAATCCGGCTGTGGTGGGAGCAGACGCCCGTCGACGTATTCCTGGACACGACCGAGTTCCACGTCCAGGCGGCACAGCGTCGCCAGTTCCACGAGTTCGGAGGCCGAAAGATCCCCTTCCTGGGGTGCTCCGACCTGGCTGTCTTCAAGGCATTTTTCAACAGAACCAAAGACTGGGCCGACCTCGAGGAGATGGTTTCGATGGGGGCGCTCAACGTCGATCAGACCCTTGGCGTGCTGGTCCGCTATCTCGGTGAGGATGATGATCGCGTCGAGAGACTTCGAGTGCTAGCCGCTCCCGAGGGATGAACATGTTCAATCCCTGTCCACGACCCGAGCGAGAGAGCGACTAGTAAAGTAAGGGCCCTACCGACCTAACTCAGTTGATCCGGTCGAACTGCGTCCTGGTCGACAACACTTCCCACTCCGCTGCCCTCGATTTCCACATCGTTGGTGACGCAATGACTGGTGAGAAGGCCCAGGCCACCCTTGATCTTGGCGGACAGCGCCTCCTTCGGAATCACTGCCTAGGAGACGCTTTCGATATTCCCACATAGTTGTGTACGCAACTATGCCGTTCGGTCCAGAAGAACGGCGGATGACCCATTCCTGTTGACACGTCAAGGTGATTGACGGTTCGACCTGCATCGGCGAGCAGCCCGGACGACAATCAACGACGGGGAGTCGACAGTTCGAACCGCTCAGGTCAGTGGGACGTAAGCCAGTTGATGGCAACAAAAGCTGTTGACGACCACGTGCAGAAGTAGTAGCCACGGAGACAAGAAAATGGAAGGTGGGCCATGTCACTTTCAGTTCTGCACTCGTACTCGCGCCTGAAGGCAGTGGGGCTGGGCCTCGCCCTCGTCGTGGGGACCCTGGCAGGCGTAACGATCGCCGCAGTACCCGCGGGTGCTGCCACCATCTACTTCGTCGCGCCGACCGGTTCGGGTGGCGGGAGTTGCGCCGCCCCTAATGACAACACCATCGCCGCCGCGGTGAGTGCAGCCAGCAGCGGGGACACCATCAATGTCTGTGCTGGCACCTACGACGGGTCGGTCACCGTAAACGGCAAACAGTTGACGATCAACGGCTCGGAGAACGGAACAGCGACGATCAATGCCTCGGGCCAGCCTGAAGGCGTCACCGTTCAGGGTG
Source organism: uncultured Acidimicrobiaceae bacterium (assembly GCA_963831535.1). Taxonomy (GTDB): domain Bacteria; phylum Actinomycetota; class Acidimicrobiia; order Acidimicrobiales; family RAAP-2; genus Bog-756. Next base: position 137,636 of record CAWHQP010000005.1, on the reverse strand, counting down.
CGGGAGCGGCCGGCACTGTCCTCGAGGGCTTCACAATTGAGGATGCTCAGGGCGAAGGTGTCCTCGTCGAAGGAACCGCGAACGTCACCGTGACGAACAACGTTGTGAGTGGAAACGACCTCGCCTGCATTCCCCAGAACACGGCGAACGATTGCGGAGAGGGCATCCACCTCGAGGCTGTGACCAACTCCACCGTGAGCCGTAATACCAGCGAGAACAACACCGGTGGCATTCTCCTGGACGACGGAGTTCCTCCGGGCACTATCGGAGTCGGAGCTTTCGGGGGGGCGACCGCGTACTACGGTCCGACGTCGGGGAATCTGGTTCAAAGCAACATCGTCGTAAATAACGTCTGGGACTGTGGGATCACGATGCCGTCGCATAACTCGAACGCCGCACCTGGAGGACACCCCAATCCCACTGCCGGGGGAGTGTTTGACAACACGGTTACAGGCAACGTGTCTCAGAACAACGGAACCCAAGGTGGCGGGGGATCCGGAATCCTGGTGGCCGCACCGTTCCCCGGCACCGCCGCTTATGGAAACATCATCCAAGGCAATACTGTTTCGGGAAATGGCCAGGCTGGTATCACCGTCCACAGCCATGCTCCAGCTCAGGACGTCAACGGCAATCAGATCCTGAACAACATCGTCGGCCAGAACGCCGTTGGGGAGACCTCACCAGGATCCGGGGTGTTCACCTCGGGTAGCACGAGCGCTGGTGACGTAGATGCCGGCAACCCAGCCACAACAGGGATCCTTGTCAACAGCGCAGCTGTCCACGTGACAGGGACGATCATCCAGGGCAACTCGATTTCTAACAACTACTACGGGATCTGGACTCAGAACGTCGACACCAGTGGGACGACTTCGAACACCTTCACCAACGTGACCGTGCCAACGTATGCCGTTCCCCCTCCTGGAACGGGCTACGTACTCGCCGGCGCCGACGGTGGGGTCTTTACCTTGGGTGCTCTCCCCTTCTGGGGTTCCGCGGCCGGCTCGGTGGCCACCAAGGGTTCCTCGGCTGTCGGCATGGCAGAAACGCCTGACGCGGGCGGCTACTGGATCGTCACCAGTACCGGAGCGATCGCAAACTTTGGCGACGCAGCCAACCTGGGTTCGTTGAGCGGCACGGCGCTTAACGCCCCGATAGTCGGGATCGCCCCCACGCCCACCGGCCACGGTTTCTGGCTCGTGGCAAGCGATGGCGGCATCTTCACCTTCGGGGATGCGGCGTTCCAAGGGTCAATGGGCGGGAAGCACCTGAACAAGCCAATCGTGGGGATTGCCGCCACCTCGGACGGTGGTGGCTACTGGCTCGTGGCCAGCGATGGCGGCATCTTCACCTTCGGGGATGCGGCGTTCCAAGGGTCAATGGGCGGGAAGCACCTGAACAAGCCAATCGTGGGGATTGCCGCCACCTCGGACGGTGGTGGCTACTGGCTCGTGGCCAGCGATGGCGGCATCTTCACGTTTGGGGATGCGTCGTTCCAAGGCTCTGCAGGCTCGATACACCTCAACAAGCCCGTCGTCGGAATGGCGGCGACACCCGACGACCACGGCTATTGGCTCGTGGCCAGCGACGGCGGGGTGTTCACCTACGGCGATGCCGGCTATTTCGGCTCCATGGGAGGCCGGACGCTCTCCGCTCCGATAGTCGCTTTGGCAACGTAGAGGAAGTCTCGATTCGGTCGGGCGGTTGCCCATGTTATTGGTGACCTGGCGCCCAGGTCACGGATATTTCCGCGTTGGTGGGGTAGTCAGCCCCATTCCACTGGCCGGAGTGCAAATGTGGCCCCGACATGCGGTCTCAACGTCCTCGTACGATCGCAGCGATGGCGTCTTGTCGAAAGAACCGCTCCGTTTTTGTGGCGACCCTGAGTTCAGTTGAGTTGAGTGAGTGTGTGAGTTGAGTGGGCGAGGGGGGACTTGAACCCCCACATCCTTTCGGACACAGGAACCTGAATCCTGCGCGTCTGCCAATTCCGCCACTCGCCCGAGCGACCCGTTGAGGCTACCCGAAGATGGAAACCCCTGGCTCACGGGTCGTCTCCGGATCGGACGGTCGCCTACCGGTCAGTGGACCGACGACGTCCCCAGGACGCCGTACTGCGCCCTACCCCCAATTCATGGGTGCCCCCCGGTAGGCTGACGCCAGCATGGGACTCCAAAAGTTCGAAGGGCGCCTCGAGCGCTTGGTAGACGGCACCCTTTCCAAGGCTTTCCGCGGCGAGCTCCACCCTGTGGAGATCGGCCGGCGCGTGACCAGGGAGATGGACCTCCAGCGCCGTCTGGGTGTGCACGGCCTCATTGCTCCCAATGCCTTCACCGTCTACCTGTCGACCAATGACTTCGACCGTTTTGAGAGCTTCCTCGAGGCGCTGGTCCGCGAGCTCGAAGAGGCGGCTCGGGAGCACGCCCGGACCGAGGACTACGTCTTTGTCGGACCGGTGACCGTCACCATCATGGAGGACACCCGCCAACGCCGGGGCCGGTTCTCCGTGGTCTCCGAGGTCGAGGAAGGACCGTCGGGCCTGCCCACGGCGTCGGTCGTCCTGGCCGATGGGTCCCGGGTGGTCCTCGGTCCTGAGCCCCTCACCATCGGTCGGCTCCCGGAGAGTGCGGTCATGGTCACCGACCCCAACGCCAGCCGGCGCCACGCCGAGATCCGTCGGGTCGGAAACGACTGCGTGGTTGTCGACCTCAACTCCACCAACGGCACCAAGGTGAACGGGGCCACCGTGCGGGAGCGGAAACTGGCTGACGGGGATCAGATCGTGATCGGAACCACGGTCCTCCGGTTCGAGACCTCGTGACGGCCGGCCCCTAGGCGCACATGCATCTGCTACTGGTCTCCCTGCCTGGACCCACTGACAACACTCCCGTACTCCGTGCCCTCGAGTACGGGGTGATCCTCTTGTTGTGGCTGTTCTTCATGTGGGTGATCCGCGCCGTGTGGGTGGAGGTCCGTCCCCTGAAGCGCCGGCGCCGTCGTAAGGATGCCAACGATCCGGTCGTCGCCGGAGCCAAGGGTCGCAGGGGCAAGCTGCTCCGCCTCCACGTGATCCGTCCCGAGGACCAGGCCGGCCGTGTTTATGAGATCGGCGACGAAGTGACGGTGGGACGTGCCGCCGGCTGCGGCGTGCCCATCGATTACGACACCTATTCGTCCAACCTCCATGCCCGCCTGTTCCGTCTCGACGGCGATCTATGGGCCGAGGATCTCGGCTCCACCAACGGCACCTGGGTCAACACCATCCGAATCAACGAGCGGACCCGGCTAGAAAAGGGTGACCTCCTCCAAGTCGGGGGTACCGTCTTCGAAGTGGGGAGGTGACGTGACCCTCCTCCGCTCCGGCTCCGCCACCGACACCGGCCTCGTCCGCTCGGTCAACCAGGACCTGGCCGTCGAGACCTCCACCCTGTTCGCCGTGGCTGACGGCATGGGCGGTCACGCCGGAGGCGAGGTGGCCGCCCGGCTGGCCATCGACGCCCTGGCCGCGGCCTTCGGGAGGCAACCCACCGGCGCCGGACTCTCGCATGCCGTCACCGAGGCCAATGCGCTGGTCTGGCAGCGCAGCCAGGAGAATCCGGAGCTGCGGGGCATGGGGACCACGCTGACCGCCGTGGGCCTGGTCAATGAAGAGGGTCATGACGTGTTGGCCCTGGTCAACGTGGGTGATTCCCGTTCCTACCGCTTCCACGACGGCGAGCTGAGCCAGATCACCACCGACCACAGCCTGGCCGAAGAGATGGTCCGGTCCGGTGAGCTGACCACCGCCGAGGCGGCGATCCACCCCCACCGCCATATCCTGACGCGCGCCCTCGGGGTGTCACCGGACGTCGCTGTCGACCTCTGGCGCATCCAGCCCATGCGGGGTGACCGGTTCCTGCTGTGCAGTGACGGCTTGACCAACGAGCTCCAGCTCGACCAGATCAGTGAGGTCCTGGCTTCGGTCAACGATCCCGTCCGGGCTGCCGACCTGCTGGTGCAGGCGGCCCGGACCCACGGGGGAAGCGACAACATCACAGTCGTGGTGGTGGATGTCGTGGTGGGTGACGACGTCGACTCGAGTCCGGTGGTGGCCGCGGCCAACTCGGACTTCACGGTGGTGCCGGAGGCGGTCGAGGGCGAGGTGGCCGCTGCCGACCTGTACCCCACCCCGGTCAGTGAGGAGAAGCCCCCGGGCCGCCGTGAGCGTCGTCGGGCCAAGCGGCGTGAACGCCGGATCGCCCGGGGCCGCCGCCTGATCACCTTTCGGACACTCCTGTTCCTGATCCTGCTCGGTGGCGTGCTGGCCGGCGCCTGGTTCGCCGTCCGGTGGTACGACACCAACTCGTATTTCGTCGCCGTTGATCACAATGAGCTGGTCATCTACCAGGGTCGCATCGGTGGATTCCTCTGGTACAACCCGGTGGAGGTGCAGCGCACCGGCGTCACCACCGCGGACGTTCCGGCCGTCAACCTCGATGAGCTCAACGCCGGCGTGGAGGAGACGTCGGTGGCCGGTGCCGTCAATTACGTGCGGAACCTCGAGAACACCAAGAGTTGTGAGACCGACCCCAACTCGTCGTTCTGCTCACCCTCGGTCGGTTCGGCAACTACCGCACCGACCAGCGCTCCAACCACCACGGCCGCACCCGGAGCGCCGACGACCACGGCGGCGGCACCCTGATGGAACGACGTATCCGACGACTCGGGATCTTCATGATGCTGTGCTTCGTGGCTCTGTTCCTCCAGCTGAACAACATCCAGATCCTCAAGGCCAACTCGCTGGCCACCAGCCAGAACAACCCCCGGGTGCAGGAGGTCGAGCGCAGTCAGTCCCGGGGGAAGATCATCTCCGCCGACGGCGTGCCCTTGGCATACTCGGTGCTGGCCCCGCCCAACAGTATCTACAAGTACCAGCGAGAGTACGACCCGTACACCGCCACGCTCTTCTCCCAGATCATCGGGTTCGACTCCATCAAGTACGGGAACTTCCGAGGCATAGAGGCCGAGTACAACAGCTACCTCACTCCCCACACCCGGCCGGCCACGACCCTCCGAGACCTGCTGGTCAACCGGACCGAGCAGGACGATGTGACCCTGACCATCGGGACCAAGCTGCAGACCCAAGTAGCCGCGGCTCTCGACCAGCATGCCAACGGGGTGCTCGGCGCGGCGGCCGTCGTGCTGAATCCCGCCACCGGGGCCATCGAAGCCATGTACTCCAATCCCACCTTCGACCCCAATCCGCTGGTGTCGGAGGACCTGAGCAAGGAGACGGCGGCGTGGAACTACTACGTCTGTCCGCCCACGGCCGTCCAGGCGGCCTGCGCAACGCCGAGCCAGCCGGGCCTGCCCATCCTCGGGGCCTATGGCCTGCTCAACCCTCCGGGCTCGACCTTCAAGGTGATCACCACCTCGGCCGTGCTGCAGAATCGGCCCGACCTGGCCACCATGGTCTATCCCACCGTGCCGAACGTGACGCTCCCGAACTCGGGAACGCCCCCCCAAGTCCTCACCAACTACCACTCCACGCCCTGTGGCGGAGACCTGGAGCAGCTCGTGATCAATTCCTGCGATGCCGACTTCGCCCAGATCGGCAACCTGCTCGGGGCCCAGACCTTGGTCAACCAGGCCGAGGCCTATGGCTTCAATCAGACCATCCCCCTCGACGTGCCGTCGGACACCGTGGCCGTCTCCAACTTCGGCACCACGGCCGACTTCGCCGACGACATCCCCGGCCTGATGAAGTCGGCCATCGGCCAGGAGAACGTCACCGCCTCGACCCTCCAGATGGCCATGGTGGCTGGGGCGGTGGCCAACGGTGGGGTGGAAATGACTCCCCACGTGATGGCGTCGATCCGTGACTCCCAGGGCAATCTCGTGAAGGTCTACCAACCCAAGCAGTGGCTGCAGCCCATCTCCGCCGAGACGGCCAACACCCTCACCACCTTCATGCAGGGGGTGGTCAAGTCCGGAACTGCCGCTCAGGTGGGATTCCCGTCCAGTTGGGACGTGGCGGCCAAGACCGGTACCGCCCAGGACGGTTCGTTCGGTCCCAACCCCCAGTACACCGATGACTGGCTCATCGCCTTTGCCCCGGTGGGTACCACCGGGCAGAAGGTGGCCATCGCCGTGGTCCTCCCCAAGCAGGTCGGCAGTGCAACCGGCGCCGAGTATGCCGGACCCGTTGTCAAGCAGATCCTCGGGGATGTCCTGGCCGACCAGGGGGTGTCGGGATGAGCGGGGCCCCGGGTACGCCGACCGATGACACCATTCGACCACCGAGCCCGACGAGGAACGATGAGAACCTCGGAACCCAGAGAGCGCAGGCCTAGGCTTTGACCCACATGGAACCGAACGAGCCGCCACGAATATTCTCCGAGAGGTACGAACTCAACCACCTGATCGCCCGGGGTGGCATGGCCGAGGTCTACCGCGCCCACGACCGCCTGCTGGACCGGCCCGTGGCCCTGAAAGTGCTGTTCCCCGAGCTGTCGGTCGACCGTTCCTTCGTGGAACGGTTCCGTCGGGAGGCACAGGCGGCCGCCAACCTGTCCCATCCCAACATCGTCCCCGTGTTCGACTGGGGCGAGGACACGGGCACCTACTTCATCGTGATGGAGTTCATCGACGGCCGGCCGCTGTCGGCCATTCTGAAGACGTCCGGCCCGCTCTCCGCCGATCGGACCGCCGATATCGGGGCCCACGTGGCTGCCGCCCTCGGCTACGCACACAAGCACGGTGTCATCCACCGTGACGTGAAGCCGGGCAACGTCCTCATCACCGACGAGGGCCAGGTGAAGGTCACCGACTTCGGCATCGCCCGGGCCATAAACACCGAGGAGAGCCTGACCCAGACCGGCGCGGTGATGGGCACCGCCACCTACTTCTCACCCGAGCAGGCCGAGGGCATGGGCGTCGACGCCCGGAGCGACATCTACTCCCTCGGGGTGGTGCTGTTCGAGATGGCGACCGGACGCCCACCGTTCCTCGGTGACACGCCGGTGGCGGTGGCGTCCAAGCACGTCCGCGACCACCCGCCCGCTCCCCGCGAACTGAACCCGTCGATTCCGCCGACCTTCGAGGCCATCATCCTGAAGGCCATGGCCAAGAACCCCGAACACCGCTACGCCACCGCCGAGGACCTCCGGGCCGATCTGCTCCGCTTCAACGAGGGCCGCACCGTGCTGGCCATGGACGACGCCACCTCGTATGCTGGCCGTGGCCGGCACCACCCAGGTGGTCGGCTCGGTGGCCGGCATGGACGCCACCCAGTCCGTGGCCGCCACCACGGCGGCCAACGCCGTGCCCGAGGAGGAGGAGGGCGGGCTCCAACCGGACCCGCACCTACGCCATCATCCTGGCCATTCTCGTCATCCTGCTACTGGTGGCCGGGTACCTCCTGGCCCGCAACCTCGGCTACCTGGGGGGAAGTGCGTCCTTCAACCTGCGGTCGGTCACCGGTGAGCCGGTGGCCGTAGGCCACCTCCAAGCTCACGGCCGACGGCCTGGTGGTCAAGGACACCGCACAGATCTCCTCCGATGCCCCCGGCACGGTCATCTCCACCGACCCACCGCCCAATTCGCTGGTGAAGAAGGGTGACACCGTGACGCTGACGGTGGCCACCACCGAGAAGGTCACGGTGCCGGCGGGGATCACCAACACCTCACTCAGCAACGCCGAATCCCTGCTGCAGTCGGCCGGGCCACGGCTCACGGTCGACAACGTGGCCGAACAACCAGCCGACCCAGGGGACGGTGCTCAGCGCCAATCCCGACGTCGGGGACCAGGTGGCCAAGGGCAGCACCGTGACCCTGACCGTCTCGTCGGGACCGACCGACGTCCCCGTGCCGTCGCTGATCGGGCAGACCCAGACCAGGCCGGCAACGTCCTCGGCAGCGCCGGGCTCAACGTCGGGCAACATCACCTCGGGCTACTCCGACCAGTACGGCGCGGGCGAGGTGATCGTCCTCGAGTCCCTCGGCCGGCACCCAGGTCAAGCCGGGCAGCTCGGTGGACATCACGGTCTCGACCGGGCCCACCGACCACCACGACCACGTCCACATCGACCACCACCACGACCACGTCGACCACCGCACCCAGCCACCACCACCTCGTCCACGCCGTAGCGGCGAGGCGGCCATACTCGGATCAGACGGGACGGGTCGAGGCCAGGAAGTTCGACAGCAGGCTGGGACCCTCCAGGGTCAGCAGCGACTCGGGGTGGAACTGGACACCCTCCACGGCCAGGGTGCGGTGGCGGAGGCCCATGATCACGCCGTCCGGTGTTCGGGCCGTGACCTCGAGGACGTCGGGCACGCTGGCCGGCTCCACCACCAGCGAGTGGTAGCGGGTGGCGGTGAACGGATCGGGGAGGCCGGTGAACACACCCGACCCCGTCGTGGTGGATGGCCGAGGTCTTGCCGTGCATGAGGGTCGGGGCCACCACGATCCGGCCGCCGTACACCTCGCCGATGGCCTGGTGGCCGAGGCACACCCCGAGGATGGGGATCTCGCCGGCCAGCTCCCTGATCACCGTCATGCTCACCCCGGCGCTGTCGGGTCGGCCCGGCCCGGGGGAGATGAGGATGGCGTCAGGGGCGGCCGACCGTATGCCGTCGACGTCGATGGCGTCGTTGCGGTAGACGACCGGGTCGGCGCCCAGCTCCCCGAGCTCCTGGACGAGGTTGTAGACGAACGAGTCGTAGTTGTCGATGACCAGCACCCGGGTCGCCATGGTCCGTTGATCGTACTCGGTCGACCCGGGCCCCACGGACCCGGCGCCAACCGGTCACCGGCGACTGGCTATCCTTCGCCCATGGCAACCAAGGCCAACTCGGGGCCGGGCAAGGCGCAGAAGAAGGGCCGCTCGGCCGGCGGGAGGACCACCGAGGCCGGCGGCCTCGGTGACCTCCAGCCGGTACACCCCTCCTGTCCCGAAGAACGTCAGGGCCAGCCCGCGGTGGATGGGCATCGCCATCATCGCCCTGTTCCTCCTCGGGGTGCTGATCGTCATCCTCAACTACGCCGACCTGCTGCCGGGTGGCGTCAACAACCTGTGGCTGATCGCCGCCATCGGGGCCATCTTCGCCGGGCTGATCGTGGCCACCCGCTACCACTGACTCCGACCGCCACAGGCGATGGCCCGAACGCGAAGAACCGGCCCTGCGGGCCGGTTCTTCGGACACACCGCGGTGGCATAACCGCGTGGCACGGCCTGGCGGTTATGCCCGAGGCCGATCAGCCCAGGCGCTCGATGATGGTGGCGTTGGCCATGCCACCGCCCTCGCACATGGTGAGCAGCCCGTAGCGGCCCTCGGTCCGCTCCAGCTCGTTGAGCAGGGTGGCCATCAGCTTGGCGCCGGAGGCTCCGAGGGGGTGGCCGAGGGCGATGGCCCCACCGTTCACGTTGACCTTGGAGAGGTCGGCGTCGAACTCCTTCTGCCAGGCCAGCACAACCGAGGCGAAGGCCTCGTTGATCTCGATGACGTCCATGTCGTCGAGGGTGAGCTTGGCCCTCTCCAGCACCGCCTTGGTGGCCGGGATGGGCCCGGTGAGCATGGTGATCGGGTCGCTGCCGGCCACGGCGAAGGCGTGGAAGCGGGCCCGGGGCGTGAGGCCGAGGGCGTTGGCCTTCTCCTCGCTCATGATCAGCACGCCGGACGCCCCGTCGGTGATCTGGGACGAGTTGCCGGCGGTGACCCGGCCGTTCTCGGGCCGGAAGGCCGGCTTCAGGTTGGCCAGTGCCTCGACCGAGGAGTCCGGACGGATGCCCTCGTCGGTCGTGATCAGTTCGTCGGTGTCGGCCCGGTCGTCGTCCTTGATGGCCACCGGAATGAGCTCACGCTCGAACCGTCCCTCGGCCGTGGCCTGGGCCGCCCGCTGGTGGGAGCGGACCGAGTACTCGTCGAGGGCCTCGCGGCTGATGTCCCACTGCTCGGCGATCAGCTCGGCGCCCTCGCCCTGGCCGACCAGCCCACCACGTTCGGCATAGCGGCTCATCATGCGGGGTCCGAAGGGGTAGCCGAGGTCGCGGACGACCGAGGAGCCCATCGGGGTGCGGGTCATGACCTCGACCCCACCGCCGATGACCACGTCGTAGGCCCCGGCGATGACGCCCTGGGCCCCGAAGTGCAGGGCCTGCTGGGAGGAGCCGCACTGGCGGTCGATGGTGGTGGCGGGGACCGACTCGGGGTAGCCGGCGGCCAGGACGGCGTTGCGGCCCACGTTGAGGGACTGCTCGCCCACCTGCATGACACAGCCCATGATCACGTCGTCGACCAGGGCCGGGTCCAGGTCGTTGCGCTCGACCAGGGCCTTCAACGGCTCCGATCCCAGGTCGGCGGCGTGCCAGTTGCGCAGTTTCCCGTTCCTCTTGCCCCCGGGGGTGCGGACTGCGTCGATGATGACGGCGTCGGTCATGGTTGTCTCCTCCTCGGTCCGGCGGAGTCTGTGCCTGCCGGCCGCGATCGTCTCGGTGCGGGAGCCGGGACACCCTGTCCCGGGCGCTCAGAAACTTGACTGGTTGGTCAAGTTTCTTCGGCACCCTGATCGTACTCCCGATGGACGGGACATCCAACCCCTACCGACCCGGCTCGGGCGAACAGGTGTTCTGTCCGTGGGTTCGGGCCTCACGTACGGAACGGCGCGGCGGAGCCGGGGGCCGGGCACGTGGGCGGCGTGGCCCGGCGCTACGGTCAGGGCATGGCAGGTCGCATCAAGGACATGGACCGGTGGCTCGGCGACGGCGGAATGGCGCTCATCGGCACGGTGGGCGGATCCTTCGACGACTACGGGGTCGACGGGGAGGACCTGGGCTGGGTCAGCGGCTCTCTGCTCCCCACGGCGCTGGCCGCCAATCCTCACGGCGTGGTCCAGGCCGGGGTGCATGGGCTCCTGCTCGATGCGGCCATGAACTTCGCCATCAACTCGGCCCTGGCCGGCCGTGACCGGACCCGGGCCACCCTCGAGATGAAGATCGAGACCATGCGACCGGCCATGGTGGGGGAGACCTACCGGCTGCGGGGCGAGGTGGTGCGCATGGCCCGTCAGGTGGCTTACGCCGAAGCCTCGGTGGTGGACGACCGCGACCGGATGGTGAGCCGGTCGACCGGCACGTTCCTCCTCCACCGGGCCTCGGACTCCGAACCGGTCCCGCCTCGCTCCGTCTGAACACGGGGGAGGGAGTCAGCCGTGCAGCGGTGATATAGTTGCTTGTTACAAGCAGTTTATCCCGCCGGACGGACGGGATTGAACCGATCCATTGGGCGGCCGACCGGCCCGCACCACCGAACAAAGGACTGTTGGTGACACCGACGACGACACCGATCGAGGAGGAGAGCACCCTCGGGCTGCCCGCCGGCCTGGTCTCCGCCGAGCTCGAGCGGGCGCTGACCCAGGTGGCCCGGGCCATCCTCCGGCTCGAGGTGCCGAGGAGCGAACTGGGCGAGGGTGAGTCGGTGGACAGGGCCGGGTACTGGCTGCTGGTGCGGTTGTCCCGGGAGGCCCCGATGCGCCTGTCCGAGCTGGCCGACACCGTTGAACTCGACCTGTCCACCGTCAGTCGCCAGATGCGCGACCTGGTGGCCATCGGCCTCGTGGTCAAGGTCCCCGACCCCGATGACGGCCGGGCGTCGCTGCTGAGCATGTCCGAGCGGGGCTGGGCCGTCCTCGAAGCGGTGTCCGAGGCCCGCCGCCAGGCACTGGCCGAGGTGATCAGCGACTGGTCGGACGAGGAGCGCACCGCACTCACCCGCGGGCTGCTCCGCCTGGAGGACGGCCTCCACCGGACACGGGAGCAGCACGTCCGCGAGCAGCACGCCCGCGAACCGCACGGCAGCGGGGCGGCGTCGTGAGCATCGACACCCCGGCCCGTCCCGACGAGCCCGATGGCGGCGGCTGACCGTCACGCTCCCGACCCGCCGCCGGGCGGGTCCGGTGAGGTGGCGGCCCTGACCCACCGCCAGATCCTCGTCGTGTTCAGCGGCCTGATGATCGGCATGTTCCTGGCCGCCCTGGACCAGACCATCGTCGGAACCGCCCTGCCCACCATCGTCAACAGCCTCCACGGCCTCAACCACATCAGCTGGGTGGTGACCGCCTACCTGCTGACCTCGACCATCTCCACGCCGCTCTACGGCAAGCTGTCCGACCAGTTCGGCCGCAAGGGCCTCTTCCAGATCGCCATCGTCGTCTTCCTGATCGGCTCGGCCCTGTCCGGGCTCAGCCAGAACATGGCCCAGCTCATCGCCTTCCGGGGCATCCAGGGCCTGGGCGCCGGCGGCCTGATGGCCTTGGCCTTCACCATCATCGCCGACGTGGTCTCGCCCCGGGAGCGGGGCCGCTACCAGGGCTACTTCGGCGCCACCTTCGCCCTGTCCTCGATCGCCGGACCGCTGCTCGGCGGGGTCTTCACCGACAACCTGAGCTGGCGGTGGATCTTCTACATCAACATCCCCATCGGCATCGTGGCCCTGGTGGTGACCTCGGCGGTGCTCAAGCTCCCGTTCCGCCGCCAGGCCCACCGGATCGACTTCCTCGGCGCCGGCCTCATGCTGGTCGGGGTGACCGCCGCCCTGCTGGTGACGGTGTGGGGCGGCACCCAGTACCCCTGGGGCTCGCCGGTCATCATCGCCCTGGCCGTCGTCGCTCGCGGTCCTCATCGCCGCCTTCGTGCTGTGGGAGCGGAAGGCGGCCGAGCCCATCCTGCCGCCGAACCTCTACCACATCGGGATCTTCCGGGTCTCGACCTCGGTGTCGTTCCTGCTGGCCATGATCATGTTCGGGGCCATCATCTACCTGCCCCTGTACCTGCAGCTGGTCGACGGGGTGTCGGCCATGGTGTCGGGTCTCCTGCATGATCCCGCTGATGATGGGCGTCCTCGGCGCCTCGGTCCTGTCCGGACAGATGGTGTCCCGCACCGGCCGCTACAAGGTGTTCCCCGTGGTCGGCTCAGCCCTCGTCATCCTGGGCATGTGGCTGCTGTCCCAGCTCGGACCTGCACACCTCGCACCTGACCATGAGCTGCTACGTCGTCGTGCTCGGCGCCGGCATGGGCATGACCATGCAGGTCATGGTGCTGTCCGTCCAGAACGCCGTGCCCGCCGACTCAGATCGGGGCGGCCACCGCGGCGGTGACCTTCTTCCGCTCGCTCGGCGGAGCCTTCGGCACCTCCCTGTTCGGGGCGGTGTTCATCGCCGGCCTCAGCCACTGGATCGCCGTCCTGGTGCCCGGGGCGGCCGGCTCGTCCATCCACGTCAACGGCAGCTTCTCCATGAGCCCGGCCCAGCTGCACGCGTTCCCGCCCGACGTGCAGCACGGGATCCTCGAGTCGTTCGTCCGCTCGCTCCACACGGTCTTCCTGCTCGGGGTGCCGCTGGCCGCGGTCATGTTCGCCCTCACCCTGTTCCTGAAGGAGGTCCGGCTGCGGTCGACCTCCGGCCTGGAGCGCCCCAGCGAGGACCTGGCCATGGGCGGTGGGATGACCGGAGCCGGCGACGCCGAGCTCGACGAGGGCCTGATCGGCGGCGCTCCGGCCCGGGGCTGACCGGGATCGGCACCACCCCTGGCCGTCACCCGTCGGCCACCGGTGGCGTGCGCCGTCGACTAGACCGGGGAGCATGCTGCTGCGCATCTTCACCGAGCCCCAGCAGGGGGCCTCCTACGACACCCTGTTGGCCGTGGCCCGGACGTCCGAATCCCTGGGTTTCGACGCCTTCTTCCGGAGTGACCACTACCTGGCCATGGGCAACGCCACCGGCCTGCCCGGTCCGAGCGACGCCTGGATCACGCTGGCCGGCATCGCCCGGGAGACCTCCACGATCCGACTCGGCACCCTGGTCACCTCGGCCACCTTCCGCCACCCCGGGCCGCTGGCCATCACCGTGGCCGGCGTCGACGCCATGGCCGGGGGCCGGGTGGAGCTGGGCCTCGGAGCCGGCTGGTACGAGGATGAGCACACCGCCTACGGCATCCCCTTCCCGCCGGTGGTCGAACGCTTCGAACGCCTCGAGGAGCAGTTGGCCGTGGTCACCGGGCTGTGGGCGACCCCCGAGGGCGGATCGTTCACCTTCGAGGGCCAGCACTACCGGCTCGTGGACAGCCCCGGCCTGCCCAAGCCGGTGCAGCGTCCGGGTCCCCCGGTCATCGTCGGCGGACACGGGGCCAAGCGCACGCCCCGGCTGGCCGCCACCTACGCCGCCGAGTTCAATCTGGCCTTCTCGTCGCTCGAGGAGACCCGTTCCCAGTTCGAGCGGGTCGCGGGCCGCGTGCGAGGCGGCGGGGCGTGACCCGGCATCGCTGGCCTACTCGGCCGCCCAGGTGGTCTGCTGCGGTACCACCGAGGCCGAGGTGGCGGCCCGGGCCCGGGCCATCGGCCGAGAGGTGGACGAGCTCCGCGACCAGCGGGCTGTGCGGCTCGCCCGACGAGGTGGTGGCCAAGCTGGCCACCTACGCCGAGGCCGGTGCCCAGCGCATCTACCTGCAGATCCTCGACCTCGCCGACCTCGACCACCTGGCCCTCATCGCCGAGTCCGTCCTGCCCCACTGCGCGTCGCTGTGACGTGACCGCGGGTGCGCCCGGCGACCGTTGACGCCGGTCAGGCGGTGGAGGAGGCCGTACCGACCACGTCGGCCAGAACGGGCCAGTGCTCAGCCACCAGGGTGAGGGACTGGGCCCGGGCCTCGTAGGAGTGGGCCCGTGTGGACAGCATGATCTCGTCGGCGCCCGTGCGCGCCTGCAGCGCCACCAGGCCCGCCCGGACCGCATCGGGCTCCCCGATCAGGTGGGTCGACGTGGTGTCCTCGATGAAGGCCCGCTCCTGGTCCGTGTAGCGGTAGGCCGCCGCCTCCTCGGGTGTGGGGACGGGACCGAGCCGGCCCGTCCGCAGCTGGAGGGTGCTGAGTGCCGAGGGCCCGGCCAGCCATCGGGCCTCCTCCTCGGTCGGTGCACACAGCACCGACACCGCCGGCATGAAGTACGGCGATTCCCAGCAGGGCCGACGGGCGGAATCGGGCCCGGTACTGCTCCACCGCCTGGTCCATGAGCCCCGGGGCGAAGTGGTAGGCGAACGAGAAGGGCAGACCGAGCATGCCGGCCAGTTGGGCGCTGAAGGTCGACGATCCGAGCAGCCAGACCTCGGGGAGGTAGCCACGTCCGGGCACCGGCGCCGGGTGCGTGGCCGGCCCGTCGCCGTCGGCCAGGTAGTTGATCAGCTCCACCACGTCCCGGGGGAAGGTGTCCGCCCCGGTCTCGGCACTGCGCCGGAGGGCCCGGGCCGTCACCTGGTCGGTGCCCGGGGCGCGCCCCAGGCCGAGGTCGATGCGTCCAGGGTGGAGGGCCTCGAGTGTGGCGAACTGCTCGGCTATCACCAGGGGAGCGTGGTTGGGCAGCATGACACCGCCGGCACCGATCCGCAGGGTGGTGGTGGCGTCGGCCAGATGGCCGATGAGCACGGCCGGCGCCGAACTGGCCACCGCCGGCATGCCGTGGTGCTCGGCCACCCACATCCGTCGGTAGCCGAGCCGCTCCGACCACGGTGGCCAGACGCGTGCGTGTCGGCCAGGGCGTCCGCCGGGGTGAATCCCTTGGCCACCGAGGCCAGGTCGAGGACGGAGAGGGGCACCATGGACGGTGCAACACCGTCCGGACCTCCGATCTTCCGCCGCCGGCGGGGGAAGTGGAGGCGAGGGCGGAGCCGTCAGGCGGAAGGGGCCGTCAACGTCCTCGATCCGGGCCAGGGACCGAGTGATGTTCTCCCGGGTGGCGCCGGCCACCTTGTCGTGTCGGAGGAAGATCCGCTGGTGGTCCTCGGAGATGTCCCAGCTCTCCCGCACCCGGGTGCCGCCGTCCACCGCCTCCAGTTCGTAGCGCCAGATGCGTCCGCCCACGAACCGTCCCATGAACCCGGCGATGGTGGCCTTCCAGGCGATCCGACGGTTCTCCTCGAACTCGATGACGGTGTTGACCATCGTGTAGCCCATGCCCATGTGCATGGACATCCCGAAGGTGGCGCCGAGGGCGAGCCGCTCGGGATGCCCGGGTGTGACCCCCCGCAGCTGGCCCGAGCCGTCCAGCTCGATGTGGCGCGAGGCGTCGGCCAGCAGGTCGAAGACGGCCTCAGGTGGGGCGGGCACCACCCGCTCCACCGACACGATGTTCCCGTCCACCGGTCAGAGTCCGGGGCTGGACTGCATGATGCCGCCGTCGGTGAAGATGGTGGTGGCGGTGATGTAGCTGGCGCCGTCACCGGCCAGGAAGGCCACCACGCTGGCGATCTCCTCGGGCTCGGCCAGGCGGCCGATGGGGATGGCCGAGTTGAGCTTGGCCAGCTGCACCGGATCGGCCACGGTGGCGGCGTTGATCGGGGTGTCGACCGCTCCGGGGCCCACGCCAACCACCAGGATGTCGTGGGGTGCCAGTTCCACGCCGGCGGTGCGGGTGAGCATGCGCATCCCCCCCTTGGACAGGCAGTAGGCAGTGTTGCCGGGCATGGGCCAGTCCTCGTGGACCGATGTCATGTTGATGATCCTGCCCCCGCCACCCTGGGCGATCATCTGCTGGGCGGCCAACTGGGTGCCGAAGAAGGCACTCTTCAGGTTGATGTCGAGGACCTTGGTGTACTGCTCCTCGGTGGTGTCGAGCACCGAGGTCCGGGTCTCGATTCCGGCGTTGTTGACCATGATGTCCAGCCGCCCGAACGTGGACACGGCCGTGCCCACCAGGGTTCGCAGGTCCTCCACTTTGCTGACGTCGGCCTTGACCCCTACGACCTTGTCACCGAGCGCGGCCACCTGGCGTTCGACCTCGTGCTCGGCATCCTCGTTGGCGATGTAGTCGATGACCAGCGTGGCGCCCTGGGCGGCGAGGGCCAGGACGACGGCCCGGCCGATGCCGGTGTTGCCCCCGGTGACGATGGCGACCTTACCGGTGAGAGTCATGTTCCTCCTGGTGAGTGATGTCCCTTTGGACCGCGATGCGGACAACCCGACCCCGCACGCAGGGCCTAGTCGACCTCAGGATCCTAACGGGACGTCCGCTCTGCGGTCCCTTCGCCGGCACATGGACAGACCGGGGCGTGACGATGGCATCATCGAAGGCGTGCCCCCTCCCTCGGTAGCCGACGCCACTGCGCTCCTCGTTGCCCGCGACCCCGTCCTGGCCGGACTGGTCGACCGTCACGGGCACGCCCCCCGGCGCCGACCGGTCCGGGTCGATCGCCGGTTCGAGTCGCTCGCCGAGGCCATCGTCTACCAGCAGTTGGCCGGACGGGCCGCGGCCACCATCCACGGGCGTTTCGTCGCCGCCCTCGACGGTGCCGTCACCCCCCAATCGGTGCTGGCCGCCTCGGACGAGGACCTGGCCGCGTGCGGCCTCAGCCGGGCCAAGGCCGCCTCCATCAGGGACTTGGCCGACCACGTGGCCAGCGGCCGGATCGCCCTCGACCGCATGGGTCGGCTGTCGGACGCCGAAGTGGTCGACCACCTCACCCAGGTCCGGGGCATCGGGCCGTGGACGGCCCAGATGTTCCTGCTCGGCACCCTCGGTCGCCTCGATGTCTGGCCGACCGGGGACTACGGGGTGCGGGCCGGCTTCGGGCGGGCCTGGGGCCTCCCCGACCTGCCCTCACCGAAGGAGCTCGACGAACTGGGCGAGCCGTTCCGGCCCTACCGGAGCCTGGTGGCCTGGTACTGCTGGCGGGTGGCCGACGAACGTCCCTGACCGCGGTGCCGGCTCCGGTCGGGGCGTCGGTCAGTCCGGTCGGTCGGCCTTGCGCCATCCCCGCTCGAAGGGGAGCCGCCAGGCGTTGGGGGCGATGAGTTCGCGGATCCTCGCCGGCCCCCACGAGCCTGGTGGGTAGAGCTCCACCTCGGGCGGGTCCTCCAGCAGCGGGGCGGAGAGCTCCCACAGCCGCTCGATGTCCTCGGCCGCGGTGAACAGTGTGTGATCGCCACTCATGGCGTCGTGGATCAGCCGCTCGTAGGCCTCGAGCACGTCGGTCTCGTGCTCGGTCTCGTGCAGGGCGAACTGCAGGCTGAGCTTGTCCAGCTGCATTCCTGGCCCGGGACGCTTGCCGTAGAAGGAGAGGGACAACTTGGACGAGTCGGCCAGGTCGAAGGTCAGGTGGTCGGGCCCGTGGGCTCCGATGCCCGAGTCGCTCGGGAACATGCTCTTCGGCGGTTCCCGGAAGGCGATCGAGATGATCCGGGCCCCTTCGGCCATGGCCTTGCCCGTGCGCAGGTAGAAGGGCACCCCCGCCCAGCGCCAGTTGTCGATCTCGCACTTGAGGGCGATGAACGTCTCGGTCTGGGAGTCCGGGGCCACGCCGGGAATGGATCGGTACCCCTCGTACTGGCCCCGCACCACCTGGGACACGTCGATGGGACACATCGAGCGGAAGACCTTGTTCTTCTCCTCGCTGATGGATCGGGGCTCGAGCGAGTCGGCGGCTCCATGGCCATGAAGGCCAGCACCTGGAAGAGGTGGGTCACCACCATGTCCCGGAAGGCGCCGGTCCCCTCGTAGAAGCTGGCCCGGGAGTCGACCGACAGGGTCTCGGGCACGTCGATCTGGACGTGGTCGATGTGGTTGCGGTTCCAGATGGGCTCGAACAGACCGTTGGCGAAGCGGAAGGCCAGGATGTTCTGGGCCGCCTCCTTCCCAAGGAAGTGGTCGATCCGGTACACCTGCTCGGGATAGAAGACTCCGTGCACGGCGTCGTTGAGCACCTTGGCCGACTCCAGGTTGGTGCCGAACGGTTTCTCCATGATGATCCGGGACCGCTCGACCAGGTCGGCCTGGCCGAGCGTGGTGACCACGGCGTGGGCGGCGGAGGGCGGGATGCTCAGGTAGTGGAGGCGACGGGTCTGCCCGCTCAGTCTGGCCTCGGCCCCGGCCACCGCGGCGGACAGGGCTTCGGGCCCGTGGACCTGGGAGACGTAGTGGAGCCGGTCCTGGAAGGTGGGCCAGTGAGCCTCGACGATGTCCTGGCGGGCGAACTCGCGGCACGCCTGGAGGGCGAACTGGTGGAACTCGGACTCGTCCATCTCCTCGAGGGAGGTGCCGATGATTCGGTACTCGGGAAGCAGGCCCGACTGGGACAGCCGGAGCAGACCGGGGAGCAGCTTGCGCCTCGATAGGTCCCCGGTGGCGCCGAACAGCACGATGACGTGGGGGAGCAGGGCCTCGGCATCATGCAGGACGGGATCCTCAAGAGGAGGATCGCTGGTGGTGAACAGGTCGGTCTCGGCGACGGAGCTCATGCGTGCATCATGGGGGAACAGCCCTTCGAATTGCCCATCCGGACCCTAATCACCACATGTTTCGGCTACGTGACGGGCGTGAAAGAGGCGTGTGAACGTCCCCATCGTCGGGCCGGGGCCACCCCGACGACACCCCGGGTACGGGGTTCAGGCCACCGGCAGCCGGGAGTCGATGGTCCGGGCCACCTCCTCCACGGTGGGGGGGTCGATGAGCCCCGGGGAGCGCACCGTCCCGGCGAGCAGCCGGGGCCATCCCACCCAGACGTCGCGGACCAGGGCTGACGAGGCCAGACCCCAATCGGCCCGGGTTAGGCAGAGCATGGCCGTCACCGGCACCTCGGAGTCCCACGGCGACCCGTCGAGGGTGGACCGGACCACGGCCACCTGATGGGACAGCGCATCGAGCGACGGGGTGCAGTTCCGCCGGCCCACGTGGAGTTCGGGCGGTCCGATCTGGTCGAAGGTGCCGGGGCGCTTGGTCTGGACCAGGCCCTTGTGGTGCTTGGCGTCGATGACGAACACCCCGGCCGGGGCGACCGCGATCATGGTGATGGTGGCCCTCGATCCGGGGATCCGCCGGTCGTTGAGGACGATCACGCCGCGTCCCTCCACCAGTTCGAGGGTCCCCCTGAGCCGGCCTCGCCGGTCGCCCTCGGCCCGCCGGACGTAGGTCCGGGCCGATCGCGCCCCTCCTCGCGGGGCGTCGGGACTGCCGGTGGGAGGATCGGGTGGGCCCGGCGTGGTCTCGTCGGTGGCCATCGGGCTCATGGTAGAAGAACCGACCCGGTCACCCGTCGATGCCGGCGCCGCCGGCTGGGAATGTTGCAACTTGGCGTCCCTGTTCCCTTTCGGCCTCCGAGGTGCGAAGATGACCAGTGGTCGGATCTACGGCCGTGCCGGTGCGGTACCCCGGAGGTAATCCGGAAGGGGGAAGTCCATGCTCGTGTCGAACCTTCTCGAAGGCAAAGGGACGATGGTGGTCACCGTCACCAAGGAGGCCACCGTAGGTGACGTGGTGGCTGACCTGGCCCATCACCGGGTCGGGGCCCTGGTGGTGTCCCCCGACGGTGTGCAGATCCAGGGCATCGTGTCCGAGCGGGACATCGTGAAACGCCTCAACGTCCTGCACACCGAGCTCCTCGACGAGCCGGTGTCGTCGATCATGTCCACAGAAGTCCGGGTGTGCTCGCCACGTGACGATGTGGAGTCCATCATGAACCTCATGACCGAGCACCGGTTCCGTCACGTGCCGGTGGTGGAGGGCGGCCGTCTGGTCGGGATCATCAGTATCGGCGACGTGGTCAAGAGCCGTATCGGGGAGCTCGAGAAGGACCGCAACGAACTGATGGAGTACATCTCCGCCCGGTAGGCCGTCCCGCCGAAACACCAGTCGGCAGGAACCGGGAAGACGGGCCAGCCGCCTACGCTCGGAGCGTGATCGGTCAGGGGAGCGCACTCGGGATCGTCATCGTCGACCACGGGTCGAGGCGCGAGGAGGCCAACCGGCGCCACCAGGAGTTCGTGGCCGAGTGGCGACGGGACCGCGGGCTCGACAACGTCGAGGCCGCCCACATGGAGCTGGCCGAGCCCTCCATCGCCACCGCGGTGGACACCTGCGTGGCCGCCGGCGCCTCCACCGTCGTGATCGCCCCGTACTTCTTGTGGCCGGGTAGCCACTGGGACCGTGACATCCCGGCCCTGGCCGCTGAGGCATGCGGCCGGCACCCCGGGGTCAGTCACCTGGTGGCGGCCCCGCTCGGACCCCACCCCCTGCTCGGCGACATCGTGGAGCAGCGGATCGTGCACTGTTTGGCTCACGCGGCGGGACAGGGCCCCGAGTGCGAGGTCTGTGCCGGAACCGGCCGCTGCCGGCTGCTCTGATGGGGTCATCCGGGGCCGGCCCGACGGCCGACGTGGTGATCGTGGGTGCCGGCCTGGCCGGGCTGTGCTGTGCTCAGGACCTGAACCGGGCCGGCATCGAGTGCCGGATCCTCGAGGCCTCCGACGGGGTCGGGGGACGCGTCCGCACGGACCGGGTGGACGGCTTCCTGCTCGACCGCGGTTTCCAGATCCTTCTCACCGGCTATCCCGAGGTGCGGCACCGGCTGGATCTGGCCGCCCTGCAGCTCGCCCCCTTCGAGCCGGCTGCAGTGATCCGGGTCGGCGGCGGTTTCCACCGGGTGGCCGATCCGCTGCGCCGTCCCCTCCTCGTCCCCGCCACCCTGAGGGCCCCGATCGGCTCCCCGGCCGACAAGGTCCGACTGGCCCGCCTGGTGCTGGACGTCCGCAGCCATTCGGTGGCGGACCTGCTCCGCCGGCCCGAGACCACGACCGGTGAGCGCCTAGCCCGTGCCGGCTTCTCCGACCGGATGGTCGAGACGTTCTGGCGACCCC
The DNA here is from genome assembly GCA_963831535.1 of uncultured Acidimicrobiaceae bacterium. Lineage (GTDB taxonomy): Bacteria > Actinomycetota > Acidimicrobiia > Acidimicrobiales > RAAP-2 > Bog-756. Next base: position 115,985 of record CAWHQP010000005.1, on the reverse strand, counting down.
TGTTCGCCGGAATTCAGCTCGACCCCGGCCTCGAGGTGTCCAGCCGCCGGTTCGACGTGATTCTGCGCATGCTGGCCACCGGGCCCACCGCGGTGCCGCGCCAGGGTATGGGAGCGGTCCCCGCCCAACTGGCCGGGACCCTCCCCGAGGGGTGCGTGCGGCTCGGAGTTCGGGTGGTCGGGGTCGCTCCCGGTGCCGTGGTGCTGGAGGGCGGCGAACGCTTGGCGGCCCGTGCCGTGGTGGTGGCCACCGACGGTGCCCGTCGCCCACCTCCTTCTGGGCGACCGGGTCGCCGACCCGGGATCGAGGGCGGCGGCGTGCTGCTGGTTCTCCACCCACGGGCCGCCCGTCGAGGGTGCCACCCTCGTGCTGGAGGGCGGGGGTGGTGGGCCGGCCCGGAACATGGCCGTCATGAGCGAGGTGGCCCCCTCCTACGCACCCCCGGGGCTGAGCCTGGTGGCCGCGGCGGTGCCCGGACCCGACGCCCTCGACCCCGCCCTGACCGACCAGGTCCGTCGGCAGCTGGCCCGGTGGTTCGGATCGACGGTGGACGAGTGGGAACACCTGCGGACCGATGTGATCCACCACGGTCAGCCCAGCCAGTCCCCTCCGTTCAATCCGAAGCAGGCGGTGGCTCTGGGCGAGGGGATGTTCGTCTGCGGTGACCACCGGGACACCGCGTCGCTGCAGGGGGCCATGTTCAGCGGCGGTCGCGCCGCCGCCGCGGTCCTTGCCCACCTGCGGGGCTGACCACCGGCCGCGGACCGTCGGGCGCTGCTAGGCCCCGCAGTCCCCGGTCCACGGCTGCCCGCCGTCGAGGGCGAAGAGGGCCACCGCCACCGTGTCCTGCTCCGCCTTGGTGGCCGAGCTCGGCAGGACCCCGACCAGATAGGTGAGGCCGGCGTCCTGGGCGGCCACGTTCCAGGTGGACTGGCTGAACTGGAAGGCACCGTAGTACCCGTTGCCGGTGTTGATGCTGTAGTCGCCACCCGACTCCCGTTGGATGACGCACTGCAGGAACGAGTTGAGGACGGGGTCGGCCAGACCGGCGCCCGCTCCGGGCGGGGGAGTGACCGGCGCCGGAGCCGCGGTCCCGGTCACCGTGGTCTCCGGGATCGTCGCCACCGGGTGGGCCGTGGTGGTCGGGGTGTGGACCGCCTGTCTCTGCGCCGCGGCCACGGCGGCCTGGGCGGCGGCGTCCTGTACGGCGGCCTGGGCGGCCACGGCGGTGGCCAGCTGACCCGTGACCTCGGCGTGCAGGGCCGAGAGGTGGTCGGCACTGGTGTCGGCCTGGGCGAGGTTGGTGGACTGGCTGGCCAGATCGGCGCGGTCCTGGTCCTGTTGGTGGCGGAGCGATACCTGATGGCTCTGGAGCTGGGACTGGGCCGTGTGCAGCTGGTCGACCACTGTGGTGATGTTGCCCACGGCGATCGTGGCGTACTCGCTGGCGGCCTGGGCGTGCTCCTGGTTCCCGGCGAACAGGGTGCTGGTGGCGCTGCCCGAACCGGTGCCGTAGTCCATGTAGGAGCGGAGGGCCTGCTGGCGCACGAGCGCCTCCCGGGCGGCGATCTGCTGATCGTCCTGAACGATCTCCTGGGAGATCTGGGTGATGGCCTGGCTGTCGGCGGCCACCCGGGCCGAGAACACCGAGTACTGCTGGCGGTCGGTGTCCACCTGGAGTTGCTCCTCGATGAGCTGTTGGGAGACGGCGGCCGCCTGGGCCTGCAGCGTCGATACCTGATCGGCACTGGCGGGTCGTGAAGCAGCGACCGCCCCGAAGGAGGTCGAGGCCACGACGGTGGCAAGGAGCACAGCCGAGATCCTGCGTCGACGGTGCACTGTGGCGGTCAGATCCGCCATCGGTGAGAACCGGGCGCGAAACACAATGGAGGGCCAATTTAGTGGGGCAGGCTGCGGACAAACAAGGGCAGCCGGCCACCGGAGGCTGAACGTCCCTTGTCAGCTGGGGCGTTGACCACGGGTCGGTCGGCCCGCCCGACCGCCCTCAGCCGGCATCGCCGGCGGACACGCCGGCCAGTGGCACCGTAGTTTGGGCACCCAGACTGCCGGCGACCACCATGGCGTCGGCCTGACGGCCCGGCGCCAGCAAGGTGCACAACAGGCCGGCCAGGGCGGCGGTGGCGGCGGCGTACCACCACAGGTGGTGGAAGCTGTTCAGTGCCGCGACGGCCCCGGCCGGCGTTCCGAGGATGACCACCAGTAGGGCCACGCCGAATGCCCCGCCCACCTGACGGGCCGTCTGGTTGACGGCACTGCCCACGGCGAAGTGCTCAGGGTGGAGGCTCGAGACCGCCGCCGCGCTCAGGACTGGGAAGGTGAGGCCGATGCCGAGGCCGGTGATCAGGGTGGCGGGCAACCAGACCGAGAGGTAGTCGGGCCGGAGTCCGACGCGTGTTGCGTACCAGGCCAGCCCCGAGACGAAGACCACGAACCCGCTCAGCAACACCCGTCGGAAGCCGAACCGTCCGGCCATCCGTCCGGCGGGGCCGGACACCACCGCCACCACCAGGGGGCCGGGGGTCACGGCCAGGCCGGCCCGCAGGATGGAGTAGTGCCACACGCTGGTCAGGAACAAGATGTTGCCCAGCAGCATGGCGAAGAAGCCCATGGCGTAGAGGAAGGTGGCGGCGTTGGCCACACTGAACGAGCGGGACCGGAACAAGGTGAGATCGAGGACCGGCTCGGGATGCCGGCTCGACGCGGCGGAGGAAGACCACGCCCACCGCCACGGCTCCGGCGAAGCAGGCCACGACCGCCGCCGACGTCCATCCCCAGGTCGGTCCCTCGGAGATGCCCAGCACCAGCGCGGCCAGGGCCGTGCTGATCAGGAGCACGCCCAGATAGTCCGGGGTGGCCCGGGTGGAGGCCGATCCGGACTCGTCGAGGACCCGCCGGCCCACCAGCCACGCCACCACACCGATGGGCACGTTGACCACGAAGACCCAGCGCCAGCCGCCGGCGGCGATGAGGGCGGCACCGAAGGAGGGCCCGGTGGCCACGGCCAGCGCCCCGACCCCGCCCCACAACGCCACCACCTGGGAGCGCCGCTCGGAGGGGAAGGCCCCGAGCAGCAGTCCGAGGGAGGAGGGCAGCAGGCCCGCCGCACCGACGCCCTGGACGATCCGGCCGAGTACGAGGAGCGGCACCGAGGGGGCCAGGGCACACAGGGCCGAGCCCAGGCAGAACACACCCAGGCCGGCGAAGAACACCCGGCGGCTGCCCACGCGGTCGGCCGTCCGCCCCGCCGTCACCAGCAGGGAGCCGAAGACGATGCCGTAGCCGGTGATCACCCAAGCCAGCGTGGCCCGGCTGTCGTGGGGGAAGGAGTGCTCGAGGGCGGGGAAGGCCACATTGACGATGGACAGATCGAGGGAGGCCATGAACGCCCCGAGGGCGGTGACCACGAAGATGGTCCGTTGGCGGCTCGTGGTCACGGCCGGGACCACCTGGTCTACTGTCGATTCCGTCATGCTACCGACTCTAGGAGAATGCGTTGCATAATGCAACTGACAACAGGATCACCGAGGTCGGGGATCCTGTCACCATGCCGGCAGCGGAGGGACCTCCGGTGACCGAACGACGGGTGGCCCTGGTCACCGGGGCCAGCCGCGGCATCGGCAAGGCCATCTCGGTCCATCTGGCCCGGGCCGGCCTGGACGTGGCCCTCGGCGCCCGGACCGTACACGAGGGGGAGGCACGCGAGCACTCCTCGACGGTGAAGGCATCGGACACCCGTCCCCTCCCGGGTTCGCTGGACGCTACGGGGGCCCTGGTGGAGGCGGCCGGGGCCCGGGCGCTGCCGGTGAGCCTCGACCTGTTGGACCGGGTCTCGCTCGGCGCCGCCGTCACCACGGTGCTCGAGCGCTGGGGACGGATCGACGTGCTGGTCAACAACGGGCGCTACGTGGGTCCGGGGCACATGGACCGCCTGCTCGACACCCCGGTGGAGCTGCTCGACCACCACCTCGAGGCCAACGTGATGGCTCCTGTGATCCTGACCCGTCTGGTGCTGCCGGGCATGGTGGAGCGCGGTGCCGGTGTCGTCATCAACCTGGCGTCGAGCTCGGGCCGGATGGACCCCCCGGCCCCGGCCGGGGAAGGGGGTTGGGGCCTCGGCTACGGCATGTCCAAGGGGGCGCTGCACCGGTTGGCCGGCATCGTGGCCGTGGAGCTCGGCCCGCGTCGGGGTGCTGGCCTTCAACCTCAGTCCGGGATTCGTGGCCACCGAGCGGATGGCCATGGACATGGCCGGCTTCGGCTTCGACGCCGAAGCCGGGGCGCCGGCCGATGTGGTCGGGGCCGTCGCCGCGTGGCTGGTGACCGCCCCCGAGGCGCGGGAGCGCAACGGGAGGTGGGTGGAGGCCCAGGAGGTCTGCCGTGAGCTGGGACTGCTCCCGGGCTGGACCTGACCCACCGGCCGGGTCCACCACTACGGTGACGGGCGAGATGGCCGAGCCGATGTCCACCCGCGACCTGTTGCTCGACGCCGCCGCCCGTCTCTACGCTGAACGGGGCATCGACAACGTCTCCCTGGCCGAGATCGTGCGCACGGCCCGTCAGAGAAACGCCTCGGCGGTCCACTACCACTTCGGGAGTCGGGACGAGGTGCTGCGGGCCCTGCTGGCCCGGCACGTGCCGGTCATCGCCGAGCGCCGCCACCGACTGCTCGACGAGGCCCGGGCCCACCCGGACGGGGACGCCCGGTCGGCGGTCGAGGCCATCGTGCGCCCGGTCACCGAGTTCGCCCAGCGCGGCTGGCGGGAGCGGGCCTACCTCCAGATCGGATCGGAACTGGCCGAGGCGGTGGACCGGACCACCCCCGAGCTCCGGGCCCTCCTGGCCCAGACCGAGGGACACCAGGCCTGGGCCCTGCTGCGGCGGCGTTGCCCGACCGTCCCCGACGACCTGTGGCGGGTGCGCCAGGAGATCTCCATCGCCTTCATCGGCAGGGCCGCCGCCGACCGGGCCCGCCGGCTGGACCGGGGGGACGAGGGCGAGGTGCTGTCCGACGACCGGTTCGTGGACAATCTGGTCGACATGGTCATGGGGGCGATGACCGCAGCGCACGCCGGCGGATGACAAGCTGGCCCCATGGGGAGTGAGTACGGGGTCCCGAGCGCCGAGGACCTCGATGCCATGTACGAGGAGCTCAAGAACTGGGACCGCTGGGGACCCGGTGACCAGCGCGGGGCGCTCAACCACCTGACCGACGCCCGTCGGCGTCGCCGCCATGTCCCTCGTTCACAGCGGCGAGAGTGTCAGCCTGGCCCACGACCTGGCCACCGAGCCCCAGCCCGAGCACCCCCACCCGGTGCAGCACCACATGCTGGCTTCCGGCGACGCCCGGGACGCCAACGGCATACCCGGTTATGAGGCGGCCCGCGACCATCTGGCTCTCGATGTCCACGGTCTTCTGACCACCCACGTGGACGCCCTGTCCCACATGTTCGTCCGGGGCGAGATGTATGGCGGCCGGCCGGCCAGCGAGGTGCGGAGTGACGGGGCCCTCTCCAACACCGTCCTGTCCATGGCCGACGGGGTGATCGGTCGCGGGCGTCCTCCTCGACGTGCCCCGGGCCCTCGGCTCCCCCTACCTGGGGAGCGGGGAGGTGGTCACCGTCGAGGATCTCGAGGTGGCCGAGTACGCCCAGGGGGTCACCGTCGGGCCCGGGCGACATCCTGCTGGTGGCCTGGGGGCGGGAGGCCCGTCGGGCCGCCACCCGGGGCTTCGACGGCTTCTCGGGACTCCACGCCGAGTGCCTGCCCTGGCTGCAGGAGCGGGAGGTGGCCGTGCTGGGGAGCGACGGGATCTCCGATCCCATGCCCTTCGTGGGCACGCCGGAGTGGCCCTTCCCCGTCCACCAGATCGGGATCACCGGCATGGGCCTCCACCTCATCGACAACGTGGCCCTGGCCGCACTGGGTGCACGGTGTGCGGCGGTCGGACGTTGGGAGTTCCTCTTCACCATGGGCCCGCTGCGCATCGCCGAAGGGCACCGGGATGCCCGGTCAATCCGGTGGCCGTGCTGTGAGCACACCGGCGCTACGTCTCTCACGGCCTGGTGGCGCGGCCCGGGGGAGGGGGGCGAGGTGACGGCCCCCGATGAGCTGCGGGGCCTGCTCCAGCGGTACGCCCGGGCGGTCGACGCGGCGGGATCTCGATGCGCTGTCCGAGCTGTTCCGTCCCGACGCGGTCCTGGTGGGGGCGCGGGGAACCCAGACGTTCGAGGAGTGGCTGGAGACCATGCGCGGCCCGCGGGCCTTCCCGACCAGCATGCACGTGCTCGGCGACCCGCTCATCACCCTGGGCGGGAACGGCACCGAGGCCACACTCGACACCTATGCGGTCGTCTACCAGCTGAGCGACCCGGACTCGGGGAGGGGCGACCTGACCCTCGGGATCAACTACCGCGACGACGCCGTCCTCGAGGAGGGCCGGTGGAGGATCGCCCGTCGTGAGTCGCACACGGTGTGGATGCGGTAGTCGGACGCGGCACCTCCCCGCCCACTACCGGCGGCTCGGTGCCGGGTGGCTCCTGACCAGTCGACCGGGTGTGGCGCCGGTGGGTAGGCCGTCGCGGATGGTCACCTCCCCGGACACCACGGTGGCCGCGAATCCGGTCGAGCGCTGCTCGAGGCGGAGGCCGCCGGCCGGGAGGTCGTGCACCAGGCGGGGCACGGCCGGACCCACCGTGGCCGGATCGAACACGTTGAGGTCGGCAGACATGCCCTCGCGGAGGAGGCCCCGATCGGTGAACCCCCACGCCAGGGCCGGGGCGAGGGTGATCATGCGCACCGCCTCCTCGAGGGTGAACTCCTGGCGGTCGCGCACCCAGTGGCCCAACAGGTGGGTGTGGATGGACGAGTCGGCGATCTGGCTCAGGTGGGCCCCCGAATCGGAGAAGGTCATGACCGTTCTCGGGTGCCGCATGGCCCGCAAGAGGACCTCCTCGTCCTGCTGGTAGAGGCTGGGCTGGATGAAGAGCTGGTCGCCGCCGGACTCCACGCAGAGGTCGATCATGGCCTCGGCCGGGTGCACCCCTCGCTCCCGGGCCACGTCGGCCACCGTCGGGTTGGGGGGCAGCCCGGCCCGGTAGACCCGGATGCCCTCGAAGTCCGGCGGTCGGGCCTGGGCGCCGACGCCCTTCCATCCCGAGTAGTCGGCGTGGACGGCGGCATCGACGTAGGGTCGCCTGGTTTCGGGGTCACCGAGCACGATCGAGTTGCTCGACCACCGGCCGGGACCGGAGCGCCCCCCACGACCCGATGAGGTCGAAGGGCAGGCGGGTCCGGAGCGAGAGCAGCACCGAGATGCCCCGGCAGTGGGTCTGGGCGATGCACCGCGCCCCCCGAGGCCGCCGCCTCGTCCAGGAAGTCGAGCAGGTAGTCCGAGCCGCGGGTGGCCACCATGCCGAAGGTCACCGGCACCTGGGTGTCGGCCGCCAGGTTCCGTACCCGGTCGAGACCACGGGCCCGGGCCTCGGGGTCGGGGGCCGACATGGCCGAATCTGCCGTCTCGAAGATGCCGGTGCCCAGCTCACCGAGCACGCCGACCAACGTGGCCACCTCGTGCCAGGAGGCCAGCCGGGACGCCACCGGCCGGTTGTCCGAGGTCTCGTGGTGCATGGTGCGCGAGGTGGAGAAGCCGATGGCTCCGGCCCGCAGCGACTCGGCCAGCTGGCCCCGCATGGCGGCGAGGTCCTCGTCGGTGGCCTCCTCCTCGAAGGCCCGCTCGCCCATGGCCCAGGTGCGGAGGGCCGAGTGCCCCACCTGGGCGGCGAAGTTGATCCCCTTCGGGAGCCGGTCGACGGCATCGAGGTACTCGGGGAAGGTCTCGAAATCCCAGTCGATGCCGGCGGCCAGGGCGGCCGGGTCGATGTCCTCGGCCCGCTCGAGGTTGCGCACCACCAGCGCCCGCTGGTCGGACCGGACCGGGGCCAGCGTGAAGCCGCAGTTGCCCATGACGACCGACGTCACTCCGTGCCAGCAGGAACTGGACCCACTGGCGTCCCAGAAGACCTGGGCGTCGAGATGGGTGTGGCCGTCGATGAATCCCGGGGTGACCACCTGGCCCTCGGCGTCGATCTCCCGGGTGCCGCGCTCGTGGATCGGTCCCACGAAGGCGATGCGGTCGCCCACCACGCCGACATCGGCCCGGAACGAGCCCAGACCCGACCCGTCGACCACCGTGCCGTTGCGGATCACCAAGTCGAAGGTCACGGAAGCCTCACTGTCCCCGGGGCGGGTAATGAGCGTATATTAGACCCGATGGGCTCATCCCCGGAGATCCGCAGGCAGCTCGGCCATCCGGTCATCGACATCGACGGTCACATGGCCGAGCACCTGCCCACCCTGGCCCCTTACCTCGAACAGGAGGGCCTGTCCCTCGACCACCCCTCGTTCCGCCGACTGGTACCTCCCTACGGGGGCACCGACCGCAGCTGGCACGAGCAGACCCCGGCCGAGCGGGCCGCCACCCGCACCCCCCGGGGACCGTGGTGGAGTGCCCCCGCCGGCCGGACCATCGACCTCGCCACCGCCCTGTTCCCCGGACTCCTCTACGAGCGCCTCGACGACATCGGGATCGACTTCGGGGTCGTCTACCCCAGTCTCGGACTCGTGTTCCTGCACACCGACGATCAGCGGTACCGCGTCGGCGCCTGCCGGGCCCTCAACCGGGCCAATGCCGAGACGTTCGCACCCCTGGCCGACCGGTTGACCCCGGTGGCCGCCATCCCCATGCACACCCCCGAGGAGGCGGTGGCCGAGCTGGAGTACGCCGTGACCGGTCTGAGCTACAAAGCCGTACTCTGCGCCGGCTACGTGCAGCGACCCTTCGATGCCGTGCGCGACCGTGCTCCCGAGCTGTCCCGCTACGCCTTCTGGCTGGACCAGTTCGGGATGGACTCGGCCTACGACTACGACCCGGTGTGGGCCCGGGCCCAGGAGCTCGGGGTGTCCATCGCCTTCCACTCCGGGTTCATCGGCATGACCCCGTTCCGCTCGCCCTCCAGCTACGTGTTCAACCACCTGTCCATGCTGGCGGCGGGGCAGCAGTCGTTGGCCAAGTCGCTCTTCCTCGGTGGCGTGACCCGGCGCTTCCCGGCCATGAACTTCGTCTTCCTGGAAGGAGGCGTGTCCTGGGCCGCCGCCCTCTACGCCGACATCGTCGGCCACTGGGAGAAGCGCAACCTCGGCGCCCTGCGGACCAACCTCGACCCCGCGCTCATCGACCGGCAGGTCATGGTCGAGATGATGGGACGGTACGGATCGGGCGCGCCCCGGTTGGCCAACGACCCGACCAGGCGCCCCGTCGAGGACGAGGACCTGCTCGACGAGTGGGCGGCGTGCGGCATCACCGAGGCCGCGGACATCAAGGCGCTGTTCTGCGACCGGTTCTACTTCGGGTGCGAGGCCGACGATCCGCTCACCTCCATGGCTTTCAATACCCGGGTCAACCCCTTCGGCGCCGAACTCAAGGCCATGATGGGCTCGGACATCGCCCACTGGGACGTCCCCGATGTGACCGAGGTACTGGAGGAGGCCTGGGAGATGGTGGAGCGTCACTGGATCGACGAGGTGGCCTTCGAGAAGTTCGTGTTCGCCAACCCGGCCCGGTTCTACACCGACACCAACCCCGCCTTCTTCAAGGGGACGGTGGTGGAGTCGGCCGTTGACCGGCTGTTGGCCGGGGGCTGACGTGCTCGACCTGCTGCTGCGAGGGGGGACGGTGGTCGACGGTACGGGCGCCCCCGGCTTCTCGGCCGATGTGGGTATCCGCGACGGCCGGATCGTCGTGGTGGGGGAGACGACCGAGCCGGCCGCCCGGACGCTCGACGTGGCCGGCAGGGTGGTGTGCCCGGGCTTCGTCGATCTGCACACTCACTACGACGCGCAACTGCTGTGGGACCCGACCGCCACACCGTCGGTGCTCCACGGGGTGACCACCGTGCTCGGCGGCAACTGTGGGTTCTCGGTGGCCCCCCTGAGTGCGGACGACGCCCCCTACATCCAACGGATGATGGCCGTGGTGGAGGGCATACCCCTCGAAGCCCTGGAGAGCACCGGCCCCTGGGACTGGCACTCGTTCGCCGACTACCTCGAGCGGATCGACACCGGCCTCGCCGTCAACGCTGGATTCCTGGTCGGCCACTCCACGGTGCGCCGCGCCGTGATGGGTGACGACGCCACCCGCACCGAGGCCTCCCCCGAACAGGTTCAGGCCATGGTCGACCTGGTGGGTGAGTCCGTGGTCGGCGGAGCGCTGGGGTTCTCGTCGTCACTGGGCGAGGGCCATCTCGACGGCGAGGGTCGTCCGGTGCCGTCGAGCTGGGCCACCCTCGACGAGTTCGTGGCCCTGGCCGGTGCTGTCCGCGGCCATCCGGGCACCTCGTTGGAGTTCATCCCCACGGTCGGACCCATCCCCCTGGAGCGGATGCAGCTGATGGCCGACATGTCCCTGGCCGCCGACCGGCCCCTCAACTGGAACCTGCTCGGCAGCCTGGCCTCCGAGGAGATCTACGAGCAGCAGTTGGAGGCGTCCGACCTGGCCGAGGCGGCCGGGGCCCGCGTGGTGGCCCTCACCCTGCCCGACATGATGAGGATGCGGGCCTCCACCCTGCTCCCCGGGCTGCCTGGATGGCGGGACGTGGCCGGGCTCGACCTGACCGGTCGGCGGTCGGCCATCGCCGATCCCGAGACGCGCCGGCAACTGCGGGCCGGTGCCGAGAAGGCGGCCCGGCGGTCGATGGGGGTGTTGTCGGACTTCGCCCTCATGGAGGTGTCCGACCCCGGGTCGGTGTGGGTCGGGCGCTCGGTCGCGGAGATCGCCGAGGCCCGTGGCACCGATGTCGTCGACGTCCTCATCGACGTGGTGCTGGCCGACGGCCTCACCCTGTTCGCCGTCCTCCCCTCGTTGACCCCGTCGCTCGGTCGCACCGACGAGGGATGGGCGGCACGCATTGCCGTATGGAGGGATAGGCGGGTGATGCTCGGAGGCTCGGATGCCGGCGCCCATCTCGACCTGATGTGCCACGCCAACTATCCGACAGTGGTCCTCGGGGAGGTGGTGCGGGACCGGGGTCTGCTCGGCGTGGAGGAGGCGGTCGAGATGATGACCGACCGACCGGCCCGCTTCTACGGACTGAAGGAGCGGGGACGCATCGTCGAGGGCTGGCACGCCGACGTGGTGGTGTTCGACCCGACCCGTGTGGCCAGTGCACCGGTAGCTCTGGTCGACGATCTCCCCGGCGGCGGGGAACGGCTCGACGCCGGGTCGGTCGGCGTGAGCCATGTACTGGTCGCCGGCCGGGAGGTGGTCCGGGAGGGCCGGGTGACCACCGAGCGCCCGGGGCGCGTGCTGCGCTCGGGTCGGGACACCGAGACGGTGAACCTGGCCGCCGCCCGCCGCTAGGGGGTCAGCAGGTTGGGTCGGGAGTCAGGCCGTGGCGGCGCCGTCGATGACGAGTGTGGTCCCGCTGATGGTGGCGGCGTCGGCCGAGGCCAGGTAGGCCACCGCACCAGCGACCTCGTCCGGGTCGACCAGCCGCCCCATGGGCGAGGCGGCCCGGGTCAGCAGGGCCATGTCCGCGCCCTCGGGCAGCTCGAAATTGCGGAGGAACGGGGTGTCCACCGAGGCGGGGCAGACGGCGTTGACCCGCACCCCGGCCTTGGCCAGTTCGAGAGCCATGGACTTGGTCAACATGATCACCCCGCCCTTGGAGGCGCAGTAGGCGGCGTTGTAGGGGGTGGCCCGCAGCCCCGCCACCGAGGCCATGTTGACGATGGTCCCCCTGGTCTCGAGCAGCGCCGGCAGGGCCGCCTGGGACAGGAGGAACGTCCCGGTCAGGTTGACGTCGATGACTCGGCGCCACTCCTCGGGGGTGAGCTCGCCGATCAACCGCGAGATGCCGATGCCGGCCACGTTGGCCAGGATGTCCACGCGACCGTATCGGCCCACCACCGTGGCGACGGCGGCCGCACACGCCTCGGCGTCGCGGACGTCGCAGATGATGCCGTCCGGTGACTCGACCACGTCGCAGCCGACCACCTCGGCTCCCTCGGTGGCCAGGCGCTGCGCCACCGCCCATCCGATGCCGCTGGCCGCGCCGGACACCAAGGCCACCGTCCCGTCGAGTCGTCCCATGACCAGAACGTAGTGGGTGCGAGCCTGCCGCCCGCGGCGTGGCCCGGTACTGTGCACGCCATGGGTGCCCTGGAGGGGAAGGTAGCCGTGGTCACCGGCGCGGCGATGGGTATCGGCCGGGCCTCGGCCCTCGTGTTCGCCCGGGAGGGGGCCGCCGTGGTCGTGGCCGACATCGACGAGGAGGGCGGCCACGGGACCGTGGACCTGGTGGAGGCGACCGGGGGCCGGGCCTCGTTCGTGCGCACCGATGTGTCCTCCCGGACCGACGTGGCCGCCATGGTCCGTCATGCCGTTGACACCTTCGGGGGCCTCGACTGCGCGCTCAACAACGCCGGGATCGCCGCCCCCCTGGCTCCGTTGGCCGACTATCCCGACGACGGGTGGGACCGGACCATCGCCGTCATGCTCACCGGCGTCTACCGGTGCATGAAAGCGGAGATCCCGGTGATGCTGGAGCGGGGGGAGGGGCCATCGTCAACACGGCCTCGGGTGTGGGATTGGTGGCCTACCCCCACCAGGCGGCCTACACCGCCTCCAAGCACGGGGTGATCGGCCTGACCAAGGTGGCTGCCCTCGACTACGGGGCACGGGGCATCCGGGTCAACGCCATCTGTCCGGGGACGGCGCGCACCCCGATGGTCGACCGGGCCATCGAGCGCGACCCCTCGATCGATGCCCACCTGCGCGCCCTGCACCCCATCGGTCGCATCGGGGAGGCGTCGGAGGTGGCCGAGGCCGCGGTGTGGTTGTGCACGCCGGCGGCCTCCTTCGTGCTCGGCGTGGCCCTGCCCGTCGACGGCGGGTACGTGGTGCCGTGAGGACCACGGCGACTTCGGCCACCGTCACCCGACTGGCCGCCCAGGGTCACCTGATCGGCGGATCCTGGCGGACGGGTGACTCGGCCGGAACCTTCCCCCACCGGTACGCGGCCACCGGGAAGGTCCAAGCGGAGGTGGGGCTGGCCGGGGCGACCGACGTGGATGACGCCGTGGTCGCGGCGCGGGAAGCCCAGCCCCGGTGGGCGGCGCTGTCCCCGGGTCGTCGGGCCGCTGTCCTCCTCCGCCTGGCCGACCTGCTGGACGCCCACCGGACCGAGGCCGCAGAGTTGGCCGCCCTGGACAACGGGACCCCGGTGAGTGTGATGAACCCCGGGGTCTACACCGCCGCCTGGGTGCGCTACTACGCGGGTTGGTGCGACAAGCTCGTCGGGGAGACCCTGGCCGGAGGCCGTGCGTCGGTGCGGCTCCATCCCTACGGTGTGGTGGCCGTGATCCCTCCGTGGAACGGATCGATGATGGGTATGGGCCAGAAGGCGGCCCCGGCCCTGGCCGCCGGCAACGCGGTGGTGGCCAAACCCCCCGAGCTGTCCCCCTTCGGCGTCCTGCGTTTCGCCGAACTCGCCGCCGAGGCCGGCCTGCCCCCCGGGGTCCTGAACGTGGTGGTCGGTGGCGCCACCGCCGGAGCGGCGCTGGCCGGTCACCCCGGTGTCGACAAGATCAGCTTCACCGGTGGCTCGGCCACCGCCCGCAGCCTCATGGCCACGGCCGCAGCCCACCTCACTCCCCTGGCCCTCGAACTGGGGGGCAAGTCCCCGCTGATCGTCTTTCCCGACGCCGATCTGGACCAGGCCGCCCAGGTGGCCGCCCAGGTGGGAACGGCGCTGCTGTCCGGGCAGGGCTGCGCCCTGCCCACCCGCCTCTACGTCCACGAGGACGTCTACCACCAGGTGGCTGACGCGGTGGTGGCCACCCTGGCCTCCTTGGCCGTAGGCGACCCCCTCGATCCCGGGACGGTGGTGGGGCCTGTGGTCAGCGAACTGGCGATGGAGCGGATCCTCTCGGTGATCGACCGGGCCCGGTCCGACGGCGCCACCCTGTTGGCCGGCGGAGTCCGGCTGGGGGGGGAACTGGCCGACGGGTGGTTCGTGGCCCCGACGGTGTTCGGCGAGGTCGACCACGGGAGTGACCTGGCCGGCAACGAGGTGTTCGGACCGGTCCAGTCCATCCTCCGGTTCTCCACCGAGGACGAGGCGCTGGCCCTCGCCAACGACAGCCCGTTCGGCCTGGCCGCCTATCTGCACACGGCCGACAGCCGTCGGATCGAGCGCTTCGTGAGGGAGCTCGACACCGGGACGGTGGCCGTCAACGGACCCGGGCGCATCTCGCCGGCCACGCCGTTCGGTGGCACCAAACAGAGCGGTTTCGGGCGTGAAGGTGGCCGGGCCGGCATCGAGGAGATGGTGCAGACCAAGACGGTCTTCCTGGGCTAGGCGGACTCGGCCGGGGGTTGGGTCTCCGAAGGCGTCCCGCCGGCCAACAGGGCGCCGTGACCGATCTGATTGACGAGGCTGGCGGCGTCGAAGTAGATGCGCTCGTTGACGATCCGGTCGCCCTCGAAGAAGAACACGGCGATGACCGGTACCCGGAACGCCCGCCCGGTCGGTGGAAGGCCGTAGAACTCACCGAGGTTGGTGCCGAGAAGGTCGAACTCCGCCACGGTCGAGTGGTCGGCCACGTGGAAGCGGATGTTCTCGTGTCGCTGATCGGGGAAGGCGGCGCGGGTGGCGCGGTAGTAGCCCATCACTTCGGCCTCCCCGTCGAACACCTGTCCCGTCGCCATGATCTCGTAGTGGGGACGTCCGTTGAACGTGGCCACCGTGCGCTCGAACTCCTGGTTGGTCTCGGAGGTGAAGTGCTCGAGGAGCACGGCCTCACGTCGCCTGCGTTCTGACTCGTCCACCCCAGGCTCCTCCGGTCATCGATGCCCGTGTCACGCCAGTGGCCAACGTAGCTCAGAGGGCGCGGAACAGAACTAGGCCGGGGACGAATCCCCGACCTAGTTCCTACCGCCATCCGCCGTTGCCACCCCGCCTTGGTGGGGGCCGACCCGGTGTCTAGAGGATGAAGAGCATCTCCTGATAGGTCGGCAGCGGCCACAGGTCGTCGGCCACCAGGGTCTCGAGGGAATCGGCTGCGGACCTCACCGCCTCCATGGCCGGCAGGAGCCCCTTCTGGGCGTGCTCGGCGTGCTTCTCGGTCGACTCCACGTCGTCGTGGTCGATCTCCGAGCGCAGGGTGGCGATACCCCTCCGCAGGTCGGCGATCGTGTCCGACACTTCGGTGAGGGTGGTGAGATCGGCCTCGACCCCGGCCTTCTTCAGGCTGGACACGTTGGTGGCCAGCTCGGTCTGGTAGCGCAGCGCCGACGGAAGGATCATGGTGTTGGCCATCTCCAAGGTCAGTTCGGCTTCGACATCGATGGCCAGGATGTACTGCTCGAGGGCGATCTCGTAGCGGCTGTGCATCTCTCGGTGGTTGAACACCCCGTACCTGCTGAACAGGTCCATGGACTCCTCGGTGATCAGTTCGGGGAGGGCGTCGAGGGTGGTGCGGAGGTTGGGGAGGCCCCGTTCGGCCGCCTCCACCTGCCACTCATCGGCGTAGCCGTCATCATTGAAGACCACCTTGCCGTGGTTGGTGATGATCTCCTGGAGGACCGTCTGGACCGCGGCGTTGAACTCCGTACCGCCCTCCACGAGGGTTTCCAGCTCGGTGGCGATGTAGTCGAGGGCCTCGGCCAGGATGGTGTTGATGGTCACCATTGGCCCGGCGATGGACTGGAGCGAGCCCGGGGCCCGGAACTCGAACCGGTTGCCCGTGAAGGCGAACGGGCTGGTCCGGTTCCGGTCGCCGGGATCGGTCGGGAGCACCGGGAGGGTGTCGACGCCGATCTCGATGAAGCCCTTCTCCTTGGAGCTGGTGGCACCACCGGCTGCGATCTGCTCGAACACGTCGGCCAGCTGGTCCCCGAGGAAGATGGAGATGATGGCGGGCGGAGCCTCGTTCGCCCCCAGGCGGTGGTCGTTGGTGGCTGATGCCACCGAGGCCCGTAGGAGGCCTCCGTACTTGTGTACCGACCGGATCACCGCAGCGCAGAACACCAGGAACTGGGCGTTCTCATGGGGTGTGTCCCCGGGCAGCAACAGATTGCCCTCGGTGGAGTTGCCCAACGAGAAATTGACGTGCTTGCCCGAACCGTTGATGCCGCCGAAGGGCTTCTCGTGGAAGAGACACTCCATGCCGTGCTTCTGGGCCACCTTCTTCAAGGTGGTCATCAGCAGCTGCTGGTGGTCGGCGGCCACGTTGGACCGCTCGAACATGGGGGCCAACTCGAACTGGCCCGGCGCCACCTCGTTGTGCCGGGTCTTGGCGGGGATGCCCAGTTTGAACAGCTCGCGCTCGCAATCCATCATGTAGCCGAGCACGCGGTCGGGGATGGCGCCGAAGTAGTGGTCGTCGAACTCCTGACCCTTCGGGGGCTTGGCGCCGAACAGGGTGCGACCCGAGTTCAGAAGGTCGGGCCGGGACAGGAAGAAGCTGCGGTCGATCAGGAAGTACTCCTGTTCGGCACCGGCGAAGGACACCACGGCGTCGGCATCGGGATGGCCGAACAGGTGGAGGATCCGGGCCGCCTCTTTGGCCATGGCCTGCTGGGAGCGCAGCAGTGGCGTCTTGTTGTCCAGCGCCTCGCCGGTCATGGAGATGAACACGGTCGGGATGCACAGCGTGTTCCCGTTGGGGTTCTCGAGGATGTAGGCGGGGCTGGTGGCGTCCCACCCGGTGTAGCCCCGGGCCTCGAAGGTGGCACGCAGGCCACCGTTCGGGAAGCTGGAGGCGTCGGGCTCCCCCTGGGTCAGGGTCTTGCCCTGGAATTCGGCGATGGCCGCGCCATCACCGCCGGGCTCGAAGAAGCTGTCGTGCTTCTCGGCGGTGAGGTGGGTGAGCGGATAGAAGACGTGGGCATAGTGGGTGGCACCCTTCTCCATGGCCCAGTCCTTCATGGCTGCCGCCACCACATCGGCCACAGCGGGGTCGAGCGGCTTGGAGTGCTCGATGGTGCCCATCAACGATTTGAACACCGGCTTGGGCAGTCGCTTCTGCATGACGGCCTTGGTGAACACGTTCTCACCGAAGATCTCGCCCGGCTCCTCGGCCGCGGGGAAGATCGATTCGGGCGCCTTGTAATTCTTGACAGCATCGATGGCATCGAGCCGGGCTTTGCTTCCACTCATTGATCGCTCCTAGTCACGTCTCGCAGGTGTGCTCAGCCGGCTCTGGTTCCGTGGTCAGTAACCGATCTGTAATCCAGAACCTACGAGCGCTTCGTAACGGGAAGATTTCGTGCAGATGAAGGTTGTGGTCCTCGGGGCCATGGGCGGATCCTGGCTCTCGGGCCCGACCCGACCGGGGGTGGAGGGGCCGCGCTACGATGTCATCGGCAGATGACATCGCATGATGACATGGCTGTACCGAGTAACAGACAGCACCGACAGGACGGGTAGCAGGGAGAGGCGATGACCCCGGAGGTCATGGACGGGAACGGGTCGGGAGGCGAACGCCTGGCCGCCGGCCGCCCGACCTTCCGTCGCCAGGCCCTGGTGCCCACACTGGTACTGGTGGGGGCGCTGGTGGCCATCGTCAGCAGTCTGGGTGCCCTGCTCATCCCGTCGATCGCCCAGGCCGATCACGTCAGTCTCAGCACGGCTCAGTGGCTGCTCACCGCGGCCCTTCTCACCGGCGCGCTGGCCACACCGATCATGGGCCGACTGGCGGACGGCCCCCGGCAGCGGGACGTCATCGTGGGGGCCCTGGGCGTGGTCCTGGTCGGCTGCGTGCTCGCCGCCGTGTCGGACACGTTCATCGTGGTCGTCGCCGGTCGAGCCCTCCAGGGGTTCGGACTGGGCCTGCTGCCAGTCACCATGGCCATCGCCCGCCGGCACCTGTCGGCGGATTCGGCGGCCCGGACCATCGCCACCCTGTCCATCACCGTGGCCGTGGGAGGCGGTCTGGGCTACCCGCTCACCGGTGTGATCACCGAGTTCATGAACTTCCACGCCGCGTTCTGGTTCGGCGCCATCACCGTCGGACTGGCGCTGGTGGCTGCGGCGTTCATCCTGCCGTCCCAATCCGACACCCCGGCCCGACCCTTCGACGCCCCTGGTGCGGTGACCCTCAGCTTCGGCGTGGTCGGCTTGCTGGTGCTGCTCAGTGAAGGGGGGCACTGGGGCTGGACCTCGCCGGTCAGCCTCGCGATCCTGGCCGTCAGCGTGGTGGCACTGGTGATGTGGATCCGGCTCGAACTGCGTACCGACGACCCACTGGTGGACCTCCGACAGATCCGCAACCGATCGGTGCTCACCGCCGACATCTCCGGCTTCCTCATCTGCGTGGCCATGTATCTGTTCCTCCCCATCCTCATCGAGTTCGTCCAGGTACCCGCAGTCGAGGGTTACGGCTTCGGCTCCTCACTCATCGTCTCGAGCATGGTCTTCCTGCCGCTGTCGGTGACCACGTTCGCGGCCAGCCGGTTCCTCCGGCTTTACGAGCGGACTTTCGGGACCCGGTCGATGATCCCGGTCGGTTCGGTGATCTTCGCCGTCTCCACCTTGTTCTTCGCCCTCGAGCACGGAGCGCTGTGGGAGGCCTTCGTGGCGTCGGGCCTGGCCGGGCTGGGCGTGGGCCTGACCTTTGCCGCCATGCCCGGCTTCATCGTGCGGGCCGTTCCCCGCAGCGAGACCGGCAGCGCCACCGGCTTCTACCAGGTGCTCCGGAACATCGGCCTGTCCCTGGGGAGCGCCCTTGGTGCGGCCATCCTCATCGCCTTCACCCGGCCGGGCCACACCTTCCCTTCCGTCGGCGGCTTCCACGCCGCGCTGCTGGTGGCATCGGGACTGTGTGCCGTCACCGCGGTCATCAGCTACGTGCTCCCCGGCGCCGACGTCGATCGACCGTTCGAGCACACGGTCACCCGGGACCGCGAGGACCTGGTCATGGAGGAGGAGGCCGAGCTGGCCGGGACCGGCTTGATGCTGGCCGAGGAGCGACTCCCTCTGGCCGATGAGGTGCCGTCGCCGTGACCGGCCCTGCCTCCGGTTCGCCCGGCGAGGCCGCGGCCCGGCCATCCCGGCCACGCGACTCGGCCGCCAGCCGGGTGGCGCTGCTCGACGCGGCACAGGAACTGTTCGGAACGCTGGGCTTCGAACGCACCACGGTCCGGGAGATCGGTGATCGGGCCGGTGTGGACGCCGCCCTCATCGCCCGCTATTTCGGCAGTAAGGCCGATCTCTACGTCGCCGCCGTGGCCGCCGAGCGAATGGACGACCAGTCCCTTTCGGAGTACGAGGGGCTGGCGCACATCGTCGAGACCATGCTGTCCCGGGTCGACAGGCACGGGCCTGGCCCCATCCTGCAGGCCCTGGCCCGCTCGGACACACCCGCCGAGATCCGGACGGCGGCCCAGGCCCGCCTGGCCCGTCGGCTGGTGGATCCTCTCGTGTCGCGCATGGACGGTGAGGACGTGGAGCGGGCCGCACTCCGAGCCGAGATCGCCGTGTCCGCCCTCGTGGGGGTGGTGCTCGGCCGCTCGCTCGGCTGGTTCGGGGAGTTGGGGTCGGCCCCCGCCGAGGAGGTGGTCGGTCTCGTCGTCGGAGCCCTGGGCGGACTCGCGGGAGTGGATGCCCGTGGGACGGGCTGACCGGCCCCGGCTGCGGGTGAACGCGTCCCGTTCCCCGATGGGCGGATCCCGTCTACGGTGCGGAAGTCTGGCGGCCGACCCCGAGGAGGGCTCCGATGGCATCCGACGACAAGGAACTGCGGCACGAGGTGGCGGAGCTGCTGGGGGCCCGGGACCACTGGAGCCTCCAGCCGTCGTCCTCACCGGGGATGCCCTCCCAGTGGTGCCTCTTGTCCGGACCCGAGATCGAGCTGTCGGTCTCCGTCGAGCAGCGAGAACTCGTCGTCTACGTCATGGATGCGAACACCGAGATCTACTTCGACGACGTCGCCGCCCTCACCGACTGGCTCGAAGCCGACGAAGCGCTGTTCCTGGCCCGGCCGTCGATGGCTGCCGAGCTCTTCAACGACCTCCTCAACGGGAGGATCCGCGAGTGGGGCCGCCAGGGTCTCGGGCGGGCGTGACCGCCGGGCCGGACCGAGCCCGGGAGCGCCCCTAGTGGACCCGGGACAACAGGGCCTCGAACCGGCGGGCGAACAGGTAGGCATCGCCCGGCCACCGGGCCGAGACGTACCGGCCGTCCTCCACCACGAAGGCGTGACGGTCGTCGGTGGCGGTGCCCCGGGTGAAGGTGTGGGGCCCACGCTCGAAGGTGGCGTGGTCGTCCAGGTTGTTGCACACTTCGTCCTCCACGTAGGACGGATACGTCCGGTAGTACCGACCGAGACGCCAGGCCGTGGCGAAGTAGGCGCTCCGCTCCATGTACCGGGGCAGGCAGGTGGTCCGTCGGGCGGCCAGGAGGCTGCGCCCGGTGGTGGAGTCGGTGGTCCGGGCGAGCACCAGGACCCCGTGGCAGATGGCGCCCACCGGGCGCTCGAGGGACCAGAACGCGGCCACCCGAGCCCGAAGTTCGTGGGAGCCCAGATACTGCCGCATGCCGGGGGCGTGGCCACCGGCGAGCAGCAGCCCGTCGTAGCGCTCCACGTCGAGCGAGTGCCAGCTGACCGGATGACGGTACTCCTCGGAGGCCGCCAGCTCACGGTAGAACTCGATGGCCTCCTCCTCGGCGCCGAGCTTGCCGAGGATGACGCCGGTGAGCAGCCGGGGGTCGCAGGCCGGCGCGGCCCCGCCCTCCTCGGTGGCGAAGGTCACGGTGTGCCCGGCGTCGGTCAAGAGCCGCCACGGCACGGCGACCTCGGTGGTGTCGAAGTCCCGGTCCGGCAACGGCATCAACACCTGCATCACCGGTCTCCTCGCCCGTCCCGGCCCCTCCGGACCACCGGAGTGGGCACAGTACCGTCGGCGCGGCCCCCGGGCAATGTCGGCGGGCGGGCCGGCTGCTGCTCCCGGCCCTGGTCCGATCGACGGTCGGCCACCCAGGCTCCCGGGCGGGACGACCCCTCCGGTCGAGGCTTCCTGTGGGGATCGTTAGAATCAGTGCCCGGGGCAGCAAGGAGGACCCGTGTCCGTGACCGGACTGGCCAACCTGGCCGTGAAGGTGGCGGACCTCGACGAAGCCTGCCAGTTCTACGTGGAGGCGGGAGCCGAGGTCCGTGACCGGATGGTGTGGGGTAACGGCGAGCGGGCCGACGTGTACCTCGGCCCGGTGATGATCACCCTGTTCACACGCGCCATCTACGAGGACGAGGTGGACCTGCCCGACGAGGGATTCCTCCATCCGGCCCTGTTCACCGACGATCTCGACGCCGAGCTGGTCGGCCATGAGGTGGTCTGGGGCCCGTCAGTCGTGGAGGGCGCGTTCGGACGGCGCCGTATCGCCTTCGTCCGTGCCCCCGGCGGCATCCGCCTCGAGTTCATGGAGCAGTTGGCCGCGCCGCCCTCCGCTGACGTGGGTCCGGCGTAGGCGAGTCGGCCCGTGGTCTATCTGCTCTCGCTCCTGGCTGCGATGTCCAACGCTCTGACCAGCCTGTTGCAGCGGATGGGGGTGGAGGACGCACCCGAGAATTCCACCCTGAAGCTCAGCCTGCTGACGCACGCCCTCAAGCGTGGGGTGTGGCTATTGGGCTTCGTGTTCATGGTGGGCTCCTTCGTGATGCAGGCCGTGGCCCTCCACCTGGGCAACCTCAGCGTCGTCCAACCCATCCTGACCACCGAACTGCTGTTTCTCATCCTGCTGCTGGCGACCTGGTTCCGGTTCGGGATCGGACTGCGGGAGTGGCTCGGCTGTTTGGCCGCCGCCGGGGGACTGGCCGGATTCCTCATCTTCGCCCAGCCGGGCGGAGGCAACCTCTCCCCGACCAACCTGGGGTGGGCGGTGGCCGGCTCGATCTGCGGCGGTGTGGTCGTTCTGGCGGTGGTCCTAGCGCTGCGGGGGCCACGGTGGTGGCGGGCGGCCATGTTCGGTGCCGCCGGAGCCGTCGGGTTCGCCTTCACCGCGGCCCTCGTCAAGCGGGTCGGCGACTACGTCACCACCGATTGGACCCAGATGTTCTCCCACTGGCAGACCTACGCGCTGGCCGTGTGCGGGGTGGGATCGGTCTTCCTGGCCCAGAACGCCTTCCACGCCGGACCGATCGCCGCCTCGCAGACCTCACTGGTGCTGGTCGATCCACTGGCCAGCATGGCCATCGGGATCGGACTGTTCGGGGACAACCTGCGAACGGCGGGTGCCTACGGGCCGCTGGAGGCGTTGTCCCTGCTCGTCATGTTCGCCGGCGCGGCGTTCGTGGCCCAGTCGCCCCTCATCTCGGGCGTGAAGGGAGACGACCAGCAGTACACCGAGATGCTCTCCCTACGGTCGCGCTCCCGACGCCTGGTGGAGGCGGTGCAGGACACCCTGCCCGCCGACGTCTACGACCACCTTCCCCCCGATGTGATCCAGCACCTGCCTTCGGAGTGACCCCACCGGGGTCGGTGGTGGTGAGCCAAACTCCCTGGTGGAGGCAGGAGACATCGATGATGTTGCACAACGTTCACTTTCGTACAACGCTCCGGTGATCGAAGGGTGCGTGACCGCGCGCCCGTGAGTCCGGGGGGACCGACAGTGCGACAGCAGAATGCCGATGGTGCCGGCACGGTGCCGTTCGACCGGCGGAAGTTCCTCGGCGGCATGTTGGCGGTGGGGGCCGGCGCCCTCGCCGCCGGCTGCAGCTCGCCGTCCACCATCGCCAAGGCGTCGGCCACGGCACCGGCCGGGTCGGACCTCGGCGCCGTCGAGCATGTGGTCTTCCTCATGCAGGAGAATCGCTCCTTCGACCACTACTTCGGCTCCTACAAAGGGGTCCGCGGATTCGACGACCATCCCCCGAACCAGCTGGGTGCCTTCGCCCAGCCCTATGCCGGCAACACCTCCAGCGATCCGGTGGGCAAGCAGCTGCCCTTCCATCTGGACACGGCCACCGGCCTCGGTGAGTGCACCTATGACCTCAGCCACAGTTGGCTACCCCAGCACCTGTGCCGGAGCAACGGAACCATGGACAGGTTCGTCACCACCCATACGTCCCCTCAGTACGAGGGTCCGGTGTACGGCGTTCAGACCATGGGCTACCACACACGCACCGATCTGCCCTACCACTACGCGCTGGCCGACGCCTTCACCCTGTGCGACGCCTACCACTGCTCGGTCATGGGACCCACCCACCCCAACCGGTTGATGGCCTTGTCAGGCACCATCGACCCGGATGGCCGCCACGGGGGCCCGGTGTTGATAACCAACGAGACACCGGAGGCCAAGTTCAGCGTCAACTGGACCACCGTGCCCGAGTTGCTGGAGGACAAGGGTGTGTCGTGGAAGACGTACACCCCGCCCGGCGAGCTGTACCGCATCGACAGTCCCAACGTCTTCCTCGTCTCGGACGCCATCCTCCCTTACTTCTCCCAGTACTCGAACCCGGCGTCCGCGCTCTACCAGAAGGCCTTCCTTCCGACGTTCCCCGCCGACTTCACCCACGACGTGCAGTCCGGCACCCTGCCCAGCGTGTCGTGGATCATCCCGCCGCTGGGCTACGACGAGCATCCACCGGCACCGCCCAACCTGGGGGCGTGGTACATCGACCAGGTCCTCCAGACGCTGATCGCCAACCCGAAGGTCTGGTCGAAGACGGTGCTGTTCGTGATGTACGACGAGAACGACGGCTTCTTCGATCACGTGCCCCCGCCGGTGGCCCCGGCCGGGACGCCAGGGGAGTACATCACCGTCGATCCGCTGCCGGCCACGGCCCAGGGCGTGGCCGGGCCTGTGGGCCTGGGATTCCGGGTCCCCATGCTGGTGGTCTCGCCGTTCAGCCGCGGCGGCTACATCTCGTCGGAGACCTTCGACCACACGTCCCAGATCCGCTTCCTCGAGGAGCGGTTCGGCATCCATGCCTCGGAGATCTCGGCATGGCGGCGCAAGACGGTGGGCGACCTGAGTTCCACCCTGCGCCTGGGTTCGGCCGACACCTCCACCCCGACGCTGCCCTCGACCTCGAAGGACACCGAGGCATCGGCCGAGGCCCTGGGGTGCAGTGCTGGCAACCTGGTGGAGCTGGACGTCACCCCCACCCCCTATCCGGTCCCGGCGGAGCAGTCCATGCCGACACAGGAGAAGGGCACCGTCAAGCGCCTCCCCGTCACGACGGTCTGAGCCGCGGGTCCGGGGTCCCCCGGCGAGCCCCCTGTCACTCGACCAGGAAACCGCCGGACTGGTGTTGCCACAGCCGGTTGTACAGTCCCGCGCCACCACCGTTAAGGAGCTGGCGGTGGGTACCTTCTTCCACGATGGTGCCGCAGTCGAAGACCACGATGCGGTCCATGTGGGCGATTGTGGAGAGGCGGTGGGCGATGACCAGGGCCGTCGAGTGCTCCATGAGGCGCCAGAGGGCTTGTTGGACCAGATGCTCGGACTCGGAGTCGAGTGCCGAGGTGGCTTCGTCCAGCACCAGGATGGGGGCGTGCTTGGCCATGGCCTGGGCGATGGCCACCCGCTGGCGCTGGCCGCCGGAGAGCTTGAGGCCTCGCTCGCCGACCACGGTGTCGTACCCGTCGGGCAGGGCGTACACGAACTCCTCCACGTGGGCCGCCCGGCCCACGGCGTGCACCAGGTCGTAGTCGACCACCGGGAGCGGCCGCCCGTCGTCGTGGTCGGCGTGCTCTATCCCGTAACAGATGTTCTCGGCGATGGTCCGGTGCAGGAGTTGGGGGTCCTGGGGTACGTAGCTGATGTGACGGCGCAGTGAGGCCAGCGTGACCTCTCTGATGTCCTGACCGTCGACCCGGATGCGCCCGTCGTCGACGTCCAGGAGGCGCAGCAGAAGCTTGGACAGGGTTGACTTGCCCGAGCCCGAGGGGCCGACCAGGGCCACGTGCTCGCCGGGCCGAACGGTGAGGCTGAGGTCACAGAACAGCGGTGCCCCGGACCGGTAGCCGAAGCCGACCCCTTCGAAGGCCACGGACCCCTCGGGCACGTCGAGGCTCGCCGCCCCAGGCCGTTCGGTGACCTCGATCGGCTCCCCGGCGATGGCGGTGAATTTCGGCGGCGCGACCGAGTGACCGGGCCAGGGACCGGAGGTGCTCGAAGGACTGTTGGAGGCTGAGGGCCACCTGGGCCGAGTAATAGAGGATCAGGTACAGAGCGGCGGTCGAGGCCCAGTGGTGGACGGCCATGGTGGTGCCGGCCACCAGAGCCAGGAGCGTGCCGGCGACGATCGAGGTCTCCAGCTCCAGCTGGGTGCGCATGAAGATCGAACGGGCCCGTAGATCGGCGTCGACCGATTGACGCATGAGCGACTCCACCCGACGGCGCTCGTGGGGCTCGGTCGCCGCCGTGCGCACGGCCATCAGGTTGGTCACAGTGTCCGCCACCACACCCGTGGCCCGCGAGTGGTGGTCCTCGAAGGCCTGGGACGCCTCACGGACCAGTCGGAGGCGCCGCTGGATCACGTAGACGAAACCGCCCACCATCACGAGGAGGGCGAGGGCGGCGGGCCAGGCCACGGCGGCGAGCACGGCGATGGCGGAGAGGACCACCACCACCACCGGGAGCAGCCCCCATGAGGCCACGTCGACCATCTCGGCGAAGGCCCACGAGAAGTTGCCGAGCGATGCGATGACCTCGCCAGCCGGGTGGTCCATGTGCCAGCGGTAGCTGAGCCGGAGCAGGTGGGCGTAGCCGTTGTTGACTCCCGCGGCGAACGACCGGAGGCAGGCGCCCCACTCGAGCCAGCCGGCCACCCGCCAGCCAGCCATCGCCACCAACCCGGCGATGCCATAGGCCACGAGGAGGGGGCCGAACACGGCCCACTCGCCGGCTCCCCGGTGTCCGGACAGGCCGGCCACGCGCTCGAGGATGGACGCGAAGATGAGTGGACAGACGACGTCGGCCACCACCACGGCCACCACCATCACGACCCAGGCCGTGACGAGTTGGCGCTTGTGGCCTTCGACCTGGTCCCAGCAGAAGGCGATGGTGTCCTTGGCCGATGCAGAAGGAAATTCAGATGGTTCAGCCATGACGGCTTCTTTCCAGGGAGGGGTACGGGGGACGGGGGAGGCGGGACCCTGTCCCGGTTCGCCTACGGCGAGACGGGGGCCCGGGTCGGGGAAGGGAGCGGCGTGGGGCGGGGCGTCAGTGACGCCCCGGGAGTTAGCCGGTGAAGCCGGTGAACCGGCCCCGGTCGGCCACGCCGAACCGGTCGGCCGGCGGGAGCCGGAGAGCCCGGGACCCGCTGAATCCGCCGATGGCAGCCGGCGGCACGACGGGAGCACCGGAAGTCACGGTCACTCCTGTATTTGTCGATGCCATCATCGGTCCACCTCGGGTTCGGATGTCACCCACGACGCGTTCGCATCGCGGGTGTGCGGACCATGGTACCAAGCGTTTGACCGAGGGTGGGACGGACCGGCCGGGGTGGCCGGGCGCCCTCGCCGACCATGGGCGGGCAGCACCCCAGAGGGTGGAGCTAGCTTGTCCCGACGAGGCCGGAGCGTTGGTTGATGTCCCCGGTCGTGTGGCAGTTCGCCGCAGGCCAGACAGGGGGATGGGTGTGACGCATGCAGCGGCATGGGCACTGGGCCGTCGGCAGCCGATGGCTTCGGCGATACGGGGGACATCATGGATCTGGGACTGACCGACGCACGTGCCGCCGTCACCGGTGGCTCGAAGGGGATGGGCCGGGCCATCGCCGAGCGGCTGGCCGCCGAAGGGGCTGCCGTGGCCGTGCTGGCCCGGGGCGGCGAGGCAGTCGACGAGACGGTGGCGGCTCTGCAGGCGTCGGGAAGTACCGCCTCGCTGGGTCTCCGCATGGATGCCACCGACCCGACCCAGGTGGCCGAAACCTTCGCCGAACTGGGGCGTCGTTGGGGATCGCTCAATGTGCTGGTGAACACCCTCGGTCCCGGGGCCGGTCGGTTCGAGAACCTCGACGATGCCGCCTGGGAGGCCACCTTCGACCTGGGGCTGATGGCCACCGTCCGGTGCGTGCGCGAGGCGCTTCCCCTCCTGCGGCGGGCGGAGTGGGCCCGCATCGTCAACGTGTCGGCCCACTCGACACAGCGCCAGAGCCCGATGCTGGTGGCGTACACCGCATCCAAGTCGGCCCTCACCAGCCTGTCGAAAAATCTGTCCAAGTCGTTGGCTCCCGAGGGAATCCTCGTCAACACGGTGAGCCCGGGGTCGATCGTCACAGCCAGCTTCAGTGAAGGCCTTCGGGAGGTCTTCGAACAGTCGGGCCTCGATGCCACCGACCCTTACGACGTCATGCGGTGGATCGACGAGAACTTCCACCAGCCCGCCGACCTGGGGCGGGCCGGTCTCCCCGAGGAGGTGGCGTCGCTGACTGCCTATCTCGCATCGCGCACCAACGGGTACGTGACCGGGGCCGATGTGAACGTCGACGGCGGCTCGGACTTCGTCTGATACGCGACGCCGAGTCCCTGATCACTTCGGCCCGTGCCGGCCCCGACCTCCAGTCTCGGCCCACGAGCTGAGGCCTCCCGAACTCAGGGTGTCCGGTCGAACTCCGCCAAGGCGACCATGGCGGCATGGAGGCCGGCGAGGGCGGCGTCGAAGCTGAGCCAGCCCGAACCGTCGGTCGGGTCGGGTCGGTGTGCGGCCAGTTCGTCGATCATGCTCCGCAGCCGGGAGGCCAACCGGTCCAGTTCCTCACGGCTGAGGACCTCGGAGGCGACCCGCGGACCGCACACCTTGTTGCCCACGCCGGGCCGTCCGTGCATCTCCATACCCGCCTCCTCTCGGCCTGTCTCCATCCTCGGCCACGGGCCGGTTCCCGGTCAGGGCCAAAGGTCCTTCTCCCCCGGGCGACCCGTCTCCGTCGAGCGTGAGCCCCTCAGCCTCCGGCCAGTCCGACCGCCACCGCCTGACCGGTCCACCGGTTGTTGAGGTAGGGCTCGGGATCGTGCACCCGGTGGCCATTGTCCACCTTGTACTCGGTGACCTGGCCTCCGAAGCGACCGCAGGGTGTGGCGCGGCCGGCCGGGTCGTCGGGATCGACCACGTTGGTCCAGCGGATCACCGAACCGGGCCAGGGGCTCACCCCGTCCGACGGGCAGGGGTCGAGCCGGTCGCGGATGATGTCGCCGGCCAGCGGACAGCCGATGGTGATGTAGTCGGTGACCGACCATTCGGGATGGGCGCAGAGGGCCTCGTAGGAGACCAGGGTGCCCAGGGAGTGGGCCACCACGACCCGGGTGTCGGGTCCGATGGCGTCCGCGACCCGTGAGCGTGCCGCCGACCGCAGCGACGGCTGCTGGAGGTAGGCGGCCGCCTGGGCCAGCAGGCGGTCGAAGTGGTTCTCTGTGAGCATCTTGGTGAGTTCGGCCAGGTCCACGTGGGGGTCGAGCCTCTGAACCAGTTCCTCGACGGTGGCGATGGCACCGGCCCGGTCCACCGCGGGCTCGTAGCCGTCCTCGGGGTCCTTCCGGAACAGATCGCCGTAGAAGGCCACCGTGACGTCATGCTCGTCGATCGCCACACCGTGCCACGCCAGTCCGTCGGCCAGGGCCGGGAACCACCGGGACTTGATGGAGGAAGGACCCCACAGGTCGTTTCCTGCGCCGTGCACCATGACGATTCGGGACATTGGTGCACTCTTCCACAGGTCCCACCCGGGGTGCTCACGTCGGACGGGTGTGTCCGGGGTGCCCGGGTCGGAGCGGGCGAGGGCGGCCGGGGCTCCCGGTGGGTGCTATCGGGAATAATGATCACTCAGATCTGTTTCAACTGTTTGACAGATATACGCTGGGCCCGGGACACTGGAGTCGAAGGCAACCGGGCCCGAAGGGGCCGAGTAGAGAAGGAAAGCAACACCATGTACGACGAGACCAACGTTCCCACCACCATCTATGTGTCGAAGGTCATCGAGTGCACCGACGCGGACTGGAAGCACATTGAGTTCCCCCGCGAGGTAGGAGCCAGAGAGGCCACCCTCACGATCTCCCACCTGAAGCAGATCTCCGAGGGCATCGCCGGTATCCCTGACGAGTCCCGCCGGGGCAGTTTGCGCTTCGGCCGTCTCGGCACCCCGCTCAGTGTCACGGTGGAGTCGACGCGGTGGGACGACCACTCGGTGGAGATCGGCATCCGTCCCCCACGCCACCTGCCCTTTTGGATCTCGGGTGACCGGTACGTGAAGGCGGCCTATGCCGTTCTGGACGGACTGGCCCAGGCTCTCACCACGTCGCAGGCCGGGGACTTCGCCGACTTGGACGAGCTGCTGAAGTCAGCCTGATACGCGGCCGCCGACCGGGGCGCCAGCCCGACGGTCGTTCAGCCGGCTTTCCGGTGCCAGCGGGAGCGGCCGTGATGGGCCTTGCGGTCACCGGTCGTGGCATCGGGTTCGGCGACGATCGACGGTGTAGCCAGTTCGCTGCTGCAGGTCGAGCACAGACGGACCCCCTCCACCATCCGGGTTACCCGGATGGATCCGCACCGTCCGCACTTACGGCCGACGTAGACCTGGGCGATGGACCCCGACTGCAGGGAGGTCAGATGGGACAGCCGCTGCTGGACCTCATCGGGGATCACGAAGGCTCCCGACTCGGTCTGGCGCACGAGGTCCCAGGCGAGCAACTCGTGGAGGAGAGGAGCCAGGCGGTCCAGGCGTCGGGCCGAGTCGGCCGCCGAGACGGCGGCGACCGGTTCGGGATCGGCGGGTGGCACATCGAACTGGGTGCTCATCGGGACCTCCAATCTGGCACTCTCGGGAACTGCAGCGAGCCGACAGCCGTCGACTGGCTCCAGGGCAACTCACTGCCGTCCCCGGGGCGCCCGTCGGAGACCGCGGCGCCGCCACAGACGGTCACTCTGATGGTGCACCATCTCCGGCTCCGTGTACAGGGCAGAATGGCACTTCTTTTGAGTAGGCACGGGGGGATCCCGGTCTGACTGCGGGGCGGTCCGTGGCCGCGGGGGTGTCGGAGACGTGTCGCGCCGGCCGTGCCGGTACGGTAGGCCGCGGTGGACGAGCGCCGGAAGTCGGATGCGAACATGACCGGAGACCCTGGTCCGATTCCCCCGTCACCGGCCGGTGAACCGATCGACGCAGTCTCGGGCCCTGCGGCGGCGGCGCATGCCTCCCTCGCCGATCGCTGGAAGGCCCGGGATCCCGGCCTCTCGGCCACCAAGCGCTCGGTGCGGGCCGCGGTGGTGGTTCCCTCCGTGTTCGCCATCGCCGATTTCGGTATCGGGAACCCGCAGACCACGCTGTTCGCCGTCTTCGGATCCTTCGCCCTCCTCCTGTTCGCCGACTTCGGTGGCCCGACCCGGGCGCGATGGCGCGCCAACCTCGGGCTCTTCGGCACGGGCGTCGTCCTCATCGTGGCTGGGACCCTGTGTTCGTCCCACGCCGTCACGGCGGTGATCGGCATGGCCGTGTTCGGATTCGCCGTGCTGTTCGTGGGGGCGGTGAGCCCCCAAGCCGCCGTGGGGGCGACGGCCGCCCTACTCACCTTCGTCCTGCCGGTGGCCGTGCCCGCGGGGGCCTCGGATATCGGGAGCCGGCTGGCCGGATGGGTCCTGGCCGGCGTCGTGTCCATTCCCGCGGTCATGCTGGTGTGGTCGGTGCGCTGGCACGATCCCCTCCGGCAGAAGGTGTCCACCGCGGCCATGTCGGTGGCCGAGCTGGTGGACGCCCATGCCGAGGGGCGCCTCGATCGTTCGGCACGTGGCCGTGCCGAACGGGCCATGCTGGAGCTCAGGGCGCAGTATGAGGCCACCCCCTACCGCCCGGCCGGAGCCGGGCCCACCGACACCGCCCTGGTGCGGCTGGTCTCGCGGCTCGAGTGGGTGGGGGAGAATGCGATGATCCCACTCGAGGCCCGATCCTCGTTGGCCGCCAACGTGACCTCCCCCCCACTGCACCGGGCCGTGGCCCGTGTGCTCCGGGGCATCGCCGACCTGATGGGGCGGGACGACGCGCTTACGGCCGAGGCGGCCACCGATGCGCTGGTCGACGACGTGGCGGGGCTGGAGGAGGCGCGCCGGTTGTCACGGGAGGGGGCGTGGCAACACCTGGTAACGGACACGGAGCGGGCGGAGTCCGAGCCGACAGGACCACCAGCCGACGGCGGCCCGGTGCACTCCTTGTGGTCGGTGGATCCCACCTACCCGACCCGCATGCTGGCCGTCGCCACCGAGATGACTGCCGAGGTGGCCATCGAGACGGTTCCCGGAAATCGGAACCTGGGGCAATGGGACCGGATCGTGTTCTCCGTGCGGACCTGGTTACGGGCCATCTCGGCCCGGTTCACCTTCCGGTCGGTGTGGTTCCGAAACAGCCTGCGCGGCGCCACTGCTCTGGCTCTGGCCGTGGCTGTGGTGGAGGCCACCGACGTGCGGCATGGCTTCTGGGTCGTGCTGGGCACGCTGTCCGTCCTGCGCTCGAACGCTCTCGGGACCGGAGCAAACGCCCTGCGGGCGGTGATCGGGACGGTGGCCGGGTTCGTCGTGGGCTCGCTGGTGCTGCTGGCCCTGGGCACGCATCTCACCCTGCTATGGGCGGTGCTACCCATTGCCGTCCTGCTGGCCGGCGTGGCCCCGGCAGCCTTCTCGTTTGCCGCAGGTCAGGCCGGATTCACGGTGGCCGTGGTCATCATCTTCAACATCCTGGACCCGGTTGGAGTCAAGGTGGGCCTCATCCGCGTGGAGGACGTGGTCATCGGGGCCGGGGTCAGCGTGGTGGTCGGCCTCCTCTTCTGGCCCCGGGGGGCCGTAGCGGAGCTAGCGCGCACGCTGAGTGAGGCCTACGCCGGCGCCCTGGCCTGGCTGGTCGCCGAGATCGACGGATTCGGAGCCTCGGCCTCCGTGTCCTCCGGATCGCCGCAGGCCTACGAGGCGATGGCGGCGTCCCATCGGTTGGACGACGCCTTCCGCCAGTTCATGACCGAACGCGGGGCCAAGCCGATGGCCCTTCCGGCAGTGACCCACCTGGTCACCGGGTGCGTACAGGTCCTGTCCGTGGCTCAGACCCTGGCGACCCTGCCGCACCCGCCGGTTTCGACCGACCCGGCGCCGGAACCCCTCGACTCGGTGCGGGCGGCGGAGGACGGGGTGGCCAACGCCTTCGACTCGGTGCAGCGGTGGTTCGAGGCCCTCTCCCGTGCACTGGGTGGCCGACACGCCGAGATGCCGGTCATCGAGCCGGTTGTGGACGGATGGCACCCGGAGCTGGTGATGGCGGTGGAGGATGCGCGCTCGGCTCGACGACCGGATCAGATGGTGGCCGCTCTACGACTTCTGTGGCTGTCGGAACGGCTCATGGATCTGCGGCGACTTCAAGTCGAGCTACTTGAGTCGATCGAGAGGATCGCCGGGACCGGACTGCTGCGGTCCCGTTCTGAACCGGAGCCGCAGCCGAGGCCGCCGTCCAGGGGTCGGACCTCACCGTCGGGCCCGGTCTGTGAGTCGGGAGAACGGTAGGCCCCCCGACCGCGGGGAGACACGCCGTGATGCCCCCTCGCCGAGCTGAGCCGAGCCGGTCGGGGAGAGTGCCTGGGGCCCCGTCGGTCCGGGGGGATCAGGACGACCGTGAACCTCGGGGTTGGAACCTCGACACGGCCTCCGTCGTCCGCGTGACCGAGGAGGCCTGCGTCACCGAGGAGGCCCGCGTCACCGAGGAGGCCCGCGTCACCGAGGAGGGACGGGATACCCGTTACCTGGGTGTGGATCGGTCGGCTCGGGGGCGACCGGTCCCAGACACTGCTTGGACAGCCGGCCAGCGTGTCAGAATCGGCGCCGTCAGAGCTGACCGAGTCGTCAGACCGGTCCCCAAGGAAGGTCGGCAGCCATGGAGCAGGGCAATGGCATCGAGGATCTCTCGATCGAGGAACTGCGTGAGCGGTACCGAGCGGAGCAGCAGAAGCGCCGCCGCCCAGACGGCATGGCCCAGTGGCGTGAGCTGACGGCCGCCTACGAGGAGTTCGATCGGGATCCGTTCGTCGAGCCCGGCTTTTCCCGTGACCCGGTGGTGGAGGAGGTCTCCGTCGTGATCGTGGGAGGCGGGTTCGCCGGGATGCTGACGGCTATCGATCTCGGTAAGCACGGGATCAGCCAGTTCCGGATCGTCGAGAAGGCCGGGGACTTCGGTGGCACCTGGTACTGGAATCGGTACCCGGGTTGCATGTGCGACGTGGAGTCATACACGTACATGCCGCTTCTCGAAGAGACCGGCTTCATGCCGTCGGAGCGCTACGCCAGCGCCGCCGAGATCTTCGAGTACTCGAGGTTGCTGGCCCGCACGTTCGACCTCTATCCCCACGGTCTCTTCCAGACCGAGGTGACTGGAGCCGAGTGGGACGAGGAGGCGCGGCGCTGGCTGGTCGCCACCAGCCGCGGCGACCAGCTGTCGACCCGCTTCGTCGTGGTGGCCGGGGGCATTCTGCACAAGGCCAAGCTGCCGGGGATCCCCGGGATCGAGGAGTTCACGGGCAAGGCCTTCCACACCAGCCGCTGGGACTACGACTACACCGGTGGAAGCCCGACCAGCCCGATGGACAAGCTGGCCGACAAGCGCGTCGGTGTCGTCGGCACCGGCGCGACCGCTGTCCAGGTGGTGCCCCAGCTGGCCCGAGTGGCCAAGGAGGTCTTCGTCTTCCAGCGCACCCCGGCCGCGGTAGGCGTCCGGAATCAATCACCCACCGATGTCGAATGGTTCAGGAGCCTCGAGCCGGGCTGGCAGGAGAAGCGGATCATCAACTTCACCCAGGCGGTGACGGGCGCCCAGCCGGAGGTGGACATGGTGGCCGACGGCTGGACCGAGGTCATGTGGGTCAACACCAAGAAGCTGGCGGAGTCCGACGAGGAGGCCGAGGCGCTCGAGCGGTCCGACTTCGAGACGATGGAGGCCATCCGTCGCCGGGTCGACGAGATCGTCGAAGACCCCGGGACAGCCGAAAAGCTCAAGCCCTACTGGGGAAAGAACTGCAAGCGGGTCTGCTTCCACGACGACTATCTCCCGGCATTCAACCTGCCCAACGTGCATCTGGTGGACACCGAGGGCCGCGGGGTCGACCAGATCACCGAGGCCGGGCCGGTGGTCAGTGGCGTCGAGTACCCCGTGGATCTGCTGGTCTTCGCCTCCGGCTTCGAGGTCACCACCGACCTGCACCAGCGAATCGGCTTCGATCCGAAGGGCCTCGGCGGTGTCACCCTCTCGGAGCGATGGTCCGAGGGCGCTCACACCCTGCACGGGGTGTTGGCCAGTGGGTTCCCCAACCTGCTGTTGATCAGCCTGGTCCAGGGTGGCTTCGGCACCAACTTCATGCACCTGCTCTCCGAGTCGGCCAAACATGTGGCCCACATCGTGGAGGTCTGTGCCGACCAGGGGATCGAGGCCATCGAGCCGGACGAGGCGGCCGAGGAGGAGTGGCTCGGCGTGCTCTACGGCGTAGCCGCCGGCGGTGCCCGCTACACGAGGAACTGCACGCCCAGCTTCTACAACAGCGAGCTCCAGGCTCCGGATGCCAAGGCGGCGCGCAACCTGGTCTATGCCGAGAGCCTGCTCGAGTACATCGGGTATCTGGAGCGTTGGCGGCAGGCGCCCGAGTTCCCGGGCATCTCGGTGCGCCGGGGGGACGGGCCGGCCGAGCGGCCCGGCTGACATCCACCCGGCGCCCCATCGATTCCATCCATGGTGCCGGTGGGCGGGCTACCGAACATGTCACCGCGCCGGTCTGCGCAGGGGGAAGGTCCCCCTCCCGGGGGATTGGTAGGCGTACGAGGGGTCAGGCGTTGAGGGTGGCCTGAAGCTCGCTGAGGCGGGACCGGTTGAGGGAGTACCAGACCCATTTGCCACGACGGTCTCCACGGACGAGCCCGGCCTCGCTCAGAATTTTGAGGTGATGGGAGACCGTGGGCTGGCTCTTGCCCAAGGGTTGGACGAAGTCGCACACGCACACCTCGCCATCGGCCGCGTCAGCCAAGATACTGAGCACACGCAGCCGGACCGGATCGGCCAGAGCACTGAACCCCTGGGCCAACTCGACGGCATCGGTCACGTCGAGCGGTGCCGCCAGTACCGAAGGGCAGCACGGAGACGACTCGGTGACGGCGAGGGTGGCAGCTGACTTGGCCATGGTGATCTCCCATTGACAATCATCGATTCATCAACAATACTCGATGCATCGACAGTTGTCGATTCTACCGGAGGTTGCTGTCATGTCCAGAGTTCAACTCGCCCTCAACGTCTCGGACCTCGACGATGCGGTCGCCTTCTACTCGAAGCTGTTCGGCACCGAGCCGGCCAAGCGGCGGCCCGGCTACGCCAACTTCGCCATCGCCGACCCAGCCCTCAAGCTCGTCCTGATGGAGACCGGGGACGCCCGCGGCCAGGGGATCGTGGGTGCGGTCAATCACCTCGGTATCGAGGTGGGGACCGCCCAGGAGGTGGCGACCGCCAATGGCCGGCTGACGGCCGGGGGACTCGAGACGGAGGTCCAGGACCAGACGACCTGCTGCTTCGCCGTCCAGGACAAGGTGTGGGTCAACGACCCGGATGGAGCACCCTGGGAGGTCTACACCGTGCTCGCCGACGCGCCGGCCGAGTCCGTCATCGCCGGCGACGGTTCCTGTTGCCCGCCGCAGGCCGTCGAGGACGCCCCGTGGTCCGCTGGGGTCGGGTCGCCCCAGCCCTCGTCCTGCTGCTGAGCGAGACACGAGCGGCCAGGGAGGCCACGAAGCCGACCGGGGGAGATCACGTGCGGGACACCATCTTGTGGCGACGGCTGCTGGCCGAATTCCTCGGCAGCGCCCTACTGGCGGCTACCGTCGTCGGTTCGGGAATCGCCGCTCAGACGTTGTCTCCGGGCAACATGGGGCTCCAGCTCCTCGAGAACGCCGCGGCGACGGCCGCGGGGCTGTTTGCCATTATCTTGATGTTCGGACCTATCTCCGGCGCCCACCTGAACCCGGTGGTGTCCTTCGTTGACGCCGCCTTTGGTGGCCTCTCGTGGCGTGACGCAGCCGCCTACCTCCCCTTCCAGACGGCGGGATGCATCGCCGGGGCCATCGTGGCCAACGTGATGTTCTCCGAGTCCGCCATCTCGATCGCCACCAAGCCGCGGGCCTCCGGCCCACACTGGGTCGCTGAAGTGGTCGCCACCTTCGGCTTGATCCTCGTGATCTTCGCCCTGGCCAGATCGGGGCGCTCCCATCTGGCCCCGGCCGCTGTGGGGGCTTACATCGGGGCGGCCTACTTCTTTACCAGCTCCACCAGCTTCGCCAACCCGGCCATCACCGTCGGGCGGATGTTCTCCAACACCTTCGCCGGGATCGCCCCATCCTCGGTCCCGAGTTTCATCTCGGCCCAGATCGTGGGTGGGGTCGTGGCCTTCGGGCTGGTGCGTGGCCTCTATCCCGGGATCACCAGGGCCGAAGCCGCGGACATCATCCAACCGCACCTGCGGGCCGAGACCGATCTCGAAACCCAGTGATCGACCGCACCGCACACCCTCGGAAGGCTCCACCATGCACCTGGTGACGATCGGCGGAAGCGATGCCGGCATCAGCGCCGCACTGCGGGCCCGGGAGCTCGATCCGTCGGCCGAGGTCACCGTCGTGGTGGCCGATGCCTATCCGAACTTCTCGATCTGCGGCATCCCGTACTACGTGTCCGGCGAGGTGACGGACTGGCGCCACCTCGCGCATCGCAGCCTGGATGAGCTCGCCGCCACCGGCATGCATGTGCGGCTCAACACCCGAGCCACGGCCGTCGAGGCGGGCGGCCACCGGCTCACGGTGGTCGATGCATCCGGGTCACCGGACCAGCTCGCCTACGACCAGCTGGTCATCGGGACAGGGGCCATCCCGGCCCGGCCGCCGATTTCGGGGTTGACGGGAGATGGCGCCCTCGGGATCGGTGACGGCGTGCACCTGCTGCATTCGATGGGCGACACCGTCGCCCTCGTGCGCACGCTCGAGGAGTCGGACCCGGCCAGCGCGGCGATCGTGGGTGCGGGCTACATCGGACTGGAGATGGCCGAGGGGCTGAGAACCCGCGGCCTCGCCGTCACCCAGTTCGAACGGCTCCCCGAGGTGCTCCCGACCGTGGACCCCGGTATCGGCGCCCTGGTGAACGCCACGCTCGCCGGACACGGTGTCGATGTGCGGACGTCGACCACGGTCCAGCACATCGCCAGAGCCCCGGCCGGGTCGCCGGGGCGCCTGCAGGTGGACGCCACCGACGGCACCGGAAACGGGCACACCACGTTCGCGGACCTGGTCCTGGTGGTCGTCGGCGTGCGACCCGATACCCGGCTGGCTGCCCAGGCAGGTGCCGAGCTCGGAGCGGGTGGGGCCATCAGTGTGGACCGCCAGATGCGCACCAGTCTCGGCGGGGTCTTCGCCGCCGGGGACTGCGTCGCGACCCATCACCGCTTGATGGGCCTGACCTACCTGCCGCTCGGTACCACCGCCCACAAGCAGGGACGGGTGGCCGGCGAGAACGCCGTAGGGGGGAGCAGGGAGTACGCCGGCAGCCTGGGCACCCAGGTGGTCAAGATCTTCGACATGGTGGCTGCACGAACCGGTGTGCGGGATGACGAGGCGGTTACCGCCGGATTCGACCCGATGACCGTGGCGTTCGAGGCCGACGACCACAAGGCCTACTACCCGGGAAGCCACCGGATCCACATGCGTTACACGGGGGACCGGGCCACCGGACGACTTCTCGGTGTCCAGCTCTTCGGCCACCGTCACGCCGAGGTGGCCAAGCGGATCGACATCGCCGCCGTGGCCATCTTCAACGAGTCGACCGTCGACGCCATGAGCGATCTCGACCTGTCCTACACCCCGCCACTCGGGAGTCCCTGGGACGCCATCCAGATGGGTGCCCAGTCGTGGGTACGGGTTATTGGGTCCTGAATAACGCGCCGTCCCCACCGAGCTCCCGCCGTCACCCCGGTGATCCGAGCACGGGAGGATGCCGTGATCCCGTCGGGTGTGAATCCACCCGGGGCCGTCACTTCGTTCCCGTGGAGGCCATCGGTTGGGCACGAGTCAGCCTTCGGTGGCGAAGGCCTCGAGTCGACCGGCGATGGCGGCAAGACTGTCGAGCAGGGTGCGCTGCTGACCGAGTTCCAAAGCACTCAAGAGTTGCACTTCGAAGCGGTGGACCTCGGGGAGCGCACGCTGCACGAGGTCTCGACCCGAGTCGGTGAGGGAAACGGGCCGCATTCGACCGTCGGTTCCATGACTGTTGCGGGCGACCAGTCCGAGCCGTTCGAGGGTGTGCAGAATGCCCGTGACCGTCGGGCGCGAGACGACCATTCTCGTGGCCACCACGGACGGGGGGATCGGCTCGCCGGCCCCGGCTATGACGGTCAGGGCGTTGAAGCTCGTGTACGACGGGACCCCGAAGCGATCCAGGAGTCGGCCGAGTTCCGACAGCATGGAGACGGCCACGCGTCCGAGGTTCAAGAAGCACTCCGTGGCCAGCGCCGAGGCATCGGGAAACTCCTTGTCGAAGCCGGCATGGACCCGCACGAGCCGCCCATCGCCGTGCTCCGGTGCTGTGGTTGACATCGATCTCCAGCATAGTTAGGTTGCTAAGCACTTCTCGTTAGGGTACGAACTACCCACACGTCCCACCCTGCCACGGAGACCGCCGGAGGTCCGACGTGAACATCCTGGTCCCCGCGGCGAACCCTAAGAACGGCGAGCTCCTTGCCGACCCCGGGCGGCGGCCCGATGAGGACCATGATCAGGGTCACGAGGGCGAGTGGCACGCTCACACGGGCCGGTTCCGGGAAAACCGACATCCGCCTGCAAAGTTTGGCAATATCGGCGGGACACCGTCATCCCGAGGAGGTCGGACCGCCCCCATGCCGTCGAGAGAACTGTCTCATGCCTGCTGACCGGCCGCGAACCAACCTTCCCCTTCCTGATCCCCAGCACGTTGGTGTGACCACCTACGACGCCAAGGATCCCGACACGGCCTTTCCGCCCATCGACGCCGCTCCGCCCGCCGGAGGGCGCACCCAATGTCCTGCTCATCCTGCTCGACGACGTCGGCTTCGGGGCCTCAAGCGCGTTCGGCGGCCCGTGCGAGGCGCCTACCGCCGAGCGCCTGGCGGCCGGCGGTCTGGCCTTCACCCGGTTCCACACCACAGCCCTGTGCGCACCCACCCGGGCCGCACTGCTCACCGGCCGCAACCACCACAGTGTGGGAATGGGGGCGGTTCCCGACCTCGCCACCTCGGCCCCGGGCTACAGCTCGGTGCGGCCCAAGGCGGCGGCGCCGCTGGCCGAAACCCTGCGCCTCAACGGCTACTCCACGGCCCAGTTCGGCAAGTGCCACGAGGTCCCGATGTGGGAGAACAGCCCGGTGGGACCCTTCGACCAGTGGCCGACGGGTAGTGGGTTCGAGTACTTCTACGGGTTCATCGGCGGCGGCACCAACCAGTGGTATCCCGGGTCTGTACGAGGGGACCAACCCGGTCGAACCGGCCAGGACCCCCGAGGAGGGGTACCACCTGACCGAGGACCTGGCCGACCGGGCCATCGCCTGGATCCGACAGCAGAAGTCGCTGGCTCCGGACAAGCCGTTCTTCGCCTACTTCGCACCCGGGGCCACCCATGCCCCCCACCACGTCCCCAAGCGAGTGGATCGACCGCTACCGGGGCCGGTTCGACGACGGTTGGGACGCCCTCCGTCAGCAGACTTTCGCCCGCCAGAAGGAGCTGGGGGTCATCCCGGCCGATGCCGAACTGACCGACCGACCGGCCGAGATCCCGGCCTGGGACGAGATCGACGACGACCTGAAGCCGGTGCTGGCCCGTCAGATGGAGGTGTTCGCCGGCTTCCTCTCCCACACCGACCACCACGTCGGCCGGCTGATCGACGCTCTAGAGGAGCTCGAGATCCTGGACGACACCCTGGTCCTGTATCTGATCGGGGACAACGGAGCCAGTGCCGAGGGAACCCCCCACGGCACGTTCAACGAGCTGCTCGTCTTCAACCAGAGCATGGACCTCGAGACCACCGAGTTCCTCAAGGCCCACATCGACGACTTCGGGTCGCCTGCGGCCAACAACCACTACGCCGTCGGCTGGGCCCATGCCACCTGCACCCCCTACCAGTGGACCAAGCAGGTGGCCTCCCACTTCGGCGGGACGCGCAACGGGATGGTGGCCCACTGGCCCGCCGGGTTCGCGGCCCGGGGTGAGACCCGTTCCCAGTTCCACCACGTCGATCGACATCGCCCCTACCATCCTGGATGCGGCGGGCATCCCGGCCCCCACGTTCGTCAACGGCATCCAGCAGATGCCTCTGCACGGCGTGAGCATGCGCTACTGCTTCGACGATCGCCGAGGCGCCGGAGCGTCACGAGACGCAGTACTTCGAGATCGTGTGCAACCGCGGGATCTACCACAAGGGCTGGACGGCGGTCACCCGCCACAGCATCCCGTGGTTGGCTGCCGAGACGCCGCCACTCGACGACGACACCTGGGAGCTCTACGACACCACCACCGACTGGTCGCAGGCCCACAACCTGGCCGCCGAGCACCCCGATAAGCTCCACCGGCTCCAGCGCCTCTTCCTCATCGAGGCCGTCAAGTACGGCGCCCTCCCCCTCGACGACCGCCGGGTGGAGCGGTTCCTGGCCGAGCTGGCCGGACGGCCCGAACTGATCACCGGTAGCTCCCAGCTGCTCTTCGGGGGCATGGGCCGGCTCAGCGAGAGCTCGGTGATCAACACCAAGAACACCTCCCACTCGGTCACCGCCGACATCGAGGTATCCGACGGCGAGCGATCGGGCGTGTTGCATCGCCCAGGGGGGAGCCTTCGGCGGGTGGAGCCTCTATCTGCTCGAGGGCGTCCCTACCTACTGCTACAACCTGTTCGGCATCACCCGGACGGTCGTCCGCGGGAGCGCCGACCGTCAACCCCGGCCACCATCAGGTCAGGGTCGAGTTCGCCTACGACGGGGGGCTGGGCGGCCCGGCCACCGTCACCCTGTTCGTCGACGGTGCATCCGGTAGGAGACGGACGCCTCGAACGCACCGTCCCGCTGGTGTACTCCTACGACGAGACCACCGACGTCGGAAGCGACACCGGATCGACCGTGAGCGACGGAGTATGACGAGTCGACCAGCCGCTTTCCGGGCACCGTCAACTGGGTCCAGATCGACGTCGGAGCGGACGATGCCGACCATCTCATCTCCCCGATGAGCGCTGGCGGGTGTCCATGGCCCGGCAGTAGGCACGGTGGAAGGTCGGACCGGGGCGGGGGGACCGCCCGCGACAGGGCGGGGACCGATGGCGCGGTCCCGACCCGGACGCGCACGGTGAACCACGGCCTCGACACGGCGGTTCTCGCCACCGCCGCCGGGTGCGTCATCCTGTGGTCGCTGGTATCGGCCAGGGCTGGAGAGGCTCTTCATCAGCGCCCCCATCGCCTTTGTGGTCATGGGCCTGGTCGTCACGCACGGGCCTCTGGCGTTCGTCCACTTCAATCCCCACTCGTCGAACGTCCGGTCCCTGGCCGAGGTCACGCTGGCGCTCGTCCTGTTCACCGACGCCTCGCGGGTCAACATCCAAGAGCTCCGTCACGACCTCGGCCTGCCCGTGCGGCTCCTGGCCGTCGGACTCCCCCTGACCATCGGCCTCGGGACAGCGGCGGCCTTCGGCATCGTCCCGGGCGTCTCGCTGTGGGTGGCCGCGACCATCGCAGCCATCGTGGCGCCCACCGATGCCGCCCTCGGGGCAACCATCATGGAAGACACCCGCATCCCGAACCGGATCCGTCGGCTGCTCAACGTGGAGAGCGGCCTCAACGACGGCATCGCCACCCCGTTCGTGAATCTGTTCCTGGCCGGTGCGGCTACCATCGGAGATGGTCCATTCGACGTCCGTGCTGGGTGCGGCCGGAGACCTGCTCATCGGCGCGGCGGTGGGCGCCGGGGTCGGAATGGTCGGCGGCTGGGCGGTGGCCCGGGCCAGTGCCTCCGGGTGGAGCGAATCCGGCTTTCGCACGCTGACCGCCCTCGGCCTGGCCCTGTTGGCCTACAGCGCCGCCCTCGAGGCCCACGGCAACGGTTTCGTCGCCGCGTTCATCGCCGGGCATGGCGTTCGGTTCCGTGGTGCGCCAGGACCTCGAGCCGCTGGTCGACTTCGCCGAGGAGACCGGAGGCTTGCTGTCACTGATGGTGTGGCTGATCTTCGGCGCGGCCATGGTGGTCCCCGGACTCGAGCACGCCACCTGGTCGGACTGTCGTGTTCGCTGTCCTCGCCCTCACCGTGGTGCGCATGGTCCCTGTCGCGCTCGCCCTTGACGCGATCGGGACTCGACCGGTTCACCGTGGGCTTCATCGGGTGGTTCGGACCCCGGGGCCTTGCCTCGGTGGTCTTCGGCCTCATCGCCTACGACACCCTCGATCCGGGCGACGCCGGCCGGGTCCTGTCCGTGGTCAACGGTGACCGTCGCCCTCAGCGTTCTGGCCCACGGCCTGTCCGCATCGCCGTTGGCCTCCCGCTACGGGGCCTTCAGTGCCACGTTGGCCGGTCACCGGCCCGAGCACCTGACGACACCGACCATGCGCCCGCGCCGGAGCCTGGGTGGCCATGTGGGTCCTACCGGGGGCGGCCGTGCCTGACCTGGACGATCGCGCCGCCGACGACCAGAACTCCCGCCGGTACGACCCCGAGGTCTCACCGTTCAAGCCCCGCCAACGACCGTCGGTCTCGGCTCGGACCTTCCCCGTCAGCACCGAGCTCGCCGGCTACCTGAGGCGCAGCGGCCGCAAGGATGCCATCGCCGGCATCACCGTGGCCGCCCTGGCCATCCC
The DNA here is from genome assembly GCA_963831535.1 of uncultured Acidimicrobiaceae bacterium. GTDB lineage: Bacteria > Actinomycetota > Acidimicrobiia > Acidimicrobiales > RAAP-2 > Bog-756. The sequence continues at coordinate 73,068 of CAWHQP010000005.1, read as the reverse complement.
TTCGGCCATGGCCTACGCCGAGCTGGCCGGCCTCTCCCCGGTGGCGGGCCTCTACGCACTGCTGCTACCGGCCGTCGCCTATGCCGTGTTCGGGTCCTCCCGGCAGCTGGTCGTCGGCCCCGAAGGCGCACTGGCCCTGCTGGTGGTGGCCGCGGTCGCGCCCCTGGCCGACGGCAGTGTCTCCACCTACGCACTGTTGGCGGCCATGCTGGCCGTCCTGGTCGGGGCCATCGCCGTCGTGGGCCGGATCATCCGGCTCGGCTGGATCGCCGACTACTTCTCCCGGGCCGTCCTGGTCGGCTACCTGCACGGCATCGCCATCGTCCTGGTGTGCGGGCAGCTGGGCAAGATGTTCGGGATACCGATCGAGGCGGATGACCCGATCCCCCAGGTACGCGAGTTCGTCCGCGAGCTGGGTTCCATCCACGGGCTCACCGTGCTGATCGGCTTCGTGTCGCTGGCCGCACTCCTCCTCCTGCGCCGATTCGTGCCCAAGGTCCCCGGGGCCCTGGTGGTGGTGGTGGCCGGCATCCTGGTGTCCTACGTCGCGGGACTGTCCGATCACGGTGTGGCCCTGGTCGGCCATATCCCCTCGGGGCTGCCGTCGATCCGCTGGCCCCGGGTCGGTCTGGGCAAGGCCATCGACCTCCTGCCCGCAGCGGCAGGGATCTTCGCCGTGGGCTACGCGGACGCCATCCTCACGGCCCGCTCGTTCGCCGGGCGCAGTGGCCAACACGTCGACGCCAACCAGGAGTTGTTGGCCATCGGACTGGCCAACGTCTCGGCCGGAGTGACCCAGGGGTTTCCGGTCGGGGCCAGCGGCTCGCGGACTGCGGTGAATGAGCAGATCGGAGGCCGCACCCAGCTGGTCGGGATCATGGCGGCGGCGGCCACGGCCGCTGGTTCTGCTCGTTCCTGACCGGGCCGGTGGCCCAGCTGCCGAAGGCGTGTCTCGGGGCGGTCATCGTCGCCGCCGCCATCGGCCTGGTCGAGCCCGGACGCCTGGCGCGCTCTGGCTCGGGCCGGTAGGTCCCAGGTGGTCATCGCGGCCGTCACGCTGGTGGGGGTGGTGGTCTTCGGGGTCCTCCAAGCGCTGATCGTCGCCGTCGGCCTGTCCATCGTCGAGGTGCTGATGCGTTCGGCCAAGCCCCACGACGCCGTCCTCGGGTACGTGCCCCGCCTCGGGCGGTGGGCCAACGTCTCGATGCACCCGCGAGCCAAGGTCACACCCGGGGTGGTCGTCTACCGGTTGGACGACCGGCTGCTGTTCGCCAACGCCCGCTACGTGTCGGGCCGGATCCGCGAGGCGGTGGCCGGGGCGCCGTCGGAGACCGAGTTCTTGGTCTTTGACGCTGAAGGGTTCAGCGGCATCGATGCCAGCGGCATCGAGGCGTTCGAGCAGCTGCTGACGGCCCTGGCCGCCAGCGGAGTCACCCTCGTCGTCGCCCGGATGAAGTCGCACCTCGACGAGCAGTTCACCGACACCGGGCTGACCGAGCGGGTCGGGCCCGAGCACTTCTTCCCCACCGTGGACGAGGCAGTCGCCTGGTGTGACGACCATCGGAAGGGGGAAACGCGGTGAGTGCTCGGCTGGAGGTCCCCGTCTCGAGCACGCCAAGGACCTGGCGGGCGAGGATCTTCGTCACCGCCTCCGACAAACGGCTGCGCCTTCCCCGCGACCTCATCGCCGCGGCCACGGGTGCCGCGGTTGCCGTCACCGCCTGGTCGGTCGTCGCCGCCGGCGTCGATGATCCGGTCTCAGTGGTCATTCCCGCGTGGATCTCCTGGCTGGTGACCGGGGTGGCCGTCTGCGGCACGACCGCCTTCATCGTCGCCGCCGTCCTGCTGTGCATCGCTCGCCCGCCGGTTCAGCCTCGTCGGCCATGTTCTCATCGCCGCGGGCGGGGCCGCGCTCGTCGCCTGGGGCATCGCTCACTGGTTGGGCCGGGGTACAGCGGCGGCTCCACCGCTGATCGCCGCCACCTTCGCCTCCGCCTTCCTGGTCATCCGGATCCTCGGCGTCCCGTTGCGCACACCGTTGTGGGTCGTCGTCTATGTCGGTGCACTCGCCCAAGTCTTCGACGCCCACCTGGTACCGCTCGGGGCCATCGGTGCTGCCGCCCTCGGGGTCACAGCCGGCGCGGCGGTCTCCTTTGGGTTCGGAACCCCCGACGTCGCCCCTACGGTGACCGAGGCCGGGCGGGTTCCTCGACCAACTCGGCATTGCCGTGACCAACCTCGTGCGCAGTGACACCGTGGCCACGTGGGGCGCCACCCGTTTCACCGGTACCGGCTCCGGCGGTGCCGTACTTGATGTCGATGTCTACGGCCGCGATGCGCCCGAGGGCCAATTCCTGGCCCGGGTGTGGCGGTTCCTCTGGATCCGGCGCTCGACCCTGGACCTGCGGCTCCGCCGCATCGATCACATCGAACACTCGGTCGGGATGATGCTGTGGGCGGGCGCCCAGGGAGTGGGTGCCCCGACCGTGGTCCGGGCCGGTCGGGTCACCCCGACCGACGATGCCGTCCTCGTCACCGAGCGCCCGGCCGGAACCAGGCTCGCCGACCTCAGGTCCGGGGACATCGACGCCGCCGACCTCGCCGCACTGTGGGAGGCCCTCGACAAGCTTTCCCGGGCAGGTCTCGCCCTCAACAACATCAGCGCCGACAGCGTGGTCCTCGACGAGGCCCACCAGATTGCATTTCTCGAGTTCGCATCGGCTGAGGCGATGGCCACGGCCGAGGCCCGGGGACGCGATGCGGCGTCGCTGCTCGTGGCCACGGCCGAGATCGTCGGCTCCGAGCGCGCCGTGGCCGCCGCCGTGGCTGCCCTCGGACCCGACCGGGTGGAGGAGCTGCTGCCGCTGATCCAGCCCCAGGTCACCTCCGTCTCCGCCGTCCCACACGGCCCTCGGACCAAGAAGGCCTTCACCGAGTTGCGGACTGAGTGCCGCCGAGGCCCTCGGGGTCGACCCGGTCGAGCCCCGGCCCCTGGCCCGGTTCCAGGTGTCACAGCTGCTCATGCTCCTCGGGACCTTCTTCGGTCTGTGGCTCCTGGTGAGCCAACTCGTCGGCCTCAACGGTATCGGCGATCTCCTGTCGGACTCGATCTGGTGGTGGGTGGTCGCCACTCTGGTAGTCACCCAGGCGACCTCGGTGACCGAGGCGTTCTCGATGTCGGGTACCGTGCCGATCGCACCGCCGATCGGGCCGCTCACCCTCCTGCGGTTTGCGATGAACTTCACCGGGATGATCGGCGGCACTGTCGCCACCACGGCAACGGTCATCCGCTTCAATCAGCGCCGCGGGCTGCCTCCTGGCGTGGCCCTCAGCTCGGGGATCGTCTACAGCGTGGCTGGGTTCATCGTTCAGATCATCCTGACGCTGGTGACCCTGTGCTTCGCCGCCGGCGAGTTCCAGCGCCAGTCGGCCGGCGCTTCCGGTTCGGGTCCGGAGAACCTGCAGTTGGTTCTCTACGCGGTGGTGGTTCTGGCTCTTGTCGGCGGTATCGCCTTGGCCATACCCAAGATCCGCCGGGTGATCGTGTCCCGGCTCGCACCCCGGTTGGCCGCGGCGTGGAACAACGTCCGGCTCATCGCTCAAACCCCGACCAAGCTGGCTCGCATCTTCGGCGGGGCGGCGGTCACCCAGCTGATGATGGCGCTGGGTCTCGGCTTCGCCCTCTACGCCGTTCATGCCTCGGCACCGTTCGGCGGCTTGCTCATTGTCTGCACGTTCACCGCGCTGATCGGGGGTATGGCGCCGGTCCCCGGTGGCATGGGGGTCATGGAGGCGAGCTACATCTCCGGTCTCGGTCTCCTCGGGGTGCCCCAGGACCAGGCCATTGCCGCCACCATCTTGTACCGAGCCTCCACGACATACCTGCCGCCACTGTGGGGCTGGGGAGCGCTCGTCTGGCTTCGCCGCAGGGATGCACTCTGACTCAGGCGCCGTGTGCTGATGTGCCCGGGGGCATGGTCACCGTGGAGGGTAGATGTCTGCCAGGAGTCCCATGAGCCGCGGGAACAGGGGCGTGAACCGCCCTGTGCCCCAGGAGAGTTCGGGCTCATTGGCCATGGCCTGGGTAAGCGCGCCCGTGATGAAGATCGACACCAGAAAGACGGCTTCGTCACTGTCGGCGGCGGGACCGAGCTGGCCGGCGGCGACGGCACCGGCCAGTGCCTCCCGTTGGATGCGCACCATTTCCAGACTCGGCGCGAACGCCTCCGGAGAAGGGACGAAGTTCGGCACGGGCCGCCAGAACAGGAGTTGGGCGAGGGCCCGGTTCTCGAGCAGCCAACGGCCGCTCGCCTCCAGACCGTTAGTCAGCGCATCGAGCCCGGTTCCGCCGTCGGCCATGCCGCTCCGGAGCACCTCGAGGTGCTCGACCTGGCCACGTAGGAAGAGCGCGTCGTAGACGGCCATGATCGACGCGAAGTACTTGTAGATCGACGGCGGCTGGACGCCCAGCCGGCGGGCCACCTCGGCCAGGCTCAGGCCGTTTACGCCCTCTTCGGTCATAACGTCCAGCGCGATGTCAAGGATCTCCGCGATGGTCTCCTGGCGGCGGCGGGCACGCCGGTCACCAGACGGGGCCCCCGCCGGGATGCGGACCCCCTGCTCAACGACCATATCTGTATAATAGCACGTAATGTGCTTGACATCTTAAGCTAATGAGCATAACTTAAGCAATGTTCCATGGATCGCCCGCACGGTCCCGCCGAGACGACTTGAGAGGATGGAGAACGCCATGCCCCCCACGAGCGGACGCTGGTGGCTGACGACGGATCGTCGCCAGGCCACCATCCAGGCCACGGCCGACGAGGTCTACGAACTCGTGGCCGATCTGCCCCGCATGGGGGAGTGGAGCCCCGAGTGCCAGAAGGTCGAGTGGACCGACGGCTCGACGGCCCCGACGGTTGGTGCCACCTTCGTGGGCCACAACAAGGGCGGCCCGGCCGGGCTCATGCGCTGGTCGCGCCGGGGCCGGGTCCTGGTGGCCGAGCGGGGCCGTTCGTTCGCATTCGTCACCGAGGAAGGTGGTCGGGAGTCGACCGAGTGGCGCTACGACTTCGAGCAGGTCGAGGGCGGCACCCGGGTGACCGAGTCCTACGACGTGCGGTGGATCCCCGCCTGGGCCCGGATCGTCGACGTCCCGACCAACCGGTGCAAGGAACTGGCCGAGGCCATGGAGCACACCCTCCGTCAACTCAAGGCCGCTGCTGAGTCGCCCACTGTTCCTGGGCCCGTGACGTGAAGGCCGAGCTCGACGAGGTCGTCCTCGCCGTTCGACTCAGCCGGCCGACCGGCTGAACCGGCCCTTCTCAGCCCTACCCTCACCGTCGCTCCGCCGACCTTCTGGGGCACACCCTTGGAGAGAGCGAGGCTGGCGCCGGTCCAGCACCTCACGGAGCCCTGACAACGCATCGACCCACCGCCGACCACAAGGAGCAACGACGTGATCACCATCCACCGGGCAGCACCGGACATCGATGTCCTGACGTCCGCCTTCCCCATCCCGGGACTGGGATTCGTCCCGATCAATGCATTCGTCCTGCACGGCGACGAGCCTGTACTGGTCGACACGGGTGCCGTCGTCGAGCGCGACCAGTTCATGGAGGCGCTGCGCACCATCATCGACGTGGCTGATCTGCGGTGGATCTGGCTCACCCACACCGACCCCGATCACATCGGTGCACTGCACGCCCTGCTCGATGAGAACGCCGATCTGAAGGTTGTGACGACGTTCTTGGGGGTGGGTGCCATGAGCCTTGCCGATCCGCTGCCGCTCGACCGGGTGCACCTGGTGAACCCCGGGCAACAGCTGGAGGCCGGGAACCGGATATTGACCGCCCTGCGCCCGCCGACGTTCGACAACCCGTGTACCACGGGCTTCCACGATGCACGCTCGGGAGCGTTGTTCAGTGCCGACTCATTCGGTGCCCTGTTGGCCGACGTTCCGCCGTCGGCGGAGGATCTGACCGAGACCGAGCTGGCTGAGGGCCAGGTGCTGTGGGCCACCCTCGACTCCCCGTGGCTCCATTCGATCGACCCCGACGCGTTCGCCAGCCAACTGGACGGGATCCGTCGACTGGACCCGACGGTGATCCTGAGCAGTCACCTACCGACAGCTCCCGCCACCCTCACCGAGCGTCTGCTGGCAACGCTGGCCGTCGTGCCCACGTGTCCGGCATTTACCGGACCGGATCAGGCGGCCCTCGAGTTGCTGCTGGCGGGCATGGCCGCAGGAACTCCGGCTTAGGAAGGTTGACCTGGGGCGGGCGGACGTTCGTGATCCAGCGGTGGTCACCGCGCTTCCAGAGGAAGTCGTGGTATCGGTGGTCACCTTCGCCGAGATGGCCGCACCTGGCACCTCTGGATCCGAGAGCACCCGCCCTCAGGCTCGTCTCCAGCAGGTAGAGGCAAACTTCGAACCGGCTTCCCTTCGATGCCACTGCCGCCCGGATCTACGGACAAATCATGGCAGCCGCCGCCGAAACGAGGCCATCGCCCTGACGGAGCGTCTGCGACCTAGCAGCGACTGCGCACGTCAACGGTCTGTCCTCTACAGCCGGAACCTGACGACCTCACCGGACTCGGCGATCTTATTCTTGTCGTCGGCATCTGACCGACTGACGGTGGTCGTCGCCTCGCCTGAATCGTCACCGGTCGATCTGTCATCGATGACCACCATCAGTGTTGATGGCGGCACATAACGAATTGGAGCGACCAGTTGGCCAACGGGGGCAGTCGTATGCCCACTCGTCGCGACGAGATGCGACCACTGATGGAGCCGACATCTCCCCTTCGATCCTGTGACGTTGCCGACGTCCCTCCGCAACGCTGCCACCCGGGCGTGCTGGGCTTCGGCTCCCGAACTTCAATGACCAGAGTCCCGGGCAGGACAAACGCCCCCTTGCCTCCCAGAGTTTGCCAGGCGGAGCGCGATCAAGGGCGGGGCTTTCGCCCCGCCCTTGATCCGTGATTCTGTCACATCGGCCCGAAGGCAGACCGATGTTCAGAGGCTCAGAAGGTGATCGTCAGCGAGCTGTCGCCACCGACCACGGCCGTCTGAATGAGGGCGGTGGAGGAGCCCAGGTCCGTGAGGAAGCTCCCCGACGTGCCCACCCCGGTGTCACTGGAAAGACATGCCAGCTCGGTGTAGGTGCCGACATTGACGTCCTTCACCTGAACGTTCCCCGTCACGTCGAAGCCGGCGTCCGATGCACCGCACAGCCCGCTGCCACCGAGGGCCGTGGGATACACCTCCGAGGCCGAGACGAAGACCAGGTCAGTGGCTATCGAGTCGACCGTGGCCTTGATCGGCTTGGCCGCCAAGGCAGCCTCCAGAGCGGTCAGACCGCTAGTGGCGTAGGAGCCCCCGGTGTCGTAGTAGTAGGGATCCTTGGCGATGGCGTAGGTGACCACGCCATTCTTGGTGGTCGACGCCAGGCAGGCGGCCGGGTCAGTCGATGTCGGGACGCCACCGGTCTCCGGGCACAGTGTGGTGGCGCTCGGGATCTTCAGGGCGTTGGTCGTGGTCGGGCAATTCGTACCCGCCGCTGTCGTCGATGACACCGTGTCCTCCACCGTCTTGTTGGTGATGACACCAGCGGCCGACAGGCCTGGCGAGGCGAAGGTGACCGTCCCTGACAGGCTGCATGACGCAGTCGGGATGACGATCGTCAGCGAGCTGTCACCACCGACCACGGCCGTCTGAATGAGGGCGGTGGAGGAGCCCAGGTCCGTGAGGAAGCTCCCCGACGTGCCCACCCCGGTGTCACTGGAAAGACATACCAGCTCGGTGTAGGTGCCGACAGTGAGGTCCTTCACCTGGACGTTCCCCGTCACGTCGAAGCCGACGTCCGATGTACCGCACAGCCCGCTGCCACCGAGGGCAGTGGGATACACCTCCGAGGCCGAGACGAAGACCATGTCGGTGGCTATCCCGTCGACCGTGGCCTTGATCGGCTTGGCCGACAAGGCCGCGTCCAGATCGGTCAGACCGGTCGAGGCGTAGGAGCCGTCGGTGTCGTAGTAGTAGGGATCCTTGGCGATGGCGTAGGTGACCACGCCATTCTTGGTGGTCGACGCCAGGCAGGCGGCCGGGTCAGTCGATGTCGGGACGCCACCGGTCTCCGGGCACAGTGTGGTGGCGGCCGGGATCTTCAGGGCGTTGGTCGTGGTCGGGCAATTCGTTCCCGCCGCTGTCGTCGACGACGCGGTGTCCTCCACCGTCTTGTTGGTGATGACACCACCGGCCGACAGGCCTGGCGTGGCGAAGGTGACCGTCCCGCCCAGGCTGCAGTTTATGGTCGTCGGCGCTGGCGTGGCTGCACCGGCGACGCCAGGACTGGCGACGACGCCGGCGACAGTTGCCGTCGCGATTGGCGTAACGAAGATAGCGATCGCTATCAGGATCCTCTTGATCATGCTGCTCCCCCTACGTTTCTCCGAATGCCGTATTTCGGTTTCGGATCTACTGCTGAACCCGGAGACCGCCGCACTGGGTGTCAAACGTATGCGTCCCGTAGGCTATACGAAAGAGATCTGCGGCGCCGAACCCCGCTTTTGGCCGGTGCGCACCAGGGGTAAATGCCCTCTATCCAGGTACTTTGCCTGGGTATGGACGGGTGTCTCCTTGGTGTCACCGACAAAAGTCCCCGGCTGCGATACGAATCGGGTTCGGTCGGGTCCTTGATCAGACCCAGCCGGCGTGCGTTCATCTGTCAGCGATGTCATGGGGCAGAACAAAGGTGGAGGTGATGGGACTATGTTCGAAGCCAGAGGCCAACGTGAGTCGAACGATCTCAGCGGTGGCCCGATCGAATTCGCAAGCGTTGGTCCCGGGGATGGAATCGCAACCAGTTCGCCAGCATCGTTGTCCGCACCTTGTCTTCATAGACAAGCTCGGCACTCACAACGATGGCCGCCTCAGAGATCGCCACGGGTTCAGCTCGAAGCAACAGCGGCGGTCCCAGAGGCGTGGGTCGCAAGAATCGCACGTCGAAGCTAGCGGTGATGAAGGGAATCGGTGCTCCTTCGTCGGCCTTCCATCCATGGCGATCGGCTTCCCACATCACGACAGCCGCGGTGTGGCAGTCGAGCGCCGTTGAGATGATCCCCCCATTGAGGAAGCCGAAACCGTTGTCGTGTTCGGCGCGAGGGGTGAACGTGGCGACGGTGACCTCATGTTCCCGATAGCTCCGCAGGTGAAAGCCGTCGGGATTGGCATGACCACACCCAAAGCACGTGAGATCGGGATATAAGGACTCCTGAATACTCAATTGCGTCATGGCATCAGTCCGATCTTGTCGATTCCGACTCATTGTCAGTGGTGAGACGACCTTTGATGACGTGGTCAGTTCTTGCCGCACCCGCCCATCGACGCAGATGCCTCGTCGCATCACTGCAAATCGGCGGTCATCACCGATCCCTCCTTCGATTCCCAAGGCGAAACGCTCACCGCCGTTCCGTTCCGTGACCCGCCGGGCCGGGTGCCCTTCTCACCTGGTCTGAATCGGTAGTTCGCGCAGAGGTGGCCCACCCCTCTCTGACGGGAGAGGTACGCCCGATCAGGAGGGACGACGACACCGTCGTTCATTGCAAGACCCGTATGAGATCAGTCGGCACTTGCGACGATCCATCCGAACTCGGAGGTGACCCGGACGCCGACGTCCCGTTCGCACAAGGGCGAGATGACCTCATGCAACGCCTCGCAGAACGCCTCGTAGCCAACTGCCTCGATCGCAGGGACGGACGGACCCGCTGCCGCTAGAGCACGAACGGCCGTGTCAATATTGGGCCACTCATTCACGACGTCGACGGCTCCGCGCCCTACCAACGTGAAGCCCGCGGCTGCCAACATGTCCTCTATGACACCTTCGCGGCCGGTGTCCCCGTGCTCCATGTTGGCTGTCCCGTGTTCAGGTGGAGACAACTCGATGACCTTGAGGAAGTATGGCATCAGACCGAGTCGTTCGAATCGCCCCCAGAAGGTGAGTCCCAGTCGACCGTTCGGCACGAGCACCCGGCGAGCCTCCTTCAACGCACCTTCGCATCCTTTCCAGATGCCATTGAAGCTTGTCGCGACATCGAAGCTGCCATCTGCGAACGGCAGTTCGAACATGTCCCCAACGCGGAAGTCCCCGCTCGGGGTTCTCGTCCGTGCGATCGTCACAAGGGCCTCGGCTGCGTCTAGTCCCGAGACCGTGGCCTGCCTCTCGGCGGCAAGATGAGCAGCGAACCCGGAGCCACAGGCGATGTCGAGCAGGCGGGCACCGTCCTTGATTTCTAGATGGTTAAACAGCAACTCGTTCGCCGGGCGTGCATAGGGTTCGAACAGGTACGCCCACTCCACGGCACGCGCTCCCCAGCCTCGACCTGCTTCTTCCCAGTTCACGGGGGACACTGGCTCCGACCTCCTGCTAGACGAACGATCGTACAAGAACTGTAAACGATCGTGCGTCTAAGATGCAAGCGGTCAGTCAGGCGAAGGAGGGAAAACGAGCCGATGCCGGAGGAGGAGACACCGAGGAGGCAGACCCGGGCCCCCGGAGAGCGTTCCCGTGCCCGCATCGTGAAAGAGGCGGCACAGCTTGCGACGATCGAGGGCATCGAAGGGCTCTCGATCGGCCGACTCGCCGACGCCACCGGCATCGCGAAGAGCAGCGTCTACGCGCTGTTTGGCTCCAAGGAGGAGCTCCAGCTGGCGACCATCAATGCAGCACGCGACAGCTTCATCACCGAAGTGGTCACACCGGCGCTGGGTGTGACCGAGCCAGGGCGCGAACGACTCAGCGCCCTATGTGACGGCTTTCTCTCTTACGTGGAGCGGCGCATCTTCCCCGGTGGATGCTTCTTTGTCGCCGCCTCCGCCGAGGTCGGTGCGCGCTCCGGACGTATCCATGACGAAGTGGCGCGTATCCAACAGCAGTGGCGAGACCTACTCGGGCGCGAAGCCAGCGTGGCGGTTGAGAATGGTGAACTGGCCCCAGGCACCGACCCCGGGCAGGTCGCATTCGAACTCGGTGTCATTCTCGCCGGAACGAACATCGTGAGCGTCCTTCACGATGACCGAGCCGTCGTCGCCCGTGCCCGTTCAGCGGTTGAGAGTCGACTGTCCTGCTAGTTCGTCGTGGCAGTCGGCTGACCGAGTCAGGGGGCGTCTTACCTTCGACCGGGATCCTGAGCTGTTCTCCGCGTTGTACCAGCTCAGGAGGAGTTCGAACATTGACGTTTACCTCGCGTGGCGAACGGAATCCAAAAAGTCCCATCTCCAGGGAACGTTGCAATTCCGACAACGGGTGGAGGTGATGGGACTCGAACCCACGACTTCGACCTTGCAAAGGTCGCACTCTAGCCAACTGAGTTACACCCCCGTATGACGCCGGCCCGGCACTATGGCGACGTCGACGGTGCGCCCACGTGTTGGGCACCTCGCCCGAACCGCGCGACGGCTGAGCCTATCGGTTTCGTCGCCCCCTTCCCGGCAGCAGAGGCCGAACCGGGACGACGGAGGGAACAGGGCCGCACGGCGCCGGCACCAAAGCGGGGAGGATGATCCTCGGGTCGTGATCAGTTAATGTGTCCGGGCGGCAGGGGGCCCTCGTGGAACTCCCCGGACTGCCGGCCCGCCCTGGCGGGGCCTGATCGACGAGTGGAGGAAGACCCATGCCCGTCTCATCTGATACCAGCGGCGCGTTTCTCGGTGTCGCCCAGCACGATGCCAGTGCCCTCGAAGGCCTGTTCCAGGCCAGACTGGACAACCTCGAAGCCTCGGGGCTGGACCCGCGGACCTACTCGCTGTGCAACATCGCCGCACTGATCGCCGCCGACGCCGCCCCGGCCTCCTATGTCTTTCAGGTGGCGTTCGCGCTCGAATCCGGCGTGACTCCCGAGGAGATCCTCGGTCTCCTGGTCGCCCTCAACCCCACGGTGGGCAACGTCCGCATCGTGTCGGCAGCGGCCGAGATCGCCTTTGCCCTCGGCATCGAGCTCGATGCCGATGAGAGCTGAGAGGAGCCACCATGCCGTTCGTGCGTAGACGCCCCCTCCTCCGTGCCGCCGCCGTCGGCGGAGTGGCCTACATGGGTGCCAAAGCCGGAACCAACCGCGCCATGCAGGCCCAGGGGGCCCAACAGGCCCCTGCCGCACCTGCACCTGCACCGGCTCCCGCGGCCGCACCCGCCGGTGACGACACCATTTCGAGGCTGACCCAGTTGGCCTCTCTCCACAGCTCCGGTGCCCTGACCGACGAGGAGTTCGCCGCGGCCAAGGCCCAGGTGCTGGGTAGCTGACCCCGCTTTTGGGGATGGAGTACGTCGCCCGACATCTGACCAGACGTCCATCCCGACCGACGGAACCCGGTTATGGGTGAATGCCTTTAGCCCGCTCGAAGGACCGATCGATCTCCTGCCAGGCTGCCTCGACCCCGTCGAAGCCGCCGACCTTGGTCAGCTTGTCCGGCTCCAGGTCCTTGTAGACGTCAAAGAAGTGGGCGATCTCGAACGTCAGATGGGGGGGTAATCCGTCGAGGTCGGTAACGGACTCCCACATCGGATCACCGCACGCCACCGAGATGATCTTGGCATCCGGTCCTTTCTCGTCGGTCATCCAGAACACCCCCACCGGTCTGACCTCGACCAGGCAACCGGGAAACGTCGGCTCGTCCAGGAGGATCAGTACGTCAAGGGGGTCACCGTCCTCGGCCAGGGTGTCGGGGACGAATCCATAGTCGGCAGGGTAGAAGGTGGCTGAGAAGAGTCGGCGGTCGAGCCGGATCACGTTGCGCTCGTGGTCGTATTCGTATTTGTTGCGGCTGCCCCGGGGGATCTCGACGATGACTTCGATGGTTCGATCGGTGCTCACGTGACGTGCCTTTCTGGTCCCCCTGCCCGACACCCATTGTGACCTACGACAGACCCCCCACCGGACGGTCGGCCACCGGTGGGAGCAATTCGTCCCGGCGTGCCGCACCGCCACAGGAGGAGACCGGGGTCATGGTTGCTATCGTTGGTCGATGAGCGTAGATACCGCACGGGGGTCCCCGGCCGCCAGCAACCCCGACCCCGAGCACCGGTTCTTCGCACGTCAGCTCTCCGACCTCGACTTTAACGACCGGTTGCTCGACCTGGTGGCCGATACCGAGCTGCCCCTTCTCGAGCGGGTCAAATTCCTCATCCTGTTCAGTGAGCGTATCGACGAGTTCTTCCAAGTCCAGGTGGCCGGACTCCGTCGACAGGTCGTGGCCGGGATCAAGAGCCTGGCACTGAACGGTGCCACTCCGGACCGACTGCTGGCCGACGTCCGTGACTCGCTGGAGCGGATGGTCCGCCGCCAGGAGGCGCTGCTGGTGGACGAGGTGTCGCCGGCCCTCCGGGCCGAGGGGATCGAGTTGTGTGACTGGGACACGCTCGATGGGGGCGACCAGGCCTATCTGCACGAAGTGTTCGAACGACTGATCCTGCCGGTGGTGACCCCGCTCACCGTTGATCCGAGTCATCCGTTCCCGTACATCTCCAATCTCTCGCTGAACGTCGGTGTCGAGGTCCGCAACCGCTCCGACGACACGTCACGGTTCGCCCGGGTCAAGGTCCCCCCCAATGTGGCCAGACTTCTGCCGCTCCCTGGCGGTGACCGGTTCATCCCCCTCGAGCAGGCCTTGGTGGCCTTCGTCGACGAGCTGTTCCCCGGGATGGATGTCGGGGAGCCGTGCATTTTCCGGGTGACCCGTGACGCTGACCTGGCCCTCGACGACGATGCCGCCGACGACCTCCTGCTGGCCCTGCAGGAGGAGCTCCGTCGGAGGCGGTTCCTGCCTGTGGTCCGCCTCGAGATCGACTCCCGTACCTCGGAGGCTCCTGTGGAGCGTCTGACCGAAGAGCTTGGGCTCGGAGCCGATGACGTCTACCGGTTCGCCGGCCCCCTCGGACTCGACTGCCTGTGGGCCATACACGCCCTCGACCGCCCCGAACTGCACGACGCGCCGTGGACGCCTCTGGTCCCTGCCGCCTTCACCTCGGTGGAGCGTGACGAGGAGTCGAGCATCTTCAGCGTCCTGGCCCGTCAGGACGTGCTGGTCCACCACCCTTATGACTCGTTCTCGGCATCGGTGGAAGAGCTGATCAACGAGGCCGCCGACGATCCCAACGTCCTGGCCGTCAAACAGTGCCTCTACCGCACCTCCGGCGACAGTCCGGTGGTGGCGGCGCTGGTCAGGGCGGCCGAGCACGGGAAGCAGGTGGCGGTCCTGGTCGAGGTGACGGCCCGCTTCGACGAGGAGGCCAACATCGGTTGGGCCCGCGCTCTCGAGGAGGCCGGGGCCCACGTGATCTACGGACTGATGGGTCTCAAGACCCACGCCAAGACCACGTTGGTGGTCCGTCAGGAGGGCGAGGCGGTCCGGCTCTACTGTCATGTCGGTACCGGCAACTACAACCCCAAGACCGCCCGCATGTACGAGGACTTGGGCGTGCTGTCCTCACGCCCTGCCCTCGGGGCCGACGTGACCCGGTTCTTCAACTACATCACCGGGTTCAGCCAGCCTCCCCGCTATCAGGAGCTGGTCACGTCCCCCGGCGGCATTCGCGACCGGGTGGTCGACTGTATTGACGAGCAGGCCATGGCTGGTCCCGATGGACGGATCGTGATCAAGGTGAACGGTCTCGACGATGTGGCCGTCATCGATGCCCTGTACCGGGCGTCCCAGGTCGGGGTACCCATCGACCTGATCATCCGGGGTATCTGCTGCCTGCGTCCGGGCGTACCGGGACTGTCCGAGACCATCCGGGTCCGTTCCATCGTGGGCCGGTTCCTCGAGCACTCGCGGATCCTCCGGTTCGGGGGAGGTGCGAACGGCCCGGCCACCTACTACATCGGATCGGCCGATCTTCGTAGACGCAACCTCGACCGGCGGGTGGAGGCGATGATCCCGGTGGCCGACGCCGACGCCGTGGAACAGTTGGAGGAGATCCTCCAACTCAACCTGGCCGACGACACCCAGTCCTGGGAGCTCGACGCCGACGGCTCTTGGTCCCGCATCCCCACGGTCGTGGGTATCTCCACCCAGGAGGCCCTCCAGGTGGCGGCACTGGAACGTGGATCCCTCCTGGCTGAACCGCGCTGAGCGGGGACGGGTCCGTCGACCGGGCAGGAACACGCACCGTAGGCTGATCTGGTGAGCGGACAGGACAGGGAAGCCGGTCCCACCCCCGAGGTGGCGATGACCGACGAGGCCTCGGTGACTCCGCCGGAGGGTCGTCGCCGGGCCAAGAGGTTGGCGTGGCTGTACGCAGCCGCTGCCGTGATCCTGTTGCCGTGGATCGTGTACCTGGCCGCGACCTTGCCACGCCGGCAGTTCGACCGGCACTACCGGGCGGCCTGGGTCGGCTTCGACATCATCTTGATCTATGCCATCGCCCGTACGGCCTACATGGCCTTCCGCGTCGATCCGCGGGTTCAGTTTCCAGCCACAGCCACGGCCGTGCTCCTGTTCGTGGACGCCTGGTTCGACATCACGACGTCAGCCAATCGCGCCCAGTTCTTCGAGGCCCTGGTACTGGCACTGTTGGTGGAGATTCCCGCCGCCATCTTCTCCCTGTACGTTGCCCGATCGGTCCATCGCCGGGTCCTCGACCTGGCCCATGTCGGCATCCCTCCGCCCAGCCACTTCTGGTGGCGTCTGCCCCTGCGCCGTCGACGCCCCTCACCGCTGGAGGCGGATGCCGTGGCCGAGGCCGAGGGGGTCCGGTCCAACGACGATGGGTCCTGATCCTGGGCCAAGGCACGACCGTCCGGCCGCTGTCCTAGAGGGTGAGCTTGTCGATGCGCTCCAACACGTCCCCGGTCAGCCTGGCCATGACGTCGAGGGCGCCCAGGTTCTCGTGAACCTGCTCCACCCGGCTGGCGCCGGTAATGACGGTCGACACGTGCGGGTTCTTTGCGCACCAGGCGATGGCCAGTTGGGCCAGTGAACAGTCGAGCTCCTCGGCGATCGAGCGGAGACCCCGCACCTTCTCGTTGCGTTCCGGATCGGTGAGCAGCTTGGCCAGCCACTCGTAGCCCGGAAGCGTGGCCCGGGACCCTTCGGGCACGCCGTCGAGGTACTTGCCGGTGAGCAGTCCGGAGCTGAGCGGGCTCCAGGTGGTCAGCCCCAAGCCGATGCCCTCGTAGAGCGGGGCGTACTCCTGCTCCACCCGGTCCCGCCACAGCAGGTTGTACTGCGGCTGTTCCACCACCGGGGCGTGGAGGTGGTTGTCGCGGGCGAAGTCCCAAGCCTCCCGGAGCTGTTCGGCCGACCACTCCGAGGTCCCCCAGTAGAGGGCCTTACCCTGGACGATCATGTCGGACATGGCCCAGACCGTCTCCTCGACGGGCGTCTCGGGGTCGGGTCGATGGCAGTACACAAGGTCCACGAAGTCGAGGCCCAGGCGCTCCAGCGATCCGTCGATGGCTTGCATGAGGTACTTGCGGTTGAGGGTGTTGCGCATGTTGACTCCGCCGTGGATGCCCCAAAACAGCTTGGTGGACAGGACGTAGTCGTGGCGTGGCCAACCGAGGGCGGCGATGGCCTGCCCCATGATCCGCTCCGACTCACCGGCCGAGTAGGCCTCGGCGTTGTCGAAGAAGTTCACGCCGGCGTCGAAGGCGGCGCCCAGGCAGTCTTCGGCCAGGCTGCCGGCCAGCTGGGGACCGAAGGTCACCCACGAGCCGAATGACAGCACGCTGACCTTCAGACCCGTGTGACCCAGACGTCGGTATTCCATCTCCATCGTGTCTTCTCCTTATGCCGCTTGGTCTCATGCCGTCTGGTCGGATCCTACGGTCTCAGACCTAGAGGGCGTCCCGGTCTGTCCACGATCGGGTCAGGACGGGGGGCCGACCACGGTGACCAGCGTGCCGATGGGCGTGAGCGGCCATACTTGGGCCGCTGTGGCCACGGGCATCTCCACGCAGCCGTTGCTCTGTGGGGATCCGTAGGTGGCCCGGACGAATCCATGGAGGGCATCGCCACCGTTGAAGTAGCTGGCCCACGGGACGTCTGGGTCGTCGTACGTCGAACCGTCGGGGTTGGTGCCCTGCATGCGCGAGCTGGTCACGTGCTCGAAGACAGGGTAAGTGCCGTCCACCGTGTCGGCTCCGGGGGCACCGGTGTTGACAGCGATGCCGGTCATGGTGGGTGTGCCGTTCTCGTAGAGCGTGAGGTTCTCCGGTAGCTGTTTGGACACCAGCACGTAGTCGTAGGGATTGGGATCGGTCTTGCCGGCGGCCACGGCGGCCAGCAGGGCCGTCCAGACCTGCTGGCCGGACAGGCCGTCGACGGTTAGCCCGTTCTGATTCTCGAAGGTCATAACGGCGGCCTTGGTGATCACGTTCTCGGTGCCCTCGGACCACAGCGAGGTGAGGTCCGGGGGAAGTGTGGCCCATCGCCACGCGAACGTACCGGGTTGGGCGGTGGCCGCCCCGTTGAGGGGAAGACTCCCCGAGGGCGTGAAGCTCAAGGGCAGGTAGTCGAGCTGGGCCAGGAGCTGCTGGAGGCGCTCGGTACTGGACTGGGCGACCGTGAACGTAACGGTGACCGGCGTGGCCAGCACCGCGCCGTGGGCTGCGTGGGGCCCGGCGGCCCCGGCCGGAATAGTGAGCGTCTCCGTCGAGGTGGGGATGAACGGAGCGGTAGCGACGAACGCAAGCGCGCTCGGCCCCTCCTTCTGCCAACTCCCGGTCACCGGCGGTGAGAACGTGGGTGTTGAGGTGCCAAGGATCACCGGTGCCGAGAGATTGACGGTGACCACTTGGTTCGAGGGTACCCCGGTGGCGCCCTGTGCAGGCGTGGTTGAGGCCACGGTGAGAGGGGCGAGGGCAGTGGTGGGGGTGACCACCCCGCCCGTCTTGGCCGTGGGACCGGACGCGCTGGTGTGGTGCCCAACGATGAAAGCACCGACGGCCACGATGACGACGACGAGGACCACGCCGGCGGCGATCAGGGCTCGCCGGTGTCGCCTGGGTGGAGGTACGAGGATCGTGTAGTCGGCCATGGCTCCGGGGGCAGATGGGCAGGTGGAGCGACGGAGACCATCTGGCTCCGCGGCCCGGTGGGCGTGGACTGTCCGCCTGTGACGTTAGTCACCGCCGGGCCGAGATCCGTCGCGGTCGCCCCAAGTCGTATGACCTCCATGAATCCTCACACCCGGACAACAGAACACACACAGGCGGGAGCCACGATGGGCTGCATGGGACACGTGAAACTCGCCCCTTATCGCCTGATCGTGCTCGGAGTGGTGTCCGCCGTGTTCGCCGTCGTCGTGGTATCTGCCGTCACCGGGGCGGGGGCGTCGGCTTCGCTGAGGACGACTCCGAACCGTCCGGTAGTCCATGCGGGCGTCAAACCGGTGCTGTCTGGGCTGATCCTGATGCCGAACCAGGCCGCGTACCTTCACGGACTGCCCTTCCCGACCGTCGACCCCGGCGTGCTCGGACCCGACGGGCCGGCCTTCGTTGGGACCGCTGTCGACGTGGGTTGGTCTCAGCTCGAACCGGAGGAGGGTCGCTATGACTGGGCGCCGCTCGACGCCTCGCTGGCCGCCGTATCGGCCTATAACCGAGCCCATCCGTCCTCGACGCTCGGCGTGAAGCTCCGGGTGGTCGGGGGCTATGACGCACCAGTGTGGGCTACCCGGACGGGTGGGCCTCCACTGACGATCGATGACCGGACCCACGGGGCCGATCCGGGCACGCTCGGGCGATGGTGGACCACGCCCTACCAGGCGGCGTGGTCAACCTTCGAGCACGCCCTGGCCAACCGTTACGACACCGACCCGCTCATCCGGATGGTGCAGGTGACCTCGTGTGCGACGACCACCGAAGAGCCCTTCATCACTCCTGGCCGTCCGGCGGACCGGGCCCTAATGACCGCCGACGGCTGGACCACGGCAGGGGAGGAGGCGTGCCTCACGGGAGCGTTCGCCGCCTACTCCGGGTGGCACCACACGGCCATCGACTACCCGGTCAACACTCTCGATGTGGGTCCTGACGGACAGCATGCCGCGGACACCACGTTCTCCGCCCAGATCGCCACCGAGTGTGCTACTTCGTCAACCCGTGGTGGACCCGAGTGCATCATCGACAATCACGGCCTCCGGGACACGTCGGCTTCCTCGGCAGGATCGGCGTGGCTCTTCGCCCTGATGGACCAGCTCTGGCAGCAGCACCCGGCCACCACCGGCGTTGCCCTGCAAGCCTTCAGTCCCACCGACGGGGAGGACTGTGCCGCCATGGTGGTGGCCGTCACCCATCACGCCAGTTCGGTCGAACTGTGGGCCCCGAGCCCGGTGCCGTCGGGCTTCCAGGGATTCCGATCCGTTCCCATGGCCTCACTGACCGCGTGGAACCGGGCCCTCCGGACCGGTCTGCCGCCGGCGTGCTGAGTCTCGCTCGAGGTGACCCGGACGGCAGTATGGGCCTCACGCTGGCCCGGTGGCGAGCGGGGTCGTCCTCTCGGAGACCAGTTCTTCGGCGACCGGTAGTACGCCGTCGCCGAGGAGTAGGCGGTCGACCTCGGCTGCCGGGATCCCTGGTGACCAGAAGTAGCCCTGACCGAGATCACAGCCCATGGACCGCAATGCGGTGAGCTGCCCGCTGGTCTCCACGCCTTCGGCCACCGAGGTCAACCCCAACGAATGGGCCAGGTCGATCACCGAGCGGACGATGATCGAGTCCAGGGGATTGGCATCGACGCCGGACACGAACGACTGGTCGAGCTTGAGGGCATCCACCGGAAAGCGCCGCAGGTACAGGAGGGACGAATAGCCGGTGCCGAAGTCGTCCACGGCCAACCGGACGCCCAGATCGTGGATGGACGTGAGCGCGGTGGTTACCGCGAAGGTGTCGTCCATCAGGACGCTCTCGGTGATCTCGAGGCAGAGGGCCGAGGGCGCGAAACGGTGGGAGGCGAGAACCGAGGCCACCGCCTCGACGATGCCGGGCCCCACCAACTGCCGGCCGGACAGGTTCACCGCCATGGTCAGGTCGCTCCATCCTGGCCATGTCTGCCATCGATCCAGATCGTGGCAGGCCTGTTCGAGGATCCACTGTCCCAGGGCCACGATCGTACCCGTGGCCTCGGCTACGGGGATGAACTCGGCCGGCGTGACCGTACCCCGCTGGGGATGCTGCCACCGGGCCAGCGCCTCGAAGCCGCTCAGCCGGCCGTCCAGCGTGACCACCGGCTGGTAGTGGAGTCGGAACTCATGGTTGTCGATGGCCGAGCGGAGGTCCTGCTCGAACTCCCGGCGTTGCTTGACCCGTAGGCCCAGGGACGCGTCGAACAGCTCGTAGCGGCCGCCACCGCGTTCCTTGGCCCGGTACATGGCGAGATCCGCATCCCGCATCAGGGAATCAGCGGTGTCGACCGGGGTGAGGGAGATGCCGATGCTGGCCTGGACCCAGATCTGGGATCCTCCGATGGTGAAGGGCTCGTTCAGCACTTCGATGATCCGCTCGGCCACGGCGACGGCATCGCCGACCGTGTCCAGGCGGTCCAGAATGATCACAAACTCGTCCCCTCCGTACCGTCCGACGGTGTCCTGGGGTCGCATGGCCCGACGCACCCGGTCCGCCACCTCTCGGAGCACTTTGTCGCCGACACTGTGCCCGTGGGAGTCGTTGATGCTCTTGAAGTTGTCCAGATCCATGAACAGCACGGCGGCGATACCGGGGTGCCGTCCCTGCTGGGCCACCAGCTGGCCCACCCGGTCCACCACCAAAGCCCTACTGGCTACGCCGGTGAGGGAATCCTCGAGAGCCAGCCGGGCGTTCTCGGCCTCGGCCAGCTTCCTGTCGGTGATATCGGTCATCATCGACAGAACGCCGGTGATGGTCCCTTCGCCGTCCCGCACCGGACTGGCCGAGATCAGCACCTCGCAGGTCGTGTCGTCCGCCTTGATCAGGGTGAACTCATACTGTTCGGAGACGCCCTGGTGTCGCAGGCGCAGCTTGGTGGTGGCAACGGCGCGGTCCGACGGCGCGATGAGGTCGAACATGGATCTGCGCTGCAGATCCTCCACCGAGGTGCCCAGCATCGCTGCCATCCGGGGATTGGCGAACACGATGCGACCGTCCAGCGCCTGGATCGAGATGGACTCCGCCGCCGTCTCCACCATGGACCGGTAGCGGGATTCGGAATCCTTCAGCGCCAGGTGGGCCGCCGTCTCATCGGTGACGTCGCGGATGTTGGCCACGATCCCCCCGATCGCCGGATTGTCGTGGAGGTCGGTGAAACGGGTGTGTACCCAGCGCCAGGTCCCGTCGTGGTGGCGCAGTCGGTACTGTGACGACCAGGTGGAACGTCCGGCCGACAAGGCCTCGGTGGCGGCAGCGACATTGTCGGCCAGATCGTCAGGATGGACGAACGCGTCATACGGGCTCCCGACGAACTCCTCACAGCGGTAACCGAACACGCGCTCCATGGACGGCCCCGCGTAGATGGCGAATCCCTCCATGGCGTTGACCACGGTGACGTCCGACGACCCGGTGGCCAAGGCCTGCAGCCGTTCCTCGCTCCTGGAGAGAGCCAGTGCCGCTTGGCGTGTCTCGGACATGTCCCGCAGGTTCCAGACGACACCCCGGATATCGGGGTCTTCGGTCAGATCGGTCCGGTAGCCCTCGAACGGCCGCCACGTTCCCTCGGCCACCCGGATCCGGAGACCAATCGGTCCGATCCGGTCCCCGGGCTCAGAGGCGAGGACCAGGGATCGCATCTCGGCAGCATCCAGGGCGTCTACGAAGCTGAGCCCCGGGAGACCCAGGACCTCGTGTTCCTCTTTGCCCAGGATGGCGCAGAGGGGTGGACTGGCGAAGGTGAGCAGGCCGGAGGCGTCGAGCACGGCAATGCCGTCGAAGGCGTTGGCCAGCAGGGCACGGAGCCTGCGTTCGGATGCCGGGAGCACCGGCTCGGCGCCCGGGTCGTCGGAATCACTGGCGCACCCGATGCGGGGTGTCTGCTCCATGACTGCCCCACTCTCCGCCGGTATCCGGACCCATCCCGTGTCCGTCCCGTAGGTATCGTCGGATTCCGGTCGGCACTTGAATCGGGTGGGAGGTGGGGGACACCGGAGGCGGCCTCCGTTCAGCGCTCCAGGTAAGCCTGCATTAGCCGTGGTGGCGCGCAGGCCAGCCACCCGTCGAGCACAGCCTCCCGTACCGCCGGTCGGGTGGCCGCCTTCAGCTGGATGAGCACGGCGGCATAGCCGTCGAAGTGCGGGATGGTGAAGAAGGCCCTGGGGTTGGCGGCCAGGACGGCCTCTTTTTCCACCAGATCCTCGACCCGGGTGGCCAGGATCGGCCCGGGCGGGGGGGTGTCGGTGCCGAAGCGCCTGATGTCCGCTTTGCTGAACGGCCGGTCCCAAGCGAAGCCTTTGCCATCCACGAGCCACGTGCGGTTGCCGTGGCGGGACCCCTCGGTCACTTCGGGGAGATCGAGGGCGAATCGGGCGACGTCGTCGAGTGACACCACCGTCCGAGCCTACCGTCACCTGGATGGGCACGAGGATGGGTGGTGGTCCCGCAGCGACGTCGACGTCGACGTCGACCCGCGGCCCGGCCGCCGCTTCCGTCGGGGACGTGACGGCCGTTCGACGATCCTGCCGCGCCTGTCGTGTCGAAATAGAGATGCCTGGGGGCAACCCTTTCCGGATGGTCTGCCGGTGTCCGCCACCCTTGAGCTACCGAACCCGTTGTACTGATCGCGATGGGTTCCGATCGTCCCGCCGGTAGGTACGTGCGACGCGGTCACCCGCGCCGGAGCGGGGGCACACGCCAGAGGGTGCACACCAGGCCCGACGGCCGGGTGCCGCTTGGTACCGTGTCGGGGGTGACGAATCGGGACTCAGCACGGACTGCTTCCGAATATGACGCCATGGCAGACGCGTACGACCGCCATAACGCCAGTGGTGCCGCGAACAGCTCCTACGAACGCCCCGCGACGATATCGTTGCTCGGCGACGTCCACGGCAGACGGGTGCTGGAGGTCGGCTGTGGTACCGGGCCGTTGACCCAGTGGCTCGTGGACCACGGGGCAGAAGTCGTGGCATGCGATGTGAGCACAGCCATGCTTGAGATCGCCCGCTCGCGGATCGGCAATAGCGCGGATCTGCATCACCATGATCTAGCTGAGCCGTTGACGTTCCTGGAGGACACGAGCGTCGACCTGGCGGTGGCGTCGCTCGTGTTCCATTACCTGCGGGACTGGGTCACGCCGCTGCGTGAGCTTCACCGGGTGCTCCGACCGACCGGGTCGCTGGTGATGTCGATCCATCATCCGGCCTGGGACTGGCGGAACCACTGTCCTGAGGACTACTTCGCATTTCTTCAGGTGTCCGAGGTCTGGGTTCAGCCGTATCCCGTCACCTTCTGGCGTCGCCCCCTGAGCGCAGCCACAGGCGCCGTCAGCGAGGCGGGATTCGTCATCGATCGCCTGGTGGAAGCCAGGCCGAATCCTGAGCTTGAAACGCAAGACCCGATCGCGTTTCAGGAACTGACGACCGGGCCCTTCTTCATGCATCTGCGCCTGAGACCTGTACAACCGGACGGCAGCGTTGCCGGGACTGGGGGCACCTCTCCGCACTCCGCAACGGACTGAGCGTGACCCCGAAGGCCGTGATCCCGATAGGGGGGAGCGGGCGCCCGATCCAGCGACCCGGGATGCCGTCAGAGGAGGCATGATTGGACCATCCCGGATCTTGTCGACCATGCACACGAACTGGATTTCACCGCCTCAAATCGGCGTACCTACGACCGTATCGCCCGGCGCTACGCAGACCATCAAGACCAGCTCCCATCGGGCGATGGCCAGTGGCTCTCGGAGCTGGAGGACGGGTTTGTGGCCCGATTGCCCGACGGGGGAATCGCAGCGGACCTCGGATGTGGTCCGGCGCACGACGGCCTCCGCCTCACCCGCAGGGGGTTGCAGGTTGTGGGGATCGATCTTTCGGAGGGGATGCTTCGAATCGCCCAGCGACACCTGAGCGGCCACCTCGTCCAGGCCGATCTGCGGTCACTTCCTATTGCCTCGCAACACCTCGACGGAATCTGGAACGTGGCTTCCATGCTGCACATCCCAGAACGGGACACACCGACCGTGCTCACCGAGTTCAGGCGGCTAATGAAGCCATCCGGGTCGCTCGTGCTCGTCACCGCACTCGGCGATGAATCGAGGCACGAGGCCGTTGCGTACGCCCCCGATGAGAGCCGCTGGTTCGTCTATCGAGATCCCGTGGTTCTGAGGACACAACTGGGGGACGCTGGATTCATGATCGAGTCCGAAAGGGAGGTTCAAGCCAGCAGACGGTGGTGGACCGTCCTCGCCTCCTCCGTCTAGTGCGGTACCGTGCTCTGAGACGGTGAGGGGTATCCCTGTGTAACGATGCCCGAAGGGCGATCCTGCAGCCAGCGATCGCTTCGCTCACGACGGTTACAGAGCATCATTCCGGATTGTGGGTTCGAACTGTCGAAGATCTAAGGGGTCACTGGTGATGACCGTCTGGTGGCGCTGTCGGGCATTGATGACGACGCTGACGTCAACAGGGTCGCTCGTGCCTCGCCGACAGCAAAGGATGCCGGCGGCCTCGGCGTTCGGTTCGTCGAGGACGGCCATGGCGACATTGGCCAGGTCGAGAGCTCGGGCAATTCGAGCCTGCCGGGGGCCGTGGGAGCTTCACTCAGGGCCGCCTGACCTGGTTGTAACGCTCTGAAGTGCACCTTCCGTTGACGTTGATCCCAAAGAGTGGACCACCTTTGTGAGAATTTGGCCGTGATCTACCAGGAGGTAGACATGCCATTCCGCTACTCAAGCGAGTTCCGGCACAAGGCCTGCGAACGAATGCTGGCCGGTGAGGCGGTGAAGGAGCTGGCTGCCGAACTCTCGGTCAGCGACGCCACCTTGTACAAGTGGCGCCGACAGGCCTTGGTCGACGCCGGGCGGCGAGCCGGCGCCAAGAGTTTCGAGGTCGACCCCCTGCTCCAGGCCCGGAGCCGCATCAAGGACCTCGAGGCCGAGCTCAAACTGGTCAAAGAAGCGAGTGCGCTCTTCGACGAGGAGGCAGATGTCAGCCCAAAAGGAAGTACCAGGTTGTCCGAGGGCTGAACAACCTGGGCTACTCCGAGCGGCTGGCCTGTCGGGTGGTCGGCCTGCAGCGATCGACCTACTACGACATCAAGCACCATCAGCCGACCAACCAGGAGATCCGCCGGGTGCTCCTGGCTGACGCCATCGCCGACATCCACGCCCGTTCTCGGGGCACCTACGGCATGTTGCGGGTGCGAGCGGCGCTCGAGATCGAACGGGGGATCATCGTCAACAAGAAGCTGGTGTGGAAGATCATGCGCCAGCTGGGCATACGGGGCCTTCCCGGCCCGAAGAAGTGGAAGCCCAACCTGGTCAACGCCGCCACCGAGGAGGACCTCGTCAAGCGCAACTTCATGGCCACCGGCCCGAACGAGCTGTGGCTGACCGACATCACCGAGCACCCGACCCGAGAGGGCAAGGTCTACTGCTGCGCAGTACTGGACCTGTTCTCCCGCAAGATCGTCGGCTGGGCCATCGATCGACGCTGCGAGTCCGTCTTGGTCAACGACGCACTGGTCATGGCGGCCGAGTCCCGGACAACCTCACGGAAAACGGTCATCCACTCCGACCATGGCACTCAGTTCACGTCCTGGGCCTTCACCGAGAACATCCGTCGCTACGGACTCATGGGGTCGATGGGCACGGTCGGGGATTGTTACGACAATGCCCCGATGGAATCGTTCTGGGGGTCGATGCAGATCGAGTTGCTGAACCGTCAAAGCTGGAAGACGGTGGTGGAACTCTCAACGGCCATGGCGGACTACATCGAGACCTTCTACAACCCGGCCCGACGGCACAGTTCGCTTGCCTACCTCACACCCAACGAGTTCGAAGATTTACACTTGGAAAAAGCCCAGGTCGAATTCTCATAAGACCTGGTCCACTCCATGGGGTCACCCCCACGTGGTCGGGCTGCCCGGATTTGAACCGGGGACCTCTGCGTCCCGAACGTGAATCGGGCCAATTCTGATGGTGGGCGTCGAACGTACACTTGAGGTGAAATACCTGTTCAGACGGTGTAAATCGTGCAGATGGAGTAACCGGGAGAAGCCAGTATTTTCCGACACTTTCCGTTGGATCGTGCCGAAGATCGCGCCAAAACCCCCGGGGGACGCTGCCGAGGCAAAGGCCCGTGCTTCCGCTGTGTCAGCGGTACGGCAAGTTCCAATTTCTCTGGCAGTGTGGCTTCGACCCAAGAGGGATAGTGCCGGGTAGGAGCGATCGTGCCCGATAGGTCAAGGGTGCGAGCCGACCCGGCGCCCGGAGGCATCACTCCAGAATCGGCGGCCTGCCCTTGAAGCATGTTCCAGCAACATCGGCGACGGCCGGCAGCTCCGATTTCGGGACAGTTGGACCTGAGCCGGCCAGGAGGGGATAGCGTGGCAAGCCGTGTCGGGCCGGGACGTGGTGAGCGCCTTCTGGGAAGCCATGCAGGCCAACGACTGGGAGATGGCAGCGAGCCACCTGTCGCCCGAGTGCGTGATCGATTGGCCGTGCTCCGGAGAACGAATCGTCGGGCGGAACGACTTCACCGCGGTGCAGTCGCAGTACCCAACAGGCACGGGGCGCTGGACCTTCGATGTGCACCGGCTCGTTGCTGACGGCGACACCGTGGTGAGCGAAGTGACCGTGACCGATGGCGAGCAGTCGGCACGCGTCGTGGCCTTCTCCGAGATCGACGGCCGGCACGTGGTCCGCCAGGTTGAGTACTGGCCTATCGCCTACGATCCGCCTCCCGGTCGAGAGCATCTGACCCGCCCCGCCCAACGCGTTCCCTGACCGCGGCCAGCCGGCCCTGGCCGCTGCCGGGACTCAAGCTGCCGGCGTCTGGGATGTCCCGATCGAGGAGACCAGGGGTCGCCATTCAATCGCTCGGAATGGCCAGAGTAAGGGCAGTGGCAGCGGACTCGGGCAATCCGCCATCGCCCACTCCGGGGTCAGCCCTCGCTGACGCTCACGAGCCCATCGGCAGCTTGGAACGTTCCGGCCATCGTCCCGCAAGGCGAGGAGGTTTTTCCTCGTACGAGCAAACGCCGACTGCGCCGCCCATAGCCCCCGACGAACCTTCTCAATTCGGATGACCGTTTGACGCGGCTCATCTCCACTGTGGAGCGAGACCCACACTTTCATGGACTGAGCCGCAGCTCCGACCAGTGCGTTGGCGACCTTGTTCCGCTCAGATCGGCCCCGAGCCGCCCGGCGATGGCCAGGTGAATGGCATCCAAGGATCGAATTTCCGCGGGACAGTGCAGGCGCGGTAGCAGGAGGAGCGCCAGCCGTCGGCTGACACTCCTCCCGCTGTACCAACTACCCATTCCAGCGACGCGACCGATCAGGGCTCGATGGCCACCCCAGCTAGCTGGGCATCGCCGCCCAGGCTGTAAGGGTAGGTGACGCTCGTTCCTTTGACTACAGCCAGGCCGCCGCCCTGACAGGCGATGAGCCCCGAGTTGCTCCCGGTCATAACCACGGTACCGGTACCTCTTGGTCCATTCAGTCCGCCGACAGGCGTGACCTTGTTGACCCGGCCCGGCTTGATCTCGGCGAACGTCTGGGTGCCATTTGTATCCAGCACCCACACCTCCTTGCCGCTGCGCGAGACGGCCACACCGCCACCGCCACCGCCGGGACCGACAGAGAAGCTGGAGGTAACGGTGTCGGTAGCGGTGTCGAGGGTGCAGGTGAAGGCCCCACTGCAGTTGGACACGTAAGCGGTCTCGCCGTTGGGAGTGATGGCGATACCTTGCGGGTCACCGCCGACGGGAATGTCGTCGGTGACCTTGTCCGTACTCGTGTCGATCACCGCGACATCAGCCGTGGCCCCATTCAGCCAGGTTGCGTACAGATACTGCCCATTGGGTGCGATCGCCATCCCACCGATCCCCCCGACCTCAAAGGAGTCGGTGACCGTGTTCGTAGCCGTACTGATGACATCGACAAAGGACCCGTCAGACACATAGGCCGTCGTCCCATCGGGAGCCATCACGACCACTGTTGGTGCCGGGCTTCCGCTCTGGAGAACGGGGAGGGAGATGGTCGATGTGACCGTGAGCGTGTGGGTGCTGATGACCTTGATGTTGGACGCGTCCGTGTTGGCCACGTAGGCGTAGTCTCCGTCGGGCGTGAAGGCGATGCCCGTAGGATTGGACAAACCCGGCAAGGTCAAAAAGGTGACGGTCTTCCCCTTGATCACCTGGACCGGGTCGCCTCCTGCTCCATCATTGGTCACCCAGATGCTGCCCCTGCCGGCAAGCTGCTTGGCCTGTGGTGCCGCCACCGCTGGGGTGGAGACTCCGATGGCCAGGGTGGCCATGAGCACAACCCCGATCATCCCGCTGAGCAGCGGACCAATCGGGCCTCGCTGTTGCCTCGGCATCCGCCGCCGCGACGGATCACGACCGGGGTCGCCACCGTGAAGGTGGGTCGTAAGGGAAATTTTTGGGATATGCCTGGTAGGACGCATCGCTACCGCCTTTCAGTCAGTGACCACCGGTCGGCGGCCTCTTCCCAGCATGAGGAACGGCGATTACAGACGACTTGCAGCTGGATTACTTCGCCGGTGTTATGCCCTCCACCTGCACGAATACGTAGCGTGGGACTATCCTCATTGGCCGTGAGCCTGGAAATTGATGTCCTGGGCCCGCTCGATGTTGGCGGGCCGTCCGGCCCAGTGCATTTCGGGAGCGCGAAGGAACGAGCGCTGCTGTTGCTCTTGGCTCTCGAGGTCGGCGAGGTCGTGTCCATCGACCGCCTGCTTGATGACCTCTGGGAGGGCACGCCTCCCGATTCTCAGATTGGGGCCCTACGAGTGCTCGTCTCGAGATTGAGGAAGACACTTGCCCGCCAGGGGTCGCCCGACGTGATCGTCACCAAGCCTCCGGGATATCTGCTCTCACCCGAGGTCACCGTCGATGCCAGAATATTCACGGAACTGGTGACCGCTGGACGTCGCCAGCTCGCCTCAGGGGAAGCCGAACGTGCCTCCCACACGCTGCGTGAAGCTCTCGCTCTATGGCGAACGCGGGAGCTGAGCTCATTCCCGGGCGAAACCGGTCGAATCGGGATGGCGAGGCTCGAACAGCTCCGCCTCGCGGCATTGGAGGCGCGGATCGAGGCGGACCTTCAGTGCGGGCGCGATGTCGAGCTACTCGGGGAACTCCAACGCTGACGACAACTTATCCTTACCACGAACGTTTCTGGAGTGCCCGGATCGTCAGCCTCTACAGAGCTGGGCGTCAGGCCGAAGCCCTGCAAACGTTCGCTGAGCTTCGTGAACTCCTGGTAGACGAACTGGGTATCGATCCGAGCCCTGAGCTTCGCCAGCTGGAAGCAGCGGTGTTGGCTCAGGATCCAGCACTCCTCGATCGTACTCTCACTGGGGCGAGCGCAACCGGGTCATCCAAGGCCCTCAAAGGGGATCGGGAGCCCCTGACCGGCTCATCGGAAGGTCGGGCCGTCCCATTGCCATTGAGCTTGACAAGGCAGCCGGCGATGGGAGTGATCGGCCGTAACGCCGAAGTCGGGGTGCTGGTCGATGCAATCAAGCGGGTGAACCACGACCGGCAGCGTGAGGTCGTACTCATCTCCGGCGAGGCGGGTCTGGGCAAGACCACAGTGGTCGCAGAAGCAGCGCGCGCCATGTTTGATGAAGGTGCCTGCGTCCTATTCGGGCATTGCGAGGAGGAGCTGGCCACCCCCTATCAGCTTTTCTCCGAGGCGCTCGGCCGCTATGTCGCCGACGCCGACGAGGCGGAGCTCATCGCCCACATCGAGTCACACGGTTCGGAGCTGTCCCGGTTAATCCCGGCACTTTCCAGCCGCATCACTAAGCCGCCTCCGTCAAACGCAACGGACTCAGACAGTGAGCGGTTCTTGTTGTTCGCTGCAGTAGCGGGGACCCTGGCCACGATGTCCCAGCACCGGCCAGTCGTTCTCGTCTTTGACGACCTCCAGTGGGCCGACAGAGGCAGCCTGCTCCTACTGCACCACGTAGCCGCCTCCGACATTCCAACCCGCCTGCTCATCCTCGGCGCCTATCGAGACAACGAACTGCCACACGCCCACGCTCTAGTTGAGATGCTCGGTGCGCTTCGTCGCCTCGACGGCGTCACCCGCATCGAACTGAGCGGACTCGACAAAGCCGGAGTAACCGCCCTTATGGAGGCCTCCGTCGGCCATTCACTGGACGATCAGGCGGGTCTTGCGTCTGCCATCTATCGAGAGACCGACGGGAATCCATTTTTCGTGAGCGAGGTACTCCGGAATCTCCTTGAGTCTGGATCAATTCGCCAAGATGCCACCGGGCGGTGGATCTCAGAAGACTCCGTTGGTGCCTTGATCCTGCCCGAGAGTGTGCACGACGTGATTGGTGCCCGGGTGGTCCGACTAGGAAGGGAGTCAGAACGGATCTTGTCACTGGCAGCAGTGATCGGTAGGGACTTCGATCTGGATCTTCTGGCCCTGGCCGCAGGTGTGTCCGAGGACCAGCTACTCGACGTACTCGACAGCGCTACGAGAGTTGCGTTGGTGCGAGAACAGGCAGAGTTCCCCGGTCAGTACAGTTTCGCCCACGCCCTCATCCAACGCACCCTCTATGAGGACCTAGGGCCGACCCGACGGGCACGTGCGCACCGCCTAGCCTCGATCATTCGTCCGACCCCCCGCTGACGGCAGGGTCGTCAGCGAAGAGGCGGTCGTGACCGATCTTGTCGACCGGACCTCGTCGTGGGCGTGAAGCGCCGCGCTGTTGTCATTCGGTTTCGGACGTCACGCCCTGCAGCAGTGCTTTCGGGTCGGCGTTGTGACCCGACCCGTCAGGGGATGGCCGCCCGGAGTTTGACGAAGGCGTTGGCGAGGTCGTCCACCCACGGCCAGGTCTCGTCCAGGCGCAGGATGAGTCCCCTGGACTTGTGCACGAGCTGGGCGGCCACGTGAAGGACCCGGTAGCGCATGGTCTTCGGCTCGGCCTTGTCCAGCGCACCATCGAAACAGACCATCTGGCTCCAGGCCAGGAGCGCCCCGGCGATGAGGGAGGTCGCCACCCACGCCTCGTTGCGGACGAAGGAGTCAAAGGGCAGGTTGGCGAGCCCACAGTCCTTCCAGTTCCGGATCCGGTCCTCCACCCGGGCGTGTCCCCGGTGGCGCAACTCGAGGGCGGCGATGTCGCTTCCTTCCGTGTTGGTGATGAAGCAGGTGTGACGGAAGCCCTCTGCCGTGTCGAACAACGTCAGCTGGGCCCCGGGGTGGGGACGCTCCCGGCGCATGATCAGCCGGGTGGCCTCCGGCCACTTGGCCAGCGGGATGAGGTCGGTCAGCTCAGTGACCCAGGCACCGTCGCGCACCGAGCCGTCGGTCTCTCGTGCCGGGATCCAGTCCTCTTCCTGGACCAGCACCAGGGCGTCACGTACTCCCTGGTCGATGGGGAATCCGATGGAGAAGTCGCAGTTGGTGGCCACGATGGCATCGACGAACCCGTGGGTGGCCCCGGCCGAGTCGGCCCGGACCAGGATCGGGTGGGCAACGAGGGCCGGGTCGTCGTCATCGAAGTGGCCGGTCTGGTACTCCTCGGGCAGTCCCGACAACGACTGGTGGAAGAGGGTGACGTGGTCGTCGGCATCGTTGGCACCGGCATTCCCACGACGCAGCATGGCGGCCAGTGGCTCGTTCGTCGTGTCGCACCACACCCCCAAGGGGAAGAACCCGAAGCCCTTCTTGTAGGTGGGGGTGGCGTCCTGCTTCTCCGAGTACGAGTTGACCAGGGTGGCGTCGAAGTCCAACACCAACGACTCCCCCGGAGGAGCAGCGGCCCAGACCTTGGCTCGGGCAGCGGCGATCGCTTCGGGGATGGCACGCAGTTCGAAGGCTGTTGTCGCCTCGACGGCCCGCCAGGCCGTGGCGACAGATGCCACCGGACCGAACAGCTCAGACTGTTCACGCAGGGTTGCCATGTCGGCCAGGCAGTCGGCACCGTCGGCGATGGCCACGGCCAGGTGGGTGAGGACGACGCCGGGATCGTGGGTGTGCCAGTTGATCCCGCACGCCGACATCGCCACCGACATCGCTTCGGTCAGGCCGCTGCGATCGGCCAGTTCGGACAACAACGCGGTGCCCGCGTGGGACACCAGATTCTTCCCGTCGGTGGTCACCCTCATCGACTGGGTGGCGCGACTAATCTGCACCTTCAAGGAGCCCTCCTGGTTCTGCGTGGTGTGGTGTTCAGCGACTCACATTTTCGCAGGACAGGAGGGCTTTTACGCGGACGCGAGCACCCTCGGATCAGGGGCGGGACGAATTTTCGAGGCTAGTGGGTGAGGCTCTCGAAGCCATGGTTGAGGACGCCCCTGGATCACGCATCGGCGAGCTAGCCCACCACTGGTTCAGCGCCACCCAACCCGTCGACTTGGCCAAGGCGATCTCCTACTCCCAGCAGGCCGCTGAGGCCGCAGTATCGGCGCTGGCCCCTGACGAAGCTGCCCAGTACTTCGCGCGGGGCCTGCAGCTGCTCGCTCATGTCCAAGAACCAGACAGGTTGCTCGAGGTCGATCTTCTCATCGGTTTGGGCAATGCCCAAAGACAGGCGGGTACGCCGGATTTTCGAGAGACCCTGCTCAGCGCTGCCCGTAAGGCGCAAGGGCTTGGTGCCACCGACAGACTTGTGGCCGCAGCCCTGGCCAACAACAGGGGCTTGTTCAGTTCGCTTGGTGTCGTGGACGCCGAAAAGGTGGCGGTCCTTGAAGCCGTCTTAGACGCAATGCCAACGGTCGACAGCACTGACCGGGCACTACTTCTCGCCACGCTGTGCAGTGAGCTCATCTACGGCAGACCTCTGGAAGAGCGACAGATTCTGGCAGATCAGGCGAAGAGCATGGCGCGACGACTTGCGGATCCAGCCACGACCGTGCAGGTGCTAACGCTCGTGGAGCAACCACTTGAGGCCCCGCCCACTCTTGCTGAACGGATTGTCGACACGACCGAAGCCCTGACTCTGGCCGAGTCATTGGACGATCACGTCAACCTCTTTTTCGCAGCCCTCTATCGCCGAATCAGTGCTATGCAGGCTGGCGATTTCGGGAACTCCACCAGATGTCTCGAGCTGATGCAATCACTCAACAACAAACTCCGCCAGCCCATCTTCATGTGGATCACCAAGTTCCACGAGGCGTCGGAGGCGCTCGTTGTTGGCGATCCTGAACGAGCGGAGCTCCTCACGACGGAGGCGTTGCAGATCGGCACGGATTGCGGACAACCCGACGCCGTCTCGTTCTATGGATCCCAAATGATCGTCGTGCGCCATCAGCAGGGACGCCTGGGAGAGTTCCTACCGGTCATTAGCTCGGTGGCCACTGAGATGTCCGGGATGCCTGCTTTCATGGGTGCGGTAGCGGTGGCCCATCTCGGCGCTGGCGAAACTGACGCGGCCCTGGCGCTCCTCGATGGCGAAGCGGCCAGCAGCTTCGCGACGCTGCCAATGGACATCGGGTGGCTTGACGGCGTGACGGCCTACGCCGAGGTGGCAATTGAGTTGCATCGGGAAGCTCCGGCGGAACTCTTGGTGGAGATGCTTGCTCCGTATCATGACCAAGTGGGTTTCAATGGATTAATGCCCCTGGAACCGGTTGCTCACTATCTTGGTGGCCTAGCATCGGTTCTCGGCCGCTGGGAAGAGTCCGAGGCGTACTTCGTCGAGGCGACCCGGTTGAACAACCGGGCGGGTGCAGAGTTTTCCGGCGCTCGAACCAACCTCTCGTGGGGACGGATGCTCGGAATGCGACGAGCTTCCGGAGATGTGGAAAAGGCTCAAGACCTGCTCGCCAAAGCGAAGTTGATCGCGACTACCCACGGGTACGCGGCAGTTGAGTGGCATGCCACGGCCGCTCTCCAAATCTTGAACTGAGGTCTGACTTACCAAGCTGCGCCAGAGTCCTCGGCAATCCGCTTGATCTTCGTAGAGAAGGTCATCACACACCTTCCGGAGCATCCGGCTGGCTGAAGAGCCACCCGTCCAACCGAACGCAGGAGCGATTCGCCGGCGGGCGCCGGAGGCAAGCCCGCCGGCGTGAGTCGCATATCCATAGGGAGAATGGAATCTGACCTGCTCAGCAGCCAGATGGTCCTTGGTCCTGATCGAGCACAGCTGCCGTCTTCGAAGCCAGATCCATGACGTTACGGGCAAGGACATGAACGGCGTCGTCGAACCCGTCGGCGAAGAGCTCCCGGAGCTGGGCGTGGGGTGTCCCTGAGCTCGACGAGGAGATCGTCGGACAATGCGTCGCACCGCACTCGGTCCGATCGTGACCTCGACCGCTCCTCACCGAAGAGGAGCGACGAGCCAACGTCGCTCCTTGAGAGCACCATGCCGTGCTGGAGCGCCGGGTCAAGGGTGAGCGAAGCTCAGCGAGGAGAGCCGACCGTTGAGCAACAGAGCGAGATGAGCAGCGCCACGGCTCCCGCAGCGGCCCTTGGACGCGTTCAGCGACGGCCCGGCACTTCGAACCTGGACTCGCGCAGGTGCCAAGAACTCCCTGCATAGGTCAGTTCTATAAAGAACGTGAACAGGTTAGTGAACACCCAGTCGCCAGCATGATCCCATGCGGCAGGGAGCGACGATCGGACCGGAAGGGGAGTCACAAAGTCCCTGCTCAGACGGGCTAGTCAACACCCTCCCCGGCAACCTGTGGGCGATGCGAGAAAGGGACACCCATCAGGTCGAGAGGCCCACAACTTCCTGGTCAGGGAGGGAGTTGACAATTGAGTTGACACCCTCACCGGCACTGTTTGCCGACGTGCGAGAACCAAACGAGTCGGCTACCAAGAGGGGGGCAACGTCCCTGGTCAGAGGGAAACATGACACTTTAGATGACACTCTCACCGGCACCATTGCCGACATGCGACGAGGACCGATCAAGTCTGCCGACCAACAGGCGAACTCCCTCATCACGGACAAAGGTGACAGGTTAGATGACACCTTCTCCGACACGGTTGCTGAGATGCGACGAGGAACCACCGACTCGAATACTCAGCTGCCCGGCGAAATCCCACTTCAAGTCAGTTCTATAACGAAAGTTAACACTTTAGTTAACACCCCCTCCGGCACCGTTTCGGGCATGAGGAGCCACAAGCACCACCCACAATTTCACCCTGTCGGAAGAGCTGCCCCTCTCCGCCGAGGACCGACGGATCGCCGAGGGAATCGTCGCCCGGATCAACGCCCCTGGAGGCGCCGACGCCTTCGACACCCAGCTCCTGGCCCTTCGGGGCTGCCGGCGGCCAGTCCGCCTGTCGGGACGGGTGATCGGCATCGACAACGAGGGGCGCCCTGACCACCGCTTCGATTCTCGGGTCCTTCCTGACAAGGTGCTGCTCAAGGCCTGTGGGAGCCGCAGGGAGACCCTCTGTCCGCCCTGTGCCTCCCTCTACCGGGGAGACGCCTTTGCCCTTGTGGCGGCAGGACTGCGCGGTGGAAAGGGGGTACCCGAGACCATCGGTGACCACCCAGCAGTACTCCTCACCCTGACCGCCCCGAGCTTCGGACCCGTCCACCGCCAGCAGAACACCGGAAGCTGTCACCCGACAGGGCCTCGTTGTCCTCATGGGAGGGCTCTCACTTGCGCACTCCGCCACAAGGAAACCGACGAACTGCTTGGCCAGGCCCTCTGTTCCGACTGCTACGACTACGAAGGAGCGGTCCTGTTCAATGCCGGGGTTTCTGAGCTGTGGCGGAGAACCACCATCTACGCCGTCCGGGCCCTCGGATCTCTGCTCGGGCTGTCGGCCCGTTCAGCGGCCAAGCAACTGCGCCTCTCCTACGTGAAGGTGGTCGAGTTCCAACGGCGGGGTTCGGTCCATGTCCATGCTCTGGTCCGGGCCGACGTGCCAGGCGAGGAACTCGGTGACCGGCCCGACGGTATCAACGGAACCATCCTCGCCACCGCACTCCAAATTGCCGCCCGCAAGGTCAGCGCTCCGGTACCGGGGATGAACGGTCGGCGCCTGGCCTGGGGCGAACAGATCGATGCCGCGGTGATCACGGACGCTGAGAATGGTCGGCGCCGAGCCGCTGCCTACCTGGCCAAGTACGCGACCAAGGGCTCCGACGACCACGGGGTGCTTGACCACCGGCTCCGGTCGGGCATCCCAAATGACCGACGACTGCCGGACCACCTGCGGACACTGGTTGAGACGGCCTGGACCCTGGCTGACGACCCGAAGCTCGTTGACCTCCGGCTCCGGCTGTGGGCCCATACTTGCGGATTCCGGGGCCACTTCCTCACCAAGTCACAGCGCTACTCGACCACGTTCGAAGCCCTTCGGGGCGAACGGCAGCACTGGCGGATCGCCCAGCGATTTCCGGACGGTGAGCCCAGTGTTGACGGTATCGAGCTTCGGGAATGGGCCTACGAGGGATCCGACTACGTGACCCCCGGCGATGCCTGCCTGGCCCGGAACGTGGAGGAGCAGCTGCGGATGGGCCGGTGGCTGGCTAGGGAAGGGAGCGCTTATCTCGATTTGGCCGAGGTCGAGACGTGAGCACTGGCGGGCCAAGTCGATCTGGTGCTGAGGGCCCGGCTAAGGACGGTGGAGCACCGTTCGAGCTCGTCCCACTCCTCAGCATGGACGACGTGGCCAAGTGGTTGTCAACCAGTACCCGGCACGTTCAGCGGCTCGTCACCGAGAAGCGCCTCCGCTACGTGAAGGTTGGTCACTTCGTTCGTTTCGACTCGCGGGACGTGGCGCAATGGATCGAGGAGCAGAAGGTCGACCCTGATTCCGGTAAGGGGCACCTACCCAGTACCATGACTCCTGAACGGCAGATCGCGCCGACTGCCCTTCCCACCAGGCGCCCAACCAGCGCCGCCGAGATGCTTGCTCGGTGGCATACAGGGTCGAGGTAGGGCATGGCCGGTCGGCGAAATTTCGGCAGCGTTCGCAAACGAGGACGGAAGTGGGAAGCGTCCTACTGGAAGCACGGGCGACGTCACTTGGCCCCCTCGGTGTTCCCGACCAAGACCGAGGCCCTCGAGTATCTGTCGTCGGTCCAGAGCGAGATCAGGCGCAATGCCTGGGTCGATCCGGCGGCCGGTCGGATGCTGTTCGAGGTGGTCGCCGCCCATTGGTTCGTGTCGAACCCGGCCAAGCGCGAATCGACTCTGGCTCGCGAAGAGGTGTCACTTCGACTCCACATCATCCCGACGCTGGGCCAGACCCGACTGGATCAGGCTTCGCCGTACCAGATCCAGCAGCTCGTGAACGAGTGGACGAAGCTCCGGGCAGCGAGAAGCGTTCGGCGTGACTACGACGTCGTTCGGGCGATCTTCTCCTACGCCGTGGCCAACGATTGGCTGTCCCGTTCGCCCTGCCGGAACATCCGGCTTCCTTCCTCCGCCCAGTCGAAGCGCCATGACCTCACGCCAGAGGACGTGGTGAGGATCGCCAACGGCATGCCGGATCGTTACCGCTCCATGGTGTGGCTGGGAGCGGTGCTCGGACTGCGTTGGTCGGAGGTCATCGGCCTCAAGGTTCGTCGAGTGGACCTCGGGAACGGGACGCTGACGGTGTCGGAGTCGATCACCAGGGGATTCGGCGGCCAACTCGTAACGGGGCCACCCAAGTCGAAAGCCGGGAACCGCACCGTGAAACTGCCGCCGACCATCACCGACCTCTTGGACAAGCACCTGTCCTCGATGGGCACCTTTGACGAGCCGGAGGCCCTCGTGTTCACCAACACCGAGGGAGGACCCATTCGGTACGACAACTGGCGCCGTCGGGTGTGGCTGCCGGCTACCCGGTCGGCGGGATGCGAAGGCGCCGGATTCCACGACCTCCGCCGCCTGGCGGCGAC
The DNA here is from genome assembly GCA_963831535.1 of uncultured Acidimicrobiaceae bacterium. Lineage (GTDB taxonomy): Bacteria > Actinomycetota > Acidimicrobiia > Acidimicrobiales > RAAP-2 > Bog-756. The sequence goes on along the minus strand of CAWHQP010000005.1, from coordinate 35,110 downwards.
GTCGCTGGTCCTGGCCGGAGTGGATGTGAAGACGGCCCAGGTCCGACTGGGCCACAGCGACCCTCGCCTGACTCTGACCGTCTACGCCGCAGCACCGGTAGAGGCTGACTGGGCGGCCGCCGATCGGCTGGAAGCCCGCTTTTTCGGCGAAGCCGACTCCGGTCATGAATCCGATCGCGCCAAGATCGCGCCAAAACAGCCCAAATTCGAGGGTTCAGCGAACCAGCCTGACGGCGCAAAACGCCGTGAACTGGACAGATGAGTGGTCGGGCTGCCCGGATTTGAACCGGGGACCTCTGCGTCCCGAACGCAGCGCGCTAACCAAGCTGCGCCACAGCCCGTCGATCGGAATCTGCCGTGGGGCGGATTCCGGACCAGGGTGATGCTACCCGACCGAGGTGGGCTGGCTCCCGGCGCTGTCCGCGGACTGACCCGGTGGTGGCGGAGTCGCCGGCGGGCCGAGGCGCTTGGCCACCACTTTGGCGATCCGGCGTTTGTCCATCTCGGTGACCCGGAGCTCCCAGCCGTCCACGTCGAGGGACTCCCCCTCCTCGGGGATGTGTCCGAAGCCATCGAACAGGAATCCGCCCAGGGTCACGTACTCCCCCTCGGGCAGGTTGATGTCCAGGCGATCCCGTACGTCGTCCACGCTCATCCGGCCATCGGCCAGCCACCGGTTCCCGTCCACCCGCACCACGTCGGGCTCGTCGTCGGGGTCGAACTCGTCGGGCAGGTCCCCGACCAGGGCGCCGAGCAGGTCCTTGACCGTCAGTACCCCTTCGACGCCACCGTGCTCGTCGACGACGACGGCAAAGGCCCGGCGCTGCCGCCGCATCTCCGCCAACACCTCCAGGACCAGGTGGGATTCGGGCACGAGGAACGGCTGGCGGAGGCGACGGGAGATGTCGATGGGATCCGGCGTTGCCTGCGGGTCCACTCCCACCCCGCCGTCTGTCGCCCCGGGAACCGAGGCGTCGCGTGCCCCGGTGACCTGCCAGCCGGCACGGAACAGGTCGTTGACGAACAGCACGCCGATCAGATCGTCCAGATTGTCCCCGTAGACCGGGAAGCAGCTGTGTCCCGACTCCCGGACCGCCTGTGTCACGGCATCGACAGTGAGGGGGATGGACAGAGCCACGACGTCCACACGCGGGGTCATGACTTCACGGACGACGGTGTCGTGGAGATCGTTCAGGGCATCGACGATGAACTGCTCCTGCGCGTCGGCGCCGGCGTCGGACCGCCCCGCGCCGCCCCGGCGTCGGCTCTCCCGGCCCGATGGCTGTGGCTCGTCTTCGTGGCGTCGGAACACGGACACGGTGGTGACGCTGTCTGTAGGGACGGAGCCGTCAGGCGCCGGCAGGTACGGGCGTGGACACGACAGAGAGGGGCTGGTAGGACTCGTCGTAGTAGGTCCCCCCGTCAAGCAGGGAGGACACGGCCCGTCGCAGGCGGATGGGGTCGAGAGGCTTGACCACCCATCCCTCCGCACCCGACCTTCGGGCCAGGAACACGTCCGGACGTCGGTCGAGGAGCATCAGGACGGGCACCTGGCCGATCTTGCCGTAGGAGGCCTCGAGCCGAAGTTCGAGGCACACAGCCATCCCGCCCATGTTCCCCATCTGGAGGTCCACCACCACCAGGTCGGGGAGGGACTCCGCCACCTCGGCCATCACCGCCGGACCCGAACGGGCCTCGATGATGGTGATGTCGGGACGCCCGGCGATGGACGCCACCTCGGCCCGCACCGACGGAGCGTCACTGGCCACGATGATGGTGCGCACGGCCACAGGTTAGCGCTCTCCGGGGGTGCCACCCGCGGGGCGCCCCGCGTCGGGATCCGGCGTGATCACCGGAGCGAACAGCAGGTCGGCGATGGTGCCGAGACCTCCGAGGTCGTGGACGTCGCTGTTGAGCAGCGGGACGCGGTACACCGGGGCAGGGGCCACCTGGGCTACCAGGTCGGAAAAGGCCTGCTCTTCGCGGTCGGATGCCGCCGTGTAGCCACTCAGGTTGTCGATGAGCTGGCTGAGGGCGGTGCCTGGCTCCGTTGGACCGCAGAGGTGCCGCAACGCCTCCAGCTGGGCGTCCTCGGCGAACCGAGGTTGGACCCGGTTTACCACGAGGGCGGTGACGGCCATACCGGACTCAACCAGCTTGCCGGCGAAGTGGACGGCCTCGTCCACCGAGTCGGGTCGGGGTGAGGCCACCAGTACGAAAGAGGTGCCGTCCTGCACCAGCAGTTCGCGTACCCGGGCGGCCCGCGTCCGGAACCCCTCCTCCATGCCCTCGAACGCCTGGAAGAACATGACGGCGTCCCGCACGATGTCCGCTCCCGCCACCTTGGCGATGGTGCGGAGCAGGGCCTGGGCGGCCACCCCCATGAACTTGAGTCCCGCCCGGGTGGGCTTCATGAGGGCCTGGAACAGGCGGTTCTCCAGAAAATGGGTCAGGCGCCTCGGGGCGTCGAGGAAGTCCAGGGCGTTGCGGGACGGAGGTGTGTCCACGACCACCAGGTCGAACCCGCCCTCCTCGACGAGCTCGTAGAGCTTCTCCATGGCCATGTACTCCTGGGTGCCCGACAGCGTGCCCGTCAGGTTCTTGTAGATGCGGTTGACCTTGATGTCCTCGGCCTGCTCGGGGCTGTCCGAGTAGCGCAGGACGAGATCGTCGAAGGTCCCCTTGGGATCGAGCATGAGGGCGTGGAGCTCGCCGGGCCACGGCCCGTCGATCCGGGTGGGTCGGTTGGTCAGGGCATCGAGGCCGAGTGAGTTGGCCAACCGGCGCGCCGGATCGATGGTCACCACGCAGGCTCGTCGGCCCAGCCGGGCGGCTTCGAGGGCGAATGCCGCCGCTGTGGTCGTCTTGCCTACACCGCCGGATCCACAGCAGATGACGATCGACTGCTCACGGACCACCCGGTCGATGGTGGCTTCGGACCGTTCCGTCGCGCCGGTCGTCACGGTGACACGGGAGCCGGGTCGTGGAGAGCCTGCACGCCGGCACCGAGCGCGGCACTCAGAACGTCGAGCTCGTCGGGCCCGATGGACGCCGTGAACAGGAAGGGCACTCGCAGCTGGGGGAGGGGCAGCTCACGGGCCAGCCGCTGGACCTGCTCTTGTTGGAGCTCCTGTCGCGTGAGGCGGAACGTCCGGGCCTCCTCGAGAATGTCCACCAGCTCGGCCCCGACGGCGACCCCCGCTTCGGCAACGGCCCGGTCGGCAGGGGTGTCCAGCCCGACGAGGGTGGGATAGCAGCCGTTCACGATCACCGGGCCGAGGGCGATGCCCACCTTGTCCTCGAGCTGGTAGGCAGCCTCGATCACCTCGTTGACCGGCATCTCCTCGGGCAGGGTCACGAGAGCGACCTGGCAGCGCGCCGGGTCGGACAGCAGTTCCACCACCTCGGCCGCCTGGGATCGGATGGGACCGCCGCGGGCCGCGTCCAACAGGCCGCCCGCCGACGACAGGAAGGTCATCGTGTGTCCGGTGGCCGGGGCGTCCACCAGCACGAGATCGGCGACCCCGCTGCGCTCGATCTGCTTGACCTTGCCGAGCACCAGGATGTCCCGGATCCCCGGAATGGCCCCGGCCACGATGTCGATGATCCCCGAGGACAGCAGCCGCTTGGAGATCCGGCGCATGCCGTGGTCGGCCAGGTACTCGAGCAGAGCGTCATCAGGGGTGATGGTCCGGGCCCGGACCGTTCCCTTGGCGATGGTGCGGTGCGTGTCCGCCTCAGCCTCAGCTTCGGCCCCGGCCGCCCGGAGGACCGATCCGGCGTAGTCGAGCGGCTCGTCCACCCCGAAGGCGGTGGCCACCCCGAGGCGGCCCTCCAGCTCGACCACCAGGACGGAGAGACCGGCCTGGGCCGCCATGTGGGCCAGTGCCGCCACCATGGTCGTCTTCCCCACGCCACCTTTGCCGGCAACGATCAGGACCCGGCTCTGGCTACAGAAGTCGCTGATCTCCATGACCCTCAGGAGCGTAGTGTCCACCCCCGGCGTCAGCGGCCCCCGGGCATGTCGGATTGCCACGATGAGTGCCGACGGCCGTCCTCGCCGTGAGCGCCAGTGACAATCTAGTGAGAAATCCTGGTCAGACCCCTTGTTTCCGGGGATCAGCGAGAGTACTTTGCGTTCCTGGAGGATCTCAGGGGGGACTGAAGGGGGAGTAGGACACGTGGAGCAAGCGCTGGATTCATGGCAGCTGAGAGCAGCCTGTCGCGGACCGCAGGCGGAGATCTTCTTTCCGCCCGCCCACGCGGAACGCAAAGAGGAGAAGCTCCAGCGTGAGGACCGGGCCAAATCCATCTGCCAGTCATGTGTGGTCCGGTCAGAGTGCCTCGACTACGCCATCAGGATCCACGAACCGCACGGTATCTGGGGTGGACTGAACGAGATGGAGCGCAAGCAGATGTCCGACCGACGGGCGGGCTGACCACTCACTGTCTCGGCGTCCCTGGCCGTCGGGAGGCCCCCCCGAACTGGACGTACTTAGGTCATGCCGAGTGATGCGGCCGCCTCCTGAACACCCTTGCTGGAGCACACCGGTTCGGGTTGTTGCCCGGTGGCGGCGCACACGCCCGCCGTCAGCTGGTTGGCTGCGGCCACGACGGCCTGGGTGACCGGGTTGGCCGCCTGGGTCAGACCTCCGGCTACGGCCTCCTGGGACTGCTTGACCAGGAGAGCCGGGCTGAAGCCCGAGGTGGAGGTCACCATCCGGTTGTCGATGTCGACGAAGGGGAACGTTCCCGATGAGGCGGAGGTCCCAGGCCGTTCGTCGTAGTGGGTCACGACGGCCGCCTGGGCCGGGGTGAGGGTAGCGATCCGGGTGAACGTCCCCTGGGCGTCGACCTCGTCGGAGTACAGCTCCACGCCGGTGAAGGTCAGGTAGCGACTGGAGTAGGTGGATCCCACGAAGCTGAACGTCTGGATGTCGGAGAACACCGAGAGTGATGCCGACTGCATGTTCTTCAGCCCGGTGAACCGTCCGAAACGGGAGAGGGCCACGATGAGCGGCCAGCGCTCGGCGGCACAGAACGGGCAGTACTCGGCACCGACGTAGAGGACCTCGGGCTTCCCCGTGTACCGCAGGGAAGGCTGACCGGACAGCACCACCGGCGCGGTCAACGTGGTCCCGGGGGTGGTGATCCCGACGGTGTCGAAGACCGAGGGCGGCACCTTGGCCAACTGGCCCACCACCTCCGGCGCGGTTGTGGTCCGCTGTGCCGCCTGCTGTTGCGGGGTGGGATCGGTGAGTGCGTAGGTCACCAGCGCGATCACGGCCACGAGGATCACGACTACCGCTCCCCAGGCGAACCTGGCCGTGCGATTGCGGGTGCCGCGGCCGTCGGGGGGATTGGCACCTACCCGGCCCGGCGGGTCGACCGGTCCGGTTGGCACCGCCCCGTCTGCTGACGGTTCCGGACCGGGGTCGCCGATGCCGGATCCACTCATGTCGCCAACCACGGTCCGACGTCCCTACTCCACGGGGTCGTGGTGGTCACCGGCGTCCCATCCGTAGTCCGGGGCCAGCACCACCGGTGAAGCCGTCACGATGACCACAAAGAGGATGAAGGTGACGAGATGCACACCCGAGCACCAGAGGCAGATGGCCTTGATGATGAAGAGCTCGGCGATGATGAGGTAGATGATCATGCCCACCCCGGTGATGGCCAGCACCAGCCGGGCCAGGTGGATCCGGCGGTCGGCACTGCGCCAGGCCACCGGGAGACACAGCAGGACCATCGGGATGAAGAAGAACAGGCCGAGCATGGCCACCGGAATGCCCAGGATCTCCGACTGCGGGCTGGTGGTGACCTTGGCACAGTTGATGGTCCCGGTGTCCGAGCAGACCAGCGCCACCTTGTCGAAATGGGTAATCGTCAGGTAGGTGGCGATCCCGAGTCCGGCGATGCTGAGCACCAGTGTGGCCAGGGGCTGCCAACGCAACGTGGGCACGGTCGTGGTCACCGGAGGCCGGATGTCAGCCGAGCTTCATGGCTTTGGCCGCGGCGGTCACGCCGTGGCTCTGGCACACCGAGCCCGGCTGCTGGTTGGTCGCCGAGCAGATGGCCGCGGAGAGGTAGTTCGAGGTGGCCACGATGGCCTGCGTCACCGGATTGGTCGGATCCTTGAGGGCCGAGGCGATCTCCGCCTGGGACTGGCCGGTCAGGCCACCGGGCTCATAGGTCGCGCCCGAGAACAGCACCTTGTTGTCCACGTTGATGTAGGGGAAGGCGATGCCTTGGGTGTTGTCGGGGACGAATTGGGAACTGGCGTACTTGGACAGCACCGCGGCCTCGGCCTTGGTCGGCGTCTCGAGCGGCTTGTAGCCGTTGCAGCCCGAGGCGTTGGGATCGACCACATTGGTGCAGGCCTCGATGGGCACGAAGTTGATGTACGGGCTGTCGTAGGTGGCGTTCCGGAACGAGAAGGTGCTGTAGTCCCCGTCCTGCAGTCCTGACGCGGTGGTGTCCAACCCGTGGAACGTCCCGAAGCGCGAGAGCGACAGGATCATGGCCCACCGTTCGGCGGCACAGAACGGGCAGTACTCGGCCCCGTAGTACATCATGGAGGGTGCCTTCCCGTTCAACGTGAGGGGCGGCTGCCCTGAGATCACGATGGGCTGGTTGCCGGTGAACTCGGCAGGGATGTCGGCCCCCACGCTGTCGAACACCGAGGTGGGGACGGTGGTCAGCGTGTGCACCAGGGAGGCCGGTGCCGGCCGGACCTCCTGGTGGGAGCTGGAGGTGGGACCGTTGCCGCTGGCCGCCTTCACCACGACCAGAACCACGATGATCACGAGGACGAGGCCCACCGCACCCCAGGCCATGGCCGCGCCCGACAGCGTGCGCTTCGGCGCGGCGGGCGCCGGCCGGCCGCCCGACCGGGGCTTGTTGCCTCCACCGCTGCGGTTCCCGCCTCCGCCGGACTTGGCTGCGCCGGTGGCCTTCCCGCTCTTTCCCGCGGGCGCCTTCCCGGTGACCGGGCGGCTCTGCGCCCTGCTCCGGTCCTTGGCGCTCTGGCCTGAGCTGCCGGCCGAACTGGTGCCGGGCTTGGGCTTGTTCCCCCCCACAGGGGGCTTCTTTTGGTCCTGGGCCATGGTTTCGCGGTCCCCGATTCGTGGCGTCGTCCGAGGAAGCGTAACCGGCGGTTCCGGACCTCTGGGGTCAGGCCCGCGTGGCGACCGGGTGGGAGAGCCGGCGCCCGCCTCCGGCCCGGTGGTCCGTGGCCGCATGGGCCCGGCGACAGCGAACGGGCCTACACTGGCCGGCCATGCTGGGAGAAGCACAGGGGCCGGACGTCCCGGCCCACCGTGATGACCCTTCCTCGACCCGTCGGCCACCGGGGGTCCAGTGGGACCGAGTCGAGGTGGACGGACACCGGGTCAGCTACGGCGTCTGCGGAACCGGACCGGCCGCCGTATTCCTCCACGGGTGGGGCCTCCGGCCCAATGCCTACCGGGCCCCCGTCCAGGCCATGGCCAGGGCGGGCTGCCGGGTCTACGCCCCGGCGTTGCCCGGGTTCGGCGGGACGCACGAGTTGGACCCGGACCGGCGCACGTTCTCGGGGTATGCCAACTGGGTGGGTCGGTTCCTCGATGCCGTGGACCAGCGGGACGTGGCTCTGGTGGCCGGGCACTCCTTCGGCGGCGGCGTGGCCACCGCCTTCACCTACGAACAACCGTGGCGAGTGTCGGCCCTGTTGTTGGCCAACGCCATCGGGAGTCCGACTTGGGCCCTCTTCCCCGACGAGGTACGGACCATGGTTCAGCGGCCGTTCTGGGACTGGGGGCGCCATTTCTCCACAGACCTGCTCCACTCGCCCCGCCTGCTCCGGTTGTTGCCCGTCCTGCTCGAGGACTTCATCCCCAACCTGGTCAGCAATCCGCTCGGTATGTTTCGGACCGGGGAGTTCATCCGCCGCGCTGACCTCGTCGCCGAGGTCAGGGCCATTGCCCGCTGGGGCATCCCGGTGACGGTGGCCTGGTCCGACCGGGACGGCCTGGTACCCCGGTCGGCCTTCGACGACCTTCGGCATGCCGCCGGGGTGGACGGGGTGGTGGTCGACGGTGCCCACGCCTGGCTGATTGCCGACCCGGCCGAATTCGGAGAGTTGGCCACCAGCGCGCTGGTCGACTCGGGCGCCCTCACCCCGCGCTCGTCCATGGAGCGGAACTGACCGGGAGCGGCCCGACCGCGGACGGGTGGGCGGCGCTAGCCTGACCCGGTGGCACCCGTCCCCATCCAGCCCGCCGCCACCGTGATGCTGATTCGGGACGGCCTCGACGATGAGGGAGACCCGGCAGTTGAGGTGTGCATGCTGCGGCGCAACCTGGCGTCCGAGTTCGTGGCCGGGGCTTACGTGTTCCCCGGAGGCTCGGTGGACTCCGAGGATCGCGGGCCCGAGGTCGAGGCCCTGTGCCGGGGCCGGAGCGATGCCGATGCCAGCGCCGTCCTCGGCGTCGAGTCGGACGGACTGGCCTACTGGGTCGCCGCGCTCCGTGAGTGCTTCGAAGAGTCCGGTGTGATGCTGGCCCGGCGCCGCCTGGGTCACGTCGGCGGGGACGGGGACCTCCTCGACCTCTCGGACCCCGACGTGGGCGCCCGTTTCAGCGTCTACCGCGACGCCGTCAACAACCGACGGATGGGTCTGCTCGACATCTGCCGGAGGGAGGATCTGGTGCTGGCCGTGGACGCGGTGTACTACGTGAGCCACTGGATCACCCCCGAGTTGGCCCCGCGCCGGTACGACACCCGGTTCTTCGTCACCGCCGCCCCCCCGGGCCAGGTAGCCCGTCACGACGACACCGAGACCATCGCCACCATCTGGATCCGGCCCTCTGAGGCGCTCGCCCGGGAGTCGTCCGGAGAGATCGAATTGTTGCCGCCCACGATCGCCAATCTGCGGAGTATCGAGGGATTCACGTCGACTGGGGACGTGATGGCGTGGGCGAGCCAGGTGACCCACGTCACGACGATCCTGCCCATCGTGTTGGTGGAGGACGGGCACGTCCTCATCCTCCGGCCAGGGGATGAGGGCTACGAGGAGGCCCTAGCCGACCGGGTGGCCTCGGGATCCACGATCGACCCGATCCTGGCCGACCTGGCCCGGCAGGCGTGGGGACCCAAGGCGGGCAACGCCTGAGTTACGGCGTCGGGCCGATCGACCGAGGCCGGGCACGGGGAACGCGTCAGGCCGAGGTCTGGGCCGCCTCGGTGGCCGCGGCCGTACCGGCGGATACGGCCGCCTCCACCCGCTCGAGCAGGCGCACACTGCAGCCGTCCATGGCCACGACCGGAGCGATGGTCGTGATGACCGACTCGGCGATGGCGTCGAACGCCGTGGCCAGTGGACTCCCGTCGTCCAGAGCGACGGGCCTCCCGGAATCGCCACCGGCAGCCACCGAGGGGTGGAGGGGGATTTGGCCGATGAGCGGGACACCGACGTCGGCGGCCAGGCGCGCCCCGCCCCCGGACCCGAACAGTGCGTACGAGGTGCCGTGCTCGCAGATGAAGTCGCTCATGTTCTCGATGACTCCGGCGACCCGCAGGTAGCCCTTGCGGGCCATGTCGGCCGTCCGGGCCGCCACCTTCTGGGCGGCGACCGGGGGCGTGGTGACCACGATGACCTCGGTGCGGGGCAGCATGCGGGCCAGCCCCATCTGGATGTCCCCGGTACCCGGGGGCATGTCGATCAGCAGGTAGTCGAGGTCCCCCCAATGGACATCCTCCAGGAACTGCTGGACGGCCCGGTTGAGGATCAGGCCCCGCCACATGATGGCGCTGTCCTCGTCGGCCAGGAAGCCCATGGACAGGACCCGGAGCACGCCGGTCCCGATCTGGCGCTCGAGTGGGACCATCTTCTTGTCACGGGCCTCCACCTCACCGGTCATGCCCAGGAGGCGCGGCACGGAGAACCCCCAGATGTCGGCGTCGAGGACTCCGATGGTCAGCCCGCGACGGGCCATGGCCACGGCCAGGTTGACGGTGACCGAGCTCTTCCCCACGCCGCCCTTTCCCGAGGCGATGGCGATCACCCGCGCCGTGTCGGGGATGTCGGTGACCGGAGCCGGGTCCTGGGCCAGCTGCCGGGCTCGGGCCATCACGGCCTTGCGCTGCTCGGCGTCCATCACGCCGGTGGTGACGGTCACCGAGCGGACACCGTGGAGGGCTCCCACGTGGGTCTCGACGTCGCTCTGGATCTGGGTACGAAGGGGGCAACCGGCCACGGTCAGGGCCACCTCGACGGCGACATCACCGTCGGGGTGGACCTCGATGCCGGTGACCATGTTCAACTCGACGATGTCGGCCCCGAGCTCGGGGTCGACCACGCCCCGGAGCACGGCCCGGACCGCCTCGTCGGACGGCACCGCCGCCTCCGCTCCCAGCTGCCCGCCTGCGGGGCTCTCCGACCTGCTCACGCCGGCAATTCTACCGGGCCGGTGCCGTCGGCCACCCGATGGGATGTTCCACCCGGCGCTGGACGCGGGTACGCTGGAGGCCGAAGCGACGAGCCGCATCGGAGGAGGGTCCCCGGTCGGTGCGGATCGGAGCCACAGGCCGGGGTCGCTGCCTACAGCGGCTCCGCAGGAGTCGACACCGAAGAGGAGCGCCGATGAGTGCCACCATGCAGACCGTCAGCATCGGGAAGAAGCCCAATCCGGTCACCCTGACGGATGTCGCCGCCTCCAAGGTGGCTGAGCTCCTGGCCCAGGAGGACATCGACGGTCTCGCCCTCCGGGTGGCCGTGCGCCCCGGTGGATGTTCGGGCTTCAGCTACGAGATGTTCTTCGACGCCGATGTGGCTGAGGACGATGTGGTCCGGGAGTTCGGAACCGTCAAGGTCGTGGTGGACGCGACCAGCGCCGACCTGCTGAAGGGTTCGACCCTCGACTACAGCGACGGACTGCAAGGTGCCGGGTTCCATGTCACGAACCCCAACGCCTCCCGCACCTGCGGCTGCGGCTCGTCGTTCAGCTGATCCGCTGAACCCCTGACCCGACTGCGCGTCGACGGCGCCGACGTCGAGGTCGATGACGATGGTGCTTCCCTGCTCGAAGTCCTGCGCGAGCAGTTGGGCGTCCGGTCGGCCAAGGACGGATGCAGCCCGCAGGGACAGTGCGGCTGCTGCACCGTCTGGGTCGACGGCGCCCCGCGTGTCGCCTGTGTAACGCCGGTCCGTCGCCTGGACGGCCGTGAGGTGACCACGCTCGACGGCTTGCCCGAGGAGACCCGCCGCCGCTGGTCCGAGGCGCTGGTGGCCTCGGGGGGCAGCCAGTGCGGGTTCTGCACCCCCGGCATCGTTATGCGCCTGGCTGCCCTCGACCCCGACCCGATGTCGGGACCGGGCGGGCCCGCCCCCGAGGCACCTGTTCCCGGTGGTCCGGTCCCGACCGAAACGATCGATCGGGCTCTCCTGGCCCATCTGTGCCGCTGCACCGGATGGCAGACCATCGTCGAAGCGGCCCGGTCCGTGTTCGTCGCTCCCGACCGGGGCGACCCCCCACCGGAGCAGCGGGATCTCGACCGGGCCTCGGCCCGGGCCGGCATCGAGGGGGGGTTCCCCAACGGGTGGGCCCGGCCGTCGTCCTGGGCGACGCCGGATTCGCCGACGACGACGGTCCGGCTGCGGCTCAGGTGGCGGTGCCGGACGGGCGGGGAGGGTATGTGGTCGCCGAGTCGCTCCGCGACGCCCGGACCCGAGCCGGCAGGGTGCAGGGCCGGAGCAGCGGCCTGCCCCTGCGTCATCCTCTCGACCTGCCCCGGGGCGACTGGGACCTCACCCTGCGGACCACCTGGGTGGAACCGGGCTATGTGGAGACGGACGCCTCGTGGTGCCGGCCGGGCCAGTTGCCGGCCTCGCCGTGCGGGAACGGCGGGGCGTTCGGTGGCAAGGTGGACTCGCCGGTGGCCGAGGACGCCCGTCGGCTGGCCGACGACTCCGGGCGTCCGGTGCGGGTGCTCTGGTCCCGAGAGGACGTGGTCCGCATGGGCCCCAAGCGCCCACCGGTGGCCGGCGGGATCGACCGGTCGGGGGCCGGGACCCTGCGCGTCGGCATCCCCCCCGACGGCGTCGACGGGGCACAGTGGGAGGCTGTCACCGCGGCCGTGGCCACGGTCGCCCCCGACCTGGACCTCGAGCCGGTACCGCTGCCCGGACCGCCGATCGGCTTCTCCCTGCGTGGTGCCGTATGGGCGGAGGCCGCAGTGCTGGTGGCCGGAGCCCGGGCTTTCGATGCGCTGGGACCGGGGGCTCATCGGGACGTGGGCATCGAGGTGGTGGGTCCCGCCGGTGGTCGGGCGGTGGCCCGGTGCCTCCCGGACGACACCATCGAGCTGGTGGTCGAGGCCGGCGAGGTCCTCGACGCCGTGGTGCTCCGCTCCTACTGCATCGGGGCGGCCCACCAGGCCCTGGGCTGGGTCCGGTCCGAAGGTATCGCCGTGGACGACCACGGCACGGCCCAGGACCTGACCATGCGCTCGTTCGGCATCCTGCAGGCCCGGGCCACGCCCCGGATCGTTGTCACCATCGAGCCGGCCCCGTCGCGGCCGGCCGTCAACGGCTCCGACGCTGCGTTCTGTGCCGTGGCCGCAGCCCGGTGGCTGGCGGACGGTTTGGTGGGGTCGTGGCCCACGGGACGCGCCGCCCGGGGGCGTAGCTGACCGGTGTCCGGGCCGGAGGGTCCCAACCCGGTGGTTGGGTAGGCTGACCCGATGTCGAACTGTCCTGTGCGTCGGACTGTGCGTCAGAGGAGCGTCCCATGAGTACCCCGATCGGTCCCTACTCGCCCGTCGTCTCGGTTGGTCCCTGGCTGATCACCTCCGGCCAGCTGGGACTGGTCCCCGCGGCGGACGGCGCGCCGCCCATCCTGGTGGAGGGGGGCGCGCCCGAGCAGCTGGGCCAGGCCCTAGCCAACGCCGGGCGACTGCTGGCCGACCACGGGGCGGGGACCCAGGACGTGGTCAAGACCACCGTGTTCGTGACCGATATGGCCACCTACGCCGCCGTCAACGAGGCCTATGTGGCCCACTTCGGGGACCACCGGCCGGCTCGGTCGGTGGTGGGGGTGGCGGGACTCCCGATGGGGGCCGCCGTGGAGGTCGAGGTGTGGGCCTACCGGGCCCAGTGAGCGCTGACCGGTCCCGCTACGGGGTCCAGTTGGTCTGTCCGAAGCGGTAGCCCACCGAGCGGACTGTCTGGATCAGATGAGCGTGCTCCTCGCCCAATTTGGCCCGCAGGCGTCGGACGTGCACGTCGACGGTTCGGGCGCCCCCGTAGTACTCGTACCCCCATACCCGGCTGAGCAGCGTCTCGCGGGTGAACACCTTGCCCGGCCGAGCGGCCAGGAAGCGCAGCAGTTCGTACTCCATGTAGGTGAGGTCGAGCACCTTTCCCGACACAGCCGCCTGGTAGGTCTCGAGATTGAGCACCAGGGGACCATGCTCGAGCAGATCGGGCCGGAGCCCGCGTCCGGTCCGCCAGAACAGGTGGGCCAACCGGGCACTCAACTCGTCGGGGTTGATGGGTTCGAGGCAGAGGTCGTCGAAGAGGTCCTCACGCAGTTCGAGTTCGCCCAGCTGTTCGATGGGTACCACCACCATGACCGGGGCCAGGGGCACCTCCCGCTTGCGGAGGTGGCGGCAGAGCAGGAAAGCCCCCACCGGGTCCTCGCTGCTGCAGATCACCGCGCCCGACCACCCGTCCTCGGGCTCGTCGATCTCGGCCGCCTCCGGCTTGTCGATGCCCCGCCAGGGGTAGCCGGACCGGTCGAGGACGCCGGTCACCGATGCCGGGGGGACGGTGGGGAAGCACAGCAACGGTTCCATAGCGGTGGGCCCCCTTTCGTCGGGATGCGGTCGGGTCGGTCGTGCGGCTACAGGAGCGGGAAGTATCGGTCCAACTCGAACTGGGTGACGTGCGACTTGTACTCGGCCCACTCCGCCCGTTTGTTGCGGATGAACCATTCAAAGACATGTTCACCGAGCGTCGAGGCGAGGAGCTCCGACGTCTCCATCAACCCGAGCGCCTCGTACAGGCTGCCGGGCAGGTGGAGGATGCCCTTGTTGGCCAGCTCCTCTGGGCTGAGAGCGAAGAGGTTGGCGTCCGCTTCGGGGGGCAGGTCGTAGCCCTTCTCGATCCCCTCCAGGCCGGCGGCCAGCATCACGGCGAAGGCCAGGTAGGGATTGCAAGCGCTGTCTGGGGAGCGGTACTCGATCCGGGTGGATTCGAACTTGCCCGGCTTGACCACCGGCACCCGGACCAGGGCGGAGCGGTTGTTGCGGGCCCAGGATACGTGGATGGGGGCCTCGTAGCCCGTCACCAGGCGCTTGTATGAGTTGACCCACTGGTTGGTGACCGCGGTGATCTCCGGGGCGTGGCGCAGCAGGCCGGCTATGAATCCCTCGGCCACCTCGGACATCCCACCGGGCCGGTCGAGGTCGACGAAGGCGTTGGTGTCGCCGCGGAACAGGGACATGTGGGTGTGCATGCCTGATCCCTGCACCCCGGCCAACGGCTTAGGCATGAAGCTGGCGAACACCCCCTGCTGGCGGGCCATCTCCTTGACCACCAGGCGGACGGTCATGACCGTGTCGGCCATGGTCAGGGCATCGGTGTACCGCAGGTCGATCTCGTGCTGGCTAGGGGAGTCCTCGTGTTGGGCGTGTTCGACGGGGATCCCCATCTCCTCGAGGGTCAGCACGGTGCGCTGGCGGATGTCGCTGGCCCTGTCGGCCACAGTGAGCTCAAAGTACGAACCGGAGTCGAGGGTGACCGGTGGCTTCGAGGGATCACCGTCGGCGAAGTAGAAGAACTCGATCTCGGGGGCGGCGTAGAACGTGAAGCCGAGGTCGTGGGCCCGGTCGAGAGCCCGGCGCAGCACATGACGGGGATCGCCTTGGAACGGTGATCCGTCGAGGTCGACTACATCGCAGAAGACGCGGGCCACCTGGGCCTCGGGGGCGTCCCCGTTGAGCCCCACCTGGCCGTGACCGTGCCAGGGCAGTAGCTGGAAGGTGTTGGCATCCGGCCGGGCCAGTACGTCGCTCTCCTGCACCCGGCTGAACCCGTCGATGGCCGATCCGTCGAACGTCATACCCTCGTCGAGGGCGTTCTCCAGCTCGGCCGGGGTGATGCTGAAGGTCTTGGGAGTCCCGAGCACGTCGGTGAACCACAGTTGGACGAATCGGATGCCGCGCTCCTCGACCGTTCGGAGGACGTACTCCTCTTGACTCCTCATGGGGTCGGGCACCTCCGAGGTCGTCGGGGTCGTGGGGTGGGGGCCGTGGGCGTTGATGCAGTCATTGTCGCAGGTCGGAGGGAGGCGGGTCGAAGGGACGTCGCGCTGAGCGAACAGAGCCGGGTCATCGCAGACCCGGCTCTGTTCGATGAGGTTGGGCGTGACCAGGGATTCGAAGGCGTACCCGGGGGGGAGGGCAGCCCGGAATCCTGGCCGATGCTCAGCCTCCCGCCGCGTCGCTGCAGACGGTCTCGGTGATCACCGCAGTGACCTGGTACGGATCCATGTTGGCGTTGGGTCGGCGGTCCTCCAGCCATCCCTTCTTGGCCTTGGCCACCGCCCACGGGATACGGATGGAGGCACCCCGGTCCGAGGTTCCGTAGCTGAATTTTGTGTAGTGAGCAGTCTCGTGGGCCCCGGTCAGGCGGCTCTCGATCCCGACGCCGTAGACGGCGATGTGCTCGTCGATCTTCTTCCCGATGGCCTCACATCCGGCGATGATGGCGTCCCAGCCTCCGTCCTCCCGCATGGCCTTGGTGGAGAAGTTGGTGTGGGCGCCGGCACCGTTCCAGTCGCCGAGGATGGGCTTGGGCTCGAGGGTGGCGTAGACCCCGAAGTCCTCGGCGATCCTGAACAGCAGCCAGCGGGCCACCCAGAGGTGGTCAGCGACGTCGAGCGGCGAAAGCACGCCGACCTGGAATTCCCACTGGCCCATCATGACCTCGGCGTTGGTGCCCTCGATGCCGATACCGGCGTCGATGCACGCGGCCGTATGGAGCTCGACGATCTCCCGCCCGGGCATCTTGTCGCCTCCCACGCCGCAGTAGTAGGGGCCCTGCGGTGCGGGATAGCCGAGGGCCGGCCACCCGAGGGGCCGTCCGTCCTTGAAGAACGTGTACTCCTGCTCGATGCCGAACATGGGCTCCTGGTTGCCGTACTTCTCCACCACGGCCCGAAGCTTGGCCCGGGTGTTGGTCGGGTGGGGGGTGAAGTCGGTCAACTCGACCTCGCACATGACCAGCTTGTCGTTCGGGCCGCGCAAGGGGTCCGGCACCACGAAGACGGGACGGAGGACGCAGTCGGAGTCGTGGCCCAGAGCCTGGTTGGTGCTCGAACCGTCGAAGCCCCAGATGCCGGGCTCCTCGCCGTCGGCGACGATCTTGGTCTTGCTCCGGAGTAGCGGCGATGGCTCGGTTCCGTCGATCCAGATGTATTCAGCTTGATACGGCACGTGTGCTCCTTAACTCCTCGATTGCTCTGCTGGTGCTGCTTCTGCGGTCGCACCGCGATGGGGTGCGTTCCTTCAGGCGGTCCCTACGTTCCGGTTGTGTTCGTGCTGATTGCGTTGGCGCTGAGCCCCACCCCCGATCATCTCCTCCCCACTGGCCGGCCCGAGCCCCGGGACGGCGGCCGGAACGGGCCGGGGACTCGTCGACATGGTGCTCGGAGAGCCTGATCACTATCGCAGGGGGCCATTTCTACCCCGTTTCCCAATTGTGAACGGAGGATGAACAGTCGGGCCCGATGGGCCGGGACGCAGCCGATCCACCAGTCGAGAGGAGAAAAGACCAGGCAGCACGCCCGATAGGCTGGAATGATGCTGCATCGAGTGCGTGTGGCCGCATGCCAGATCAACACGGTGGTCGGCGACCTCTACGGGAACGCGGAGCGCATACTCGCGGCCCTGGCCGAGGCTGAGACGGGCGGGGCCGACCTGGCCGTCTTCCCCGAGCTCACGGTCACCGGCTATCCGCCCGAGGACCTGCTCAGCCGGCCGGCATTCGTGGCCGAGAACCTGGCCGTGTTCGATCGGATCGCCGCGGCGAGTGGGCCGTGTGCCGCCGTCGTCGGCTATGTGGACACCGACGGTGCGGGCCGCCTGGTCAACGCCGCCGCCCTGTGTGCCCGGGGCCAGGTGCTCGGTCGCTACTTCAAACGGCTGCTCCCGAACTACGGGGTCTTCGACGAACAACGCTGGTTCGTCCCCGGGCAGGATCCGGCCGGCCGGTTCGTGGTGGCCGGCGTACCGGTCGGTCTGTCCATCTGCGAGGACATGTGGTTCGCCGGCGGGCCCATGGCCGAAGAGGCCGAGGCCGGTGCCGCCCTGCTGGTCAATCTCAACGCCTCCCCTTACTCGCGCGGACGCCGCCAGGAGCGCCTGGCGGTCTTGGAGCAGCGGGTGGCCGAGACGGGCTGCGCCATCGTCTACGTCAACCAGGTCGGTGGCCAGGACGAGTTGGTCTTCGACGGCGCATCCGTGGTCCTCGGGTCGGACGGCGACATCGTGGCTTCGGCGTCCCAGTTCGCCGAGGAGGTCCTCCTGGTCGACCTGGGGGTTGAGACGGACGGTGCCGACCCCGGGACCGGGGTGACGATGGTGAGCGCCGAGCCGCGGTCGTCGGACGGCGACGGTGGGGTCGGGAGGATGGCGCCACTACTCGACCCCGAGGCCGAGGTCTACGAGGCCCTGGTACTCGGAACCCGGGACTACGTGGCGAAGAACGGGTTCACCGACGCGGTGATCGGACTGTCCGGAGGGATCGACTCGTCCCTGGTGGCGGTGGTGGCCGTGGACGCACTCGGCCCTGAGCACGTGCATGGTGTGACCATGCCGTCGCGCTACTCGAGCGAGGGGTCGGTGACCGACGCCGTGACGCTGGCCGACAACCTGGGCGTGGACATCGCCACCGTGGCCATCGAGCCCGCTCACCGGGCTCTGGCGGCTTCCCTGTCGCCGTTGCTGGGTGGTGACCCGGTGGGTCTGACCGACGAGAACCTGCAGTCACGGATCCGTGGCGTGGTGCTGATGGCGTTGTCCAACGCCAACGGGTGGATCGTCCTCACGACCGGCAACAAGAGTGAGATGGCCACGGGGTACTCGACGCTCTACGGGGATTCGGCCGGGGGATTCGCCGTCATCAAGGATGTGCCCAAACTGCTGGTCTACGCCTTGTGCCGCTATCGCAACGGCCGGGCCGGCCATGCCCTCATCCCCGAGCCGGTGCTGACCAAGGCCCCGTCGGCCGAACTGCGACCGGACCAGCGGGATGACGAGTCGCTGCCTCCCTACGAGGTGCTCGACCCGGTGGTGGCCGGCTACGTCGAGGGCGACCGTTCCGCCGACGACCTGATCGCGTCGGGGTTCGACCCGGCCGCCGTCGAACGGGTGGTCGGACTGGTGGACCGGGCGGAGTACAAGCGGCGTCAGATGCCTCCGGGGGTCCGGATCTCCGGTAAGGCTTTCGGTAAGGATCGTCGGATGCCGATCACCAATCACTACCGCTCGAGGGTCGGCCCGGGTGCCGCTCCTGTTGACCCGGTGCCCGGCGACGCGGCCGCTCCGGCCACGGTGTCCGATGGTTCGATCGGGGAGGCCACGACGATTGTCTGAGTCCGATGCGTCATCCGAAGTCGCACCGGGGCCGGGGGAGCCGCTCGCCGTGGACTCGCTTCCCGGTGTGGCCCCCCTGACCCTCGACGCCTCCGCCGCGCTGGTGGGGGAGTACCGCTGGATCGAGAACGCCCTCTACCGTCTGCTCGGTCAGTGGGTCACCGACATGCCCATCGCCGCCGTGCAGGTGCACCTGGACGCCCAGAGCATGCGACACGCCTGGCACGCCGACCTGTTCGCCG
Organism: uncultured Acidimicrobiaceae bacterium; assembly: GCA_963831535.1. Classification (GTDB taxonomy): domain Bacteria; phylum Actinomycetota; class Acidimicrobiia; order Acidimicrobiales; family RAAP-2; genus Bog-756. The sequence continues at coordinate 16,232 of CAWHQP010000005.1, read as the reverse complement.
AACGGCTGCCGGTCCTCGCCGGGGCCGACCCCGACGTCTGGACGGTACCCTCCGTACCGACCACAGCGCTCTTCGCAGCCCTGTCGGGGACCGTCCCGCCCACCTTCGGGACCGACCCTCCCTCCCCGGCCGTCGACGACGAGATCTTCGAACACCCCGGAGCCCTGCCGAGGTTGGCCGCGCTCTACCGGGTGGTCCTGCCCCGTCTGGTGACGAGCTACGAGCTCCACCTGCGGGTGGTGAGTCCGATGACCGACGCTCCGGTGGCCCGGGCGCTCCGGCTGGTCCTCAACGACGAGATCGAGGACTGGCAGGCCGGGGAACGCCTGGTAGAACGCCTGGTCACCCGGCCCCACGACGTGGCCACGGTGTATGAGTTCCTCCAGCGGCTGGAGGCGGTGGTGGTGGGGGCGGGCGCCACGTCGGGGCTGGTGGCGATTCCGGGGCCCGGACCAGGGAACTGACCACACTGAGCGCTGCTCCGGTGGCTCAAACCGACTGAAGGGCTTGACGCGTCCGGTAAACTTGGGGAGCAGCAATCGTTGCGCCCGAAAGCGCCAGACCTGATGCACTGACCACCGGTTGCGACCGAGGGGCACCCTGAGGGTTGGCCGTCCCCCACTGCGGTGGGGAAAACGAAGGACCCGGTGAAGTTGGCTAAGGAGCGCCTCGAACGAGACGACGAAGATCTGGTTCGGTTGTATCTGACCGACATCGGCCAGTATCCGTTGTTGACCAAGGACGACGAAGTCCGTTTGGCCCAGGCCATCGAAGCCGGTCGGGAGGCTGACGCCCAGCTGGCGGCGGCACCGAAGGGCCTGACGCCGGCAAAGAAGCGGGAACTGCGCCGCACCACCCTCCAGGGGGAGAGTGCCCAGCAGACCTTCGTGCAGTCGAACCTTCGCCTGGTGGTGTCCATCGCCAAGAAGTATCAGGCGTCCGGCCTGCCCCTGCTCGACCTCATCCAGGAGGGCAATCTCGGTCTGATGCACGCCGTCGAGAAGTTCGACTGGCGGAAGGGCTTCAAATTCTCTACGTACGCCACCTGGTGGATCCGTCAGGCCATCACCCGGGGTATCGCCAATACCGGGCGCACCATCCGCCTCCCCGTCCACGCCGGAGACACGCTGGCCCGGGTGCAGAAGGCCCAGGCTCGCCTGGAACTCAAGTACGGGCGACCGGCCACCCTGGCCGAACTGGGTGCCGAAGTCGAGATGCCCGAGGACAAGCTGGTGGAGGCCCTGCGGTTCCGGGCCGAGCCGCTGTCCCTGTCCGAGCCTCTGCGGGAGGACGGTGACGCGGAACTCGGTGACGTGGTCGAGGACCGATCGGCCGAGTCTCCGTTCGAGGTGGCGGCCGTCTCCCTGCTTCCCGAGGAGATCGGTCGACTCCTCTCCCCGCTGGATGAGCGGGAACGCGAGATCCTCCGCCTGCGCTTCGGTCTCGATCGGGGCGAGCCGAGAACGCTCGAAGAGGTCGGCGAACACTTCAACCTGACCCGGGAGCGGATCCGTCAGATCGAGGCCCGGGCCATGTCCAAGCTGCGGCACCCGTCGTCGGACACCGGGGCGCGGGACCTGCTCACCGTCTGACGTCGGGCCGGACCTGTAGGGACCGGGGTCGGACGCGGGATGAGAACAGAGCGCTAGCTTGCCGGAAGCGATACGATCGTCGCATGAAGAAGCTCCTGATCCTTGCCATCGTCGTTGCTCTGGGTGTCGTGGCCGCCAAGCGGCTCCGTCCTTCCTGAGCAGCCCCTAATCCGGCGCCTGGCGCCGAGAGTCTTCACCTCCGGCCGGTCTGAGTCCCAGACCGGCCGAGGCGCGTCACCACGCCCGAAGGCGTCTCGCTCAGCGTCGCGGGCGGCGGGCCAGGCGCCAGGCGACCAGGGCGCCCACCGAGGCCGCCGCGGTGACGCCCCCAACCGTGGCGGTCAGCGGGAGGCTGGGCACGCTGACCCGGTCGCGGAGCCGGACCGGCTTGGTGAACTGCATGACCTCCCACTCGCGTTCCCGCGCCACCTTGGCCAGGACCCGGTCGGGATTGACCGCCACCGGGTGACCCACCGCCTCGAGCATGGGCAGGTCGGTGTAGGAGTCGGAGTAGGCCGAGGACTCGGCCAGGTCCAGACCCTCGGCTTCGGCCAACTCCCGCATGGCCTCGGCCTTGAACGGGCCGTAGGCGTAGAACTCCATCTCCCCGGTGTAGCGACCGTCCTCGTCCACGAAGGGTCGGCTCGAGATGGCGCCGTCCACACCCAGATGGGCGGCCAGGGGCAGGACGATCACATCGGGCGAGGCCGACACCAGGTACACGCGGTGGCCGGCGGCACGGTGGGCCTCGATGAGATCGAGGGCCTCGGCATAGATGATGGGCTCGACCGTCTCCTCCAGGGCCTCACGGACGATCTCGGTGATCCGGTCCCGGTCCCACCCCTTGGTCAGAGTCAGCATTGACTCACGGACCCGGGCCAGCTTCTGCTCACTGGCCCCGAGATGGACGTAGATGAGCTGGGAGACGAGGGCGCGGGCGACCAGGCGCCGGTTGATGAGGCCGCCCCGGTACAGCGGACGGCCGAACGCCGGGATGGAAGCCTTGGCGATGACCGTCTTGTCCAGATCGAAGAAGGCCGCCCTCATCGGCTCAGTGTCCCACCAACAGCTGTTGCACCATGTCCTCGGCGTCGGCGGTCACCAGCACCAGCACCTCGTCGCCGATGGCCAGGCGGGTGTCCCCCCGGGGCACGATCAGGTGGTCGTCGCGGACCACGGCCACCACGGTGGCGTCGCGGGGCACCCCGAGGTCCACGAGGGAGACACCGCTGGCCGGTGAATCCTCGGCCAGGGTGACCTCCACCAGATGGGCGTTGCCCCCTTCGAACCGCAGGAGCCGCACCAGACTGCCCACCGACACCGCCTCTTCGACCAGCGCCGTCAACAGCAGGGGGGTGGAGACCGAAACGTCGACCCCCCAGCTCTCGGTGAACAGCCACTGATTCTTCGGGTGGTTGACCCGGGCTACCACCCTCGGGACAGCGAACTCCTGCTTGGCCAGGAGCGAGACCACCAGGTTGTCCTCGTCGTCACCGGTGGCGGCCACGACCACGTCCACGGTGGCCAGTCCGGCGGCGTCGAGAGCGGACACCTCACAGGCGTCGGCCACCACCCAGGTGATGTCGAGGTCACCGCGGATGCGGGCCACCAGTTCGGGGTCCTGTTCGATGACGAGGACGTCGTGTCCACCGGCGTGGAGGTCGGCGGCGATGGCGGTCCCCACGCTGCCGGCTCCGGCGATGGCCACCTTCATGCCTGCGACCGGGTGGCGGCATCCGCAGCCCCGGCGGCCGCATCGGCGTCGGCCACCTCCTGATCGAGGCCGATGGGAGCGTCCTCGGGGGGTCCGAAGACTCGGGGCACGTCGGTTCTCCCGCTGAGACGGGCGTTCAGCCGCTCCAGCGCGGTGTCGGTCACCATCACGTGGATGATGTCACCGTCCTGGCCCACCAGGTCGCCGAAGTCGAGGCGCACCACGCCGGACCGGGTCACCGCCACCACCGTCACCTCGCCCGGCGTGGAGAGGTCGGCCAGGCGCTTGCCCGCCCACCGTTCGGGTAGCTCGCGCTCCACCAGGGAGAGGGTGCCGGTCGAGTCGGTCCACTCCGACTCCACCTCTCTCGGCACCAGCCGTCGCCGCACCTGGTCGATGGTCCACGAGACCGTGGCCACGGTGGGAATGCCGAGGCGCAGGTAGATCTGGGCCCGCCGGGGGTCGTAGATGCGGGCCACCACGTTGGGGATCTCGTAGGTCTCCCGGGCGATCCGGGCGGTCAGGATGTTCGAGTTGTCCCCGCTGGTCACAGCGGCCAGCGACGTGGCCTCGCCGGCGCCGGCCCGGTCGAGGTCGCCCCGGTCGAAGCCCGAGCCGACCACCGTCGTCCCCGGCCAGTCGGGGGGCAATCGACGGAAGGCCTTGGCGTTGCGGTCGATGATCGAGACCGAATGGCCCTGCTCCACGAGCCCCAGGCCCAGGCCCGATCCGACCCGACCGCATCCCACGATGACGATATGCACCTGATCCATGCAACACGCATCGTGGAGAGATCACAACTCACTCCCCGTCAGGAGGCGCCGGTGGTCCTGGTGGCGAAGGGCGCGCCCAATCCTGGAGCCCGGGTGTTGGGAGGGCCGACGCCCATGATTTACTGATGGGGTGGACCCATCGGTGACCGGAGGCGCGGCTCCGGCCCCATCGTCAGCCGACGGGGCCGGTGTGACCATCCCGGCCGTCACCGCCGCCCCCGGGGCGCGGATGCGGCCCTCGGCTACACCGAGGGCCAGGGTGGACCTCCCCGAGACCCTCCGCTACCGGGCCAAGAACGTACTGCTGGGCCCTCCGATCGCCTCGGACAAGCAGACCTCCGAGCGGCTGGGAAAGCCCACGGCCCTGGCCGTCCTGTCCTCGGACGTCATCTCCTCCTCGGCCTACGCCACCGAGCAGATGCTCATCCCGCTGGTCATCGCCATCGGGGCGGCGGCCTACTCGCTGGTCATCCCGGTGACGATCGCCGTCATCTTCGTCCTGCTCTTCGTCACCCTCTCCTACCTCGAGGTGGTGAGGGTGTACACCAAGGCCGGGGGAGCCTATGTGGTGGCCCGAGAGAACTTCGGTCTCACCGTGGCCCAGATCGCGGCCATGTCCCTGCTCATCGACTACACCCTCACGGTGGCGGTGTCGGTCGCCGCCGGGGTGTCCGCCATCACCTCGGTCTTCCCGGGGCTCACTCCGCACACCACCCAGATCGCCATTGTCCTGGTCATCGTCCTCGCCTACGGCAACCTTCGGGGTATCCGGGAGGCCGGCCGCACCTTCGCCGTCCCCACCTATTTCTTCATCGTCAACATGGTGGCGCTCATGGCTGTCGGGCTCTACAAGGCCATCGACGGATCACTGCATGCCCACGCCATCTACGGCCAGGGCACGCCCGGCAACCCGACCGTCCATATCGGTAGCGCGGGGAGCGGGCTCTTGTACGGAGCCACCATCTTCGTCGTCCTCCGGGCCTTCGCCTCGGGGGGCTCGGCCCTGACCGGCACCGAGGCTATCTCCAACGGAGTGAGCATCTTCCGCCGGCCGGAGGCGCGCAACGCCCGCATCACCATGGTCCTGATGGCGGTGATCCTCGGTTCGCTCGTGCTCGGCGTGTCCCTCCTGGCCTCAGTCACCCATCCGATCCCGTACGAATCGGGGACGCCGACGGTCATCTCCCAGATCGCCAAGTTCATCTACGGGACCAGCGGGCTGGGCAACGTCTTCTACGGCATGCTCCAGGTGGGCACGACCCTCATCCTCATCTTGGCCGCCAACACCAGCTTCACCGGGTTCCCGTTCCTGGCCAGTTTCGCCGCCGAGGACTCCTATCTGCCCCGGCAGCTGACCAAACGCGGCCACCGACTCGTCTTCTCCACCGGGATCATCGTGCTCACCGTGGTCTCCATCATCCTGCTGTGGTTGACCAACGCCAAGGTCGACAAGCTCATTCCGCTCTACGCCATTGGCGTGTTCACCGGATTCACCATGGCCGGGGCCGGGATGGCCAAGTACCACTGGACCCACCGCGGCGAGGAGGACCACTGGCGGCGACGACTGGGCATCAACGGTACGGCGTCGGTCCTCTCGTTCATCGTGTTGATCATCATCGCCGTGTCCAAGTTCAGCGAGGGGGCCTGGGTCATCTTGGTGATCCTCCCGCTCGGCGTGCTCGGTCTGCTCGCCCTCCACCGCCAGTACGCCGACGAGGAGCGCCAGCTCGAACAGGGGGCGGCCGAGGCGGCCGAGGCACCGGTGCTGAACCGACACACGGTGATCGTGCTGGTCGACCGCCTGGACATGGCCACGGCCCGGGCCCTCCAGTACGCCCGAACGCTCCATCCCGACGAGCTCCGGGCCGTTCACTTCACCCTGGACAGCCGGGTGTCGGCCGAGCTCGAGTCGGAGTGGAGCCGGTTGGGCCTGACCCGCCTACCCCTCGACGTCGAGGAGTGCGAGGACCGCCGGCTCACCCGGGCTGCGTTGGAGATGGCCGCCGAGACGGTGGCCGACGGTCAGACCGAGCTCACCATCCTGTTGCCCCGTCGGGGCTTCGCTGCCGGCTGGCACCGGCTCCTCCACGACGCCACGGCCGACGAGATCGCCGCCGCCGTGGCCCAGCTGGCGCACGTCAACGCCACCGTGGTGCCTTACCAACTCACCGGGGGCTGGTTGTCGAAGCGGCGTGAGTGGGGGAGGCCGCCGGCGGCCAGCGACCCCGGCGTCACCGCGGTGGAGACGACACGGCCCACGGCCCGGGCTGCGGCCAAGGCGGCAGCCCGTGAGGCCGAGCGCGACTCGGCCCGGGGGACGTTCGACCGGGCTGCGTTCGGGGACCGCGGCGCGGGCACCACGCCGATCAGCGAGGCCCAGTGGCGTAATCGGGTACGGGTGGCGGGCCGGGTCAAGTCGGTGCGGGTCCAGCCCCGTGCGGGCACGTCCAACCTGGAGTGCGTGCTGGCCGACGAAACCGGCCGGTTGCTGCTGGTCTTCCAGGGCCGCCGGCGGATCCCGGGCATCCAGCCCGGGGCCCGGCTAGTGGTGGAGGGCATGGTCGGGGACTGGGCTCGCCGCCAGGCCATCCTCAACCCCGACTACGAGCTGATCGCCGGCCCCGAGGCCGGCGTCGAGCCCTCGTAGACCGGGATCATCTGGGTCCGGGAGCCGTCTGGCCAGGGTGCCGGAGCGGGCACGGGAGCGGTCCATGGCCCGGTTTCCAGGCGCTTCCTTGCCCCGCGCACCCTTTTGTCGGTATCTTTCCCCCCCGTTGCCGGAAACGGCGTGCCGGAACGCGCGCCTCGGCGAGCGGCCTCCTGGCCGTGGTCTCGCGGGGGGAGAGCAGTGCTCGATCGCCGCGATGGGCCGCGATCGGTTGCGCCGTCAGGAATGTCGACTATGACCACGCAGTACACCGAAGGGAGCCACACCGATGACCCACCTCCTGGCTGAAGGGGGTTACCAGATCTTCACGCTGCACAACAGCGAGAAGACCTGGCTGTACTTCGCGCTGTTGTGCGCCGTGGCCTCCATCGTGGTGGCGCTCCTGCTCGTGCGCGGTGTACTCGCCGCCGACCAGGGCACCGCGTCGATGAAGGACATCGCCAAGGCCATCCAAGAAGGGGCCGAGGCGTTCCTGGCTCGGCAGTTCAAGACCATCGGCATCATCATCATCCCGCTGGCCGTGCTCATCTTCTTCACTGCTACCAAGGTGACCCATACCGAGTACCTCTACGGGTACGTCAACGGCGTGCACGTGTTCGTCAAGCACACGGTGACCGACCTCACCTTCGCCCAGGCCGGCCTGTACCGGGTGATCTGCTTCCTCGCCGGGGCGCTCTGCTCCGGTCTCACCGGCTTCATCGGCATGAGCCTCGCCGTCAGGGGGAACGTCCGCACGGCGGCTGCCGCACGCGAGGGCAAGATGGCCCCGGCCCTCAAAGTGGCCTACCGCACCGGCGCCATCACCGGGCTGCTGTGTGTGGGTCTCGGTCTGCTGGGGGCCACCGTCATCGTGCTCATCTTCCAGAACACGGCCACCTCGGTACTCATCGGGTTCGCCTTCGGCGCCTCGCTGCTGGCCCTGTTCATGCGGGTGGGCGGGGGCATCTTCACCAAGGCGGCCGACGTCGGCGCCGACCTGGTGGGCAAAGTGGAGGCCGGCATCCCCGAGGACGATCCCCGCAACGCCGCCACCATCGCTGACAATGTGGGCGACAACGTGGGTGACTGTGCCGGCATGGCCGCCGACCTCTTCGAGTCCTACGTGATCACCATCATCGCCGCGGTGATCCTCGGGGTCACCGCCTTCAACTCCATCCACCGGGGCGCCGACGCGGCCAAGACCGTCATCTTCCCCATCGCCATCCCGGCCATCGGCATCCTGGCCACCATCATCGGCGTGTTCGTGGTGCGGGCCGGCAAGAACGACAAGAACGCCATGGCCCCGATCAACAGGGGGGTGTGGACGGCGGCCATTCTCACCATCGCCGGTTCGGCCGTCGTGGCCGGGGCCTATCTGCACTACTGGAAGGCCTTCTACGCCGTCCTCACCGGCGTGATCCTCATGCTGGTGGCCAGCCAGATCACCGAGCACTTCACCTCCACCGAGCGAGGTCCGGTTAAAGAGGTGGCCGAGACCGCCCGCACCGGTCCGGCCACACTGACCCTGTCGGGACTGGCGCTCGGCCTCGAGTCCTCGGTGTGGGCCATCATCGCCATCGTCCTGGCCATCGCCGTCTCCATCGGGCTGGGCGGTGGCAATATCCAGCTGACCCTGTACCTGGTGGCCCTCACCGGCATCGGCCTCCTGTCCACGGCGGGCATGATCGTCTCCGAGGACAGCTTCGGGCCGGTGTCCGACAACGCCGCCGGCGTGGCCGAGATGTCCGGGGAGTTCACCGGCGAGGCCGAGCGGGTCATGGTCAGCCTCGACGCGGTGGGCAACACCACCAAAGCGGTGACCAAGGGTGTGGCCATCGGATCGGCCGTGATCGCCTCGGTGGCCCTGTTCGCCTCCTTCATCGAGACCATCGGCAGCCAGCTCAACCTCCACGCGCCACTAGGCGCCCCGGTCAACTGGCTGTTCGACCTGCCTCAGACCTCGATCAACGTGTCGCATCCGACCATCTTCATCGGCGTGCTGATCGGTGGGTCGATCGCCTTCATCTTCTCGGCCCTGGCCATCCGGGCCGTGGGGAGGTCGGCCGGTACCGTGGTCCAAGAGGTGCGCCGCCAGTTCCGCGAACACCCCGGCATCATGGACTACACGGAGAAGCCCGAGTACGGGAAGGTCATCGCTATCTGCACGTCGGCCTCCCAGCGGGAACTGGCCACGCCGGCCCTGCTGGCCATCCTCAGCCCGGTCATCGTGGGCTTCGGCATCAGCTACTTCGCCCTCGGGGCGTTCCTGGTCGGGGCCATCCTGACCGGACAGCTGATGGCCAACTTCCTGTCCAACTCCGGTGGGGCCTGGGACAACGCCAAGAAGTACATCGAGGACGGTCATGAGGGCGGCAAAGGCTCCGAGGCCCACAAGGCGGCGGTGATCGGCGACACCATCGGTGACCCGTTCAAAGACACCGCGGGGCCGGCCCTCAACCCCCTGATCAAGGTCATGAACCTGGTCTCGCTGCTGATCCTCCCCGCCGTGATCACCCTGCGTCACCACACCGGGGCACGCCTGGGCATCGCCGGAGCCTCCCTGGTGATCCTGCTGATCGCCATCGCCTTCTCCAAGCGCAAGACCGACGCCATGGACGAGGAGCTTCCGGCCGCCGAAACAGCCGCGCTGGACGAGGCCGCTACTGTGGCCATGGAATCTTCACACGACTGAACACCCTGGTCACAGGAGGCACTTGCCCCGGTTGACCAGGGGGTGGGGTTGACAACGACTCGCCCCACCGTTCACCCTGTGCCCCACAGCCATGCCAGCCACCGACCAGACAGATCCGCCTTCGGCCAGGAGCACCGGTAACGGTGCTCCTGGCGGCACGCGTCCCCGGGGCGGGGCCAAGCCCCTCGTCATTGTGGAGTCTCCGGCCAAGGCCAAGACCATCGCCGGGCTCCTGGGATCGGACTACGTGGTGGAGTCGTCCATCGGCCACATCCGTGACCTCCCCCGGGGGGCGGACGAGGTCCCCGCCGCCTATAAGGGGGAGGCATGGAGCCGTCTCGGCGTGGACGTCGACAACGGCTTCAAGCCCCTCTATGTGATCTCCACCCAGAAGAAGTCCCAGGTGGCGAAGTTGAAGCAGCTGGTCAAGCAGGCCAGCGAGGTCTACCTGGCCTCGGACGAGGACCGCGAGGGCGAGTCCATCGCCTGGCACCTCTTGGAGGTGCTGGCGCCCCGGGTGCCGGTCAAGCGCATGGTCTTCCACGAGATCACCCGTCCGGCCATCGAGCGGGCCGTCCTCGAGTGGCGGGACCTCGACCGGCGGCTGGTCGACGCCCAGGAGGCCCGGCGCATCCTCGACCGCCTCTACGGCTACGAGGTGTCGCCCGTTCTGTGGAAGAAGATCATGCCCCGGCTGTCCGCTGGACGGGTCCAGAGCGTGGCCACCCGCATGGTGGTGGAACGGGAACGGGCCCGGATGGCCTTCCGTTCCGCCGGATGGTGGGGGATCGACGCCACGTTCACCGCCGACGGTGCTGGAGCCTCGGCGGCCGAGGGCACGCCGCGCTCGTTCACAGCGGCCCTGACCTCCGTCGACGGGGTGACCCTGGCGTCGGGGCGGGACTTCGACGAGACCGGCGCCCTCACCGCTCCGGGATCGGTGGTGGTGCTGGGCGAGGACGAGGCCCGGACCCTGGCCGCGGGGCTGGCCGACGCACCCTTTGTGGTCAGCTCCATGACCCACAAGCCGTTCCGGCGCTCACCCTCGGCCCCGTTCATGACGTCCACGTTGCAGCAGGAGGCCGGTCGCAAGCTGCGGTTCAGTTCCAAACGGGCCATGCAGGTGGCCCAGCGCCTCTACGAGGACGGCTGGATCACCTACATGCGCACCGACTCCACCACACTGTCGAGCCAGGCCCTCGACGCCGCCCGGGCCCAGGCCAGGGCGCTCTACGGTCCGGAGTACGTGCCGGCCCAGCCCCGCCGTTACGAGCGCAAGGTGAAGAACGCCCAGGAGGCCCACGAGGCCATCCGGCCGGCCGGCGAGTCGTTCCGTACGCCCGATGAGGCGTCCCGCTCGCTGTCGGGGGACGAGTTCAGGCTCTACGACCTGATCTGGAAGCGGACCGTGGCCTCCCAGATGGCCGACGCCACCGGTACGAGTGCCCAGGTTCGTCTGCTCGGGACCACCAGTGGACCCGAGGGGGCCGGGGGCCGCCAGGCCGAGTTCTCGGCATCGGGCAAGGTGATCCAGTTCCCCGGTTACCTACGGGCCTATGTGGAGGGCGAGGACGACCCCGAGGCCGAGTTGGCCGACCGCGAGGTGCACCTTCCCCCCATGGCCGAGGGCGATCCGGCCTCGGTGGAGGACCTCGAGCCCGGCTCGCACGCCACCCAGCCGCCGGCCCGGTACACGGAGGCGTCGCTGGTGAAGGCCATGGAGGATCTCGGTGTCGGGAGACCGTCCACCTATGCCAGTGTGATCGCCACCATCCTCGACCGCGGCTACGTGTGGAAGAAGGGGACGGCTCTCGTCCCCTCCTTCACCGCCTTTGCCGTGGTCGGCCTGCTCGAGCGGTACTTCGCCGACCTGGTGGACTACGGGTTCACCGCCTCGATGGAGGACGACCTCGACGCCATCGCCTCAGGCACCGAAGAGGTGCTGCCCTGGTTGACCCGCTTCTACTTCGGGGGAACGGGCGCGACCAACGGCACCAACGGCGGAGGGGACGCGGCCAACAGCACCAACGGGAGCGGTGGTGCCAACGGGAGCGGTGCTGGCCTCGCCGGGTCGGCCGGAGCCGGTACCTCCGCGGTGGCCGGACACCGAACCGGCCTGGGCCTGAAACGTGAGGTCAGCACGTACCTGGGCGAGATCGACGCCCGGGAGATCAACTCCATCCCCATCGGAGTGGGCACCGACGGCCAGGACATCGTGGCCCGGGTCGGGCGCTACGGCCCCTACCTCCAACGGGGTGAGGATCGGGTCTCCATCCCCGAGGATCTGGCCCCTGACGAACTCACCATCGAGAGGGCCGAGGCGCTTCTCGAAGCCCCCTCGTCGGACCGGATCCTCGGCACCGACCCCGAGTCCGGCCAACCGGTCCAAGTCAAAGCGGGCCGGTTCGGTCCCTACGTCCAACTCGGTGAACTGATCGACGGCGGCCCGAAGCCGCGCACCTCGTCGCTGTTCGCCTCCATGTCCCCGGCCACCCTCACCTTCGAGCAGGCCCTCGAACTGCTGCGCATCCCGCGGGTGGTGGGAAGCGACCCCGAGACCCACGAGGAGATCGTGGCCCACAACGGGAAGTTCGGTCCGTATCTGAAGAAGGGCACCGACACCCGGAGCCTGCTCACCGAGGACCAGATCCTCTCGGTCACGGTCGACGAGGCACTCGCCCTGTTCGCTCAGCCGAAGACCCGGGGTGGACGGAACGCCAAGGGTCCACTCCGCGAGATGGGAGCCGATCCCGACACCGGTCTGACCATGGTGGTCAAGGACGGCCGGTTCGGACCGTACGTCACCGACGGCACCACCAATGCCTCGCTCCGACGGGGGGACGACGTGGAGAGCCTGACCATCGAGCGTGCCGCCGAGTTGCTGGCTGAGCGCCGGGCGGCCGGGCCGTCGACGCGGACGAAGGCGGTCAAGAAAAAGGCCGTGACGAAGAAGGCATCGGCCAAGAAGCCCGGGGCCAAGAAGCGGGCCCCGGCCAAGAGGGCCGGACCGGCCAAGGCCGCGGCCAAAAAGGCGGCCCCGACGCTGTCGGCCTCCGGGGGCAGTGGCGAGGACCCTCCCTTCTAGGTGATGGCCACTTCCCCAGGTCGTCTCATCGCGCTCGAGGGGATCGACGGCTGCGGCAAGTCCACCCAGGCCCGGCTCCTGGCCGACCGGATCGGCGCCCTCTACACCTTTGAGCCCGGGGCAACCGCCCTTGGCGACGTCGTTGCGGACCCTTCTCTTGGAGCCGGGGCCCGCGGTGCACGAGCGCACCGAGGCGCTGTTGATGGCGGCCGATCGCGCCCAACACGTGGCCGAGGTGGTCCGACCGGCGCTCGGCCGGGGACGATGGGTGGTGACCGACCGCTTCTCGGCCTCGACCCTGGCCTACCAGGGCTACGGGCGAAGCCTCGACATCGGAGAGCTGGCGCAGCTGGTGGAGTGGGCGACCGGTGGGCTCACCCCGGACCTCGCCATTTTGGTGGAGGTGGATCCGGCCCTGGGACTGGCCCGCCGTCGCGGATCAGTCGACGACCGGATGGAGGCCGAGGGCGACGGATTCCTGCAGCGGGTGGCTGACGGCTACCGCCGGGTGGTCGAGCGCCAGGAGACCCCGTGGCTGGTCGTCGACGGCGGCGGAACCATTGATCAGGTGGCTGCCGAGATCTGGGCCGGCGTGCAGAGCCGGTTCGGTGATCGGCGGTGACGGCCGGAGGGACACCGGTCCCCGAGCTCTTCGACGAGGTGATGGGCCAGCCCCGAGCCGTGGCCCAGCTGCTGGCCGCCGCCCGCCGCCCGGTCCACGCCTACCTGTTCCACGGGCCTTCGGGATCGGGCAAGCGGGCCGCAGCGCGGGGTCTGGCCGCCGCACTGCTCTGCCCCAATGGCGGGTGTGGGGCCTGCAACACCTGTCGACGGGCCCTGGCCGGGACCCATCCCGACCTGGTGGTGGTGGAGCGGACCGGCGCCGCCCTCAGTGTCGCCGACGCCCAGACCATCGTGACCCGGGCCCAGCGCCGTCCACTCGAGGGCTCGCGCCAGGTCCTGATGGTGACCGACGTCCACCTGGCCCGGGACTCGGTCCCCGCTCTCCTGAAGACGGTCGAGGAGCCCCCGCCCGGCACCGTGTTCATCCTTCTGGCCGATGACCTACCCCCCACGCTGGCCACCATCGTGAGCCGATGCCTGCAGGTGCCCTTCGATGCCGTGCCCACCGCGGTGGTGGTGGAGTGGTTGGTCGAGCGCGGCGTCGATCCCGAGCACGCCGACACGGTGGCCCGGGCGTCGGGTGGGAGCCTCGACCGGGCCCGTCTGCTGGTCAGCGACGACGGGTTCGTGGCCCGTCAGCTCCGGTGGCGCTCGGTGCCGATCCGGCTGGACGGGACCGGAGCCGCGGCCGCCGCCGTGTCTTCCGAACTGCTGTCGGCCGCCGAGGAGGCCCTGGGCCCGTTGCGCCAACAGCACGCCGACGAGCTGATCGCCCTGGCCGATCGGGCTGACGCCGTCGGGGCCAAGGGGGTGCCCGGACGCAAGCAGGTGGAGGAGGGTCACCGAAGGGAGGAACGGCGATGGCGGACCGACGACCTGCGCTTCGGACTAGCCACCCTGGCTGAGGTCTACCGTGACCGCCTGGTGGCTGCCATCGAGGCAGACGACGGGGCCCGCTCATCGGGGAGCGCTGCCGGCAGTCGCCGGGCCGTGCGCCTGGTAGCGGTCATCGATGAGGCATCGGCGGCCCTCAGCAGGAACGCCAACGAGTCGCTGCTCATGGATGCGCTGATGGTCGAACTGTCGGGCATGCTCGACTGATCTGAGCGCGCAGCCGAGCGTTGGGGTTCGGATAACGTGTCCAACCGCGCCTGGGTAGCTCAGTCGGTAGAGCAACGCACTCGTAATGCGTAGGTCAGGAGTTCGATTCTCCTCCCAGGCTCCAGGGTCAGAGTTGCTGTTTGGCTCAGGCCATCCAATAGCCTCAAGCCGTTCACCTGAGAGTGCTACACCGGATCGCAGCAGGTCACCACATCCGAGTTTGCTTGGCTAATGTCCCGTCCAGGTCCACTGCGCGGTTCCTTCCAGGGGGAGTGGGAGCGGGTCTCCCGCGTACACCAAGGCAATCTCATTGACCGCTCGTACGAACCGCGATCCGGCGGAGCCCGACTGGCCGATGTGTCAAGCCCGACCCTGTTCATCATGTGGGAGCGGGCGCCTTTGGCCTTCGGAGGGGCTTCTTCGGCAAGCTCCCGTGGGGGCGGAACCCTGGCAAAGAAGTCTGGTTCACGTGTCTTTCGGGCAGCTCCCCCAGGATGCTGATCGCTGGCTGACCGGTAATTTTCTGTCGGCTGAACGGGCCATTCGGCCCTGGTCGACGCGTGGGTCGAGACAGAGACTGGACCGATGAGAGTTCTAGCGGTGGTCCTATGGACCACCGCTGAAAGCAGGGAGCATCGGCGATGGCCAGCAACCACAAAGTGATAGGGAATGGAATGGCTGCCCTGATCACTGGGGCCAGCAGCGGCATCGGTGAGCAGTTCGCCCGCCAGCTTGCTGATCGGGGAGTGCATCTCGTACTTGTCGCTCGCGACCGACGGCGCCTCGAGGACCTCTCGGCCGATCTCCGTCGCCAGCACGGCGACCTGAGCGTCACGGTTCAGGACACTGATCTCGCTGTACCAGGTAGTGCCGGCCAGCTCGTTGACGCCCTAGTCCGCAGAGCTGTCACCGTCGACATTCTGATCAATGCGGCTGGCGTCGGATCTCACGGTCCATTCGTCAGCCAGGGCCCCGAAACAATCACCCGGCAGGTCCAGCTCAACTGTGTGTCGCTGGTTGACCTCACGCGTCAGCTCCTTCCCGGCATGGTGACCCGCCAGCGGGGTGGCGTCATCAACGTGTCGTCGACCGCCGGGTTTCAACCGATCCCCACGATGGCCACCTACGCCGCGTCCAAGGCCTTCGTCCTGTCGTTCACCGAGGCGCTCTGGGCCGAGACCGAAGAGACTGGAGTCCGGGTAATGACTCTGTGCCCAGGTCCTACAGAGACCGAATTCTTCAAAACCGCCGCACCTACTGAACAGTTCCTGACCCGTGGTCGCCAGTCCGCTGAGCACGTCGTCAAGGTTGCAATTCGTTACTTCGACAGCAGTCGCCAGCCCACTCTTGTGCCGGGTGCGGCCAACCGTCTGCTCGCCAGCGGATACCGAGTAATGCCCCGGGGGGCGATGGCCCATATGGCCGAGCGAACGGTACGCGCTAGTTGAGCTGCCAGTTCGTGCCTTTGCTCGCGTCCGGTTTGGGATCCCATATTCATCCATAAGCCTCTGCCCCACGACCAGGGGCGACGCGGCAGCCATTTTGATGAGACCTGTTCAGGCGGTTCGAGACGTCTCGAGACACGGACAGCAGGGACCGGGACCCCCTCGTAATGCGTAGGTCAGGAGTTCGATTCTCCTCCCAGGCTCAACGTTCGTGTCCCCAGGCCAGGCTGCTCGTCGGTCCGAGCTGCCCACCGATCAAGTCGTAGATTCGTATCAGAGGCTGCCTCTGGGGGCGACCCACTCCTGTTCGGCGCCGCCGACTGCTCCCACGCGTTCGAAGTCAGCATCGTAGTGAAGGACAACGAGTCCGGCCGACCGGGCGGCTGCCGAAATGATGACGTCGGAGATGGCCAGCCGGTGCTGTCCCCGTTTGGCCAGTTCGTGTTGGAGGTCGATGGCGAAGTCGAGTACCTCTGGCGTGATCGGGGCGCTGTCGAGGCTGCGACGTTCTAGGAGCACCGCCTCGTAGTCAGCAAGTCTCCGGCTGGAGTACAGCACC
>CAWHQP010000004.1:0-406689 GCA_963831535.1 uncultured Acidimicrobiaceae bacterium | reverse complement strand
ATGGGATTCGCTCACGTGCAGGCGTCACCCCTCACCCGTTCGAGTTACCACGCCCGGGAGGCGGCCGAGGCCTCGGGCCCTGCCCCCGTTCCCCGCACGGGTGCCACCGCCGACCGGCCCACCGCTCCCGTGGCTGTCGCGGTGGCCCGCGGCAGGACTCGATCGGGAACATCCAGCTGATGGAGAGATTGAGCGAGGAGGCCCGCCGGTGGCGGCATCAGCGGCTGGCCCGGGTGCGCACGCGCATGGGGGAGCTGGGCGTGGACGCCCTGCTCCTGTCCCACGGGGCCGATCTGCCGTGGTTGACCGGGTACCGGGCCATGCCCCTCGAACGGCTCACCATGCTCGTCCTCGCCCTCGAAGGTGATCCGATCCTGGTGGTGCCGGCGCTCGAGGCCCCAAGGGTCCCGGGCGCCGGCGATCTCTTCGACGTCGTGGCGTGGGACGACACCCAGGACCCCATCGACCGGGTCACGGAGCTGGTGGACGGGATCTCCGGCAGCTCGGGTGCCCGCCTCCGGCTGGCCGTTTCCGATCGGTCCTGGGCCACCACCGTCCTGGCCCTCCAGCGCCGCCTGCCCGACGCCATGTGGATCGAGGCCTCGACGGTCACCTCCCCCATCCGGGCCGTCAAGGACCCCTCAGAGCTGGCCGCCCTGAGAACGGCCGGTGCCGCCGCCGATCGGGTGGCGGCAATGCTGCAGGGCGGGGACATCGGCCTGCTCGCCAGGACCGAGGCGGAAGTCTCGGCCCAGCTCGGCGCCCTCCTGATCGAAGAGGGTCACAACCAGGTCAACTTCGCCATCGTGGGCAGCGGCCCCAACGCGGCCAGTCCGCACCACGAGCCGGGAGCCCGGATCATTGGTCCCGGCGAGACCGTGGTGTGTGATTTCGGCGGCACCTACTCGCTCGACGGCGACGTCGGCTACTGCTCGGACATCACCCGCACCGTGGTCACCGGTCCTCCCACCGGTGAGGTGGCCGCCTGCTACGAGGTGTTGCAGGCCGCCCAGCATGCCGCGGTGGCGTCGGCCCGGTCCGGCGTCACGGCCGAGCACGTCGACCATGTGGCCCGAGCCATCATCGGGGATGCCGGCTACGGAGCCTATTTCGTCCACCGGACCGGTCACGGGATCGGCATCGAAGAACACGAGGACCCGTATCTGGTGGTCGGCAACGGCGAGAGCCTGCAGCCCGGCCACGCCTTCTCGGTGGAGCCCGGCATCTACCTCCCCGGCCGATTCGGCATGCGGCTGGAGGACATCGTCGTCATCGGAGACGACGGCGAACCCGAGCCGCTCAACTCGGCCGACCACGCCTTGACCGTGGTGGACGGGTAGCAGGGCCGCCGGTGGATCTGGGCATCGCCGGAAGGGTGGCGCTGGTGGCTGCCGGATCGCGTGGTCTGGGCCGGGCCAGTGCCGACGCCCTGGCCCGGGAGGGGACCCGCGTCATGCTGTCCGCCCGTAGCGGGGAGACCCTGGCCGACGCAGCCACGGCTCTGCGGTCCGCGGGGGCCGACGTGGCCACCACGGTGGCGGACATCACCGACCCCGACACCCCTGCCCTTCTGGTCGCGGCCACCGAGGAGGCGTTCGGCACCATCGACATCGTCGTCGCCAACGCCGGAGGTCCGCCTCCGGCCCGTGCCCTCGACGTGGACGACGACCAGCTCGAGGCCGCACTCAACGCCAACCTGCTCTCGGCCATCCGACTCACGAGAGCTGCCGTCCCCACCATGCGCGCCGGCGGGTGGGGGCGGTTCTGTTACATCACCTCCTACTCGGTGGTCCAGCCGATCCCGACGCTTGCCCTCTCCAACACCGCCCGTACCGGACTGTGGGCGTGGGTCAAGACGGCGGCCCAGGATCTTGCCGTGGAGGGAAGTGGCATCACCATGAACCTCGTCTGCCCTGGCCCCCATGCCACGGACCGCATGCGTGAACTGGGGGGGACCGGGCCGATGGGGGATCCGGCCGACTTCGGGAGCATCGTTGCGTTTCTGTGCTCCGAGCAGGCCAACTTCATCAGCGGTGCCGCCGTGGTGGTGGACGGGGCCTCGACCCTGGCGCTCTAGTGGTCGACCCCCATCAGGCGGCGCTCCCGGCGGCGCCCCCACCGTCGTCGGACTCGACACCGGCCGACGTGGTGGGCCCGGACTCACGCCGCTGCCAGAACCGCCGCTGGAGTACCAGGGCCACCACCCCGACGGCCAGCAGGATGGCCACGTTGAGGAGTAGTTGCTGGGTGGCGCCCCAAGCCTCATGCCACTGCCCGAAGGCCGCTGAAAGCCCCATGGCCGCGGCGGCCGGAATGGTGGTCACCGAGATGAACACGCCGATGAGGGCACTGGCCCGAGCCTGGAGAATGGACACCACGCCCACGATGCCGGCGATGACCGCCACCACGATCGAGAACAGGTTGGGCTGACTGATCAGGTCGGACACCGGCCGGAACCCCAACAGGAAGTCGCGGGGCGCCTGGCCCGCCGCCCGGATGACCACGGAGAAGAGGAAGGTGGCCACCACGGCCACGCTGAAACCCACCGCCAACGCTGCCAGCCCTCGTTTGACCGGTCGGGGGTGACGCTCGGTGACTCCGAGGGCCGTGCCCAGGATGGCGTTGTACTCGGGGCCGACCACCATGGCCGCCACGATGAGGATCTGTGAGTTGGTGAGGATGCCCACCGCGGCGATGAGCCCGGCGCAGACCAAGAGCATGAAGAAGCTGATCGGGTAGGAGGCGTTGGAACGGATGGTGGCATCGACCACCTCCCAGACCGGAGCGATCTCCCGATCGCTCACCATGGGCCTGATCATCTCGCGGTGGGTCCGGATCACAGCCATGTCGGTTCGGTCTACCGACAGTGGGCCCCGCTGCCGGGGTCCGAGGGCGCGCAGCTGATGGATCACCGAGCTGGCCACTTCGGGGATGAGGTCACACTCGACCACGTCGCCGTCGGGGTAGCGGGCCGAACCGGGGTGCACGGCGACGTTGAGGACGCCGACGGTGGTGCCGAGGAGGTCGAGGATCCGCGGGGTGCTCTCGAGGGGGCTGGACACGCGAACGTGGTACATGATCCTCCTATCCGGCGCCGGTCGTGGCGCACCATGGCACCGTCGTCCCTTTCGGCCCGGGTGAGGCTGACACTCCGGGACGATCCGACGGATAGCGAACGCTACCCAGCTTCGGCGGCGATCCGGTCGACCCGACCCCGATTCAGGGGCCTGTCAGGTTGCCTGACG
This sequence comes from uncultured Acidimicrobiaceae bacterium, assembly GCA_963831535.1. Classification (GTDB taxonomy): domain Bacteria; phylum Actinomycetota; class Acidimicrobiia; order Acidimicrobiales; family RAAP-2; genus Bog-756. The sequence goes on along the minus strand of CAWHQP010000004.1, from coordinate 403,444 downwards.
GCCTCGCTCGTCGCGGCAGATCGGAGAACGGAGAAGATCAACGCCACGGCCACTCTCGGGCAACAGCCGGGTGGGTCATCCCTACCCGGTCCGGACTCCCCGCCGTTCAACGGCCTACCCGGGTGGAAGCGGCGGCACCATGCGGGGGAGCGAGGTGGTGGGCTCCCGGGCGGGCGAAGCGGTGGGAACGGCCGATGGAGGAGGAGGTGGGGGGGGTGGCGCCGGTGCTGTCGATGCGACCGGTGCTGGCGGTGGCACCCGGCGGTCGGAGGCGGTCGGCGGTCGGTTGCCGATGGCGATGGCCTGATCGAAAGCAGGCACCGGAATCGGGGGCGCGGCCTCGCCGAAACTGAAGGTGTTGGTCACCGGTCGGGGCGGAGGTGGCACCGGTGCGCCCTTCTTGGGCGCCTTGTTGCGGACCGGGGCCACGAAGGTCGGAGCCAACGCCCCGTCGGTATCACCGGTCTCCGTCCGGGAGGGAGTGACGGCGTCGGGGCCCCGGCCATAGCGGGCCACATCCGTGTCGAAGTAGCCCTCGCTGGACGCCTTCCTGATCTTTTGATCCCGGCTCTGCTTGGCCCGGACAAGCAGGAGGATGAGGAACAGGATCACCACCAGGACCACTGCGCCCAGTTCCAGGCGCGTATCGCTGGATGCGGTGGCCGTGAGCAGTGCCGTGTGGAGGGAGAACGGTGACATCCCGCGTAATTCTACCTGACTGACAATTGCTAACGCACCTGCTTTTTTGGGGCACGGGCACCGTCGGGACGACGACGCGAGCGGTCCTCCAGGCGTCCCCGCCGCGCCGTCAGGCTATGAAGTACTTGGCCTTCGGGTGGTGGCAGATGATGGCAGTGGTGGTCTGCTCGGGATGGAGTTGGAACCCCTCACTGACCTCCACGCCGATCCGATCGGCACCGAGGAGCTCCACCACCTTGGCGTTGTCCTCCAGTGCTGGACAGGCCGGATACCCCCATGAGTACCGGCCACCGCGGTACTGCTGCTTGAACAGGCCGGTCAGTGTGGGTGCGTCCTCATCGGCATAGCCGAGCTCCTCACGGATCCTACGGTGCCAGTACTCGGCCAGCGCCTCGGCCATCTCCACGCCGAGCCCGTGAAGGTAGAGATACTGCTGGTACTCGTTCTCCTCGAACAGCCGGGCGGCTTCCTCGCTTACCCGCGATCCCATGGTCACCACCATGAAGCTGGCCCAGTCGGGCTCGCCGGACGCGAGCGGTCGGAAGAAGTCGCTGATGCACAACCAGGGCTCCTCGGTCTGGCGGGGGAAGGAGTACCGCATGAGCTCCACCGAACGGCTCTCGTCCTCGAACAGGACCAGGTCGTCGCCGTCGGCATTGGCGGCGAAGTGGCCCCAGGCCACCTGAGGGACGAGCAACTGTTCGGCCGTGGCTTTGGCCAGCTGCTCCCGCAGCAACGCCCGCACCCGTTCTTTGAAGGCCGCATCGTCCTCGCCCTTCTCGGGCCGGAATCCCCACTGGTTACGGAACAGGGCGGTCTCGCTCAGGTAGGTGGCGATGTCGTCCACGGCCATTCCCTTGGCCACCCGGGTGCCGAGGAAGGGCGGCTTGAACGTCGGATTGTCGCTGGCCACCTCGGGGGACCGGGTCGGTCAGGGTCTCGCCCCGCTCCCGTGCCTCGGCGGCGGCCTGCTTGCGCAGCTCACTCTTCCGGGGCCCGAGGTCGCTCCCCCCGATGGCTTTCCCGAACTCGGGATCGTCCTCGCCGGACTTGGTCAGCTCGACCAGTCGATCCATGGTGCGCAACCCTTCGAAGGCGTCCTTGCCGTAGAACAGGCGGCCGTCATAGACCTTCCGGAGATCGCGCTCGACATAGGTGCGGGTGAGTGCCGCACCCCCCAGGATCACTGGGATGTGGGCGAGGCCGCGCCGATTGAGCTCTTCGAGGTTGTCCCGCATGATGAGCGTGGACTTGACCAGCAGGCCGCTCATCCCGATGGCATCGGCCCCGGACTCCTCGAGGGCGGCCACCATGTCGGTGATACCCACCTTGATCCCCAGGTTCTTCACCGTGTAGCCGTTGTTGGTCAGGATGATGTCGACCAGGTTCTTGCCGATGTCGTGGACATCACCCTTCACGGTGGCCAGAACCATCGTGCCCTTGCCCCCTTGGTCCGCTTTTTCCATGTGGGGTTCGAGGTAGGCCACGGCCGTCTTCATGGTCTCGGCGGAGCCCAGTACGAAGGGCAGCTGCATCTCGCCGGAGGCGAAGAGCTCCCCGACGGTCTTCATTCCGGCCAGAAGGAAGTCGTTGATGATGATCAGGGGCGTATGGCCGGCGGACATGGCCTCGTCGAGGTCGTCCTCGATCCCGTTTCGGTCCCCGTCGATGATGCGGTGCTCCAGGCGGCGCTCCACCGTCCAGTCCGACCGGTCTTCGTGGACCGCACCGGCGGAAGCCGACACCCCCTCGAACAGGGCCAACAACTCGGTCAACGGGTCGTAGCCGTCGTGGCGACGGTCGTACACCAGGTCGAGACACACCTCGCGGGCCCGGTCGTCGATCTTGGACAGGGGCAGGATCTTGGAGGCGTGCACGATGGCCGCATCCAATCCGGCTTCCACGCACTCGTGGAGAAATACCGAGTTCAGCACCTGTCGGGCCGCGGGATTGAGTCCGAACGAAACATTGGACAGGCCCAGCACCGTGTAGACCCCGGGCAGCTCGGCCTTGATCCGCCGGATGCCCTCGATGGTCTCGATGCCGTCCTTCCGGCTCTCCTCCATGCCGGTGGACAGCGGGAGGGCGAGAGCGTCGAACATCAGGTCCTGGGGACGCAGGCCGTAGCGTGCGACGGCAATGTCGTGGATGGCTCTGGCCGCCCGCACCTTCCAGTCCGCGGTGCGGGCCTGACCGACCTCGTCGATGCAGGTGCACACGACGGCGGCTCCGAACTCCTTGGCCAGCGTGAGGAACGAGTCGAGTCGGGTCCCGGACCCGTCGCCCTCCTCGAGATTGACCGAGTTGATCACCGCCCTCCCGCCGATCCACGACAGCGCCGTCTCGACTACCGGGGCCTCGGTGGAGTCGACCATCAGGGGTGCGGTGGACTGGGTGGCGAAGCGGGAGGCCACCTCCTCCATGTCGGCCACCCCGTCGGCGCCGGTGTAGTCCACACAGACGTCGATCAGATGGGAGCCCTCCTTCACCTGCTCGCGGGCCATCGCCACACAGGTGTCCCAGTCGGCTTCGAGCATGGCCTCGCGGAACTTCTTCGATCCGTTGGCGTTGGTCCGCTCGCCCACGACCAGAAATGAGGTGTCCTGCTCGAAAGGGACCTGGGTGTAGATGGACGCGGCGCCGTACTCGGACTCGGGATGCCGGATGGCCGGTGTGAGGTCGGCGCAGGCCTGCACCACCGCGGCCAGGTGCTCGGGCGTGGTGCCGCAGCAGCCGCCGATGACCGAGACGCCCAATTCGGTGACGAACTGGCGGTGGAACTCGGCCAGTTGGTCGGGGGTGAGGTCGTAGTGCATGGCCCCGTCGACCACCGAGGGCAGTCCCGCATTGGGGAGACAGGTGACCGGAAGCGAAGCATGGGCCGACAGATGCCGGAGCGGTTCGAACATCTCGCTCGGCCCGGTGGCGCAGTTGAGCCCGATGAGATCCACACCCATGGCCTCGAGGGCGCACAGGGCGGCGCCGATCTCGGTGCCCGGCAGCATGGTGCCGGTGAGTTCGATGGTCACCTGGGTCTGGATGGGCAGGTGGACCCCGGCCGCCTTCATCGCCCGGCGGGCGCCGTTGATGGCCGCCTTGGCCTGCAGGAGATCGAACACCGTCTCGACGATGATCAGATCGACCCGTCCGTCGATGAGGGCGCCGGCCTGCTCCTGGTAGGCGTCCCGCAGATCGGCATAGCGGATCTGGCCCAGGGTGGGGAACTTGGTGCCCGGTCCGATGCTGCCGGCCACCCACCGTGGCTTCTCCGGGGTGGTGAAGTCGTCGGCCGCCTCTCGGGCCAGGGCGGCGGCGGCCAGGTTGAGCTCCCGGACCCGGTGGCCCTGGCCGTACTCCGCCAGGACCGGGGCGAACGCCCCGAAGGTGTCGGTCTCCACCACGTCACACCCGACGTCGAAGAACGACCGGTGGATTCGGTCGATGGCGTCGGGGCGGGTCACCACCAGCATCTCGTTGCAGCCCTCGAGGTCCGGGCCGCCGAAGTCCTCGGCATCCAGGTTCATGAGCTGGAGATTGGTGCCCATGGCACCGTCGAAGACCACCACCCGACGGGAGGCGGCCTCGAGATAGGAGGAGGATGGGGAGGTCGGAGTGGCACCCATAGCCCTGCAAGGCTACCGGGGGACGGCGGGTCGGTGGGCGGGAGGGGCGGCCCGGGCCCGGGAGCCATGTTGGTGCCGCCCGTTCCGGTGGAGGCACAACGGGCGATGTCGTTTAGCATCGTGCCGTGATGACATCGTGTTGAGGATCTACACCCGAACGGGCGACGACGGCACCACCGGCCTGCTCTTCGGCGGTCGGGTGGCCAAGGACTCCTCCCTCATGCACATCACCGGCACGGTCGACGAGGCCCAGGCGGCCATGGGGCTGGCCCGGGCCGAGGCGATCCCCGGCTCGGAGCTGGACGAACTGCTCACCCGCCTGGAACGGGACCTCTATGTCCTCATGGCCGAGGCCACCACGGACCCGGCCAATCGAGCCAAGCTGAAGCCGGGTTCCACGCTGGTGACCGACGAGATGGTGGCAGCCCTCGAGGTTCACATCGACGACTTCATCGATCGCATCGAGATGCCCACCGAGTTCGTGATCCCTGGGGCCAACCGGGCTTCGGCCGCCCTCGACCTGGCCCGGACGGTGGTGCGGCGGGCCGAGCGGCTGGCCGTGGCGGACTCGGTCGAGGGCTCCCTGGTCAGGACGTACCTCAACCGGCTTTCCGACCTGCTGTGGGCCATGGCCCGATGGACCGAGGGTGACCACCACCTGTTGGCCCGGACCGCACCGCGACGCGGGGGCCGGTCGAGGGGGCCGGGTCGGGATGCCACGGCCGATCATGCTGACCGATCCGGTGGCCCAGATCCAGACCGAACCGAACCGGGAGCATCGTGATGGACATCGAGGTCGTGACCCCAGACGCCCTACCCGAGGGGCTGGTCGCCGTCGGAGTCCCGGTGTGGTCGTCCGATGACGGGCCCCAAATCGCCACCGACCCGACGGTGGTGTTCGCCGTCGGGGCACCCGTGGCTCTCGATGCGGCGTGGTGCAAGCGGCACGGATTCACCGGCAAGGTCGGCCAGACCGTCACGGTACGGAGCGGCATGCCCGCCGCAGCCGAGGGGGAATCGGGTGGACCCGAGGATCCCGCCCCCGACATCGTGATGGTCGGGGCGGGCGAGGTCGGATCGCTGTCCGGCACTCTGGGGCTCGAATCCCTCCGCCGGGCCTCGGCGGCCTTCGTCCGGACCGTTGGCCGGGGGTCGGTGGCCGCACTCCTGTTGCCCGAGGTCCCAGGCCTCTCCGCCGCGGGTCGTGGCGTCGGCCGTGGCCGAAGGAGCCGTGTTGGCTGCGTACCGCTATGACGAGTACCGCACGGGCGAGGGTGCCGAACGCCTGGCCACCTTGGCCGTCGTCCCGGCGTCGGGCTCCGACGTCGACCCGTCCAGGGCGGGAGCGGCCGGTGGTGCCAGGCTGGCCGAGTCGGTCAGTCTGGCCCGTGACCTGGTCAACGAACCGCCCAGCGCGCTGACCCCGGCGATCTTCGCCGACACCTTCGTGCAGCGATTCGCCGGTGTTGACGAGATCACCGTCGAGGTCTGGGACGAGGACCGCATCGTCGAGGAGAGGCTCGGCGGTCTGCTCGGGGTGGCCCGCGGTTCGACCCAGCCACCCCGGCTGGTCCGGGTCGAGTACCGGCCCTCCGATCCCATCGAGATCGATGGCCGCGTCCCGCACCTGGCCCTGGTCGGGAAAGGGCATCACCTTCGACTCCGGTGGCCTCTCCCTCAAGACGCCGGGGGCATGGAGACGATGAAGACCGACATGGGTGGCGCCGCCGCCGTGCTCGGTGCCGTGGACGCGGCCGCTGCCCTCGGTGCGAGAATCCGCATCACCGCGCTGACCCCGTTGACCGAGAACATGCCGGGTGGCTCGGCCATAAAGCCCGGCGACGTCCTGACCACCCGGCAGGGCAAGACCATCGAGGTGCTCAACACCGACGCCGAGGGCCGCCTGGTCCTTTCCGACGGGCTGGCCCTGGCCGTCGAGGCCGGGCCCGATGCCATCATCGACCTGGCCACGTTGACCGGTGCGGCGGTCGTGGCGCTGGGCAAGGAGATCGCCGGGCTCCTCGGCAACGACGACGAGCTCGTCGGCGCGGTCCATGCGGCCGGTGAACGGGCCGGCGAGCCCAACTGGGCCCTGCCTCTTCCCGACGACTACCGGACCCACATCGATTCAGAGGTGGCCGACATGCGCAATGTCGGCCGTCCCGGCCAGGCCGGGAGCTATCGCCGCCGCCCTGTTGCTGCGCGAGTTCGTGGGCACGGTCCCCTGGGCCCACCTCGACATCGCCGGCCCGGCACGAACCGACGAGAACAGCCGCTATCTGAGCAAAGGGGGGCACCGGCTTCGGGGTTCGCACCCTGGTGGCGCTGGTCACCTCGGAGGACTTCGCCCGCACGCTGGCATCGCTGAGACCCGACTGAAGACCGGACGGGCGGATCGACCCGCTGCGGATCCGACGGCACTCCCTTGGCGGGCGAGGTAGGTTCGTGAGGTGCGGATCGCGGTGCTCGGAGCTGGGTCGTGGGGGACCACGGTGGCATCGTTGGTGGCACCACGCCACGACACCGTCCTCTGGGCCCGCAACGCCGACGTGGCCAAGGCCATCAACGTGGACCACACCAACGCCGCCTACCTCCCCGGCTTCGATCTGCCTCCCGAACTCTCGGCCACCTCCAGCCTCGAGGACGCCGTCTGTGAGGCCGACCTCCTGATCGTGGGCGTGCCCACCTCCGGATTCCGTGAGGTGCTGGAAGAGGCCTCGTCGTGCCTACGGCCGTGGATCCCCGTGGTCAGCCTGTCCAAGGGACTCGAGCGGGGCTCGCATCTTCGCATGACCGAGGTGATCAAAGAGGTGGTGCCGGGCCACCCGGTGGCGGCACTGACCGGTCCCAACATCGCCACCGAGATCATGTCGGGCAAGGCCGCCGCCGCCGTCATCGCCACCGAGGACCTCGAGGTGGCCCGGGCCATCCAGAGAGTGGTGACCCGGGGGGTGTTCCGCGTCTACCTCAACGACGACGTCGTCGGGTGCGAGATGGGGGGCGCGCTGAAGAACGTCATCGCCATCGCCGCCGGGATCGGCGAGGGCCTCGGCGTGGGGGACAACACCCGGGCCGCGGTGATGTCCCGGGGCCTGGCCGAACTGGCCCGGTTGGGCGTGACCATGGGGGCCCACCCCACCACCTTCGCCGGACTGGCCGGGATGGGCGATCTCATCGCCACCTGCATGAGCCCCCACAGCCGCAACCGACGGGTCGGTGAGCAGCTGGGCAAGGGCCGGATGCTCGAAGACATCTTGGCCGAGATGCACATGGTGGCCGAAGGAGTGATGACGGCGAGTGTCGCCCTGGAGCTGGCCGAGCGCTACCAGCTCGATCTGCCCATCTGCAGCATGATCGACAAGGTGATCAAGGGGGAGATCGAGCCGCACGGCGCCTACTGGGGGCTTCACCCTGCTGGCCACGAGGACGAGCCCGGCTGAGGCGGAGTTACGCCGAGCGCCTCGTCGGCGGCCCGGAATGCCACGGCGGGATGAAAGTGCCAACGCGCCAGTTGCCGCTCGATGTCCAACCGGTCGGCCCCGGAGTGGGCCAGACCTTCGGCTAGCCGCCGGGCACGCCGACGCATCTGCTCGGCTTCGGGCAGGCGCTGCTCGGCCAGCCACCGGCGGTGGCTGGCCTGAAGGGAACCGGGGAGCCGGCTGAGATGCCGGAGGGGTAGGGGAGGCACGGTGGTCCGGACGGCCAGGGCGTCGGGACCGTGGGACCGGGCCAGCTCGAAGGTGCACAGACGTTGGAGCGCCCTGCGGAACGGTGCGTTCTTTCCCATCCGCTCGCCCAGCCCCAATGATCGGGCCGTCTCCGTCAGATCGAGGGGGAGTCCGGCGGGATGCATCTCGAGTCCGTAGGCGAGGCGCCTCAACAGCCATGTCGACGATGGTCCGACGACCGGCAACCAGTAAAGCTCGACATACCGCGAGCACGGATGGACGCCATGGGGGTCGGCGACGGGGTCGAGCCAGGGGACAATCCGGAGGGCGGGAAGGTCGGAGCGTTGAATCGGCAAGGAACCCGTGCGGCCCGGGGCGGCAGATCTTTCGGAGCGGGACGACACGAGACCGTTCGGGAGGGTGGTGACAGTGGGCATGGTGGGTTCTCCGGGGTCGAGGGTGGTGCACTATCGGTCCGACCCACGGTGGCGGAACCTCCTTGCGCGGCACCTGGGCCGCCACCTTGCACGATGCCCCGCTCGGCCTTCTGTCTCTCCGAAGTATCAGCCGGGCCCGATCGAGTCCCGCATGCGCCCTCCCATCGGTCCACGCCGGTCGAGCGATGTGAAGCGCCCGGGGACCGATCAGCGAATTACGACGGCCTAAAGAGGAAGTTGTGCACGTAACGATGGGCATGAAGCAGGAGATTGGCCGCGTAGCCGTAGCGAGCCACCCGATCGGCCATCTGCCTCACCTGAACTCGATCCAGTTCCTCGATGGGGTGCCACTGACGCGTTTGCCAATACCAGCCCTGATACGAAAGCTCACGGAGAAACTCGATGATGGCGTCGAGCTCTCCCTTGCGGTCTGCATGCTCCTCGATCTCCACCAGGAGATTGGGCCTCTGGTCGATGAGGAGCTGGCGAGCTCCCTTGAGCACGGCCAGCTCGTGACCTTCGACATCGATCTTCACGAAGCCGACATTGCCGAGTGCGAAGTCGTCAAGCCTCTTCGTGGTGGTCGACTGCTGGTGCCATGCAGCTTCGGACTGGCTTTCTGCCTCGAGCGTATCCCGACCCTCGGTTCCCATTCCCCCGGCCGGAACCCAGAGCAAGTCGGATGTACCCCGCGACGCCGTCCTGACGTGAGGTCGCGAACGCACCGAGTCACCACGGACCGAGCACCCGCGTGGGCACCTCGAGAATCGGATCACAGATGTCACGTTGCCAGACGTCGCGTCAGCACAGGTCTCAGTGGATGGTCCGGCTGAACCGGCCGGCGTCCACCCGGACAGGTCCGTACCCCCGCCTCCGGTCCCGGTGCGCTGGTCTCGCCCGGGCTGCCGACGAGGCGTGGTTATGGCGCCGGCCTCGATCGTGCCCGGCGCCATCCCGGAACGCCGGGCGACGCATCGCGATTTGGGTCGGGTCCTCCGGCAACGTGCGCCCACCAACTCAAGCTCGGAGGCTCACGTGCCGATGTCGCGTGAGGAGACGACGAGGGGCACAACAGCAGCATGGCATTCGGACTTCGGCGATCGACACGCAGAGGGCTAGCGCCATTGTGGTGGCGGGCCATCGGTGTCGGCATGGTCCTGGCCCTCGTTGCCGTCGTCATCCCGTCGCTCGTCACCCAGGGCCGTGCCTCGGCCGTGTCGGTAGCATCATCGAGTGTCGGCGCTGCCCTCGGATACCAGGAGGTGGCCTCCGACGGCGGCATCTTCACCTTCGGCGACGCCGGCTTCTACGGTTCGGAGGGGGCCAAACCCCTCAACCGTCCTATCGTGGGCATGGCCGCCACCCCGGACGGTCAGGGCTACTGGATGGTGGCCTCCGACGGCGGCATCTTCGCCTTCGGCGACGCCGGCTTCTACGGTTCGGAGGGGGCCAAACCCCTCAACCGTCCTATCGTGGGCATGGCCGCCACCCCGGACGGTCAGGGCTACTGGATGGTGGCCTCCGACGGCGGCATCTTCGCCTTCGGCGACGCCGGCTTCTACGGTTCGGAGGGGGCCAAACCCCTCAACCGCCCCATCGTGGGCATGGCCGCCACCCCGGACGGTCAGGGCTACTGGATGGTGGCCTCCGACGGCGGCATCTTCGCCTTCGGCGACGCCGGCTTCTACGGTTCGGAGGGGGCCAAACCCCTCAACCGCCCCATCGTGGGCATGGCCGCCACCCCGGACGGTCAGGGCTACTGGATGGTGGCCTCCGACGGCGGCATCTTCGCCTTCGGCGACGCCGGCTTCTACGGTTCGGAGGGGGCCAAACCCCTCAACCGTCCTATCGTGGGCATGGCCGCCACCCCGGACGGTCAGGGCTACTGGATGGTGGCCTCCGACGGCGGCATCTTCGCCTTCGGCGACGCCGGCTTCTACGGTTCGGAGGGGGCCAAACCCCTCAACCGCCCCATCGTGGGCATGGCTGCCATCAGCGGCACCGTGGCGTCCCACGCCATCACCGATCCGGGGGTGCCTATCGAAACGGTGTACGGATCGAGCGGCAGCTTCGGAGGGTTGGCCGACACCTCGGTGCTGCCCGGAGGGCAGAGTGTGTCCACCGACGCCGTGCCGGGATGGGGCTTCCTTCCGGGCCAGGCCGTCATGGGGGCGGTACTCGGACCGGATGGAAGCATCGTGATGGGGGGTGAGCCCCAGACCTCGAATCAGAGCCAGGCCACCGCCAACACGATGTCGGTCTCCGTGTTCAACCCGTCGGCCAACAGCTTCCAAAACGTGGTGATTCCGACATCGGCCGGCGACACGACCGAAGACGAACCCGGCTACCCGACGGGTGGGGCGGATATCGCCGCCCTTGCTTCGGTACCCGGACACGCCCACCAGGTGGCCTTCTTGTCGTCATGGCCGTACCGCGGCTGGGACGCCAACACGCAGGGCCAGTACCCCACGCTCGGCTACGTGGCGCCGACCGCCGGGGGAGGGTCGTACCAGTTGGTCCCGGGCTCGGCTCAGACCGCCTATGCCATCGACCCTTCCGGTGTCACCTGTCCGGTCGAGGTGGCGAGCGATGCACCACCGGTCAGCGATTGCCCGGGCACGGCATCCATGGACGTCCTTCCCGGCTCGGGCGACCTGGTCATCGGGCAGTACTACGACGATGCGGCTGTGGGGAAGTACAGCGGCGGTCTCATGGTGGTCAGCCCTGACGGCCAGCTGAAAGGTGCGTATTCGTACCCCAATGTGGCCGGCACTGGATCACCTGTCTACGCCTTCCCCCGTGAAGTGGATGTCGATCCCATCACCACCAACGGCCTCGAACGGTTCGCGGTGATCTTCGACGTGTTCACGACCGGCACCGGTGGTGCGCTCGTTCAGTCCACATTCACCATGCAGCTGTTCCAGTTCAATCCCGACAACGATGCGATCACGGCGCTGTCGGCTCCATTTCTCCCCGGTCAGAGTCTCGCCGGACAGACCGCCTATTTCGAGACGGCCCACTTCGATCAGCACGGCAATCTGTGGGCCGCCGAGTCGCTGACCAACTTCACCCCGGGCGGGAACATCGTGGAATACAGCGCTGCATCGGTCAGTGGCCGGTTGACCACGGGATCCTGCGCCGTCGGGAGCGGCGCGGTCACCGGTTGGGGGGAGACGTGCGGCCCCGACCTGACCCTTCCCACATCACCCTGGTTCGGCGATGTCCGTTCAATCACCGAGGACACGGCGACCGGAGCACTCTATTTCGCCAGTATCTCGGGCATCCTCCTACCGGTTCTGCCCACCGATACCGGTTCAGGTTGGGTCACCGGGACGGCGTTCGACTACGGCATCAATTCTCTCGTCAACCGTAATACGGTGGTGATCGGTCCCCGCCAGGGAACCATCGATGAGGCCACGGGATACCTGTGGTTGCCCATTGAGCAACTGGAGAGCTCGTCGGCCTGTGACCTCGGCGATTTCTCCTGCCACTCCACTCCGACGCGGACCGACCAGTGGCTCGTTCGGATCAATGTCCGTCAGCTCGACAATTGAGCGTTGCGTGGTGGCTGTCGATGACCGTCGGCACGATGAGCGGCTTCACTCCGGCCGGTTGAACCACTAGGGCCGGTACTTGGGGTAGTAGGTAGCACCGGTCAGGTGGATTCCGTGCTCGGTGAAGGCCACAAAGGGGCTGCCCCGATGGATGGGCAGGCCCAACAGCTGATTGGCGGGAGGTTCCATGCCCGGTACCCAGCCATCGGTCAACAGGCGGTAGGCCAGGCCGTGCTGGTCTTGATTGATCTGATAGAGGTCCGGACCTGAATACTGAACTCCGTAACCGACGTCTCCATGCGGCTCCGTGTGCTCGATGTCTGCGGCCATCTGACCCACTCTTGCCACACCGGCCCAGTCCTGGAGGAACTGGTGCCCATAGGGGAACGTCGTGATCAGCGCTCCGATGATGCAGACGACACCGAGAACCGCCACGGCGGCCGTGCAACGGGCCGCGCCGGAGAGCCGCTTCTCCCTCCGGCCCAGCTGGGATCGAACCTCGGCCACCTGGGTCCGGATGTCGGTGAGCTGGGGCCGGATGGCCGTGAGCACGGCCAACCCGAGCGTCAACCAGATGCAGATCCCGACCAGCCACACGGCGAGATTGACCCAGATGAAGGCCAGAAGGTCGTTCGTCGGTGTGCGGGCGAAGAGGGCCACGACGCCGAGTGAGCCCCCCAGTGAGATCACACTCATGCTCAAAAGTGCAGCGTTCTTCCGCCTCCACGCCGCGGTGGCGACAGTGGCCAGCAACGCCAACACCACGACGCCGACCAGGACGTTTCGGTGGTCTATGTCGGCGTAGGCCGACAGTTCGTCAATGGGGCGGGGGCCCGCCCAGATGGGGTTCAAGGCCGCAGCCCGGCTCAACGCCCGGAGGCCGAAATCCCACCCTTGCGTCTTGGATGTCGGGTGAAGAAGCAAGGATAGATTCGGGCGGGCTTCGAAGAACTGTTGATAGAGCGGCCCGACCCAGCAGATGGCGGCAACGACCGCCGTCCAGGCTACCCATCGATAGTTGGCCGGACGTGACAGATGCCACCCACAGACCACTGAGGCCACCAACAACACCGCGATGGTGGGCAGGAACAGGAGATTCGAGTCGATGGCCACCGAGCCCATGAAGAACAGGAGCGGAACGTAGCGATGGTGACCGCGGCCGACGGTGAAGGCGACCCCGAGGAAGGCGGCGAACCAGAAGAAACCGAACGAGTTGTTCCAGACCGGATCGACGAATGGAGTCGGCGACACGATGGCCATGTCCGCGATCACGAGGGTGAAGATCACCGACGTCCATGCTCCGCTGGTCCTCCACAGCACCTCGAGCGTCACCGACAACACCAGGGCGCACAGCACCGCCGATCCGATCAGCACCCCCTGACCGGGGTCTAGGTGGGAGAAGGGACCGAGGAGCCAGTATTCGAGCGGACCCGGATCAGAGGCGTTCGATCCACCGGTGGCCGACGTGAGCTGACCGAGTAGAGGTGGATGGAGGGAGAGGGCTCGCCATGCTCCGATGGCGATGGTGGCGTCATCGCCCAGAGGACGCCACCCCCGAGCCATATTCCGGATCATCGGTGCCAGCAAGAGGGTCCAGACGACCACGTGAGGAGCGACCCGAAGGACGCGACCGGGCCGGGACGAGGACGGCCCCGGCTGGAGGGCGGCGTCGGGTTCGGGGTGGTCAGCTATCGCCAGGGCGTTCATGGGTCTGCCGTTCGGAGTAGTGCCGCAGCTTGAGGATGGACCAACGAGCGTACCAACCCGCTGTCGGATGGTCAGGCGATCCGACCTCGTCCCGGTGCCACGGACGCTCACCGTGGTGCGACGGTGCGTGGTACTGGCTGGACGACGAGTGGCGGGGCGCTCGGAGCTATGACAATGTTCGGCCTGCTGGGTCTGCATGCGTTGTCGAAAAGGCCGCCGATCACCGGTTGGGCCTGCCGGAATGCATCGCCTATAGTCCAAGGGGTGGCGATGGGGGGGGATGCCTCATTCGAACACGGTCACCTCGGATGAGGAGTTGCGTTGACGACAAGGCTTAGTTTGGTCATACCCGCCTATAACGAGGCGGACAGACTTTCGGCTGGGCTCGCTCAGTTGCTGGACGGACTGCCACCGGACGACACCGAAATCCTGGTGGTCGATGACGGCAGCACCGACGGCACCGCCGAGGTGGCGCAACAGCAGTTGGCGTCTTGGCCCCAGTATTCGGTGCTATCGCTTGCTCGGAACAGCGGGAAGGGTGCTGCTGTGCGCGCCGGAGTCGTGAGGGCTCGGGGCGACGTAATCGCGTTTGTCGACGCCGACATGGAGACCGATCCCCGTGATCTCGGAACCCTCGTGCGCACCCTCAAGGACAACGACGTGGCGGTGGGTTCCAGGACCCACGTCTCGTCGTCGGTCAACGACCGGAGTTCCCATCGGACCATGATGACCCGGACGTTCGGGTTGGTCGTGGCCAGGCTGATGCACCTGCCCATGAGCGACACCCAATGCGGTTTCAAAGCGTTCAAGGGCTCCATTGCCAAACTGCTCTTCCACGGCAGCCGCGTGGATCGTTATGCCTTCGATGTCGAAGTCCTCAATCTGGCGACCAGGCTCGGATTGAGGACCCAGGAAGTGCCTGTTCGCTGGACCGAGGTGGACGGCAGCCACATCCGGCCGTTCCGGGACGCTGTCCAGATGATGACCGATGTGGCGCGGACCCGACGGACCTGGCGGATTCAACCACCCATGCAGGGCCTGTTTCTTCCCGAGGTGCCCATCGATGCGGCGACCTCACTCATCCGGCCGTGTACCCGGAGCGTGGACCTCACCATCAGTTGGGAGGAGGGCACGGCCATCCTGTTCCCGTGCGTGCCCCCCACCACGGCGCGCCGCATCTCCAAGCGGCTGCTCACCTCGCTGCAGAGCTACGACCCCCAGGTGCTCAGCGTCGAGTTCGATGCCCTGTTCAAGCCGATCGACCCGAACAGATCGGGACAATTGGAGTGGGCGGGATGACATGAAGGGCGTAAAGCGCTCTTTCCAACTCTTCCAGGCCTTTCGAAACGAGCGAACCGATCCAGCCACCTTCTATCGGCTGCTGGCCGAGGACACCGTGGAGGATGTCTCCCGCTACTGCCAGTTGGTCGGCGCCATGGTCCTGGACGTCGGAGGGGCCTCGGGCTATGTGGCCGACGCGTTTCGGGAGATAGGTGCCAATTCGGTTACGGCCGAGTACGACTTCGACCAGATGGTCGAGCACGGACGGAGGCTGGTGAACGGGGTGGCAGCCGATGGCGCTGCGCTTCCGCTGACCACGGCGTCGGTCGATGTCAGTTACTCATCGAACGTGCTGGAACATGTGGTCCGTCCTACGCACATGCTTTCGGAGATGGTGCGGGTGGTGTCCCCGGGGGGTGTCATCTACCTGACCTTCACCAATTGGCTCTCGCCGTGGGGTGGGCATGAGACGTCGCCGTGGCATTTCTTGGGTGGGGCGTGGGCAGCCCGACGCTACGAGCGCGTCCACGGTGTCCCAGCCAAGAACCTCTACGGCGAGAGTCTCTTCCCACTGGGTGTCGGCCAGGTGCTGCACTGGTGTGAGTCTCGTTCCGACGTCACCGTGGTCGATGTGTTTCCCCGTTACTATCCGCGGTGGACCAAGCCCCTGGTTCGGATTCCGGTACTCCGAGAGTTCCTGACGTGGAACTTGGTCGTGGTGATGCGTCGCAACAACGGAGTTTACGAAGCCCCTTTGGCCGGGTAGCGACATGCGTATCGCCTTTTTGAGTTGGCGGGATCTGGCCAATCCACTTGGCGGTGGCTCGGAAGTCTTCATCGATCGTTTGGCCGTCGAGCTGATGGGCATGGGTCACGAGGTGGCCCATCTGTGTGGAGGTCCCGTGGCCGGGCGTGCGTATCCGGTCATCGACCTCGGGGGAACCTTCACCCAGTACGCGCGTGCACCTCTCGCCCACCACCGAACGGTCCGAGACTGGGATCTGCTGGTCGACACCGAGAACGGACTGCCGTACTTCTCCCCGCTCTGGCGGAAGAAGCCCATACTGGCCCTCGTCCACCATGTGCACAGTGATCAGTGGGATCAACGGTTTTCCCCGGCCCTGGCCGCCCTGGGCCGCATTACCGAGGCCAAGGTCATGCCGCGCGTCTATCGGCGCGTGCCCTTCGTGGCCAACTCGGCCTCCACGGCATCCGCACTGGCCGACATCGGCATCGAACCGGGCCGGATTCACATCGTCCACCCCGGTGTCGATCCCCCCACCGTCTCCGGTGTGCCCCGTTCTGACCAGCCGTTGTTCGTGTGCGCCGGCAGGCTCATGCCTCACAAGCGTCTCGATTTACTACTGCGCGTGTGGGACCGGGTACACCCGGTGGTGGGTGGTCGCCTGATCGTGATCGGGGACGGCCCGGAGAGGGCCTCCCTCGAGGCCGTGGCTGGCAATGGCGTCGAGTTCGCCGGTAGGGTCGACGAGACCAGTAAATGGCGTCTGTTGGGCCAGGCGTGGGGACTCGTGCATTCGGCACAGCATGAGGGATGGGGCATTGTGATCACCGAGGCGGCACAGGTCGGAACTCCGGCCATTGGGTTCAAGGTGCCCGGAGTGAAGGACGCCATCGTTGACGGCGAGAGTGGAATTCTGGTCGAGTCCGAGGACGACCTGGTCCGCGAGTGGATCGCCTTCGCTGGCTCGCCGGAGCGACGCCGTCACCTGTCTGCCGGAGCCCGTCGACATGCCGCCTTGTTCGGGTGGAACAAGATAGCCCGCGATTTCGAGGCCGTCGCCGTCCGCGTCGTACCCTCGGCAGGCCGCCCGTGACAGTGACCGTGCGGACCGCACTCGAGGGGCACGCTGCGGTGGAGCCAGGGCGGCCGGCACCGGCCATAGCTGACCGCGCACCCTGCAGCGATCCACTCAGCCGGTGGGTTCTGGTGGGGCTGGGAGCCTTCTTCCTCGTGGTGACCATGGTCCAGGCGCCAGGGCTCATCGTCGATGACACGAAGCTCCCGGTCCTCATGACTCCGTGGGCGTGGATACGTTCCTCGCTCCACCTTTGGAGTCAGACAGTGTCGTCGGGTTCGGTTCAGGACCAGACGTTCGGCTACCTCTTCCCCATGGCGCCGTTCTTCGCGGTTACTCACCTCCTTCATATTCCTACCTGGTGGGCCGAGCGGATCTGGTTGGCGGTACTCCTCACCGTCGGGGCCTGGGGTGTGGTTCGAGTGGCGGAGACCCTCGGAATCGGGAAGCGCTGGGCGCGTGTTCTCGGGGGCATCACCTACTGTGCCGCACCTATCGTGGTCACCTGGGCCGCGTCGTCAGCGACCCTCCTCGCCGTGATGCTCACGCCCTGGTTGCTGCATCCCCTGATCCTCGGAGCCCGCGGTGGATCCCCGAGAAGGGCCGCGGCCCGTTCGGGCATCGCCGTCGCCCTGATGGGAGGAGTCAACGCCACGGTTGTTGTTGCCGTTCTACCCGTCGGCATCCTCTGGTTACTCACTCGGGATCCGGGACCCCGTCGTCGCTCCCTGTCCATCTGGTGGATCGTCTCGTTGGCACTGGCCACTCTCTGGTGGGTCGTGCCTACAATCCTGCAAGGTATCTACGGTTACAACTACGTTCCCTACACTGAGTCGGCCGTCACCACGACGTCGACAGCATCGGTATTCGAGGCCCTGCGCGGTGCTTCCTACTGGACCGACTACTACCATCTGGGAAGCCCGCTCATCCCCGGTGCCTGGACGCTGGTGACCTCGGGGGCGGCCATCGTGGGCACGGCGCTGGTGACGGCCCTGGGCCTTTGTGGCTTGGCCAGACGCATCGTGGAGCGGCTGTTCCTGGTGGCCACACTCAGTGTGGGTGTGGTGGTCATCGCCATCGGCTACAGCGGTTCACTGGCCGGGCCTTTTTCTCATCATGTGCAGGCCATGCTGCAGGGCAATCTGGCGCCCTTGCGCAGTGTGGCTAAGTTCTCACCCGACGTGGCCCTGCCCATCGCCCTCGGATTGGTGTGGCTGATCTCGACCATCTCCAGCGACCGCGTCAGGGTCCACGGTCGCGAGTGGGCCGACATCCGAAGTGACGTGGCCCGCTCCTCACCGGACGTCCTCCTTCCTCTGACGCTCGGCGCGGCCCGACTGTTCTGGGCCTTCACCACCGCAGCGGAGAAGTCCGGGCCGGAAGACTGGGCCGACAAGCGCTCCACGGTGGCCCGCTCCTCTCCTGACGTGCTCTTGCCCTTCACCCTGGGTGTAGCTCGATTGAGATCCTCTCTTCCCCGCCGCCACGCCGACCGAGCAACGACACCCCGGCTCCGGAGGAACGGATGGCGGATGCTGATGGGCATACTGGCCCTGGTCGTCGTGTTCCTCGCCGCCATGCCCTTCTGGCAGCGAGACCTCTACCCGTCCGGTGGGTTCGCGGCCATCCCTCACTACTGGACACAGGCCGCCGACTGGATCGGGACTCATCAAGGGGATCAGACGACGCTGCTTGTGCCTGGTGCCACATTCGGCGAGTACACCTGGGGCAAACCGGAGGACGAGCCTCTCTCCATCCTCACGTCCACATCCGTTACTGCCCGGTCCGTCGTTCCGTTGGGCTCCAATGGCAACACGGTCATGCTCAGCACGGTCGAGGACGCCATCTCCACCGGAACGGCCCAGCCCGGACTGGCCGAGTACCTGTCGCGCTCGGGAATTGACTACGTGGTGGAACGGAACGATCTCAACCTGGCCCTGACCGGGGCGCCTCCTCCAGCATCGGTCCATCAGGTCCTCAGCGAGACCCCCGGCCTCACAGAAGTGGCATCGTTCGGGCCCTTCCTCCCCCTGTCGCAGGTGACGCGCGGTGCCCTCCCCGTCTATGACTCGCCCTCGTACACCCATCTCCGACCGGTCGAGATCTATCGGGTGGACCCCCCTGGCGGCGAGGTTCAGACCTACGCTGCGTCACGGCCCATCGTGGTCAGCGGATCGAGCGGATCGCTGCTCGCCTTGGCTGGTGCCGGCGCCCTCAACGGTCGTCCTGCTGTGCTGGCCAAGGATCCCGACGGTTCAGGTGCGGCGTCCTCTCCGGGGGCAACCTGGGCCGTCACCGATGGCAATCAGCGGCGGGCGGTCTCCTTCGGCCAGATCGGGAATTCCTACTCGTACCTGCTCGGGCCAGGACAGCGGCCCGGTGGTTCGGCGCCGGGCGTCCCGTTGGACTATCAGGTGGTGTCGGGTGCAGGTACCCAGACGGTGTCGTCACCGATCGGCGCCGCGTCGGACTCGGCGACATCGGTTGGCTCCTCGCCTCTCTACAACGAACCCACGGAGGGACCGGACTCGGCGTTCGACGGCGATCCCTTCACGGCGTGGGTGGCGACGGCAGCCGATGATTCGGTGGGCCAGTCCCTCTCCATCACCTTCGATCGGTCCATCCCGTTGTCGTCGATCGGCATCACCCCATTGGACAACTCACAGATCCGACCCATGATTACCCGGGTGACGCTGGCCACCGACGCGGGGGTGGTCCAGAGGAACCTGCCGGTCCAAGACTCCCCGGTCGAGGTGTCGGTGGCCCACGGAGAGACTCGACATCTCACCGTCACCATCGATGCGGTGCGCCCACCGTCGAGGCCATCGTTCATCGGCCCCCTGGGGGCGGGGATCATCAATGTGACCATTCCCGGAGTCACGTTCCATCCGGCCATGCAGCTTCCCACCGACGATCTGGCCACGTTCTCGGGCGGGTCTGACCGCCCGGTCATCGTCAACATCGATGCGCCGGTCACCAACCCCAACCTCGACTTCATCGACCCCACCAGTCTGGTGGAACCCATTCCCCGGAAGGTCGATCTCCCCCGGGCCACATCGATGACCATCACCGGCACCGCTGTTCCCACCCCCGGGGTTCCGCTCGACAACCTGATCTCGCTCCTCGAGGCGCGGTCTGACGAGGTCGTCCAGATAAGCGCCAGCTCGTCGCTCGGTGATCTACCGCGTTTCCGGCCGGGGAATCTGGTGCAGCGATCGTCGTCCCCGTGGATCGCCGGAGCCGGTGATCCGGACCCGACCCTGACGCTCCATTGGGCCGGGGCCCGTCCCGTCGGATCGATCGTGCTCGGACTCTCGTCCGCAGCCAGCCGGCCAACGGAGATCGTGGTGGCCTCAGCGTCGGGGAGCCGTCGCCTTGCCGTACCCCGGAACGGAGGGCTCATCACCTTCGCGCCGCTTACCACGGACACCCTCACGGTCCAGTTCGTGGGAGTGACCAAGCGCGTGACCACGGTCCCCCTGAGCGGGATACCCCTAACCCTGCCGGTGGGACTGTCCTCGATCGGCATACCGGCGCTGGCGGCCACCGTTCCTCAGGCGCCGACCTTCTCGTCCCCGGTGAGATTGTCCTGCGGCGAGGGCCCCGAGGTGACGGTCGACGGAACGGTCCTCCAGACCTCGGTGTCGGGGACCCTCGGCAATCTGGTCAACCTCCAGCCGATGAGCGTGCACGCCTGCACGGGCGCTGGGCTCAAGCTCGCCGCAGGCCCGCACCTGTTCGCCTTCCCCACGAGTGGGATGTTCGTGACCACCGGGCTCTTGGCCCAGAGCCCCGGTGCCACCTCGACCTCGGGTACGTCCGGAAAGCGAACGGCTCGCATCCTCACCTGGTCGCCGGGTCGTCGCACAGTGGCGGTGAGCGCCGGATCGGCGACCTACATCCAGGTGGCTCAGAACTACGACGTCGGCTGGGTGGCCAGCTTCGATGGTCGATCGCTCACACCCGTCCGACTCGATGGCTGGCAACAGGGGTGGGTGGTCCCGGCCGGCACGGCGGGGACGATCACCATGACCTTCACCCCCGATCACATCTACCGGGATGCGCTGATTCTCGGCGCCATCTTGCTCCTGGTGTTGTTGGTCCTGGCTCTGATGCGGGACCGTGGTTCGCCGCTCGGACCGTCCGGGCCCCGCCCGAAGCTACCGGGGTGGGTCCTCGCGGCGTGTGCGGCGGTCGTCGGTGTCAGCATCGGTGGGTGGCTGGCGCTGTCCCTCGTCCCCCTGTGCCTCGTGGCGTGGCGCTGGGGCAGTACGGCCGTGGCGCTCATCGCCGGCTTGTCGTTCGCTGCCGCGGGACTGATCGTCGGGCTGGACCCGAGCGCCGTCCCCGGCGCTCATACCGGAGCGTTCGGACCCGCGGCACAGATCGCCTCGGTCGTAGCTCTGTGTGCCGTGCTCAGCGCCGTCGTCGTCGGGGAACGACGAAAGACGGGGAATGGCCATGGCCGGCCAGGCGACCGCCCGGTACCGGTGACTAACCCGCTGCTCTGACATCGTTCCGTGGACGGCGTCCCGGTCGGCGGAGGTATGTCGGCATCGGCGCTGGCACCGGGCGGTCGCTCACACCGTGCGGATCGGCCGTCGGGATCCGTCGAGACGTAGAGCCTCAGCCCGGCACGGGCTGGTAGCGAGCCACCGAGAAAGCCAGCAACATCGGCACATCTACCGCGAACAGCGCCAGCATCACGCTGAACAGCGCCAGTTGCCGGGCCGGAGTGTGGTCGAAGATGAAGACGTACTCGAGGATCCCGGCGATGACCAGATAGGCAAGGAGGGTCCACCCGAAGACGCGGAAGAACACGTCCCAGGCGAACGTCGGGATCCGCGACAACAGCGCCACATTGACCAGCACCAGGGCACCACCGGCGGCGGCCAAGACCACCGCAGGGACCAACGTGGTGTGGTGGTCGTAGTGGGCGGCCATCCAGATGCCCCCGGCGATCACCAGGGCGAGGGCCAAGGTGGCCACCCGGGCCACCGGCGGTAAGCCGGCCTGTCGGAGATCGACCTCGTCGGGCTCGGGCCGCAGTTGCTCGGTGGCGGTGCTCATCGACTGGCCAGAAAGGTCATGATGAAGATGGTGGCGATCTGCATGATGCCGGTGATCCCCGCTGTATAGACGAAGATCTTCATCAACCGTCCGATGCGCTCCCCGTTGGGTCGGGGTTTCTTGAGTTCGAACAGGACCGCGAGATTGGCCGGCTCCAGCAGGCCGAGGGCAATGACCGCCATCACCCCGACGATGATGTACGAGGCAACCAGCCATCCATGGTGGGGGTAGTTGGCGTCCAGATTGCCGACATGGCGCGCCAGTTGGAATCCGGCGCCCAGGGTCATGGCGACCAGGGTGGGCATGATCAGCAGCATCTTGGGCATGAACCGCACCGTGAACTCCACCCGGGCCGGGATGGACAGGCGCCCGAGGATCGGTCCGATGATCAACCCCAGAAAGAGGTCGATGCTCGTCCACAGGCCCCCGCCTCCCACATGGAAGAAGGTGAGGGCCCAGAGGTTGTTGGTCCCGATGGCCACGACCAGACCGATGAGTAGGACGGCCACGATGGGCAGACCCCGTACCGGCACGATGGAGAACTCAGGGGGTGGGGGAGGACCGCCCCGGGCTTCCGGTGGGGATGCCCCGGTCTGTGGACGTGCCGCTTCGACCGTGGCCACCGAAGCTGTGCCCGAGGCCGCTGTCGCCGCCGTGTCGGTCACCACGGTATCCGTCATACGTGGGTCTCCCTCTCGTGCATGGTGAGCGAGTAGTGGGCACGCACAGGACCTCCACCTGCTCCGTTCCGGTGATGGTACGCCCCCGGCGACGGCATTTCAATCATGAAGCCGGTCCGCACCCGGGCGGGTGCCGTCGCCTACCACCGGCCGCGGTGCACGCTGTCCTCCAGGGTGCGGCGCGGTCGCAGCGTCGAGGCGGAGGGGGGATCCGGCTCGGCGGGTTCGCCCAGGAGGACGGCGCCGAGCCACCGGAGGTGCGGGGGAACGCCCAGGGTCTGCACCAGCTGGTTCTCGCCGCGGAAGTTGCCCAGGAACGCCGCTCCCACGCCCCGATCGGCGGCGCCTAGGAGCAGGTGCAAGACGGCGAAGGCCGTGTCCACGTACCAGAAGGGGATCACCCATTCCACCGGCCTCCCGTCGGACCGGATCTTGTCCGGCTCTCCGTACCGGGCCGCGTAGGCGTCGGGGTCGGCGAACGGCAGCACGATCACCGGAGCCCGGGACAGGCCAGGGTACCGGCGAGATGTGGCCCGCCACGATGCGTCGGTGACCGCCTGCCAGTAGCGGGCGGTCTCGTCATGGCCCTCGAGCACGAGGAACTCCCGTCCCTGGGAATTCCCGGCCGACGGGGCCCGCAGGGCATCGGCCAATAGGGCGTCCACGACCCCGGGATCGATGGCTCGCCCGGTGAAGTTCCTGGTCATGTGGCGACGGGCGATGGCCTCGGTCAGCTCCATGGTGGCTCCATGCAACGACGCTACCGGCCGTCGGGAATGTTGACCCCGCTGGTAGTGTTTGCACTGTTGTCGAAGTGCGGTGGGCCGGCGGAAGTCGGTCACCGTGATGAAGATGGTGCCGACGAAGAAGGATCGTGATCACCGTGCCCACGTTCAGGGAGATGCTGGCCAACGCCAAGTCGGCCATTCGAGAGGTTGAGCCCGCCGAGGCCGCCGAGGAGATCGCTGCCGGTCCCACGGTGGTACTGGACGTGCGGGAGCCCGACGAGTACGAGCAGGGCGCCCTGCCCGGGGCGGTGCACATCCCGAGGGGCACACTGGAGACGTCGGTGGAGGGGCGGATCCCCGACAAGTCCAGCCACGTCGTCGTGTACTGCGCCGGCGGGACCCGGTCGGCCTTCGCCGCCCAGACCATGCAGGAGCTGGGCTACACCGACGTGGCCTCGGTCATCGGCGGGTTCAACCGGTGGAAGGACGAGGGACGTGACTGGGTGGCCCCTCAGTCCCTCACCCCCGAGCAGCGCAACCGCTACCAGCGCCATCTGCTCCTGCCCGAGGTGGGCGAGACGGGCCAGCTGAAGCTGCTCGACTCCAAGGTCCTGCTGCTCGGTGCGGGCGGCCTCGGATCGCCGGCCGCCCTCTATCTGGCCGCCGCCGGGGTGGGGACCATCGGCATCATCGACATGGACGTGGTGGACGCCTCCAACCTCCAGCGCCAGATCCTCCACAACACCGACCGCATCGGCGAACGGAAGGTCGACTCGGCCAAGAAGACGCTGACCCTGATCAACCCCGACGTCAACGTGGTCACCTACGACGTGCGCCTGGGTGCCGACAACGTCCTCGACATCATCGACGGCTACGACGTCATCGTCGACGGCACCGACAACTTCCCCACCCGGTACCTGGTCAACGACGCCTCGTTGCTCAAGCGGATCCCGGTGGTGCACGGCTCCATCTTCCGGTTCGAGGGCCAGGCCACGGTGTTCAACCCATTCGTCGGGCCGTGCTACCGCTGCATGATCCCCGAGCCCCCTCCGGCCGAGCTGGCCCCTAGTTGCGCCGAGGCCGGCGTGCTGGGCGTGCTGCCCGGGCATCGTGGGCTCGATCCAGGCCGTGGAGGCCATCAAGATCCTGCTCGGGATCGGTGAGACCCTGCAGGGCCGGCTCCTGGCCTACGACGCCCTCGAGCAGAGCTTCCGGACCTTCAAGGTGCACCGGGATCCGAAGTGCCCGGCCTGCGGTCCCGATGCCGGTGAGATCGTCATCGCCGAGTACGACGACCTGTGCATGCCCCATGTCGTCGCACCCCCGGTGAGCGCCTGAGCCTGTACCCCCGGTGAGCACCTGAGCACCCGTTTTTCCTGCTGGGAGCGGGAGACCGTAACCTGTCCCCTATGACACCGGACAGCACGTCGGCCAAGCCCGAGAACCGGCGGTTCACCGACTCGGGCATCGAGATCCACCCGGTCTACGGGCCTGCCGACCTTGACGGCTGGGACCCCGACCGCCAGCTGGGCTCACCGGGCCAGTATCCCGTACACCCGGGGCATCCGCGGGGACATGTACCGCGGCCGCCTCTGGACCATGCGCCAGTACGCCGGCTTCGGCACGGCCGAGTCCACCAACGAGCGGTTCAAGTTCCTGCTCGGGGCGGGCCAGACCGGACTGTCCTGCGCCTTCGACCTCCCCACCCAGATGGGGTACGACTCCGACCATCCCCGGTCCGAGGGCGAGGTGGGCAAGGTCGGCGTGGCCATCGACTCCATGGCCGACATGCGCCTGCTGCTGGCCGGGCTCCCCCTCGACCAGGTCACCACCTCGATGACCATCAATGCCACCGCCGCCATCCTGCTCCTCTTCTACCAACTGGTGGCCGAGGAGAACGGAGTCGACCCGAAGCTGTTGGGCGGCACCATCCAGAACGACATCTTGAAGGAGTACGTCGCCCGGGGGACCTACATCTACCCGCCCCGCCCCTCCATGCGTCTGGTCACCGACACCTTCTCCTACTGTGCCGAGCACCTCCCGGCGTGGAACACCATCTCCATCTCCGGCTACCACATCCGCGAGGCCGGCTCCACGGCCGTCCAGGAGATCGCCTTCACCATCGCCAACGGGATCGCCTACGTGGAGGCGGCCCTGGCCGCCGGACTCGATGTGGACGCGTTCGCCCCCCGGCTCAGCTTCTTCTGGAATGCCCACAACAACCTGTTCGAGGAGGTGGCCAAGTACCGTGCCGCCCGACGGATGTGGGCCAAGATCATGACCGAGCGCTTCGGGGCCAAGGACAAGAAGTCCACGCTGCTCCGGTTCCACACCCAGACCGGCGGATCGACGCTCACCGCCCAGCAGCCGGAGAACAACATCGTCCGGGTCACCCTCCAGGCCATGGCGGCGGCACTCGGTGGCACCCAGAGCCTCCACACCAACGGGTTCGATGAGGCGCTGGGGCTGCCCACCGAAAGGGCCGCCAAGGTGGCCCTACGCACCCAGCAGATCGTGGGTTACGAGTCGGGGATCGCCGACACCGTCGATCCCCTGGCCGGGTCGTGGTTCGTGGAGTCGCTGACCGACGAGGTGGAGAAGGGCGCGTGGGAATACCTCGAGCGCATCGATGCGCATGGGCGGTGCCGTGGACGCCATCGAGGCCCAGTACATGCAGCAGGAGATCGAGCAGGCCGCCTACGCCTACGCCAAGGACATCGACTCGGGAGACAAGGTCATTGTCGGTGTCAACAAGTTCGTCGACGAGGAACTCGAGCCCACCGAGGTCTTCCCCATCGACCCCGAGTTGCAGCGGTCCCAGGTGGCCCGGGTCAAGCGGGTCCGGCCAGGAGCGGTCGCAGGACGCGGTCGATGCCGCGCTGTCCGATGTGGAGGCGGCCGCCCGAGGAACCCAGAACCTGCTCGTACCGATGAAGACGGCGCTGGCCGCCATGGCCACGCTGGGCGAGGTTTCCGACGTCCTACGGGGTGTCTTCGGCGAGTTCCACCCTAACGGCTGACCAGGGATTTCCCCTGGAACTCCGACATGATCGGGTTCAGCCGTTTCCACCGACGACAGTCCCGCCCTCCTCGCAACTCCCGGTGGGTTGCGAGGCGCTCCACAGCCACGAAGGCCGGTACCGTTCAACTCATGATTGCGGAGAGGGTGCGTCGTCAGACCTTGACGTCTCGGCGAACGAGGGTGCGAGGTGTCCCACCCGTCGTCGTCTAGCCCATGTCGCTTGTCGTGTCTCGCCACACCGGCGCCATCGGCGTGCATCAGGCGGAGTCGGTGTACAACTCCTGGTCCTGACCAGTGGATCCTCGGCGGCAGTGCGCCCCGCCCATGCGCCCACGACGAGCCGACAGGTCAATCCGAATTCTGGCGACGAGCCGACCCGTCGGTGATGGCACGCCTCCAGGCCAGGAGTGGGACAGAGCCGCTCCCGAGGAGCGGTAGCCGGCCTGCATCATGATGGCGACTGCACCGGCCACAGATCCTCCGGCTCTCTACCCCGAGTCTCGGGGACGAACCAGAACAACGCCGCGGCCGCCGCGGTGGGCAGGAAGGTGAGGACCGCGGCCAACTCGAATCGGTCACCCACGTCGGCCACCGCTCCGAACACCACCAAGCCGGTCACCGCACCGAGCACACCGGCCGCCACCCACCATCCGGCCACCGACGCCCGCACCGACGTCGGAAAGAGTTCGGCGAGCAGCGCCCCGGTCGGCGGGGCGAGGACCGATCCGGCAAGGACACCGAGGATGTAGCCGACCACCAGCGCCGGACGTGATCCCGTGTAGGTGAGGGTGCTGAAGGCTGCGAGCGCCACCATGCCCAGTGTCCCGGTTGGACGTCGTCCCACATGGTCGGCCAACCATCGACCGGCCAGGAGTCCCCCGAGGCCCGCGACTCCCGCGCCGACGACCATGGCCGCGGTGACATACCCCGGTTGGTGGAGCACGTTCTGGGCGTAGACGAAGACGAAACTGGTGGCCGGCCCGGTGATGATCGACAGGCAGAAGGCTAGGAGGGCGACCAGGACCAGCCGGCGACGGAATCGGGGCGCCACCGGCCCTACGACAGGCAGTGGGTGGTCCCCTCTGGCCGCCTCGACGGCGAACCGGTCGGGCTCCTCGATCCAGTGTCGCAGGACAGGCACCAGGGCCAGCGGAAGGACGGCCAGGGCGAACACGCCCCGAAACCCGAGCGCCCCCGAGGCCAGGCTGTCGATGATGGCGATGACACCGGCTCCCGACCCCGTACCCCGCCGCGGTGAGGGCCACTGCCGACGCACGCCCCCCGGAGCCGGTCTGCTCGGCTGCCGATACCTGGGCCAGGGCGTTGGTGGTGCTGAGCATGGGGCGCCCGCAGGCGAAGATGGCCACGAACCACCAGTACCCCGGGCTGGCCGCCGAGACCACCGTCAGCGTCAGACCCTATGGCCAGCGAGCCGAGCAGGACGGTCCGGCGACCGAACCGGTCGGCCAGTCCCGATGAGGGGCAGGCTTCCGAGCGAAGCCAGCCGGATTGATGGCCAGACCGATCCCGAGCTCGGTCCCGGACAGTCCTACCCGGTCGGCGATGGTGAGGCCGTGCGCCATATGGCCGAAATCGCGGGCCACGTCGCCGAGCGCGGCCACCAGTCCGAACTGTCCGAATCCGGAGGCAAAGGCGGCCAGGGCCACGCCGATCACGGCACGGTCGGTCCAGCGGTGGAGGCGGAGCCCCGACGCTGACGGGGGTACCGGGCCCCGGTCCGACGTCATTGCCGGGGGAAGACCGAGGTTGTGCACCGTCGATCGTCGGTGATCCGGTCGAGCGGGCCTGACCAACCCCACCCGAACCGCTGGGTCCGCCCGGCCGGTCGACGGCCACCCGGGCCCTCCGCCGAGCCGGCCAGAAGGGCAGGTCGAGCAGCGTGAACAGGGTGATAGCCACCACTGAGGCGGTCACCAGGTACCACGGCCAGGGGCCGAGCAGCCGCAGGAGCGTCCATTCCCCGGGCGGTCGGCGCAGGAACATGTAGTTGGCCCCGGTCAGGGCGTCGACCGCTCCCACGAGAGCGGTGTAGCCGACGGTGACCGCGAACACACGGGGCACGGCACCGGGTCGCGGCACGATGCCCATGCCGACCACCAGGAACAGGGCGGCCATGACGATCCCGAGATGTCCGGCGACGTACTCGAAGAAGACCAGGTGGGGAAAGCCGACGTTGAGGTCCGGTGTGAGCACGCCCTGGATCGTCCCGGCCAGCCCCCAGAAGTAGGTGAGTTCGACCAGGGTCACGGTGCGCCACCAGCAGGCCACGGCGGCGATGACGACGCCCACATTGCAGAGGGCCAGGGGTAACGAGGTCGTCACCGACCACGTTCCCTGCATCACCAGCGCCACCGTGTAGCTGACGGCGTCGGCGGCGAGAAGGAGGCCGATGACCCGGACCACGTCAACCCGCCACGGTCCCGGATGGCGGCGTGCTGTGATGCAGAGGGTGAGGCACAGCGCTGCCGCCACGGCCACCGACGACCAGTAGGAGACAGGGGAGATGGTCGCGCTCATGGGTTCGCCCCAGCTTCTGCCGGTTCCACCGTCCAGCGGCGCCCGGCCGGGGTGGGCACCGCCCAGGGGGTTGCCGGCGAGCGAACCAGGAGGGGGCGGGCGCGCATCTGCTCAGCGGGGAATCGTGTAGCGGGCGAAGACATGCCAGCCGACGAACGCCCACAGGACGAGAAGAGCGATCCGGCCCGGCACGCCGCCTCCCATCCTGCGTCCCACATCGGCGAGACTGGTCCAGCGAGAACCGGGTCGACGGCAGCGCACCTCCCAGACGACGCCGGCGACCGCGAGGGCCAGCCAGACCACGGTGACGAACACCTCAGACCGCCCGCTGTTTCCGGAGCCTCGCCCGGACCAGGGGGAGGGCTCCGATACACAGCCATCCGCAGAACAAGACGAGTCGCAACCAATGCCATCGGAGTCCGTGGTCCACCACGGTGCTCAGCGTCGGGACGTCGGCCGAACGCCCCCCGAGGACCAAGGCGGTACCTTCGAGGATCAGGGTCACGACCAGAAGGACCAACCAGGGAGCCGCGTCGTGCCGGTGCCGGCGTCCTCGTCCCTGGTCCGCCTCCCGTGCCGCCTGCGTGGAGACCGCAGCCGGGTTCCCGGGCGGACGGGACAGGAGATCGCCGAGGGCCACGGTCGCCACGATGACGACGGGAACGGCTACGGCGATGGAGGCGCCGGCCGTGAATGATCGGACTCCCGTGGCCCACCAGGCGTAGGCCAGTACCCCCGCTGAACCCAGCGCTGCTGCCGCCACCGTGCCGAGGTGACGGGAACGGTGGCTATCGCCGTGCCGGATGGGACGACCCCCTGTTCCTGGCGGATCGAGGCGTCCGGGACCGGCTACGCAGGGGTCGGGTCCGGTACTGGCCGGACCGGGAGCGGTCCTTCGAGGATGCCCCCGACTCGACCTTGGGAGTGCCACCTGGTGGTTGCGGCCCGCGGTGCACCAGAGCATGGTACGTCCCGGTCGGTCGCCCCGTCGGTCGGTGGCTCGGTGGTCGCCGAACCGTAACGGAGCGGGGGCATGGTGGCCCAGGCGTTGCCGCTCAGTGGCGGCTGCTCAACCGGGGTGACCGGCGAGCAGACGCTCGCGGGTCTCCGCCGAGAGAGCGGCGTCGATCACGGTCCAGGACATGGACAGCGCTCCGTCGAGCACGGCCCGATCGGCCGATGCCGACACGCACGCTGCAGCGAACTCGGGCTGGTGATTGACCGATCCGGCTGCGTCGATGCCCACCAGCGGGTGGATGGTCGGAACGGCCAGCGAGACGTTGGCCATATCGGTCGAGAACGTGGGTCGCGGTGCCTGCTCGTCGTCGAGAGGGAAGGTGCGACCGAGCTTCTCGGCGTTCGCCCGGTAGAGGTCGAGTAGCGCCAGATCGCTCTCCATGTGTGAGTAGGCAGGGGCCAGATTCCGGCGCTCGGCGGTTGTTCCGGTGGCCAGGGCCCCAGCCTCGAAGCAGGCCATCACCCGGGGTTCCAGCCCGTCGAGGCCGGCGAGGGAGGTCGACCGGCACATGAACCTGCCGGAGACCGCGTCGGGGATGATGTTTGCCGCCTGGCCCCCGTCGGTCACGATGCCGTGAACCTGATCACCGGGCCGGAACTGCTGGCGCAATAGGCCGAGGGCCACCTGGGCGAGCACCATGGCGTCCCCGGCGTTGGCCCCTTCCCACGGCGCCGCCGACGCATGGGCGGTCTTGCCGTGGAAGATCACATCGAAGTGGGACACCGCCAGGCACGTCCCCTGCAACCGGTCCGCGGGCCATGGGTGGATCATCATCGCCGCGTGCACGTCGTCGAAGACACCGTCGTCCAACATGGTGATCTTGCCCCCGCCGCCTTCCTCGGCCGGCGTGCCCAGCACCCGCACCGTCAGCCCGAGGTCATCGGCCATCTCGGCCAGGCCGACGCCGGCACCGACCGCGGCCGCGGCGATGATGTTGTGTCCGCAGGCGTGACCGATCCCCGGAAGGGCGTCATACTCGGCACAGAGGGCCACCACCAGCGGCCCGCTCCCGACTTCGGCGCTGAAGGCCGTCGGCATGCCTGACGTACCGGTGGTGACGGTGAACCCACCATCAGCCAACCGCTCGGCCGTCCATGCCGCCGCCCGGTCCTCTTCGAACGCCGTCTCGGGGTGGTCGTGGATGTCGTGACTCAGCCGGACCAGTCCGTCCAGGCGCCCCTCGATGGAGCGCCGGGCGGAATCCTTTGCCTCGGCTGACTCTGACACGGGTGGCTCCTTCGCTGGACTCGTCACGTTGCTGGTGTTGCCGTTCTACCCGCTAGCCGTTCAACTGGCTACGTCGTCATCGCCGGTCACTCGATGACGGCGATGACGTCGCCGGGCCCGACCGAATCACCCGCCTGGACCCGCACCTCCTTGACCGTCCCCGCCTTTTCGGCAGACACGTTGTTCTCCATCTTCATGGCCTCGAGCACGCAGACCGTCTGACCCACCTCGACGGTGTCGCCCTCGGCCACCATGACCCGGACGATGGTGCCCTGCATGGGCACGGCCACGGTCCCCGAGCCCGCGGCAGCAGCGGCCGCCTTGGGACGCTTGGGACCTGCACTTCGGCCACCACCCGCGGTGGTGCCGGCACCAGTGGTGATCACGGCGTCACCGATGTCCGGGACCCACAGCTTGACCTGGTAGCGCCGGCCGTCCACTTCGGCAGTGACGTCCCGCAGCACCCGGGGAGCTGTCTCCTCGCCGTCGGCCGCCGCCGCGGCCGGCGCCGCCGTGGCGGCCACCACCCCGCTCAGATCGAGGGTCTGTTCGACCCAGATTGGTCGAGTGCTCGCCGGCCACGAAGTCCGGATGGGAGAGGATGGCCACGTCGGCCGGCAGCGTGGTGGCTACACCGTCGACGACGATCTCGTCGATGGCCCGGAGCATGCGCCGTCGGGCGGCTTCGCGGTCGTGCCCCCACACCACGAGCTTGGCCACCAGGTTGTCGTAGAACTGGCTGATGGTGTCGCCCGACTCGTAGCCGGCATCCAGGCGCACCCCGGGCCCACCGGGAGCCACCAGCTTGGTGATGGTGCCCGGTGAGGGCGTGAAGGCGCCACCGGTCGGGTCCTCGGCGTTGATCCGCACCTCGATGGCGTGTCCGTCACGGCGCACGTCGTCCTGGGTGAAGCCGAGGGGCTCGCCCGAGGCCACCCTCAGCTGCCACTCGACGAGGTCGAGGCCGGTCACCAGCTCGGTGACCGGGTGCTCCACCTGGAGGCGGGTGTTCATTTCCAGAAAGAAGAACTCCCCGTCCTGGTAGAGGAACTCCACAGTCCCGGCATTCACGTAGCCGCACGCCTCGGCCACCTTGACCGAGGCCTCGCCCATCGCCCGCCGGACCTCGTCGGGAAAGTTGGGAGCCGGGCTCTCCTCCACCAGCTTCTGGTGCCGCCGCTGGGCGGAGCAGTCCCGCTCGCCGAGCCACAGCGTCGTCCCGTGCGTATCGGCGATGATCTGCATCTCCACATGCCGGGGCCAGGCCAGGTACCGCTCCACGTAGCACTCGTCCCGCCCGAAGTAGGCCTTGGACTCCCGCATGGCCGACTCCAGGGCCTCGGCGGCCATGTCGGGGCCCTGGACCACCTTCATGCCGCGGCCGCCGCCGCCGTAGGCCGCCTTGATGGCCACCGGCCAGCCGAACTCGTTGCCGAAGTCGGTGACCTCGTCGGGTGACTGCAGAACCTCCGAACGCCCGGGAACTCCCGACACCCCGGCCCGCTCGGCGGCATGTCGGGAGCTGATCTTGTCGCCCATGACGTCGATGGCCCCGGGCGGCGGCCCGATGAAGGTGACGCCGCGCTCGGTGATGGCCCGGGCGAAGTCAGTGTTCTCGGAGAAGAAGCCGTAGCCGGGATGGACGGCGTCGGCCCCACTCCGCTCCACGATGTCCAGGATGGCCTCGGTGTTCAGGTAGCTCTCGGCCGCGGTCTGGCCCCCGAGGGCGTAGGCCTCGTCGGCCAGTCGGACATGGAGTGCTTCGCGGTCGAGTTCGGAGTAGACGGCCACGGTGGCCACCCCCAGCTCACGGCACGTCCGGATGACCCGGACGGCGATCTCCCCCCGGTTGGCGATGAGAACCTTCTTCAGCACGCTGCGCCTTTCGGATCGAACGGGTGGGACGGTGGTTGCTCCGTCCCGAGGCGTTCTAACACTGTCACGGCCCGTAGGGTGTGTGCCATGCCGGGACCGTTGTTCACCGACATCCGGCGCTTCGACACCATCGATTCGACCAATCGATACCTGCTCGAGGAGGCCCGTGCCGGCGCCCCCGAGGGGGTGGTGGTCGTCGCCGGTCATCAGAGCGCAGGCAGGGGTCGGCTGGGGCGACGTTGGGAGGCACCGGCGGGTGCGAACCTGCTGGTGTCGGTCCTCCTGCGCCCGAACCTTCCTGCCGACCGTCGTCACCTGGCCGCGGCCGTGGTCGCCATCGCCGCCGCCGAAGCGGTGGAGGACCTCGCTGACCTGCGACTGGGGATGAAATGGCCCAACGACCTCCTGGCTCCGGACGGCCGCAAAGTAGCCGGGGTGCTGGCCGAGGGTGACCTGGCGGCGAACCCGTCCGCCCCCGGCCGCACCGGGCGGGGGTCGGGCCCCGCCACGAGCGGGCACCCCGATACACCGAATCCGCCCATCGTGGTGGGCATCGGCATCAACGTGAACTGGCCGGCCACGGACCGTGACCTGCCCGGGGAACTCGTCGGGACCGCTACCTCGTTGCGGCAGCTGACCGGTCGGTACTTCGAGCCGACCGAGGTCCTCGACGCCCTACTCAGGGCCCTTGAGCCCCGTCTGAGCGCCCTGGGCACGCCGTCAGGACGGGCACGACAGGCCGACGAGCTCCGGAGCCGGTGTGTCACTCTCGGTACCGAGGTCCGGATCGAACTGGCCGGATCGAGGTTCGTGGGGCGGGCCGTCGACATCACCGCCGAAGGTCATCTGGTGGTGGAGACCTCCGGAGGACCCCGCACGGTGGTCGCCGGGGACGTGGTCCATGTCCGGGTCCCGAGGCCCGGCTGAGGTCCGGTCGGCCGCCCGGTGACCGCGGGGGCACGGTGCCTCACCGTTTTTCGGGCGTGACCGCCAAACCCGGGAGTGGGGTCGCCCACGACTAGCATTGGGCCATCATGCGATTACTTGTGACCGGGGGAGCCGGCTTCATCGGATCGAATTTCGTGCGGTTCTGGGTGAACCGCCATCCCGATGACGTGGTCGTGGCCTACGACGTGTTGACCTACGCCGGAAACCGTCCCAATCTGGCCGACATCGAGGACCGCATCGTCTTCGTGCAGGGGGACATCGGTGATCTCGAGGTCGTCTCCAAGACGCTGGCCGAACACGAGATCGACGTGATCGTGAATTTCGCCGCCGAATCCCACAACAGCCTGGCCATCTTGGATCCTTCCCGGTTCTTCCGGACCAATGTCCTGGGAACGCAGACGCTGGCCGAGGCGGCCCGTAGGCACGGGGTGAGCCGATTCCACCACATCTCCACCTGTGAGGTCTACGGCGACCTGCCCCTCGACTCCGACGACGTCTTCACCGAGGAGACCCCGTATCGTCCCCGGACGCCCTACAACGCCTCCAAGGCCGGCGCAGACCACGCCGTCCGGGCCTATGTAGAGACGTTCGCCCTCCCGGCCACCATCACCAACTGCTGCAACAACTACGGTCCGTTTCAATTCCCCGAGAAGGTCATCCCCCTGTTCACGGCCCGGGCCCTCGACGACCTGCCCCTCCCGCTGTATGCCTCGACCCAGAACCGTCGCGAGTGGTTGCACGTCGACGACCACTGCCGTGCCATCGAGCTGGTGCTGCAACACGGAACGGTCGGTGAGACCTACAACGTGGGTAGCGGGGTCGAGGCCAGCATCGAGGAGATCGCCGACGCCATCCTCGACGCCACGGGAAAACCGAGGGCACTGAAGGAGATCGTCCCCGACCGACCCAGCCACGACCGCCGCTATCTCCTCGACTCCACCAAGATCCGCAAGGGTCTGGGCTGGGAGCCAACCGTCCCCTTCGAGCAGGGCCTGGCCGACACGGTGGCCTGGTACACGGCCAACCGGAGCTGGTGGGAACCGCTGCGTGACCGGGCGCCGGTGGTCGAAGGGGCGTGGCAGACCGAACCGTCTCCGGGGCCGTCCACGAGTCCGTGAACCGCCCGCTTCGGGTTCTGCTCACCGGGGGCAACGGCCAGTTGGGCCGGGACCTGGCTCAGGTACTGGCCGGTGCCGTCCCCGACGGCGGGAGGTCGGAAGGCGTCGGTATCCTTCCTTCCGTGGACGAGGGTACCTTCGACATACTCTCCACCGACATCGACACCCTGGATGTGGTCGACCGGACCGCCGTTCTCAGCGCAGCCGACTCGTTCCGGCCGGACATCATCCTGCACGGAGGGGCCTACACGGCGGTGGACGCCTGCGAGTCGGAGGTGGACACCGCCTACTCCGTCAACGCCCTCGGTTCGCGCAATATGGCCGAGGCCGCCACCACCGTCGGGGCCCATCTGGTCTACGTCTCGACCGACTACGTCTTCGATGGCACCCTCGACCGGCCCTACGTGGAGTGGGACGAGCCCAATCCGCGCTCGGTCTACGGGCGCAGCAAGCTGGGGGGGGAGTTCGAGGTCCGTGCCGTCGCCGGCGCCGCCGCGACCATCGTCCGCACCGCATGGGTCAGCGGTGCCCACGGGGCCAACATGGTCAAAACTGTGCTCCGGGTGGGCCGGTCCGACCCCAGCAGCACGCTCCGCTTCGTGGACGACCAGCACGGTTGCCCGACGTTCACCGCCGACCTGGCCGCCGCCCTGGTCCGTCTGGCGCTCGACCGCAGGCCGGGGACATTCCACGTGACCAACCAAGGGGAGACCACCTGGTTCGGCTTCGCCCGGGCCACGCTGGATGCTGCTGGTCTCGATCCCGGACGGGTCGTGCCCATCGGGACGTCGGACCTCGATCCACCCCGTCCCGCACCGCGGCCGGCCAACTCCAGGCTCGACAATGCGGCCCTGCGACTGTCAGGTCTGCCCCTGCTGCCAGAATGGACGGACGCCCTGGCGCGACTGGTGGCGACCCTGGAATCGCCCAGGGTGTCCTGAGCCGTTCCCCGTCCAGGCACGACCGCCAGGGTCGCAGCGACTTCAGTACGGGAGCAAATGAGCCGACATGGAGGAAGACCGTTTGGTCCGAGAGACCTTGCCCACCGAAGTCAGGAATGAGCCCGTGTTGTCATTGATCTCCGGAGTGTTCGGCGGATCGACCTCCCCGTCCCGGGGACGTTCCGCGTCGGGAGAAGGCCAGTCACAGACCTCCGCACAGTCCGGTCAGGGCGGGGCCGGAGCACGTGTGCCCTCGTCCGGGAACGAGCACACCATCGCCGTCATCGGCGTGGGTTATGTGGGACTCCCCACCGCGGCAACCCTGGCCCGTCTGGGGCATCGGGTGATCTGCGGTGACGCCGACCCGGCCAAGGTGGCCATGCTCCAGAGGGGACAGGTGCCCATCGTCGAGGACCGCCTCGAAGAGCTGGTGCGCGAGGGGCAGGAGGCGGACCGGCTGCGCTTCGTCGTCGGCGCCTCCGCCGCGGTCGAGGGTGCCGAATTCGTCTTTCTCTGCGTGCCTACGCCGCAGGGTGACGACGGATCCGCAGACCTTTCCTATGTCGAGGCGGTGGCGAAGGAGATCGGACCTCTTCTGGCGCCGGGGACCATCATTGTCAACAAGTCGACCGTGCCGGTTGGTTCGACCCTGGTGGTCGAGCGAGTCCTCGGGCGCTCCGACGTGTCCGTCGTGTCGAATCCCGAGTTCCTGCGCGAGGGCACCGCCGTTCCTGACAGTCTCCATCCCGAGCGCATCGTGGTGGGAGCGGACGACCAGGAGGCCGCGGCCAAGGTGGGCGAGTTGTTCTCCGGGACCCACGCCCCGCTGCTGATCACCGACGCCGCCACGGCCGAGACCATCAAATACGCCTCCAATGCTTTTCTGGCTACCAAGCTGAGCTTCGTGAATGCCGTGGCCGGACTGTGTGAGGCGGTGGGGGCGGATGTCCGCGACGTCATCCTGGGACTGGGCTACGACAAGCGGATCGGATTCGAGTACCTGCGCCCGGGTCCTGGTTGGGGGGGGAGTTGCCTGCCCAAGGACACCCGGGCGCTGGTGCACATCGCCGAGCAGGCCGGGTACGACTTCTCCTTCTTGAAGGGGGCTATCGCCACCAACGACGAGCAGTTCGAACGGGTGGTCAACAAGGTGCGCACCGCGGTCGGCGATCAACTGGACGGAGCGGTCGTCGCCGTCTGGGGGTTGACGTTCAAGGCGGGGACGGACGACCTTCGCAACTCGCCGGCGGTCGAGGTGGTGCGGCGGCTGGCCACCGAGGGTGCGGTCGTCCGAGCCTTCGATCCCACCGTCGAGGTCCCCTTCGGTCGGGAGTCGATTCCGGTAGGCGACCTGACCGGATGGCCGACAGACGACGACCCCGGCACCGAGTCCGATCTGGCGGTGCAGGCCTTTCCCGATGCCTATGCCGCCTGCGCCGGCGCCATGGCGGTCGTGGTGCTCACCGAGTGGGACGAGTTCCGTTGGCTGGATTTCGCCAAGGTGCGGGACGCCCTGGGTGCGGCTGTCGTCGTCGATGCCCGCAATCTGCTCGACCCGGCCCAGTTGCGTCGTATCGGCTTCGAGTACACGGGCATCGGCCGCCGGTGACCCGATCGTGACCCAGTGGTCAGGACTCTCTACGGCACCAGTGAGGTCACGATGACACGGCGGCTGGTGGTACTCGGGGGTGGCGGGTTCCTCGGGTCACACCTGTGTGATCAGCTGCTGGCCCGGGGTGACCGGGTGGTATGCGTGGACGACTTCTCGACCGGCCGTCCCGCCAATGTGACCCATCTGGAGGGTCGCCCCGACTTCACCCTGGTCCGGGCGGACATCTCCGAGGAACTCCCCGTGGTCGGACCGGTGGACGGCGTGTTCAACCTGGCTAGTCCCGCTTCTCCTCCGGACTACCTCTCCCGCCCCCTGGAGACCCTGGCCGTGGCCAGCGAGGGCACCCGGAGGGGTCTGGAGTTGGCCCGTCACCACCGGGCCCGGTACCTGCTGGCGTCGACCAGCGAGATCTACGGGGACCCCGAGGTCCATCCCCAGACCGAGTCGTACCGGGGCAATGTGAACCCGGTGGGCCCCCGCAGCGTCTACGACGAGGCCAAGCGGTTCGCCGAAGCGTTGACCATGGCCCACCACCGGACGCTCGGGACCGACGTGGCCATCGTCAGGATCTTCAACACCTACGGACCCCGGCTCCGGCCTGACGACGGCCGCGTCGTCTCGAACTTCCTCGTCCAGGCCCTGCAGGGTGAGCCCCTCACCGTCTACGGGGACGGCAGCCAGACCCGCAGCCTCTGCTACGTGGACGATGAGATCCGGGGGCTGATCGCCCTGTTCGACTCCGACCTCACCGGCCCGGTCAACATTGGGAACCCCGATGAGTACACCATCGACCAGCTGGCCCGCACCGTGGTCGACCTCTTCGGGTCCTCCTCGCCGATCGTCCACCTCCCCCTGCCCGTCGACGACCCGACCCGCCGCCGACCGGACATCACCCTGGCCAGGACGGCTCTGGGATGGGAGCCGACCACGAGCCTCCGCGAGGGCCTGGCCCGCACGGCGGCGGCCCTGGCTGCGGAGGCCGGGATCGATCTCGAGGTGGTGTCCACCATCGATGGGCCGGGGAGCGGTCACAATGGCAGGGTCTGAGGTGGCCCACCCGGGTCTGACGACAAGGTGAGCCGACCCACATGCCACGAGTTCTTCCATGAGTGATGACCCCGATATCGGGGACCTCGACGGTCCCCGGACCCATGACCACTGGTTCACGCTCCTGTCGGTCATCGTGCCCGTGTTTAACGAGCGGACCACCGTCGCCGAACTGATCCGCAGGATCCGGGCTGTCGAGCTTCCGGTGGACATCGAGGTGATCGTGGTGGATGACGGGTCCTCCGACGGGACGGACAAGGTGTTGACGGCCTTGAGTGACTCGACGGTCCGGGTGATCGACCACGGATACAACCGGGGCAAGGGCGCCGCCATACGCACCGGTCTGGCCGCGGCGCGCGGCGATCTGATCCTGATCCAGGACGCCGATCTCGAATACGACCCCTTGGACTGGAGTCGCCTACTGGAGCCGATCCTGCGTCGCAAGACCCAGGTGGTCTACGGCAGCCGGTTCACGGGGGAGCGCAAGAACATGATGCCCCTGCACTGGGTGGGCAACCGGTTCCTCTCCCTCGTGACCAACGTGCTGTACTCCTCGACCTTGTCGGACATGGAGACGTGCTACAAGTTGTTCGACCGCCGGGTGCTCGAAGGAATCACCATCGAGTCCGACCGGTTCGAGTTCGAACCCGAGATCACCGCCAAGGTCCTCCGGCTCGGGTACCGGATCTACGAGGTTCCGATCTCCTATGCCGGCCGTGAGGCGGACGAGGGCAAGAAGATCACATGGCGGGACGGCTTCGGGGCCCTCCGGGCCCTCATCAAGTACCGGTTCACGCGGCTGGATCGGTGACCGGACGATCGACGTCACGGGCCACCGGGCCGACGGGGGCGGACGACGTGGAGGACCCCGGGGTCGCCGTGGTCATCGTGAACTACGAATCCGGCCCGGCGCTTCTCCAGTGTGTGGAGGACTGGATGGCCGACGGTGCGGTTGACGTGGTCGTGGTGGACAACGGATCGGCGGACGGCTCGGTCGAGCGGGTCCGTGCCCGATACCGCGATCTCGAGGTGGTCACCCCAGGGAGGAATTTGGGTTATGGCGCCGCCGCCAACCGCGGGGTGGCGGCCACGACGACACCCCGGATCGTGGTGAGCAACCCGGACCTCGAAGTCCGTCCCGGGACCCTGGCCCACCTGTCCGAGGCCTTGGACGACCATCCGCGCTGGGCCCTCGTCGGACCACTCATCCGTACCAGCTCGGGGGAACGGTACCCTTCGGCCCGACACTTCCCCTCCCTGGTGGACGCCGGTGGGCACGCCCTCCTCGGGATCTTCGTCCCCGACAACCGCTTCACCAGGTCGTACCAACGCAACGACCTCGACCAGGTCTCCGGCGGGCCGGTCGAGGTCGACTGGGTCTCCGGCGCCTGCTTTCTGGTCCGTCGCTCGGCCTTCGAGCAGGTGGGAGGGTTCGACGAGTCGTACTTCATGTACGCCGAAGACGTCGACCTGTGTTGGCGGTTGGGCCAACAGGACTGGTCGGCGGCTTATGTCCCGACGGCGGAGGTGACCCACCGCCA
Organism: uncultured Acidimicrobiaceae bacterium; assembly: GCA_963831535.1. Lineage (GTDB taxonomy): Bacteria > Actinomycetota > Acidimicrobiia > Acidimicrobiales > RAAP-2 > Bog-756. Next base: position 363,290 of record CAWHQP010000004.1, on the reverse strand, counting down.
GGGGGTGTCCACCGACCACCATCCGTTCCGCATGATCTTCGAGCACCACCGCTCCCTGCTGCGGTTCGCCGTCCGTTCGTCCCGTGGTTGGCGCCGGGCCCTCCTGCCCCTGGTGGCCGTCGGGATCGGGATCAGGTCGGGTCTGGCCTGCCTGGCCCGGATCACCGGGCGGTGACCGGTGCGTCCGGAACTCCTGGCCACAGGCTGTAGGGTGTCCTCCGATCATGGCGAGCAACTCGACGGGCAAGGGCAACTCGACCGGCAGATGGGTGGAACGTGCCGCCACCACCGGTGGGGGACGTACCTACCGGGGCCAGATGCCGGTGAACTGGTACGCCAGCCTGGCCGTCATCTGCATCGTCGGCCTCCTGCTGATCGGGTTCAGCCGGTACCAGCGCACCCATCAGACGGCCTCCTCGGCCGGACCCCCGACGACCCAACAGCAGTGGTTCGCGGCATTGGGTATCGACATCTGCGGCAAGCTCCAGCCCAACCTCCCCGCGAGCACCAATGGCTCCAAGGTCGGCTTCACGGCCAACGGTGACGGGGTCCTGACCATCGAGCCCAAGAACAGCTCCGAGTCCGGGAGCAATGCCACCCTGGGCAAGTTCGTCGACGGGTACAAGGGACTGCAGCTCAACTCGTCGACCCTGCAGTATCCGGGCAAGCAGGTGTGGAGCAACGGCGACGTGTGCCCGAAGGGGACGCCCGATTCCGGTAAGCCCGGCGTGGTCATCGTCGACAGTTGGCCCAACTTCAACGCCAAGACGGGAAGCGAGACGAGCGGAGATCCCGAGGACCTCCTGTTCCAGAACGGCCAACTGATCACCATGGCCTTCGTGCCGGCCACCTCGTCGTTGCCCAAGCCACCGGCCACGGCGATCACGGCCCTGATCCAGGCGTTGTCAGGAACCAGTTCCACCAGCACCACGCTCCCGACCACCGCCACCACACTCCCGACCACCGCCACCACGGCACCGGTCACCACGACCACGGTGGCACCCACGACGACGACGTCGAAGCCGAGTGGATCCACCAAGTGAGAGCAGTCGTCCTGGTGGGCGGGGAGGGGACCCGCCTGAGACCCCTCACCCTCACCACGCCGAAGCAGATGCTCCCCATCGTCGAGCAGGCCATGATCGAGCGGGTGCTCGGGCATCTGGCCCAGCACGGCATTGACGACGCCGTACTCTCCCTGGGTTACCGGCCCGATGCCTTCATCAATGCCTATCCGAGCGGCACCATCGCCGGCGTGCACCTCACCTATGCCGTTGAGCCGACGCCACTGGACACGGCCGGCGCCATTCGGTTCGCCGCCCTCCATGCCGGCATCGACGACACCTTCGTGGTAGTCAACGGGGACGTCCTGACCGATGCCGACATCTCGGCCCTCATCGCCTTCCACCGCGCCGCCGGAGCCGAGGGGACCATCAGCCTGACCCCGGTGGAGGACCCGAGTGCCTTCGGTGTGGTGCCGACGGACAACGAGGGACGGGTCGAGGCGTTCATCGAGAAACCTCCCCGGGACGAGGCACCGACCAACTTCATCAACGCCGGCACGTATGTGTTCGAACCCTCGGTGCTGGACCGGATACCGGGCGATCGCCCGGTATCCATCGAACGCAAGACCTTTCCGGCCCTGGTCGAGGCGGGCACGCTGTTCGCTCTGGGTTCGGACGCCTACTGGTTGGACACGGGAACGCCGGATGCCTACCTGAGAGCCCACCGCGACCTGCTCCTGGGCCGCCGCTCATCGCCTCCTTCCCCGGCCGCGGTTCGGGACCCGTCCATCGGGCCGGGGTCTTGGCGGATCGGGGACACTGACGTGCATTCCGACTCGGTAGTCCGGTCGCTGTTCGGTACGGGCGCGTCGGTGGCCGCGGGCGCGGCCATCGAGGAGTCGGTGATCGGCGCCGGCTCCGTGGTCGAAGAGGGGGCTGTCGTGACGGGCAGCGTGCTCCTCCCCGGGGCACGTGTGGCGTCCAAGGCCACGGTGGAGGGTTCCGTGATCGGTCCGGGCGCCATCGTGGGTCAACGTTGCGTGATCCACGCCCTGTCGGTCATCGGAGCCGGCGCGGTCACCGCGTCGGGAACGGTCATCGACGGCGAACGAGTGCCATCGGGGGTCTGAATAATGCGCATGCTGGTCACCGGCGGGGCCGGGTTCATCGGTTCCACCCTGGTGGATCGATTGCTGGCCGAGGGGCACACGGTCGATGTGCTCGATGACCTGTCTTCGGGATCACTGGCCAATCTCAGCGACGCCCGGGCTTCGGCCGGCCATCAGCTGACCGTGCACCAGATGGATGTGCGTTCGGCCGAGGTGGTCGATCTCATGGCACGGCGTCGACCCGAGGTGGTATTCCACCTGGCCGCCCAAGCCGACGTGAGGGTCTCGGTGGCGGATCCTGTGTTCGACGCCGACGTGAATGTGATCGGTACCCTACGGGTACTCGAAGGGGCCCGGGTGGCCCACTCCGATCGGGTGGTGTTCGCCGCCAGTGGCGGCACCCTCTACGGCGAGCCGGCGGCGTCGGAACTTCCGCTGAGTGAGTCGCTGCCCCAACGGCCACTGTCGCCCTACGGCGTGTCGAAGAAGGCGGCCATCGACTACCTGGTGGCCTATCGGGAACTGCACTCGCTCGAATTCGCGGCGATGGCCCTGGCCAATGTGTACGGTCCCCGACAGGACCCGCACGGCGAGGCCGGCGTGGTGGCCATCTTCGCTGAGCGCCTCGTCACCGGGCAACCGATCTCCATTTTCGGCGATGGGGAGCAGACCCGCGACTTCGTCTACGTCGACGACGTGGTCGACGCCTTTGTGCGGGGGGCTTCCAAAGGTGGGGGTCTGTTGTGCAACATCGGCACTGGTCGGGAGACCTCGGTGAACGAATTGTTGGCGGAAATGGCCCGTCAGGCCGGCGTCGAGGCCGCGCCGGAGTTCAAGCCGTTGCGGCCCGGAGAATTGCGCCGGAGCGCCCTGGATCCCAGCCGGGCCGGCATTCAGCTGGGTTGGAACCCGTGGACGCCACTGGGTACGGGAACCGCCGCGGTGTTGGAGTTCGTCCGCCAGCGCCTGGCCCGAGAGGGAGATCCGTCCGCCGACGACGGCAACGTGGAGGGCAACGACGTCGGCTGAGGCCGCTGACCTCATCCGAGCCCCCAACCCGCTGTTCGTGCCCCTGCGCGGGACGGGATCGTCCGAGGCACTAGTGTGGGGTCGTCCTGGTGCGCGGAATTGGCGGCAGGCCATCCCCCGAGACGCATTCCGGCGTCCATCCCCGTCGCACCGAAAGTTCCTCATGCCCCCCTTGCAGCCGTCCTTCGCCTCCCTCGGCGTACCCGTCGACATCGTCGCGGCCCTCGATCGCAAGTCGATCACCGAACCGTTCCCCATCCAGTCCATGACCATTCCCGACGCGCTGGCCGGACGGGACGTCTGCGGTAAGGCCCCGACGGGCTCGGGCAAGACCCTGGCCTTCGGCATCGGGGCCGTGGCCCGGCTCACGGGTCGGCCGTCTCGACCCAAACACCCGCGCGTCCTGGTGCTCACACCCACCCGTGAGTTGGCCGCCCAGGTGGCCGCCGAACTGCAACTGCTGGCCACACCTCGGAACCTCCGGGTGGACTCGTTCTACGGCGGCGTCGGCTACGGACCCCAGCTGAAGGCTCTGTCCCGGGGCGTGGACGTTGCCGTGGCCTGTCCCGGTCGCCTCGGTGACCTCATCGAGCGCGGGAACATCAAACTGGACGCAGTGGAGATCGTGGTCATCGATGAGGCCGACCGCATGGCGGACATGGGGTTCCTGCCCGATGTCAAGCGCCTCCTTGACCTGACCCCGTCCGATCGTCAGACTCTGCTCTTCTCGGCCACCCTCGACGGGGACATCGACGTCCTGGTCCGCCGCTACCAGCACGACCCGGCCCGCCACGAGCTCGAGGTCGACGAGGATGACATCAATGCCGCCCTGCACCTCTTTTGGAAGGTGGCCTCTGGTGACCGAATCGACCGGACGGCGGACATCATCGCCGCAGCGGGACCGACGATCGTGTTCAGCCGCACCAAGCACGGCACCGACCGGATCGCCCGCCAGTTGGAACAACGTGGCGTTCGTGCCGCGGCCATCCACGGCGACCGCAGTCAGAAGCAGCGCGAGAAGGCCCTGGACCTGTTCGTGCGGGGATCGGTCGACACGCTGGTAGCCACCGACGTGGCGGCCCGAGGCATCCACGTGGACGGGGTCAACGCCGTGGTGCACTTCGACCCGCCGGCGGACGCCAAGGACTACGTGCACCGTTCTGGTCGGACGGCGCGGGCAGGTGCCACCGGGGTCGTCGTCAGTTTCGTGACGCCGGACAAGGCGGCGGCGGTGAAGAGTCTCCAACGCCATCTCGACGTACCCATGGGCACCACGGTGCCCGATATGGCCAGCATCACCGCCGTGCTCGGCGATCCTCCGAAGCGTCGCCCGCGTCAGGACCGTGCTCCTGAGTCCCCGCCTACGTCCACGGGGGGCACTGGTCCTGTGCGCGGTGGCCGGCCCGCTCAGAGCCGGCGGCAGGGCAAGCCCTGGAAGCCACGACCGGTCGGGGCCCGTACCGGCCAGTCGTCGACCGGGGGCAGTGCCCGCAACGGGTCGGCTGTGGGCAATCCCCGCAACGGGTCGGATCCGGGAGCGGAGCGTGCCTCCGGTGGCACGTCGGAACGTAGCTCCGGCGGCCCCAAGCCGGCCCGTGCCGGGACCGGGCCGTGGGAGCAGCGCGCCAGGCCGCCCAAACCTGGGAAACCGGGAAAGCCGGGAAAACCCGGCAAGCGGGCCCGGCACGGCAAGCCGGGCGCTCCGGGTGCGGGCGCATCGTCGTCACGGCGGGGTCGAACCGGTTCGTCGAACGGCAACGGGCATAGCGGGGGCCACGGCGGGGCCGCGCACGATCAACGCCGGAGCGGACCGGTGGGCGCCAAGCGCGGCTCCGGAGGCGGTACGCGAGGGCGCTGACCGGCCGATCCGACCCCTGGTGCCGGTGTCTCGTCGCCAACTCGGTGGTCCCGACGGTGTTGAGCTTCGGGACTGGGCACTGCCTCGAGATGCCGCACCGCGGGTACGTGCCCTAGTGTCGGCGCCATGGCAACTGACACCAAGCCCACGGTCACCATCCCCGACGGCCCTCCTCCGGGAGACCTGCTGATCGAGGACATCGAGATCGGCGAAGGGGCCGAAGCGGTCGCCGGCCTTCCCGTGAACGTCCACTACGTGGGAGTGTCGTGGTCGAACGGGAGTGAGTTCGACTCGTCATGGAGTCGCAACGAGCTCTTCTCCTTCCCCCTCGGATCCGGGCACGTGATCTCCGGATGGGACCAGGGCGTCGTGGGGATGAAGGTGGGCGGACGCCGCCGGCTGACCATCCCGCCCCACCTCGGCTACGGGGCCCGGGGGGCCGGGGGAGTGATCGGTCCCGACGAGACCCTGGTCTTCGTGGTCGACCTGTTCGACGTCGGCTGACGGTCGCCGACGTCCGGGGCGAAGGACGAAGGTCGTACCGGCCTCCGTCCGGGAGATCAGCGGAACAGGTCCTCGTCCGGGGGGCGGATGATCTCCTGGGCCACCGAGGCCGGTCGCATCCACCGGGTGTCTACCCCTCGAAGCACGGCAGCCGGGACGTTCCGGTCCTTGCCCATAACCAGTTCCGCAGCACCGGCCAACTCGTCGGCCACGCACACCTCGGTGGCCTCGAGCACCCGTCCGGTGGCATCGGCGGTACCGCGCAGGTCGACGACTCCGGCAACACCGGCGATGCCGATGGCCACGTCGGTGACGCCGCGCCGCCAGGTACGACCGAACGTGTCCGAGATGATGACCCCGACTGACACCTGGTGCCGGTGCTCGAACGCCTCCCGGATTCGTCGGGCCGAGCGGTCCGGGTCGAGAGGGAGCAGCGCCGCGGTACCGGCATCGACGTTGGACAGGTCGACACCGGCGTTGGCGCAGATGAATCCGTGGCGGGTCTCGGTGATGAGTAGGTCGCCGCGCCGACGGACGATGCGGACCGACTCCGTCCTCGACCAGGGCCACCTTGGCCGCTACGTCGTCGGGATCGATGGGTACGATCCGGCCCTCGGCCTTGGACACCACCTTCTGGGTGACCACGAGGACATCGCCGTCGGACGAGACCGCCGGGGACCACCGGCTCTCGGCCTCGGGCGGGCAGCAGCAGGTCGGCCAGTAGTTCGGCCAGGTCGTCGCCAGACCGAATCTCGCCCATCCCCGTCACCGGGTAGATGGTGATCCCACCGGCCGGCGGGCCCGGTTCGCCCGTGCCCGGTAAACCCGTGGCCGCTATCGGTTCAGCCGACGGCATCGAGGACGGCTCTCGATAGGGAGGCCGCCCGCTCCACGCTGGACATCATCGTCGGCGCCACCAGGCAGCGGACCCCTTCGGCCTCAACGGCACCGGCGAGGTCGGCGTCGGCCTCGTCGATGACCAGCGTGCCCATCCACGAGGCGTACCACCGGGCCACACCCACCACCGAAGACTCGAATCCCATCTCCCGGAGGAGGCGGTCGGCGGGGCCCTTGAGGGCGGCGCCGGCGATGATCGGGGAGACCCCGACGACGCGCTCCCTCAGGCCCTCGAGGTCGCTGCGCCATCCCCGGTACGGCCAGCAGCGGTCCGATGGAGACCACCGGATTGGACGGGCACACCACGACCACGTCGGCGTGCATCAAGGGCCTCGAGTACCCCGGGTCCCGGCCGGGCCTCCTCGGCTCCTGCGAATCTGACCGCCGACACCGCCACCTCGTGGCGACGATGTACGAAATACTCCTGGAAGCCCACCTCGGGGCCGTCGACCAGCTGCAGCCGAGTGCGGAGCGGGTCGTCGGTGACCGGCACCAGGCTGACGGCCACACCGAAGGATCGGGCCAGCTCCGCGGTGACCTGGCCGAGTCTGGCGCCCTCGCTGAGGCGCTGGGTTCGGTAGCAGTGGGTGGCCAGGTCCTGGTCGCCGAGGTTGAACCAGGTGACCCCGCCGAGGCGGCCCAGCGACTCCATCACCCGCCAGGTCTCACCGGCCAGGCCCCAGCCCGTCTCGGGATTGATGGCGTCGGCCAGGGTGTACATCACCGTGTCCAGATCCGGCGAGATGTGGAGACCGTGCAGGACCGTGTCGTCACCGGTGTTCACGATGGCCGTGATGTCCGAGGGGGGCAGCACCTCGACCATGCCCCGGAGCAGGCGGGCGGCGCCGACACCTCCGGCCAGGGCCGTGATCATCGTGCGCCGGGCCCGGGAGCGGCAGTCGGCCGGCCATCGCCGACCGGTGGCGTGGTCGGGTGGGCCGGACGGTGGACGATCATCGGGGCAGGTTACCGGGCGACCATGCCCTTCCCGCCCGTCGCCCCTTGGCCCTGGCCCCGAGGCCCCATGTGCAAGGCTCCGATGGTGAGCCCGGAGCGATCTGCCACCTCGGACCGGGACCGGCTGTCAGTCGGCTTCGAGGCCACCGCCCTCCTGGGCCGGCCGACCGGGGTCGGTGCCTTCTGCGCCGGGGCGCTGGCCGGTCTGGCGGCCATACCCGCCGTCGACGTCTCGGCCTTCGCCGTGAGTTGGCGCCGGCGCCACCAGCTGTCGGCGCTGGTTCCAACCGGCGTCTCGTTCCGCCAACGGGCCATGCCCGCCCGCCCGCTCCATGCAGCGTGGTCCCGGACATCGCAGCCTCCGGTGGAGTGGTTCATCGGCCACCAGGACGTAGTCCACGGGACCAACTTCGTGGTCCCGCCGACCAGGACGGCCGCCCGGGTGGTGACCGTGCACGACCTGACCGTCGTCCTCTACCCCGAGCTGTGCGACCCCCCGACGCTGCTCTTCCCCGATCTGATCCGCGAGGGCCGTCGCCGAGGGGGCATGGGTCCATACGCCGTCCCAGTTCGTTGCCGACCAGGTGGTGGAGGCGTTCTCCGTCCCACCCGGACCGGGTCCGAGCCGTGCACCACGGCATACCGCTCGCACCTGCCCGGCGCCCGCCCGACGACCCCGGCACCCCGTCCGGCTGCCGGACGGGTGCCACCGCTACATCCTGGCCGTCGGAACCGTCGAGCCGCGCAAGGACTACCCCTTGTTGGTGACGGCCTTCGACCAGATCGCCGCGGCGCATCCCGATGTGGCCCTGGTGGTCGTCGGCCAGGACGGATGGGGAGCCGAGCGGTTCACCGGCCGCCGTCGACTCGTCCCCGTGGCGGTCCCGGATCGTGCGTGCCGGGTATCTCGACGACGGGGCACTCGACGCGGTACTGCGACGTGCCGCGGTCCTGGCCTACCCGTCCCGGTATGAGGGCTTCGGGTTCCCCCCCTGCAGGGCATGGCCGCCGGGGTGCCGGTCGTCACCACCACCGCCGGCGCCCTGCCCGAGGTGGTCGGGGACGGGGCGCTGCTGGTCGACCCCGGCGATGGCGACGGCCTGGCGGGTGCCCTCGACCGGGTGCTCCGGGGTGGCGCCGATATCGACCGACTCGTGGCGAGAGGCTCCGAGCGGAGTCAAATGTTCACGTGGGGGGCCTGTGCCGACGGCCTGGTCCGTCTTTACGGCGACGCCCGGGACGACCGTGACGCCCCTGACGATCGGCGCGCCGGGGACCGCACGGGTCCATGAGCGACATGAGGCTGTTGATGATGGTGGAGCAGTTGCGACGGCCGGCCTCGGGTGGGATCGGCACGTACATTCGGGGACTGATCCAGGGTCTCGACGACCTGGTCCCGACCGATCGTCCCGACCTGACTCTGGTGGCGAGTCGGGCGATGGGCGCCCAGGGTCGACCTGACCCGTTGTCGGGATTGGGCCACGACGTCCGCGCCTACCCGCTGCCCGGGCCTCTCCTCACCCGGGCCTGGGACCACGGCCTGCTGCGGGGCACCGGCAGGTTCGATGTGGTCCAGGCCACCTCGCTGTCGACCCTGGAGCCCGGCCGGGCCGCTCTGGTGACGACGGTGCACGACCTGCTGTGGCGACGGGTTCCCGAGGCCTACCCGGCCCGTGGACGGATCTGGCATGAAGCGGCGCTGCGCCGCGCCCTGCGACGGTCCGACCGGTTCATCGTGCCCGCCGAGGTCGTGGCCGTCGATCTCGTGGAGGCCGGGGCCCGGGAGGGCGCCATCCAGGTCATCCCCATGGGTTCAGATCACCTGCCGCCTCCCGACTTCGGAGCGGCGACCGGGCTGCTCTCGACCATGGGAGTCGACGGACCCTTCCTCCTGAGTGTGGGGACGCTGGAGCCCCGCAAGAATCTGCCGCGGCTGATCGAGGCATACGAGCGGGTGCGGAGCGCGTTGCCAGAACCCTGGCCGTTGGTACTGGTGGGACCGAGCGGTTGGGGAGCGAGGGTGAAGCCGGCCACCGGTGTGGTCCTCACCGGGATGGTCTCCCCTTCGGAGTTGTCGGCCCTCTACGCCATGGCCCGTCTGTTGGCCTACGTGCCCCTCGAGGAGGGCTTCGGACTTCCACCGGTGGAGGCGATGGTCATGGGCACCCCGGTGGTGGCCAGTCCGCTCCCGAGCACCGGGGGGCGGCGTTCGAGGTCGACCCCCTCGACACCGACGCCATCGCCGGCGGGCTCCTCCGGGTGGCCACCGACGAACGCGAACGCGAGCGGCTGTGTGATCTCGGCCGGGGTCGCGCCGACGAACTTCGCTGGTCCGGGATCGCCCGGCAGCACGTGGCCGTCTGGGAGCAGGCCCGACCCTTGGCCGGTGGGAGACGCCGTGGCTGAACCCCCGCTCCGGGTGTCCCTCGACGTGTCGGCCGTGCCCGTCCGTGCCGTCGGTGCCGGTCACTACACCCTCCAGTTGGCCCGAGTCCTGGCCACCCGGTCCGAGGTGGACATGACCCTGTTCGGGCGGCGTGACGATGTCCGTCGTTGGGGGGCCCTGGCCCCGGCTTCGACCGTGATCGGCTCGGCTCCCACGCCGCGCCCCTTCCGGCTGGCCTGGGAACAGCTGCGGCTGCCCGGACTGCTGGCCCGCTCCGGGGTTGCCGTGCACCACGGTCCCCACTACACGATGCCTGAACGATCGTCGGTGCCGATGGTGGTGACCGTCCACGACCTGAGCTTCTTCGAGGCCCCCCAGTGGCACGAGCGGTCCAAGGTCCTGCTGTTCAAACGGGCCATCGCCCGGGCCGCCCGTCAGGCGGCGTCCGTGGTCTGTCCGAGCCAGGTCACCGCGGACGAACTGGCGAAGTGGTGCCGACTGGAGGCCGAGGTCTTCGTGGCCCCCCACGGTGTCGACACCGGGCTGTTCCGCCCCGACGAGCCCCATCCCGGTGCCGATGGCGCCTCCCTGGTCGCCGTCGACGGCCGTCTCGCTGATGGACAGCCGTTTCTTCTGTTCGTGGGCACCCTCGAGCCCCGCAAGGATGTCCCCACCCTGGTCAAAGCGTTCGCCGGGGTGGCGGACCGGCATCCCGACGTCCTGCTGGTTCTGGCCGGCGGAGACGGCTGGGGCGTGGCGGCCGTGGAGGACGCCATCGCCGTTTCCGGAGTCAGGAACCGGATCCTCCGCACGGGTTACCTTCCCGACGAGACGGTCCCGGCCCTGTTGCGGTCGGCGACGGCTGCGGTGTATCCGGCCCTGTACGAGGGGTTCGGGCTCCCGGCTCTCGAGGCTCTGGCCTGCGGGGTTCCCCTGGTCACCACCTCGGGGACGGCCATGGAGGAGGTTGCGGGCGATGCCGCGGTCCTGGTGCCCCCCGGTGACCCGGAGGCCCTGACCGAGGTCATCGACGCCGAGCTGCGGGGCGGCAACGGCGCCGTATCGTCGGCGGCCCGACGGGCACGTGGCCTCGAGATCGCGCGGTCGCACACCTGGGAACGGTCCGCCGAACGGCACCTGGACGCCTACCGCCATGCGGCGGGACACGACCCCCGCCGCGCCGACCCCGGACGGATTCCACCCAACGGTGTTGGTCCCGGCGGCGAGACGGTAGGGTGACCCGTCGTGCGCTCCCTCATCACCGGTGGTCGTGGCTTCGTCGGAACCTGGCTTGGCGACCATCTCCGGGGACTCGGCGATGAGGTCGTCGCCATCGACCGTGAAGTCGAGATCACCGATCCCACCGCCCTCCTCGCCGCCATGTCGGCGGCCGCACCCGATGCCGTCTACCACCTGGCCGCCCTGACTCACGTCGGACAGTCGTGGGAGGAACCGCTCCGGGTGCTCGAGGTCAACATCATGGGGACGGCCGCCGTCCTCGCCGCGGCGCGCCAGTGCGGGACCAATCCCCGGGTCTTGGTCACCAGCTCGGCCGAGGTTTACGGCGCGGTCACCGACCCGAACCTCCTCCCGCTCCAGGAGAGCTCGCCCACCGCCCCGCTAACCCCGTACGCCGCCAGCAAACTGGCCGCCGAGGCGGTGGTGGCCCAGGCCCACCTGGGCCACGGCCAGCACGTGATCACGGTGCGGCCGTTCAATCACATCGGCCCCGGTCAGACACCAAACTTCGCGGTGGCGGCACTGGCCAAGCGGATCGTCGAGGCCGACCGGCGCGGGAGTCCGACCATCCCGGTCGGAAACCTGTCCGCCCGCAGGGACTTCACCGACGTCCGGGATGTGGTCCGGGCCTACCGACTCCTCGTCGAGGCCGGTAGCCCCGGCGAGGTCTACAACGTCTGCTCCGGGCGGGACGTTTCGATCCGGACCATCGCCGACAGCCTCCTGGCCCTGGCCGGGACCACACTCGAGTTCGAGACCGACCCCTCGCTCGTGCGACCGGTCGAGGTTCCCGTGCTCCGGGGGGATCCGGCCCGTCTGGTGGACGCCACGGGTTGGAAGCCCGAGGTCACCCTGGACCAGACCCTGGCCGACGTTCTGGACTACTGGCGACAGCAGACCGGGTAACGACGCGAAGAACGGCCCGCTCGGAGCAGGCCGTTCTTCGGTGAGCCGACCGGGATCGGCGCGGTTCGGAAGGGGTGGTCAGGCGGCGGTGGTCGGGATCCGGGATCGGATCTGGGTCCGGGCCTCCTTGGCCTGGACGTGAGCCTGCTTGGCCAGGTCACGGGCCTGGGTGGGCAGACGGTCCTCCAGGGGGGCGACGGCCACCTCCAGGCGCTCGATGATCTCCTCGAAGCGCTCCATCAATCCCTCGACTGTGACCTCCACCGTGTGGAGGGCACCGCCGAGGTCGGCCCGGGCGGCTGTGACGCGGTCCTCGATGCCGGCCTTCGGATCGGCCAGACGCTTCATGAACTCCTGACGCTGGACCTGAGCCTGTTGGAAGCCCAGCACCCCGGCGCCGATGACGACATAGGTGGCGTCCTTGGCCACGGCGGCGATGTCCTTGGCGGCCTTGGTGACGTCGGTGTTGATTTCGGGAATCTTGAACTCCGGCTTCTTGATGGTGGGCATGGTGTGTGCTCCTTCGGGTCGGTGGCTGAACTGCTGGACTACCGGGAGCGGTGGGTGGCTGCGCACTCGTTCGCTCACCGGATGTCTATAGATGCAAGTGTATACGTAATGATAAACATTTGCAAGCACTCCACCCTTCAGAGGTGACATCGCCGATGACCTGGGAGTTCACATTTGGGCGTCTCCAGCCCGATAGCCTCTGACCCTTGATGGACACACTGGCCCCGCCGGTCGTCGCTGTCGTCGTTGCCCACGATCCGGGTCCGTGGTTCGAGGAGACGCTGGCCTCGATCGCAGCACAGGACTATGCGGAGCTGTCCGTGCTCATCCTCGATTCGGGGAGCCGGGACGAACTCACCGCACGGGTGGCGGCGGTCCTCCCGACTGCCTTCGTGCGCCGATTTGATGACAATCGGGGGTTCGGCCCGACGGTGAACGAGGTCCGGAGCATGGTCGAGGGAGCCGACTACTTCCTGATCTGCCATGACGATGTGGCCCTGTTCCCCGACGCCGTCCACCTGATGGTGGAGGAGGCGTTCCGGTCCAACGCCGGCATTGTCACCCCGAAGGTGGTCAGCTGGGACGATCCCGAGCGACTGGTCCATGTGGGGATGACGGCCGACAAGGGCGGTTCGGTGGTGGATCGGGTCCAGCCCTTCGAGATCGACCATGGTCAGCACGACGCGGTGCGTGACGTCTTCGTCGCTCCTGGTGGCGCCAATCTGGTGAGGGCCGACCTGTTCGAGGAGCTGGGCGGTTTTGACCCCGCCATCGTGGCCATGGGGGAAGATCTCGATCTGTCCTGGCGGGCCCAGGTCGTCGGGGCCCGGATCATCGTGGCCCCCGATGCGAGGGTTCGCCACCGGGAGGAGCTGGCCGGAGGGGCCCGGTCCATCGATCCGGCCCTCATGGGTGCCAGCCGGCAGGGATCGGGGGCCGGGGACGAGTCCGGGGCCCGGAGCATGGCCCTGAGGGAGCAGGCCAACGCCGGGGATGGCCTGACGGAGGGCCATGCGGACGAGGTGGCCGTTCCCGCCGTGACCCTTCAGGAGTTGCAACGCCGTCACGAGCTGCTGGCTGTCTTCAAGTGTTACGGGCGCTTCCATCTCATCCGGGTGGTCCCGCAGGTCCTCGTACTGGCCATAGCCGAGGTGATCGTGGCTGCGTTGGCCGGCAATTGGTCCCGGGCCCGGGCCGTGGTCAGGGCCTGGCGATGGAACCTGGGTCGGCTTGCGGTTATCCGGGCGCAACGCAGGGAGCTGAGGGCCCACCGGCGATTGAGCGACAAGGAGGTCCGCCTGCTCCAGGTGGGCGGGAGCGCCCGACTCTCCTCCTACTTCCGCCGGGTGTTCCAGCACGGTTTCCACGGGGCCCACGCCGACGAGATAGCCGCGGCCGGACTGGCCTCTGATCAGGCCGCCCACCAGGACAGCGAACCGAACCTCGGCTCCGCTCCGGCGCCAGCTGATGACTCCGGCGCCGACGGGGGGGCACCTCGGGAACACGATTCCGCCCGGGCGGCAACGGCGCGGGGCCGGGTGAACGGGCGGATCCGCCTCACGGTGTGGGTGAGCGCCGGGATCATCGTGGCCATCGGGACGAGGGGCATCCTGACCGGCAGACTGCCTGCCGTCGGGCAGTTCGTCCCCTTTCCGAGCTGGACCCAGACCCTGTCGCAGTTCGCGGCGGGTTGGCATCCCTCCGGTGTGGGCACTACCGCGCCGGTGGCCCCGGGACTGGCGTTGACCGGATTGGTAGGCACGGTCCTGATCGGCGCCATGGGGCTGACCCAGAAAGTGCTGATCTTCGCCTGCATCCCTCTCGGGGTGTGGGGTGTGGTGCGACTGGTACGGCCCTTCGGTTCCCAACGCGCCGCACTGGTCGCCGGTGTGGCCTACCTCGCCGTGGCTGTTCCCTACAACGCCCTGGCGTTGGGCCGATGGGGTGCTCTCGTGGTGTACGCCGGGGCCCCCTGGGTGTTGGCCCGACTGTTCCGGGCCACCGGGACCTCCCCCTACGGGTCATTCCCCGTCTCGGTCCGGTCCGGCCCACCCGGGCCGGAGGGGGCACCGGAATCGACCCGACATCGGTTCGCCGCGTGGACGGTTCGGCACGCGAACTTCCGCAGCGCCCTGGCGCTCGGTCTGATCGAGGCCGTCATGATCGCCTTCGTGCCCGCCGCCGCCGTGGTGGTGGTGCTGGCGGCCCTGGCCCTCATGATCTCCTCGGTCCTGTTCGGGGATCTGCGATCCACCACCAAGGCCCTGTGGCTCGCTCTGGCGTCCACCGGGGTGGCCGCGGTCATCTGCCTGCCGTGGGTGATCGGGGTGCTCTCAGCCGGACGGGGTGCGGTGGCCGTCTTCGGTGTTCCCATCCCCGCGTCCTCGGCGGTCACCTGGTCCTCGCTGCTCCGGTTCGCCGCCGGCCCGATCGGTGGGTCTCCGCTGGCCTGGGGCTTTGCCCTGGCGGCCGTGGCCCCGTTGGTGCTGGCCCGGGGTGACCGGTTCCGGTGGGCCGGACGGTACTGGGCCGTGGCCCTGGTCTTCTGGGTGGCCGCCTGGGTCATCGGCAGGGGGTGGATGGGAAGTCTGGCCATCGATCCGTTGGTTCTGCTGGCACCGGCCGCCGCCGCGGTCGCCGCCGCCATAGGGCTCGGCGTGGCGGCATTCGAGGAGGACCTGCGGGCGGCCGAGTTCGGATGGCGTCAGCTGGTGACCGTGATGGCCACCGTCGCCCTGGGCCTCGGTGCCGTCCCCACGCTCATTTCGGCGTTGCCGGGACGGTGGGACCTCCCGGTCAACGATTTCAGCCAGTCGGTGGCCTGGATGCACGCCAAGGCGGCCGACGGCTCGTTCCGCGTCCTGTGGCTCGGTCAGACCAACGCCCTCTACCAGGGGTCGTGGTCCGCCGGGGACGGCCTGGCCTATGCCACCTCCGAGGACGGTGGTCCCGATGCCCGGTGGTTGTGGAATGCGGCGGGCCCCGGTCCGGCGTCGGGACTGGCGTCGGCCGTCGAGCTGGCCCGGGCCGGCGGCACGGACCAGCTCGGGCGGTTGCTGGCCCCCTCGGGTGTCCGCTACGTGGCCCTGCTCACCTCGCTGGCCCCCGAGATCACCGGGGAACAGACGCCGACCGAATACCCCGTCCCTGCCGACCTGGCCCCAGCGCTCACCCGTCAGCTGGACCTCAGTCCCGTTCTCTCGGGCACCGGCATCACCGTCTACGTCAACAACGACTGGCTGCCCCAGCGGGCGGAGGTGCCCGCCGGTACCTCGGTACCCGACACCGTGCTGCCCGACCCCCGGGCCGGAAGCCCGGGATCGGGGGTGGTGCGTGGGGCCGTCCCGGTCCTGGCGGGTCCGGCCGCGTCCCGGTCGTTCACCGGCACGTTGGCCAAGGGAACCGTACTGTCCTCTTTCGCCCCGTCCGGCCGGTGGAACCTGACCGGTTCCACCGGTGCTTCGGCTTCCCGCTCGTCCTCGTTCGGGTGGGCCGGCCGCTACGAGGTGTCCACCGCCGGCGTGAGCACCCTGCACTTCGACGGGGGCCTGGTGGCACCCCTCGCCTTCGCCGTGTCCATCGTGACCTGGCTGGTGGCGCTGGCCCTGCTGATCGGAGACGGCCTCGGCCGTCCCTGGCGCCGCATCCGATTCCGGCGACGCGGTCGCGCCGATTTTGGGGTGGTCGGTAGCCCGGCTCCGGTGGTCGACGGCGATGAAGCAAAGCCTCAGGCCGAGACGGTCCCATGAGCGACTCCGACGATTCCCTGATCGAGCCGGACTGGACGGATCCGGAGTGGGCGGAGCCGGACGGAGGGCGCCTTCCGGGCCGCACTCGTCACGGGCGCAGGGCTCCCGTGGAGCCGGTGCGGAAGAGGACGTCGGTGATCGTGGCCGTGATCGCCACCATCGTGGTGGTGGGTGGCATCGCCGCGGCGGTGGGCACTCCGTCACCCGGGGCCGCCCCGTCCTCCGCGGACGGCATCCCCGTTGCCCCCGTGGGGGCGTACTCCTCCTCGGCGTTCTGCTCGGCCGGCACCGGGACGGCCGCCAACTCCACGATCTACCTGACCAACTCGACTCGGTCGCCGGTCACCGGATCCATGACCACGGTGGCCCCGGCAGACACGGGGGGAACCGTCCCGACGGTGCACCGCACGGTGACCGTGCCGGCCCTCGGGACGGCGACCATCGATCCCACCGCCGGACTGCCGACCGGGAGTACCGCCTCCACCTTCACCTTCGCCGGGGGTGGCGTGGTGGCCAGCCAGGTCGTTTCGGGTGCCAACGGGTGGACGACGGCACCGTGCGCTTCGCGGATCGCTTCGGAGTGGGCCTTCGCCGGCGGGGCAACCACGTCGGGCAATTCGCTCACCCTGTCGCTGTTCAACCCGGCGGCCACCGAGGCCGTCGTCAACGTGTCCTTCCTTACGGAGCACGGAGTGATCACCCCCCAGGACTACCAGGGACTCGAAGTCCCGGCCGGACAGCTGGTGGAGGAGAACGTGGGCGACTACGTCCAGGATTCCGCCACCATCGCCACGATGGTGGCGGCCCAGGCCGGCGGACTTGTGGCCTCGGAGTTCCAGCAGTGGTCGTCGGGACCGACCGGTGGGATGTCACTGCGGCTTGGGTCCCCGTCGTTGTCGACGACGTGGCGGCTGGCCCAGACCACCGCCATGCCCGAGTCCACCGTCAACCTGTACCTGGCCAATCCCGGACCGAGCCCATCCACGGCCACCATCACCCTGGGTCTGAGCTCCGGAACGGTGGTGCCCCATCGCGTGGTGGTGCCTCCGGCTTCGGTGGTGGCCTTCCCCGCATCGGGGACCCCGGGCTTCCCCCAACAGACTCCCTACGCAGTGACGGTGACCTCCACGGTCCCCATCGTGGTGGGCCGCTCCGTGGACGCACCACCGGGCTCCCCGTCGCCTGGGTGGGGCTCGTCCTCGGCCACCACCACCGTGGCCAACCACTGGCTGGTGCCCGGTCCCGGGGTACCCGGAGCGCCGGCCATCACTGACGCCACGGTGGGCAGCCTGGCCGTAGCCAATTCGGGGCCCACGGCCTCGGTGGTGAAGGTGGCCAGGCTGGGCGCGACCGGGCCGGTGTCCACGTTCACCGTGGCCCCGGGCCGGGTGGTTGTTCTCGGGCCCAAACAGGTCGGGGGCCTCGCCACCCTCACGGTCACTGCATCGCAACCCGTGTTCGTAGAAGAGGACTGCGAGCCCGCCGGAACCCCCGGGGTGGTCTCCTCCTCGGGGTTCCCGATCGGCCCCTAGAACACCGGTCGGGAGGCCCCCGTCGCCCAGCCCGGTGGCTCAGGAGCTGGACCCCTCGTGCGACGGGCCTAGTTGCCCTCGGGAATCGCGTCCCACCACTGGCACCACCATTCCGAGCCCACCAGAATCCGGAGCTTGGGATGCCAGCAGTACGAGATCTCGTTGTACGGCTCGAGGTAGTAGAGACAGTTCTCGCATTTCTCCTTCCCGGAGGGCTTGCCCTTCAGAACGGCATTGGCCGCCAGGTGGCGCAGTTCGATCGAGAGTGTCTCGTCGATCTCCTTCGGTTCCGGATCGGGGATGACATAGTCGGCCATGGCTGAAACCTAATCGGAGGGGTCGACGATCGGCACGTTCAGGCCTTCGAACCCTGCTCGTCGACGGAATCCGAAACACCTGGCCTGCCCGGCCTTCGATGACGTGGTCACCGGACCCCGGGTGGCGCCCCTGTCGAGCCAGATCGGCCGATGTCCCTCAACCAACCCCGAGGGTGCTACGCGGGAGGAACCGTGGGACCCGGGTCGGTACGCGCCTCCACTTCGGCTTTGATTCGCTCGAGGGTAGTGCGCATGTCGTTCCTGTTGGTCCTTCCCCGGGCCCAGCCGAGCAGGGCCCAGTACAGTCGCAGCAGACCGGTGTCGGCCAACGTGAAGGTCTCGGTCACATCGGTCCCGTCTCCCACCGGCTCCATCCGGTAACCCCACACGCTGAGCGCCTTGCCGGGAGGCCCGACGCCGAACGTGAAGGAGCGGCCCGGCTCGCACTCCTGGACCGTGCAGCTGGTCCAATAGGTCGGTCCTATGCCGTTTCGCTTCACGTGGCCCCGGAACCGGGCACCCACCGCCGGTCCGGTGGCGCCCTCGAGCCATTCGGCCTCGAACGTCTCCGGGCTGTACCGGCCGATCTTGGTGACATCGCTGACGAGATCCCAGATGGCCTCCGGTCTGGCCTCCATATGGACGGTCACCGATTCGTGCATGGACTCACCCTACGGCGGGGTCGCCACCAGCGCACCGGTATCAGTGGGCGCTCGGCGCGTCGACGGGCCGGCACTGCGGAGCTAAGGACGCCACCCCGGCTTTGAGGTGGCCGGAGACGGGCCCGAACCGACCGGACATGCCGTGGCGGCGAGGCGGGTGACGCCTACCGCGACGTGGGAGGCGGTGGCGGTGGCCAGGGGGCCTGCTTGGGCCAGTGGCCGGACGCTGGAGGGGCGGGCGTCGGTGACGGGGCCTGGGGCCAATGCCCAGCGGGCGGCGGTGGCGGGGGCCAGGGTGTCGGGCCGACCCCTCCGTCACCGCTGGTGGCGCCGCCCTCGTCGCTGGCGTGGGTGGTGGCGGAGACCTCACTGTCGGCGTCGGCGACTTCGGGCCGTGGAGACCCTCCGCCCGGTGCCGTACCGACCGGGGCACCGCCCGAGGGCCCACCGTCGGAACCGTCAGCACCGGACTCTCTGCTCCGTTCGGCGTCCTCGGGCGGGCCGTCGACATTGTCGGAGCCGGTCGGACCGTGCTGGGAGGCCACGAAGATCGGCGGCACGGTCTTCACACCGTGCTCGTGCACGGGTCGGCCGTAGGCCGTGTCGACCAGGCGGCCCACGGTCTCGCCGTCGATGGTCTCCTCGTCGAGGAGGGCGCGGGCCACGGCGTCGAGGCCGCCCCGGTGGCGGGCCAGCACCTCGAGGGCCCGCTCCTCCTGGGCCCGGAGGATGATCTCCACCTCGTCGTCGATGATCTGGCTGGTGTGCTCGGAGTAGTCACGGGTGTGCATGAGGTCCTCGCCCAGGAACACCTGGCCCTGGGACCCCCAGGCCATCGGGCCGATCTTGTCGCTCATGCCCCACTCGCGGACCATCTTGCGGGCCAGCTCGGTATTGCCCACCAGGTCGTTGCTGGCTCCGGTGGAGAGGTCCCCGTAGACCAGCAGCTCGGCGGCCCGACCACCCATGCGGACGGCGAGGGAGTCCTCGATGTGCTGGCGGGGGTGGATGTGGCGCTCCTCCATCGGGAGCTGCATGGTCACGCCGAGGGCCATGCCGGTCGGGAGGATGGTCACCTTGTGCACCGGGTCGGCGTCGGGCAGCACGTAGGCCAGCACGGCGTGGCCGCCCTCGTGGAAGGCCACCCGCTCCTTCTCTGCTCCGGACAGCACCAGGCTCTCGCGGCGCTGGCCCATCAGGACCCGGTCGCGGGACGCCTCGAAGTCGACGTTCTGGATGACCTTGGATCCCCGGCGCACGGCGTGGAGGGCGGCCTCGTTGACCAGGTTGGCCAGGTCGGCGCCGCTCATGCCCGGGGTGCCACGGGCCACCGTCCCGAGGTCGACGCTCGGGTCGACCCGCTTGTCCTTGCAGTGCACCTGCAGGATGGGGAGCCGCTCGTCGAGGTCGGGGAGGGGCACCACGATCTGGCGGTCGAACCGACCGGGCCGGAGGATGGCGGCGTCGAGGATGTCGGGCCGGTTGGTGGCGGCCATGACCACGATGCCCTCGGTCGGGTCGAACCCGTCCATCTCCGACAGCATCTGGTTGAGGGTCTGCTCCCGCTCGTCGTGCCCGCCGCCGAGTCCGGCCCCCCGCTTGCGGCCGATGGAGTCGATCTCGTCGATGAACACGATGGCCGGTGCCTGCTTGCGGGCCGTGGCGAACAGGTCCCTCACCCGGCTGGCGCCCACGCCGACGAACATCTCCATGAAGTCGGAGCCGCTCACCGACATGAACGGCACCCCGGCCTCGCCGGCCACGGCCCGGGCCAGCAGCGTCTTGCCGGTACCGGGAGGACCGACCAGCAGGATGCCCTTGGGGATGCGGGCACCGATCTCCTTGAAGCGCGCCGGTGTCTTCAGGAAGTCCACGACCTCGCTGATCTCCAGCTTGACGCCGTCGTAGCCGGCCACGTCATCGAACGTGGTCGACGGTCGTTCCGTCGAGTAGAGCTTGGCCTTGGACCGCCCGATGGACATGATGCTTCCCATTTGTCCCTGGGCCTTTCTGGAGATGTAGTAGAAGATTCCTCCGATCAGCGCGAAGGGAAGGATCCACGTCAACAAGATCCCGAGCAGCGGGTTCGACGTTCCCGAGTTCAGGTGGGCGTTGGGCCCCAGTGTCTTCAGAGCCGTCTGCTCCGAGTCGATGATGGGGTTGGGTCCGGCTGCGGTGTAGGTCCCGCCGTTGGCCAGGTCACCGGTGATGACGCCGGTGGACATGTCCACCGTGGCGGTCTTGATCGACTTGTTCTGGAGGTCGGAGAGGAACGTATTGTAGGTCAGGGTGTTGGTGGTGGTCTTCGACAGGAGATTGGGGATGATCAGCACCGACAGCACCGCCACCACGATGACCACGTAGAGGGCCATCCGGTTCTTGTTCTGGCCCGGCACTTCCTGCCCGGGACCACCAGGTGTCGGGGGGCCGTTGGGTACGTCGGGGTTGGGCGGGGTCACCCCATCATGCTATTCGCACCTGGACGCATTTGACGCATCGCCCCACCCTGTCGGGTGGGCCGCCTCCTCGGGACTCCCACCGGTCGGTATCGTGGAAGGGTGATCGAGCGGTCCGAACAGGGTGCCGACCCCAGCGCGGCCGCCGGCAGGGGGCTCGCCGGGGCACCAGGGTCGCCATCTGCTGGGGTGCCCGTCGGCAGAGCCGGGTGGATCCCGCCGGCGGACCCGAGAACCGCTTCCGGGGCCGCGCCCGACGGCGTGTCGACGGCCCCGGCTGCACCCGGTCACGTGGCCCCGTCGGTGGACACGGCGGTGCGATCCGTTCCCGAACGCCCGGGGGCCGACGTGTCGCTGGGCACGCAGCTCGCCGCCGGGGGTGCGCCGGATTCGCCGGCCTCGGCCTGGATGTGGTTCCTGTTCTTCTGCCTCGGATTCCTCGCCGGCCAGATCGTGGCCGAGATCTTCGCGGCGGTAACGGCCGGTATCGAAGGGACGTCGGGCTCGCTCACCACCATCGCCAAGCTGAGCGAGCCGCCCACCTGGTACATCGTGTCCACGCTGTTCGGGCTGTGGGCCGGGTTCTTCGGAGCGGCCTGGTTGGCCACCGGAGTCCGGGGCACCAAGAGCTTCGTGCGCGATCTGCGGCCTGCGCTTCCGGTGGCGGGACCTGCTCGGTGTACCGATCGGGGTCGGCGGCCAGGTCCTCGTGGCACTGGTGTACATCCCCATCTCGCACCACGTCCACGACTTCAACCAGCGATTCGACGCCCCGAGCCAGCGTCTGACCGGAGGCTCCCACGGTGCCGGGCTTCGTGCTGGTCGCCGTCCTGACCGTGGTCGGTGCTCCCTTCTTCGAGGAGCTCTACTTCCGGGGGGTGCTGCTCCGGTCGCTGGCCCGACTGTTCGGGACGGTGGGCGGCTGGGTGGGACCCGACCCTGGCCATCGTCATCACCGGTCTGGTCTTCGCCCTGTTCCACTTCGAGGCACTCCAATACGCCGGACTGGCCCTCTTCGGCATCATCCTCTCGTTCGTCTCCTATCGGACTGGCCGACTGGGCATGAACATGGTGGCCCACGCCTCGTTCAACCTGACTGCGGTGCTCGCCGCGGTGGTGGTGCCGTTGGCACTGGTTCACGGGACCGTGGTCTGAGATGACCGCCCCCGTCGACGTGGCCCCGGCGCCCGTCCCCCAGGGACCGCTGCCGGCCCTGGCCCCCGAGCCCGCGTCGTGGTCGTCGCGCCTGACCGGCAGATCCTCGTGGCCGGGGTGGGCGAACCTGATCGTGGTGGCCGGGGTGACGCTCGTGGCCCTCAGCCAGCTCCACCCCTCCCTCCTGCTGGCCAACACCACGACGGCCGGTGGCGACACCGGTGCACACGTCATGCTCCCGGCCTTCCTCAAGTCCCACCTCCTGACCCACGGCCAGGTGACCGGTTGGGATCCTGACTGGTACGACGGGTTCCCCCTCTACACCTTCTACTTCCCCCTGCCCGGACTCATCACCGTCCTGTTGAACTCGGTGGTCTCCTACGATGTGGCCTTCAAGCTGGTGACCGTGCTCGGCACGTTGACCCTCCCGGTCTGCGCCTGGGCCTTCGGTCGCCTGGCCGGCCTGCGGGACCCCGGGCCGGGCTGTCTGGCCGCAGCCACGCTCCCGTTCCTCTTCGAGCCGAGCTTCACCATCTACGGCGGCAACATCCTCTCCACGTTGGCCGGGGAGTACTCCTTCTCGCTCAGTCTCTCGTTCGCTCTGCTCTTCCTGGGCGTGTGGGCCCGTGGGCTCCACACCGGCCGACACCGGGCTCTGGCCGCCATGCTCTTCGCGGTCACCCTCCTCTGCCACCTGCTGCCGGCGCTGTTCGCGGCGGCCGGCGCCGTGGTGTGGCTGCTGCTCGATGCCGACGTGGCGAGGGGAGTGCGCGCTGGTATCCGTGGCCGCCTGGCCCGGCGGCGCTGGTCAAAGCGACTGGGCTGGTCTGTCGTGGCCGGTGCGCTCGGTGTGGGTCTCAGCGCCTGGTGGCTGCTGCCCTTTGCCGCCGGGCAGGCCTACACCACCAACATGGGCTACACCAAGGTGCTCGGCTTTCCCCACCTGCTCTTCCCGGCTTCGGCCCGATGGGTACTGGCCGCCGACGTCGTCGGGCTGGTGGCCATGGTGGTCCGGCGAAGCCGGGTCGGCCTGTTCATCGTGGTGATGGGGGCGCTCTCCGCCGCCGCCGTCTGCCTCGACCCCGCCAACAAGCTGTACAACGCCCGTTTCCTGCCCTTCTGGTTCCTCTGCCTCTATCTCCTGGCCGGGTACGCCCTGGCCGAGGTGGTGTCCGCTGTGGCCCGCTGGGACCGTCGACGCCGGCTGGATCTGTGGGTGTCCGTCGTCCGTGGGCGGTTGAGCGGCGCTCACGACACGCCCGTGGCAGCCCGGGGCCCGGATCAGCCGGTTCCGGCGTCCGAGCCCGGCCGGGATCCCGGCCGGTGCGGTAGTCGGTCCCCTGGTGGCCCTGGCCGCGGCATGCCTGGTCGTAGTGCCCCCGCTGGTCCTTCCGGCCTCCGCCCTCAGCCGAGGTGGGGGTGACGGTGGGGGCCAACCAGCCCAGCGCCTGGGCCGATTGGAACTACTCGGGCTACGAGCGCAAGCCCGACTATCCCGAGTACCACGCGGTGATCCAGATGATGGCCAAGGTCGGTGCCGAGGAGGGATGCGGCCGGGCCATGTGGGAGTACGACCCGTCCCTCAACCGGTTCGGCACCACCGATGTCGCTGATGCTGCTGCCCTACTGGACCAACGGGTGCGTCGATTCGATGGAGGGCCTGCTCTTCGAGTCGGCGTCCACGACGCCGTTCCACTTCATCAACCAGAACGAGCTGTCGGTCAATCCGTCCGACGCCGTCGTGGGCCTGCCCTACGGTGGCCTCAACGTTCCGCTCGGGATCCAACACCTCCAGCAGTTGGGCGTGAAGTACTTTCTGGCCTCCTCCACCACCGTGGAGACCGCTGCCGCCGCAGATCCCAGCCTCACCGAGGTGGCCTCCAGCGGGCCCTGGCGCACCAGCTACAACGGGGAGGCCCTGGACACCACCTGGAAGGTCTACGAGGTGGCGGACTCGTCGCTGGTCCAGCCGCTCACCGACCAGCCGGTGGTCTGGAAGGGGGTGTCACCCAGCCAGGCCAGCTGGTTGGCCCCGGCGGTCAGCTGGTACGACGATCCCAGCCGGTGGGACGTGGTTCCGACGGCCGACGGCCCGGCCAGCTGGCCGCGGGTGCCGGTCGGCCAGACCCGTCCCCGGGCGGTGCCCGAACCCACAACGACGGTCTCCCACGTGGTCGAGACCGACAGTTCGATCTCCTTCCATGTGGACCGGACCGGCACGCCGGTCGAGGTCCGCGTGTCGTACTTCCCCAACTGGAAGGCCAGCGGGGCCGACGGTCCCTGGCGGGCGGCGCCCAACCTGATGGTGGTGGTCCCGACCAGTCACGATGTGACCCTTCACTACGGCAGTTCACCGGCCGACGAGATCGGCCAGGCCGTCTCCGTGCTGTCCCTGGCCGCGGTCGTGGTACTGGCCGTGTTGGGACGTCGGTCCAGGCGGGCGCGGTCCGCGGCCGCCGGACGCTGAACGGGCTGCCGTGGCCGAGCTCCGTACCCTCGGCATGTTCCCGCTGTCCACCGTGCTCTTCCCCTGCGCCGGCCTGCCTCTGCATGTGTTCGAGGCCCGATACCGCGCCCTGATCGCCGACTGCCTGGCCTCGGACCGGGAGTTCGGGGTGGTCCTGATCGCCCGGGGCTCCGAGGTGGGGGGAGGTGACCAGCGGGTCGACGTGGGCACGCGTGGCCCGGATCGACCAGGTGGCGGAGTTGGAGGACGGACGGATGCTGGTGATCGCCCGGGGTGTCCGGCGGGTCCGGGTGGACAGCTGGCTGGCCGAGGTGCCCTATCCCCGTGCTGTAGTGGAGGATCTACCGGTTCCGAAGGGAAGCGACCACGACCGGGCCCTGGCCACCGCCGAGGTGTCCGTGCGCCGGCTCCGTTCGCTGCTCTCCGAGCTCGGCGACGTCCCCGCGCTGCCTCACGACCTCGAGGTCACCGGGAACAACGAGGAGATTGCGTGGCAGCTCTGTGAGCTGGCCCCGCTCAACCTCATGGATCGTCAGCAACTGCTGGCCTCGTCCACCCTCGAGGAACAGCTGGATAACCTCGAGGGCCTGTGCCAAGCCCTGTCCGATGACGTGGTGGCCATGCTGGCCGGAGGTCTCGAGGGCTGAACCGGGTGGGGACGGTCAACAGCGCGCTCGACGGTGTCCGTGCGCGACGGCGTGGGTTGCTGTCCGGAGATCGGGCCGGGTCAGGGGGCCTGCTCGGCCTCGAGGAAGGCGGTGATGCCGTCAGCCAGGCCCTGAGCCGCCTGCTGGCGCCACTGCGGGCTCTCGGTGAGGAGCGGCATCGACGGGATTTTGCATATTGGCGCACTCGATGAGCACCTTGGGCACGGTGGTCAGGTTGAGGCCACCGAGGTTGTTGCGCTGGTCGATGCCGTCGACGCCGGAGTAGTCGGACGCCGGCTCACCGGTGTCGACGGCGAAGTCGGTCCTGATCGTCGCCGGCCAACTGGGCCGATGCCGCCACCACGGCCGTGTTGTTGCTGATGGGACTGACGACCGGCGCCGGCTCGATGACATCGAAGCCCCGGCCCGACACCGGACCCCCGTCGGCGTGGATGGACACGGCGGCATCGGCCCCGGCAGCGTTCCCGATGGCGGCCCGGACGTTCACGCACGGTCCCACGCCGGTGTCGTTGGTCCGGGTCATCACCACGGTGGCGCCCTCCGGCCTGGAGGAGCGCCTGAGGCGGGTCGCGACATCGAAGTTGAAGGCGTGCTCGGAGTAGCCCGACGCCGTCTCGGTCCCCACGGTGTCGCAGGACTCGGTGAAGTTGCCACCGTCGATGGGCTGGGCGATGTAAGCCGGCAGCGCCAGCATTGCCCCCGTCGTGCCCCGGATCGATGGCCACGACCTCGCCCACCATGGGTGGCACATAGACCGAGCCGTAGAACGGCGCACCCCCGAAGGCGTAGACCCCGCCGTTGGAGGAGATGATCCGGTAGCCGCCCGCGTCCGTGGCCACGCCCACGGCCGCCCGCCCGAGTTGACCCGTGGCGGCTCCGTCGAACGGCGTCGCCGAAGGAGAAGATGCCCGCCGTCCGAGGCCACCAGCCAGTACCCGGACCCATCGGGCGACGGCGGCCATGCCGACCACCGGTCGGTTGAGGGGCATGGCCCCGGTCGAGCCGAAGAAGCGCGGCGTCGCCGAAGGCGAAGATGCCCGCCGTCCGAGGCCACCAGCCAGTACCCGGACCCACCGGGCGACGCGGCCATGCCGACCACCGGTCGGTTGAGGTGCATGGCCCCGGTCGAGCCGTAGAAGTGGGCGTCGCCGAAGGCGAAGATCCCGCCGTCCGAAGCCACCAGCCAGTAGCCACCCCCGTCCGGGGTGGCGGCCATGCCCACGATGGGCTCGTTGAGGTGCTGGCCCCCCATCGATCCGAAGAAGCGGGCGTCCCCGTAGGAGAACACCCCGCCGTCGGAGGCCACCAGCCAGTAACCTCCCCCGTCCGGAGCGGCGGCCGCACCGACCACCGGTCGGGCCAGCGTCAGTGCCCCGGCCGATCCGTAGAAGGGTGCGTCGAAGGAGAACACCCCACCGTCGGACGCCACCACCCAGTAACCGCCCGTGGCCGGGTCAGTAGCCGTGGTCACCACGAGGTGGGAACTCGTGGGCTCGCTGGCCGCCGCCGCGCTCACCGCCTGCGCCGAACCCGCGGTTGGGGCAATGTCGGCGCTCACCGCCGCATCGAGCCGGGCAGGTGATGCTCCTGTGCTGTGAACGGGTGGGCCCCCGGTGGTCGCCGGCAGTCCGGCCACGGCCGACAGCAGCACTACCACGGCACCCACGCCGGTCGCCATGGGGCGTCGCCACCGCTGAGGTCCCGTCCTCACGGCTCGATCCTTTCACACCGCTCCAACCAGGCCCGGGTCGGCCGGACGGCTTCGATGGCCCCGGGCGGGCTGGCTAGGATGGCCCGGCCATGGCCAGCCTCTCCTCCGTCTTCAAGGCGTACGACATCCGGGGTGTCGTCCCCGATGAGTTGAACGCCATCCAGTTCCGGGCCATCGGCGTGGCTGTGGCCCGGTTCACGGGGGCAACGACGATCCTGGTGGCCCGGGACATGCGGGAGTCGGGCGTCGAGTTGTCGAGGGCCTTCGCCGACGGGGTCCGCTCCGAAGGGGTGGCGGTGGTCGATCTGGGCTTGGCATCCACCGACCTCCTGTACTTCGCTGCCGGAAGCCTCGACGCTCCGGGGGCCATGTTCACCGCGTCGCACAATCCGGCCCGGTACAACGGGCTCAAGCTGTGCCAGTCCGGGGCCCGACCCATCGGTAAGGACACCGGGCTCACCGAGATCCAGGCCACCGCGGAGGCGCTGCTCGACCAGTGGGGAGCCGATGGGCCGCCGGCCCTGGACCCGGGAGGGCTGGGACGGCTCGACGAGCGTTCGGTACTCGACGCCTACGCCGCCCACGTCCGCTCGTTCGTCGACCTCACGTCGCTGCGTCCGCTACGGGTGGTGGCGGACACCGCCAACGGGATGGGTGGTCTGGTCGCCCCCAAAGTCTTCGAGGGACTTCCCTTCGAGGTCGACATCCTCTTCCCCGAGTTGGACGGGAACTTCCCCAATCACCCGGCGGACCCCATCCAACCCGAGAACCTGGTCGCCCTCAAGGCGGCAGTGCTGGCTGCCGGGGCCGACGTCGGCCTGGCGTTCGACGGTGATGCCGACCGGGTCTTCCTGGTGGATGAGAAGGCCGAGCCGGTCTCGGGTTCGCTGACCACGGCCCTCGTGGCCTCCTCCATGTTGGACAAGCACCCCGGTGCCACGATCCTCTACAACTGCATCTGTTCCCGGGTGGTCCCCGAGGTCATCGCCGAGAAGGGCGGCATCGGGGTCCGGACCAAGGTGGGCCACAGCTACATCAAGCAGATCATGGCGGAGACGGGAGCCGTGTTCGGTGGTGAGCACTCCGGGCATTACTACTTCCGGGACAACTACCGGGCCGATTCGGGAATCATCGCCGCCCTGGTCGTCCTCGAGCTGCTGAGCGTGACCGGGAAGCCACTCTCCGAACTGCTCGAGCCGTTCCAGCGGTACAGCGCATCAGGAGAGATCAACACGGTCGTCGACGATCCGGCCGCAACCGTCGAGCTGATGGCCGTCGAGGTCGAGGCGGCCGAGGGGGAGCGGGGCACCGCCGACAGGCTGGACGGGTTGACCGTCGACCGGGGGGACTGGTGGTACAACCTTCGTCCCTCCAACACCGAGCCCCTACTCCGCCTGAACGTGGAGGCACCCGACGCCGCGGCCTGCACACAGCGGGTCGCGGAAGTCCAGGCGGACATCGCCAGGCTCCTCGGGGCCTGACCGTCGGCGACCCCGAACCCGAGACGACCGTCCACATCACCGACCAGAGAGAAGGCCACATGACACTCGACGCGCTGTTGATCGACGTGCTGGCGTGCCCGGAGGACAAAGGGCCGCTGCTGTATTTCGCCGACGAGGACCTGCTGTACAATCCGCGTCTCCACCGGGGCTACGAGGTGCGCGACGGTATCCCGGTCATGTTGATCGATGAGGCGAGGTCGGTGGACGAGGCCGAGCACGACCGGCTGATGGCCAAGGCCGATGCCGGGGGCGCCGTGTCCACCGGTGGCACCTCACCCTCATGACCGTCCCTGACGGCGGCAGAGCGTCGTCCGACAACCCTTCACCACTGGCTCTCGACACCCTCGACATGTGGTCGGCTACCGCCGGCCTACCCGAGCAGGTGGAGGTGGCGGTGTCGGCCGCCCGGGGTGTTGCGCCGCTCCCGCAGCACGACCAGGTGGAGAATGTGGTGGTGCTGGGCATGGGGGGGAGTGGGATCGCCGGCGACGTCCTGGTGGCGACGGCGGCGCCGTTCATGCCCGTTCCCGTGACCGTCGTGAAGGGCTACGAGCCCCCCGACTTCGTGGGCACCGGCTCGCTGGTGTTCGCCATGTCGTTCTCGGGCAATACCGAAGAGACCCTGGAGGCTGCCGCCAGTGCCTATGAGGCGGGGGCCTCGCTCGTCGTGGTCTCGGGAGGAGGCATGCTCGTCAGTCTGGCGGGCGAATGGGACGTACCCGTGGTGCCGGTGCCCTCCACCCTCCCCCAACCGCGTGCCGCCCTCGGCGCCATGGCCGTCCCCCCACTGGTGCTGCTGGAGGAGATCGGTCTGTTCCCCGGGGCGTCCCAATGGGTGGACCAGGCCGTCGACCAGCTCAAGGCGCGACGTGACGAGTTGGTCCGTCCGGGCAGTCGGGCCGAGGACCTGGCCCGGCGCATCGGGCGTACCATCCCGCTGATCCACAGCTCGGGCGACCTGGGGCGCGCCGCCGCGTTGCGCTGGAAGGCCCAGATCAACGAGAACGCCAAGTGCCCCGCCTTCTTCAACGTCTACCCCGAGCTGTGTCACAACGAGGTGGCCGGATGGGGGCAGCACGGCGACGCCACCCGACAGCTGATCTCGCTGGTCAACCTCCGTCACGACGCCGAGCATCCCCAGGTCAGCCGGCGCTTCGACCTGGTGGAGGAGGTGCTCCGCGAGGTGGTGGCCGACGTGATCGCAGTCCGGGCCTCGGGTGAGGGCGATCTGGCGCAGTTGCTCGACCTGGCGTTGATCGGCGATTTTGTCTCGCTGCACATGTCCGGGAACGAAGGGATCGATCCCGGCCCAATTCCGGTGATGGATGAGATGAAACGGCAGCTCAGAAAGGGTACGGACTGACGCGCCGCCGGTTCGGCCCGCCGACCGCCCGGCCAGCGCAGGCCCGGGCCCACCACCTGATCCCTGCGATGATAAATGGCTTCTGAGCAGGTCTGTCGGCTTGATGGACCCGTGAACGGCCACTGGTCCGTCCGTTCCATGACGACCACGTGACGACCTGATGAACTGAGGGCCGACCCCTGGTTTTCGGGAACAAGAGGCGTAGACTTCACCCGTGAGCTGCGTGCGGGTCTGTGGTTGCAAGTCGAAGCCAGTCGCAGGCGAAACGACCCACGTAAGGCAACTCGTGGTTGCTGAGCATGGTGCGGCTTAGGAGTAAGACCTGCCCGTGGCGTCCCCGGCTGTCGGGGGCGGACGGAGAGGGGAGGACGCGGCCTATCCACGGCTCTGAAGGGTTCCCGACCGGTCACGGTCGCTGCCGCCGGAGCCGGGCCGTCACGCCCCCCGCAGGCGAGTGTGGGGTCAAAGACCAGGTCAGCCGCTCGCAGCTCACAACATCATCCCGACGACCGATCAGGAGGACCGGCCGAGCACCGAGGTAATTCCCGAACACCGTAACCATGGAGGCGAGCAAGTGGACGTTGTCATTGCCTATGGCAGAAGGATCGTGTCGGACGAGGTGAGAGCACTCACCAAGGAGAAAGTGGGCCGGCTGGGCCATCTCTGCCCTGGTCTCGAGCGGGCCGAGGTCCACTTCTCCGAAGAGCACAATCCTCGGATCGCCGATCGGGAACGGTGTGAGGTCATCATCGTCGGGCATGGACGGACCATCCGGGCCCGCGCCGCCGCTCCGGGGCCGGTGGTAGCCGTCGACCTGGTGGTGGAGAAGTTGGAGCACCAGCTGGAGAAGACCAAGGGCCGACTCGTGGCCCGGACCCATCCCCGGCGTCGTCCGGCGAACTCGGTCTTCGTCCTCCGGGAACGGGTGCGCACCGCCTGACGGGCGCTGACGCAGTCCGACAGCGACGCCGACGACGGCGTACCGGCCAACCCCGGGGCGGTCGACCGGGCTGGCTGAACCGGGGAACGGCCAGTACCGGGGACGACCGACGGTAGAGTGAGTTACCCATGAGCGTGCTCACGAAAGTCCTCCGCGCCGGCGAGGGCAAGAAGGTCCGTCGCCTGGCCGAGCTGGTCCCGCTGGTCAACGCCCTGGAACCGGAGATGGAGGCCCGCTCGGACGACGAGCTGGCCGCGCTGACCCCTGCGTTCCGACAGCGGCTCGACAACGGGGAGAGTCTCGAAGATCTGTTGGTCGAGGCGTTCGCCGTGGTCCGGGAGGCGGCGTGGCGGGTGCTCGGGCAGCGACATTTCGACGCCCAGCTGATGGGAGGGATGGCCCTCCACTTCGGATGGATCGCCGAGATGAAGACCGGGGAGGGCAAGACGCTGGTATCGACGCTCCCGGTCTACCTCAACGCCCTGGAGGGCAACGGCGTCCACGTGGTTACGGTCAACGACTACCTGGCCACCCGGGACTCGGAATGGATGGGGCAGCTGCACCGGTTCCTCGGGCTCACGGTCGGGCGGGTGGGTCCCGACATCGACGATTCCGAGGCTAAGCGCCAGGCCTACGGCGCCGACCTTACCTATGGCACCAACACCGAGTTCGGCTTCGACTACCTCCGTGACAACATGGCGCGCTCGAAGGACGCCATGGTGCAACGTGGCCACCATTTCGCCATCGTCGACGAGGTCGACTCCATCCTCATCGACGAGGCACGGACGCCGCTCATCATCTCCGGTCCCGCCGCCGAGTCAGCCCAGCTCTACTACCAGTTCGCCGGTATCGTCCGCACTCTGCGGGCCGAGGACGACTACGAGGTCGACGAAGAGAAGCGCATCGTCGTCCCCACCGAGACCGGTATCGAGAAGGTGGAGAAGCAGCTCGGGGTGGGCAATCTCTACGATGCCGTCTCGGTCAACTACGTCCACCACCTCACCCAGGCCCTCTACGCCAAGGAGCTCTACCGGAGGGACAAGGACTACCTGGTCGCCCAAGGCGAGGTGAAGATCGTCGACGAGTTCACCGGGCGGACCCTTGACGGGAGGCGCTGGTCGGACGGATTGCACCAGGCCGTGGAGGCCAAAGAACGGGTGCGCATCAAAGAGGAGAACCACACCTGGGCCACGGTGACCCTCCAGAACTACTTCCGCCTCTACACCAAGTTGTCGGGGATGACCGGAACGGCCGACACCGAGGCCTCCGAGTTCGCCAGCACCTACGAGCTCCCCGTCGTCCCCATTCCTCCCAACAAACCCCTCATCCGCGAGGACAACCCCGACCTCATCTACAAGACGGAGGACGCGAAGTTCAACGCCGTCGTGGAGGACATTGTCGAACGCCATGCCGCCGGACAGCCGGTGCTGGTGGGCACGGCATCGGTGTCGAAGTCCGAGCACCTCTCGAGGCTGTTGGAGAAGAAGGGCATCCCCCACGAGGTGCTCAACGCCAAGCAGCACTTCCGGGAGGCCGAGATCGTGGCCCAGGCCGGCCGGGTGGGTGGCGTGACCGTGGCCACCAACATGGCCGGTCGCGGTGTGGACATCATCCTGGGTGGGAATCCCGAGCTGCTGGCCCTGCGGGAAGCCAAGTCCCGGGGACTCGACCTGTCGACCGACGAAGGCGCCGCCGAGCTGCAGTCCATCGAAGCCGAGTTCGAGACGACCTGCGCGCGGGAGGCCGAGGAGGTGCGGGCCGCCGGTGGTCTCTACGTCCTGGGCAGCGAGCGGCACGAGAGTCGACGAATCGACAACCAGTTGCGGGGACGATCGGGTCGCCAGGGGGACCCGGGGGAGAGCCGGTTCTTCCTCTCGCTGGAGGACGACCTCATGCGCCTGTTCGCCACCGGGGCGATGAACTGGGTGATGGGACGGGCCCTGCCCGATGATGTTCCTATCGAAGCCAAGATGGTGACCAAAGCCATCGAACGGGCCCAGAACACCGTCGAGGGCCGCAACGCCGAGTCACGCAAGGACGTGCTCAAGTACGACGATGTGATGAACGAACAGCGCAAGGTGATCTACCGCCGCCGGTACCAGATCATCGACGGCGAGGACCTGCGTGAGGAGACCGTCGAACTCCTCGAGCACACCATGACCGCCCTGGTGGCCTCGTCGTGCCCGTCGGACTACCCCGAAGAGTGGGATCTTCCCGGACTGATCACCGAGGTGATCCAGTACTACCCCACCAAGTTCGTCGCCGAGGACTTAGCCGGTGCCACCACCGTCGGCCAGGTCACCGAGAGCATCCTCACTGAGGCCCTCGAGCTCTATGCCGACCGGGACGAGACCATTCCTGGAGGCGAGGAGATCGCCCGGCAGCTCGAGCGGGACATCATGCTCCAGATCATCGACCAGCGCTGGCAGGACCACCTAGCCGAGATGGACTACCTCCGCGAGGGGATCAACCTCCGGGCCATGGGCAACCAGGACCCGCTGGTCGCCTACCAGCGGGAGGGCTTCGCCATGTTCGGCAAGCTCATGGACGGCATCGGCGACGACTACCTGCGCTACGTGTTCCACGTCCAGGTGCTGGCCGAGCCCGCACCCGAACCGGACCTCGACCGGGCCAACTACCTGGCCGCCGACGACCCGGTCCAGGGGGACGGTGCCATAACCGCCGCCTTCGCCGCCGCCTCACCGGCCGAGATCGAGGAAGCGGCCGCCGCCATCGGACTGCCCGGCGGGAACGGCTCCGGGGTCGGGATGACCAACCAGTCCGGCGATGGCGGCGAGACCCAGGTGCCTATCGTGAAATCGGAGCGGGAGAAGATCGGCCGGAACGATCCGTGCTGGTGCGAGAGCGGTAAGAAGTACAAGTTCTGCCACGGCGCCAACTGAGATGTCCCCGACCGACAGCGGCGGACGGGGCTCGGGCGAACCCGACCGCGTCGACATCCCCGAGGCTCTGGCCTCACTCTCCGCACGGGTAGCCGAGGCCGAACACTTCCTCGGCCGTGGACCGACTCACCGAACGCCGTGCCGAGTTGGAGAAGGCGGCCTCCGAGCCCGGGCTGTGGGATGATCCCGACCATGCCCGGGAGGTGACCACCGAGCTGGGTCGGGTCACCGAGGACCTCGACCAGCTGGCGGCACTGGTCGAGCCAGCTCTCCGATGCCCGGACCCTCAACGAGCTGATCGAAGAGGAGTCCGACGACTCGTTGCGTCCCGAGGTAGAGGAGATGCTCGCCGACCCTCGACCGCCGACTCGGCGCCCTCGAGCTGCGTTCGCTGTTCGCCGGTCCCTACGACGACGGCGACGCCGTGGCCGAGATCCATGCCGGAGCCGGGGGCACCGATGCTCAGGACTGGGCCGAGATGATGCTGCGCATGTACACCCGGTGGGCCGAGCGACGCGGCTTCGACCTCGAGGTGGAAGAGGCCACACGAGGGACAGGAGGCGGGGCTGCTGTCGGCCACCTTCATCGTGAAGGGGCGGTACGCCTTCGGCCTCCTCGCCGCCGAGCGTGGCGTGCACCGCCTGGTGCGCATCTCACCGTTCGACGCCCAGCACCGGCGCCAGACCAGCTTCGCCTCCCTCGACGTGGTGCCCTTTCATCGAGGATGTATCCGACGTCGTCGACATCGACGAGAAGGACCTGCGCATCGACACCTACCGCTCATCGGGCGCCGGCGGTCAGCACGTCAACAAGACCGACTCGGCGGTGCGGCTGACCCACCTGCCCACCGGCATCGTGGTGACCTGCCAGAACCAGCGCAGCCAGACCCAGAACAAGGCCAAGGCCATGCAGGTGCTCGGGGCCAAGCTGGCCGAGCGGCAGCGTGCCGAGCACCAGGCCACCTTGGACCAGCTGGCCGGGGTCCGCACCGACAACGCCTGGGGTAATCAGATCCGCTCCTACGTCATGGCCCCGTACCAGTTGGTGAACGACCTGCCGCAACGATGCGGAGACCGGAAACGTCGAGGCGGTGCTGGACGGCGATCTCGATGCCTTCATCGAGGCCGAGCTGCGTCGGCAGGCGGAGGAGCGTCGCGCCCGCGCACTGAACGGAGCCTCGATCCCGTACTCGCGTCAGCGGAGGTCAGACGGGCTGAACCAAATCGCGACCTGGGTGGAGGTAGCATTGGCAAGAATGCGAACTCCACTCTGCACTTGCCGCGCGTCGACTGTGAGGTCCTCCTCATGATCAAGTTCCAGAACGTCACCAAGACGTACAAGGGCTCCACCGTCGCCCTCAACGACTGCTCGGTCGAGATCGACAAGGGCGAATTCGTCTTCCTGGTCGGACCTTCTGGTTCAGGCAAGACCACCTTCATCCGCCTGCTCCTCCGCGAGGAGGTACCCGACTCCGGTCGCATCTGGGAGGCGGGCAAGGAGATCGGACATCTGGCCAAGTGGCGGATCCCCTACCTCCGTCGCAACATCGGCTGCGTGTTCCAGGACTTCCGGCTCCTGCCCAACAAGACGGTGTTCGAGAACGTCGCCTTCGCCCTCGAGGTCATCGGGCGCCCCAAGCACGTCATCGCCACCCAGGTGCCCCAGGTCCTCGACCTGGTCGGTCTGACCAAGAAGCGGGACAACCTTCCCCACGAGCTCTCCGGTGGCGAGCAGCAGCGGGTGGCCGTGGCCCGTGCCTTCGTGAACCGTCCGCTGATCCTGCTGGCCGACGAGCCGACGGGAAACCTTGATCCGACCACCAGCCTCGGCATCATGAAGCTCCTCGACCGGATCAACCGCACCGGCACCACGGTGATCATCGCCACCCACGACGCCGGCATGGTCGACCAGATGCGACGCCGGGTCATCGAACTCGACCGCGGTCTGCTGGTGCGGGACCAGGCCCACGGGGTCTACGGGATCGACAGCGCCACCGCCGCCGCCGGAGCCGGCTCGCCCACCGGCACCATGGTGGAGCACGCCCCGACAGCCCATGCCGGCTCGCGGAGTTCCCCGACAGCTTCGCCGCCCGCACCTGATGCCCGTCTCCGCCGGCTACGTCTCGAAGGAGGCCGCCACCAATCTGTGGCGCAACCGTCTGATGACGGTTGCCGCCATCCTCACCGTGGCGGTGTCCCTGGCCCTCGTGGGTTCGTCCCTGCTGTTGAAGCAGGGCGCGTCACAGGCCACCGTGCAGTGGCAGGACGGTGTGTCGACCATCGTGTGGGTCAAGCCGACGGCCGGTGCCAGCCTCACAGCGTCCATCGGCTCCGAACTGGGACCAATCGCCCTACGTCAAGCACGTGCACCTACCGAAACCAGGCCTACGACTACAACGAGGCCAAGACCATCCTCCCGGCCGACGAGTTGGATGTCACCACCCAGTCCGACTACCCCTCGTCCTACCGGTGCGTGCTCAACGATCCGTCGCAGGCTTCTGCCGTGTACCAGACATTCATCTCCAAGCCCGGCGTAGCCACGGTCAAGTACCCCGGCCAGCAGATCAAGACCATGCAGAGTGTGATCCGGATCCTGCAGTGGGTCTTCTTGTCGGTGGCCGTGGTGCTGCTACTGTCCGCCTCGGTTCTGATCCTGAACACCATCCGCATGGCC
Source organism: uncultured Acidimicrobiaceae bacterium (assembly GCA_963831535.1). Lineage (GTDB taxonomy): Bacteria > Actinomycetota > Acidimicrobiia > Acidimicrobiales > RAAP-2 > Bog-756. The sequence goes on along the minus strand of CAWHQP010000004.1, from coordinate 326,796 downwards.
ATTTTCGCCCGGCGCCGTGAGGTGTCGGTCATGAAGCTGGTCGGTGCCACCAACTGGTTCATCCGGTTGCCGTTCATGGCCGAGGGCCTGATCCAGGGTCTCGCCGGTGCTGTGGTGGCCGTCCTGGTGGTGCTGGCCCTCTACTACGGTATCGGTCTGGACACCACCAAGACGGCGGCCAACCAGGGGAGCATCATCGCCCAGATGTCCCTGGGCGGATGGGAGGTCGCCGGCACATGCATCCTGGTGGCCGTGGTCGGTGTGGTCGTCGGCGTGGTGGGCTCGGCCTTCGCCGTCCGCCGCTTCCTCGACGTCTGACGCCGCCGCCGGGTTCCCGGCTACGGACCGCGGGTGGCCGCACTGACGGCGGCCTCCCTTTCTCGATCACCGAGCCAACAGCCCTGTCGGTGCCGGTGATCCCCGCTCTCGCCCATGGATGCCCTGGGTCAGGTGGTGGACTGGCCCGTGGACCATGCCGCGGTGGCCGTGCTCCGCTTCGATCCCGGTTCGGACGGTCACGGACGGCGAGTCGGTGAGGTGATCGGCACGACCGGCGACAGCGGGCGCGAGTTCTCCTGGGCCTCGGTGACGAAGCCGGCCACGGCGTTGGCCGTGCTCATCGCCGTCGAGGAGGGGACCCTGTCGCTCGACGATCCGGCCGGGCCTCCGGGCAGCACCGTCCGTCATCTGCTGGCCCACACCTCGGGCCTGGCGCCGGACGGTGGCCTCATCCTGGCCGCACCCGGCAGGCGTAGGATCTACTCCAACGCGGGCTACACCGTCCTCGGCGAGTTGCTCTCCCGCCGTGCGGGCCTCTCGTTCGGGGAGTACCTGAGCCAGGGCGTGCTCGACCCGCTCGGCATGACCACCACCACGCTCGGTGAGACCGGGGACGGCGGTGCCGAGGGTGGCGTCCGACCCGGGAGCCTGGCGGCATCGGGACTGAGAGGATGCCTGTCGGATCTCGTTGCTCTGGGCTCGGAGTGGGCTGTCCCTACGCTGATCTCGCCGGAGACGCACCGGTCGGCCATCTCGGTGCAGTATCCCGATGTGGCCGGCGTGTTGCCCGGATTCCAGCGGTTCGACCCCTGTGCGTGGGGCCTCGGTGTGGAGATCCGGGGGCATAAGCAGCCCCACTGGACGGGAGCGGCCAACTCGCCGGAGACCTACGGGCACTTCGGGCGGAGCGGGTCGTTCCTCTGGGTCGATCCGGTGGCCGGCGTGGTCTGTGCCGGACTGGGGGATCGCCCCTTCGGACCGTGGGCGGCCGAGCGGTGGCCCGTCCTGGCTGACGCCGTCCTGGCCGAGGTGGGACACCGGCCGCCCCGGTGAGGTCGCGGCAACGGGAACCGGGCCGCAATCCCCGTTAGGCTGCGCGACATGAAGGGCGTCATCCTCGCCGGCGGCACCGGCTCACGGCTCCACCCGCTCACCCGGATCACCAACAAGCACCTGCTGCCGATCTATGACCGTCCCATGATCAACTGGGGCATCGAAGCCCTGGTGAAGGCCGAGATCACCGAGATCATGCTGGTCACCGGGGGAACCCACGCCGGTGAGTTCCTGCGTCTGTTGGGCAACGGCCAGGAGTTCGGGATCGACCGACTGAGCTACGGCTATCAGGACCGTCCCGGTGGCATCGCCGAGGCCCTGGGTCTGGCGGCCCGCTTCGTCGACGGCGAACCGGTGCTGGTGATGTTGGCGGACAACATCGTCGAGCGTTCGATCAAGCCCATGGTCGATGCCTTCAAGGCCAATCCGCACGGGGCCAGGATTTTGCTCACCCGGGTGGAAGAGGACGAGCACCTCCGTCATCTCGGCGTGCCCACCTTCGACGACGACGAGCGTGTCGTCGGCATCATCGAGAAGCCCGAGCAGCCGGACTCCAAATTCGGTGTCACCGGCATCTACTGCTACGACGCCGACGTCTTCGACGTCATCCCCACACTCGTCCCCTCGGGCCGGGGCGAACTCGAGATCACCGATGTGAACAACTACTACATCGGACAGGGCTCCATGGACTACGACATCCTCGATGGATTCTGGGGTGATGCCGGTGAGTCCATCGATGCGTACTACACGGTCAACGACTTCGTCCGGGATCACGGAGCCAACAAGGGCTGAACCGGATCGGACCGGCTCACCCCGGCCCCACGCCTGCCCACTCGGCTGATTCGGAGCGGTGTCGGGCGTAGTCCACCTTGCCGGCAGGGGACCGCCCGATGGTCGTGACCAGTCGGACCCGACGGGGTGCCTTGTAGCCGGCCAGGTGGGCTTTCACGTGCTTGATGACGGCGTCGGGGGTGAGGGCCTCGGAATCGGTGCCGCTGGACGGTTCCACTACCGCCACGATCTCCTCGCCGAACCGCTCATCGGGGATGCCCACCACCACCGCGTCGGCCACCCCATCGATGGTCTTGATGGCCTCCTCGACCTCCTCGGGGTAGACCTTCTCGCCGCCGGTGTTGATGACCACCGAGCCCCGGCCCAGCAGGTGGATCGATCCGTTCGCACTGACTTCGGCGTAGTCGCCGGGCACCGAGTACCGACGGCCGTCGATGATCCGGAAGGTGGTGGCCGACTTGTCCTCGTCCTTGTAGTAGCCGAGGGGGATCCGGCCGCCCAGGGCCAGTACCCCGCTCGACCCGGATCCGGGCTCGATGTCGCAGCCGTCGGGACCGATGACCCGGACCTCGGGGCCGAGCGAGAACTGCGCCGTCTGGGCCGACGAGTCACCCGAGGAAACCGAGCTGCCCATGCCGAGGGCCTCCGATGAGGAGAAGGCGTCGACCAGCAGCATGCCGGGATAGTGGCCGAGCAGGCCCTGCTTGGTCTCCTCGCTCCACATGACACCCGAGGAGATGATGCCGACCAGGCTGGTCAGGTCCCACCGGTCGGGATGGGCGTTGAGGGAGGCCAGAATAGGTTTGGCGAACACGTCACCGACGATGACCAGGGCGTTCACCTGTTCTCGCATCACTGTGTCGAGGAGTTCGACCGGATCGAACTGCCGGGAGGTGAGCGTGACCACCCGTCCACCCTCGCTGAAGCACTCGAGCGCAGTGAAGCCACCCGTGCCGTGCATGAGCGGGCAGGCCGGGAGCAGAGTCATGCCACGCCCGCTCCGCTCCAGCTCGCTCCGGACATCGTCCGGACCCCCGTCCTCGGGGTAGCGCCGGAACCCTCCGCCGTTGAGACGGGCGAACAGGTCGTCCTGCCGCCACATGACCCCCTTGGGCATCCCGGTGGTGCCCCCGGTGTACAACATGTAGATGTCGTCAGGTGTGCGGGACCACGGTGTGGTCACCCGATCGTACGGACCGGACGTCGGCGCCCCCAACGTCGGCACCCCGGACGTCGTTGCCACCTCGTAGGGGACGGCCCAGCCCGGGCAGGGCGCCGTCCCGTCGTCTACCCACAGCCAGGTGCGGATACCCGGCAGCCGCGTCAGAATTCCCTCGATGCGCTTGACGAAGGTGCCGTGGAAGACGACCGCCACCGTGTCGGCGTTGTCCCACAGATAGACAAGCTCGTCGTCGGCATAGCGGTAGTTGGTGTTCACGGGGACCAGGCCGAGCTTCAGGCAGGCGAACGTGGCCTCGAGGTACTCCGGGCCGTTGTACAGATAGAGGGCCACTTTGTCCTGGTGGCGGACGTCGGTGCCGAGCAGCCACCGGGCCAGGTTGTCGGCGCGTCGATCCAGTGCGGACCAGGTCACCGTGCGGTCGCCGTGGGTGAGGGCGGGCGCGTCGGGCAGCACGTCGGCCACCGTCTCCCACACGTCGGCGAAGATCCATCTGCTCACGTTCCACTCCCCACTTCCGAGCTCCCGGCAACGGGTGCTCACTCCCCGGGCCATGGCGGCCGACGGACTGTCGCCACCTGTTGCCCGGCATGCACCGCGTACCCACGGCCCTCTGTCTCAACCAGCCCCTGTTGGTGGAGCCGGGTCATTTGATCTCGGGCCGTCGACCACCACACCGGCGACACGAGACCACCCGTTACGGGACCACCGACCGTGAGACCACGCCCCCGAGACGGCCGGACCGATCAAGCCTACGCTGGCCACGATGGACTTCGCTCTGCCGGCCGAGGACGACCCGCGACGGATGGCGCTGCGTCAGTGGCTCGAGGCTCATCGGGCGCCGACGGGACGCCAACTGGCCGAGCGTGGGTTGGTGGCACCGCACTGGCCGCCACCCTGGGGTCTCGGTGCCGACCCCACCCATCAGCTCATCGTGGACGCCGAGCTCAGGCGGGCGGGGGTCCGGCGACCGGAGAACACCATCGGGATCGGGTGGGCCGGCCCCACCATTGTGCATGCCGGCTCCGAGGAGCAGAAGCGCCGGTACCTCGTCCCCCTCCTGGCCGGCGAAGAGATCTGGTGCCAGCTGTTCAGCGAACCCGGGGCCGGATCGGATCTGGCCTCGCTCACCACGAGGGCGGTGTCGGATGGGGACCAGTGGGTCATCCAGGGCCAGAAGGTGTGGACCTCGTATGCACACACGGCTCAGCTGGGCATCCTCCTGGCCCGCACCGAGCCCGATGCACCCCGGCACGAGGGAATCTCCTACTTCATCTGCCCCATGGACACCCCCGGGGTCACGGTTCGGCCCCTGGTGGACATGACCGGCACCCAGACGTTCAACGAAGTGACCCTGGACGATGTCCGCCTGGATGCCGACGCCCTGGTCGGCACGCGGGGCCGTGGCTGGTCACTGGCCAAGGTCACCCTGGGGAACGAACGGGTCTCGCTGTCGGGCTCGGGAGCCCTCTGGGGCATGGGGCCCACGGCCGATGACCTGATCGGACTGGTGCGACGCTCCGAGGAGCCGGTCGCCCCCCTGATGCGCCAGCGCCTGGCCCAGCTGTGGGCCGAGGGAGAGATCCTGCGACTGCTGCGCCTCCGCACCGTGTCGGCGGCTGTGGCTGGCCAGGAGCCCGGCCCCGAGGCGTCGGTGCGCAAGGCTCTGGCCGATGAGCACGGCCAGCACGTCATGGCATTGGCCAACGATCTGGCCGGAGCCCGGGGGATGATCCAGGGGGCCATGCCGGTGCCGGCCGCCGGGCCCGACGGTGAGCACCTCGTCGATCCCGTATGGAGCTACGGGTTCCTGTTCTCACCGGCGCTGACCATCGGGGGAGGGACCGCCGAGGTGCAGCGCAACATCATCGCCGAACGTTCCCTCGGTCTACCCCACGACCCGTCCGCCTGACTCGCCGATGTAGGCAGGAGTCAGGGAGTCAGGGGACCGGCGTCGTCGTAACCCTGGCGCACCCCGTGTCCCGCCTGGCGGACCAGCTGGTCGGGCTCGTAGATCATCCAGTAGGCGTTCCGGGCGTGCTTGCGGGAACGGTTGATACAGACCTTGGCCAGCGCGGCGGGATCCTCCTCCTCGTTCTCGTGGACGAACACCTCGAGGATGTGGGTGGAGGTCATCAGCTGGGCCTGCATCAACCCCTGGGACGCCTCGTGGGCACAGACCTGGTCGATGGCGGCCTTGCCGGGCATGCCGAGGGCCACCACGATCAGGCACCCTTCGTGCTCGATGATCCGTTTGCACTCCACGGCCAGGTCCTTGAACCCGGGTACGGTCCGCCGGATCACCTCGAATGTGGTGCCGAAGCCGGGGCAGTCCTTCAGCTCGTCCATGGCCTCGCCGCCCATGTCGAAGCGGGCGAACATGGTGTCGACGACGCCAATGCGGTCCATGGCCGCGATCCTACCGGCCGGGGGTCAGCCCCGGGCCGGGGCCAGGCCGAAGCCGAGGCCACCGTGCCGGTTCGACCCGGTCCCCCGGGTCGACAAGAATCGTCCCGATGACCGACCCTACGACCGCTCCGTCACCGACCCGATCCTGGGTGGACCGGGACGCCGCCGTGGTCTGGCACGGCTTCACCCAGATGGCCGCCTACCCGGACAACGCACCGGTCACGGTGGAGCGGGCGGAGGGTCGGGAGTTGATCGACGTCGAGGGGCATCGGTACTTCGACGCCATCTCCTCGCTGTGGGTGACCACGTTGGGTCACCATGTCCCTGAGTTGGACGCCGCCCTGGTCGACCAGCTGGGCAAGGTGGCCCACGCCACGCTGTTGGGTAACGGAAGCCGTGCCGCAGTGGAGTTCGCCGAAGCGCTGGCCGCTGTCGTGCCGGTGAACGATGCCCACGTGCTGTTCGCCTCCGACGGGGCGGTGGCTGTCGAGCAGGCGCTCAAGATCGCCTTCCAGTACTGGGTGAACCGGGGCAAGTCGGGTCATCATCAGTTCCTCGCCCTCGGCGACGCCTACCACGGGGACACCGTCGGGGCGCTGTCGTTGGGGGACGGCGGATTCGGCACCACTATCTTCGACCCGTTGCGCTTCCCGGTGGTCCGCACCCCCGGCTACGCCACCGTGGACTGGGCCACCAAGATGATCGCCTGTATCGAAGGCCACGCCGACTCGTTGGCCGCGGTGGTGATCGAGCCGCTGGTCCAGGGGGCTTCGGGCATCCTGGTCGCCGATCCCCTCGACCTGGCGCGGGTGGGCGAGGCGTGCCGGTCGCTCGGGGTGCTGCTCATCTGCGACGAGGTGGCCACCGGGTTCGGCCGGACCGGCAAGCTATTCGCCTCGGAGTGGGCCGGGCCGTCCTTCCGCCCGGATCTGATCTGTCTGGGTAAGGGCATCACCGGCGGGTACCTGCCCCTCTCGGCCACCGTGGCCTCGGGGCGGGTGTTCGAGGCGTTCAACGGTCCCGATCTCGGCGAGACCACCTTCTATCACGGCCACTCCTACGGCGGGAATGCGCTGGCGTGTGCGGTGGCCCTTCGCCACCTCCAACTGATCGACGAATGGGATGTCCTGGCCCACGTGGAGGCGACGGCCCGCCACCTGTCCGTGCGACTGGACGACTCGGTGGTGACACGCCCGGGCGTGCGGTCGGTCCGTCAGCAAGGACTGATGGTGGGCGTGGAGCTGGATCCTCCGGCCGGTTCGCAGCGCTGGGGCCGACGGGTGTGCGCCGGCGCCGTGCGGCGGGGCGTCCTACTCCGGCCGCTCGGTGACGTGGTGGTGGTGATGCCGCCGCTCACCACGACGATCGCGGAGATCGATCGGGTGGTCGAGGCGCTGGCCTCGGCGATCGACGAGGTCTGGACCGAGGACCGTCGGTGACCTACCCCGGATCGTCGACCGGCACCGGGCCTAGCGGGTCGGGTCCACCGGCCGGATCGGACTGGACGGCCTGGGTCGACGAGTCGTGCCGTGTGGTCGAGGCGGCCGGACAGTGGCGCCGCCCCCGAACCTTCGACGCCAAGGGTCCGGCCGGCCTACTCGAAGGGTCGAGCGACCGCACAGGCGGGGGAAGCGGTGGGCCCGGCGACACCGAGCCGGTGGTCTCGTTCGCCTCCAACGATTACCTCGGCCTGACCTCCCACCCCGATGTGGTGGACGCGGCCCACCGCGCCCTCGACCGATGGGGTTCGGGTTCGGGGGCCTCCCGACTGGTCACCGGGTCGCGCCCGGTGCATCACCAGTTGGAAGGCGCTCTGGCGGGGTGGAAGGGGTGTGCGAGGGCGACACTCTTTCCCACCGGATTCGCCGCCAACCTGTCGGTCCTGTCCGTATTCGGCACCGAGGGCGCACACGTGTTCTCCGACGAGCTGAACCATGCCTCCATCATCGACGGCTGCCGTATGGGCCGGGCCGGTGTCACGATCTTTCCGCACCGCGATCTGGCCCACCTCGACGCCGCCCTGGCCGGGACGCCGGGACGACCGATCATCGTCTCGGACACGGTGTTCTCCATGGACGGTGACCAGGCCGATCTCGTCGGTCTGGTGAGGCTGGCCGAGCGCCACGGGGCGCTGTTGATCCTCGACGAGGCCCACGCCGTACTCGGCCCCGAGCTGCCCGACGGTGCCGTACGGCGCGGGGTGGACCTGTTGCGGATGGGAACCCTGTCCAAGACCCTCGGATCGCTCGGAGGGTACGTGGCCGGTCCCGCCCGCTTCGTGGAGCTGCTCGTGAACCGGGCCCGCCCGTACATCTTCACGACCGCCACCACACCCGCCGACGCTGCCGCGGCACTGGCCGCCGTGGCCATCGTCGACTCGGCGCGAGGCGACCGAACTCCGTGCCCGGCTGGCCGGACACGTGGCCCGGGTGGCCGGGGCCGTGGGCCGCAGGGACCATCCTTCCCCGATCATCCCCGTCGTCATCGGGGATGAGGCCGATGCCGTGGCCGCCTCCACCGAACTGCTGGCCCGCGGTCTGTGGGTGCCGGCCATCCGGCCTCCCACCGTTCCCCGTGGGACATCGAGGCTGCGGGTCACGCTGTCGGCGGTTCACTCCGACGAGCAGGTCGACCGGCTGATCGACAGCCTGGTCGACCTGGGGCTGGCCGCCGCGGGGCCGTGGATCCGGACCGACGGCCGCCGGGACGACGTTGCGTCCTGAGCGTCGTGATCCTGGTGTGCGGCACCGCCACCGAAGTGGGCAAGACCTGGGTGAGCAGTCGCCTCCTGGCCGAGCTGCGGTCGCGCAACGTGACCGTGTCGGCCCGCAAACCGGCCCAGTCCTTCGACATCGACTCGGAGGGCGGACGGCTGGGTGGAGCCACCGATGCCGAGCGGCTGGGAGCGGCCTCGGGCGAGCACCCGGGTGCGGTGTGCCACTCGTTCCGCTCCTATCACCGGGCCATGGCCCCCCCGATGGCGGCGGAGGCCCTGGGACTGCCTCCCTTCACGGTGGCGGAGCTGATCGAGGAGATGGAGTGGCCCGTGGACCGAGTCCAGGTGGGAGTCGTGGAGACGGCGGGCGGGGTCCGCTCCCCCCAGGCCTCCGACGGCGACGTCGTCGACGTGGTGGCGGGCCTGGCACCTGATGTGGTGGTGCTGGTGTCGGATGCCGGACTCGGGACGATCAACGCCGTGCGCATGTCGATGGACGCCCTGTCCGCGAGCCGCCCCGGGCACAGTCCGGTCCCGGCATCGTGGTGGTGCTGGACCGGTTCGACGACCGCCATGACATCCACCGGCGAAACCGGGAGTGGCTCGTCGAACACAACGGGTACCGCGTGCTGGTCGATCCCCGGGGAGGAGTCCGAGCTGGCTGATCTGGTCAGCGGAGACGGCGCCGCCGGGTCCGACCGGAGCCCGTGACCGTAGCGGTCGAGCCACCGGGACCAACGGGATGGTGGCGTGGTCCGAACGAGCTGGGCCCTCGGACCGGAGTCAGAACCCGAAGCCGGCCGCTTCCACCACCGCCCGGCTGAACGGGCGGGCCAGGGTGCGCAACTCGGCACACCCCTCGTCGCCCAGCGTCTCGTAGGCGTAGCTGGCGGCCCGGTCGGTCGCCGCTTCGATCTCCTCCCGGAGGGATGTCCCCCGTTCGGTGAGAGCCACGGTGGCCCGGTGGGCCTGGTTCGGCTCCACCCGGTCCACCAGACCCCGGGCCACCAGCCGGTCCACACCCGCCTCCCACTCGGCGTCCGGCCATCCCCGGGTGCCCTTGAGGAAGGCCTCGGGGAGGTCGCCGGTGGCCAGGTGGAGGCCCAGGGCCTCGACCGCATCGAGGTCGTGGAGGACCAGGGCGGCGATGTGGCCGTCACCGCGGTACTCACGGAGGAGGGTCTGGGCGTGCCAGAGCTGGAGGTGAGTCGATTCGGGCCACGGCAGTCCTGCGTGGGCGGCGAACAGGGGACGACCCTCGTAGCGAAGTGTCGCTCGCTCGGCGGCCTCACGGGCCAGGGCGGCTGCCCGGGCCATCTCGGCGCAGTCGGTGGCGGCACCCAGCATGCGACGGAGTGCGGCATCGGCGGCGTCCAGCCGGGCGGCTAGCACCGCGGCCGGCGAGGCCACCGTCCATGCCTCGGGGATGACGTCTCGGACCAGGCCGGGGTAGAAGTTGAAGAAGGTGGCGGTCACCGTGTCGGCTCCCACCGCCCCCATGGCCGCCGACCGCGAGGCGAAATAGCCGGCCTCGGCCCGGAGGCCCAGTCGCGCATAGGACTGGCCGGCCTCGGGAGCGAAGTAGATCATCCCGTGCAGGGGCTCCACGGTGCGGCACGTCTTGCGGGCCGAGAGCGGATCCAGCGGATTCGCCGGCCGGGGTGGGGCATCCCGGTCAGATGCCGGTGGGGGAACGGGATCGATGGCCATGGCCCACGGTAACCCGTGGACCGGGGCGCATTTCGGAGCGCCCGGAGTGGGAGGTCAGGCCGCCGGCACGATGACCACGCCGCAGTCGCCGTAGGGGACCCGTTTGCCCTTGAACACCCCGCCGATGGCGCCCAGGAGCTTGGTGATCGACGTCATGATGCCGTACTTGGACTGGACCAGGGCCTGGATGGCCTCGTACTGCGGGCCGTGGACGATCACTGCGGTGGCGTCGACGGCGGCCGTACCCGGCTTGATCCGTCCCCGGGCGTTGCAGGACTGGACCGTGACCCGGTCGGTGTGGGCCAGGCGCTTGACCTTGCCCGATCCCGAGCTGGTCCACAACCCGAGCTTCCCGTCATCGAGAGGGACCACCCACACCGGGGTCGGCACCGGGGTGCCGTCCCGTCGAAACGTGGTTAACAGGATGTACTTCTCGTCGTCGAACACCACGCCCAGGCTACCGCGGGGTTCCGGATGCGACCTCTGCGGCTCGGTCGGGAGGAGCCACGTGGGGAAGGCCGTATAGTGCTGATCGGAGGGCAGGTACGGACGGCAGGGGTGCAGGGGCTCGACGTCGGAAACGGAGAGGGCGATGTTGAACGGGGTCTCGGGCATGATCGGCGAGACGGCGGTGGTGAAGAAGCCGGTCTCCGATAGCCATCAGCCGGGTTCGGTGTTCTCCCGGGGCGAGGAGTGGTACGCGGTGTCCCTGTTTCCCGGCACCACCATCGACGCCGGAACCACCGTGGTCGTGGCCGACGTCGAGCGTGGTCTCCTGGTCGTGTATCCGACCGACGACGCCTGACCTGCCTCGCAGGTCGGATCCAGGCACGATCGGGACAGGTCCAGGCATACCCGGGAGTCCCCGCCGGCTCTCCGGTGCGACCGGTCGGGCGATGCAGTGCGGTCCTGACCCCGGAGTGCCTACAGTGGGGCACAGGAGGTGGTCGCCATGATCATCGGTTCAGTAGGGACATCCATCGCACTGGCGGTGGTTGCCGTCGCCATCTTCGCCTTCATCGTGGTCTTTCTGAAGTCGTGCCTGAAGGTGGTCCAGCAGGGTTGCGTGGGCGTGGTCAAGCGGTTCGGCGAGTTCAAGAGCATCAAACAGCCCGGACTCCATGTCTTGATGCCCCTGGCTGACCGGATGGACAAGGTGGATGTGCGTGAGTTCCCCCGCACCGGGGATCAGCAGGCCGTGATCACCAAGGACAACGTGTCGCTCTGGGTCAGTGCCACCATCTTCTGTCAGGTCACCGACGTCAAGCTGGCGCTATTCGAAGTGAACGACTTCGGACTGGCCATCGACCAGATGGCCCGCACCGCGCTGCGGGCGGTGTTCGGCGAGTTGACACTCGACGAGTCCCTGTCGGAGCGGGAGACCATCAACTCCAAGATGCAGGATCATATGGCCGAGGCCACCCTCAAGTGGGGGGTACGGCTCAACCGCATCGAGATCCTCGACATCACTCCCCCGACCAACGTACTGCAGGCCATGTCGGAACAGAAGGAGGCCGAGCAGCACAAGCGGGCCGCCATCCTCAAGTCCGAGGGGGAGCAGCAGTCGGCCATCAACAGTGCCCAGGGCCGCAAGCAGGCCAACGTGCTGGAGGCGGAGGGGCAGAAGCAGGCCTCGATCCTGGCTGCCGAGGCGCAGAAGCAGGTCCTCGAACTCCGGGCCGACGGTGAGAAGCGGGCCGCCCAGCTGCGTGGCGAAGGGGAGTCGGCCGCACTCGACGCCATAGACGGCTCGGTCATCCACCCCAACACCTTGGCCATCATGCAGCTCCGGGCCCTCCAGGCCCTGGCCACGTCGCCCAACTCCAAGATCGTGGTGCCCTATGAGGCGGCCGGTCTGGTCGGGGCGGCCCAGGTGCTGGTGGACGCCATGAAGGACGCCGGCGCCGATGCCGGTGCCGGCAGCCCCAACGGCAAGGGCGGCGGCAACGGTCGGACCCCGTCGGCGACCGGGTGAGCCGCACAGCCCGCTAGTCGGGTCCACCTCCCTTCGCCCGGACGACGGGCGGCTGCCTGCGGAGCATGCCCTCGGGCTACTTCATTTCCACCTGGTCGAGATAGTCGTCGTCCCAGTGTGTGAAGACCTCCTCGGGGAGTTTGAGACAGTGGGTCGGCTCCAGCGCCTGGACGAAGGCACGATCGTGGCTGACCACCACGATGGTGCCGGGCCAACGGCTCAACATGGTGCCAACGGCATCGATCGAGGACGGGTCGAGGTTGTTGGTGGGCTCGTCGAGCAACAGGACATTGGCCCGGCCGGCAGCCAACATGGCCAGTCCCAGCTTGGCCCGTTCCCCTCCCGACAATGTCTTGGGCATCTGGTGGGCCGCCTTCCCGGCGATGCCGAACATGCCGAGCAGGGCCCGGCGTTCGGTCTCCTGCACCAGGATGGTGTCGTCGATGTTCTCGAGCACGGTGCGATCCATGTCGACCTGTTCATGCTCCTGGGCGAAGTAGCCGAGGGTAACGTTGGCGCCCAGCTCCACCGTGCCGGCCGTCGGTTCCTGCACGCCGGCCAGGCAGCGCAGGAGGCTGGACTTGCCCGCCCCGTTCCTCCCGATGATCACAGCCCGGTCGCCCCTCCGGCAGTGGAAATCGACACTCCGGAGCACGCTAGTGCCGTCGTAGCGGACGGCCAGCCCGGTGGTCCGCAGCGGTACCTCGCCGGAACGCTGGGGGGTGGGCAGCCGGAACGAGCTCTTCTTCTCCCGCTTGTGCACCTCGGTCTTCGACGACTCCAGGCGCTCCACCCGCTTGTCCAGGGACTTGGCGATCCGGGCCCGTCGGTTGGTGCTGCCCCTCATGGAGTCGGCCAGCGTGGACAGCCGCTTGATCTCCCGACCTTCGAGCAGGGCCGACCGCTCCCGTTGGCTCTGGTCCGCCTCGAGCTGGACCATGTACGAGGAGTACGTGCCCTTGAACTCGTGGAGGCGGCCGTCGGAGAGGTGGAGCACCTTGTTGATGGAGCGGTCGAGCAGCTTGAGGTCGTGCGAGACCACCAGGATGGCTCCGGGGAAGCGCTCCAGCTCCTCCATCAACCACCGCTTGGCCGGCAGGTCGAGGTGGTTGGTGGGCTCGTCGAGGATCATGGTGTCCGGTCCCTGGAAGAGGATGCGGATCAGGTCCACCCGTCGCCGCTGCCCGCCCGAGAGGCTTTCGATGTCCTCGAGGAGGAGCTCCTGACGGAGGCCCAGGCCGTCGGCCAGCCGGGCCATCGTGGACTCGGCCTCGTAGCCGCCGTTCTCGCGGAACTGCTCCTCGAGATCGGAGAACAGCTCGATGTTCTCGCTGCTCGGGTCCTTGGCCATCTGAGTTCGGGCCTTGTCGAGGGCGTCATCGAGGACGTCGAGTCCCCGGCCCGACAGGACGTGCGAGAAGCCGTTGGGCTCCAGGCCGAGGCCGTGGGGCACCGGTACTTGGGGCAGATAGCTGTAGGTCCCCCGGATGGCGGCGTTGCCGGTTGACCGCACGTTGTGGCCCGGCTCGTCGATGATGACCGAGATGAAGGTCGACTTGCCGGTCCCATTGCGGCCGACCAATCCGACCTTCTCCCCGGCACCGACGACGAAGGAGGCGTCACGGAGCAGGGTGCGGTCGCCGATTTCGATGGTGAGGGAGGAGCCGACGATCATCAGGGGGCTGTGGTGACCAGGCCAGGTCCGGAGCATCCGCCCGGACCGGCGACGGGGGCTCCCGACACGATCAACCGACCCCAGTCTCTCACAGCGCGGTGTGCCCCCCGGCGCGCCGGGATCCGGCCCGGGCCCGCCTGGACGTCAGCACTGTGGGCCCGGGGGCCTCACGCCGACGGCGGGGTGGAGGGGGGCAGGCGCGAGCCCGTCCGACGGGCCATCCGGCTGGCCCGGACCACCCGGTGGTGGACCATGGCCCGGAAGGCGAGCTGATGGACGGGCCACAGCAGCCACCAGTAGGCCAGGCCCACAAGGCCCCGGGTGCGCAACGAGCCGACCTGTTCGATGCACACCGGACGGGTGGATGAGACCCGGAAACCCAGCCACGCCTCGCCGCAGAACCAGCTACGGGCGGCGAGGACCAGGCACTCGGGCTCCCTCGTCTCGACGGTCCACCAGTCGACGATGGCTCCCGGGTCCACCCGCTCGGGCCGGCTCAGTCTCAGGTCCTCGCCGAACAGGTGGCCGAGGGCGATGCGGAGCTGCCAGGCGTGGGGCCACCCGTACCAGGTCAGCCGGCCACCGCAGTCATCGAGGTCGGCCTCCATGCCGGCCACCGTTCCGTCCACGGTGATGCCCGACGGCAGGACCCGGGCCGAGGACCGGTCGGTGTAGACCCCGTCGCGCAGACCCTGGGGGCTGTCGAACAGCGTGACGGCCAACCGGCGCTCCTGGGCGTCGAGGGCGGCCCTGATGGCATCTTCCGAACCGAGGGGGCGTACGCCGAAGGCCGCGTCGGTGCGGTGGCGATCGCGCACCGTGACCTCGTTGGCCAGGCTCTCGATGAGGGCGTGACTGACCACCTGGTCCACCGGGGTGACCAGATCGACCCAGTGGGCCGACAGGGTTGGACTGAGCACGGGAACCTTGATGATGAAGCGCCGACGCAGCCCCCGCACCCGGGCGTAGGCATCCATCATCTCCCGGTAGGTGGTCACGTCGGGGCTCCCGATGTCGTAGATGCCCGGCTCGACCTCTACCGCCTCGGCCAGGTAGGCCAACAGGTCCTCGAGGGCGACGGGCTGGACCCGGGTATTGACCCACCGGGGGCACACCATCATCGGGAGCCGCTCGGTGAGATAGCGCACCATCTCGAAGGAGATGCTCCCCGCCCCGAGTACCACAGCGGCCCGGAGCTCGACGACGGCGATGCCGGTGGAGCCGAGGACGTGACCGACCTCCTGGCGGCTGGTCAGGTGCTCGGAGAGCTCGCCGTGTCCCAGCCCGCCGAGATAGATGATCCGTTCCACCCCGGCCCGGGCGGCGGCCTCGGCGAAGGAGCGGGCCAGGGCCCGGTCCCGGTCGGGGAACCCCTCCCCACCGGCCATGGCGTGGATCAGGTAGAAGGCCACCTCACAGCCGGCCAGTGCCTCCACCAACGCCCCGGTGTCCGAGACGTCCACCGTGTGGACCTCGACCTCGGGCCCGGCGGTGACGGCCTTCGCGTCCCGCACCAGGGCACGCACGGGGAAGCCCAGGTCAACCAGGCGGGGCACCAGCTCCCGCCCGACGAATCCGGCGGCACCGCTGACCGCCACCCGGCGGCGGCCCCGGGTGGACGGAGTCTGCGGGCCGGTGGCGACCCCGGGGTCGGGGGCGGTCACCCTCCTGAGACCAGGAGATCCCCGCCGACCGGCGGCGTCGGGTCGTCCACATCGTCGAGCCAACCGGCCGGGAGTCGGACCGGACGCGGCCCGTTGGTGTGGCCACGGGCCATGCGCAGCGCGTCCTCGGGAAAGGCCAGTGAGCCGTCAAGTCCGTCCAGCAGACCGTGCAGTTCGGCCAGTGATGCGGCCAGGCCCAGCGAGCGCCGCACCATCGAGCCGACGGGAAAGCCGGTCAGATACCAGCCGGCGTGCTTGCGGAACTGGCGGACCCCGAGCTCCTCGCCGAAGGTCGCGGCGAGGAGCTCGGCGTGCGTGCGCATCATGATCACGATCTCGGCCAGGTCCGGAGGGGGCGGCACGGCGCGGCCGGCGAACGCCGCGGCCAGATCCCGGAACAACCACGGGCGCCCGAGGCACCCCCGGCCCACCACCACACCGTCACAGCCGGTAGCCGCCACCATGGCCAGGGCGTCGGACGCCTCCCACAGGTCGCCGTTGCCCAGGACCGGGATGGTGGAGACGACGCTCTTCAGCTCGGCGATGGCCGCCCACCGGGCACCGCCCGAGTACAGCTGTTCGGCCGTCCGGGCGTGGAGGGTGACGGCAGCCGCACCCCGGTCCTCGGCGATGGCCCCGGACTCGAGGTAGGTGATGTGCTCGTCGTCCACGCCGATCCTCAGTTTGACGGTGACCGGCACCGATCCGGCGGAATCGACCGCCGCGCCGACGATGGCGGCGAACAGGGCTCGGTGAAGGGGAAGGGCGGCACCGGCGCCCTGCCGCGTGACCTTGCCGGCCGGGCACCCGAAGTTGAGGTCGATGTGGTCGACCCCGATCTCGTCCACCAGCCGGGTGACCGCTGCACCCATCACGGTGGGGTGGACGCCGCACAGCTGTACGCTCCGGACCGGCTCGTCGTCCCCGAACGCCGCCATGGCCAGGGTCTTGGCGTTTCCCTCAACGAGGGCGCGGGCCGTGATCATCTCGCTGACGTAGAGCCCGGCCCCGTAGGTGCGGCACAGGCGACGGAAGGCCACGTTGGTCACCCCGGCCATCGGTGCCAGCACGACCGGCGGGTCGACGGCCACCGAACCGAGCTTCAGTGCCGGCAGGGAGAGGGGTGGCGCCGAACCGGGGGCAGCCGTGTCCGGGGCCCCGACTGTGGCCGGGGAAGTCGCGCCCCGGTCGGGATGGTGGCCGGTCACGCGTGCACGCGGGCCCACAGGGAGGTGATCGGGATGTCGAGCCGGGCCAGCATGGACCGGAACAGGGGGAGGGAGAGGCCGATGACATTGCCGGGATCGCCCTCTACCCCGTCGATGAAGGGGGCGGACCGACCATCGAGGGTGAAGGCGCCGGCGACCGCCAGGGCCTCGCCCGTGGCCAGATAGGCGTCGAGCTCGGCATCGGTAGTGACCCCGAACCGGACCGTGGTGCCGGCCACGTCGCTCGCCCGACGGCCGGTCCGCTCGTCGATGACGCAGTGCCCGGTGAGCAGGGTGCCCGACCGTCCTCGCATCGAGGCGAGCCAGTCCCGTGCCTCGTCGACCGAGGTGGGCTTCCCGTGGGGCCTTCCGTCGAACTCGAGCAGGGAGTCACACCCCACGACGACGGCATCCCCGTCTTCGTCGGCGACGACGGTCGCCTTGAGCTCGGCCAGGGTGGTCACGAGTGTCGCCGTGTCCGGCGCCGACACCTGGTCCTCGTCCACACCGCTCACCACCACTCGGGGGTCGAACCCGGCGTCACGGAGCAGACGCAGGCGGGCCGGGGATCCGGAGGCGAGGACCAGGGTGCGGTTGGCCATGCCTATGAGCGTAGGGGGAGCCGGCCAGGGCGCGGATCGCACCGCCGCCCACGGTGCGCGATCCTGGGGAGATGACCGATACCGGCATCACCCTGGCCCCCACCCAGGTCGACCCCGAGCTGGACGGTGACCACGAGCGCATGTCCCACATCGTCCTCGAGGGGTTCAAGCCCGAGAAGGGGGACTTCATCTCGGCGGGGCCGTCGGTGGTGGAGGGCATGGTCAACGGCACCGCCGTGAAGGCCCTGTGCGGGAAGATCTGGGTCCCGGGCCGGAACCCCAAGCGCTACCCACTCTGTCCGACCTGCAAAGAGATCGCCGAGGCCCGGGGCTGGAAGGTTCCGGCCGGCTAGGCCTATCCCGGCCGGCGGGCCCATCCCGGCCGGCTGGTGTACTCCGAGGGCCCGCAACGCCGCCCACCGGTCCGAGGACCCCATTAACCCTGTGTACGGGCCGAGGGTCCGCTCGCATCGTCCACCTCCCGGGGCGGTTCAGGGGAGTTCGCCCAGACCTCGGACCACGAGGTAGAGGGCGAAGATCACCTCGATCACGATGCCGATCTGGCGGCTGTGGCGCTCGACGAAGGCGTGCGTCGCAGCCAGAGCCGGGTCGGCCCGGTGCCCCAGCACCGCCACCAGGCCCACCGGGAGGAGGACGGGGAGCAAGGTGATCAGGAAGAGCAGGGCGAAGGTGACGCTCCGTCCGGCCAGACCGACCGGGGACCGGGTGATCTCGTGGAGTGCGGGAAGGAACAGGAGGAGGGTGGAGAAGTTGACCACCATCCCGAGGGCGCCGACGCCGACGAACCAGGGGGTCGGCGCCGTGGCCAGTCGGTCCGAGGTCCGCGACGAATGCCGTTCGGCCGGGGTGGGTTGCCGGGCGATGGACCGGACGGCCAGAGTGGCCAACAGACCGGCGGCCACGAACATGATCGCCGCGCCGCGCAGGGAGCGGTGGCCGTGTTCGGCGGGGTGGAGGTGGTCCAGCACGGTCAGACCGAGGAGGGAGAAGGCCGCCAGGACGAGGGCCGATCCGAGCGCCAGGGCCCACGCCCGGGCGACCGGTTTGGTGGTCCCGGTGAGGACGAGGAGCTGGAGCCCCACCAGGGTGGGACTGATGGCCGCACCGATGGCGAGGGGTAGGACGGTAGCCAGGAGCGCCGCCATGGGGCCAACGTAGCCCTGCGCCCCGGCCGAAAGGTCGATGTGCCGGCGTCGTGCTGGTCGACTACGAGCCGGTCAACGCACCGTGGTCCCGGCACTGGGCCCGGTAGCCGGCCGGGGTGACCACTACGGTCAGGCGCCGTCCGCACCGGCTACAGAAACGCGGCGGGTCGAGCTCGCGTCCACAACCGCCGCACGACGCCGAGGCCGATCCGCAACCCGTGCAGAACGCCGTGGACGTGGAGGGGGTCACCACCAGCTCAGATCACCCCGGTCAATGCGCCCACCGGCATACGCAGGTCGGCCAGCATCTGGAGGTCCTCGTCGGCCGAGCGCCCGAGGGTGGTGAGGTAGTTCCCGACGATGAGAGCGTTGATCCCCGACGTCATGCCCAGAGCCTGCAGCTCACGGAGGGTCACCTCGCGTCCACCCGCGTAGCGGAGGATCACCCCGGGCAGTCCCAGACGGAACAAGGCGATCCACCGGATGGCCTCCCATGCCGCCACCGGCTGCTCGTCCCCGAGGGGCGTGCCCGGCCTGGGGTTGAGGAAGTTCAGGGGGACCTCGGTGGGGTCGAGCTCTTGGAGCTGAACCAGCAGCTCCACCCGCTGGGCGTCGGACTCGCCCATCCCGATGAGTGCCCCGCAGCACAGTTCCATACCGTGGTCCCGGACCAGACGGCACGTGTCCCGGCGTTCCTCCCAGGTATGGGTCGTCACCACCTGGGGGAAGAACGACCGGGAGGTCTCGAGGTTGTGGTTGTAGCGGTGCACGCCACCCTCGGCGAACCGCCGCGCCTGCTCGTCGGTCAGCAGGCCGGCGCTCACGGCCACGTTCAGCCCGGTCCGCTCCCGGACCACGGGCACCAGTTCGAGGATTCGGCCCATGGTCCGTTCATCGGGGCCGCGGATGGCCAGCACGATGCAGAACTCCGAGGCCCCGGCGGCCTTGGTCTCTTCGGCCGCTCTGATCACCTCATCAGTGTCGAGGAACGGTGTGGCCTTGACCGGTGTGTCGAATCGGGAGGACTGGGAGCAGAAGTGGCAGTCCTCCGGGCAGCCCCCGGTCTTGGCCGACAAGATGCCCTCGACCTCCACCTCAGGGCCGCACCAGGCCAGTCGGACCTGATGGGCCAGGGCGGCCAGCGACGTGACCCAGGTGTCGGGCAGCGCGGCCAGGGCGCCGAGCTCGTCGGCGGTGAGGAGTCGGCGCTCGTCCAGCAGGGCGCTGCCCGCCGCAGCCAGTAGCTCCCGGGCCCTCGCCGAGTCGATGGGGGGTCGTTCCGGCTCGGCCCGCCGGCCGGCACGGTGGGGTGCCGAGAGCGTGACGGTGGTACGGACAGGGGTGGCAGCGGCGTCGCCGGACATGCCGTTACGGTAGTTGGCCGGGGGAGCCGACTGAAAATACCGACAGGAGCACCATCGTGGCATGGGACTTTTCCACTGAGCCGGCATTCGAGGAGCAACTGGCCTGGATGCGACAGTTCGTCCGGGAGGAGATCTTCCCGCTGGAGACGCTCGATCTGACCCATGAGGGGATGATGGAAGCCATCAAGCCCCTCCAAGAGGAGGTGAAGTCCCGCGACCTGTGGGCCTCGCACCTCCCTCCCGACCTGGGCGGTGGCGGATTCGGCCAGGTGAAGTTGGGTCTGATGCACGAGATCCTGGGTCAGACCCCCTATGGCCCGGTGGTATTCGGCAACAACGCGCCCGATTCCGGCAACGCCGAGCTGCTGGCCATCGGCATCGAGTCCTCCGGACGGGACGAGCAGCGTGACCAGTGGCTGCAGCCCCTGCTGGACGGCCGGATGCGCAGTGGGTTCTCCATGACCGAGCCGGGGGCCGGGGCCGACCCGACCATGATCACCACCACCGCCGTCCGGGACGGGGACGAATGGGTGATCAATGGCCACAAGTGGTTCACCTCCAACGGCTCGGTGGCCGACTTCCTCATCGTGATGGCGGTGACCAACCCCGACGTCCACCCGTATGCGGGCTGTTCGATGATCGTGGTGCCCGCCGACGCCCCCGGAGTCGACATCGTGCGCGACGTGGCCACCATGGAGGACCCGGTCGAGCACTTCGGGAAGTTTGGCGGGCACGCCGAGATCGTCTACCGGGAGGTGAGGGTCCCCTACGACAACCTGGTGGGCCAGGAGGGGGAGGGCTTCCTGCTGGCCCAGAAGCGCCTGGGCCCGGGTCGCATCCACCACTGCATGCGCTGGCTGGGTCAGTCGAAGCGGGCTTTCGACATGCTGTGCGAGCGGGCTGTGTCCCGCACCACCCACAAGTCCCTGCTGGCCGAGAAGCAGACCATCCAAAATTGGGTTGCCGACTCCATGGCCGAGATGACGGCGGCCCGCCTCATGACGCTCTACGCAGCCTGGAAGATGGACGAGGAGGGGGCTTCGGCCGCTCGGGTGGAGATCGCCATGATCAAGTACTACGGCGCCGGCGTCCTCTACAACGTGATCGACCGGGCCATCCAGGTCCACGGGGCCCTCGGCTTCTCCACCGACCTCCCGCTCGAGTCGATGTACCGCCACGCCCGGGCGGCCCGCATCTACGACGGACCCGACGAGGTGCACAAGGTGACCGTCGCCCGTCAGACCCTCAAGGGATACAAGCCCGTCGAGGTGCCGACGGAACATGTGCCCACCCGGAGGGCCGAGGCCACCCGGCGCTTCGCCCACCTCTTGGAGGAGGCGACGGCCGACCGCTGACCGGCCGCCGCGCCGGGCCCGTCGGTGCGGCACCGGCGGGCACGACCGGTACCCTGGTCGCCTCGTGGCCGTACTCGTCGATCTCCAGCACATCGCGGTCAGGCGGGTCGATCGGGTCCTGTTCGAGGACCTCTCCCTCACGGTGTCCGACGGCGACCGTATCGGCGTCGTGGGGATCAACGGAAGCGGGAAGTCGACCCTGCTCCGCCTGGCGGCGGGGGTGGACCCGACCGACGAGGGCCGGGTACTGCGGGGACGGGGCACCCGGGTCGGATTCCTCGAGCAGGTGCCGGAGCTTGCACCCGGATCGGTCCGGTCGGCCGTCGGCACGGGCTGGGAGGCCGAGTCGGCCCTCGAGCGCTTGGGGATGGGAGACCATCTCGACGTCGACGTGTCCACCTTGTCCGGAGGCCAGGCCAAGCGGGTCGCCCTGGCCCGGGTCCTGGCCCGGCCGGCGGAGCTGTTGGTGCTGGACGAGCCCACCAATCACCTCGATCTGGCCGCCGTGGCCTGGCTGCGCCGACGCCTCACCGCCTGGAGCGGGGGGCTGCTGCTCGTGACGCACGACCGGCACCTACTCGACGGGGTGACCACCAGGATGGTCGAACTGGACCGCGGGCGGTCCTACGTCCATGACGCCGGCTACGGGTCGTACCTCGAGGCACGGGCCGAGCGGGACGAGCGGTCGGCCTCGGCCGAGGCGACCCGTCGGAACCTGGCCCGCCGGGAGCTGGCCTGGCTGCGCCGGGGTGCGCAGGCCCGGTCGCGCAAGCCCCAGGCGCGGATCGACGCGGCCAGGCGGCTCATCGAGACCAGGCCGGAGGCCCCGGACCGGTCGACGGAGTTGGAACTGGCCGAAGACACGCCGCGCCTGGGTGACAAGGTCATCGTGTGCCGGGGGATCGCCTTCGAGTACGCGCCCGGGGTGCCGGTCCTCCAGAGCGTCGATCTCGTGCTCGGCCGGCGGGAGCGGCTGGGGGTGGTCGGCGCCAACGGGTCCGGTAAATCGACGCTGATCGACGTGGTGGCGGGGCGGCTGGAGCCGACGTCAGGACAGATCGAGACCGGGCCCACGGTGGTGGTGGGTGTCTACGACCAGCAGGGCGTGGAACTCGATTTCACGGCCCGGGTCCAGGACGTGGTGGCTGGCCCGCACCGGTCACCGGGATCATTGGCCGACGTGGCGCTCATGAAGCGGTTCTGGTTCGGCGGTGAGCTGCCGTTCGCCCGGGTGGGAACCCTGTCGGGCGGTGAGCGCAGGCGACTGCAGCTGCTTGTGGTGCTGGCCGCACGGCCCAATGTCCTGCTCCTGGACGAACCGACCAACGACCTCGATCTGGACACACTGCGCATCCTCGAAGACTTCCTCGAAGGGTGGCCGGGCGCGCTGGTGGTGGTCAGCCACGATCGCACCTTCCTCGAGCGGACCACCGAGCGGCTGGTGTCGGTGGAGGCGGACGGCTCGGTGGTGGCGGTGGCCGGTGGGGTGGATGGCTGGGTGGGCCACCTCGAGGGCGCGGAGGTCCGAGGTGGCGCCCATGGCGGCGGGCTCCGGTCGGCCCGGCCCGGACCCTCACTCGAGGGTCCCACCCCCGTGTCGGGCGGCACCCCGGTGGCGGCCCGACCTCCGCGCCAGGGACCGGGCGGCCCAACCCTCGGCCGCCTCCTCCGGGACACGGAAAAAGAGATGGTTCGGCGACAACGGCAACGGGACCGGATCACCGACGCCCTGACCACCACCTCGGACCATCAGGAGCTCACCCGTCTGGGGGGTGAACTGGCCGAGGCCCAGCGGGCCCTCGACGAGGTGGAAGAGCGGTGGCTTTCCCTGGCCGAGGAGGCCGAGTCACGGGGCTGACACGACACCGGCTCGCACCCGGTACTCCACTCACGTGGTGAGCCGTCAGGCCAGGCGCGGCCGTCTCGACGCACTGACCCGACGTTCCCGTCGGCGGCCGGACACCGCGGCAGCCAGGGCCCAGGGCGCATGGCAGAGGGCGTCGACGGTGAGAACGGCCCCGAGGCCCACCGCCACACCGCCCAGCGCGTCGGTCGGGAAGTGCCACCGGAGCACGATGACTGCGGCACACACCCCGACGGTGACAATGGCTCCGACCACGGCTACCAGGGGACGGAGGACGGACGGGGCTACCAACGCGGCCGCGGTCATCAGCGCCGCCGTGGCGGCCACGGTCCCCGAGGGGTACGACGCCGCTCCGGTGAGACCGAGGTGGCGGCCGACCAGCGGCTTGGCCAGATCCTGGACGATGAGAACGGCCAGCACGGGGGCGACTGCGCAGGCGACGGCGCGGACCCAGTCCCGGAAGACCCCGACGACGAACACCACCGCGACGCCCACGATCAGCGCGGCGCGCGAGCCCACGGCGACCAGGTCGGTGGCCCAGCGGGCTCCGGGCCGCGCCGGGAGCAGGGTGTAGCCCCACACATCGAGCCGGTTCGGCCAGGGTCGGTGCACGAAGGCGAGACCGGCCACCGCGGCCAGGATGAGCACGCTCATACCCACCGCGAGCTGGGTGGTGGTGCCGCCCAAGGTGGCGGAGCGAGGTCCACGCGTCGTCTTCGGTCCCGCTCTCATGGCGAGAGGCTACGGGCCACCGCTCCCGATGTCGAGCGCGGTGCACCGAATGGGGGGTCAACGGCCCGATTCGTCGTCGAGGCTGCGGTCGGCCGGCGTGGCGTCCACGGCCTGGGTGGACACCCCTAGCAGCTTGGCCATCTTCAGATGATGCTCCTCCAGCTTTGAGTCGATCTTCTTCTCGTGCTCGTCGAGCTGGAGCCGCTGGGCCTCGAGCAGGGACTCGTGGCGGATATCGGAGACGATGTAGCCGCCGACCAGGGCGATGGGCAGCCAGACGAACGACACGTAGAGGTTCGGTCCATCGGTTGACTGGTCCAGCGGCCACCAGTCCCCGTGCAGGCGGTGCCAGCCGAAGACGAAGCCGAAGACTACGAAGTAGAGCACCAGGAACGCCACCAGCACCAGGATCTTCTTCAGGTGTTTCACTGAGCTCCTCATCCCACGACCACCACACTGGAGACGGTGGGATCGGCCGGTTGGGACCGGACACCCGCCGCCCCGATGTCCAGCCTGTCACCCCGGTGGGCGTCAGGGGTGGACGTCCGCCCGACCGGACCGCCTTCGTCGGAAGGGCCACGGGCCGGTCGACGGCGCTGCGGTGCTCAGCCGCCCGGAGCCTTGGGTCGGGACGGCGCCGGGTTCACGGAGCCGCGGCCGGCGGGCAGGTCGACGAAGGTCGCCGCCCGCTTCTCCCGGAGTGCAGCAACACCTTCTCGGTAGTCGGGCCCGGACATCATGGGGTCGATGAGCGCCTCGGCGGTACGGACCGATTCGGCCGCCGTCTGGTGGAAGGCCTCGTACACCTGGCGCTTCGACGCGGCCATGGAGGCCGGCGAGACCGAGGTGGCCACCATGCGGGCGTAACGACCGACGGTTTCGGCGAGCTCACCGGCCGGCACCACCGCGTTGACCAGGCCGAGGTCGAAGGCGTCCTCGGCGGTGAACGTGCGGCTCGACAGGATCAGGTCCAGGGCCCGGGGGAGCCCGACCAACTTGGGCAGGAGCCACGCCAGTCCGAAGGCGCAGGGGAGGCCCAACCGGCCGTGGGCGGTGGTCAGCTTGGCCCCGGCGGCGGCGAACCGGAGGTCGCAGTAGCAGGCCAGGGCGAAGCCGATCCCGGCCGCCGGCCCGTTGACGGCGGCGATCACCGGCTTGGGCACACCGAAGTGGTAGGCCAGCTCGGCATCGAATTCGGGTCGGACGCCGTAGCCGGGCTGGTCGAGGTGGTCGGCGTCCCAGGAGCGGTAGGCCCCCCGCTCGACGTGGCCGGCCAGGTCCTCTGACTCGGCCCCTGCGCAGAACCCCCGACCGGACCCGGTGACCACGATGACCCGCACGTGCGGATCATCGGAAGCCCGTTGCAGACAGGACCGGTACTCGGCGTTCATCTGCGCCGTCCAGGCGTTCAGCCGCTCGGGCCGGTGGAGTGTGATGGTCGCCACCCCGTCGGCTACGGCGTAGCGCGTGACCTCGAGGTCCGAGGGCACGGGATCGGGGCATCAGCGGGCCCACGCCCAGCGCCCGAACTGCCGTGGTGGCCGCGGCCGGCGGGGTCGGATCGAACTCAGTAGCGGTAGGTATCCGGCTTGTAGGGGCCGTCCACCGAGACCCCGATGTACTCGGCCTGCTCCTTGGTGAGTGTCGTCAACCGGACCCCCAATGCGTCGAGGTGCAACCGGGCCACTTTCTCATCGAGGTGCTTGGGCAGTACGTACACCTTGTTCTCGTACTGGCTGGCGTTGTTGAACAGCTCCATCTGGGCCATGGTCTGGTTGGTGAAGGAGTTGGACATCACGAAGCTGGGGTGACCGGTGGCGTTACCCAGGTTGAGCAGTCGGCCTTCGGACAGGATGATGATGGCGTGACCGTCGGGGAAGACCCACTTGTCCACCTGGGGCTTGATGTTCACGCGCTCCACGCCGTCGATCTTCATCAGCCCGGCCATGTCGATCTCGTTGTCGAAGTGACCGATGTTGCCCACGATGGCCTGGTGCTTCATCTTCTCCATGTCGGCGGCCGTGATGACGTCCTTGTTGCCGGTCGTGGTCACGAAGATGTCGGCCGTGTCCGACCACGTCCTCCAGCGTGGCCACCTGGTAGCCCTCCATGGCGGCCTGCAGGGCGCAGATGGGATCGACCTCGGTCACGACCACCCGGGCCCCCTGACCCCGCAGCGACTCGGCGCAGCCCTTGCCCACGTCGCCGTAGCCGCAGACCACGGCGACCTTGCCGCCGATGAGTACGTCGGTGGCCCGGTTGATCCCGTCGATCAGTGAGTGCCGGCAGCCGTACTTGTTGTCGAACTTCGACTTGGTGACGGCGTCGTTGACGTTGATGGCGGCAAACAGGAGCTCGCCGCTTTGTTCCATCTCATTGAGCCGGTGCACACCGGTGGTGGTCTCCTCGGACACCCCTTTGATCCCGTTGGCGATGGTGCTCCACCGTCTGGGGTCTTCGCTCAGGCTTCTCGTGAGGACCTGGAGCACGACGGCGAACTCCTCGGAATCGGCCGTGGACGGGTCGGGCACGGCGCCGGCCTTCTCGTACTCGACGCCCTTGTGGACCAACAAGGTGGCGTCACCGCCGTCGTCGAGGATCATGGTGGGTCCCTGCCCGGGCCACACGAGAGCCTGCTCTGTGCACCACCAGTACTCCTCGAGCGTCTCGCCCTTCCAGGCGAAGACCGGGACGCCGGCCGGACTGTCGACGGTGCCGGTGGGGCCCACGGCCACCGCGGCGGCGGCGTGGTCCTGAGTGGAGAAGATGTTGCAGCTGGCCCAGCGCACCTCAGCGCCCAGGGCCGTGAGGGTCTCGATGAGGACGGCGGTCTGGATGGTCATGTGGAGGGAACCGGTGATCCTCGCTCCGGCGAGGGGCTTCTCGGCACCGTGCTCGGCGCGCATGGCCATCAGCCCCGGCATCTCGTGCTCGGCCAACTCGATCTCCTTGCGGCCGAACTCGGCGAGAGAGAGGTCGGCCACCTTGAAGTCGGAGGTCTGGGCGGGGGTCATAAGGGCTCCTTGGCTGTGGCCGGGTCTGCATGGTTGCCGGGTGTTCGGCGCGGAAACGCGGTCCCGTGCCGGCCGGCTCCAGAGCCGTCGGACCACCGCTCGAGCGCTGGTCGTGCCCCGGTGCCGGCCCGTCCATGGTAGCTCACCGTACCGATGCCACCCCGGAGAAGAACGCCCGGAGTGGCGGGAGTAGCCACTGACCGACTCCACCGGGTGGTTGGGGCCGTCACGTACCGATCCGCCGAACACACGACCGTCGGATCCGAGTGCCGCCCCGGATCGCTGGCCTGCTGATTCGCCGCCCGGTTGGCCGGATTGCCCCGGTCGCCACCCGCGCCTGCACCGGCCGGCGGGTATCTCGGCGCCCCTGTCGGTGACGTTGGTTGTTCCGGCGCTGGTGTCCAGGGACCTCGGGACCGCGGCACCGGCCCGCTACCATCGTGGCGACACTTCGACGGTCGGCAACCGGGACGTAGGCGCCGGGCGGGAACCAGTGGGGGAGACAATGGGACTAGGCCGGCGCGGATCAGCAGGGCGACGAGCATCAGCAGGGCGACGAGCATCGGGAGGGCGAGGGGCCAGGCTCCCGGTGGGGGCGGTAACAGGGCGCCGGGGGCGTGTGGCCACGCTGGTCGGAGCGGTCGTGCTGGGGGCTGGGCTCCTGGCCGGTTGCGGCTCCTCCAACTCGGCGACGGGATCGACGGGAACGAGCAGCGGGGCGGTGCTCCTCGTGGGCACGTTCCATGGCCACGCCGGCAAGTACACGACCATCCAGTCGGCGGTCGACGCGGCCAAGCCGGGCGACTGGATTCTCGTGGCACCGGGCGACTACCACGAGGACGCCGACGAGTCGGGGGCCGCCACCGATCCGGCCCACGGGGACATGGGCGGCGTGATGATCACCACCTCGGACATCCACCTCCGGGGCATGGACCGTGCCACGGTCATCGTGGACGGAACCAAAGCCGGTGCACCGGCGCCTGCAGCGCCGAGCCCGTCAGCGCAGAACTTCGGGGCCGTGGCCAGCAACGGCCAGGCCGTGGGTCGCAACGGGATCGTGATCTTGAAGGCGAACAATGTCTCGGTGGACAATCTGACGGCCTGCAACTTCCTGGCCGGCACCGGGGATTCGGGCAATGAGATCTGGTGGAACGGCGGAGCCGACAGTGGAACCATCGGCCTCAAGGGCTACTCGGGCAGCTATCTCACGGCCACCACCTCGTACTTCAGCGACCAGGGCACCGCCGATCAGCAAGAGGCCACAGCGGCCCAATACGGGATCTTCTCCTCCAACGCGGAGGGTCCGGGGGTGTGGAACCAGCTCTACGCCAGCAACTTCAATGACTCGGGCATGTACGTGGGGGCCTGCCTCCAGAAGTGCGGGATGACCATCGACCACGCCTGGATGGAGTACAACGCCCTCGGCTACTCGGGTACCAACTCCGGGGGTTCGATCGTCGTGGAACACTCCCAGTTCGACAACAACCAGGACGGGTTTGACACCAACACCCAGATCAACGGCGACCCACCGGCACCGCAGAACGGGGCGTGCCCGGGCAACGGGGTCAGCCCGATCACCCATACCCATTCGTGTTGGGTCTTCATCCACAACTATGTCCACGACAACAACAATCCCGATGTACCCGAGGCGGGAAACGCCGCCGCCGGCCCGACCGGTACCGGTATGACCCTGTCGGGCGGACGGAACGACACGGTCATGGACAATGTCTTCGCCGACAACGGAGCCTGGGGCTTCCTCATGGTGCCCTATCCGGACTCGGGCACGCCGTCGCTTAATCAGTCGTGTCCCGGCACCGGAGGGGTGGAGACGGCTGGGTTCGGCTGTGTCTACGATCCGATGAACGATGCCCTGCTCCACAACACCTTCAGCCACAACGGCTACTTCGGCAACACCGGAAATGCCGACTACGGCCAGATCACCCTCGACGCCAACCAGCCCCAGAACTGCTTCGCCGGGAACACGGCGCCGAACGGCAGTCAGCCGTCGGACCTCGAGCAGACCCAACCCACGTGCGGGAAGCTGACGACGTCGGCCAACACCGGTGGGCCGTTGTTGGCCCAGGTGCTCTGCGACACCGGGTTCGGATCGTGCCCGGCCGGGGTCGCCTATCCGGTCCGGACCGAAGTGACCATGCACCCCCTTCCCACCGGCATCCCCACCATGCCTGATCCGTGTACCGGGGTGCCCGCCAACGCCTGGTGCCCCGCGGGCAAACCCATCTGACATCCGACAGCTGACATCGTCGCTGGCGTCTCGGCCACGGCGGCGGAGCCGGCGAGTCGGAGTGGCATCGACCGGTAGGGTCGAGGCCGTGGTGTTTCGACCGTGACCCGGGAACCTGCCGACGACACTCGCACGGGGAACGGTCCCGATGTCGTCGAGGTGTGGACCAGCCGGGAGGCCGTCGTCGGTGAAACCCGCGTGCGTCGCGCCCTCCCCCAGCGGGCCCGGCGGACCGTGGGCGCCTGGTGCTTCGCCGACCACATGGGTCCCCTTCCTCCCGACGGCACACCGTCGGGGATCGGTCCCCATCCCCACGTCGGGCTTCAGACCGTGACCTGGCTTGTCCACGGGGAGATGGTGCACCGCGACTCCCTTGGATCGGAGCAGGCCATCCGTCCCGGACAGCTCAACCTGATGACCGCCGGTCACGGGGTCAGTCATGCCGAGGAACCCACCGGGAGGCGGGGGGGAGGGCTGCACGGGATCCAGCTCTGGATCGCGCAGCCCGAAGCCACCCGCCACGGTCCTCCGGACTTCGAGCACCACCGGTTCCTACCCGGGGTGGAGATCGGGGCGTCCGTGGTCACCGTGCTGGTGGGCAAGCTGGAGGGAGTCGAGTCCCCGGCCCGCCGGGAGACCGACCTGGTTGGCGTCGATGTGCGACTCCGGCGGGGAATGACCGAGCTCCCGCTCGATCCGCGGTTCGAACATGCCCTGGTGGTGTTGGACGGCGCCGTGCGGGTCGACGGCCGGACGGTGGTGTCCGGACAGGCGGCCTACGCCGGACCCGGGCGCCATCACCTCGATCTGGCCACCGAGGACGAGGCCCGGCTCCTGGTCTTGGGCGGCGTTCGGTTCGAGTCGCCGGTGGTGATGTGGTGGAACTTCGTCGGCCGCTCCCGCCAGGAACTGGCCGATGCCGGGAGGGAGTGGAACGACGGCACCGGGCGGTTCGGCGAGACCGGGTCGCCCATGGCCGGGATTCCCGCCCCCCGCCCGCCGTGGTCCGACGGCGCCTGAGCCGAACGGACCGGGCGCTCTCGGGCGACGAGGTCGCTCGAGGCACGGACCGGTGAGGTCGGAGGCGACCCGAGCCCGCCGGTCAGGGCGCGATCAGCGCTGTCGTCAGAGGAAGGTTGTCCGACGACTGGCCGACTGAGATCAGGTAGGTGCCCGGCAGCCTGGTCCAGCCGCCGTTGAGGTAGACCTGGAACGCCGAGTCGGGAATGGTCAGTGTGGCCTCACCCGATTGGCCGGGGGCCAGGCTCAGCGTGGTGAACGCCTTGAGTTGAGCCGGAGGTTCCCCTGCCGCCGCAGGGAAGGTCAGGTAGGCCTGGGGGACGGCGATGCCGGTCCGGCCGCCGCGGTTGGACACCCGGACCCGGAGGACGAATCCTCCCGTGGAGTGCGACAACGACAGACGGGAGAGCGAGAAGCGGGTGTAGTCCAGGCCGAAGCCGAACGGGAACAGGGGCTGGATCCCGTCGGCGTGGTCGTAGCGGTACCCCACGTCGAGGCCTTCTGAGTAGGTCGAAGTCAGGTCGACCCCGGGCCACTGGGCCGGAGTGGCCACGCCGGTGGTGGCGGTGGAGGCGGGAAAGGTCACCGGGAGCCGACCCGAGGGATCCACGTCCCCGTAGAGCAGCGAGGCGATGGCGGTGCCGTCCTCCTCACCCGGGTACCACGCCTCGATCACGCTCTTGACCTGTCCCAACCAGGGCATGAGTACCGCGCCACCCGTGTTGAGGACCACGACGGTCCGGGGGTTGGCAGCCGCCACCGCGGTGATGAGGGCGTTCTCGTCGCCGGGAAGTGAGAGGGACGGCCGGTCGACGGCCTCGGAGCTGAAGCTGCCGGCGAAGATCACAGCCGTACGGGCCCGGCGCGCCGCGGCCACAGCGGCCTCGATGTCGCCGCTGACCGAGGAGAACCCGAGGGTGAGGGTGTCGGTACCGGTCGAGGACTCCCCGGACGGGGTGTGATTTCCGTCCGGCTCCCAGGCCAGATCGACCCGGTAGGGGTGGCCTCCGGTGAGGGGAATGGACTGGGACCAGCGCCCGAGGCCGTGGCTGAGTGGGTCGGCCACGGCGGTCACCCCGTCCAGGGTGAGCGTGGCCGCCCCCACGCCTTGCAGCGAGAAGGTGTACAGCCCGCTGCGGGGCGGCGTGAGCGTACCCGTCCAGCTGGCCGAGACGTCGGACCAGCCCGCCGGGAGCACGACGTGGGTATGGGCGGGGGACGCCTCCCGGCCCAGGGCGAAGGAACCGACTCCCCGGCCCAAGGGACTCTCGAGGCGGTCCACCGGGGCGATCGGGGCGGCCTCGGCGAGGAGGCGACCCGCGGACGGATGAGGACTGAGGGAGATATCGACGGTCGGCTGCACGTACCGGACCGTCTGCGCTGAGCTCACCGAGGGTACGGACGCCGAACTGTTTCCGTCATCGGGATCGGACTGGGTCAAGGTGAGGGTCAGCCCATGACCGACGCCGTTGGCCGGCGTCAAGAGTCGGGTCGGGACCGGGTGGAGGTCCCCCGTCGTGCTGCCGCCGTTCACGTAGCTGACGGTGGTCCGCGGACCGGCTCGCTGTCGGATGGCCTCGAGCGGCGAGGAGATGAAGGGCGCCACCACCCGTGAGCTCCCGTATCCCGTTGTCACCGGATCGGTGGCGGCGGCCCCGATGACGGCCAGGGAGCGATCGGCAGACGGATCGAGCGGCAGTGTGGTGCCGACGTTCTTCAGCAGGACGGCCGACCGTTCCGCGGCAGTGAGGGCGAAATCGGTGTGCGAGTCGGAATCCACCGCGGTCCCCGGTGGGTCCGAGGCGACCCGATCCACCAGTCCGTGGGCGAACATCGTGGTCAGCACTGTCGTCACCGCCCGGTTCACGGCGCTCATGGCCAGCCTGTGCTCGCGCACCAGCAGGTCGAGCCGGCTGACCGAGGCGGGCTTCAGAAGATCGGTGCCGGCTTCGAGGGCGGCCACCGGATCGTGGACCGACTCCAGATCGGACCGGACGAATCCGGTGAACCCCCAGGCGGTGAGCTGATCGAGAAGACCCTTGTCTTGGCACTGGTAGGTTCCATCCAGCTGGGGGTAGGCACACATGACCGAGGAGATGTGGGCCTGGCTGACCGCGGCCTCGAACGGCGGGAGGTACAGCTCCTCCAGGGCTCGCGTCGGGACCACGACGTTCAGGACGCCCCGGTCGGTCTCCTGGTTGTAGACGGCGAAGTGCTTGGCCATGGCCATGGTCCCGGTGGACTGGATCCCGTCGGTGTCGGCGACGCCCATGGCCGACACCAACAGCGGGTCCTCCCCGAACCCCTCGTACGACCGCCCACTCTGGGGTACTCGGTCGATGTTGAGTGTCGGCCCCTGGATGACGTCGATACCCTGGCCGGCGGCCTCGGACCCGAGGACCTGGCCGTACTCTTCGGCCACACCGGGGTCGAAGGTGGCAGCGATCCCCAGGGGTGCGGGGAGCTGGGTCACTCCGACATCGCCGTAGGCCAGTCC
The DNA here is from genome assembly GCA_963831535.1 of uncultured Acidimicrobiaceae bacterium. Taxonomy (GTDB): domain Bacteria; phylum Actinomycetota; class Acidimicrobiia; order Acidimicrobiales; family RAAP-2; genus Bog-756. The sequence continues at coordinate 294,276 of CAWHQP010000004.1, read as the reverse complement.
CTGAGGACCGTCCTGGAGGGTGAGGGCCGGGATGCACAGACGCGGCACGCCTGCATCGATGTTCTCGTACGGCCCGGCGTGGACGAGCACGATCTCTCCGAGCTTCTCATGCACGGTCATCCGGCGGAGCACGTCGGCAGCCAGGGTCGAGGGGGCGAGGTGCCGGTCCAAGCCGTCCTCGAGCCACCCGCACCGGCTCACATCTGCGGTGGTCGACGGCACCTGGGGTGGGGAGGCGTTGGCCCCCCCAAAGGCGAAGTCGGCGGCCCCGTTGGAAAATGGGCTGCCGACCGGCGTTGCGGCCACCAGAACCCCGAGTGCGATCACGCCCACTGCGAAGGACACCGCCACCACACGCCGGATCCGTCGCCTCGCCCGAGGACGGCCGGGAACGGTCGAGGATCTGTTGGGTGGTCGAGTCACTGCCGCGGCCCAACCTAGTGAGCGCCGCCTCGCGATATGCGTCAGCCCACGAAGCCCGGGTGCGGCCGGTCGGCCACGGGTGGGAGTGGTCCCTGGCCCGGCGGGGCACCGGTCCAGGCCACATCCGGACGGAACCGGTCATCGCAGCCACGCGGGCCCGGTGGCCCTCCTGGTCCTCGGATTAGTTGACCAATTTTGTCGGGTTTGACAGGATTGGCTTAGGAGAACGCCCACCCGTGCCGGCGAACGACGCCGAGGGAACGTTCCGAGGAGACCACTGCCATGACTGAATGGGGATTCGAAACCCGTCAGATCCACGCCGGTGCCGTTCCCGACCCCACCACGGGGGCCCGGGCCGTACCCATCTACCAGACCACCAGCTACACCTTCCGGGACACCGCCCACGCGGCCGCCCTCTTCGGGTTGGAGGAGCTCGGCAACATCTATACCCGGATCATGAACCCGACCCAGGCCGTGTTCGAGGAGCGCGTGGCTGCGCTCGAGGGAGGGGTGGCGGCGCTGGCGGTAGCCAGTGGGCAGGCGGCCGAGACCATTGCGCTGCTCAACCTGGCCGAGAACGGTGGCCACGTGGTCTCGTCGGCGTCCCTCTACGGAGGCACCTACAACCTGCTGCACTACACCCTGCCCAAGTTCGGGATCGAGGTTACGTTCGTTGACGACCCCGACGACCTCGACGCCTGGCGTGCCGCCATCCGCCCAAACACCAAGGCCTTCTACGCCGAGACCCTGGGCAACCCGAAGGGCGACGTCCTCGACTTCGAGCCGGTGTCGGCCATCGCCCACGAGCACAAGATCCCCTTGGTGGTGGACAACACACTGGCCACGCCGTACCTGTGCCAGCCCCTCCGTCACGGTGCTGACATCGTCGTGCACTCGGCCACTAAGTTCATCGGCGGCCACGGCACATCCATCGGCGGCATCATCGTCGACGGCGGTTCGTTCGACTACGAGGGCAGCGGACGGTTCCCCGGTTTCACCGAGCCCGACCCCAGCTACCACGGCCTGGTCTTCGGCCAGCTCCCCGAGAGCCTGTTCCCGGCGCGCTTCGTGCTCAAGGCGCGACTGCAGTACCTGCGGGACATCGGCGCGGCCATCGCCCCCCTCAACTCGTTCCTGTTCCTGCAGGGGTTGGAGACGCTCAGCCTCCGCATGGAGCGGCATGTCCAGAACGCCACCGTCGTGGCCGAGTGGTTGGAGGCCCGGGAGGACGTGCCGTGGGTGACCTATCCCGGCCTGGCCTCGAGTCCGTGGCACCAGCGCCAGCAGCAGTATCTGCCCAACGGAGCCGGGGCCATCCTGGCCTTCGGTATCACCGGCGGGGCCGAGGCGGGCAAGACCTTCATCGAGGGGCTCGAACTGTTCAGCCACCTGGCCAACGTGGGCGACGTTCGCAGCCTGGCCATCCACCCCGCTTCCACCACCCACTCGCAGCTGACCGAGGCCGAGCAGGTGACCACCGGGGTGACCCCGGATCTGGTCCGGCTGTGCATCGGACTGGAGTCGATCGAAGACATCATCGCCGATCTCGAGGCGGGATTCCGCGCCATCAAAGGGGCGTGACCTGAGCCCGTACCCGGGGGTATGGGCACCAGGTGATGAGGTTGGAGCGCGCCAGTTCGCCGTGCTCTTCGGTGTCGGTTCGTCCGGCCTCGACCTCGAAGGGGGTGGGCACCTGCCCGAGGTGACGGTGGCCTACGAGACGTGGGGTGTCCTCGACGCCGACCGGGCGAACGCCGTCTTGGTCCTGCACGCCCTGACCCTGGATTCCCACGCCGTCGGCCCCGCCGGTCCGGGCCATCCGACGGCGGGATGGTGGGAGGGGATGATCGGACCCGGAGCCCCCATCGATACCGACCGCTACTTCGTGGTGTGTCCGAACGTGCTGGGCGGTTGCCAGGGCACCACCGGGCCGGCCTCGGTGGCACCGGACGGCGTGGCATGGGGGTCCCGCTTCCCTCTCGTGACCATCCGGGACCAGGTGAGCGTGGAGGCGGCTCTTGCCGACCACCTGGGCATCGACTGCTGGTCCGGCGTGGTCGGCGGCTCGATGGGCGGTATGCGTGTTCTCGAATGGTGCGTCGGGCATCCGGACCGGGTCAGTCGGGCGGTGGTGCTGGCCGTCGGGGCCATGGCCACAGCCGGACAGATCGCCCTCTGCTCCCTGCAGATCAGGGCCATCACCTCCGATCCCGCCTATGCCGGCGGCGACTACTACGCCACCGGGGCGCGTCCGAGTGATGGGCTGGCCCTGGCCCGAGGCATCGGGCAGTACAGCTACCGGACCGACCTCGAGTTCGAGAGCCGCTTCGGTCGGACGGCCCAGGAGGAGGAGGATCCGCTCAAAGGTGGGCGGTTCGCCATGGAGTCCTACCTCGAGTACCACGGGGCCAAGCTGGCGCGGCGCTTCGATCCCAACTCGTACATCGTCCTGAGCGAGGCCATGAACCATCACGACGTGGGTCGCGATCGCAACGGCGTGGCCCGGGCCTTGGCCGGGATCCGGGCCGAGGTGGCGGTGGCCGGTATCGCCTCGGACCGTCTCTACCCGCTCGGCCTCCAGTATCAGTTGGCCCGGTTGATTCCCGGAGGTCGGCCGGTGACCGTCATCGAGTCGCCTTTCGGACACGACGGGTTCCTGCTGGAGACCGATCACGTGGGCGCGGTCGTGGCGTCGCTGCTGGCCTGACCCGCCCCCGGCGCTTCCCCCTCGTGGGACCCGCTCCGGCCATGGAGGGCCTGTCGGTTCTGGCCGGTGGTGAGCCATCCGGGTTGCGTTGACCGGTCTTCCCCGCGTGGCAACCGTTCGGGTCCGGTGCTGTCCGATTTCGTCCTGTGCTCGATTGGCGTGCGCCCCTCCGGGTATTGTGTAATAGTAGTAGTATTGTAATTGTGTAATAACAGCACAAGGAGGGACCCGATGGAGTACGCAGTGGGAAGTGGACGTCGCACACGGGGTCGGCCGGGACGACCGGCCGGAGGCGGTGCCGAAGAGAAGCCGTCAGTCGACAGTCTGGCCGGCTGGTTGACTGGTCGCCTCCCCGAAGGCTGGTTCGAAGGGGCGCCCACACTGGTGGTCGACCGCGACGAGATCCTGATCGTCGGAAGGGTGTCGCCACCCGACGTACCCGACGGTGCTGACGAGATGACCACGGCTGCGGCTGAAGCCGGTCGTATCTCCCGTTTTCGGGAGGAGACACGAGAGGAGCGCATGGCCGTGGCCCGCCAGGCCGAGCACCGGTACGGTCGCTCCATCGCCTGGGGAGCAGAGGTCGGCGCTACCACCCAGGTGTTCACCAATACCTCGGTTCCGGTCATGACCCGCCTTCGACAACCCGAGCGGGTGGTCCTCGACACCCTGGTCGACAGTGGTGTGGCCAGGAGCCGCTCGGACGCCCTCCAGTGGTGCGTAAGGCTGGTGGCGTCCAACACCGACACGTGGTTGGCCGATCTGCGTGCGGCCATGGAATCGGTGGAGACGGTGCGACAGCAGGGTCCGAGTGTGGCCTGAGTGTCCGTCAGCCCGTCGGGGCAGTGGATGGATCCCGCCACTCTGCGTCGAGGAGCCGCAAGCCCGGCGTTGCGCACCCCGCGGCGTGCCATACTCGGGGCGATGTCCGAACTGCGGGAGCGGGGTGTGGGTGCCGGTCGTCCGAGCTCCTGACGCCGAGCTCTTCTACGAGGTGAGCGGATCAGGGCCGCGGACGGTCTTCTTCAACGGGTCGGGTTCGACCCTCGAGGATTCGCGGCTTCTGATCGGCGTCCTCGCCTCGCGCTGCGAGCTCTTGGCCTTCGACTATCGGGGCCTGGGCCTGAGCGGCGAAGTCAGTGGCAGCTACACCATGGCGGACTGCGCGGCCGACGCCGTCAGGGTGATGGATGCCGCCGGGTGGCCCGCGGCCGCCGTCATCGGCATCAGTTTCGGGGGGATGGTGGCTCTGGAGCTGGCGGTGACCCACCCGGAACGCTGCACGCGGTTGGCGCTCTTGTGCACATCGGCCGGCGGGGCGGGAGGCTCGTCCTATCCGTTGCATGAGTTGTCAGGCCTCGACCCCGAGGCCGGAAAGGCCCGGCGCCGCACCCTGATGGACTCCCGGTTCGATCAATCCTGGCTGGACTCCCACCCCGCCGACAAGGCGCTGGTCACCGCCATGGAGTCCCGGGCGGCCGGACCGGACCATCCCCGTTCGGCCGGCATCCACGAGCAGCTCCAGGCACGCAAGGGCCATGACACGTGGGACCGGTTGGGCGAAATCACCTGCCCCACCTTCATCGCGTGTGGCCGCTACGACGGGATCGCACCCGAGGCCAACAGCCGGGCCCTGGCATCAAGGATCGGCGGTGCCGAGCTGCATGTCTACGAGGGTGGCCACGCCTTCGTGGCCCAGGACGGGTCGGCGTTCGACGAACTCGTCGCCTTCCTGGTGCCGGGTGCGGCCTAACGCACGACGGCCTCGCTTACGACAGCCTGAGGGGCGTCGGTCACCGGGTTCGCCTCCGTCCGGGTGGGGGTAGGGGGAGCTGCCACCCACCGAAGTGCCGTGGCCAGCGCCCGGGCCGTCGGTCGGACGGCCAGACGGTCGCCGGCGGGGACCTGAGCAAGGTGCAGCTGACGTCGGGCCCACGGGGGAAGGACACCTTGGGCGGCCGCCACCAACAGCCCGTAGGTGGTGATTTCGTGGGGCCACCGTCCGACGCCGCGCAGGACGAAGTTACGGGCCACACGGGCCTGGCGGGTCAGCTGCAACTCCGGTCTGACCGCGTCGAAGTAGGCGTCGAGCTCGGCCGTAGTGCGGGGGACCACGTCGGCCCCGAGAGCCAGAGCCACTCGGGCCATCTCGTCCACGTAACGGTCCTGTTCACCGAGGGTCAGGGGGTGGGGCCCATAGGCCACTGTGGCGTTCAGGAAGCTCTGAACCTCGGCCGCATGGACCCAGGTGATCAGGGCCGGGTCACTCGCCGAGAAGGGTCGCCCGTCCGGGGCGGTACCCACGACCGAGGCGTGGACGGTCCGCACCCGGGCGATGGCTGCCTCGGCCTCACGGCCCGAACAGAAGGTGGTGGTTCCGAGGAAGCTGGCCGTGCGCTCGAGGCGACCCAACGGGTCCCGGCGGTAGTTGGAGAACTCGGCCACGCCGGCCATGGCCAGCGGGTGCAGCATCTGGAACAGGAGCGCGGCGACGCCGCCGATCAGCATGGCGGGAAGGTCGGAATGGATCTGGCGGGTGATGCAACCGGGCTCGAAGTAGGCCTCGGCGGGGTCGTCGCACGGACGGCGGCGCCTCGCCGCGGATTCCGAGTGATCGACGGACCTGGTGCTGCACCCGGCTACGGACCCGCTGGATCGATTCCGCGGCCACCAACTCGCCTACCGAGCGGGCCTCATCCATAGCTGGGATCGCATACATTCATCCGGACCATACCGGTACTTCGGATTAGAGCAGAGCGCGGTGTCGGCTGCGCCCGTGGGAACGGTCACCGAGGTCCTCCCGGTCGACCGGGGCCGGTGGAGCTCGGTTATGACACTCGACAGGCATCGGGCGGGGCGCCCGCGCAGCCCACCGGGTGCCCGTTCCGCACGACTACCCCAGGCGTGTCAGGAGGTTCCGAGTGATCTGTTCGATCTGCGGATCTCGCCCCGCCAGCCCGTGGGCCCAGTCGGTCGAACCCGACGTCATCACGGTCGCTCCTGCTTCGTTGGTGTAGGCACCCAGTACCGCATGTCCATGCCGGATCCGTTCGATCGCCTCGGGTCCACGCGTCCCGAACACACGCGAGGCGATGTACTCCAGCTCACTCGGCTCGCCGGGCTTGGGCGGACGGGGTGCTGACTCCCGCGTGAAGTGCTGGGTCGGGCACAGACCGAGGATTGCGAAACTCGGTGGCGTGCCGTCATCGCCGGTCGGGTACGGGAGCCCGTTTCGGAAGGTGAATTCGCAGCCGTCGCACTCGTAGCCGACAACAGTCGGTCCGGCACCGAGCACGTCGCCGTAGCCGAGCCCGGTGCCGTCGAAGAGCCAGTGACCGGCGCGGTACACGGTGTAGCCGCCCAGGCCACCGGTTACATTGCGGCCGATGCGGTGATAGCCACCGCGGGTGAAGGTGACACCGGTCATGGTGTTCTCCGGGCGACCGACGACCCCGTCGGACCAGAAGGTTGTCACCTCCGCTTCGCGTCCGGTCCCCATCAACGGGTCATCCTTGAAGAAGCCCTTGTAGCCGACCATCACGTCGTGGTCGTCACCCTCCAAGCGTACCTGCCACAGCGACGTGTTGCCGGAAAGGAAGGCCGCATTGCCACCGCGGGCGACGAATCCCTCGACCGTGTCGCGCATGCCACGGGACCAGTATTCGTCGTGACCGACAGACAGGTACAGCGTGGCGCCATCCAAGACCTCGGGATGCTGTTCGAGGTCGGCATTCGTGCACACGGCAATGTCGAAGCCTTCACGCTCGGCCCACTCGATGAACGGCAGCTCCCAGTCCGGCCACCCCGCCGAACCGGCATAGCCCGACAGATGATTGATCTGCAGGTAGCCGACATGGGCCGCATTCTGTGGATCGGGTTCACCCGTACCGGTTACCCGTCGGCCTTTGCCGGGTGGTTTGTAGAGATAGCCCGCCGCCATCGGCCGTTGCATGGCAACGTGGGTTGCACCGGTGTAGAGATTCGAGCCGCCAAAGTCGTTATAGGCGTGCCAGGTGTTGGTGGCCAGTGCCATCACGATGCGGGCGCTTGAAGACGGACGCACGACGAAGAACGCATAGTCGCGTCGCACCTTGCCGCCGATGTCGATCTCCATGACCACCTCGTAGTAGCCCGACCGCCACCCGGAGTCGACGTCCAGCCTGAGGGCAACGGGCCAACCGCATCCCTTCGAGGATGCGTCCTTGGGCACCTCGTGCTCCTCGACCGCGACCGCACCGGAACTGAATACGATCTCCCGTCGGGCTCCGACCCGCGCCACCTCCACCCGTACCGGCCGCCCCCCCGACGAGGACATGTGCAGACCGACCTGCTCGCCCGAGGAGGCCGACTGTGGCCAGCAGTAACCCGCAACCACATCTCGAGCCATCCCCCGACCTTAATTGGGCCGGCCTCACCGCGCCCTCGAATAGGTCACGACAGGTCAAGTCTTGGCCTTCCTGCGCGGGCAGCAATTGGGCAGGGAAATGAGACGGATCCCACCATGAGCGCAGGGTCAGGCCTGATGGTTCGGGGAGCGGACCGACCGTGTTCCGATTGCGGGGATGACCCGTGTCCTCGGACCTCAACCCTTCCTGGCGCCGATGGCGGCGCGGCGCCGGTGAGCCTGTACCGACTGCGACTGCTCCCCGGCTCGCCCTGGCGTGGAGGTCCACGCTGCGGAAGGAATCCACGACGATCGGTGCACCAGGGCTCCGCACTGGGGGCCGGTTCCGGCCCTGGTCATGAAGGAGTTCGTCTGCCAACGGCTGTTGCAGCCTTCGGTCAACCGCAACGCCGCCCGGCGTCCGTGGTTCGAGATCTCATCCTGGCCCAACAGCGGTTTTCGGGCGATGAGGCGAACGTCCTACTCACCCAGGATTTGTGTGCAGGCGGTGGGGACAGAGCGGTCTCTCCGGCGTGCCTCCTTGGCCGACGTGTCCTGGAGACGGTATCGCCTGTAAAGCCAGCTCTTCCTGCCATGGCCCTGCTCACCCAGCCCGCTTGGAGTGTTTTGTCGGTGGCAACATCAGTGGTTTCGAGAGCTCAGGCGGATTCACCTGTGCATCGCGGCGGTGTACGGGTGAGACGCCACTCACCTACCGCCAACGGGTGGTGCCCCATGCCGCCCGTGCGAGGCCCTCGAGCATCGACACGATGGTCCCGCGGTGGCCCATGCGATCCAGGTCAGGTATCTAACCGTCGAAGCATTGGTCAAGGAAGTCATCCAGATCGCGCATGGTGGTCTTCACCTCCATGTGGCCTGCCCCGTCCTTGGTGATGTTGAGCGATGGGCAGAAGACATCATGGTCACCGCAAAAGAAGTGGGGTGAGCCCTTGACACCCCGCTGCACACCCTCTTGCCAATCTGAGACGATCGACCCCTCGTCCTCTTCAGTTGCAGGTCCGACTCCGTGGGCATTGGCAACTTCTGACAGCACATTCGGGCGAGAGATGTCGAGACCCTCCTCGAAGAGTGCAGTGCGAAGGGCAAGGCTGACAGCCTCGCCCGTCCTGAGGTCCATTCGGTACGCCGTATGGATGCACGCCAGTGCCGGTAGGCACGTCGTCGGAAAGTGCTTGGAGTCGAAATGACTGAACAGATCCGGTGCCACTTGTGCCCGCAGATCCCTCACGTGGCTGGCCGTGGTGGCAGGATCGAGCGGCGTTCCGTTTACGAGTTCCAGCGGCCAGGCCCGTATGTCGAGGGCTACATCCTGGCGCCCCATCTGGGCTCTTCGCTCGACCACGCAACGTAACCCGACATGCGCAAATGGGCACCACACATCCGCATAGATCTGGATGGAATTCACGTCTGGACCTTACGCCGCAATCCGGCTCTGTCCGTGGTGACAAGCGCCGGTGGCACTGGAGTGCCACCCGTACCGGTCCACCGACCGCCAATCGTCACCGATCGCTCCAGCGGTGAGTGCCTCGTCCGCAGACCCTTGCTTCCGGGATGGTCTCGTCTGAGGCTTCCGACAAGACGACTGCGCCGCTGGTCGATGAAAGCTGCTAAGTGGGGTTCAGGTCGGGCACCTGATCTAAACGGCCGCCCGAAGAGATCCACAGCGATCCTGGTTGACCGTCGGACCGGCCGTGTCGGGTCGAGGCATGGGGAGCGGGAGGAGGGTGAGTCTGTGAGACGGCTTACCATGGTGGCCCTGTTGAGTTCGGCTTGCGTTCTCGCTGCGATTGCACCAGCAGCTCGCTCAGGGGCAAACACCCGGCGCACTCGCCCCAGTCTGCCGACCTCTGTGGTCGCACTTGGGTATCACGGTGGCATAGCCGTGTGATGGGGACCACCGACATCCGACGCTGGCTTGCCAGTCTTGTACCACGTGGTGTCGTTCACGTACGACGGCGCGGTTGAATGTGTTGTGCCTGCCTCGGCGTACGAGTGCTCGGAGTATGTTCCATTCATGGAGCCACCGTTCGACATGGAATTCACGCTGCGAGTCAAGGCGGTCAGTGTCATCGGAGCGAGCCCTCCTGCAATCGCTACGGTTGACGAACCCCATTAGCGCTGGCGTCGGTTCCGTCCCCGACTGTAAGGCCCCTCCCGAGCGACGAACTGCGTGACCCTGTGGGGGTCCACCGTCCCATCCACGTCATTCGGCTAGGCCCGTGGTCATGGCTCAAACCGCAGCCAATTCGTCCGCCCAAGTGGTGAACGGTCAAGACTCTTGAGCTCTGCCGGGACGAGGCGCTTCGGCTGAGGCGGTTGACCGAGCATGTCCACGACACCAGAGCCCGAGCGGTCGACGTCGCCGCTGGTGCCGCATCCCAGAGAGGTTTGCATCGGGCCACGCTCCCGGCGACGCAGGGATATTCGTTGCTCCACTGCTTCGGGCAGTCCACTACCGTTCAAGATGATGACCGACCGCCAGGTTGAGCTCGTGCTCTTTGATCTCGGAGGGGTCCTGATCGAACTTGGCGGCATCGAATCACTTCAGGAGCTGACCCGATCTGTAAGTGACGAGATCATGTGGCATCGATGGCTCACGAGTCCGTGGGTGCGTCGATTCGAGAAGGGTGAGTGTTCAGAATTGGAGTTCTCAACAGGCTTCGTCGAGGAATGGCAGCTTGATCTTCAGCCTCAGCGGTTTCTCGACATTTTTCGTGACTGGCCGATCGGTCCCTTTCACGGCGCTGAAGAACTCCTGACAGAGGTTCAACAAGCGGTGCCAATCGGATGTTTGAGTAACACAAATTCGATGCACTGGAACTACCAGAGTTCACGGTGGCCCATGCTGGGCCTGTTCGACTTCAGGTTTCTTTCCTTTGAGCTCGGACTGGTGAAGCCGGATGCGGCCATCTTCGAAGCCGTCGCTGATCGCCTCCCCGTCCACCGAGACCGCATTCTGTATCTCGACGATGTCGCCCTGAATGCCGACGCAGCCCGCTTATTCGGGTTCCAATCGGAGCACGTCCAGGGAATCGATGAGGTGAGAGCCGCACTGCTGGACGTTGGAGTACTCCCTGGCTAGCGGGGGTCCTTGCCGGAGCTATCGGTCATCCATCCGTCCGCATAGGCCGGTTGGGCACTGTCCATAGCCGACTCGCCCCTACGTTGAGGGCTGGCGATCTCTCCGTTGCTGCTCGGCAAAACCAACAGGGGACAGCATCTGCTCCCTGCGGCACAAGTGGGTGGGGGAGGCGTTCGCCGGTGCGGTCGCGTGATGAGGGCATGGTACGGGTTGGGCCCTCGGATGGATCACAGAACCGCAGACCCTCCTTTCATAGATCTCCGGGTTGTGGAGAGACGCGGTCTCCTGATGGACCGAAAGCCGCAAACCTTTCGCACACCACTCGCTACCCGGAATCGGGGGTACCCGAGTTGTCGGTCGGGGCCGCGTTCTTGGTGGGCCGATCGTCGACAACGCATCGGGCCACGGCTAAGACCCCGGCGGAGCGAGACGGGTCAGCGTCTATACACGCCGTAAATGCACCTGTTGAGATGAGGATTGCGTGACCGGAGTGCCTGACGTTCGCCCAAACCCAGGCCCCGTCTCGATAGGCGGGTTGTTCCCCAACCGCTGCTGTGATCAAAGCCGCAGCGGTTGGGTCGGACGGCACGATGTCGTAGTAGGGAAGACCCGATTCGTCCGGGATGACGACGGTCGTGATTCCCCAGGCAGTCAGTGCCTTCCTGACTCGAGCTATCTTTTCGGGTGTGATGACCTTGGCCTTCGCCGAATAGCCGACATTGTCGTAGGCGGGAGACGAGACGATCGCGAGGATGTTCTCCGCCTGGCGCTGTTTCCCACCTCTCGTGGTTGCGCCTCCCGGTCCTCCCTCGTCGACCATCGAGTAACGCATGTCATCGAGTGCCTGCCACGTCATGGGACTTTCTTGGCTGACCGCGTCCGGGAGGATCAGTAGCACCTGATGAGTACCGACCTGGGTCGACGCATCCTTGAACCAAGCGGGAAGTGCGACCTGCCGCGTTGTGATCGGAAGTCCCTGCGACCAGTATGCGGCGACGGGGCCGACTGCAAGTGCCGCCACGAGGAGGGCCACGGTCGACGGTCCCCAAACCCCCAAGGCCGAGCCTTCGCCGGTTCGGCCGGGTCGGGAACCGGTTCCGATCGTTCTGGCTCTCATGGCTCGATGGACGTGGTCAAGGATTATTCCCAGCATCACGGCGGCGCAGAAGTAGAGGACCATATTGAACCGGCTCGGAACAATGTTCTCCAGTAGTGGAAAGACACTGAACACGGGATCGGCCGCGCCCAAAGCCAACACGCAGGCGATCCCACCCATCGCCGCGAACAGCCAGAGTCGACGATCGCGGTGCCAGACGGCTGTCCCCGACGCGAGTACGAACAACAATCCGAATCCCAAGAACTGATCCGACAGAAAGAGTCCGCCGTAGCCGAAGGAGGATCCGGTGCTGGCCGGTGGCGGCAAGAGATACCACCGAAGATGGCTGGCGAACTGGCTGAGAGGGACGGACCAGATCGGTCCCGGCAAGCTCGCAGGACCGAGAAGGGCGAACCAGGCCGGATAGGCGAGGAGCACCACCACAGTGACAACCGTCGCCTTGAATCCCCTGATGGCGAAGGGAGCCCGCTCCTCGAAGACGTGTGCCGATATCACCCGCGCATGCAGGACCACGAATGCCAGTCCTAGTCCGCCGAGCATCACCACGATTGCCAAGTACTCGGTTCCGAGGAAGAACTGCAGTGCGAGCAAGAAACCAAGCAGGATTCCGGTTGCGATCGGTCGGCGTCGTTGGCGGGCGACTAGCTCGTCCAGACACGCGACCACCAACGGGGGGACGATGAGCATGGTCACGTTCAGGTGAGCAGACTCGAAGTTGCTCAGTATCATGGGTGAGAATCCGTAGAGGAGCCCTCCGACAAACGCCGCCGGGTTCCACGACGTCCACCTACGCAGAAGCCCGAACATGGCGAGGCCAGAGAGGGCCGGAGCAAGGGTGAGCGCCACATTGAGTGTGGCGATCGGACCGAAGGCCCACGTGACGGGTGCCAATATCACGCCAAGAGCGACCTCGGATGTGTTGGCCAGCAAGTTGACCCCGTGCGGGTAACCCATTGCAGTCGAATAGAGCGGGTTGAGCCCATGGTCGATGGCATAGGCAGGCCATTCGAGGAACCAAGTGAATTGCGAAGGGTCACCGCATCCACAAACTGTTGTGGATGTCGGATGGTTGGTCCAGACGTGCCACCAGATGAGGACGGCGAGGAACAGGTAGCTAGATCCGGTAATGACGAAGGCCTTCCACGAGCGACACTCGCTGCTGGTCGCGGTTCCCGGGGTTTCGCCTTGTTCGTCCATGTGGCTGTTGCCGTCGTCCATCGAATCTGCAGCAACCACGCCGCCACTCATGAACGTGGACCCTGGCCGAGCCATGTCAAAAGGATGCCATAGCCGTGGCTCCCGGCGGCTAGACCGCCAGCCAGTCCGGGACACCCTCTACCGGCTTGGCGGTGGCGATGGGCACTGGACTCTTGAGGGACAGCCGAGATCATGCGAGAACGGACACGCCGGGGCGTCGCGTGGCCGAGGCCAGAGCTGGGTTGAATGTCGGCCAGCTACGAGTTCGGCACGACCTCAACATCTTGGGCATGGAGGTGTTGGCCGCAGGGGTATCTCTCGAGGCCGACGTGTACCCTTCCGCCCCTTCGCCTCGGCTCGAAGAATCGCTTCGGCGTGAGGGCAGGTCCGTTCACATTGTCGCCTGAATGAGAGCCACCGAGGATTCCACTCTCGGCATTACCGGCGATCGACAGCACCCGCCGTCTGATCGAACGAATACCCATCGAACAATCACCGAGGCTGTCGACGCATAAACCACAGATGCGCCGTCAGCATCGGCGACTCTTCAACAACCTCAAATCCGAGCCCCATGTAAAAGCGCACGTTCTCGGGCTTGGCAGTCTTCAACCACGAGACTCTTCCGTGCTCGTCGAACTCCTCGCACAACAACTTCATCGCCGCCCGACCCATCCCCATTGACTGAAAGCCCGGCTCTACTCCGACGGGTCCGACGTGCCAGTGGGTCTCAGCCAGATCGTGAGCGGCGAGGATCGATCTAAAGTGCGTCAGGCGATCAACGTCGGAACCGTCCTTTGACGGAGATTCCAGGGTTCTGACCTCTGGCGGCAGTCTTGCTCCTACACAGTGGCCCGGTTCGACGGCGGAAGCAACGCCAAGTATGCAATCTCCCCGTCGGACCCCGGCAACCCTCGCCCCTTCTAGGGAGCCTGCGAACATGCTGTAAAGCATCTCTAGGCGGACAAGTGGATCCTCCGAGACAGCCATCCAGTCCGGGTCGTCTCTCAACGCCCGAGCGGCCACGCCTACGGCTTGTGCGATCTGATCGGCTTCGGTGAGCCAGAGAACCTCCACGTCTTCCATCGGATGGTTGTATCACTCCGCAAGGCTTGTCGGACGGCTGGCCAAGCCCCGCTCGAAGGACGCCATCAAAGTGCCGGTCGTTCACCCGTGATCACCCGTATAACCGGCAATCTGGGGCAGGCTGGCTTCCGTGGATGCCAGCAAACGCGATCGTTTGGCAGCGCTACCTCTGGCCTTGGACCGTTCGAGGATGTTCGGCCAGCAAGCCGAGGCATATGACCGCTTCCGGCCGAGCTATCCCGATGCGGTGATCGACGAGCTGCTCGGTCCGGTGCCTACGAGTCTGGACGTCCTCGACGTGGGTTGTGGCACCGGGATTGCTTCACGCCAGATTGCCCGGCGTGGCGCCAATGTGCTGGGGGTGGAGCTCGCTCCGCGAATGGCGGCGATCGCCCGCGGTCATGGGGTCGACGTGGAGGTCGCTGCCTTCGAAGCCTGGGACCCCGCTGGTCGCACGTTTGACCGGGTGACCTCGGCGCAGGCCTGGCACTGGCTCGACCTCCCTATTGCCACCGCCAGAGCGGCCTCTGTGCTGCGGCCGGGCGGCAAGCTCTGTCTGATCTGGAACGCGGGGTGTCAGCCCGATGATCTGGCTGATGCTCTCGAGGAGGTGTACGCGAGAGTCGTGCCGCCCGGCGGTCACCGTCTGTTCCGGGGGTACGCGGCCAACCGCTCATCCGACGTGAAGACCGGGCTGGACTCGGAGATCGATGCCATCTCAGCGGTGCCCGACTTCGGTACGCCCACAGACAAGTGGTTCCCCTGGACGCGGACCTACCAGCGGGACGAGTGGTTGGACCAACTCATCTCACGGAGCGATCACACCGCCCTCGAACCAGCAGTCCGAGACCGTCTGTTCAATGGTATCGGCTTGGCCATCGACGATCACGGCGGATCGTTCGTCATGAACTTCGAGACCGTCTTGATCACCGCGACTCGGCTGGGGTAGCCCCGAGCCGGCGCGATATGGGATACGCCTGGCAGACTGGCGAGGCCAGGATGACTTTACCTCGCTCATATGCAATGACTCTGGCGACCGGCAAACGTCTGATGGTCGGCACGAGTGCCAGAAGGGATACGTAATGGACATCATCAACTTGGGCGTGACGGACGGGCTACCCCCGGTGAATTGGGCGACCATTGTCGAGAAGCTCGATGCCGGATCGTCCCCGGCTCCAGACGCCCACAACGCTCGCACGACCTGGCTCACCACGGTGAACGAAAACGGGAGTCCGCACGTGACTGCAGTCGGCGCGCTCTGGCTTGACGGAAGCTTCTGGTTCCAGACGGGATCGGGTACCCGCAAGGCCCACAACGTCGCGCACGACCCGCGGTGCTCAATCGCGGTGTCGATCCTCGATGCGGACGTCGTTGCCGAGGGTAAGGCAGAGCGGGAGACCGACCCGGCCACCCTGGCGCGCCTTGCCAAGGCCTGGGCGGACCAGGGATGGCCCGCGGAACTGGATGAGACTGGGGCGGGTATCACGGCCCCGTTCAACGCGCCGTCGCAGGGACCACCTCCGTGGAACGTCTATCGGGTCAAGCCAGATTCGGTGACCGTGACACTGAGCACCGGGCCGGGTGGGCTGACTCGCTTCAGGTTCTAGTCTCAGCCCAAGGAGGCGTTTTGCCGGCCTCGCTGATCGATGACTTCCGAGTCAGCGGCCCGTTCGTCCGTTCGTTGGGCTCCAGCCCAGAGCACACAGACAACCACCTCGCACCCGGTGAAGCAGGGGCACTTGGCGAGGCCGATGAGCAGGGTGCTTCCAGCGAGGTGACCATGGTCAGCGAAGTCTCCGGAACCCACGGTTTGGCGGTGCTCGTCACGCTCGCCGTCGTAGTGACGGTCGGGGTCCTTGTAACAGTCAGAAGCTCTCGACCAAAGAATCGCTGATTGCCCCACCCCGCTGCGTTAGGTGGCGCGCTTACGCCGAGCCTCAATATCGGAAACACGTGAAGGAGAGTGCTTCGGCAGCGAGTCCGACTCAATCGCGAACGAGCTTGAGCGCGAGTTTGGGAACAACGAAGGATGCCAGAAAGATCGGCAAGAACCTCTTTCCGGTGCATCGGAAAGCGACAGACCTACCCTCGGCGGCGTCGAAGGTTTCAATGCCGCTTGACTTGCGGCCATCGCGGATCTGCAGAGAATGACGCCCAGGGTCGATTGGTATCTCGGTTGTGTTGTTCATTGCGACGGATCCGCTCCGCTTGCCGTCGACGAAGATATCGTACGTGCCTCGGCGAACCTCTGCTCCGATTGCCTTGTGCGAGATTCTGAGGGTTCCCGACATCGTTAGTCCTATCTGTCGGCCGATCTGAATCGATCTGTCACATTCTCGGCATTTTCGATCAGGGCTTTACGGTCCTGAGCGTCCTTCACCTTCTTGGTCACCTCAAGGACTCACTTCTCCCCATTGGCGTTCTGGGCCACGACCGACGGACCCCTACCGGAGTAGTCCTCGAACTGGCTACTTGCCGACCCGCCTCGCATCACGTCTCGGAACAACGTTCCCCAGTCGATCTTCGCCATTTCGACTGCGAATCGAAGTGTGTCCGCTCCCACCCGATCATCATGACCGGTCAGAACCGAGTCTTCAATCGGGAAGTCATCCTCCGAGTTGCCCTCGGCCACAGGCACTGATGTGCCGAGCCGCCCCGCCCATCCGGCGATCAGAGGCACCTGACGGTATGTCAAGCAGTGACTAGGTTTGCGACCTCTGGGCCCGCTGCTGCGGAGGGCCGGCCAGGCCGCCCTGGACGCTGGTCAGGGTGGGCATGAGCGTCTCGCCCACGAAGTGATCGCACTCACCTTTTGAGTTCCCCACCGACACCACCAGCCATCCACACTCGGTCGGGCCGGCTGCGTGATACGTCTGGCCAGCCGGAAGGGCGCCGCCGGGGTGGGCGGCATCCACGACCACCTCGTACTGCTCCTTCGTTCCGCCTTCGAAGAAGTGGGTGACGACGTATGCCATTCGGTCGTCCCCCGAACGTGCCGCTCGCTCTGTCAGTGACAGTATCCCGTCCAGGTTTGGCGTGCTCACGAGGTATTGCAATTGACTCCCGTTAACCACGGATGCCGATTCGAACCCGCCTGGAGAACGGTAACCGAGGCGCTTCTTCGGGGTGTAGAAGCCGTCGATGTAGTCGAAGATCCCCGAGCGCAGAAGTCCCCTCGATGCGCAAGAGATCCAGTTGAGGCCCGCTTGCGCGTGGCCCACTGCGATTTGATGGTGGCATTGTCGAGAGCGCCATCCGGAAAGTGTCAACCAGGAGCCGGAGCCACAGTGGGCGGTTTCAAGGGGGTCCGTAGAAAGCGTGAAACGGAATTTCACAAAAGCGGCGCAATCTCGTGCGTGGAAAGCACTGGGATGGGCCAGTTCGCCCGCCAAGGGCGCGGGCACAAGGTGCTTCTGACCTGCGGTTTCGAGTGGAGGCGATGGGACTCGAACCCACGAACCTCTTGACTGCCAGTCAAGCGCTCTACCAGCTGAGCTACGCCCCCGAGGGTTGAGTCAGGTTAGCAGCAGGTGACGCGGTGCCTGGATCCGGTGCCCAGGGTTCGGTGCACTCGGACCGACCCTGGGTGCGGGCACCGTGGTCCACCCGACGCGTTTCTCGAAGGCCCCCATCCTCTGGAGGCTGATGTTCTCCGGGGGGTACAGCTGAGTGCCCCGCCCCAGGCCAAACCCTTCGCCGACGGCACTCAAAGAGTCGAGACCGCGGGAGGTCGCTCTTAATTCTTGTAATTCTTGGGCCGCTGCCCCAAGAGCTTCAGGAGATAGGACCCGGCCCGGCCCGGCTTCCCGGGGTGGTGTCCGTCGGAACCATGGCCGGAGCGACCGAACGAGCCTCCGGTGAAGCCTTCCGCCCGATTGGGCTCCTCGTACTTCGGTACTTTCTTCATCCTGTGCTTCTGTTTGCGGGGCTTGTTGCCATCGGATCCCATGGGACCATCATGACCCACTGGCGTCTACCTGTTGTTCACCTGGCCGATGTGGATATCCCGCTCCGACAGGGCGAACTAGGACCGGAGGCACCTGATAGGAGGTCGCCGACCTGCCACTCAACCAGGGGGCGTTTCGTGGGGAGGTGGCCACGTCGCACCGATGAGCTTCTGATGGAGCAACGTGCACCACGTGCCCTGCACCTCGTCCCCGCTGGCGTCGCTGCGCTGGCCAACCAGTTCCACAGTCCTCAGTGCCTCCTCGAACGGTTCCCCCTGACCAGTTGGGGTGATCACCAGCATGCCGCCGTAATGAGCGAGAATGCCGTCCACGGCCTCGGCCACAACTAGGAGAGCGTCGTCGGTGGCGCCAACTGCACTCAGCTGTGCACACTCGAATGCCAGATGGCGGTCTTCCGCCACCAGCTTTGCGTACGATGCCGGCGACGTCGTTCTCGTCGCCGAAGTCAGCCTCATCTCGCCGAACACGCCATTCACCTCGTCTCACGCCCCTCGTGAGCACTGGTTCTGTCATCGACGTACTTGGACGATGCCTTGAGATATCCAGATCAGCGGGGTAGCGCCATGGTTGTGGCCGTTCCCATCCCCTGGGTAGGGACTGCGGGATTCGTCGGCGTCCCGGACCCACCGGCAGCGGAGTCTCGTTAGGCTCATCAAGTGGCCCGACGAGCGAAGAGTGTCGATCTGCAGGCGGCCCTGCTCTCTGGAATTCCCGAACACGCCAAAGATCTCTTTGCCATCCTCGAGATGCGCTCACTGACACCGGACTACTTCGAGCGTTTCACCGAGTCGATCCGCTACATCGGGTTCCGCGACGACGACACGTGGACGTTTGCCCTACTGCACGACACCAGTGGCTCCCTTCATGCAGCCATTGAAGATCCCGGAGTTCTCGTCCCCGTCGTGCTGGTGGTCGGTGCCAAGGGTGTGGCCGTTCTCGACGAGGCGTCGACCGAGGTCCTCTGGCACACGGCCTGGGATCGGACGTGTCGCATCGACCTCAAGGCGTACGAGAGAGGCGAGTACCAGCTGTTGGCTCTGTCGTCCTTCATCGGGCCGATGTCGGTGTCCGAGCGATTCGCCGACCCGTCGGCGGTACCGCTCGATCGATCAGAGATCGGGATCCAGTTCTTCTACACCCACACGACCCCATCGACCTATGAAGAGATCGATACCTACTGGGCCCCGGCGCACATCACCCCAGAACGGCACCAGCTTGCCGAACTCCTGATGTAAGGGTCGCGGTGACCGGGTGGGCTGGCACGGAGGGGCCACCGGTCCAGTCCATGTTCGCCGTCGACCCGACCAAGGTCGTGCGGGGCGGGGTGCCGACATCCCCATGAGGGGCCGATCCTCACCAGGTTCGAGGCTCGATCCCACCGGAGGCCTGCCCGCCCCTCGCAGCCGGTCGCGGTCAGCGTTCCTTCCGCAATCTGACCGGCGTGGGCCTCTCCAATCTGACCGGCATGGGCCCCTCCCGGAAGGGCGTGGCGTCAGCGCCGTAAGGCACATTGTCCACCAGTACCCCGCACGCCTGAGCACCCCACGCCCTGGGGAACCAGGGGGAAGCTCGCTCGCCGGTACGATCGTGACCCATGGCACGGGCCTACGACGTCATCGGGGTGGAGAAGAAATGGCAGCGGCTGTGGGCCGATGAGGGCACCTATGAGGTCGATGCCGACGACCCGAGGCCTCCCTGGTATGTGCTCACCATGTACCCCTACCCGTCCGGCCCAGCCCACATGGGCCACGTCCGCAACTACACCTTCGGTGACCTGCTCGTCCGGCAGCGCACCATGTTGGGGTACGCCGTGCTCTCCCCGTTCGGCTTCGATTCCTTCGGCCTCCCGGCGGAGAACGCCGCCATCAAGACGGGCACCCATCCCCGCATCTTCACCGAGGCCCGGATCGAGGAGCTGAAGGAGTCGATCACGTCACTCGGTGCGGTCTACGACTGGCGGAGGGAGATCCGGAGCCACGACCCCGACTACATCAAGTGGAACCAGGTCATCTTCCAGAAGCTCCTGGCCAGCGGACTGGCCTACCGGGCCAATGCGCCGGTCAACTGGTGTCCGGGATGCCAGACCGTGCTGGCCAATGAGCAGGTCCTGGCCGACGGCACCTGTGAGCGCTCCGGCGACCTGGTGGAGAAGCGCGATCTCGAACAGTGGTTCTTCCGGATAACCGAGTACGCGGACGAACTCCTGGCCGGTCTCGACGATCTCGATTGGCCCGAGCGGGTCAAGACCATGCAGCGCAACTGGATCGGTCGATCCGAGGGGGCCGAGTACGACCTGGTCGTCGAGGGCCGGGACGGGTCCGACGGGCGTCCCCGCCTGGCCCTTCGGGTGTTCACGACACGGCCCGACACCTCCTTTGGGATGACGTATGCCGTGGTGGCGCCCGAACACCCGATGGTCGACGAGCTGACCACTCCCGAACATCGGATCGACGTCGACGAGTTGAGGAAAAGGGCCGCATCGAGCACCGACGTGGAGCGCATGTCCGAGAGTGGCGCCCTGAGCCTGGCCAAGCGGGGGGCCTTCACCGGCTCCTCGGTCGTCAATCCGTTCACCGGCACGGCGGTTCCGGTCTATGTGGCTGACTACGTGCTGATGGGTTACGGCACGGGAGCCATCATGGCGGTGCCGGCCGAGGACACCAGGGACTGGGACTTCGCCGAGGCCTACGGGCTGCCATGGGTGCGAACCGTGCAGCCACCGGCCGGATGGGACGACCCCGGTGGCCCCGGCGGTGCCTACACCGGCACCGGGAACAAGATCAACAGTGCCTGGCTGGACGGCCTGGACATCCCGACGGCCAAGGCCCGCGCCATCGAATGGCTGGAGGCCCAGGGGATCGGCGAGCGCACCGTGAACTACAGGCTCCGGGACTGGTTGGTGTCGCGCCAGCGCTTCTGGGGCTGTCCCATCCCCATCGTCTACTGCCCCGACCACGGCATGGTCCCGGTGCCGACCGAGCAGCTCCCGGTGCTGGCGCCCGATGATGTGGAGTTCCTACCCACCGGTGAGTCGCCCCTGGCCACGAACCTGGAATTCCTCAACACCACCTGTCCGATCTGCGGTGGCCCGGCCACCCGAGAGACCGACACCATGGACACCTTCGTGGACTCGTCGTGGTACTTCCTGCGCTTCACTGATCCCTGGTCTACGGACGTCCCCTTCGACCCCGAGATCGCCCGGCACTGGATGCCCGTGGATCAGTACATCGGCGGTATCGAGCATGCCATCCTCCACCTGCTCTATGCCCGCTTCTACACCAAAGCCCTGGCCGATATGGGTATGGCCCCCGAGGGTCTGAGAGAGCCCTTCGCCCGCCTGTTCACCCAGGGGATGATCCGGATGGACGGCAAGAAGATGTCCAAGTCCAAGGGCAACCTGGTGGCTCCGTCCAGCTATCTCACCACCGTGGGCGCCGACGCCCTGCGTCTCTTTCACCTCTTCGTGGGTCCGCCGGCCGATGACGTCGACTGGTCGGATCAGACCGACAGCGTCATCGAAGGATGTGGTCGGTATCTCGATCGGGTATGGCGACTGGCGGTCCCTTCCGATGACCATCCGCCCACTCTCCGTGTCGGGTCGCTCACCGCGCCCGACGTGGCCATCCGAAAGGCCACCCACCAGTTGATCGACCGGGTCAGCAGGGACTACGAGCGCTGGTCCTACAACACCGCCGTGGCGGCCTGCATGGAGTTCGTCAACCTCCTGCACGGCTATGTGCGCGACGATGGGCACCGCGAGGTCGTCGATGAGGCGGTCGACACCTTGTTGCTGCTGCTGGCCCCGATGACCCCCCACGTGGCCGCCGAGGCGTGGGAGCGACGACACGGCGACCACGTCCACAGCCACTCCTGGCCGGTAGCCGACCCCGAACTCGCCGCCGAGGACCACGTCATCATGGTGGTCCAGATCAACGGCAAGGTTCGGGATCGGATGGAGGTCTCCCCGACCATCTCCGAAGCGGATGCCGAAGCGTTGGCCCTGGCCTCTCCGACTGTGGTCGAGGCTCTCGACGGAAACGCCCCCCGCCGGGTCATTGTCCGACCGCCCAAGCTCGTCAACGTGGTCGTCTGACCGCGTCCGGAAGCGAACCACCACGACCGGGTCCGGGGCGGGTGCGGCGGGTTACCTGAAGCCGGCCAGCACCTCGGACCACCGCTTCGGCTCCATATCGTAGGGGGCGTAGAAGCTGAATCGGTCCACCAGTCCGTCGAACCGCCGCCGGACCTCCGGGGCGATCTCGTCGAGCTCGCCAACCACCGCGAAGGTGCCCAGGATCTCGTCGTCGATGAGATCGGCCATCTGGTCCCATGACCCCCGCTTGGACAGCGTATTGAGCTCGGTCTGGAGCTCACCCCAGCCGTGAAGCTCCAGTACAGGGCGGTACGCGGGCGTCGATCCGTAGAAGGCCAGCTGTGTCTTCACGGCCTTGGACGCGGCAGCGAAGCCAGCCTCGTCAGCTCCCGTTACGACCATGCCGGGGTAGGAGAGTTGGACATCGGCACGGACCTTCCCACCGGTAGCCAGGCCTCGTTCGAGCGCCGGCACCGTGACCTCGCGCAGGTAGCGCTCGGTGGTGAACCCGTGAGCCAGGACGCCGTCGGCCACCTCTCCTGCCACCTCGGTCATCCGCTCGCCCACGGCGGCCAGGAAGATCGGGGGATTGCCGAACGGGTTTGGTCCCGGATCGAACATCGGGGTCATCAGCGTGTGCCGGTAGAACTCGCCTCGGAAGGCCAGCCGACTGCCGTCTGACCAACTGGCCCAGATGGCCCTGATGGCCCCGATGAGTTCTCGCATCCGCGGGGCCGGGTGCGACCACGGCATGGAGAAGCGCTTCTCGATGTGGGGTTTGATCTGGGACCCGAGCCCGAGCATGAAGCGGCCTTCCGACACGGTCTGGAGGTCATTGGCCACCATGGCCAGTGTCATGGGGTTGCGGGCGAACGCCACGGCGATCCCTGTGCCGAGTTTGATCCGCTCGGTATGTTCGGCCGCCAGCATCAAGGGGAGGAACGGGTCGTGACTGGTCTCGGCCGACCAGATGCCGTCGTAGCCGACCTCCTCGGCCCAACGGGCCGAATCGACCACGCCACTGGGTTCGAAACCGATGCCTCCGTCCACGTCCATGGGCCACGGTACCCGGTGATCGGGACACGATCAGTGGGGAACTCATCCCCACAGTTGCATCATGGCGGCTGGTGCCCCACAATTCCCAGGTGACCGACAAACTTGATACCGGTCGCCCCTACACGGCCCGAGCCGCGACCCCGCCGCTGACGGTCCCGCCCCGACCGGAGATGCCGACGGTGCTGGTCTTTCACGACGTGGGGTCCCTCGTGGACTCGTTCCAGGTGCCCACCTCTCTCGATCCGAATCCGCCCGTTCGAACCATCCCCGACCAGGGGATTGTCCCGACGGCGGCTCCACCGCACCATGCCGGCCTCAACGGCGGCGCTACGGCTCCCTCGAACGGCCGTCCTCGCAACGGTGTGGACAGAGGTAACCCGGTCGACCTCAACGGCGGGGGGACGGGGACGATGAGCCCGGCCCCCTCCGGCTACGTCCCAGTGGCACCCGACCACACCCCGGCCCCCTCCGGCTACGCCCCGGTGGCACCCGACCACACCCCGGCCCCCTCCGGCTACGCCCCGGTGGCACCCGACCACACTCCGGCCCCCTCCGGCTACGCCCCGGTGGCACCCGACCACACTCCGGCCCCCTCCGGCTACAAGGCGGCCACCCCTGACCACGCACCCAGTCCGGTCACCCACTCGCCTCCGCTGCTGAACTCCCCGAGAACCGAAACCACATCGGTCGCGACGGTCACCGATGAGGACCGGAGCCGCTACGGGGTGCTGCTCGACCATGCTGCCGAGCGGGGTCTCCTGGACTCGTCGGAGTACGAGGTCCGACTGCGCCAGCTGGCCGAGGCGACCACCACCGAACAGATGGTCGCCATCGTCGCCGAGTTGCCGGCGCTCACCCCGCCAGTCGGTGCACCAGTTCCGCGCCAGTCCCGGAGCGCCATCCAATCGGCCTCGCGCACTGCCGCGGGCGAGGGGCAACGACGACGGCTGATCATCTGGGTGTTGATGGGCGTGTTGGTGGCCCTGGCGCTCGTGTCCGCTGGTCATCCTGGCGCTCTCTGTGGGGCGGCTGTCCCGCAGCCGCA
Organism: uncultured Acidimicrobiaceae bacterium; assembly: GCA_963831535.1. Classification (GTDB taxonomy): domain Bacteria; phylum Actinomycetota; class Acidimicrobiia; order Acidimicrobiales; family RAAP-2; genus Bog-756. Next base: position 270,100 of record CAWHQP010000004.1, on the reverse strand, counting down.
GCTCGATGCCGCCACCACCCCCGGCGGCGACCCGACCGGTTAGTGCCCTTCACCTCTGAGGAACTGCTCCAACTCGGCGGCGATCTCGTCGCCGCTGGGCACGTCCACGTCGAGGGGCGCCGGTTGAACCTCTTCGGAGTCGAGAGCGGTCTCCAACCTCCGCACCATCTCGAGGTGCTCCGGATTGGCCCCGATGAGCTCGTCCACCTGGCGCCGAGATGCTCCGGCGGCGTCCCGCAGCGATGAACTGTCGAGCACCGTTCCGGTCACCGCGCAGAGCCCCTCGATGAGCGCCGCGCTGGCCTCGGGATAGGGCATGGCCGAGACGTAGTGGGGGACGCGGGCCCACAGCCCGATTACCGGTACGTCGGCCTGGCCCAGAGCCACTTCGAGCGCGGCCTGTACGCCGGCGGGGACTTCCAGCGTTCCGTGGACCGTGCCAACCCGTCCGGCCAGCTCCACCGACTGGGGTGGGACCGTCGACGCCAGCCGTACCGGTCGGGTATGGGGGGTGGGGGCGGGGAATGCACCGAATCCGACCACGGTGCGGACGTCGAGTCCCTGGGCCAGCCCAACGACGGCGTTGATGAAGGTGGGCCAGTGGAAGTCAGGTTCGGGACCGGTCAGGTAGAGGATGTCGGCGCCCACCCGGTCTTTGCCGGCCACCACCCGGATGCTCGGCCAGGTCAACTCGGTGGTCACCCCGTCTTCCAGGCGGGCGATGGGCCGTCGGGCCCGTTGGTCGATTAGCAGCTCGGTGTCGAATGACGCCACTACCGTCGTCGGGGTCGACTCCAGCAGGGTGGCGATCGCGGCGGACGCCCCCATGCCGGCATCGACCCAGCCCTCCAAGGCCACCACCAGCACCGGACGGGAGAGCCGGCGCAGCGCGGCCCTGTCCCAGTTGGGGTCGAACTCATAGAGCAACGACGGATCGCGATCGGTCACAATGACTCCACCTCGGCCAGTGCCCGCTCACCCAGTCGACCGACGTGGGCGGCGAACTGCTCGACACCGGACCGGTCACCGGCGGCGGCCCCTCCGGCATAGCGCACATGGACCCCTTGGAGGATACAGGCCAGCTTCCAGAATCCGAACGCCCGGTAGTAGGGGATCTGGGATACGTCGAGACCCGATACCCGGGCATACCGGGCCAGCAGGTCCGATCGGCGGGAGAACCCGGGAAGGGCGGTGGGGGCCACTCCGAGCAGGGCCTGATCGCCGTCGCTGGGCTCGGCCCAGTACACGAGCAGCAGCCCCAGGTCGGCCAGCGGGTCGCCGAGCGTGCAGATCTCCCAGTCCAGGATGGCCCGGACCGTCCCACCGTCGTCCAGCACTGTGTTGTCCAGCCGGTAGTCGCCGTGGACGATGCTCACTCCCTGTTGCTCGGGGATCTTTGCGGCCAGGAGCTCATGGACCCGGTCGACGACGGCCGGTCCCGGTTGGCCGTCCACGGTGGACTGGGTGAACTGACCGTGCCACCGCTTGAGTTGGCGCTCGATGTAGCTGTCCCGACGGGCGAAGTCGCCGAGCCCCACGGCGTCGACGTCCACGGCGTGGAGGCCGGCCAAGGTGTCGATCAACGAGTCCCCGGCGTGGGCGCGGCTGGCCTCGGGGAGTTCGGCCGCGGCCCGTTCGTCGCGCACGATGTGGCCCTCGACAAAGGACATGACGTAGAAGGGCGCTCCGTTGACCGAATCGTCGGTGCATAGGCCGAGAGCGAGGGGCACCGGGACTCCGGTCCGTCCCAGGGCGCTGATCACCGTGTGCTCGCGCTTCATGTCGTGGGCGGTGGGAAGGACGTGACTGACCGGCGGGCGTCGAAGCGCGAACGCCTGTCCGGCATCGTCGGTCACCCGGTAGGTGAGGTTGGAACGGCCCCCGGCGATGAGCTCGAACGAGAAGGGGGCTTTGGCCCCGGCAACGGTGGCGCTCATCCACTCGGTCACCCGGTCGCGGTCGATCCCCTCGACTTCGGCGTCAACGGTCGACCGTCCTTCCATGGCTAAGACGCTACCCGCGCTTCGTTCGATGCCCGGGCCGCACCGGTTTGCCCTCCTGGATCGGCCCTCCGGGGTACGGGGGGTCGGAAGTCTGATTCGGTCCCGGTATCGTCTGGGTCATGGTCGACGTCACCGATGCCACGTTCGAGGAGGAAGTCCTCCGCCGGTCCTCGGAGGTTCCCGTGGTCGTGGACCTGTGGGCACCGTGGTGCGGTCCGTGTCGCACCCTCGGGCCGATCATCGAGAAGGTGGTCGATGCCACCGAAGGTGCCGTGGCCCTGGCCAAGGTCAACGTGGACGAGAACCCGGCCATCTCGGGCAGTTTCCAGGTGCAGTCCATTCCGGCCGTCTTCGCGCTGAAGGACGGAGCCGTGGTCGACGGTTTCATCGGCGCGCTCCCCGAGGCGGCGGTGGCGGAGTTCGTGGCCAAGCTGACCCCGGAGCCGTCCCCGGCCGATCTGCTGGTGGCCGAGGGGCAACGTGACGGAACCGAGGAGCCGCTCCGTCAGGCCCTGGAGATCCAACCCGATCATGAAGGCGCCATCGTGGCCCTGGCCGGACTTCTGGCGGCCCGAGGCGATGCCGACGAGGCCATCACCCTGCTCGGGCGAATTCCCGAGACGGCCGAGACGCGCCGACTCCTGGCCGAGGCACGCCTGGCCTCCCAGCAGGTCGACGTGGCCGCCGATGGGGTGGAGGTCCTGTTGGACGGGCTCCTCGATCGTGTGACCGAGGATCCTTCGGCCCGTCAGGAGTTCGTGGATCTGCTGGAGACCCTCGGCCCCGATGACCCCCGGACCTCCGGATACCGCAAGGCTCTGGCGTCACGCCTGTTCTGACCGATCCGGCATCCTGGGGCTGACCCTCCGGCTTCCGGAACCTCCGCGCTGACCGGGTCCCGGGGCATCTGTGTGTCGACCTCCTGGACCGAGGGATAGCGTCACGGCTGTGCGAGCAACCCACCTGACCCTGGGCGACCGGTCTTTTGACATCAGTGACCGGGCTCTCGTGATGGGGATCCTCAACCGGACACCCGACTCCTTCTACGACAAGGGGGCCACCTACGCCCTCGACGACCTGGTTCGGCGGGCGGAAGTCCTGGTCGAATCCGGTGCCGACCTCTTGGACGTGGGCGGAGTCAAGGCAGGTCCGGGCCCGGCGGTCGACGAGCCCGAGGAACTAGACCGGGTCATCCCGGCCCTCGAGGCGTTGCGGGCCAGGTTCGACATCCCGCTTTCCGTCGACACTTGGAGGGCGTCGGTGGCCAAGGAGGCCTTCGCTGTCGGCGCCGTCGTCGGCAACGACATCAGCGGGTTCGCCGACCCCGACTATCTGGGGGTGGCCGCTGCCGCCGGCGCCACGGTGGTGGCCACCCACATTCGACTCGGTCCCCGCATCCCCGACCCCGATCCTGTCTACGACGACGTGGTGGAGGCGGTCCGGACGTACCTGCTCGAGCGGGCCGACTGGGCCACGTCGGCCGGCCTGCCCGCCGAGCGCATCGTCCTCGATGCCGGACTTGATCTGGGCAAGTCCGCCGAACAGTCACTGGTCCTGTTGCGGTCCTCGGACCAACTGGCCGATCTCGGGTTCCCGCTGCTGTTGTCAGCGTCGAACAAGACGTTCCTCGGCGCAGTCCTCGGGCTCGAGATCGGGGAGCGACGCGAAGCGTCCCTGGCCGCCACGGCGATGGGGGCGACACTCGGTTGCCGGATCATGCGGGTCCATGACGTTGCCGCCCACCGCCAGGTGTGCGACGTCCTGGGCGAGGTGGAGGCAGCGCGCCGCAAGGACCGTGCCAGGGTGTCCCCGTGACCGGAACGGCCGATGTCGAGGCCGCGGCCGGGTCCTCGAACCGAACCGAGCCGGTTCTTCTGGTCCGGGGGACCGACCCCTCGCTGGTGGCCCAGGCCGCCCATGCGCTGATCGACCAGCTGGTTGATGGGGGGGATCCGTCCCTGACTGTTGAGGAGTTCGGTGGTCCGGGGGTCGAGCCTTTCGATGTGGGCGCGGTCATCGATGCCTGCACTACGCCCCCGTTCCTGGTCGAACGCCGCGTGGTGGTGGTGCGTGACATCGGCCAACTCCCGCCCACTGACGCCAAGAGGATCGTGGAGTACCTGAAGGACCCGTTGGCCACCACCACCCTGGTCCTGGTGGCTGGAGGTGGGACCCTGCCCCAGAGCCTGTCTAAGGCGGTTGCGGCCTCCGGTCGCGTGGTGGATACCTCGGTGGGGAACGGGCGGGCCCGATCGCAGTGGTTGGCTGATCACGTGCGGGACGGGCCGGTCCGCCTGGACGGGGCGGCCACGGCCCTGCTCTCCGGCCATCTGGGGGAGGACATGGGACGCCTCGAGGGGCTGCTCGACACTCTCGCCGCCGCCTACGGTCGGGGCGCCACCGTCTCGGCCGACGACCTCGAGCCGTTCCTCGGCACGGCCGGCAACCTGGCCCCCTGGGATCTGACCGACGCCATCGACGCCGGTAAGCCGGCCCGGGCACTGAGTGTGCTCCACCGGATGCTCGATGCGCCCGACTCCCATCCGCTACGGATCATGTCGGTGCTCCACAGCCATTATCGCAAGATGCTCCAGCTGGACGGATCCGGCGTGACGTCGCCAGAGGAGGCGGCGCGGGTGCTGGGCATGAAGAGCGCCTTCCCGGCCAAGAAGGCGTTGGGCGAGTCCCGGCGGTTGGGCCCCGAGCGGATCGCCCAGGCCATTCGGTTACTGGCCCGGGCCGATCTCGATATGCGGGGTGTCACGGCATTGCCGGGTGGGACCGTGCTCGAGGTGTTGGTGGCCCGCCTCTGCCGACTGGCCGGGCCGGGCCGGTAGCCGACCGCCGGTCAGGAGGCGACGGCGTCCCTCGACTGTTCGCCGGCGTCGGAGACGTTCTCCGTCCAGTGGAACCCGTCCCAGTAGCGGAACTGGTGGCGCCCGGTCGGGTCGGCCTTCCAGCCCGCCGGCACGGTGGCGACACTGGCCCCGGACGTCTCGGCCGCCGGCAGGCTGGTCCGTTGCCGGGGGCGGTAGGTGCGGGACAGTCCGACCGACTGTCGGGTCTTGGTGGCGGTACCGGCGCTGCTGAAGAACGTGCCCGACACCTCGAGCGGGGCCGGCTCGGTTTCGGGACCGACCTCCGGACTGATCTCCGGACCGACCGTCGGCTGGACCGGTTGGGTCCCTGTGGACCGCTCCCCGGCCCGCGTGAAGAGATCGAAGTCCACGAGAGGGGGGGCGACCCCGCCGATGGGCCAGGGCCCGTCGTGCTGCGGCTGGGCCGGGTCCCCGCCGAACTGTTCGAAGGGAAGGCTGGCGGCCCGACCACCGGCGGCGATGGCCGACACCTTCGGCCGGCCTTTGAACACGTAGAGGGACAGACCGACGATGGGCACCAGCAGCACCAGTATGAGATAGGCGACCTTGCTCTCCTCGGCCCGTTTCCAGGCCCACCCGGGTTGCCGGATGAGGTCGGCGGCCCCGGCGATCATGGAGACCCCCACGATGAGCCCCACCAGTTCGAGTGAGAACACACTCGGTCCTGCTATCTGTCCGTTCATGAGCCACAGCCTCCTGTGATTGCCGATTACACCTACATCGATAAGCGGCGCGGCGGTGACGTGTCTGTCGTCGGTGAGGTTCCGGCAGCGCTGCTGATTGGTCGTTCATGTCGGGCGCGTGATGCGCCGACGGTCAGTAGGCGAGTGCAGTATGTGAATTAATCGGCGTAGCTGTGGCACTCGTGAAGCATCACTCTTAGTGTTCAACAAAACACTTGGAGTAGTCAAGAGCGTTTTAGCGGAAATCTCTCGAGGCGGGAACGGGACCCAGGTCGAGCGGGTCGAACCGCTCAGCCACCAGGGTCATCGACCCCTCCGACCGTTCGATCCGTCCACGGACCAAGAGCGCGGGACCCGCCCGGGCCACCGGTTTCCACCGGATCCAGGCCCCTCGCGAGCACACGATGTTGACCATCCCGGTCTCGTCCTCGAGATTCAAGAAGACGGCACCGTGCGCGCTTTCGGGCTGCTGGCGGTGGGTCACCACCCCACCGACGGTGATCCGGTCACCGGTGGGCCTCGATCGCACCGCCTCCGCGGCCACCACCCCCCGCCGGTCCAGTCCCTCACGGGCCAACTCCATGGCCGTGGTGTCGGGGGCCATGCCGAGCGACCACAGATCGTCGGCCACCCCCTCCCACGGGGTGGGTCGGGGAAGGGGTGGGGGTTCCGAGCCGGTCACCACCCCGGGGAGCCGGTCCGGAGTGGCTTGGGATGCCGCTCCTGCTCCCCACACCAGCGACCGCCGGTTCGGGCCGGCCACGGACGGTCGTGCCAGGTCGCCGGCCGGTCCTCTGAGGCCGTCGAGGGCACCGGCGGTGGCCAGAGCCTCCAGCTGGGTGCGGTTGACGCCGGCCCGGCGCACCAGATCCTCCATGCTCGACCACGGCTGCCCCTCGGCGATCTGACCGGCGGTCTCCGTGCCGATGCCGCGCACCGAGGACAGCCCCAGTCGCACGGCCGGCCCGGCTCCGGTCCCCGGGCCCTCGAGGACGGCGTCGGCCCGTCCGACGTTCACATCGGGTCGACGGACCACCACACCGTGGCGCTTGGCGTCGGCCACCAGGCTCTGGGGGGACCAGAACCCCATGGGTTGGGCGTTCAGCAACCCGGCCGTGAACGCCGCCGGGTAGTGCACCTTGCACCAGGCGGTGGAGTACACCAGGTGGGCGAAGGCCACCGAATGACTCTCGGGGAATCCGAAGTTGGCGAAGGCGGCCAGTGCCGTGAACACCTGCTCGGCGATCTCCGCGGAGACCTGGCGGGCCGCCATGCCGGCGAACAACCGGTCACGGAGACGGGCCATCCGCTCGCCCGACCGCTTGGCGCTCATGGCCTGGCGCAGTTCGTCGGCCTCGGTGGGGGTGAAACCGGCCACGTCGATGGCGATCTGCATCAGCTGCTCCTGAAAGAGGGGAACGCCGAGGGTGCGCTCGAGGGCCGGTTGCAGCAGCGGGTGGAGATAGGTGACCGGCTCACTGCCGTTCCGCCTCCGGATGTAGGGGTGGACAGCGTTTCCCTGGATGGGCCCGGGACGGATCAGGGCCACCTCGATGGCCAGGTCGTAGAAGCACCTCGGTTGGACCCGGGGAAGAGTGTTCATCTGGGCCCGCGACTCCACCTGGAACACTCCGACGGTGTCGGCCCGGCACAGCAGGTCATAGACGGCCGGATCCTGTTCGAGGTGGGCCAGGTCGATCGTCACGTGGTGGAAGTCGCGCACCAGGTCCACCATGTGGTGGAGTGCGGTGAGCATGCCCAGGCCGAGCAGGTCGAACTTGACCAGTCCGGCCGCGGCGCAGTCGTCCTTGTCCCACTGGAGCACACTGCGGCCGGGCATCCGGCCCCACTCCACCGGGCAGACCTCGACCACCGGGCGGTCGCAGATGACCATGCCTCCGGAGTGGATCCCGAGGTGGCGGGGGAAGTCGACCAGCTCGGCGGCCAGGCCCTTCACCAGCGGCGGCAGGTCGTCCCGTTCCTGGATGGCCTCACCCCGCTCGACCGACTTCGACCAGCCGTCGACCTCTTCGACGGTGTGGCCGAGGGCCTTGCCCACATCGCGCAGGGCCGAGCGCGAGCGGTAGGTGATGACGTTGGCCACCTGGGCCGCGTGCAGCCGGCCGTAGCGTTCGTAGACGTACTGGATGACCTCCTCGCGCCTACCGGACTCGATGTCGACGTCGATGTCCGGTGGACCATCCCGGGCCGGGGAGAGGAAGCGCTCGAACAGCAGCCCGAGGGAGACGGCGTCGACGTTGGTGATGCCGAGGGCGTAACAGACCGCGGAGGTCGCCGCCGATCCCCGACCCTGGCAGAAGATGTCCTCCCGTCGGCAGAACGTGACGATGTCCCAGACGGTGAGGAAGTAGCCGGGGAACCCGAGGGCACCGATGATGGCCAGCTCCCGGTCGAGCTGGGCCCAGGCCCCCGGGACCCGCTCGGTCTCCCGCGGCCCGTACCGGTCGACGGCCCCCCTGCGGACCAACTCCACCAACCACGTCTGCTCGGTGTGCCCCGCCGGTACCGGGAAGTCGGGGAGCCGTGGGGCCACGAGGCGCAGATCGAAGGCACAGGCCTCGGCCAGCTCACCGGCCTGGTCGACCACCCCGGGCCACCGGGCGAACCGGCGACGTTGCTCGGCCTCCCCCCGCAGGCAGGCGGTGCCCGAGGAGGGGAGCCACCCCTCGAGGTCGGCCAGGGTGCGGCGGGCCCGCACCGCGGCCAGAGCGGTGCTCAGGGGGAAGCGGGCCGGTGTGGCGTAGTGCACGTTGTTGGTGGCCACCGGGGCCACACCCCGCTCGATGGCCAGCAGGGCCAGGGCGTCGTTCCGGGAGGCATCGATCGGATGGCCGTGATCCCAGAGCTCGACGGCCAGGTGATCCCGGCCGAACCGTCCGATCAGGTGATCGAGGGCGTGTGCCGCCGCGGCGGGTCCCTCGGTGGTGAGGGCGGTGGCCAGTGCCCCCTTGCGGCACCCGGTGAGTACCTGCCAGTGCCCGTCGTGGTGGTCGGACAGTGCGTCGAGGGTGATGACCGGTTTCCCCTTCTCCCCACCGGCCAGATGGGCCTCGGCGATGACCCGGCTGAGTGAGGCGTAGCCCTCGGGGTCCCGGGCCAGCACCACCAGGTGGGTGCCGTCGGGATCGGCCACCCCGGTGCGGACCCCCACCGGTCCGACCCCGGTGATGGTGAGTTCGGCGCCGAAGACGGTGGGCAGGTCGAAGGCGCGGGCTGCCTCGGCGAAGCGGACTACGCCGTAGAGGCCGTTGTGGTCGGTCAGGGCCAGCGCCGACAGGCCCAGCCGGACGGCTTCGGCCGCCAACTCCTCGGGGTGGCTGGCGCCGTCGAGGAAGGAGAAGTTGGAGTGGGTGTGCAGTTCGGCGTAGGTCATATCGACGGGACGGCTCCGCTATCCGTACGTGGCTTCCACCCACCAGCGGCCCCGTTCGGCCAGCAACAGGCGGGCGGCCGGCCCGGTGACCGTCTGCAGGCGGGCACTCCTCCGTCGGGACCTCGACCACCATCGTTCGTCCGAGGGCCACGGACCGGCCCAGGCGGCCACGGACGACCACGGGCCCTGTTCCACCGACAGACGACCCGGGACCCCGGTGAGCAGCCCCCGTGCCGACACCGTGAGCGGCTCCCCATCGGCGTCGACGAGTTCGGCCCGGAGGGGAACGGGATGCACGACGGCCGGTGCCGGCGGAGGGATCAGGCCGGGCCACGGGCCCCCGGGGGGCGTGTCGGGGCGGCCGTCCCCCGGGTTCCAGGTCACGAACCGGGCCCGTTGGGCCGGCCCGCGGCCCCCTTGGAGGTGGGCGGTCACCACCCCGTCCGGACCCAGGAGTTCCTGCACGGCGGCCAGAGCCCGACCGGCCCGGGCGTCGGTGTCGCTCACCCCGCCCCAGAAGCCGGACTGACCGGACATGGAGGTGGCGGTCCCATCGTCGCCCCGGCCTGGGAGGCGCCGTCCGGTGGCCGCCCGGCGCAGGTCGCCGAGCTCGCCGCTCCTACCCCTGGCCACCCGGTGGCCGGCCACGCCGTCCGATCCGAATCGGCCCAGCACATGGGACTCGGGGAGGGCGGCGAAGTCGCCGAGGCTACGGATACCCAACCGGTCCAGCAGCTCAGCCAGGTCGGGCTGGCCCAGGATGCTCACGGAACAGGGGGCCAGGAAGTCGGCAGTCCCTCCGGCGGGAACGATGACGCCACCCCGGGCGGCCAACACCGCGGCGAACAGCCCGTCGGCCACCCCGACCTCAACGGGGGTGAGGGCCGAGGCGGTCTCGGCGACCAGCTGGACCAGCGCTTCCTCACCGCCGAAGTAGCGGGCCGGTCCGCGGGCCGGCAACGAGCAGATCCCGGGACGGACGGTTGTGACCCACGGGCAGTAGCGCTCCACGGTCTCGACCACACGGGCGAACAGCCGGAGGGCGTCGCCGTCCTCATCCGCGTCGAGCAGGTCGGGGCAGCGCACCACCACAAGTCGGTTCATGCCGGCTCCACAGGTCCGGCGTCGGTGATCGCCCCGTTGGGGGACGGGAGCCACAGCTGGCGGTGCCGGGGGCGTGCCGCCGACCGACGGCCGGTGGCGGTCACCGTCATGCTCCGTCGGGACAGGAACCCCTCGCCGGTTCCGGCACCATCCCAGCGCGTCCCCCCGACGCTCAGGCGCAGGTCGGGAGGATCGGGCCACCCGGCTCGGCCCGGCACCACCACCAGGACGGACCGGCGCTCCCGGGTCCGGGCCACCAGCCTGCGGGCCATGGCCGGGCGAGGGGGGAACGGCGGACAGAGCACCACCATGTCCACGCCGTCGATCAGCGTCGCAGTGGCTTCGGCCCACGCCGCACCGGGGTGGGGGATCACGGCCAGTCGGGCCAGGTCGATGCCGGCTTCGTGCGCAGCCACCGCGCCCAGTCCGTCCAGCCCGACCAGTGCACACCACGATCCGGTTGCCGACGCGGCACTGAGGAGCGCCAGTGCCACGCTGACACTGCCGTCGGCCGCCCAGTCCACGTCGGCGCCCACGCCCGGTCCGCTGACCACGATGGTGGTCCCCCGCCGGAGGCTGCCGTCGGGGAACAGGTCACCGAGGGGCGGGGCCACCGGGAGGGTGCGGGCCTGGCTCGAGGAGACAGGCCGCGTGCGTTCGGCCAGCAGGGCCAAGGCCACCAGGTCCCGCTGGCGGTCGAGTTTCCGACCCGGGAGCGGCCGTTCCGGATCCGGGGTATCCGCGGTCGGACGGCGGGGAGGTGCTACGAACATATGTTCGATAGTACCGATCCGGGGCCCGGTCTGCCCAGTCCGTCCGGACCGGGCCCGCTGACCCCTCCCGTGGTCGTCCGTCCCCCCGGGTCCGCGGTCCCCACGCGCCGGAATTCGCGCCGGAGCGCCGCCGGCTCACCCGAGTGAATTCATGTCCGAAAGAAGCCCGACCCTGTCGCGGCCGGCGCTACGATGGGCCCACCAGAGAGAGGAGGTGGTCCAACTGAGCAGTCAACGTTTTGGGACCCTGGAGGTGGCTGGCCGCTAAGGCGGCTCGCTGTACCACCTGGCGAATCCCAGCCAGACACCCACCGGGCGACCTAGCCGGACCCAGGTCCCATCCGGCGCCTCACGGGAACCCCGGTGAGCACAAGCAGCATCGTTGTATCTGCAGGGCGTCCCTCCGGGGGCGCCCTGCAGCACGTCCGGCCCAGGAGGCAGGAGCGGTGGGTCGGACCGTCGGGCCGACCCCCGCCTCAGGGCCGCATGGTGGTCTCATCGATGTCCAGCGCCGCCCGCACCCCGTCGGCCACCTGCCCACTGATCTTGCGACGGCCCAGGAGCAGCTCGAGCTCGGCCCGCTCCGTGGCGATCACCAATTTGCGGAGCTCTCGCTCGGCCTGCAGATCACCACGGCGGTCCGTCGAGGACGCATCGCTCCCGGCCCCGTCCTCACCCGGCGCGCCGTCCCCGGTACCGGACCCCAACGACTCGAGGCGTCGATCGAGCCGAGCCAGTTGGGACTCGTACCCGATGCGGATCCGGTCCACCACGTCGTCGGGGAACTGACCGGTGTAACCGAGGTCCTCCAGCCGGTTGAGGGCGAGTACCGTCAGCCGGCGCCGCGCTTCGGCCACCAGCACCGTCTCCTGTTCGTCCCGTGTCACCAGGCCCAGCCGGCGGATGAGGGGGGGCAGGGTGAGGCCTTGGCCCACCAGCGTGGCCACGATGACCGCGAAGGTCAAGAAGACCAGCAGATCCCGGTGAGGGAACGATTGGGGCAGGGCCAGGGATGCGGCCAGGCTCACCGCCCCCCGCATGCCCGCCCAACCGATGACCGTGGACTCGCGCCACGGGTGGGAGGGTCGCTGACCGGAGCCGAGTAGGCGCTGCGCACCGGGTACCACGGTGGCCACGAAGATCCAGGCCATGCGCACCACGATGACCACGCCGACGACGGCCAGCGCCTCGAGGACCAGCGAGCCCGACTCCCGGTTGGTCAGGCTGTCGAGGATGGGCCGTAGCTCCAGGCCGACCAGGAGGAACGACATGCCGGTCAGGAGGAACACGATGAGATCCCAGGTCTCCCGCTGCTGCAGGCGGGCGCCGGCGGTCAGCGACGCCGACCCGTAACGACCGAAGTAGAGGCCGGCGGCCACCACGGCCAGGACTCCCGACGCCCCCACCTTGTCGGCGGGAAGGTAGGCGGCAAAGGGGAGGATCAACAGCATGGTGTTCTCGATCACCGGTGTCTCGGTGAACCGGAGGACCCGGGCCCCCAGCCATCCCACGGCCAGTCCTATGCCCACACCGACCACCACGGCAAAGGTGAACTTCCAGGCCACATCGGCCGCGGTGAAGGCCGTGCCCACGGCGGCCACCGCCACCTGGTAGGCGGTCAGGGCCGTGGCGTCGTTCATCATCCCCTCGCCGCCCAGGATGGTTACCAGACGGCGCGGCAGGCCGAGCTTGCCGGCGATCTGGGTGGCGGCCACCGAGTCGGGTGGCGACACGATGGCCCCGAGCGCGAAGGCGACGGCCCAGGACATGTCACCGACCACGGAGTGGATGACCACGGCCACCACCGTCATGGTGACCAGCACCAGACCCACGGCCAGGAAGAGGATCGGGCGGAACTGGGATCGGAGCTCCCGCGCCGAGGTGTCGAGGGAGGCGTCGTAGATCAGCGGCGGCAGGAAGACGAGCAGGACCAGTTCGGGATCGAGCTCGATCCGGTGGTGGATGGGGATGAGGGCCACGCCGATACCGGCGATGACCAACAAGATGGGATAGGCGATCCGCAGGCGGTCGGCGATGGTGGCGATGACCACGATGCCGATGAGCAGCCCGATCCCGTCGGCCAGGCTGATCACCGGCGTGCCGTCCCGCCTCGACTCTGTCGACCGTTGCCTGTGGCCCCGGAGGACGCCGGCGGATTCACTCCACGAAGGCGGCGCGTGCCGCCTCGAGGCCTCCCGCCGTCTGCTCCCAGAACCCAAAGGTCCCTTCCTCGAGGAGCTCGGTGGCGGCACGGACCGCAGTTCCCAGTGCCGCGAAGCAGAGGGCTCCGCCCACCGAGACCCGGGCCACGCCGGCAAGGCCCAGTTCGGCGACCGACGGTCCTCCCGGTCGTGCCAGCACGTTGACCGGACGGTCCACCGCGTCCACCAACCGTCGGATGTCCCCGATATCGGTCAGGCCCGGCGCATAGAGCACATCCGCACCGGCGTCCTGGTAGGCCTGGAGCCGGGCGATGGTGTCGCCGAGGTCGACCACTCCGTGGAGATGGTTCTCCGCCCTACCGGTGAGCACCAGGTGCACCGGGCCGGCGTGGGCCACGGCGGCCGCTGCCGCCAACCGTTCCACCGCCTTGGCCACCGGGTAGAGGGGGGCGCCATCCCGGCCGGTGGAGTCCTCGATCGAACAACCGGCCAGTCCGCATCCGACCGCCAACCGGACGGTCTCGGCGACGTCGGCCGGGTCGTCGCCGAACCCGTGCTCGAGGTCGGCCGACACCGGCAGCGTCGTGACATCGACGATGGCTGCCGCGTTGGCCAGGATCTCATCCCGGCTCATCGCACCGTCCAGGCGGCCGTGGGTTGCGGCGAAGCCGCTGCTGGTGGTGGCCAGTGCCTTGAATCCGATCCGCTCGAACAGTCGGGCGGAGCCCTCGTCCCACGGGTTCGGAACGATGATGGGGGTTCCCTCCCGATGTGATGCCAGAAACGTGGCCGCCTTGGCGCGCTGGGACTCCACGGGCAAACCCTACCTACCCCGGACAGGACACCGGTGGGGCGTGGGTCCACTTCCAGCGCCTATGCACCGGCGATGTGCCTGTGGTGGCGTGGAGAACGGCGGCACCCCGACCCGCGCAACGGTGATGACGGCGCTGTTCCTCTTGCCCCTCATCGACCGTTGCGCGCCCTTCCTTGAGCACCCAAGCGTGTCGCGCCCCAACGTTGAGGCCGCCTCCTGACCGGCGAGGAATGGTCACGAGGCGCGGCCTGGCCCGCATCGCGGACCTCGCGAAGCACTACTCCAACGAGTGGCAGACGGCCTCGACGTTGTTACCGTCGGGGTCGCGGACGAAGGCTCCGTAGTAGGACGGGTGATACTCCGGCCACAGCTGGGGCGCGTGGAGGACTTCGGCGCCGGTGGCCGCCGCAGCGTCGAAGAAGGTCTGCACCGTGTCCCGGTCGGAGGCGACGAAGGCCAAGTGACACTCACGGAACCCCTCCCCGGCGGTGCGGGGCCCGATCCAGAAAGTGGGCCGGGGTGGGAAGCCGAACCCGATGGCCGGGCCGTCCTCGACGAGGCGCCGTCCACCCAGCGGCTGGAGCACGGCATCGTAGAAGGCGGCGCTGGACGACACATCGGCACACTGGATGGAGACATGGTCGATCATCATCGCATCGTGCCATGACGAGGACCGTCCCGCCCGGAGCAGCCCGGACCGGGCGCTCCGACAGGAATCGGGCGGTCGGAAGGAATAGGTCTGGCTCCGACTCGGTTGCACCGTCCATGGCGACCAGAGTTGTGGCGAGGGCATTCGGTGGGCCCGAGGTTCTGGCCGTGGTGGACGAGGAGCTCCCGGAACCAGGTCCTGGTCAGGTATCGGTGGAGCTCAGAGCGGTCGGGACCAATCCGGTCGACTACAAGCTGTTCAGTGGCAGCTTCGGGGCGGACGAAAGCCAGCTTCCCATGCCGTTGGGGTCCGAGGCCGCCGGCGTGGTCACGGCGGTGGGTGAGGGCGCCGAGGGGCCGGGAGGACCGATCCGCGTCGGCGATCATGTGATCCTCTTCCGGGCCCGGGGGGCGTACGCCTCGAACCTGGTGGTGGGGGCCGAGGCGGTGATGCCCAAACCGGAGGCACTGTCCTTCGAGGAGGCCAGCGGGCTCATGCTCACGGGGACCACCGCAGTGCACGCCCTGCACGTAACGGGCGTGGGCGCCGGTGACACCGTGGTCGTGCACGGTGCGTCGGGAGGGGTGGGACTGATGGCAGTGCAGCTGGCCCTGGCCGACGGCGCCCGTGTCATCGGGACGGCCGCCGCGCCGGGCCATGCCTACCTACGCCGACTGGGAGCCGAGCCGGTGACCTACGGAGAGGGGCTGTACGAGCGCATCACGGCCCTCGCGCCCAACGGCGTGGACGCCTCCATCGACACGGTGGGCACCGACGAGGCCGTGGCCGTGTCGGTCGCCCTCGGGGTCGACCGGGCCCGCATCGTCACCATCGCCGGATTCCAGCGTGGCTTCGAGCTCGGCATCAAGGTGATCGGTGGAGCGCCCGGAGCCGATCCCGGCACCGAGGTGCGGTCGGCGGCCCGCATGGAACTGGTCAAGCGGGCCGAGGCCGGGACGCTCTCCGTACTGATTGCCGCCACCTACCCACTGGCCGACGCGGCCGAAGCCCTACGTCGGCTGGCCCGGGGCCACACCCACGGGAAGATCGTCCTCATACCCTGATCGGTGGCGACCTGTCCTGGACGATGGCGGGGCTCGGTGACGTGTCCGGGCGCGAGGATGTTCGGATGAGCAGTGCCACCGATGAACTGGGCCAGCTGTGGGAGTGGTTCGGCCACCATCAGTTCCGGGGCTACTCGCCCCTCTATGAGCGGATCGCCGAAGCCGTGGCCGCGGACCCGGCGGTACTCGACCTGGTGGGGCGAGTGTCCGCCTGAGGCCCACCTCCCGCCGGCCCTGCTCGGCGCCGTCCACTACCTGCTTCTGGACGGACTCGACCACCCACTGGCCGACGTGTACGCCGGTCGGTCGGCGGACGATCCCGCCCCATTGTTCCTGGAGGTGTGCCAGACCCACCGGGACGAGCTGTCGGAGCTGCTGGCCTTTCGGCGGGTCCAGACCAACGACTGCGGCCGGAGTGCGCTCATCGGTCCCGGGCTGACCTGGATCGCCGACCGGCTCGACACACCGTTCGCCCTCATCGACGTGGGGGCCAGTGCAGGCCTCAATCTCCTGTGCGACCGGTACCGGCTCGACTACGGAGACCACGGGAGCAGCGGTCCCGCCGACTCCCCGGTGGTGGTGGCCTGCGAGGTGCTGGGCGGCCGCCCGCCCGTCGCCGAACGGCTGCCCACGCCGGCCAGCAGGGTGGGGATCGACCGGTCTCCCGTGGATCTGGCTGATCCGGCCGATGCCCGCTGGCTGCTGGCCTGCGTGTGGCCGGACACCGGCCGTCTCGCCCGCACCGAGGCGTCGATCCGCCTGGCCCAGGCCGATCTGCCGACGGTCCTGGAGGGCGATGCCGTCGACGGGCTTCCCCCGGTGATCGAGCGCCTGGAGGACGGGACCGCCGCCGTGGTCGTCACCAGCTGGTCCTTCGCCTACCTCTCGCTGGACCAGCGCCGTCGTTTCACCGAACTGCTGGCCGACACGTCCCGGCGGCGACCGGTGGCCTGGCTCAGTGCTGACGGTGCCGGGACCGTCGACGGTGTCGGCGATGCCTCGCTCACCGACCGGTCGGGGGCGCAGGCCCACGTGCTCGGTGCCGTGCTGTTCGAGGACGCTGTGGCCCATCCCACCCTGCTGGCGGTGGTCCAGCAACACGGCGGCTGGATCGACTGGCGGGCACCGGTGGCCTGATCGCCGGGGGCACCACGGGGCCGGCAGCGCGAGACTCCGAGCCGTGACCGTCCCGGATCCCATCGCCCGTCCCTTGCCGCCCCTTCCCGACCAGGCCCCCGGTCTGCCCTGGCCCGGGGCGGCGTGGCCCGACGGGACCACTTCCCGACGGCGTCGACCTGGCCGCGGCCATGGACGCGGCCTTCGATCCCGAAGGTTCGCTCCACCAGACGTACGCGGTGGTCATCGTCCATCGGGGGCGAGCTGGTCCTGGAGCGGTACGACGGGCTTCTGCCGCAGTGGGACAAGCCGGGCAAGCCCGTGGTGCGCGACACCCCACTGCTCTCCTGGTCCATGGCCAAATCCATGCTCCACGCCGTGGTGGGAATGCTGGTGGAGGAGGGTCGTCTGATTCTCGACGACCCGGCCCCGGTACCCGACTGGCAGGTACCCGGCGATCCGCGAGGCGCCATCACCCTCCAGCACCTCCTCGAGATGCGGGACGGCCTCGACTTCGTGGAGGAGTACGAGGACGCCGAAACCTCCGACGTCCTGCAGATGCTCTTCGGACGGGGTCAGGACGACATGGCCGCCTTCGCCGCCGACCGCCCGCTGGCCGCGCCCCCGGGGACCCGATTCAACTACTCGAGTGGGACCAGCAACATCATCTCGGGCATCGTGGCCCGCACCCTGGGTCGGGGCCGGCCCTACCGGGAGTTCCTGGCCGACCGCTTGTTCGACCCGCTCGGGATGACGTCGGCCACCGCCACCTTCGACAAGGCCGGGACGTGGGTGGCCGCCTCCTACGTCTATGCCACCGCCCGGGACTACGCCCGATTCGGCCTGCTCTACCTGCGCGACGGGATCTGGGACGGCCGCCGGCTACTGCCCGAGGGCTGGGTCGACCACGGCCGCCTACCCCGTTCGGTCGATCCCGAGGACGGGGACTACTACGGATCGCACTGGTGGACCCGGGACAGTCCCCACGGGACCTTCTGGGCCGCCGGCCACGAGGGCCAGTGCATCGACATCTGTCCCCGGCTGGACCTGGTGCTGGTGCGTATGGGTCGGACGGGCTCGGAGCATTCCGAAGCAGTCAAGTCGTGGCGTACCGGGGTGATCGAGGCCTTCGCCGGCCGCTGAGTCTCCGGTCGTCCACTTCATGGGTCCGGCACGGGCCGCCGGTTACCACCGGTCGCTGCCCGGAGCCCCTTTGAACGGACCCGCCAGGTCGGCGGTGATCCAGCCACCGTAGAAGCCACCGGGCTGGGCCTCCACCTCCTCGTCGTCGACCAGGCATCGGTCCATCCGACCGGGGTAGAACGCCACATACCCGGCGATGGCTGCGTAGGCCTTCGTGGGCCGGTCATAGCCCCAGGCCGATTCGGCGGCCACGGCATCGCCGACGGTCACGTCGTAGTAGTGGGCCGTGCCCTTCCACTCACAGAACGAAGAGCCCCGGGCCCGGACCAGGCAGCCGTCGGCGATGACCGCGGGGGGCACGTAGTAGTTGGGGGGATGGCTGGTCTCGAGGACCCGGTAGGCCGCCCTGGTGTCGACGATGGTCTCGCCACCGAAGACCACCCGGATCCGGCGGCCAACTGGCTCCAGGCGGGGCGGGCGGGGATAGTCCCACACTGACTCCATGGACGCCTACACGCCCTCCCACAGGCCCACGGGAGCGCCACCCACCCGGTAGTGGCCCGGCTGGCGCTGGCCCGACGCCGCCTTCTCCATCCGCTTCTGCATGCCCGGACTCAGGGCGCCGTCGTTGATCATCTCGATGAAGACGGCGGTGGCGTTGCCCACGTCGAAGAAGTCCCGCTGCCAACTCCATGTGAAGTTACCGGCGTAACGGAACCAGCTCCCGCCCAGGCCGGCGATCTCGTAGTGGCTGCCGTCGGGCCGGGTGGCGTCGGCGACCTGCTTCCACAGGCCGAGGATCTCGCCCTGGACGTCGTCGATCAGCACCCGCTGGTAGGGATAGGTCCACCCCCCGAAGCCCTCCATCTCGAGGCCGAGGGCGTACTCCCGGATCTCGTCCTTGCCCACGGCCATAAACTCGTCGTTGGGGCCGACGTTCCACCCGTAGGTGGCGTCGTCGGTGTACATCTCGGCCATGGGGAGCCAGTTCAGCTGTTCCTCGCAGCGGCTGGTTGATGTCCAACCACCGCTCCATCATCGCTTCGAGCTCACTGCGGGGGAATGACGGCATTGGGACTACTCCTCTTCGACGATGTGTAGTGCGGATGTCGGGCAGTAACGGACGGCGGCTTCGACCCCGGGGCGAACCTCGTCGGGAGGCGAGTCGTTCAGGATGGTCACCTTCTCGTGCTTGGCCAACTCGAACACGGTGGGCGCCTCGGACTCGCAGACACCGTGACCTTGGCACAGGTCGAGGTCGACGGTGACCCGCATCAGGCGCCGTCGCCTTCGGAACCCCGGGAGCGACCGGCGGCCCTCCGGCGGTACCGGACCGCACAGGGCTGTTGCAGTTGGACCACCATCTTCGAATGGTCGTTGCGGTAGGAGTCCGACGGCTGGGCCAGCTCGAACTCCCAGTCCAACAGCAACACCGAGAAAATGGCCTTGAGCTGCATCATGGCGAAGGCCGCCCCTACGCAGCGGTGCCGACCGGCGCCGAAGGGGATCCAGGTCCAGGGGTTGGACCGGTCCTCTTCGCGCGGCTCGAGATAGCGGGAGGGTTGGAACTCGTCGGCGTCGGGAAAGTCCTCGGGGATCCGGTTGGAGACCGACGGGCTGGCTCCCACCATCTGGCCGGCGGTGATGGTGTACCCGTCCACCTCGAGGTCCTCCTTGGCCACGCGGAGCAACAGGATGAGCGGTGGGTGCAGGCGCAGGGCCTCCTTCACGGCCGACTCCAGATGGGGCATGGACCGGAGGGCCTGGTAGCTGACCTCGGCCCCTCCGGCATAAAGTTCGCCGAGCTCATCGTCGACGGCCCTCAGCTCGTCAGGGTGGCGCAGGAGCTCGATGAGGGTCCAGGCTGCCGTGCCCGACGTGGTGTGGTGGCCGGCGAACATCATCGAGATGAACATCCCGGTGACCTCGTCGGCCAGGAAGCGCGGTGACCCGTCCTCGTTGCTGATGGACATGAGCACGTCGAGCAGGTCCCGCTCGTCGTCAGCCGACGGGGGACCGGCGGCCCGGCGCTCCATGATCCCCTCCACTAGTTCGACCAGTCCCACCCGGGCGGCATCCCGCCGGCGGAAGCTCTCGATCGGGGCGTAGGGATCGACGTAGGCGATGGCGTCGGTGCCCTGCTCGAGGTCGTGGTAGAGCTCGGCGAACCGCTTGTCGAGCTCATTACGGAAGCGCTTGCCGATGAGACACGCCGAGGAGGTGTAGATGGTCAGCTCGGCGAACCAGTCCAGCAGATCGATCTCGCCCTCGTCGTCCCATCCCGCCACCATCCGCTCGACTTCGTCGGCGATGGTGGCGGCGTGGCCCCGCATGAACTTGTCCCGGAGGGCCTGGTTGTGGAGCATCTCCCGCCGACGTTCCGGAGGGGCGTCGAACACCACCCCCTCGCCGAAGACCGGTGTCATGAACGGGTAGGCCTCGGCTTGGTCGAGGACCTCCTCGGGAGCCCGGAAGAAGAACTCGTTGGCCCCGGCCCCGGTCATCAGCACTACGTCCCGATCGGCCAGTCGGAACACGCCCACGTCGCCGCACTCGGCTCGCACCCGGTTCATGAGGGCGATCGGGTCCACCCGCAGCTCCTCTAGGTGGCCGTTGGCCTCTTCGCCGCCGGACACCCGGGGTGGTCGTTTGTGGTCCACTGCGATGGTCATGGCTCTCCCTCGTCGTCGGGGTGGGTTCGGATGGGCGCCTCCGGCTGCAGTTCGATGACCGTGGCGTGGGTGCCCCGGGGCAGGCCCACCACGGCCACGATGGCCTGGGCCACGCCGGCCGGGTGCATGAAGTTGGCATGACGGGCGAATCCCCAGGCCGCCCACTCCTCGATGACCCGGCCGGTCACCTCGGGATCCCAATCCATCCCCATGCCGGTAAGCGTGGGTCCGGGTCGGACGATGGTGGCCCGCACGCCAGTCCCCTCCAGCTCCATCTGGAGCGAGTGGACGTAACCCTCGAGTCCCCATTTGGAGGTGACGTAGGCGGCCATGGATGGCCGGGGCCGTTCGGCCACGTCGGACGTCACGAAGACGATGTCGCCCCGCCGCCGCTCGGTCATGGCCGGGGCCAGGGCCCGCACCAGACGGTGGGTTCCGCTCAGGTTGACGGACAGAACGCCGTCGAACGCCTCGGTGTCGGTATCGAGGACCGCACCGGCGATGTTCCGGGCGGCGTTGGACACCAGGATCTCGACCGACCCGAGGGCTTCGACCGCGGCCTTGGCGAACTGCTCCACGGAGTTGCCGTCGGCCAGGTCCAGGTGAATGGCCACGGCCTCCCCGCCGTCGGCACGGATCGCGGCGGCGGTGTCCTCGCACTCGGCGACCCGCCGGGCCCCGAGGGCCACCGGGTTCCCCTGAGCGGCCAACGCCCTGGCCGTGGCCTGTCCGATGCCCGACGAGGCACCGGTCACCACCGCCGGACGCCGTTTGGGGTTGGCCTCGAATCGGGCCATCAGCGCAACACCACCGTGGTGGGCATGGCGGCCAGCCCCCGCACGTTGATGGAGTGGACCCGTTGGATGCCTCCGGGGTCGACCTCGTAGGTGGCCACCCGGTCGACCAGTTCGCGGAGTCCGATCCGGGCCTCGAGGCGGGCCATGGGCGCGCCCATGCAGAAGTGCCGACCACTGCCGAAGCTGACCAGTCGGCTGGTGTCGCGGTCGAGGTCGTACCGGTCGGCGTCGGGGAAGACCGACTCGTCCCGGTTGGCCGACCCCACGAGCAGCAGGACCCGGCTGCCCTCGGGGATCTCGACCCCGTGGAGCTCCATGGGGATTCTCGTCACCCGGAGCAGCATCTGGCTCGAGGTGTCGTACCGGAGGGTCTCTTCGATCCAGCTCTCCACCCGCCCGCGATCATCGAACGGCTTGGCCCGCTCCCCGGGGTTCCGCCAGCCCCAGTACCAGGCGTTGCCGAGCAGCTTGGTCGTGGTCTCGTTTCCGGCCACCACCATCAAGAACAAGAAGGCGATGATCTCCTCATCGGTCAGCTTGTCCCCGTCGATCTCGGCATCGAGCAGCGCCGACGTGAGATCGTCCCGACGGCTACGCCGTCGTTCGTCCACCATCTCCTGGTAGTACGCCACGAGGGCCATGGCCGCGTCCATCCCGGCCGCCGGCACGTCGAGCACACCGTCCTCCCGGTGGACGACGACGTCGGCCAGGCGACGGACCTCGGCCCGGTCCACCCGGGGGACCCCGACCAGTTCCGAGATTACGTCCATGGGCAGCTTGCCGGCGAAGTCGGCGATGAAGTCGAAGGTCCCCTTGTCCAGGGCCGGCTCGAGGTGTTCGAGGGCGATGGACCGGATGTGGTCCTCCATCTGGGCCACCTTGGAGGGCGTGAACCCCTTGCCCACCAGAGAACGCATGCGGGTGTGCCGGGGCGGATCGAGGGCCAGGAAGGACATGAACTTGTGGGCGTCGGGCCCGAAGGCACTGGGCTCGAGGGATACCCCCTGGGCGTTGGAGAAGCCGTCGAGGTTGCGGAAGGCAGCCAGGATGTCCTCGTGGCGGGAGAGGGCCCAGAAGTCCAGTTCGTCGTTCCGGTACACCGGTGCCTCGGCCCGCATGCGGGCATACACCGGGTAGGGGTCCTCGTGGATCTCGTAGGCGTAGGGGCTGTACACGACCGGTTCGGCGGCGGTGGTCATCGCGTCCTCCGCCCCGGTCGGTTGCTTCGGATCATCAGGTCGGCGGCGGTGGCCACGAACTCGGGGATGTCCATCGAGGACATGTGCCCCATGCCGGCCGCCAGCAGCGCACCGGAGAACGAGGTCTCCAGCACCCGGACCACCATCGGGTCGACGCCGGTGCCGACGGCGACGGCCAGGCGGTGGTGGATCTCGCTCCCAATCCGGTCTCGGAGGTGCATCACGTCGGCGCTGTTGCTCAGCAGGGCCTGGGTGGACGCGTCCACGAGGGCGGCACTCTCGGTCGTCAGCAGCACCATGGCCCGTACGGCATCGGACACCCGGTCGTGCACGGAACGGCCACGGCCGGTGTCGACGGGCGGCAGCGACTGCAGGCCTCGCCAGAGCACCTCGGCCAGCAGGTGGTCCTTGGAGCTGAAGTAGTTGTAGGCCGTAGCCGGAGCCACCCCGGCCCGACGGGCCACGCTGCGCACAGTGAGCCCGGCGTAGCCCACCATGTCGATCTCCTCGGTGGCGGCCCGGACCAGCTCCGCCACCAGCTCGGCCTGGCGTGGCGAGAGCCGTCGTCGGGTGGCCTCGAACCCGGCTGAACCGTCGTCGAGGATCGCCATCGGCTCGCTCATCGGCCGTCACGCCCGGCCATCGGAATGCGGTCTGCCGTCATCGGACCGTACCGGCAGGTGCGGGGTGCCGGCGTGCACGAGGGCACCAGGCGTACTCGAGGACCGCCCCGACCGGGGCGGGCCCGGTATTGGTCGTCAGGGTGGAGGTCGGCGCGGAATGCGCCCGAGCGGACCGGCGTGCCCCGCGGCCGGCGGTGGGGCCGAGGGTCACGAGGGCGTTGGTGTCGCTCATACTTTTGGACTATAGTCTGGACAGCTGTCCAAGTACAGCGCAACGGGGAGGGCTCGCCCGGGTACACCGGCCACCAACCGGTGCGGTAGGACCTCGCTGGGGACCGGTTCGAGTCCTCGGACTGATGCCAGCCATGCCAGTATCACCAGCCACAGCCCATAGCACCGAACGACCAGGGGGATCACCAGTGCCGAACGATCGACCAACCGACGGGGATCCACCCCCCAACCTCCCCACCGTCGGGGTCATCGGCCTCGGGGCCATCGGGGACGGAGTGGCCAAGAGCGTGTTGCGCGGGGGCTTCCGCTGGTGGTATGCGACGTGCGCGCCGAGGCCACCGCCGCCTACGCAGACACCGCCGCTGTGGCCTCCTCCCCGGCGGACCTGGTGCGCCGGTCCGATGTGGTGGTGGTGGCGGTGGTCAACGACGAGCAGGTGCGAGCCGTGCTGTCCGGACCCGACGGCGGCCTGGCCGCCGCCGACGAGACCACCACGTTCATCGTCGTGAGCACCATCTCGACACCGTGCGTCCAAGAGATCGGAGCCGAAGCCTCCGACCTCGGCGTGGCGGTGCTCGACTGTGGGGTCACCGGCGGCCCGGACGCCGCCGCTTCCGGCGACCTGGTCTGCATGGTCGGTGGGGACCCCGACGTCATCGAGCGGGTGCGACCGGTCACCGACGTCATCAGCTCACTGACGGTCACCATGGGTACCTTCGGCACCGGCCTGGCCGCCAAGCTGGCCCGGAACCTCATCACCTACGGTTCGTGGCTGGCCGCCTACGAAGGCCAGCAGCTGGCCGAGGCCGCCGGCATCTCCCTGTCGAAGCTCGCCGAGGTGGTGAAGGCCAGCGACGTGCACGTCGGAGGTGCCTCCCGCCTCATGTTCCGCCCCACGGTGGCACCGTTCACCGAGGACGACCACCCTGGCTTGGTGGGGGCCATGCAGGCGGGGGCCTCCCTGGCCCACAAGGACCTGGCCGCCGCCCTCGAACTGGCCGAGTCACTCAATGTCGAGCTACCCCTGGCCGCCATGACCGAACGCCGGACGGACGAGATCTTCGGACTGGGAGGAGCGTCGACGTGACGACGAACGATGCGGTGGTGGGCGAGGAGCGCTTGCTTGTCGACGGGGAGCTCCTGACGGCACGGTCGGGCCGGACCTTCGACGTGGTCAACCCCGCCACCGAGGAGACCATCGGGGTGGTCGCCGACGGTGGACCCGAGGACCTCGATGACGCCATCGCCGCCGCCCGCCGGGCCTTCGATGAAACCGACTGGTCCACCGATGTGGCGGCGCGGGTGCGGGGGCTACGCCAACTGCAGGCCGCCTTCGGGGCCCACGCCGATGAGCTACGGGCCATGACGGTGGCCGAGACGGGCTCGCCCGTCTCCTTCACCTACTCGGCCCAACTTGACGCGCCGGTCGAGGGCCTCGGTTGGGTGGCCGATCTGGCTGAGGGCTACGCATGGGAGACCGATCTGGGTGACGCCTCTCCCATGGGTATCCCGTCGCACCGATGGGTGCGCCGGGAGGCCACCGGTGTGGTGGGGGCCATCACGCCGTGGAACGTTCCCCATCAGATCAACCTGGCCAAACTGGGCCCGGCCTTGGCGGCCGGCAACACCGTGGTGCTCAAGCCGGCCCCGGACACTCCATGGTGTGCCACGGTGCTCGGCCGGATGATCGCCGAGGAGACCGACATCCCGCCGGGGGTCGTCAACATCGTGCCGTCGTCCGAACACACGCTCGGCGCCCTGTTGTCTGGTGACCCGAGGGTGGACCAGATCAGCTTCACGGGCTCGACGGCCACCGGCAAGCGGGTCATGACCTCGGCAGCCGAATCGTTGAAGAAGGTGTTCTTGGAGCTGGGCGGGAAGTCGGCCTTCGTCATCCTCGACGACGCCGACCTCCGGGGAGCGTGTGCCACCGCCGCCTTCACCGTCTGCACCCATGCCGGCCAGGGCTGCGCCATCACCACGCGCCTGCTCGTCCCGAGGAAGCAGTTCGATGAGGCGGTCGAGTCGACGGCGAAGGTCCTCAGCAAGCTGCCGGCCGGGGACCCCATCGACCCTGGCACCATCTGCGGGCCGCTGATCAGCGCCCGGCAGCGGGAGCGGGTCGAGGGCTATCTCAAGCTCGCCATCGAGGAGGGCGGCGCCTTCGTCGTCGGCGGCGGCCGCCCTGACGGCTTCGACCGCGGCTTCTTCGTCGAGCCGACCCTCATTGTCGGACTTCCCAACACCTCACGGGTGGCCCGCGAGGAGATCTTCGGACCGGTTCTCGTGGTCATCCCCCACGACGGGGACGACGATGCAGTGGCCCTGGCCAACGACTCCGCCTACGGTCTGTCCGGATCGGTGTGGTCGGCCGACCGGGACCGAGCCGTCGGCGTCGCCGACCGGATCCGCACCGGGACCATCGGCATCAACGGGGGGTTGTGGTTCTCTCCCGACATGCCCTTTGGGGGGTACAAGCAGTCCGGCGTGGGGCGCGAGTCCGGCGTCGCCGGTTTCGAGGAGTACCTCGAGACCAAGTCGATCGCCGAACCGGCATGATCCGGAGCGGGGGAGAGGAAGGCAGCCGTGAGTGACCACGAGACCGACGTCGACGGGGGGAGGGGAGGGCGCGATCCCGACTCGGCCCGGTCCCGGGGCATCGCCAAGATGGAGGAGGTCTACGGCTTCTCCGTCGATCCGGACGAGATCGAGGGTCCCTATGTCGACGCCACGGTGGACCACCTGTTCGGGGCGGTATGGACCCGGCCCGGACTGGACATCCGCGACCGTCGGCTGATGACCATCGGCGTGCTGGCCGCCCTGGGCCAGTCCCAGCTGGTGGAGATCCAATTCCAGTCGGCCATGTCCCGTGGCGAGTTGACCGAGGAACAGGTTCGCGAGACCGTGCTCCACCTCACCCACTACATCGGCTGGCCCCTCTCGACCGGCGTGAACTCCGTGGCCGAAAAGGTCATCGCCCAGCGCCGCAAGGCGGAGAAGTCGTGACCGGCCCGGAGGCGGGGACGTCGGGCCGTCCGTCCCCGATGGTCCGGTTCGACTTCACCGGCAAAGTGGCCGTGGTGACCGGTTCGGGTGGCGGGATCGGCCAGGCCTACGCCGAGGCCCTGGCCCAGGCGGGCGCCTCGGTGATGGTGGCCGACATCGCCGAGGACAAGGCCGCCGAGGTGGCCGACGGCATCCGGCGCGCCGGTGGAGCGGCGACATCGGCGCGGGTCGACGTGGCCGACCCCGACTCGGCCCGGGCCATGGCCGAAGCCACCGTCGAGGAATTCGGCGGCATCGACTACCTGGTCAACAACGCCGCCATCTTCGGCGGCATGCAGCTCGACCTGCTCTTGACCGTCGACTGGGAGTACCTCAACCGGTTCCTGGCGGTAAATCTGCTGGGTGCCCTCAACTGCGTGCGGGCCTGCTACCCGGCCATGCAGGAGCGCGGCCGGGGAGCCATCGTCAACCAGTCATCCACCGCGGCCTACGTCTATGCCGGGTTCTACGGTCTGGCCAAGGCCGGGGTCAACTCACTGACCCAGCAGATGGCTCACGAGCTCGGGGGTCAGCACATCCGCATCAACGCCATCGCCCCGGGACCCATCGACACCGAGGCCTCCCGGACGGTGGTACCCGACGTCTTCATGAAGCCCATCTTGGCCGGGCTGGCCCTCAAGCGTCAGGGTGAGCCGTCCGACCTCGTGGGGATGTGCCTGTTCCTGCTGTCCGACGAGGCCTCATGGATCACCGGCCACGTGTTCAACGTCGACGGCGGCCAGGTGGTGCGCCCGTGAACGGGCGGTTCCCCGGCCGAGCGGACGACCGGTGACCGAGCCGACTGACGGCTCGACCTCGAGCGCGCACCGGATCGACATCGAGGACGCCCACGGCGTCCGACTCGTGGCGTTCGACCGGGACAGCGCCCGCAACGCCTTCGACGCCGCCATGTACGGGGCCGTCGACGAGGCGCTGGTCGGTGCCCTGGCCGACGATGCCGTCCACGCCGTGGTGCTGACCGGTCGGGGGCGGGCATTCACCGCAGGCCAGGACCTCCGGGAGATGGTGGTCATCGCCACCGGGGGGGCCGGGCCCGACGCCGGGTCCGGCTTCCGCTCGCTGCTGGACACGGTGATGTCCTTCGACAAACCCCTGTTGGCGGCGGTGCACGGCGTCGGGATGGGCCTCGGCTGCACGTTGCTTGGGCACGTGGACCTCGTGCTGATGGAGGAGGGGGCCCGGCTCCGCGCCCCCTTTGCCGAGATGGGGGTGCCGCCCGAGGCGGCGAGCAGCTTTCTGCTCCCCGAACGATTGGGGTGGCAGCGGGCCTCATCGCTCCTGTTGGCTTCGGAGTGGATCGACGCCGACGAGGCCGTGCGGGCCGGACTGGCCCTCAGGGTGTGCAGGACGGGGACGGTCGTGGACGAGACCATGGCTCTCGCCTGCACCATCGCCTCGTTCCCACCGCAGGCCACCCGGCGCATCAAACGGCTGATGATGGCCGGCCGACGCCCGCAGATCGAGGCCGCCCGGTCCCGAGAGGAGTCGGCCTTCGCCGAACTCTTCGCCGATCCCGAGACCAATCCTGGCACCCGCCTCGCCGCCGGCCTGGACGGCTGAGCCCCCGTGCGCCTCGGGATCACCGCCTTCCTCACCGATCGGGACATGGCTCCGGCCGACCTGGCCCGGGCCGCCGAGGAGCGGGGCTTCTCGTCGTTGTACCTCCCCGAGCACACCCACCTACCGGTCCGGGACGATGCCCCCCCAGCTCTCGTCGAAGGGGTGCGCGTCGACGACTACCGGCGCAGTCTCGACCCGTTCGTGGCCCTGGCCACCGCGGCCTCGGTGACCGAGCGGATCCGGCTGGGCACCGGGGTCGTTCTCGCCGCACAACACGATCCCATCGTGCTGGCCAAGCAGATCGCCACGCTCGACCACCTGAGCGGGGGACGGGTGGAGTTCGGTACCGGCTTCGGCTGGAACCGGACTGAGGCGGCCGACCACGGGGTCGACTTCGGACATCGGCGCGAGGTGGCTCGCGAGCACGTGCTGTGCATGCAGGCCCTGTGGAGCCAGGAGCAGGCCGAGTTCCACGGGGTGTACGTCTCCCTCGACCCGTGCTGGAGCTGGCCCAAGCCCGTGCAGCAGCCCCGGGTCCCGACCCTGGTGGGGGGAGGGGCCACACCCAAGGTCTTCGCGGCCATCGCCGAGTACGCCGACGGCTGGATGCCTATCGGCGGGTCGGGAGTGGCTGATGCCCTGCCCGCGCTGCGCCGCGCCGTCGAGGCGCGGGATCGTGATCCCGATCTGATCCGGGTGGTGCCGTTCGGCACCGTTCCCACCGAGGCTAAGTTGGCCCACTTCGAGCGTCTGGGCATCGACGAGGTCGTGCTCCGGGTGCCTTCGGGGGGCACCGGCGCCATGCTCGCCACCCTCGACGCCCACGCCGTCTATCTCCACCGGTTCGGAGGCGACCGTGGCTGAGGCGTCACCCGTGCGGGGTCCATTGCCGGGCGCCGTCGAACCTGGGACCAAGCCGTGGAGCGGGGGAGGCCGCGAGGAGCTGGCCGATGCCGTCCGCCGCCTCATGGTCCTGACCGTGACCGCCGCCGCCCCGCCCGAGGTTCTCACCGAAGCCGCCCGTCGTGCCGGGATGCTGGCCGACGAGCTGGAACCCCATGTCCCAGCGGCGGGCGTCGAGCCGGTGGCCCGCTTCGCCGACCACCCGGACTCTCCCCGTGAGGCCCACACCCTGTCCGCGGCCATGCCCTTCGACGTGGTCATCGGGTCCTGCAACCCGGTGGCCCTGCCGCTCACCGTCGAGTTCGACCCACCCAAGGCCGTGGCCCGGGCCACGTTCACGCCGGTCTACGAAGGTGCACCGGGCTGCGTACACGGCGCCGTCCTGGCCGGTGCCTTCGACATCGTGCTGACGGCGGCCAACATCATCGCCGACGGCGCCGGACCGACGGTGCAACCTGTCCATCCGGTACCGGAAGCCGACTCTGATCGCCCGGCCGGCGGTGTTCGAGGCCTGGGTCACCGAGCAGACCGACCGGCGCACCTACAGCCAGGGTCGGTTGATCCAGGGAGGTGTGGTGACCGTCGAAGCCCACGGGGAGTTCGTCACCATGGACCGGTCGCGGATCCGCGCCATGCACCGCCGGGACGACACCACCGGTGTCGGGGACGCCGGATCCCCGTCGGGTGACCGGGGACCTGATGTCCCGTGACCAGACGTCCCCCCGCCGGGGCGACCTCCGGCCACCTACTCGGATCTCTAGAATCAGGCCGATCGATGCAAGGGGGGCCGCCGCGGAGTATCGGTGGCCGTCCACGACCAGGGGGACGTGAACCGATGAGCGCTACGAGTACCGGACGGGTGCCGATGATCCACGGGCGGCGGGTGCTGTCGGGCGCGGTGGTGCTGGTCACTATGGTGGTCGCCTGCGCCTCGACCACGTCCGTCGCCGCCGCGTCGACCGCCCCACCGGCCATTCCTGCCTCGGCCTTCAGTGACCACACCGGTATCACGGCCACCAGCGTGTCGATCGGGAACGTCTCCACTTTGGTGGCCGGACTGTTCAAAGGGGCGGCGGTCGGGACCGAGGCCTACGCCGACTATGTGAACTCGATCGGCGGTATCTATGGTCGCAAGATCCTGGTGGACAGCAGCGACGATGAATACTCCGGGGCGCCGAACAAGCAGGAGACACAGGCCGATGTGAACCGGGACGCGGCCATGGTCGGCAGCTTCTCCCTCGAGGACAACTTCGGGGGCCAGGTGCTGAAGGCCAATCCTCAGGTCCCCAACGTGAGTGTCTCGCTCGACCTGGCCACCAACAACCTGCCCAACACCTTCAGCGTGGCCCCGACCGCCAACGGGTGGATCCTCGGACCGCTGGCCTACTTCAAGAAGAAGTTCCCGAAGACCATCACCCACACTGCAGCCATGGTGGCCGGAGAGCCGTCGGCCATCGCCAAGTGGAACGCCGAGAAGCAGGCCATGCAGTCCATCGGATACAAGGTGGTCTACTCCCCGACCTTCGAGATCAGCCAGACCGACTTCAACCAGAACGTCATCGCCATGAAGAACGACGGCGTGAAGATCCTCTTCCTCGAGCAGATGCCCTACAACTACGCCAGCGCCGTGGTCCAGGCTCTCAACCAGCAGGACTTCCACCCGGTGCTGGTCCTCGGCGGCTCCACCTACAGCGAGGGCTTGGTCCCGAGCTCCGGCGGTGCCTCCGCCATCGACGGCGCCTACATGGAACAGAACACCTCGCTGTACCTGGGCGAGGACAAGACCACCCTCCCGGCCGTGGGCGTCTTCCAGACCTGGATCCAGAAGGCCTCACCGGGATTCAAAGCCGATCTCTACACCCTGTACGGGTGGCTGTCGGCCGAGCTGTTCACCCAGGCCCTGAAGGATGCCGGACCCCATCCCAGCCGTGGGTCCATCCTGAAGGCGTTGCGGACCATCCACTCGTTCTCGGGGGGCAACCTGGTGGGCACGGCCAACCCGGCGGCCAAGGTCCCCACCAACTGCTACATCATCGCCACCATCGTCCACGGCAGCTACCAGAGGCTGGACGATCCTCCGGTGAGCGGACCAACCCACGGCTACCGGTGCGACCAGCCGTTCTACTACGCCACGACCTGACCACCGGAGGCGATCACCCCCAGCCGACCGGCTAGGTGGATCGAGCCGGTCGCCCGCCATCGACCCGAGTCCCGGTTCAGGGGCCGATGGCGGCGTTGGCCCCGGCCCAGAAGTCCTCCACCCACGGTGGTGCCACCGGTGAGGTACCCGCCCGTTGGGTGAACAGCGGACCCGTGGTGCCACAGGCCAGATTGGACCGCCACCTGGTCCCGATAGCCCCGTCCTAGCCGACGCCCCACGGCAACCTATGTTCGATCGAACCTGCCGCCGTCATGGCATCGCACAGACCGGCCACGCCGGCCGCCGAGAGGCTCAGGCGTCCACGTCCGCGTCGGTGTCCCCGTCCTCGTCCACGCCGCCGCCGCCGACGGTCGCCGCCCGCTTCATGAGGCGTGACTTGCGGTTGGCCGCCTGGTTCTTGTGGATGACACCTTTGGCTGCGGCCTTGTCGATCCGCTTGATGGCCAGACGCAACGCCTCGTCGGCGTTCTCGGCGTCCTCTTCGATGGCGCTGATGGCCCGCTTGGTACGGGTCCGCAGCTCGGAGCGCACCGCCTTGTTGCGGGCCTGGCGCTTGACGGTCTGCCGGTTGCGCTTGATCTGGCTCTTGATGTTTGCCACTGCGGTTCCTCTATGTGCTGGTCGGTGCTGTCTACGTGCCGGTCGGTGCCGCGCGGACGTCCGCCGCGGCCGCACACCGAAGAAGGTCGGACCCGGGCCCACCTGGTGGGGCCACGTCCGGGGACAGAACACGATAGCAGCCTGGTCGTGTCCCTTCCCACCGGGTGCCGGCACCGTGGACACCCGGTGGCGCCGTCGTGCCCCGCCGATGGCACCGGGACCGTGGCCGTGCGGGCTCCCGGGGACGGGATCGGGGCCGGCTTGAGTACGCTGGCCTCCCCGTGCTTCCCGTCGACCGCATCCGAAACTTCTCCATCATCAGCCACGTCGACCACGGCAAGTCGACCCTGTCCGACCGCATCCTGGAGCTGACCGGGGCGGTCGACCCCCGGCAGATGCGGGAGCAGTACCTCGACTCCATGGACATCGAGCGGGAGCGGGGGATCACCATCAAGGCCCAGAACGTCCGGGTGCTGTGGCACGACCACACCCTCCACCTGATCGACACCCCTGGTCACGTCGACTTCGGCTACGAGGTCAGCCGCTCCCTGGCCGCCTGTGAGGGGGCGGTGCTGCTGGTCGACGCCTCCCAGGGGATCCAGGCCCAGACCCTGGCCAACTGCTACCAGGCTCTGGAGAACGACCTCGAGATCGTGGCCGTACTCAACAAGATCGACCTGCCCGCCGCCGACCCCGACCGGTGCGCGGCCGAGATCGAGCAGGTGCTCGGGATCGACGCGACCGGCATCCTGCACATCTCGGCCAAGACCGGCGAGGGCGTGCCCGAGCTGCTCGACGCCATCGTGGACCGCATCCCCCCACCCGTCGGCGACCCGGCGGCGCCCCTGCAGGCCCTGATCTTCGACTCGGCCTACGACCAGTACCGGGGAGTGGTCAGCTCCATCCGGGTCATGGCCGGGACGCTCCTGGGCACGGACAAGCTCCGGTTCATGCAGGCGGGCAGCAACCACGAGATCGAGGAGATCGGCATCCGGACCCCGGTCACCGTCCCGGTCGACGAGCTCGGACCCGGCGAGGTCGGCTATCTCATCGCCGGCATCAAGGACGTGGGCAGTGCACGTTCCGGTGAGACGGTGACCACGGCCACCCGTCCTGCCACCACCGCCCTGGCCGGCTACCGCGATCCCAAGCCCATGGTGTTCTGCGGCCTCTTCCCCATCGACGGTGACGAGCTCCCCGACCTGCGGGACGCACTCGAGAAGCTCCGGCTCAACGACGCCAGCTTCACCTACGAGCCCGAGTCCTCCCGGGCCCTCGGCTTCGGCTTCCGGTGCGGGTTCCTCGGCCTGCTGCACATGGAGATCGTCCGGGAGCGCCTCGAGCGCGAGTTCGACCTTTCCCTGATCGCCACCGCGCCGTCGGTGGCCTACCGGGCCTACCTCAACAACGGCACCGAGGTCGACGTGGACAACCCGAGCGAGCTACCCGAGCCCAGTCACCTCGACCACGTCGACGAGCCCATGCTCCGGGCCACCATCCTGACGCCGGCCGAGTACACCGGCACGGTCATGGACCTGTGCCAGGGCCACCGGGCCGAGATGGTCAAGATGGAGTACCTCTCACCCGAGCGGGTGGAGTTCGTCTACGCCATCCCCCTGGCCGAGGTGGTGGTCAACTTCTTCGACCAGCTGAAGAGCCGGACCAAGGGGTACGCCAGCCTCGACTATGAGCCCGACGGGTATGCCACCGCCGACCTGGTCAAAGTGGACCTGCTCATCAACCACACCCCGGTCGACGCCTTCTCCACCATCGTCCACCGGTCCCAGGCCGACTTCTACGGCCGGAGGATGACCGAGAAGCTCCGCCAGCTCATCCCCCGCCAGATGTTCGATGTGCCCATCCAGGCCGCCATCGGGGGTCGGGTGCTGTCCCGGGAGACGGTCAAGGCCCGGCGCAAGGACGTCCTGGCCAAGTGCTACGGGGGGGACATCACCCGAAAGCGCAAGCTGCTGGAGAAGCAGAAGGAGGGGAAGAAGAAGATGAAGAACATCGGTCGGGTGGAGGTACCCCAGGAGGCGTTCGTCTCGGCGCTCAAGCTGGACGACTGATGTGACGATCCTCAGAAGCAGGACTTCTGCCTGCGATCGAGGATCAATTGGTACTACAACTGCCGTCCAGCATCACCCCGGTCTCCACGGACGCGTCCATCGCCGTCTCCAACGTGTCGAAGACCTACCGGATCCTCCATCAGGAGGATCAGGAGTCGTACGCGTCCGAGGCGCTGCTCAGGAGGCTGAAGGGGAAGAAGAAGCGTGTCGAGGAGTTCGAAGCCCTCCACGACGTGTCTTTCGAGGTCGGCTGGGGCGAAGTGGTGGGCATTATCGGCCGCAACGGGGCCGGCAAGAGCACGCTGCTCAAGATCCTGAACCGGATCACCGCCCCGACCACCGGGCGGATCGAGCTGGGCGGAAGAGTGGGCAGCCTCCTCGAGGTGGGAACCGGCTTCCACCCTGAGCTCACCGGGCGGGAGAACGTCTACCTGAACGGGACCCTGCTCGGCATGCGGCGCAAGGAGATCGACCGCCGCTTCGACGCCATCGTCGAGTTCGCCGGCACCGAGCGGTTCCTCGACACCCAGGTCAAGCGGTACTCGACGGGCATGTACATCCGGTTGGCCTTCGCCGTCGCCGCCCACCTCGACAGTGAGATCCTGGTCGTGGACGAGGTCCTGGCCGTGGGCGACTCCGACTTCCAGGCCAAGTGTCTACGCAAGATGCGCGAGGTGGCCCGGGACGGCCGCACGGTGATCGTGGTCAGCCACCAGCTGCAGACGGTGTCCGACCTGTGCAGCTCGGCCATCTATCTCAGCGCCGGCCGGCTCGTGCTCCACGGCACCGTCGAGGACGTGCTCGAGGAGTACAAGCGCAGCTTCGTCCATGATGCCCCGGTGGTGGCGGAGGCCACCCACCGTCCCGGAACGGGCGAAGTCCGGTTCACCGAGGCCGGTGTGGCCTCGGACATCATGAGCCCGGCCCAGGAGGTGGAGGTGGAGTTCTCCGTGGGCGCCGCCCCCGCCTTCGGCAGCCGCTACCACGTCTCGTGCTTCGTCAACAACGAGGACGGCATGGTCATCGCCCAGTGCGACTCGCGGGTCGTCGACTTCTGGCTCGACTCGGCCACCGACAATGAGGGACGGCTGAAGATCCGGACCCCGTGGCTCAAGCCCGGGGTCTACACCGTCGACCTCTTCCTCTACGCCGGAGGCCACGCCACCGACATCTGGGAGCAGGCCTGTCATTTCCAGGTCCTCCCGGTGACGCCGTATCCCCATCCGACCACCCCGGACGGCACCGATCACGGTGTCGTGTTCCCCGACTTCGACTACGCCCAGAGCTGAGGACCGTGCCCACCATCGTCATCACTCCGCCCCGACGGTTCTCACTTCCCAAGGTCTCTGACCTGTGGGAGGCACGGGAGGTGCTGTACCGGTTCGGAGCCCGGGACGTCACTCTCCGCTACCGCCAGACCGCCCTCGGGGTCGTCTGGGTGGTGCTGCAGCCCCTCCTCACCGCCCTGGTCTTCGTTCTGGTGTTCGGAAAGGTCGCTCACCTGTCCTTCGGCGGTGCGCCGCCGATGGTGTTCATCTTCACCGGCCTTCTGGCCTGGAACCTCTTCAGCGGAATCATCCCCCGCGCCCAGGGGTCACTGGTCTCCAACCGCGACCTGGTGTCCAAGGTCTTCTTCCCCCGCATGCTCGTGCCTCTGGCCGTCGTCTACTCGTGTCTGATCGACTTCCTCGTCTCCACGGTCTTCCTCGTCGTGCTCCTCGTGATCTACGGAGTCAACCCGGGCTTCGCCGTGCTGTTGAGCCCGCTGTGGACACTCATGGTCATCCTCCTGGCCAGCGGCATCGGCATGGTGACCGCCGCGCTCACCGTGCGCTACCGGGACGTCAACTACTTCGTGCCGTTCGTCCTGCAGTTCCTGCTCTACGCCAGCCCCATCGCCTATTCGATCGACAACGTGCCGGCCAAGTACCGGATCATCTACGAGATGAACCCGTTGACCTGGTTGCTCCAGGAGTTCCAATGGTCCTTCGTGCGCCAGCCGTTCCCACACCTGTGGGAGATCGTGGCCTCCATCATCGTGCCCATCATCGTGTTCGTCGGAGGTGCGGTCATCTTCGAACAGATGGAGCGGGGATTTGCCGACGTCATCTGAGCAGCTCCGCCCTGTGGACGTGCTGACCGAACCGGTGCCCGGTGACCCGGTCGTCGCCCTCAGCACGTCGGTGGTCGTCGTGACCTACGAACGGCCCGAGTTCGTGCGCCGCTGTCTCGACCACCTCCTGGCCCAGACCGTCCGGCCCGTTGAGGTCATCGTCGTCGACTCTTCGGAGGGGGTCGACACGCAACGACTGGTCGCCGCGGAGTTCCCCTCGGTCGAGTACCTGGTGTGCCCGGCGGGGGTCGGAGCCACGGCCACGGCCCGGAATATCGGCTATCACCACTCGTCCGGTGACATCCTCGCCTTTGTCGACGACGACGCCTACGCCGAGGCGGACTGGCTCGAGCGCATCCTGCCCTTTTTCGATGATCCCACGGTCGGGGGCGTTGGTGGTCGCCAGATCAGGGGGCAGCCCGGGGAGATCGACCAGGGTGTGGACGCCATCGGGAAGCTCATGGCCGATGGGTCCATCACTGGAAACTTCGCCGCCGACCCCGGTCATCCGGTCGACGTCGATCACCTGCTCGGCGCCAACATGTCCTTCCGACGGACGGCCATCGACCGGATCGGAGGCATACGCGACGGCTACTCCGGCACCTGCATCCGTGAGGAGACCGACATCAGCTTCCGGGTCACCCGGGCCGGCTACCGCCTGGTGTACACGCCCGATGCGGTCGTTGAGCACGTAGCCGGTCCCTACGCCAAGGGACAGCGCTTCGATCTCCGGTACGCCTACTGGGCCCAGAAGAATCACCTGATCCTGCTGATCAGAAATTTCGGTGCCCGGGCCCCGATCGTTCGCTCGTTTCTGGTGTCCTCGGTGGGTGGCGTGGTCGAGGACACCACCGTGCGCATGTCCCGGTCGTGGAGGCGGGCCAAGGACCGTGACGGTGCCGGGGCTGTCCGCGCCGCCGGGGCAGCCGTGCTCCGGGCCGTGGTGGTGGCCGCCGGTTCGGTCACCGGTGTCGTGGCCGGCTGGCACCAGGCGGCCCGGGACGCCCGGAACTAGGCGGGAGTGCTGCGAATCCCGATGGAGACCGATTGCGGCCATGGGGGCCGGCCGGTCGCCACTAGCTGATCAGGCGGGCTTTCAGGGCCCGCAGCCTGGAGAGGACCTGTTCGCTCCCCACCCGGCGGTACTGCGTTCCTCGGTAGCCGCCCTGCGGACATCCGGTGAAGCCGTCCGTCCTGTACAGCACCTCGAGCTGGTCGAAGGCGTGGGCGAGTACGACGTCAGGGGCGAACCACATCTGGAAGGCGGCCCGCGCCTTCATACCCATGGTCTGGGCGTCCGGCTCCCTCGCCGCCAGGTACTCGGGGAGTTCGGCGATGCCGCTCTCCGGCCATCGGATCGAGAACTGGTCCCAGTCCGGTCCGGCCGGCGGTAGCCAGGCGTCGGCGATCACCACTGGTGCCCGCCCCGCGGCCATGGCCTCGTAGAGCCGGATGGACGAGGTCCCAGTCCCCCGAGGGCACAGTGCGAACTTCGACCGGTGGAGGACCTCGGCGAACTCTCGTCGTCGTTCCTCGAACCGCGTCGAGGCGGGGTCGAAGAACAGGAACCCGGCCGAGTTCTCAATCACGGCACGTGGATCGCGGAGGGCGAACACCGCGTCACGGCACGGATGGGTTGGGCCACCGACGAAACTGAACAGGAGGTCCTGTTCGATCGTGTCCGCAGGGACTCCCAGACGATCGGCGGGATCGTCGATCTGGTAGTACGAGCCGGCAACCTGAGCCGTCGGAGAGAACGTGTCCGACGGCATGCTCACGTAGATACCGGGAAATCGGCACCACGGCAGATCGCGCTCGTCGTAGACGGCGATCCTTCCGGGGTACCGACGAACGAGGTCGTTCTCGGCGATGGCGGTGAGCCTCCAGTCGCGTCCCAGCAGATGACAATCGGGGAAGACGATGACGTCGGCCTCCGCCGGGTCGGCGACTCCTCGGTGTCGCTGCGGCGCCCGCTGTGCGTTCAGCCGGTCGACGAATGTCGGGACGCAGGTCGCCGACCCGGGACGGGCCGGAGCGAAGTGCACCTTCATGTCGTCACCCTCGTTCCCGGCCGCGAGGCCGAGACGGGCACCGGTCCGGTCCGTCCACCTCCGGGTTGACCTGGGTTCCTCGCCCGGCCCGGCCCGGCGCGGTGGCCCGGGGGCAGGGACGAGGCCCCCCGGCCGTCACGTGCTGGCCCGCCAGATGGTGGCGTGCGCGGCCACGCTGGCGGCCCAGCTGAACGACGACGCCCGCTGTCGTGCCCGCACCACCATGGCTCCGGTGTCGGGTCCACCGTCCAGGGCAGCCACGAGGCCTTCGGCCAGACCGTCGGGATCCGGCTCGACCAGATAGGCGCCGTCTCCGCACACTTCGGGCAGGGAACTGCGTCGGGCAGCCACCACGGGCACCCCCACGGCCATCCCCTCCAGGGCCGGGAGTCCGAACCCCTCGTAGACCGACGGAACCACCACGGCCGACGAAGCGGCCATGAGGCCCCGGGCCGTGTCATCGTCCACCCGCCCGATGAGGTGCGTGCCGTCCAGCGGGTCGAACAGGGCGTTACGACGCGGATCGGGCGGCCCCATCATGACGAGGGTGACGTCACCGTGCACCGAGCGCACCTTCGGCCAGGCGCCCGCCAGTCCTGCCAGGTTCTTCCGCTGGGTGCATCCTCCGGCATGGAGGACGAAGGGCTCCCGGACGCCCAGATCAGCCAGCCGCTCCCGGGCCAGAGGGGCGGTGTCGAAAAAAGCCGGGTGGACCCCGTTGGGGATGGCCACGCAGGTGGACACCCCGAGCTGGGAACTCACCTCATCGGCCGAGAACTGGGACGGGCAGACCACCGCCACGGCGCGGCGGGCACTGTCGGCGGCGTCCGACGGCGGCATGGCCTCGTCGGGGAACCGCCAGGACACGACGTCGTGCACGGTCAGGACCTCGGGGTGCCGTGCCGGCGGGAGTCGGAGGTCCATACGGTGGACGACATCGTGGCCCCGGTAGACGATGGCGGCGACCGACCGCCGTACCACGGGAGATGACGTGGCCATCACCCGTGAGGGGAGCCGTACCGTCCCGGGCAGGGGCGATCGCAGGGTCCTGACCGTGAGCTGGTCCACCCGCCACCCCGCACCGAGTTCGGCGGGGGCCCGGTCGGCCAGCTCGTGCTCGTAGACCTGTTGTCCCATGGGCTGGCCGACGGCCAAGGTCACCAGCGCCAGGCGGGGACTCACGATCGCATTCCGCAGTCACCGGGCAGCACGGACTCGACGGGGGCAGCGACGCGATAGGTATCGATCGAACGATGGGAGACGATCAAACACAGTAACGCCCAAGGACCGCCACTCCCTGAACCCACCCGGGCACCTTCCGAGGCACCGGACGGCGGGACCCCGGTCCGCCGGACGGTGGACAGGATGGGGGGCGCCGTGTAATACCATGCCCCTCGGTTGGCCTACCGACGCCCGTACCCCGTTTACCGCTGACGCACCGGGTACCCCCCACGCTTCGAGAGGAGGCGACCGTTGGCCCCGCCCGAGCCGTTCGACGTGA
Source organism: uncultured Acidimicrobiaceae bacterium (assembly GCA_963831535.1). GTDB lineage: Bacteria > Actinomycetota > Acidimicrobiia > Acidimicrobiales > RAAP-2 > Bog-756. The sequence continues at coordinate 230,770 of CAWHQP010000004.1, read as the reverse complement.
TCTGCCTGTCCCTCGAGCCGTGGGACGACGTGTGGCGCCGAAACCAACACCTGGCCAGCGAGGTGCTGCGACTGCAGCCGTCACTACGGCTGCTCTTCGTGGGGAACCCGGTGGACATCACCTGGTCGCTGCGCCATGGTCACCTACCCGAGCTCGCCCCGATCCGGACCGTCGGAGACACCGGTCGGCTGTGGGCAATGACACCGCGCAAGTGGCTCCCGCGCCGGATCTGGCCCCGGGGAGATCGTGCGCTGTTCCGCCAGGCCACCGCGGCGGGTCGGCGCCTTGGATTCAGCCGACCGGTGCTGTGGATCAACGACAGCACCTACGCGCCCTTCATCGCCGAGACTGGTTGGCCCAGCGTCTACGACGTGACCGATGACTGGCTCCTCGGGGAGGGTGGAGGCCGGGAGATGGACCGCCAGCGTCGGAACGACGCCCAAATGCTCCACGACGCCACCGAAGTGGTGGTGTGCTCGCCGGCTCTGGCTACGACGCGTGGACGGCTCCGCCGGGTCCACCTCATTCCGAACGGCGTGGACCTCGAACACCTGCGGGAACCGGTCGGGCGACCCGACGATCTTCCTGACGGTCCGATTGTGCTCTACCAGGGCACACTGAGTGAAGGGCGGCTCGACATCGAACTCTGTGTCACGTTGGCCCGGGCCTTGTCGGAGCGGGCTTCCCTGGTGTTCGTGGGACCCAACAGTCTGTCCCGGGAGGTCAGTGACCGGTTGGTCGACGCCGGTGCCGTGATCCTCGGTGCCCGCCCCTACTCCCTCCTGCCCGGTTACCTGCAGTACGCCGATGTCCTGGTCGTCCCCCACCAGATGACGCCGTTCGTGGAGAGCCTCGATCCCATCAAGGCCCGGGAGTTCGTGGCTCTGGGCCGCCCGGTGGTGGCCACCTCGGTAGCCGGGTTCCGGGGTCTCGACCCGCCCATCGCCGTGGTCACCGGGGAGGACTTCACCGATGCCGTCCTCCGCGTGCTCGACGGGGGCCCGAATCCGCCCGGGCCCGGGCCCGTTCACGGTGAACCGGCCACGTGGACCACCCTGGCCGCCGAGTTCCTCACGGTCCTCGAGGCGGCCGCTTCGGCTTCATCCGGCAACTAGGCGGGGCCTACCCCGACGGGGCCCGGCCGGCGGCGGCGTAGACGTCGGTCAGGTGGGCTTCGATCACGGCAATCAGCGCTGTCCGTTGAGCGTGCACCCACGACGAATGGTCCAGTTCGTCGAGGAGGGCCAGGGTGAAGCGGGGAGCATCGATGAGCCGGCGCATGCGACCCTCGTATCCGAGGGTCACGGGCGGGAGGTCTCCCGGGCCGCACACCAGCATCGTGGCAACGCCCGAGTCGAGGATCTGCTCGAGTGTGGCCACACCGTGGTTGGCCACCAGCGCCCGGTTGACCACCCACCACACGGCTGTGGGGATGCCCGGGTGGCGTGAGGCGATCGATTCAGGCCACGTCCCCGCCTGGAGAGCCCTGACCCATCGTTCCGCCTCCACCGGGTCCCGGCCGCGGCCCAGCCACCGGAGGCACGGGGAGACGAGGTCCATCACCCACGGTCTGGTGACGTGCCGGGCTGGCCGGACCGCGGCGCCGGGAGGCTCGGGCGGGACGAACGAGAAGGTTGGATTAATGATGCAGATCCCCCGGGGCGGATGGGCCAACGCCTGCTCGATGACCTGATAGGCACCAGAGCAGAACCCCACCAGCACGACGTCGTCAGGCTGTCCCGGATCCATGGCCTTCATCGCCTCATAGACATCATCGATGGCCTCCGGGGCCCGGGCGACGTGGGCCAGCTGTCCCGGTCGGGTGTCGCTGTCGCCGTTGCCGCTCAGGTCGAATCGCAGGACCCGGAACCCAGAGGCGGCCAGGGTGCGGGCCATGTCGACCCAGATCCTGGCCTGGCCGATGTGGTGGGTATTTCCCTCGTTGACGAGGATGACGGTCGGGCCGGTCGGACCGGCTGGTTCGGTGACGATCCCGAAGAGTTCAGAGCGGCCGAGCCGGACCGGGTATTCGATGACGGGTGCGCCGACGTCGGTTCGTTCGACGACGGCGGTGGGGGCGAGGTCGGGCAGGCGCATCGTGACCACCTCCCCCTCCAGGGCTTCGGACAACCAGTCGGCGGTGCGCCCGATGGTCTCGAACGGTGTCGCCTGGAGTGTCGAGTCGAGCAGCTGTTCCTGACCGGTGGCCTCCTGCCATTCCACCGAGCATCCCTCCAGTCGGCGCTGCAGCCGACGTGGCCTCGACCGGGTCGGAGGCGTGAGCACCAGGATTCTCTCGGCCAGTGTCCCCTCCAGCTTGGCCACATCGAGATCCGAGAGGGCCTTCACAGTCTCAGCTTCGAAGCGCAGTCCTGGCGCCTCCACGGCCTCATCCACCGGGTCGTCGCCCCCGCTGGGGCCGGTCCCGCTCCCGCTCAGGTGACGGAGGAACTGCTGTTCTCGGAGGAATGAGCGACCCGACAGGCAGGTGTCCCACAGGACGAGGGCGTCCACCCCGCCCCGGCGACAGGCTTCGTTGGCGGCGAAGACCCCCCCCATCCGCACGCCGAGCAGTGCACACCTGGGGACGCCGGTATCGAGGAGGAAGTCGGTGGCGGCACTCACGCTGTCCAGCCAGGCGTCGAGACGGTCGGGTTCGGTCTCGTGTCCCGAGGAGTCGCCCGTGCCGTCGTAGTCGAAGCGCAACACGGCCAGTCCCGAACCGGCGAGCCGCTCGGCCAGCAGCCGGTAGCTGAAGTACGTGCAGATGGCCTCGATGCCCAGGGGTTGGCACAGCACCACGCCACCGCGGACCCGCCGGTCGACGGGGGCGTGCAGCCAGCCGAACAGTGGCCGGTCGTCGGGGCCGAACCACATCGGAGTCGATGTACCTTCTGGGATCCCGTGGCGCTCGTTCACTGCCTCTCCTTCTACCGTGGTGCTCCTACCGTGCTGCTACTGCCGCGTGCGCTGAGCGGGTCGGCACCGCACCACCCGGGTGGTGTCTCGTGCGTTGCCTGTCACGACTCCGTGCACGCCAGCGGTCTCGGTGAGTAAATCCTGGTCAGCTCCTAGAACTGCAGGCGATCGCGCTACGCCCGGGCCCCTTGATGCATCGACCCGGACGGTGATTTCCTTGAGGCGAACCGGCCACGTCCGGGTCCCCGACTCCGGGAAGCTGGTCACTACCCGCTTCGTGTCGGGCGGCGCCTGACCGGCCGGTCAGCGGCGCCGGTCACCCGGCCTCTCGGGCAGGGTGGCGTAGGCGGCCAAGGTGGCCTGGGCCACGTGTGTCCAGGTGTAGCGGTCCAAGATCCTATGGCGCAGCTCGGGTGACGGCGGTGTCTCCCAGGCCAGGCGCACCGCCGAGCGAATCGAGTCCGGCTCAGCGGGGTCGCAGTATGCGGCGAACCGGTCGAGGTATTCGTGGGCGTGTCCGCGGGACGTCGACACGATGCTGCAGCCGCTGAGGGCAGCCTCAAGGGACACCAGGCCGGTGGTCTCGAACCAACTGGGCAGGACGTGGACCCGGGCGCGACCGTAGAGCTCGGCCAGTTCGGTCTCGTCGAGCGAGACGTGGAACGTCACCCATCCGGAACCCGCGCTGCGGCACTGTTGCATGTATCGGGGATGGTCGGGGTGCGGGTGGCCGGCGATCACCAGCGGCAGGCCCGAGCCACGGAGCGCCTCGATCAGCCCCAGTTGATTCTTGTGGGGCTCGATCCGCCCTACGTAGAGCACGAACGCTCGTTGGCCGAAGGGTTCGCCCGACCGGCTGAACCGGGCGGGATCGACACCGTTGGGGATCGGGACGATGGGGGTCGACACCCCGAGATCACGGCGGATGCTCTCGCCTTCGCCCCGGGCGTTGGGAAGGAGAAGGTCCGCCGATTCGAAGCTGGCGAACAGTTCGGTCTCCCGCTGGTCGAAGGTCATGCAGGCCTCGGTCAGGCTGTTGCGCCCGGCGAGGGCGGCACGGGCGAAGCGCGCGGCCCGGAGCCCCCGCCCGGCCAACGACCGCGCCGACGATCTCTGGTTGCCTCCGCCGACGCGGTAGGCCCGCTCCCAATAGATGGACGACAGGGCGACGGGGATACCGCGTCGGTGCCAGTGGCGGATATGGCCGGCGTTGAGGGCGAATCCGTGCACCAGGTCGAACGCCGCCGGCGCCGGGTCGACCGAGAAGTCGGTCGCTACGTCGTGGCCCGCCTCGGCCAGCGCAGCCGCCGTGTTCTCGAGTTGCACGATGTGCCCTCCGGGAATACGCCCCTCGTTCGGCATCCAGAGCAGCACCCGCAGCGGGCTCGGGGTGGACGCCACCGGTTCCGACTCGAAGGGGTCGGCCGGGTCGGCGGGACTCAACGACCGCGCCCCGCCGGGAAGGGTCGGTCAGGTCCCCGGAGCCGGGGCGGGGCCCTCACCGGGCTGCCTGTGGAGTGGTCCTGGGGAGGTCGTCGACGGCGGCGTCGGCCCGGGGATAGTTCGGGGGCCGGTGCCGCTCCCCGGCCAGGTGGGCGACGAAGCTGAGATCGAACCACCGCTCGTACTCGCGCTCGGTGATGGCCTCCGTGTCCCGGGGCCCGCGGGCCCGGACCCACGCCAATCGGACCCGTGCCCGCAGGCGTCTGAAGGAGAGTAGGCCGAGGTCGTCGTGGAGCCAGTGGTGCCAGAGGTAGGCGTGACTCGAACCGTTGCTCTGGGCCAGTTTCCGCATGGGTTCGTAGCGCAGCCGGTCGGGTGAGAGGTGGTGCTCGACGGGAAGCCCCGGGCTTCCCGTCAACCGGTATCCACCGGCTTTGAGCCGTAGGTTGAACAGCACATCGTCGGCCATCCCCCGTGCCCCCGGACCGAGTTCCTCGTCGAAGCCGATGGCCCTGGCCGCCATGGTCGAAGCGGCCATGCTGGCCCCCACCATGCCGGGATGGGGACCCGACACATCCGACAGCTCGGCCAGCCTGATCCGCAGGGCCGGGGTCAGCCAGGAGCGCTCGAGATGGGGGGCGAGGGCCACCCGGCCACAGACGGCGTCGGCCGTTCCCTCCAGGATCGGGGTGGCCATGTCGGCCACCCAGGTCTCGGGCACGTGCACGTCGTCGTCGGTGAAGACCACGGCCCGTCCGCTTACCTGGTCAAGCGCCCGGTTGAGGGCACCCGACTTTCCCGGGACGGGGTCGTAGATGGTGCGGAGGTTGGGCCAGGTGCGGGACATCGCTGACAGCAGGGGCCCGGTGGCGTCGACGGAGCCATTGTCGACGAGCAGGACCTCCGTCGAGAAGCTGGTGGCCGCGGCCGAGGCGAGAACGGTGCCCAGGCTGGCTTCGAGGTGCTCGCACCGGTCCCGCGTGGCGATGAGGACCGTGGCGTCGGGACCAGGCATGGGAAAAGCTTACCGACAGGCGTCGTGACGGCCTGTGGATGCCCGGCGATATGGCTGGATCGGACGTCGCCGGTACCCTGGAGCCCGTGTCTCCGCCTGCTTTCCCGCCCGATCGCACCACGGCGCCGCCCGATCACGCCACGGTCCGGGGCGAGGTGGCGCGGGACTCCGCATGTGAGCCCGGGGCTTGGGGTGGCGACGGGGGCTCGGGAACGCCGGGACCGGGAGGGCGTGCCGAGATCGTGTCCGGCCTCGTGCTCCTGGCGCTCACGGTCATCGGCGGGGTGTACGTCGCCCATGGCCACACCCCGTCGTCACTCGACACGTTGGTTCCGGCATTCCTCCAGGCCGGCCACCACTCCGTACTGACCCACGTGACCTCGCTCCGTTATCCCCAGGTGGTGGTGGGAGGGGCGGTGGTCCTGGCCCTGGTGTCATTCCCGCGGGACCGGGTGAGGAGCCTGGTCTGTCTGGTCGGCCCACCGCTGGCCCTGGTCACAGCGGAGCTGGTGATCAAGCATCTGGTGGGCCGGACCCTCGGTTCAGGCCTCTCCTATCCCTCAGGGTCGACCGTTGGCGCGGCGGCGCTCGGCACGGCTGCGATCCTCGCCGTGCCGCCACGCTGGCGGCGGATCACCATCGGCGTGGCCGCGGTGTACGGCGTGTGGATGTCCCTCGCCGTGGTCTCGCTCCAGTGGCACTACCCGACCGATGCGTTGGCCGGACTGGCCTACGGCTGCGGCGTGCTCCTGGTGCTCGACTGGGCGGCACCTCGCGCGCTGGCGTCGTTGACGAGCTCCGGGGACAACCGGCGATCTGTGACGGTCGACGCACCCCGGTGACCGAGGTGTCCGACCCGTCCCGGCGGTGAGCGCGACCCGGGAACCGACGAGTCCCTGCCGGACCGAACGGCTACGAAGGGGCCGACGGCTCCTCGGGAGGAGCTGTTGGCGGTCTCCGGATGATGGCCACGGTGTCCGCCGGGTTGTCCGGGTCAAAGTGCAGGTCGATGGCCCGGTTGGGGTCGTGGGGCTCCCCGGAGGCCTCGATGACGAACGCCGGTTCCTGTCGGGGCAGCTGCAGGGCCTGCTGGAGGCCCACCGCGATGCCGGTCATCACCGCACCGGTGGCTGACCGCTTCATCCAGTTGTTGAAGCGCAACGGGTCCCGGACCTCTGATCCATCGTCTGGCTCACCGGACCCGTCGACCGAGTCCGATTCCGCCTCCGACCCGTCGATGACCTCGGGGGCGTCCTGATCGGTCCCATCCTCATCTTCGGCCGGCCCCGGACCCAGGTCATCCTCCACGACGTCCACGGTACCCCCGGACCGGCCCGGGCCCGTCCGGCACCGGACGGCCCGCCCGCCCCGGGCGTGCCCGGAGCAGGTAGGGGAGGGCCGGTGGGTCCGCCCGCTCCTCCGACCCTGCGGTTGCCTTAGGATCGACTCCGTGCTTGACCGCTTCCATCCCCCGGTCGAGGAGTACCTCGAGACCATCTTCGCCCTGGAGGAAGAAGGTATCCCCGTCATTCAGGCCCGCCTGGCCGAGCGCCTCGACAAGGCGGCCCCGTCGGTCTCGGAGATGCTCGACCGGCTGGAGGCCGACGACCTGATCGTCCGCAGTGCCCGGCAGATCGCCATGACGCCCAAGGGTGCCGCCCTGGCCGAGGGCGTGGTGCGCAAGCACCGCCTGGCCGAGCGGCTGCTGGTGGATATCATCGGCCTCGACTGGGACAAGGCTCACCTCGAGGCCGGGCGATGGGAGCACGTCATCTCCGACGACGTCGAGGAGCGCCTCGTCGTGCTGCTGGGGAACCCGACCACCTGTCCGCACGGCAACCCCATCCCCGGAGTCGATCCGGTGGGTCCCGAGCAACAGCGCCTGGCCGAGGCCCAGCCGGGCGACCGGATCCGCCTGGAACGCATCACCGAGAGCGTGGAGCACGAGTCCGACTCACTGTCGTACCTCGGAGACCACGGGCTCACCCCGGGCACCACCGCCCTGGTGGGGGCCCGGGCCCCCGACGGCACCCTGACGCTGGTCATGGGGGATGACACCATCGCCCTCGGCCCGGCCATGACCGAGCGGATGTTCGTGGCTCCAGCCTGAGGTCGGGGAGCAGCGGGCGTTGATCCGACCGGCCGGTGGGTGGTGGACGGGGCATGAACGGCCGGAACCGGTCAGCACTCACTAGAGTGGAGTGCCAACACGATGCGAACCTGGTGCCGGCCGATTCCCGGCGGCCACCAGGTTCCGACGTGGATGCGAGCGCCCATGCCGACCACCGAAGACAGTCGCACCGACGAACAACACCCTGACCCGGGGGCTCTCGACGCGCGGAAGTCGGCCATCCTCAACGCCGTGGTCACCGAGTACATCGCCTCGGCCCAGCCCGTGGGCTCCCAGCACGTGGTGGAGTCGGCCGGGGTCAGTGTGTCCTCGGCCACGGTCCGCTCCGACATGGCGGCACTCGAACGCGAGGGCTTCCTGGCCCAGCCCCACACCAGTGCCGGCCGCATCCCCACCGACAAGGGCTACCGGTTCTTCGTCGATCATCTGGCCGGGCCCGGGTCGCTCGACCCGGTCGGTCGCCAGCAGGTGCGTCAGTTCTTCGACCATGCCCACGGCGAGATCGAGCTCATGTTGGAACGGACCTCGGGACTGCTGGCCGACCTCACCGACTGCACGGCGATGGTGGTGGGTCCGTCACACGAGTCGGCGGCCATCCGTGCGATCCAACTGGTGGGCCTCGGTCCCCGCCTGGCCCTCCTCGTGGTGGTCCTGGCCGATGGAGCGGTCCAGAAGCAGTCGCTGGAGTTCGACGACGACGTCGACGAGTCCCGACTGGCCGATGCCGCCGCCCGACTCGCCGCCCATTCGCTCGGTCTGCCCGTCACCCAGGTGGCCGGCACCGCGGCCAGCACGGGCGACCCCGGTACCGACGCCGTGGTCTCCGCCGGACTGGCCGGACTGCGCTCGCTGGTGCAGACCGAGGGGGGAGAACAGCTTTTCGTGGGAGGGTCCTCGCGCATGGCCGCCGCCTTCGACGCGGTGGACACGGTCCGCTCCGTGCTCACCATCCTCGAACAGCAGCTGGTTGTGGTCACCCTCCTTCGGGACATCCTCGACACCGGTCTGTCCGTGGCCATCGGCACCGAACACGGCGTCGAGCCGTTGGCGTCGTGCGCCATCGTGGTGATGCCGGTGTCGGTCGACGGGGCCGAGGCCGGGACCATCGGCCTGCTCGGACCCACCCGGATGAACTATCCGCTGGCCCTGGCGGCGGCGCGGGTGGTGGGCGACCGTCTGGGCGAGCGCTTGAGTGAGGCCGGGCGATGACCACCGAACCGATGGGGGCCGTGATGGGGGACCGAGGAAAGGGAACCGGTTCGTGACCACCGCCGACCTCTACGAGGTGTTGGGCGTCCCCCGTGACGCCTCCGAAGACGATTTGAAGCGCGCCTACCGGGCCAAGGCCCGCGAGTTCCACCCCGACGCCAACCAGGGGGACTCCGACACGTCGGAGAAGTTCAAGGAGATCAGCCTGGCCTACGAGGTGCTGAAGGATCCCGACCGCCGGGCCCGCTACGACCGGTTCGGTGCCGAGGGGGTCTTCGGATCCTCGACCGGCGGCGCCCCCGGGGATCCGTTCGGTGGGGGCCTGGGTGACCTGTTCGACGCCTTCTTCAACGGAATGGGCGGAGCGGGGGGAGGGGGCCGACGGCGCACCGGGCCCATGCCGGGTCCGGATGCCGAGATGGTGCTGCGCCTCACCTTCCGCGAGGCCGTCTTCGGGGTCCAGCGCGAGGTCGACGTCCAGACCCCGGTGCACTGCGACACCTGTGAGGGGTCGGGGGCCCGACCGGGGACCAGCCCGGTGCGCTGTCCCGAGTGCCAGGGTGCGGGTGAGTTGCGCCGCGTCCGCCAGTCGATCCTCGGACAGGTGATCACCGCCGTACCCTGTGCCCACTGCCAGGGCTCGGGGGAGTTCATCGAGAATCCCTGCCCCGACTGTCGGGGCGAGGGACGACGGAACGAGTCGAGGACCCTCACCGTCGACATCCCCGGCGGTGTGGACGAGGGCTCGACCCTCCGGTTGGCGGGGCACGGACCGGCCGGGTTCCGTGGAGGGCCTAACGGTGCGCTGTTCGTGCACCTCTCGGTGGAACCCGATCCCGGCTTCGAGCGGTCCGGCGTCGACCTGCACGCCTCGGTGAACGTACCGGTGACCCTGGCCGCGCTGGGGGGGAGCGTCACCTTCGACACCCTGGACGACGCCCGTGAACTCGCCGTCGACGCCGGCACCCAGTCGGGGGCGGTGATCCAGCTGAAGGGCCTCGGCGTGCCCAAGATCCGCGGCCGCGGCCGCGGCGACCTCTATGTCCACGTCCAGGTGGACACGCCCACGGGTCTCGACGACGCCCAGCGCGAGCTCCTGGCCGCGTTGGCCGAAGCTCGCGGCGAGGAGTTGGGCCACGCCCCTCAGGGTGAGGGTCTCTTCTCGAAACTGCGCTCTGCTCTCAGCTGAGCATGTCGTCGGGTGCGGGACCGCCGACCGGTCCACTGCCCGGGCCGGACGCCACCCTCGTCTCGGCGGCGGCGATGGTCTTCGTTACCGACCCGGCGGCGCCGATACTCACGCAGGGTGATGCTCACCATCTCTTCGACGTCTTGCGTCTACGGCCCGGCGAAGTGGTGATCACCGGCGACGGAAACGGCGGCTGGTCCCCGTGCCGCGTCGCCCCGGGGATCAGTTCCCGCGGGTGGCGCCAGGTGGACCCGGCCTCGCTTCTCGCCCCGGACGGACCGGTGGTCCGACAGCCCAGGGTGGCCCCCGAGATCACCGTGGCGTTTGCTCCCACGAAGGGCGACCGTCCGGAGTGGGTGGTCCAGAAGCTCACCGAACTCGGGGTGGACCGGATCGTGCCCATCTGGACGGTCCGCTCCGTGGTGCGCTGGGAGGGAGCTGAGCGGGGACAGCGCGCCACGGACAAGCTGAGTCGGGTGGCCCGAGAGGCCGCGGCCCAGTGCCGACGGACCTGGCTGCCAGAGGTGGGTCCGGTCACGACGCTGGACGACCTGGCCGCGGTGTGTGGATCTGCTCCCCGTCTGGCCTGTCCCGGGGGCGTGTCCCCGACCCTCGACCACCCGGTGGTGGCCGTGGGACCCGAGGGGGGCTGGGACCCCGACGAGCTGGCCCGATTCGGCGTGGGGGTGGGGTTGGGGCCCAACGTCCTGCGGGCCGAGACCGCTGCCGTCGCTGTGGGTACCCTCCTGTGCGCTCTCCGCGGCGGCGTGGTCGCGCCGCTTGCGTAACCACGCTCCGTGAGGGAAACTACTCAGGGAGGCAGGGACTCCTGTTGAGGGAGACGATCACAGGGTTCCGCATGGCGGCCCTGTGGTCCGTTGACAGACATGCACCTGCGTCACGTTGGCAGAACCGGAGCTCGGGGGGCGATCGGTGGAGAGGAGCGGAGGTGCAGATGTCGGTGATTGACAAGAGTGTCGATGTGCTTGACGAGGACGAGCAGGAGGAGGCGGCCAGAGTCGCCTACGCCCGTGCCGTCGGAGCCCGCCTGAGGACCATGCGCAAGCAGATGCGTCTGTCCCTCCAGGCCGTCGAGGCCATGTCCGAACAGGAGTTCAAAGCCTCCGTGCTGGGTGCCTACGAGCGGGGCGAGCGCGCCATCTCGGTGCCCAGGCTCCAGCGGCTGGCCAAGCTCTACGACGTGCCGGTCGACCAGCTGCTGCCCCCGGACGACGCCACCATGACCCGCTGGGGAGCCAGTGGGACCACCGAGGAGATCGTCACAACGTCGGCCCGGAGGGCCAGCCTGACGGCGTCGGGGACGGAGAAGGTGGCGATCGACCTCACCAAGTTGCACACGGTGAGCGGGCCGGAGCGGGACCTCCTGCGCCGGTTCCTCAGCATGATCCAGGTGCACCGCCAGGACTTCAACGGTCGGATGATCACCATCCGGGCCGAAGACGTCCGGGCCATCGCCTGCCTGTTCGGCGTGACGCCCGACTCCATGGGTACGAGGCTGGACGAGCTCGGGCTTCTCGTCAGCATCTGATGTCCGGGGGAGGTCCCACGTGACCGAGCAGATTCGCTGGTTGAGCACCAAAGAGGCGTCGGAGCTGCTGGGGGTGACCCTGCGCAGCCTCTACCGGTTCATTGACGAGGGTGACCTGGTGGCCTACAAGTTCGGCCGGGTCATCCGCATCCAGCAGACCGATGTGGAGGAGTTCATCCAGGCCAGCCGCATCGCCCCGGGCAGTCTCGAGCACCTGTATCCGGAGGTCAAGGGCGCGAGCAACGGCAACGGCCGGGCCCATGTGACCCCGGACGGTCTCACCACCCCCGAGGACTGACCGGCGGTGTCCGAGTGCCTGTTCTGCGGCATCGTGGCCGGCGACATCCCCGCTGACGTGGTGCGCACGGACGAGCGCACCGTGGCCTTCCGGGACATCAACCCCCAGGCGCCGACCCATGTGCTGGTGGTGCCGAAACGCCACGTGGTGAACGCCGCGGCGATCATGGCGGACGACGCCGAGGACGTGGCCGCGCTCCTGATGGCAGCCAAGGCGGTGGCCGACGCCGAGGGCATCGGCGGCCACGACCGCGGCTACCGGTTGGTGTTCAACGTGGGTCCTGACGCCCTCAACTCGGTGGACCATCTCCACGTCCACGTGCTGGGTGGCCGGACCTTCGAGTGGCCCCCCGGTTGACGCCTGTCGGGACCGGGGTCGGGGTGGACCGTGGCCGTCCGGATGCGGCCACCATGGGATCACCCCGGGCGGCCCGCTGGTAGGGTCGGGTTCAGAGCGCACGTGGCAGGCACCCAGGTCAAAATTCTCGTTCCGGGCAACCATCTCATGGCCGGCCTGCTGGGCCAGCGTGACGAGTTGCTGCGGCTCGTCGAAGGAGCGTTCGACGACGTGCGGATCGCCGTGCGGGGGAACGAGATCTCCATCGAGGGTGACGGTGCCGAACGGGTCGGCGCCCTGTTCGAGGAGCTGATCATCCTCCTCGAATCGGGCCAGGGTCTCGACGCCATCCAGGTGCACCGCACCATCGACATGATGCACGACGACGTCCGACCCTCCGAGGTGCTCACCTCGGAGCTGTTGCGTTCATCCCGGGGCCGGGCCGTCCGCCCGAAGACCGGAGGGCAGAAGCAGTACGCCGACGCCATCGCCTCCAACATCGTCACGTTCGGGATCGGCCCGGCCGGGACCGGCAAGTCCTATCTGGCCGTGGCCCTCGCCGTGCAGGCCCTCCAGGCCCGCCAGGTCAACCGGATCATCCTGACCCGGCCGGCGGTCGAGGCCGGTGAGCGCCTGGGCTTCCTGCCCGGCGACCTGATGGCCAAGGTGGATCCGTACCTCCGCCCGCTCTACGACGCGCTGCACGACCTGTTGGAGCCCGAGGGGGCCCAAAGGCTGATCGACCGGGGCGCGGTCGAGGTGGCGCCCCTGGCCTTCATGCGGGGTCGGACGCTGAACAACAGCTTCATCATCCTCGACGAGGCACAGAACACCAGTCCCGAGCAGATGAAGATGTTCCTGACCCGGATCGGGTTCGGCTCGAAGGCCGTGGTCACCGGGGATGTGACCCAGGTCGATGTGCCCGGGGGTCGTTCCGGTCTGGTCGGCCTGGAAGCGGTGCTGTCCGGGGTGCCCGACCTGGCCTTCGTGCACCTCAACCAACGCGATGTGGTCAGGCACCGCATCGTGGCCGACATCGTCGCCGCCTACGAGCGGGGGAGCCCCCCGGTTGGTCCGAGTGAGTCTTGACATCTACGCCGCCGACGAGCAGGCCGACCACCCGGTCAACGTCGAGCGGTGGTCGTCCCTGGCCCGGTCGGTTCTCCAGGCCGAGGGCATCGTGAGCGAGACCGAGGTCTCGCTCCTGTTCGTGGACGAGGCCACGATCGGCGCGCTCAACGAACGGTTCCTCGACAAGGAGGGTCCCACCGACGTGCTGTCCTTCCCCATCGAGGACGAGTCGGACCGGAGCGGCCGCTCGCCCGACGAGGGTGGGACGGGGCCCGGCTCCATCGAGGCCGACACGGGTCGGCTCCTCCTCCTCGGCGACGTGGTCATCTGTCCGGCCGTGGCCGCACGCAACGCCGTCGACCACGGGGTCACCTTCGATGACGAGATCGCCCTGCTGGTGGTGCACGGCATCCTCCATCTGCTCGGCATGGACCATGTGGTCGACGCCGAGGCGGAGCGCATGGAGCAGCGTGAGCAGCAGCTGTTGGCCCGCTTCTACCGCATGGCCTCGTGATGGGGCCGCCACCTGATCCGTCCGGTCCCGGGAGCCGGGGAGGGTGAGCGCCACCGCCGCGCCGCTACTGGCCGCGTCGTTCACCGCCGTCGACGGCGCACTCATCGTCGTGGTCGTGATCCTCCTCGGTATCTCGGCGCTGCTGGCCCTGGCCGAGACCAGCCTGGTCCGCACCAGCCGGGCCAAGGCCATGGCCCTGGTCGACGACGGGCGCCGGGGAGCCAAGGTCCTACTCCGACTGACCGAGAACCCGCAGGGTTTCCTGAACCCGGTGCTCTTGATGGTGCTCATCTGTCAGCTGGTGGTGGCCACGCTCGTCGGGATCCTGGCCGCCGACTGGTTCGGAGCCTGGGGTGTGGTCGCCGCCACCGTGTTCGAGATCGTCATCATCTTCGTGCTGGGTGAGGCGGTCCCGAAGAACTGGGCCGTCCACCACCCCGAACGGGCCGCCTTGTTCAGCGCCCCCCTGGTGTCGGCCATCGTCCGGTTCTGGCCGGTGCGGATGGTCTCAGGGGCCCTGATCGGCCTGGCCAACCTGCTCATCGGGGAGAAGGGCCAGTACCTGGGCTCGGGCGTGACCGAGTCCGAGCTGCTGGCCATGGCCGACGTGGCCCTCGAGGGCGATGTGATCGAGACCGAGGAACGGGCCCTCATCCACTCGATCATCGAGTTCGGGGACACCGTGGTCCGCGAGGTGATGGTGCCGCGGCCGGACATGGTCACCATCGGTGCCGACGAAACCGTCGAGGCGGCGCTCGAGCGGGCCCTCGAGGTCGGCTACAGCCGCATTCCCGCCGTCGAGCAGCAGGTCGACGACGTGGTGGGCATCGCCTACACCAAGGACCTGATCCACACCGTCCGTCAGGACCAAGGCACCGACGCCGTGCGGACCCATCTCCGCACCGCCCGCTTCGTGCCGGAGACCAAGCGGGTCTCCGACCTGATGCGCGAGATGCAGGCCGACAAGTTCCACCAGGCCGTGGTGGTAAACGAATACGGCGGTATCGCCGGCTTGGTCACGTTGGAGGACCTGATCGAGGAGCTGGTCGGCGAGATCGTCGACGAGTTCGACGTGGAGGAGGCCACCGTCGAGCGGCTCGACTCGGGCGAAGTGCGGGTGAGCGCGCGGCTCCCGGTGGACGAGGTCAACGAGCTGATCGACGCCGAGCTCCCCGACGGGGCCTGGGACACTGTCGGTGGCCTGGTGTTCGACCTGCTCGGTCACGTCCCCGTGGCCGGGGAGTCGGTCGACGTAGGCGGCCTGCGTCTGATCGCCGATCGGGTCACCGGGCGCCGGATCGAGCGGGTCCGGATCGTGCCGATGGCCGTCCCGGTGGCCGAGGAGCCGGCGTGACGGTCTTCCGATCGGGTTTCGCCGCCGTGGTCGGTCGTCCGAACGTGGGGAAGTCCACGTTGGTCAACGCCATGGTCGGTACCAAGGTGTCCATCACCTCGCCCCGTCCCAACACCACGCGGTCCCAGGTGCGGGGAGTCCTCAACCGGCCTGACGCCCAGGTGGTGTTCGTGGACACGCCGGGACTGCACAAGCCCCGCACGGCCCTTGGTGAGCGGATGAACGAGTCGGCCACCTCGTCGCTGGACGACGTGGACGTGGTGGTGGCCATGGTCGAGGCCACCGGCGCAGTCGGTCCCGGCGACCGGATGGTGCTGACCGCCTCGGCCCACCGGGTGCGCTCCATGGCCCGGACGGCGGCGCTCCTCGGTGAGGTGGGCACCGGGGCCACGGGTGCGGCCGGGGACCCGACCCTGCTCGTCGTGGTCAACAAGATCGACCGGGTGGGTGGCGACGGCGTCCTCACCCACCTGACGGCGGTGGCGGCGGTGATCGGAGCCATCGACCAGGACGGAGGGGGGGCCCCGGTTCCGGTGGAGTACTTCCCGGTCTCGGCGGCCACCGGCGAAGGGGTGCCCGCACTCGTCGACGCGGTGGTGGACCGGATGCCCGAGGGGCCCCGCTACTACCCCGAGGGGATGGTCACCGACGTGGCCGAGGCCTTCTGGGTGGCGGACCTGGTGCGCGAGGAGTTGCTCCACCGGGTCGAGGACGAACTCCCCCACAGCATCGCCTGCCGAGTCACCGAGTGGGAGTGGCCGCGGGTCCGCTGCGAGATCCTCGTGGAGCGGGACTCCCAGAAGGGGATCGTGATCGGCCGGGGTGGGAGCACCCTGAAAGAGGTGGGCACCGCGGTGCGACAGCAGATGCCACCCGGTGCGTTCCTCGAGCTCTTCGTGCGGGTGGAGAAGCGGTGGCAGCACCGTGAGGACGCCCTCGACCGGCTCGGCTTCTGACTGGGCCGACCGGGACCGGCGGACCGGGGATCACCCGTCACCGATCACGGGGCCGGCGGGCGCCGCCGTCGGGAGGCGTGCTCGATCCGCCAGGTGACGGGAGGCGGGACGAAGACGTAGGCCCGGTCCTTCAGGCGGGGTACCAACGGGAGTCCCTGTCGCAGGGTGCGCACGGCCAGGCCCATCTGACGGCGCCGGATGGCGTTCCACACCGCGCCCTGGATCGTCCAGCGGTAGACGGATCCGTACTCGGCCAGGGTCCGATGGGGTGGGACCGGTCGTGAGCGCTCGGCCCAGGCCTCCGTGATGGCGCGCAGGGTGACGAGCCCGTTGGTCGGATTGGTCACCGTGTTGTTGCCGGCATGCTTGCGGACGAACGAGAGACGTTCGTCGAGGTAGCACCACTCCGTGTACCGGGCCACGTTGAGCGCCATCAGCCAGTCCTCCGCGCAGGTGTAGCCGGCGGGAAACCCCCCGGCCCGTTCGAGCACGTCCCGGCGGACGGTGGCGCCGCTGATGTTGGATCGATTGCGTTCGAGCAGGAGGTCGAAGCTCCTGCCGGCGATGTCCAAGTACGCCATGTCGGTGACTGGTTCGGCCGACGCGGCCTGGGCCACGCAGCCAGCCAGGTCACTGGCTACGAAGTCGATGCCGTCTGTGGCCTGGGTGGCGAACCACCACGATGCGGTGGTCAGGGCGCGGCAGCCAGTGTGCCCGTCGAGGTACTGGGCGGCCAGTCGGAGCCGATCGGGATGCCAGAGGTCGTCGTCGTCGAGAAAGCAGAGCCACGAAGCGGTGCTCTCCCGGATCCCGGTGTTCCTGGCTGCGGCGGCTCCTGTGTGGGGCTGCTCGACCACACGCACCACCCCTCGCTCGATCCCCCCGGGTATCGACGTCGGACCGTCGCAGACGACGATGACCTCCACCGGCGGGTGGGTCTGGGCGAGGACGCTGTCCACCGCCTCGGCCAGGTACGCGGGTCGCCGGTAGGTGGGGATCACCACCGCGAATTCGGGCATGCCGGCACGTTACCGGGCGGGTATTCCGCACTGGCGGAGCAGGGTCAGTCCTGGATGCCCCGCAAGAAGGCCAGGACCTCCTCACGGTCGAGCGTGCGCTTCATCGGGGGCACACGGGCCAGCAGCGCCCCCCGGTAGCGGGCGGTGGCCAACCGACTGTCGAGGACTGCCACCACGCCCCGGTCGTTGGCCGATCGGATCAGTCGTCCCGCCCCCTGGGCCAGCAGGGTACCGGCCCGGGGCAGGTCGACCAGGCTGAACGCCCCCGCACCGGCCCGTTCCCGGCGGGCCTCGAGGACCGGATCATCCGGACGGGGGAAGGGAATCCGGTCCACCGTCACCAGGCTGAGCGTGCGACCGGGGACGTCCACGCCCTGCCAGTAGCCGAGGGTGGCGAACAGACAGGTCGACTCGTCGGCGCGGAACGCCTCGATGAGGGCCGGCTTGGGCAGGTCGGACTGGGCGAGAACGGGCAGTTCCAGCCGCGCCCGGAGGACCTCGACGGCGGCGCGCATGGCCCGCCAGCTGGTGAACAGGGCCAGGGTCCTCCCGCCCGCCGCCGTGATCAGCATCTCGAGCTCGTCGTGCAGGGCCGGTTCGGCTTCGGGGCTCCGGCGGTCGGGCAGGGAACGGGCCACGTAGAGCAGGGCGTTCCGGCGGTAGTCGAACGGGCTCCCCACATCGAGCTCGTCGTAGCGGCCCTCGGGCAGACCCAGCCGCCCGGCCAGACCCAGCGGGACCGTGGCCGAGGTCAGCACCCCGGTCACCTCGCCCCAGAGCTGCTCGGCGAGGAGCGGGGCCACGTCGATGGGCGACACCCGCAGGCTGGCGGCCCGCCCTCCGCCGTCCACCCAGGCCACCTCGTCGTCGGTGAGGGCCGGCAGACGGGCGAGGTCGGCAGCCAGGTGGCCGGCGGCCAGTAGGGCACGGTCCCGTCGCGAACGGGAGGCACCCGACTCGTCGTCCCCGGCCAGTCGCTCGGCCTCCCGCAGGTGGTCGATGAGGCGACCCACCCGTCCGGTGGCCAGGTCCACCACCTGGTCGAGCGCGGGATCACCGGAGGGGGCGACGGGTGGGGGGCTGGGCCGGGGGACGCGGACGGGTTCATCCAGCCCCAGCTCCAGCCCCAGCGGCTCGACCGTCTCGGCAGCGACGGGGTCGGGACCGGTGGTGACCCCCCGGTCACCCCGGAGAGCCGTCCGGTCGACGCGCCGGCCGACCAGGGGTCCGAGGACCCGTTGGAGCAGGTCACCGAGGGCGGCCACGGCGTCGGCGGTGTCGAGGGCGCCCGACGGGCCGGCATCCAGCAGTGGGCGACACGTGGCGGCCAGGGCCCGGAAGCGCCCCGGCCCGATCTCCACCCCGAGGCTGTCGGTCATCACCTCCTCCACCTCGTGGGCCTCGTCGAACACCACCACCGAGTGAGGGGGGAGTACGGCACCACCGCTGGCCAGGTGGGCTCCATAGAGGTGGGTGTTGACCACCACCACCTGGGACTCGGCGGCCCGGGTGCGGGCCGCCTCGGCGAAGCACTCCCGACCCGAGGGGCAGCGGAAGGCCCCCGGGCACTCGCGGGCGGTGGTCGAGACCATGGCCCAGGCCCGGAAATGGGGTTCGAACTCGAGATCGGCCCGGTCCCCGCTCGTGGTGTCGTCGGCCCAGCGGACCAGGCGCCGGACCTGGTCGCCGAGCCGACCCACCTCGGCCGGATCGTCCGGTGTCGTCGGTACCTCCTCGGTCCCCGAAGCCGCCGGGGTCAGCGGGTCGTCGGCATCGGGATGGTCGCCCGAACCGGGCTCGAGGCTCATCTGCTCACCCCGGCCGCCGATCTCGGCCACCCGCTGGCGACACAGGTAGTTGCTGCGTCCCTTGAGCACGGCGAAGGAGAAGTCGCCGTCGACGGCCGCGGCCACCCGGGGGAGGTCATGGTGGGCCAACTGGTCCTGCAGGGCCTTGGTGGCCGTGGCCACCACGACCCGCTCACCGGACAGCGCAGCCGGGATCAGGTAGGCCAGTGACTTGCCGGTGCCCGTGCCGGCCTGGACAACCAGATGTCGTCGTCCGACCAGGGAGCGGGCCACGGCCTCGGCCATGTCCTGTTGGCCCGGGCGCGACTCGCCGCCTCCGGGGAGGCCGGCCGCCACGGTCACCAGCGTGCCGGTCACGTCGTCGGGCATCCAACGACCCTACCGGCGGCTCCGCCGGCGCCTCGACCGGGTGGTGGACCAACCGGATCCACTCCCGGGCGCCCGGACCCTCAGTGCCATTCGATGGCCAGCCCGACGGCCACGCCGAGTCCGACGATGACGATGACCCACCGGAGGAGGCGGGCCGGGAGTCGGCGGCCGTAACGCCCGCCGACCTGGCCCCCGATGATCGAGCCGGCGGCGATGAGACCAGCCACCTCCCACGAGATGTGGGTGGAGGCGATAAAGAACAGCCCGGCCACGGCGTTCACCGTGAGGGCAAGAGCGTTCTTCACGCCGTTGAGGCGCTGGAGGTCGTCGTCGATGAAGATGGCCAACAGGGCGATCAGGATGACCCCCTGGGCCGCCCCGAAGTACCCGCCGTAGACACCGGTGAGGAACACCCCCACCAACAGTGCGGCGCCACCGTGGGTGCGGCGGTTGCCGCGGCGTTCGAGGCCGGCGCTGATCCGGGGCTGGGCCGCCATCAGCAGGGCGGCGATGGCGATGAGGACGGGCACGGCGGCCTTGAACACGCTGTGGGGGAGGGCCAGCAGGAGGACGGCCCCGGAGAGTCCGCCCACGAGGGAGGCCGAGCCCAGCTGGATCACCCGGCGGCGTTGGCCGACCAGCTCGCGGCGGTAGGCCACCACGGCGCTCACGCTGCCCGGGACCAGGCCGACGGTGTTGGACACGTTGGCGAGGACCGGTGGGTAGCCCAGGGCCAACAAGGTGGGAAAGGTGATCAGTGACCCGGAGCCGACGATGACGTTGACCGTTCCGGCCGCCAGTCCGGCGGCGAAGATAGCCAGGGCGTCCTGCGGTGACATGGGCAGGGTCTAGTCCTCACAGCGCGTCGGCTCAACATTCAGTACCGCCACCCGGGCGCCGAGCGGCTTCGCCACCGGACTCCAGGCACGGGTCCCGGCGTGGAGGCGATAGGTTCGCAGGGTGCAACCGGACGAGTCAGGGCCTGAGGTCCCCGGGGAACCCCGGCGACCAACGGTGGCGGCGTCCGATCTGGTCGGGGGACCGATCCCGCTCCACGTGGCCTGCGTCATGGACGGGAACGGCCGGTGGGCGGCCCGGCGGGGACTGCCCCGGACCGAGGGCCACGCCGCCGGCGAGGCCGCACTGCTCGATGCCGTCGAGGGTGCCCTCGACCTCGGAATCCCCTGGATCACCATGTACGCCTTCTCCACGGAGAACTGGCGACGACCGGCCGACGAGGTCCGCTACCTGATGGGCTTCAACGAGAGCCTGCTCATGCGACGGCGCGACGAACTCCACGACAAGGGCGTCCGGATCCGCTTCGCCGGGCGGCGGGACTGGCGGGTGCCCAAGCGGGTGCTGAAGCGGATGGACGAGTCGATCGACCTGACCAAGGGCAACCGTCGATGCACCCTGACCATGGCATTCAACTATGGCGGCCGGGCCGAGATCGTCGACGCCGTGCAGCGCCTGGTGGCCGACGGGGTCCCGGCCGAGAAGGTCAATGAGAAGGCCATCCGGTCCCGGCTCTACTTCCCGGACCAACCCGACCCCGACCTGGTCATCAGGACGTCGGGCGAGCACCGCATCTCCAACTTCCTCCTGTGGCAGCTGGCCTACAGTGAACTGGTCTTCGACGACGTGCTGTGGCCCGATTTCCGGCGGGGCCACCTCTTCGAGGCGGTACGCGACTACCAACAGCGCCAACGCCGCTACGGAGGTGTGCAGTGATCCGAACCCGCGATGACACCGGAGGGGTCTGGATCGTCACGGGTCTGGTGGTGGGGGCCATCGTCTACGCCGGCATGGTCATGATGATGGTGGCCGGCTTCACGGTGGTGGCACCGCTGGTGGTTATCCCGCCGGTCCTGGCCGCCCTGATCGGTGCCAACAACCTGCTGGGGGGCGGGAGGAGCCACGGGCGTTCCCCGGGCCGTCCCGTCGGGCAGGGTCAGGCCCCCCTGTCGTCCAGCGGGCCCAACGGTGCCCTCCCCTCGGCCACACCGGGCCCGGCCGCCGAGGAGGGACGCAGGCCCCGATGACCCTGTTCCGGGACCGGGGCATGGTGCTGCGCACCATCCGGCTAGGTGAGGCCGACCGGATCGTCACCCTCATGACCGAGGAGCACGGCAAGGTGCGGGCCGTGGCCAAAGGGGTGCGCCGCACGACTTCCAAGTTCGGCTCGCGCCTGGAGCCCCTCAGCCACGTGGCTCTGCTCGGTTGGCAGGGCCGTGGCGACCTCGACACCATCAACCAGGTGGAGGTGATCGACACCAACCGGGTCGTGCGTGAGGACCTCGACCGGATGTCGACGGCCATGTCCATGCTGGAAGTGGTGGACCAGATCGGTCAGGAGCGACACGCCAACCCCCGCCTCTACGAGATGCTGGTGGGGGCTATCGCCGCGCTGGCCGAACAGAACTCACCCCTGGTGGCTGCGGCCTTCTTCCTCAAGGTCCTGGTCCTCGAGGGATCGGCTCCGGTGCTGGAGGTCTGTGTCTCGTGCGGCGAGGACGACCGCGCCCAACTGGTGGCCTTCGACCTCGTGGAGGGGGGCGTGCTGTGCCGGCACTGCCGGCGGGGTCGACCGCTCTCGCCGGCCGGCCTCGACCTGTTGCGTCGCACGCTGGGCGGTGGCCTGGCCGGCGTACTGGCCGAGCCCCGCTCGCCCGTCACCGACGAGATCGCCGCTCTGGCCACCGAGGCCATGGAGGCCCACCTCGACCGCCGGCTCCGCTCGGTGCGCTCGAGCCAGGTGTCCTGAGTTGATCGCTGGTGCCGGCCGTGCGAGGAACACCAGGTCGGTGGGGGCGACGGTCCTCTGGTTCCGCCGGGACCTGAGGACCGCCGACCATCCGGCGTTGCGGGCGGCGGTGGACGAGGCGACCGCCGCCGGGGCCCCGGTGGCCCCGCTCTTCGTGGCCGACCGGGCCCTGATGGCGTCCTCGGGGGCCAACCGGCGCTCGTTCCTGGCCGGTTCGTTAGCCGACCTCGACGATGAGGTGGAGGGGTCGTTGACCATCCGGTCCGGTCGACCCGGCGAGGTGGTACCGGCCTTCGCCGCCGAGGTGGGGGCCCGGACGGTCTTCGCCACCGGCGACGCCGCACCCTACGGCCGCCGGCGTGACGCCCGGGTGGCCGCCGCACTGGCGGCGTCGGGGGCCGAGCTCGCCCTCGTGGGCTCCCCCTACGCCGTGTCGCCGGGACGGGTGCGCACGGCCAACGGGGACCCCTACCGGGTGTTCACCCCGTTCCGCCGGGGCTGGGAGACGCACGGTTGGTCGGATCCACTGGCCGCTCCGACCGGGGTCCGCTGGCGGAGTGCCGGGTCCGAGGGGGCGGTGGCGGCGATCGGCGTCCCGGCCGACTCACCCTCACTGCCCGCCCCCGGTCGTGAGGCGGCGGCCGCGGCCCTGGCCAGGTTCCTGGCCGGTCCGGTGGAGCGCTACGGCAATGAACGCGACCGGCCCGATCATGAGGGGACCTCCCGTCTCTCGCCCTACCTGCGCTTCGGCACCCTCCATCCGCGCCAGATCCTGGCCCGGCTCCCCGCGGGCCCTGGGTCCGGGGTGTTCCGCTCCGAGCTGGCCTGGCGGGAGTTCTACGCCGACGTGCTCTGGCACCACCCGGCCTCGGCCTGGGAGTCCCTCCTGCCCGTCGGGAGCCACCTCCGCTGGGACAGCGGGCCCCGGGCCGACGAGCGGTTCGCCGCCTGGGCCGGTGGTCGCACCGGCTTCCCGTTGGTCGATGCCGGCATGCGCCAGCTCCGCCGCGAAGGGTGGATGCACAACCGGGTGCGGATGCTGACGGCCTCATTCCTCGTCAAGGACCTCCACCTCGACTGGCGCCGCGGGGCCCGGCTCTTCCTCGACCTGCTGGTCGACGGTGACCTGGCCTCCAACAACCACGGCTGGCAGTGGGTGGCCGGCACCGGCACCGACGCCGCCCCCTTCCACCGGGTGTTCAACCCCAACCTCCAGGCCGAGCGCTTCGACCCGGACGGCGCCTACGTCCGGAAGTACGTGCCCGAGTTCGACGGGTTCGGCTACCCCGCCCCCATCGTGGACCACGCCACCGAGCGGGTCGAGGCGCTCCGCCGCTGGGACGAGGCCCGGCTGTCCCTGGCCGCAGCGAAGGGCGGATCCCGGTGACCCCGTACCCGCCCTTCGGTGTCTACGTGCACATCCCGTTCTGCCGGGAGCGCTGCGACTACTGCGCCTTCGCCACGTACACCGACCGGGACCATCTGATGGAGTCCTACGCCGCCGCCTGCATCGCCGAGTTGGGCCGGGCCGGCTCCGAGGAGGGGATGCCCGAGGCCACGTCGGTGTTCTTCGGAGGGGGAACACCCTCCCGCATCCCAGCCGACCTCCTGGCCGGAATCCTCGACGCCGTACCGCGTCGTCCCGGGGCCGAGGTCACGGTGGAGTGCAATCCCGAGGACATCGACCAGACCCGGTTGGCCGTCTACCGGTCCGCCGGCGTGACCCGGATCTCGCTCGGTGTGCAGTCCACCGTCCCCCATGTCCTGGTCGGCCTGGGCCGGCGCCACGGGTCGGCCCAGGCCACCGAGGCCGCCGGCGTGGTGGCTGCGGCCGGTTTCGCATCGTGGAACATGGATCTGATCATCGGGGGGGCGGGCGAGCGTGACGCCGACTGGGTGCGGAGCCTCGAGGACGTACTCGGTCTGGCCTCGCCCCCGCCCCATCTGAGCGCCTACGCCCTCACCGTGGAGCCGGGGACGCCGCTGGCCGCGGCCACGGACCGCCACCCCGACGAGGACGGCCAGGCCGATCGTTACGAGCAGGCCGACCGAATACTGACCGAACGGGGCTACCGGTGGGAGGAGATCTCCAACTGGGCCGTCCCCGGTCACGCGTGCCGGCACAACGGTCTCTACTGGGACCAGGGTGACTACCGAGGGATCGGGTCGTCGGCCCACTCCCACCGGAGGGGGAGGCGGTGGTGGAACATCCGGACTCCCGACCGGTACGTGGCGGCCATCCAGTCCGGAGCCCCGGTCACCGCCGGCGACGAGGTGCTCACCGCGGAACAGCGTCGGTTCGAGGCCCTGGCCCTGGCCCTGCGCACCCCGGCCGGTGTGCCGCTCGACTGCCTCCCCGAGGACCCGGACCTCGAGGGACTCGTGGACCGTACTAGAGGACGGGCGGTGCTCACCGTCCGGGGCCGCCTGCTGGCCAACGCCGTGACCGCCCGGCTCGTCACCGGCGACGGGCCCACAGAGACGACCACCGACGACGTGGTCGTCGGTGGCGACCCAACCGGTACGATTTCTCCCTATGCCTGACCCAGAAGTTCCTGTTGACGCGCCCGACGACCTCATGGAGAAGGTTGTGTCGTTGTGCAAGCGGCGTGGCTTCATCTTCCAGTCGGCCGAGATCTACGGCGGCTTCCGCTCCACCTACGACTACGGGCCCCTGGGTGTGAATCTGCTGCGCAACGTGAAGAACGCCTGGTGGGAGGCGATGGTGCAGTGTCGTGACGACGTGGTCGGCCTCGACGCCTCCATCCTGTCCCCGCCCGCGGTGTGGGAGGCCTCCGGACACCTGTCCAACTTCACCGATCCGCTGGTCGACTGCCGGAACTGCCACCAGCGATGGCGACAGGACAAGATCGACGGGGTGTGCCCCAACTGCGGCTCGACCGAGTTCACCGAGGCCCGCGCCTTCAACCTCATGTTCAAGACCCATGCCGGCCCGCTGGAGAACGAGGGGGCGGTGGCCTACCTTCGCCCCGAGACGGCCCAGGGGATGTTCATCAACTTCGCCAACGTGCTCCAGACCACCCGCAAGAAGCCGCCGTTCGGCATCGCCCAGGTGGGCAAGTCCTTCCGCAACGAGATCACCCCGCAGAACTTCGTCTTCCGCACCCGCGAGTTCGAGCAGATGGAGATGGAGTACTTCGTACCCCCGGCTGAAGCCCAACACTGGTTCGAGTATTGGTTGGACGAGCGCTTCCGCTGGTACACCGAGCTCGGGATCCCTGCCGATCAGCTCCACCTCCGTCACCACGACGCCTCCGAGCTCTCCCACTACTCGGCGGGCACCGCCGACGTGGAGTTCCTCTTCCCGTGGGGATGGGACGAGTTGGAGGGCATCGCCAACCGGACCGACTTCGATCTCAAGGCCCACGCCGCGGCGTCCGGTGAGCGCCTGGAGTACTTCGATCAGGCATCGGGCGAGCGCTACGTGCCCTATGTCATCGAGCCCGCCGCCGGGGCCACGCGGACCATGATGGCCTTCCTGCTCTCGGCCTACCACGAGGACGAGGTCGGGGGTGAGGCCCGTACCGTCCTCCGCCTGCACCCGAGGCTGGCCCCCTATCAGGTGGGGGTGCTGCCCCTGTCGAAGAAGGAGACGCTGGAGCCCCTGGCCCGCCAGGTCCTGGCGTCGCTCCAGCCCCACTTCATGTGCGACTACGACACCACCCAGTCCATCGGCAAGCGCTACCGCCGCCAAGACGAGGTGGGCACACCGTGGTGTGTGACGATCGACTTCGACTCGCTCGAGGACCATGCTGTGACGGTGCGGGACCGCGACACCACCGAGCAGGTCCGGGTACCCGTGGACGGCCTGGTGGCCGAGTTGCGCTCGAGGTCGGACCGGGTCTGATCGGTCCGGCGGGTGAGACCAGAGGCCCCCCATCACCGGATCGGCGGACGGCATGTGCGATCATCGGCTGATGCACTGGCGGAGCCGCAGTAGCCGGCACGCCCGCCTGGGAGCGGCCCTCCTGGTCGTCGCCGGGCTCACCGGTGCGTTCTCGCTGGCGCTCTCGGCCGGTACGGCCGCGCACGCTGCCACGGCCAACCCCTACCAGGTGACCTTCGTGGCCCGGGAGTGTCCGGAATACACCGACATCATGGCCAATCTGGCCCGCAACAACATCCAAGAGAGCCAGCAGGACCTCGGTCCCGACAGCGCCTACCGATCGGGCCAGCCCATCGCCCCCGCCATCGAGTCGGCCAACGATCCCGCCTGCACCCCGCTCAACGGTTGGCAGTTCACCTTCGGGAACGGCATCAACGGCCAGACGCCGGGCTCGCACTTGTCGCGGGTGTCCAACCCGGTCTCCCCGCCCATCACCGTGCAGCCGTCCGTTCCCCTGCTCGACGCCCAGGGCAACCCGACCGGCCAGTCCATCGCCGCGGCCACGACGGTCACCCTCACCCAGTCCCAGATCACCGCGGCCCTCAACCACCAGCTGTGGGTACAGGGCGGGACGCCCACCGATCCGCTGGGCACGGCCACCTTCGGCAACCGGTACGCCTTCGGTGCACTCCGGTGCGCCATCGACAACCTGAACGGGGACAATGTCGAGTGGGTCGGCTTCCCGTCGGGCCAGACCAACGTGTTCTGCTACTACTACGCCGTCGACCAGACGCCGGCCCCGGGGACGATCGTCGTCCAAAAGCAGCTAGCCGTCGGCGAGCCCGAAGCCAACACCTTCCAGTTCCAGGGGAACGTCTCCTACAACCCGGGAGCTACGCCCAGCCCCGACGACAACCCGTTCGAGATCACCGTCCCGGCCAGTGCATCGTCGCCCAGCGTGCCGGCCGGCAGCATCTCGTTCGTGCGGTCCTCGGGCGTGTCGTGGAGCTTCACCGAGCTTCCCAATCCGGGCTGGGCCGCCCCCGCCCCACCTACCTGCAGCGGTGGGCCCACCACGATCGTCGGCGCCCAGGTCACCCTCACCCTGGCCCCGGGGTCCACGGTGACCTGCACCTATACCGATTCCCGACCGGACCCGCCGTCCAACCCCACCCTCACCGTCCTCAAACAGACCACCGGGGCGGCCGGCGGCCCCTTCAACCTCTCGGTGACGGACCCTTCGGCCACGGTGACACCGCTGGTGGCCACGACCGCGGCCCCCGACCAACCGGTGGCCGCCACCCTGGCTGGTGGGACCGCCTTCGCCCCCATCCTGGTGCCTGGCGTCTACACCTTCTCGGAGGATCTTTCCTCGGTCAACGCCGCCGCAGGTGAGCATTGGGCACTCACCAACTTCAACTGCGACGGCGAGCCGGGCACCCCGGTGCCCGGTGACCCCACCGCGTTCACGTTCACCTACCCCCCCACGAACCCGCTCCCGGCCCCGGGTGACTCGCTCGAGTGCACGTTCACCAATCAGGTCACACCGGCGGGCAGCCTGAGCGTCACCAAGACCACCACCGGGGGGGTGGGGACCACCGACTTCGTGGTCACCCCGGTCGCCGACCCCACCGACACCACCGTCCCGGGCGACACCACCGATCCGGTGCTGACGGCCACGACGACGGAGGCCGGGGTACCGGTGACCGCCGCCCAGACGGCCGGCAGTCCCCTCAACCCGCTCGCCCTGGGCCAGTACTCCATCGTGGAGGAGGGTCCGGAGAGCTCGACGCTCGGAGCGTGGGCCCCGGTATCGATCTCCTGCAACGGAGCCGCGACCGATCCGACCGCCTCGGATGTGCTGGTCACCCTCACCGCTGCGGATCCCGACGTGGCCTGCGCGTTCACCAACGCCTTCACCGCCACGCAACAGACCACGACGTCCTCCACCGCCGCGCCGACGCCGGCTGCCGTACCGGTGGTCCCGAGCCTGGCCTCCACCGGGACCGACGTCCGACTCCCCTTGGCCCTGGCCGTGGCCTTGGCCTCAGCCGGCTCCGCCCTGCTGGTCATCGACCGCTTCCGGCGCCGTCGTCGTCCGACCGCGCTCCGCCGGGACCACGATCCGCCCGGCTGACCCGTGAGGGGGGTGGGGCACCGCTCGCCGTTGGCCAGGGCGGGCTGGATCCTGTTGACCGCGGCGGCCCTGGTGGTGCTGTTCGTCGGCTACCAGCTCTGGGGTACCGGGATCGTCCAGGCCCGCCAGCAGGCGTCGCTACGCACCCGGTTCGAACGATCCCTGGCCGTGCGGCGGGAGGCGACCTCGGGTCCTCCCCCCGCAGTGGGCGTCCGCCCGGTTCCACCCACCGCGGAACCGGCCGTCGGCCAGCCGGTCGGGACCCTCGTCGTCCCGGCCATCGGACTGGACCAGGTGGTGGTGGAGGGCACCGGGCCGGCCCAACTGGCCGCGGGTCCCGGCCACTACCCGGGTACCCCACTTCCCGGCGAGGAGGGCAACGCGGGGATCGCCGGCCACCGCACCACCCACGGGCGTCCGTTCTACGACCTCAACGCGCTGGTGTCCGGCGACCCGATCACCGTGACCACCCTGCAGGGCACGTTCCACTATGTCGTGGTCCGCGCCGAGGTGGTCTCACCCACCGACGTGGCCGTACTGGCACCGTCCCTGGCGCCGGAGCTCACGCTGACCACCTGCACCCCTCGGTACAGCGCCGCCCAGCGCCTGGTGGTGGTGGCGAGAATGGTCACGCCGGCCGCCGCCCTGCCCGCCCCGACCTCGCACCGGACGGGTTCCCCGGCGGTGGGTCCGATCAGCGATCCGGTCCACCGACCGGAGAACTGGCTGTGGCTCGCCGTGTGGGCGTTGGCCGCGTCGGCCGTGGTGGCCCTCGTGGTGCTGGCCCGGCGACGCCTCGGCCGTGGCCGAGCGTGGATGGCCCCACTGTTGGCCGTCCCGGTGGCCCTCGTGGTGCTGTTCTTTCTCTTCGGGGCGGTCAACACCCTCCTGCCGGCGAGCTTCTGACCGCGGCGTTCCGGTGGGCACGGTCGTCGGGATCGTCGATGGCCCGGACAGGCGCCAGGTAGGATCGGGATGTGGGCCGTTGGACGTCCGTCCGCTCCGGCCACACTCCGCAACCACGCCAAGGAACCTGTACCGATGCCCTTCGTCTTCGACTTCGACCACTCCCACCGCAAGCCTCCCATGGAGATGAAGGACCTCCTCGGAGGCAAGGGGGCCAACCTGGCCGAGATGACCTCGGTGCTGGAGCTACCGGTGCCGCCGGGGTTCACCATCGGCACCACGGCCTGTCGCAGCTACATGGAGGGTGGTTGGCCCGACGGGCTGAGCGCCGAGGTGGCCAAAGCCCGGCTCCGACTCGAGAAGAAGATGGGCAAGCGGATCGGCGATCCTGGCGACCCGCTGCTGGTGTCGGTGCGGTCCGGGGCCAAATTCTCCATGCCCGGGATGATGGACACCGTCCTCAACCTCGGCCTCAACGACCATTCGGTCGAGGGCCTGGCCAAGCAGACCGATGACGAGCGGTTCGCCTTCGACTCCTACCGGCGGTTCATCGCCATGTACGGACGCATCGTGCTGGACATCCCCGGCGACGAGTTCGACGCCCTCCTCGACGCGGCCAAGGAACTGGCCGGAACGACCTCGGACGCCGGCGTGCCCGTGGAGCTCCTCCGGTACCTCGTGGACGCCTACCAGCAGATCGTGGAGCGTCACACCGGCCGGCCCTTCCCCCAGGATCCCGACGAACAGCTGCGCGGGGCCATCGAGGCCGTCTTCGCCTCGTGGAACGGGCCGAGGGCGGTGGCCTACCGGGTCCGCGAGCGCATCGCCCACGACCTCGGCACCGCCGTGAATGTGCAGGCCATGGTGTTCGGCAACCGTGACGACACCTCGGGGACCGGGGTCGGCTTCACCCGCGACCCGGCTACCGGTGCCACCGGCGAATACGGCGACTTCCTGGTCAACGCCCAGGGCGAGGACGTCGTGGCCGGAATTCGAAACACGGAGCCGCTGGCTGCCCTGAAGGACCAGTTCCCGCCCATTCACGCCGAGCTGCTGGCCATCTTCGCCCGGCTGGAGGCCCACTATCGGGACATGTGCGACACCGAGTTCACCATCGAGCAGGGCAAGCTGTGGATGCTCCAGACCCGGGTGGGTAAGCGCACGGGGCGGGCCGCTCTCAAGATGGCCGTGGACATGGTGGGGGAGAAGGCCATCAAGCTGTCCAAGGAGGAGGCCCTCGACCGCATCACGGGCGAGCACCTCGAACAGGTGCTCCACCCCCAGTTCTCGGGATCCGGCCACACCGTTCTGGCCCGGGGCCTCGGGGCCTCGCCCGGTGCCGCCGTGGGCCGGGTCTACCTGACCGCCGACGATGCCCAGAGTGCGGCCGAGCGGGGCGAGAAGGTGGTGCTGGTCCGGAGTGAGACGTCACCCGAGGACGTGCACGGGATGCTGGCCGCCGAGGGCATCCTGACCGCCCGGGGCGGGCTGGTCAGCCATGCCGCCGTCGTGGCCCGCGGATGGGGCAAGCCGGCCGTGGTGGGCGCCGAGGCGCTGCGCATCTCGGCTTCGTCGTTCGCCGTGGACGGCACCGTGGTCAACGAGGGGGACTGGATCTCCGTCGACGGCACCCACGGCACGGTGATGCTGGGCCAGGTCCCGGTGACTGCTGGCGAGACCCCACCCGAGTTCGAGACCATCCTGGGCTGGGCCGATGAGGTCCGGGCGGGCCATCTCGGGGTCCGGGCCAACGCCGACAACGGGCCCGACGCGGCCAACGCCCGTCGTCACGGGGCCGAGGGCATCGGCCTGTGCCGGACCGAGCACATGTTCCTGGCCGAGGACCGCCTCCCGGTGGTGCGCCGGATGATCCTGGCCTCGACGCCCGACGAGGAGGAGCGGGCCCTCGAGGCGCTGCGGGTGGCCCAGCGCTCCGACTTCGAGGAGATCCTGGAGGCCATGGACGCCCTGCCCGTCACCATCCGGCTGCTCGACCCACCCCTCCACGAGTTCCTGCCCGACACCCAGGAGCTGGCCATAAAAGAGGCCACCACCGGGCTCACCGAGGAGGAGACCAGGCTGTACGAGGCGGCCAAGACCTGGCACGAGTACAACCCGATGCTGGGCACCCGCGGTGTGCGCCTCGGGGTGATCAAGCCGGGGCTCTACGCCATGCAGGTCCGGGCGCTGATGGAGGCGGCCCTCGACCGGGTGGCGGCGGGGGGGCATCCCATCGTGGAGATCATGATCCCGCTCACCGTGTCGCGCGAGGAGCTGGCCCTGGCCCGCTCGTGGGTGGAGGTGGCCATCGCCGAAGCCCTGGCCGCCACCGGGGCCACCGGGGTCGAGGCGGAGAAGATGGAGGTGCTGATCGGCACCATGATCGAGACTCCCCGGGCTGCCCTGCGGGCCGGGGAGATCGCCGAGGAGGCTGACTTCTTCTCCTTCGGCACCAACGACCTCACCCAGATGACCTTCGGCTTCAGCCGGGACGATGTCGAGGGTCGGATGATGTCGGCCTATCTCGAACAGGGGCTCCTTAAGCGGAACCCCTTCGAGGTGGTCGATCCCGACGGCGTCGGGGAGCTGGTGCGCCTGGGCGTGGAGCGGGGTCGGGCCACCCGGCCGACCCTCAAGATCGGGGTGTGCGGCGAACACGGGGGCGACCCCGAGTCCATCGCCACCTTCGCCGCCGCCGGACTGGACTATGTGAGCTGCTCGCCCTTCCGGGTCCCCATCGCCCGCCTGGCCGCGGCCCAAGCCGTGCTGGCCGGCCTCACCACGTCCTCCAAGGCGACCCGGTCCAAGTCGGCCGGGAAGGCCGCCGCCGTCAAGGCCAAGGCCAAGGCCAAAGCCAAGCGCTAGGGCCGACCGGAGAGGCTGACCGGTAGGCCGACCGGCAGGGCCAAGGGGTACGGCCCCGCTCAGCGGCCGTGCAGGGCCGTGCGGACGGAGTCGACCGGGGACGCGGTACCGTCATGACCCATGGGCATCCCCGACGAGGACGTGGCCCGGGTCAGGGTGGAGACCGACATCGTCGCTCTGATCGGGGAGCACGCCGCGCTGAAGAAGGTGGGTCGACGGTGGCAGGGCCTGTGCCCCTTCCACGGCGAGAAGACGCCCTCGTTCAGCGTCAACGCCGAGGAGGGCTTCTACTACTGCTTCGGGTGCCAGGCCAAGGGCGACGCCATCAGTTTCGTGCGGGCCATCGAGCACCTCGACTTCGTCGACGCGGTGCGCCGACTGGCCGACAAGGCCGGTATCACCATCCGGGAGGACGCCACCTCGGGTCGGGACAGCCAACGCCGGAAGGTCTACCTCGACGCCATGGAGCAAGCCACCGAGTGGTACCACCGACGTCTCCTGACCTCGACCGACGCCGGGGCGGCCCGCGACTACCTGCGCAGTCGGGGCTACGACGGTGAGGTGGTCCGCCGGTTCCGCCTCGGCTGGGCACCCGACGACTGGGACGCGCTGTGCGCCGGGCTGGGCCTCGACGAGGATCTGGCTGTGGGGACGGGCCTGGGCTTCGTCAACCGCCGACACCGCCTCCAGGATGCCTTCCGGGCCCGGGTCCTGTTTCCCATCTGCGACCCTTCGGGCCACCCGGTCGCCCTCGGGGGTCGGGTCCTGCCCGGTAGCACCGATCCGGCCAAGTACAAGAACTCCTCGGAGACCCCCATCTACTCCAAGCGCAAGACGCTCTATGCCCTCAACTGGGCCAAGCAGGACATCATCGCGTCTGACGAGGTGGTGGTATGCGAGGGGTACACCGATGTCATCGGCCTGTTCGGTGCGGGGGTGGAACGGGCCGTGGCCACCTGCGGGACGGCCCTGGCCGAGGAGCATGTGAAGCTGCTCCGGGGCTTCGCCTCCCGGGTGGTCCTGGCCTTCGACGCCGACGGGGCGGGCCAGTCGGCGGCGGGACGGTTCTACGAGTGGCAGCAAAAGCTGTCCATCGACGTGGCGGTGGCGGCCCTGCCCGAGGGCTCCGATCCCGGTGAGATGGCCCGGAGCGATCCCGACGGCCTACGTGCGGCCATCGCCGGTGCCAAGCCGTTCCTCCAGTTCCGGGTGGACCGGATCCTCGATGCCGCCGAGTTGGGCACCCCCGAGGGCCGGGCCCGGGCCGCCGACTCGGCCTTGGCCGCTGTGGCCGAACATCCCGACAACCTGGTCCGGGACCAGTACCTCATGCAGGTGGCCGAGCGGTGCCGGCTGGAACCGGGACTCCTGCGTGACCGACTGGAGACGCTGAGACGGGAGGGGCCGCCCCCCGCACACGCCGCCGCAGCGGCCAGGAGGTCGGTTCGTAATCCCGCCCGAGGTGCGGACGGCCCCCGTCGTGGTGCCCCGTCGACGGCGACCGACGACCCCTGGGTACGGGAGCCCGAGGCCGACGGCGACTGGGACGCCGACGGCTTCGACGGCGGAGGCAGTTGGCCCGGAGCGGGCCGGACCGCCATCCCAGCAGGATCCGTCGGTACACCGCGCCGCGCCGCTCCCGAATTCCGCCCCGGGCTGGAGGCGCTCCGCCTGGCCATCCACCGGCCCGAGGAGGTGGCTGACCGACTCGAGTCCGCCCTGTTCCGAGACGACCTCCAGCGGGAGGCATTCGAGGTCCTGGCGGCGGCCGACACCGAACCGCTGCACCAGGTCATCGAGGACGCCCGCCCCGAGGTCCGGGCCCTGTTGGTCCGACTGACGGTGGAGGAGCCCCGTGGGGGTCCTGACGAGGTGGTGCTCCAGTTGGTGCGGGACGCGGCCCGGGGCCAACTGACCCTCATCACCGCCGAGGCCCGCACGTCCTCCACGGCGGTGGCCGAGGCCGCCCAAGTGGCTGCCTGGGTCCAGGAGCTGGACGATCCGGCTCACTCGGCGGAGGCGACGGCCAGGTTGGTAGCCTGGCTGGTGGTGAGGGCACAGACGACTACCGCGGAGACCGGATCGTGATCGCCCGGGAGGTGTCCGCGCCAGGCGGAGCGGTGGCGTCGGAGACCATCGATGTTCCGGTCGCGCCGGGGGGCGTACTCGACGTGCTGCCGACCGACCAGTTCGACGCGCTGATCCGTATGGGTCGGGCCCGGGGCGGTCTGAGTCAGGACGACGTGATGACGGTGCTCCGTTCCGTCGAACTCAGCGCCGAGCTCATCGCCGACGTCGTAGAGCGGATCAAGCAGGCCGGTATCGAGTTCACCTATGACACCGGGGAGACCACGGTGCTGCCGATGACGGTGTCGGTGGCTGACGAACTTTCCGGTCGGCTGCAGCACGACCTGTCGGTGCTGCCCCCGGATGGCGACCCCCAGTCCCCCGAGGTGGGCCCGCCGAACGCTCGGATCGTGGCCCTCGAGGCCACCCGTGACCCGTCCCGGTCGAACGGTCACCTCCCGGTGGTGTCGCCGGCCCCGGGGGTCGTGGCCACCGGCGAGGGGTCGACGACGGCGACCTCCGGCCTGCCCATCAAAAAGGAACGGGCTCCGCGCCGCGCACCGGCCAAGGACGGGTACTCGGACAGCGACGGGTTCCGGGGTTCGGCGGCCGATCCCGTTCACATGTACTTAAAGGAGATCGGCAAGGTCAAGCTGCTCGACGCCGCGCTGGAGGTGGAGCTGGCCGAGCGCATCCTGGCCGGCAACGAGGCGGCCGAGCGACTGGCCGAGCACGAGGCCAGTGGGAAGCCCTACGGCGACCGGGCGGCCGACCGGGTCATGGTTCGTCGGGGCCAGCTGGCCAAGGAGGCTCTGATCGAGGCCAACCTGCGCCTGGTGGTCTCCATCGCCAAGCGCTACCGCAACCGGGGCCTCGCCTTCCTCGACCTCATCCAGGAGGGCAATCTCGGACTCATGCGGGCGGTCGAGAAGTTCGACCACACCAAGGGGTTCAAGTTCTCCACGTACGCCACCTGGTGGATCCGCCAAGCCATCACGCGGGCCATCGCCGATCAGGCGCGGACCATCCGGATACCGGTCCATATGGTGGAGACCATCAACAAGGTCGTCTGGGCCCAGCGCCAGCTCCTCCAGGAGCTGGGGCGCGAACCGAGTGCCGAGGAGGTGGCCGGGCGGGTCGACTTCTCCATCGAGCGGGTGCGCGAGATCCAACGCATCAACCAGGATACGGTCTCCTTGGAGCAGCCCATGGGGGACGAGGACGACTTCAGCCTGTCCGACCTGATCGAGGACCGCGAGGCGGTGGTGCCGGACGATGCCGCGGCCAGGATGATGCTCGACAATGCCGTGCGGGAAGCTCTCGCCCATCTCTCGCCCCGGGAACAGGACGTGGTCCGGCTCCGCTTCGGACTGGAGGACGGCAAGATCCGCACCTTGGAAGAGGTGGGCAAGGCATTCGGGGTGACCCGTGAGCGCATCCGCCAGATCGAGGCCAAGACGCTGGCCAAGCTCCGGCGCCCCGAGTCGGCCCAACTGCTGCGGGACTACCTCGACGAGGCCTAGTGGCGCCGGCCGGCCCCGGTCGGTGGCAGGTCAGCCGTCGAGGTGGACGCGTACCGCGGGCGTGCCCAACGGCCGGCGTTCAGGTAGGAGGCGGCGACTGTTGAGCGCCGTGGCCAGGTCCTCGGCCAGGTCCAGGGCGATGGCGTCAGCGGCCTGATCGCCGTTGCGCCAGCCCAGGCGCACGCCGATGGTGTCCTTCATGCGCTCGACCCCCAGTGCGGCCACGGCCTTCGACTTCTCCGTGACCAGTGTGGCTGTGCCGGTCACCGGAGCGGAGTGGCCCAACCGTCCCGTGGCCCGGACGATCTGGAGGTAGCGCTCCCGGCCGGCCCGGGTGCCGAGGACGTAGCCGGCGGCGAAGGCCGTCACGGTGCCGATGCGAAACTTCACCGACCCATTGTGCCCGGCATGGCGGCAGGGCGCACCTTTGCCCGTCGGACCTGCCGGCACCGGCTAATGTCCTCAGGCACGCCGCGGCACGAGACAGCCTCGGTGAGCGATCCATTCCGGGGTAGCTCAATCGGCAGAGCGAGCGGCTGTTAACCGCTAGGTTGAGAGTTCGAGTCTCTCCCCCGGAGCTGTTTCCCTGTTCAGAGGCGGCGTGAAGGAACCACACCGGCTGGCGCGCTCAGGCCCGAAACGCCTGGCCTTTTGGCCAAGCCGTCTGACCTCGGCGACGGTGTCCGGGTCTCTCGGGCGATGCGGAGTTCGGGCCCTGTCGGACCCCGCCATGGTTCGAGCCGCACCGCTTCGAGATGGTCATAGGCCGTGCCCGGACGTCCTGGCCTTCCAACATCGAGCCCTCATGGGCAGGGCGATGACCCTGTCGCTTTGGCCCCTCTGATCCAGGAGTTGCGCCGCCGAGGTCGAAATCCTGTCTCGGAGCTCCGAGTCCCCGTTGACGAACACCGAGTAGGTCCCAATGAGCCCGAGCACCTGATCGACGGACCTGTTCCAGGTCCACGGGATTTCGACGGTCTCGATGTGGCGGAATGGCGATCCCGCCGGTGTCCGAAGGGAGTGGGGTCCCGGACGACGATCGGGTGGGATCGTGATGCCGTCCGCCGTTTCCGTTGCCGCCAGGAATCGTCCCGCCCAAGGATCGGTGTGATCCATGCCGTTCCAGATGATGCCCAGCACTCCACCCTGGCGAAGAACCCTGGCCGCTTCGTCGAAGGCACGGTTCTGGTCGAACCAATGCCATGCGGAGACGGACACCACGAGATCGGCGGAATCACTGGCAACGGGCAAGTCCTCGGCCGATCCCAACCTCGCGTCGATGTCATCGACTCGAGACGAGATGAGCTGGTGCATCGCCGGGTCCGGCTCCACCGCCACGACGTGAGCGCCGGCTGCGCTGAGGACACGACTGGCCTGGCCGGTCCCCGCTCCCACGTCAACCACATCCCACCGTGCCTCGATCCCCAACCACGAACAGACGGCGGTCGGGAGTGGAGGTCGATAGTCGTCGTAACCGGTGGCGTTTGCTCCAAAGGACCGAGCCCAGATCTCGGACAATGTCGCCACCGTCGCGTCGTCCATCGTGAAATCCTGCCACGGGCCGGGGCGATGCCCTCACGGCATCCAGGGACCGGATCGCAAGTGTCCGACCCCGACGTCACCAGACACCGGTCGGACCGCTCTTACCCTGATCGCAGATGGCCGTCGCGTTCCGGATACACGACCTCCGGTAGCTCAGGCGACTGGCCTCCGTGGCGAGATCGTCACGAGGCGTGGCGGAGGCGCTCGCATGTTCCGGACGCACCGGCACGGACCGTCGATTTCCGAGAAGTCACGGGAAGGATTCGGCACCGTCTGGTGACCAATACCGAGGGGCCACTGACGTCACGAAGGTGCGGCGAATGTTGCGGTCAAACGGGAAATTGGGCATGGGGATCATCTCGGTGTTGCTGGCCGGCTCGGCTGTCGCGGCGTGCGGCAGCTCAGCAGCGTCCACGGAGACGACCACGCCCGGCGCCAGTGGCGGCATCCCGGGGGTAAGCGGCACGACCCTTGCGTCGCTGACTTCCACCGTGAAGTCTCAGATCATCAGCGGTCGGCCCAAGGGCCTCGGCTTCGGGAGCATCGGGGTCGCCAAGGTAACCTGCACTCCGCCGGCGGAGTGGTTCGTCTCGGCCCGGTGGACCTGCGTTGCCTATTCGCGCACAGGTGCACAACTTGGCACCTACACGGGGACCGTCGAACCCGATGGGTCAGACAACGGCGTGAACACGCCGCAGTGGTCCGGCCAGTTCCACCGTGGTTCATGACGAGCACGAGGCAGCCCATCAGATCGAGTCACGGCCTGCGGCATCTGGGGCCACGGAGCACCGTTGCGGACCGGCCTACTCGGGGTTCGCTGGCTCCGAGCTACTCGACCCAGTCGGTGACGGCATCCCGAGGCTCAGCGTCAGCGTGGAAGAGAGCAATGAGATCACGTCGCGCCCTGGCCACCCGCGAGGCCACGGTCCCCTCCGCGCACTGGCAGATGGTTGCCGCCTCCTCATAACTGATTCCGTAGAGCTGTGTGAGCACGAATGACGAACGGCGCTCAGGCGTGAGATAGGCAAGGAGGTCGGTGACGGCAACGCTCTCCGCCAGATCCTCGGCTGTTCGCGTGTTGTTCATCTCGATGTCACCGAAGGAAGCGGACTGACCCCGGCGACGGACTCGGTTGCGCAGCTCCGTAGCGCAGACGCGATAGGTGATCGAGAACAGCCACGTTCGGCCTGAGGATTCCCCCCGAAAGCGGCGAATGCTCTTGGCCACGCGCAGAAATGTCTCCTGGACCAGGTCGTCTGCGCTGGCCTCATCGACAAACGATGCGCACAGGCGACGGGTGGGCCCGTACGTCTCGTTGACGAAGGCCTCGAAGTCTCGACTGTCCCCATTGCGGGCCCGTAATGCCAGGTCGGTCCAGGATTCCACGGAGGTAACGTACAGGTGACGTTCACCGAGTGGCAATACGGATTGCTCCGAGTGATGGCAGCGGTCACAGCGTGTAACCAGGTCCACACCCTCGGTGATGAGCCATGGCCACGCGGACGTTCACATGGTCCGGCGAGAGGAGCCCCGCACCCTGGCGTCTTGGGCGAGCCCACAAATGTTGTGATTCCGGGGAAGGAACGGGGCCGCCGAATGGACTACCACTACCGTGAACGAAAGTTGTGAAGAACTAGTCCGCTCGTCGATCTCCGCTGCACTGGACGGCGAGAATCCCGTGTTGCCCTCTGCCGAGGTCGAGAGCCACTTGGCGGGATGCGCATCCTGCTCCCGTTGGCGTACGGATGCGCACGAAGTGACCCGGCAGTTCCGCCTGCAGGGCGCCGAAGTCCCGCGCATGGCCCCCGAGGCGCTGTTGGCCCGCCTCCGTGAGGTGCACAAGGTCCGACGGCGTCCCGCCGTCTCCACCGCGCGGTGGGCTCTCGTGGTGGTGGCCATCGGGCAGGTCGTGGTCAATCTGCACCTGATGATCTCGGGCGACATCGACGGCTTCCGCGATCTGGGGGCATTGGAGATGGCGTTGGGTATCGGGTACTTCGTCGCCGCCGTCCGGCCCAAGAGGGCGGCCGGGATGCGCGCCATTGTCGGCACCGCCGCACTCCTGCTGATCGGTTCGGCCGTGATCGACCTCATGGCCCACAGGACGACCGCGTGGGACGAGGCGCCCCACCTGATCACCTTGGCGGGCTGGTTGCTGGTCACGTTCGTGGCGTCGCAGACGCCCGAGACTGGCCTGCCTCCTGCCTCCCGAGCCTCTCTGGCCAACCGTTCGCGGGTCATGTTGACGAAGTTGGCCCGGCGATCGGATGCCGATCCGTGGAGCGGAGCTGCCTTCGACGGCTCCATGGCCATCTCCGAGGATCGTCAACATCGGATCGAGATGATCACCGACGGTTACCGACCCGATGTCTTCGGGGACGAGCAGTTCGGGGACGACCAGAGGGCTGTCGGCTAGGGACTGGCGATGCCGCCACGGCGGCAGCAACGAGCATGACGCCGGAAAACGGCGAACGCGACCAACAGCTACGACGCGGCGGCCGTAGTACGAGCACGAAAGATGTGGGGCAGAACAATGCGAGTACCAGAAGCCGGCGGGTGGGCAGTCGAGTTCAACTCGGTGACTCGGCGCTACGGAAAGCGGGTGGCGCTCGATTCGGTCTCCTTCGTAGCCGAGGAGGGCAGCGTGCTCGGCCTGCTGGGACCGAACGGTGCCGGCAAGAGCACCCTGCTCGGAACCCTGTGCGGCCTGCAGACCCCTGATGAGGGCTTCGTCACCTGGTTCGGCCAGAACGAACATGTGCCACTGCCCAAAGCGCTGCGCAAGCGCATGGGCGTCGTCACCCAGGACACCGCTCTCTACGGGGAACTCACCGTGCGCCAGAACCTGCGCTTCGCCGCCGATCTCTACGGCGTGAGCAACCCCCGCAAGGGGGTCAAGGAGGTGGCCGACCTCCTCGGAATCACCCATCGACTGGACGACGCCGTCGGTGAGCTCTCCGGCGGGAACCAGCGCCGGGTGGCCATCGCCCGGTCGCTCGTCCACGACCCCGACCTGCTGGTCTTCGACGAGCCCACACTCGGGGTGGACATCGAGACCCGCCATGCCATCTGGTCCCACGTCCGCCTGCTGCGGAACCGGCGCAAGACCGTCGTCGTCAGCACCAACTACCTCGACGAGGCGCTGGCGCTCTGCGACCGAGTCCTGCTCCTGAAGAACGGGCGTCTCATTGAACAGGGGAAGCCGGGGGAGATCCTGGCCCGGACCGGACGCTACGTCGAGTTGGACTGCACCCCCGAGGTGGCCCAGGCCGCCTTCGCCACCCTCGACGGCCAGACCGAGGTGGAGGGCCTCTCGGTGGGCGAGTCGGGCCTCACGGTCCGACTGACCGGCTCGGCCGACCCCAACCGGGTGGTGGAGATGGCTTTGGCCGTCCACCACATCGAGGGGTTCCGGGTCCGTGCCCCTGACCTGCT
The DNA here is from genome assembly GCA_963831535.1 of uncultured Acidimicrobiaceae bacterium. Classification (GTDB taxonomy): domain Bacteria; phylum Actinomycetota; class Acidimicrobiia; order Acidimicrobiales; family RAAP-2; genus Bog-756. The sequence goes on along the minus strand of CAWHQP010000004.1, from coordinate 190,504 downwards.
CGAGGTGTTCCAGAGCCTCGACGACTCCCTGCCCCAACCCCAACTGACCGATGTCTGACTGGTGGGCGGCCTGCCGCGCCGGCATGCGGCTGCAGACCCAGCAGTTCATGAAGGGCCCTTTGCTCATCGTGCTGACCGTGGTCGAAGCCCTGACCTTCCTGGCCCTGGTCAGCCTGTTCGGCCTCACCGGCTCGAAGGCCCCGACGGCACTCGTGGTCAACGACCACTCCCCGCTGACCGCGTCCTTCGTCCAGGACCTGGAGAAGGACCACGACTCGTTCCGGCTGGAGCCGACGACCCTGGCCATCGCCAAGCAGCGGCTGGCCGCCGGCAGCGTCGTCGACATCCTCACCATCCCCAAGGGGTTCGGGGCATCGGTGGCCGCCGGCAGGACGGTGGTGCTCCCCGTCACCATCGACAATGTGGACACCGACCTGACCGATGACATCCAACGGGCTCTTCCCGCCGCCATCCAGACCTTCGGACTGCAACACCACTTCAACGGCATCCGACTGGCCCCGGTCGAACACGACCTCTTGAGCTATGACACGGCCTACGTCCCCTATCTGGTGGTCAGCGCCCTCGGCCTCGACGCCCTGGTGGTGGCGGGGGCTCTGGGCGCCACGGCCATGGCCGGTGAGTGGGAGAACAAGACCCTGGTGCAGTGGCGACTCTCTCCCTCCCCCATGAGCGGGCTGCTGATCGGGAAGCTCATCGCCGTCGTCATCGTGTCCACGTTGGCCGTGTGGGTGGCCGCCCTCCTGGTGTTCTTCGGCTACGGCGTCCATCCCCATGACGCCGTCGGGACGCTGGCGGCCCTGGCCCTGTGCTGCGTGATCTTCACCGCGCTCGGCGCCGTGGTCGGCAACCTCTTGCGCCGCACGCTGCCCGTGGCCATCGTCTTCTTCGGCATCGCCCTGCCCTTGTACATCGACTCGGGATCGTTGGAACCGGAACGCTTCGACGGCCACTGGCTCTGGTTCTTCGGCCACGCCACGCCGGTCTACGCCGCTGTCGGGGTACTCCAGAACACGGTCCACGGCTTACGGGTGACACCGGAATCGATCCCCGTCGATCTCGGCATCCTCACCCTGTGGGCCCTCTTCTCCATGGCCATCGCCTACCTCATCCTGCAGCGCAGCAAGGCCGTGCGATGAGGGGCTTCCTGACCCTGATCCGCCTGGACATGGCCATCTGGCGGAAGACGCCCTGGGTCATCGCCACCGCACTCATCCCCCCCGTGGGCATGGCCATCCTGGTCACCATGCTGACCTTCGCGGTGACCCGTCAGCCCGTGGCCCTAGTCATCCAGGACCACTCGCCGCAGGCCCAGTCCATGGCCGACATCATCCGGTCGGACACCGACACCTACCAGCTGTACCAGACCACCCTGGCCGGGGCTCAGGACCTGCTGAAGAAACAGGAGGTCACCTCGATCATCGTGATTCCCAAGGGATTCGGGAAGGCACTGGCCACCGACGGAGCAAAGGTCGACCTCACCCTCAACAATATCGACTACGACTTCGCCGACGACATCCGCCGGTCTATCTCCCGCTCGGTGGCCGAGTTCGACGCGCCGGAGCTCGGTGTGGCCTCGTCGCGAAGCGTGGGGACATCGGTCATACCCAGTCCGTACCGGGTCAACCCCGACGAGACTGATCTCCGCAAGACCGATGTGGACTTCCTCCACTATCAGGTGGTTCCGGTCCTCATCCTCTTGATCATCAACGTGGGCATGCTCAGCTCGGCGGTGCTGGCCAGCCGAGACCGCGAACGCCGCACCGACCGGGTACTGGCCCTGGCCCCGGTATCGCCGATGGCCCGGATCGCCGCCCGGTTGACCGGAGGCCTGCTGGTCACGTTCCTCATGGTGATTCCGGTGACCTGGATCCTCATCGCCACCCACCAGATCCAGCCCCCCGACGGTCACTGGTGGGCCCTCATCGGGGTGCTCGGGGTCACGTCCCTGCTGTCGGTCAGCCTCGGGAGCCTCCTCGGCGTGGCCCTCAAGAAGTCCACCACAGTGGCCCTGGCCGCGGTGATCCTGGCCAGCTACCTGTTCTTCCTCGGGGGAGGGTTCACCACCATCGCCTTCCTCCCCGACTGGCTCCAGACGGTGAGCCGGATCGTGCCCACCCGGTACGCCATCGACGCCCTACGTCAGAGCCTCTTCTACCCGGACCTGTCCAACGTGGCGAAGAACCTGATCACCGTCACCGGCTTCGCGGTGGCCGCCCTGGCCGCCAGTGTGTACACCCTGAGGAGGGCAGCTCGATGAATTGGAAAGCACCCCTGGCGGTGGTCCTCACCGGGCTGGCCCTGGTCATCGGGACCGTGGTCACCGTGGCCAACGGCCACGACGGCACACCGGCGGTCACCGTCCTGGTCTCCCAGCCCGGCCGCGATACCTCGGCCCTGCCCTTGTCGGCGCCCGAGGGACCGTGCGCGCTGGTCTCCACGGCCCTGCCGGGCAGGGGGGCAGTGACGGTCTCCGGGGCCTGCTCGGGCACGGTCTCGGGCTCAGCAGTGTGTGGTGACGCCACCGGATCGGTGGCACTGGCCCTCCAGACCTCGGCCGGTCCGGATGGGACGTTCTCGCTGATCATGCAGTTCGAGAACGACCCGATCGGGACCGGACCCCAGCCGGCGTCTCTGTTCGTCGAGGTCCACAGGCCCGACGGATTCCTACGATGGTCGGACCGCTCGGCCACGGTGCCCGTCACCGCCCAGGGCCAGATTCTGATGTCCGGCGTCACGTTGCCGGCCGAAGCAGGCACCCACGCCAGTCCCCTGGTCCTGTCGGGTTCGGCCACGTGTGCATCGGATGAGTAGTGGCAGGGATAGCGGAAGGCCCTTGCGGGCACTGAGCCGGGCCGGACGCAGCACACCGCATTCAGGCGAATGTGGTCAACACGGAGTGGAAAGGATGGAGCGATGACTCGACATCGTGGCAGGCACAGTGACATGACCGACCGAGGGGGGAGGCGACGGATCGCACGACGGGCCACCGTGGTGGTGGTCGGTGCGGCGGCATTGCTCGCGGCACCTGTCTCGGCCCTTGCCCTTCCGGCGTCCGCCGGTGCGGCAGCCCACTCGATCGCACCCGTCCAAGACTGCCCGACCTACGCCTCGACATTCGGCTCGAATGTGGTGTCGGTGATGTTCCACTACCAGACAGTCGCCCAGACCTGGATCGTGCCCTCCACCGCCGTGGCCGGTTCGATCTGCATCGACGCCAGCGGGGCACAGGGTGGACAGAGCGGCTCCGAACCGGGCGGGACCGGTGGCGATGTCAACGTAGTGCCGAAGCTCTCCTCCGGCCAGTCCGTGCAGATCGTCGTGGGCCGGAGGGGTCAATCCGGCAGTGGTGGAACGGGGGCTGGATCAGGCGGTGGCGGCACCTATGTCTTCGCCCCCGACGGCAGCGCCTTGGCCGTTGCCGGCGGCGGCGGTGGTGCAGGGACGTCGGCCAACGGCGGCGGCGGGGGTCCCAACCCCGGTAGTTCCAACGGTGACGGTCTGGCCGGAGCTGACGGCCCTGACGCAGGCAGTGGGGGGTCCGGCGCCACCGACTCCGCCCCCGGTTCAGCCGGCGTCGGCGCGGGGGCGGCGGGAGGCGGCCCCACCCGTTCGATCGCCTCCTTGGCGGGCGGCGGTAGCGGTGACGGCAATGGCGGCGGCGGCGGGGGTGGTGGCTACTACGGCGGCGGCGGCGGCGGTGCGGGTGCCGGTGGCGGCGGCGGCTCGAACTACGCCAATCCGGCCTGGTCGCTCTCCACTCCCTACTACCAGGGGCAGTGGGTCAACAATGGCAACGTGACCATCTGGTATCAGAGTTCGGTGCCCACCACCTCCTCACCGGGCAGCGGCTGCGCTCCGTTGCCCTCCTGCACCCAGGTCACGTCCGCACCCAGCAACGGCTACTGGCTCGGGGCGTCCGACGGCGGCATCTTCACCTTCGGCGACGCCGTCTTCCACGGCTCGCAAGGAGGAGCCAGACTCAACAAGCCCATCGTGGGGATGGCGTCGACACCCCCATCCAACGGCACAGCCTCGAACGGCTACTGGCTGGTGGCATCCGATGGTGGCCTGTTCACCCACGGAACGGCCGGGTTCTATGGCTCTACCGGTGGGATGGTGCTCAATGCGCCGATCGTGGGCATGGCGCGGACCCCTGACGGCAACGGCTACTGGCTGGTGGCTTCAGATGGAGGAGTCTTCGCCTTCGGCGACGCCGTGTTCTACGGCTCCATGGGCGGATCCCATCTCAACGAACCCATTGTCGGCATGGCCGCTACCTCGGATGGTGGAGGTTACTGGTTGGTGGCGTCCGACGGAGGAGTGTTTGCCTTCGGCGACGCCGTCTTCAGCGGTTCTGAGGGTGGCACTCCTCTCACCCGACCGGTGGTGGGCATGGCTGCCGACCCCGTGGTGCCGGGGGGCTATTGGCTGGTCGCCGCAGACGGCGGAATATTCTCGTTCGGCGGCGCGCCGTTCCTCGGCTCGACCGGAGGTATGCACCTCAACCAGCCGATCGTGGGCATGGCCGCGTCGCCCGATGGTGCGGGATACCGCTTCGTGGCATCCGATGGCGGTGTGTTCGATTTCGGGAGCGCTCAGTTCTTCGGATCAACGGGAAATATCCTGCTCAACAAACCAGTTGTCGGAATGGCTGACGCGTGACCGTCGAGGTTGGCAGGACGCTCGTGATCCGATCGGGAACCGCTGGGATCTGCATGCCACGGATAGAAATATCGAGGTGTCCCTAGCGGGTCCCTCATCTGACGGTGTCCGACCGGGGGATTCGGGAGCGGCGGCTCCCTGCGGTATGCACCGGACTTCATGCACTAACTGACACGCGCACGAGAGCTACGAAAAGGGGCGGGCCATGAATCGGTCACGACGGGGCGGAACGATCTGCATGAATGGGCGTCGCAGGATCGGCGCCTACATGACGGTGGGGTTGGCCGTCCTCATCGGCGTGGCCCTCCTTTCCACCGTCCCGGCACGAGCCGGGTCGGTCGTCCAGGCCACTCCGGCGGCACCCTCGGCACCATCCGCCGTTCAGGCCACCGGTGTCAACACCGGAATCAATGTCTCGTGGGCGACTCCCTACAGCGGAGGGGCGGCAACGATCACCAAGTACGTGGTCACGGCATCGTCAACGATGGGCACGGGGACGTGCACGGTTCTTCCTCCAAGTGGCAACGCCTGCACGGTCGAGACCATCGCCAATGGAACTCCTCTGGCCAATGGGACCCAGTACCAGGTGACCGTCAAGGCCACCAGTTCGGCTGGATTCAACAGCGTGCCTTCCCCAGTTGTGCTGGCCACTCCGAGCCCCACGCAGAACTGCCAGGTCATCGGTCCGGACGCCAACCTCCAGGGCTGCAATCTGGTCAATGCCAACCTTGCCGGGGATCTGACCAACGCCAACCTCACCGGTGCCAACCTGAGTGGCGCATCATTGAACGGCGTGACGCTTGACCGGCGCGGTCCTGACGGGGGCCGACTTCGGCTCCGGATCCGGGGTCGCCTCGCTGACCAACGTGGGTTCCGGCAGCACGGTAGACGCCACGCCGACGAACCTTCCGCCGTCATGGTCCCTCATCGGCGGCTACCTCGTGGGGCCGGAAGCCAACCTGAGCAGTGCCAATTTCGCCAACGCCAATCTGACCGGCGCCAATCTGTCCTATGCGAACCTGTCCCACGCCACGCTGACGGGCGCCACGCTGACGGGCGCCACCCTCACCGGGGTGAGCTCTGGATCGATCGTCGGGACCCCCGCCCTCCTCCCGTCGGGGTGGGCAGTGATCGGTGCCTACCTGGTGGGTCCCGGGGCCGACCTGAACGGGGCGAACCTCAGCGGGTCCGGGGCCACCAACGCACAGCTCGGAGCGGCGAGCTGGACCTCCGTTGATCTCGATGGCTCGAATCTGAGTGGACTCGACTTCACCGGGCTGAATCTCACCGGGGCCAACCTCAGCTACGCCAACCTCACCGGTGTCACGCTGACCGATGCCAACCTCACCAACGCCATCCTCCTTCAGGCCACCATCACCAACGCCATCCTGACCGGCGCCACCCTCACCGGGGTCAGTTCCGGTTCGATCCAGGAAACGCCGCTGGGATCAGTACCACTCCCAGCGAACTGGAGCCTGACCGCCAGTGGCTACCTCATCGGCCCCGGAGCAAACCTCGACGCCGCCAACCTGAACGGCGTCACTCTGGCCAATGCCGATCTGGTAGGTGCAAACCTGTCCGACGCCGTGCTCACGGGTACGAACCTGACCGGCACGAACCTCACCGGTGCGACGTTGGTGGGGGTCAGCTCGGGATCGATCATCGTGAACCCCGGCGGTTCACCACCGACGTTGCCTGTCGATGTCGGTGACGTGGGGGTGGGGGCCTCACCCAGCAACGTGTGGCTCCTGGTCAACGGCTATCTGGTCGGCTACGGAGCCGACCTGGCCGGAGCCAACCTGGCCAATCAGAACTTCGTACTGGCCGGTGACAACGAGAACCTCGGGGAGGCAGACCTCCAGGGGGCCAACCTCTCCGGAGACATCCTGGGGACGAGCGGAGAGCACGTCAATCTGGGCGCAGCCAATCTGATCGGTGCCAATCTGAGCAACACCAGTGCGAACTTCGTCAACTTCGGTGGTGCGAACCTGACTGATGCCAATCTCAATACGGCGGTCTTGCCAAGTGCGATTCTGACCAACGTCATCTCCGGGGGCATCACTGGCACACCGACGACCCTGCCCGCAGGTTGGACCCTGGTCAACGGAGTCTTGATCCCGCCAGGGACGACGACTAACAGCTACTCCCTGGTCGCCTCGCCGACCTCGCAGACGGTGACGGCAGGGGGCACGGCCAACTCCACCATCGTCACGACCACCACCAGTGGCACGGCCCAGACCGTCGCCCTGACGTCGAGCGGTGCCCCGGCCGGTGTCACGGTGTCGTTCACGTCCCCGTCGGTATCCTCGGGGGGAACCGACCCCATGACCGTCACCACGTCAAGTTTGACGCCCTCGGGGTCCTATCCGATCACCGTCACCGGTACCGCCCCATCGGGAACAGTGACCGCCACTTTCACGGTCACCGTCAACGCCGCGGTGACGTCATCTCCAGCGTTAGTCCAATCGGCCACGGCCACCGAGTCGGCCGCCTCACTATCGCTCCAGGCCACCTTCCCCCGTGCCACAACCGCCGGAGATCTCCTGGTGCTCACGGCCAGTGAGTACACCGGATCGACCAATCAGCTGACCGTCTCCGATTCGGCTGGGGACGTGTGGACCAAGATCACATCGGCCACGAACTATGTGGCTGGTCACAACTCCTACGGAGCGATGTGGTACCTCGCCGACGCACCCTCGGTCACCTCGGTGACGGTGTCCACCAAGACGGCCTCATTCGTCTCCTTCGAGGCCCAGGAGTTCTCGGGCGTGGCGGCGACGAACCCACTGGATGCATCGACAGGATCGTCCAACACCGGTACCACGGCCAGCTCGGGAACGGCGACCCCGTCTACATCGGGAGAGTTGGCGGTGGGATTCGTCGCCGGGCACGGCAATGCGGAGGCCATCACCGTTCCGGCCACCCCATTCACCACGCAGCCCCAACTGGCAACGACGGGATCGATCGCCACCCTGGTTACCGGCAACGAGGTGGTGAACGGGACGAGCAGCCAGAGCTTCGGGGGCACGTTCAAGACGGCCATGTACTGGGCCGCAGGCATCGCCCTGTTCGATCCGGCATCCTCGGCGGCGCCCGCAGACGTGACGCCCAGGATCGCTCATGATCAGGTGGCCAAGGCAGCCTCTGCGAGCGCTCCCATCGGCATCACGCCGAGCGCCACCGGCTATGTGGACAGCGCCGAACCGACGCTCAACTTCGGTGGGGCACCGGCGTTGGACATTTCGTCATCGGAGTTTGCGACCTATCTGAAGTTCGACACCGACCAGATCCCGCAGGGGGCGACCATCGATTCCGCCACGCTGTATGTGACTCCGGATTCGGCTCCGAGCGGCGCCAACGCGGGGTACGTCCAACTCCACCTGCCCGGTGTGGCCACCGCGCTGCCCGACGCCTGGTCGCAGGGGACATTGACCTACGCCGATCAGCCGACCTGGAACCTGACCTCGGCGGACTCAACCGAGGGAGCAGTGGCCGTTGCGGGTGTCCAAGAGCAGTTCAACGTCACCGGCGACATCACCGAGGGCGGCAATACCAACTTCGCCCTCGACTTCTCCAGCAGCACGCCGGCCACCCTCTACGGGGCATCGGCCGGATCGAGCGCCCCCATGCTGGCTGTGACCTACACCGTGTCGGAAGCGGCATCGGCAGGTACCTTCGACTCTTCGACCGCTTCCACCACCGGATACGCAGGGGTGAATCCCCTCTCCTTCAGCTTGAGCTCGTACCAGGCGTTCCTGACCTTCCCGACGGCGTCACTCGGCTCCGGCGTGTCGCTGCAGAGTGCCTCCTTGACGGTCACGCCTGTCGCCGCGTCAGCTGCGGGGATCGTGACCGTCTTCTCGACGCCACCGTTCACCGCCTCGGCCGTAGACACCGACCCTCCGCCCGTCAAAGGTGCACTGGCCGGGACCGGGACCACCCCGCTCACCTGTTCCCCGATGTGCGCCACCAACACCATCTCGCTGAACACATCGACGTCAGGTCTCTTCGCCCCGGGGAAGGACACGAACCTCGAACTGGGGGTGCTCACCGGTGGAACCCTGGACAAGATCGACAACCAGGCCCAGGGGGCCAACGCACCATCGCTGCAGCTCACCCTGCAGGTCATTCCCGCCGCCACGCCGCCGGCCGGCGGAAATCTCTGTGGCAGCGATGAGGGCCAGGCGCCCACCACCAAGAAGGTCATGATCATCTGGGAGGAGAACAAGTCGTGGATCGATCAGGGCGAGGGCACAGCCGAGATGCCTGCTCTCGACGGTGACACCCAGGATGCGCCCTACGTCAACAGCCTGGCCAGTAACTGTGCAGTGGTCAGCAACAACCAGCTACCGGGCGAGGCCGGATACCAGTCGTACGACCACGGGTCATTGGGAAACTACATGGCCGTTGCCACCGGGGATCTGTCGGCGTACGAAGGTGCTCCGTGGTCGGGCGACTGTGCCGCCAACTCCCTGGGATGCACGACCAACGAGCCCAGCATCTTCAGCCAGGGAGCGAGTTGGAAGGCCTACGCCGAATCGATGGACTCCGGCTGCGAGAACCATGATGGGGGAGGTACGTTCTCATCCGCGGACTCCGGTGGGAGCGAGAATGAGGAGTACTACCTCAACCGCCACAATCCACCGGTGGACTTCACCAATCTGGGCGGGTGCTCGACCAGCAATGTGGCTTTCAGCCCCAACGATGCGGAACCGGGCAATCCGCTCTACAACGATGTGATGTCGGGGAATCTACCGACCATCAGCTCGGTGACGCCCAACAGTCTCGACGACGGTCACTATTCACCCGGCAACAGCGACGCCGGGGCCAACAACCAACTGGAGAACCAAGACAGCGATGCGTGGCTCCAGACCTGGTTGCCGATCATCACCTCAGGGTCCGACTACCAGTCCGGCAACCTAACGATCTTGATCATGTGGGATGAGGGGTACGGGGCCAACAACCCAGCTGGGGAGTTCACTCCGTCCAACCCGCCACTGTTCATCATCAGCCCGTACGTGACGCCCGGTGCGACCGATACGAACGGTGCCGTCTATTCGGCGGCCAGTGTGACCAGGGCCGTTGAGGATATCGCCGGAACTCCACGGCTCAGAGGCGCGGCAACAGCCCCTGACCTTCGAATCGCGTTCAACTTCTAGGCCACTGCACTCAGCCCTGCATACGAAGGGATATAAGGAATGTCTGTAGCTGGGAGGGCTAGGGGATAGAGCATGCGGCCAGCGGACAGTGTGTGCCCCGTCGTCGAGCAACGCGGAACAACTCAGACCACGAACTTCGCACCGCAGACGAGGCAGTGAATGGGAAGTTCCCACGATTCGTAAACTTTGACTGGCTCCGTCTGATGGCAAGGCGATGCAACAGCGTCCATGTCGTCCGTTTCAATCAGGGGAGGAGGTGGGGGGTCAATGGTGACCTCAAATCCTGAACCTCGAAGGCTCGACAGCATTTCCTGACCCGCCGCGGCCTGCATGGCTTCGACCTGCGATTTGGTCCAACACTGGTCAACCGGTAACAAGCCACCGCAATACGGACAGAAAACCTCCGATCGGGCGGGTACGTCGTCCTCATCGTGCAGCCATTTGAACTCTCGCTCGCATTGTGGGCACTGCCGCCGCAGGTATCCATCGCTATCAAGGGGGAGACTCAAACGAAGTTCCATGAAATCCTCATCCATAGATCGAAAGACGTGCCGTCGTTCGATACTCGCTGCCGTCAGGCGCTGTCGCAGTTACCACTAGGTCGGTCATAACCGGTCCTCCCATAAGGACGAGTGCGGGCACACGGAAGTGTTGTCCCTTGGCCAGATACGCATAGGGATATTGAGGAAGAACCGCCGCCATGATTGACCAGTTCTGGACGTCGTCCGGCAACTGCCAACTGATGTTCTCCAAGTCCATGTCCCCGTTGTTGGCAATCTCGATCAAATATTCGCTCGTCTTGTGAGGAAGGAGCCTGACTGCCAATGCGGCCTCGGGCTTGCGGGTTGTTCCGGGCAATCGGGTTCCGACGGGAAGCAGGTCTACGCCGCCTTCGCTCTTCGGACTGGGTCGTCTCGTCAGCGCCGCCAGTCGCCTGAATCTCTCAGTGTCGAGCCAGGCTGGATGACCACGATTCACGGGGCAACCTGCTCCCTCTAAGCGATCGGCAAGGGCTTGAAGGGGACCCTCTGTGCCCGTAAGTCGAACGACGTTCAACCCAGACAAATCGGTGGCTGGACGGAGCGCGCCAACTTCGACGACCACCGTCCGGTCTGGATGGCGGCCGAAAGCCATGCCAGCCTCGAAGAAGACATTTGGTCTTGGTTGACCTGTCAGTTCCCGTTCGTGTGCACCATCGTCATCTTCCCGCAGCGTGTCATGCAAACGAGCTTCGTCATCTGGGGTGAGTAGCACCACAACCGCCCTGACTTGGTCGAAGGCCTTGGCTACCACGGCTCCCGTGTAGGGCGTCGCAGTGCCAGTCGATCGAACGAGTTCGTCCCAGCTAAGTGGATGAAGACCTATTGCTTCGAGGAATGTCCAGACTGCCTGAGTCGCCTCCTTGTCACGTCCGTACACGACGAACACGTTGCGAGGATCACACTCCTCCACGCCGGTGTCTACTGATTGATGGTCGGCCTCCACTATCGGCAACAGACCCAATGAGGGCTCCCACGGAGCGATTGCTGGCATTGCTGTGGCTTGCGCCGCCAGCTGGCGCTGCTCTCGCAGTCGATTTGTGAGGAACGCCTCCAAATCCTCGACGGATTGAATATCCCGATATTCGAGTGCCGACACCGTGATGTCCCACCACCATGCGCCATCTTGTCGAGACCCTCCCCCGCCCGTGAGCCCGACAACGCTTCGAACGAGAGCCGACGCTCGATCCAGTAGAAAGTCGTCGGCACCGAGTGCTTCGGTGATCGATTCTGGCGAAAGCTTTGCATCTTTCCTGAACTGCAAGGCAAGACCTACGCACAGTCGGACGAGCTTCACGAGTCCATCTACACAGCGGGGTGCCTCATGGGAGAGAATGAGGCCCAGTCCGGTTACAACAACTGTGTCGTCGTGATCTACAAAGCCATAGGCATTGGGAATCCGAGACCGTAGATTTAGATCTACGGACTCGCCGTTGGCGGCCGCGTCGTATAGGAGATCATCAAGGTTCGGCCACTTCGCCTCCTTCTCGAACAAACGAGCAGCGGGACGAAGAAGAGTCCAGTAGTCCTCCGTCCCGTCTTCCAGCTGGTCGGCCATGGAGCAAGTTTCCCATGCTGGTGCGAGTGAAGCGCATCCTCTTCGCTCACATGTAGTTCTGGGAATGCATGACCTTGGCTTCAGTACATTTCCCCGGCGCCACCTGGAGGCGGGAGGGGCATCAGCTGCCTTGTCTCGGCGACGAAGGGGCTAGTGAAGGTGATCGCGTCATCGCGTCTGTATTCCTCGATGGCCACTCGCAACAGATCATTTCCGCAGCAGCCAAGAAGCTCCGAATACCACCCTGCGTAGGACCAATCTTCGACCTTTCCCCAAATCGGCGATCCGAGGAAAGCGCTCCAAAAAGGTGACGGCGAGCGCCTCGGCAGTCGCATCTTTGCGGTCGGTCCATTCGAAGTACTCGTTGCCCTGGCCTGAACTGATTCACCCTGGTATCCGCGGAGGCTCCAGACCTTGGAAACGAGGATGGAGTCATGTCAAAGGATCAACCACGTAAGAAGCCGACTACTCGGCGCTACACGCCAGAGGAGAAAGCCCAGGCCGTCCGGCTCGTGCGTCAGCTCCGAGCTGAACTCGGGAACGACCACGGGACCGTGCAACGCATCGCCGGCCAGCTCGGCTACGGCGTCGAATCGGTGCGCAACTGGGTCCACCAGGCCGATATCGACGAGGGACGGGCGCCGGGAACCTCGACCTCGGATGCCGAGCGGATCAAGCAGCTCGAGCAAGAGAACCGGGAGCTGAAGCGGGCCAATCGGGAGGAGTTCGGGGTCGAGCCCATCTGCGAGGTCCTGCAGGTTGCCCCCTCCACCTACTACTCGGCCAAGTCGCGGCCACCGTCGGGTGGGTTCACTGGTTCAACAACGAGCGGCTGCACGGCTATCTCGATGACGTGCCGCCGATAGAGTTCGAGGCGGCCTACGCTGCCCAACAGACCGACCAGCAACTGGTTGGAATCCAATAGCCCGAGCCTCCATCAGACCCAGTGCGAATCAGACCTCGGTGAGGTCATTGCCATTAATCCAAACTGCCTTTGTCTCCGGCAGTATTCGCTTCACGAGGACCGTCTTTCCACATTTTGTGGGTCCGGTCACGCACAGGGCCTTTCCAGGTTGATAGAGGTATTCGTTAAGTTGCTCTTCCAGCCTCTGTCCTGTTCTGGGGTTGTAGGTGAAGACTGGTGTACCGCCCGCTACGAACACATCGCGAGTGAGTACAGCCTCCGTCGCCATCCTGCGGATCGTAATCTGTGCTCCGTCAGCCTCGCAGGGAGGCCACAAAGTCCCTATTGGAGTGCCCCAGGAATGGTCTGGTCCCGTCGTGGCTCGTCACCTGAGCCATCAATACTGAACTGCGCTGGAGGTATCAGGTAGCTGCATCCGACAGAGCCAGGAGTCGTGGGCGCGATCTGGGCGCGAAGGACATGGTTTCTGCTGGCGCGAGCCGTCTTCTGCTGGCAGCAAATGTGCAGCTCAAATGGGGTGTCGAGGCATTTGGCCAGGTCGCGTACGGTGCCCAAATACACCCGCTAGGTTGAGAGTTCGAGTCTCTCCCCCGGAGCTTTCCCCAGGTCGTTGACAGGGTCGGTGGCCCGTCGGGCCCATCGCCACCGCCCTGGGGTCCGACCATCCCGGTGACGTCGGGCCGATGGGTCGGCCGCTCGTCTTGTGCAACCGAACCGGCCCCTCGGGCGTGTAGTAGGTGTGACCAGTTGCGGGGGATTGAGGGTAGGGCTCACGTGACCGACCGTTCGGATGCCGAGGCCGACGCCTTCGACGAGTTCTTCCGGGCGTCGTGACAGCGTCTTCTGGCCATAGCGCACTTGCTGACCGGGAGCCTTCCGACCGGAAGCGGGCACGGGACGCTGGAGGCGACCGGTGGTCCGGCGCCCGGCCTGCCCCGACCGGTATCGGGATCCGTGGTCGTCAGAGGATCGGGGGGAACGGTGACCCGGGTGCGGGTCGGGGGCGATGGCCACTTCACGTTTCACCTGGCTGCGGGGAACCCGGGTCGAGCGGGTGGCCGGCCTTGTGGGGACCGGACGATCCACGTCGACCCGCCGCCCAGTACCACGGTCCCCGTTGTGTGCTCATGGCGGTGAGGGGCGCCCCCGCCGACCCGCGTCGCAACCCGGAGGGAAGGCACTAGCGTGCAGAACACATTCCGTCCCGACACCCTCACCTGAACGCCGCCATGTCCCCCCCCGAGGCCGCCCCGATCTGCACCCCGATCTGCACACTGTGTGGCCACCCCGGCTTCCACAGCCGGTCGGACAGGCCTAGCTCGGGTGATGCTCCGTCCTGCGAGGACTGCGACCGGTGCTGGATGGAGCGTCAGCGGCACGAGCGGCCGCCCCACCACACCTGAGTGCGAGGGCGGCGGGCAAACGGCACCGGGGCCGGTGGGTCCGGTGGAGGTGCCGCCTAGACCTGTCGACCGGTGGCCGCCCAGTAGTCGTCGCGGAGGAGGCGCTTGGCCAGCTTTCCGCTGTCGGTCCGGGGAAGGTCGGAGCGGAGCTCGACCGATCGGGGGCACTTGTAGGACGCCAGTCGCTGGCGGCACCAGTCCAGCAGTTCGTCGGCCAGCTCCGGCGTGGAGGCCACCCCGGGGGCCGGCTCGACGATGGCCTTGACCTGTTCGCCCCACTCCTCGTCGGGCACGCCGATCACGGCCACGTCGCCGACCGCGGGATGGGCAGCCAGAACCCCCTCGACCTCGGCCGGGTAGATGTTGACCCCCCCGCTGATGATGAGGTCCTTGGCCCGGTCGCAGATGAACAGGTAGCCGTCCTCGTCCAGATAGCCCATGTCCCCGAGGGTGAAGGCGCTGCCCCGGTGGACCGAGCGGGTCAGCTCGGGATCGCCCTTGTACTCGAAGCCCGGGCCTCCCGAGTCGAGGAACACCTGACCGACCTGGCCGGGGGGCAGCGCCACGCCGTCGTCGTCCAGGATGTGGACGTGCATGCCACGGATGGCCCGTCCGACGGTACCGGGTTTTTCCAGCCACCGGTGGGGCTTGGCGATGGTGGCCGCACCCTCGATGCCCCCGTAGGTCTCCCAGATGACCGGCCCCCACCACTCGAACATCTGCTTTTTGATCTCGAGGGGGCAGGGGGCGGCGCTATGGACTACCGACGCCAGGCTGGAGTGGTCGTAGCGGCACCGTACCTCAGCGGGAAGGCGCAACAGCCGGACGAACTGGGTCGGCACCATGTAGGCGGAGGAAACGCAGTGTTCCTCGATGAGGCCCAACGCGGCCTCGGGGTCGAACCTGCCCATGATGACCAGGCTCTGGCCCACGTTGAGGGCACCCTGATAGAAGCCCTGGCAACCACCGTGGTGCATTCCGGCCGAGACCAGGTGGACCCCGACGAGAGGTGTGAAGGCGAAGGCCTGGCCGAAGGTCTTCATCCGGTCGGCCAGGTCCCACGGATCGGATCGGGACAGTGGCCGCCACACGGCTTTGGGCCGGCCCGTCGTGCCGGACGAGTAGAGGATGGGACCGCCGAGGACCCGGTCCTCGAGCGCCGTGCCCGCGTGCCCTGCGGTGATGAGCGCCTGGTCGACGAAGCCGTCGATGGGGCCACCGACCGATACCCGGAACCGGGCCGAACTCACCGAGATCAGCTCGGCCAACCGGTCGGCATAGTCGGCGTGGACGACGAGCAGCGAGGCTTCGGCGTGGTCGAGGATGTCCTCGACCTCGCCCACGGTGAGGGCCGGGTTGAGGGCGATGTAGAGCAGTCCGCTCTCCTGGGCGGCCAGCTGCCAGGTGATGACGTCGACCCCGTTGGGTAGGGCCAGGGCCATCACGTCCCCGGCCCGGAGGCCGAGGTGCCTCAGGCCGCGGGCCAGCTGATGGGCTCCGGAGGCGAGTTCACCGAAGGTCAGTCGCTCGCCCGACGGCGCGTCGAGGACGGCCGGTCGGTCGGGATGGTCGTGGGCGATCCACCACACACCCAGCCGCTGCTGGAAGGGGTCGTCCTCGCTCCGCACAGTATATGAGTATACCCAATAGGGAACAGACTGGTCAGCGGAGGTACTTGGCCAGCACCTCCAGATGACGGCCCATCCGGTAGCGGGCCAGCTCCCCGTCGCCGTCGATGATGGCCGAGGCGATCCCCTCGTGGGTCCTCGGTACCTCCTCGGCCACCTTGCGCCGTGCTGATTCTGAAAGCTGGCGGATCTGGTGCAGCCGGGTCAGCCGCAGGAGCACCAGGGCGACCAGTTCGAGGGCCCGGTTGCCGGCCAGGGAGGCGATTACCCCGTGGAGATCGTGGCCCGCATCGGCGAACTCGGCATCGGTGGACTCCTTTTCGCGCTCGAGGGCGTCACGCAGGCGGCCGGCACCTTCGGCATCGATCCGTTGGGAGGCCAGTTCGACCAGCACCAGTTCGAGGGCGATGCGCAGTTCGGCGAGGTCGGTGACCTTCATGCCCCGACGGACCAGGTAGACGGCCACCACTTCGGTGACGGCGTCGGCGCTCGGTGGGGTGACGAACATCCCGCCACCGGGACCACGACGCATGGCCGCGATGTGGTGGTGCTCGAGCAGTCGCACCGCTTCGCGGAAGACGGCCCGGCTGACCCCGTACTGCTCGATGAGCTCGGTCTCCGAACCCAGCAGCTCGCCGGGAGGAAGGTCCTCGACGATGATCTCCTTCAGGATGGCCCGGGCCACGTCTTCGGCCCGTTTGTTACCCACTGAGGTGCCGAGGCTCACGGTGTCGGGGAGGAGCTGGCGAGAGGACCGACGGCCCCGGAGGTAGTCCGCCTCGGCCTGGAGGTGCTTGCGCATCCGGTGCCGGGCCAGTCCTGTGTCACCGGCGATGACGGCGGAGGCGATGCGGGCGTGGGCGTGGTGCGACTGGGTGAAGGTGGTGGCCGTGAACGCAGCCGGGTCCCTGAAGTACAGCACCGGCACCCGGTTGAGGATGTCGACGAACACCTCGAGGGCCGGGTTCTCAGTGATGGAGGCCAGCATGGCGTGGAGGGCCCGGTGATCCCGGACCTGGCCCGTCTCCTCCTCGTCGATCAGCCGACGCAACGCGGCCACGTCGGCGTCGTCCAGTCGACCCGGGGCCAGCTCGACGACGATCTCCTCGAGGACCAGGCGTGCCTCGAAGACCTCGTCCAGTCGGGCGTTGACCCGGTGCAGATAGAGGACGGCGGCGTTGATGATGGCGTCCACGGTCGGCTCGGTGACGACCAGCCCACCACCCGGACCCCGACGCATATGGGCCACTTGTTGGTTCTCCACCAGCCGGACCGCCTCCCGGAACACCGCTCGGCTGACGCCGTACTGTTCGATGAGTTCTGTCTCGGAGCCGAGTACCTCGCCTACCGGCCAACCGAGCTCGATCACCTCGCCGACGATTCGGCGGGCCACCGTGGTGGCGAGTTTGGAACCGGCGCCGTCCGTGGGCCGCTCGGTCAGGGTCGGGACGCGGCGCGTGGACCTCACCCTCGGTGTCCCTGGCATCGATTCAGGGTATACCGATCTCCCGACATCCCAGGCGGAAATCCGGGTCTCCGCCGCCCGCCCGGGGCTCCGGTTAGGGATACTCTATTCTACCGGTCCATGGACTTCGAGACGATTGTGTACGAGTTGGGCGACGACCACGTGGCCACCGTCACCCTCGATCGGCCTGACGCCCTCAACGCCTGGAACGACCAGATGGCCGCCGAGATGGCCGAGGCGTGGCGGACCGTCCGTGACGACGACGCCGTCCACGCCGTGGTGCTCCAGGCCAACGGGGACCGGGCCTTCTCCACCGGTGCCGACGTACGGGGAGGCACGACGTGGTTCTTCAGCTCGAATGTCTGGAACACCTTCGACCCGGGCATGACGCTCGCACCGAAGACCCACCACCGGTGCTGGAAGCCGGTGGTGGCTGCCGTCCAGGGGATGGCGGCCGGAGGGGCCCAGTACTTCCTCAACGAGGCGGACATCATCGTGGCCGCCGACGATGCCGAGTTCTTCGACCCCCACGCCAACAGCCACATCGTCTCGGCGCTCGAGCCCATCGGCATGCTGGCCCGTGGGGTGCCCCTCGGTGATGTCCTCCGATGGGCCCTCATGGGAACCGACGAGCGGATCACCGCCGAAACCGCCCTCCGGCTCGGCCTGGTGACCGAAGTCGTGCCCCTCTCCGACCTGCGGGCCCGCGCCCATGCCATCGCCGCCTCCATCGCTGGTCGCGATCCCCAGGCCGTCCAGGGGACCGTGCGGGCCATCTGGGAGTCGCTGGACATGACCCGTTCGATGGCCCTGCAGAACGGCATGGCCTACACCCACATCGGGAATCCGGCCCGGGACGCCCCGCCCCGCCCGCCCGGTCCCAAACTGCCCCCGACCTATCGCTGACCGGCCGCCTCGTACCGCTTGCGGTACTCACCCTTCGGGGTGACGGCGATGTCGACGTCGGCTCCCGACGCCCGGAGCGCCCCCACGGTGGCTTGCTGCCGGGTCAGAACGGCGAAGGGGTCGTACCGGAAGAATCGACTAGCGTTGGCCCAGGTGATCTTGTCCACCTGGGCATCGCTGATGCCGGCGCGGTCGAGCTCGCTCAGCAGCGTCTCCGGTGAGCGCGGCCACGTGGAGTCGGAGTGGGGGTAGTCGCACTCCCAGGCCACGACGTCCTCACCGATACGGTCGAGGAGCCGCAGCGACGACGGGTCGGTGATGAAGCAGCCCAGGAAGTTCCGGCGGAAGAGCTCGGTGGGCGTCATCCCGCCGCCACCGATGTCGAGTCCGGTCCACCGGTGGTTGTCGACGTGGCGGTCGAGCCGGTCGAGGTAGAAGGGTATCCACCCGATGCCGCCCTCCGACAGGGCCACCTTGAGGTCCGGGAAGCGCCGGAAGACCCCGCCCACGATCAGGTCGTTGGCGGTGAGGGCGGACAGCTGGGGGGCCAGCATGATCATGTGGTCGATGGGAACCCCGTCGGGCATCGTGATCAGGCCGAAGGAGCCGCCGATGTGCATGCAGATGGCGATGTCGTTGTCGCACAGGGCGGTGAACACCGGATCCCAGTAGTCGGTGAAGAAGGTGGGTAGCCCGACCCCGTAGGGAGTCTCGGGCAGGCTGACCGCCGTGCACCCCTCGGCCGCCACCCGGTGGATCTCGTCGACCATGAGGTCGGCGTCCCACAGGGGGAGGATGGCCAGGGGGATGAACCGGCCGGGATGGGAGCCGGACCACTCGTGGATGTGCCAGTCGTTGTAGGCCGAGACGACGGCTGCGGTGAGCTCGGGCTCGGTGGCCCCCGAACGGGCCAGATTCATGCCGTTGAAGCCCGGGAACGACGGGAAGCACATCGAGGCCAGCACCCCGTTGGCGTCCATGTCCCGCACCCGCTGATCCACGTCATAGGCCCCGGGCCGCATGTCAGCGAAGCCCACCGGGTCGAGGCCCCACTCCTCGGGGGGCCACGACGCCACGGCGTTCAGACCGAACGACCCGGTGGCCGTGCCCAGGTAGACCCACCGCTCCACGCCGTCGTCGCCCCGCACGATGGTCGGGGCCCGGTCGCGATGCCGGGCCGGCAGGTGGCGCTCGAAGGTGTCGGCGGGCTCCACGACGTGGTCGTCGATGCTCACCAGCACCATGTCCTCCACTCGCATCACGGCCTCCTCGACGCACGATGACCATCTAACCGAACCCGTAGCGGGGCGGAGGACCGGTTGGATCCCCGGGCGACGGGTATCTGTGCCTGTCTACGAATAGAGTAGCCTGAAATTGCCGGAAACGGGCTGTCGACTGCTCAGAGGTGACGGGATGGCTGCTGGATCGCATCACACGACGACCGAGGCGGGCGGCGGGTGACGGCGACGGCGGATGTCGGGTCCGAGATGGTCACGGATCTGGCCGAGGAGGTGATGTTCTCCGACCCGTTCCCGCGCTATGCCGAGCTGCGCCGGGTTGCTCCCGTGTCCCGGGTCGTCTCCAAACAGTTGGTGCGGTCGGGGGGCTACATGCTCACCCGCTACGAGGACGTACTGCAGCTCTACAGCGACTCGAGGTTCTCGAGCGACCTGATGGGCCAGGGCAAGCCCGGGGTGGTGCGGTACCTGCCGCGGGCCGTCCGGATGCTCCTCGACTCCATGGTGTACAAGGACGACCCGGATCACGCCAGGCTGCGTCGGCTGGTCAACCGTGCCTTCACGCCCCGCCGGGTCACCGAGATGTCCGGGGACATCCAGCGCATCGTGGACGAACTCCTGGCCGCACTCGACCCCCGGGATACGGTCGACCTGGTGACCGCGGTAGCGGTGCCCCTCCCGTTGGCGGTGATCTCCAGCATGCTCGGGGTGTCCGACGAGGACCGGGCCCGCTTCCACTCGTTGACGTCACGCTTCGTGAGCGGTGTGGGCAGTGGCAGCCTCTACGGGTTCGCCCGAGTCCTGCCCACGGCACAGAGGCTGCTCCGGCTCATCGAGCGCATGGCCGAGGACCGGCGGAGCTCGCCGGACGACGGGCTCATCACCGCGCTCGTGGTGGCCGGCGAGGACGGCGACGCCCTCAGCCCGGACGAGATCTCGGCCATGATCTTCCTCCTGATGCTGGCCGGCCACGACACCACGGCCAACCTCATCGGGAGCTCCATCCTCACCCTGCTCGACCACCCGGAACAGACCGAGCGTTGGCGGGGGGACGACACCCTCACCGCCCCGGCCGTCGAGGAGCTGCTCCGTTTCACCACCCCGGTTCCCTGTGGCACCACGCGCCTGGCTACCGAGGATGTGGAGATCGGGGGGACCACGATCGCCAAGGGGAGCAATCTCCTCGGCATGATCATCTCGGCCAACCGGGACGAGACCGTCTTCGAGCGACCCGACCAACTCGATCTCGGACGGGAGCCCAACCGCCACATCACCTTCGCCTTCGGCAAGCATTTCTGCCTGGGCAACCAGCTGGCCCGCATGGAGGGCCAGATCGCCATCAGGACGCTGGTGGAGCGCTACCCGGACATGCGCCTGGCCGTGCCCGCCGACCAGCTCCGCTACAAGCCCACCCAGTCCCTGCGGGGACTGCGCGCCCTGCCCCTGCACCTGCAGTGAGCGCGGCTCCCGGGTCGCTCGGCGTCGCCGTTCACCGGGTGAGGAGCAGGCACCCGGCGATGGGCCCGCCGCCGTTGGACACCACGGCCACCTCGGGTCCTCCGGCCACCTGGCGGGGCCCGGCATCCCCCCGCAGCTGGGTGCAGGCCTCGTGGAGCACCCAGTAGCCGTGCATCCGGCCCGCCGAAAGTTGGCCCCCATAGGTGTTGAGGGGCAGCTCGCCATCGAGGGCGATCCGAGTCGCCCCGTCCACGAACGGGCCGGACTCTCCAGTGCCGCAGAAGCCGAGCGCCTCGAGCCAGGCCAGGGTGAGGAAGGTGAAGCCGTCGTAGAGCTCGGCGACGTCGACGTCGGCCGGTCCGAGATCGGTCTTTGCCCACATCTCGGCCGCAGCATCGGTCGACGCCATGGCCGGGTAATCCGGACGGTGGAACCAGCCACCGTCGCCGGAGGATCCGCCCATGGCCGCCACCCGCACGGGCGGATGCGGGCAGTCGGCGGCGTGCTCGGCTCGGGACACCACCACAGCGATGGACCCGTCCACGGGCACGTCGCAGTCGAGGAGGCCGAAGGGGTCCGAGACGGGCCGGGCCGATCGGTGGTCGTCCAGGGTGATGCGCTCCCGGTAGACGGCCCGGGGATTGAGGCCGGCGTTGTGGCGGCTGTTCACGGCGAGCCAGCCCAACTGGTCCTTGGTCGTCCCGTAGAGGTGCATGTGGCGACGGCAGTGCATGGCCAGCCAGTTGGCGGCGGAGTAGGCGTGGCTGGCCAGCAGCGGTCCGACGTCAGCCATCACGCTGGCGAACGCCGCCGGGGGGTCCGCTCCGTCGGCTGGCGCCGGGGGGCTCCCCTGGCCGGGGAGCATGGTGCCACCGATCATCTGGACGGTCCGGTACACGAGGACATGGTTGGCTCGCCCCTCGGCCACGGCCAGGCAGGCCGACATCACCGGCGACAGCAACCCGCCGGTGTCGAAGCCCCCGCCCGTGTAGGCCAGGTCCAGACCCAGCGCCGTCTGCAGCTCGGCGAGGGGGGTGTCGCCCAGGGTGGCCACCCCGTCGATGTCGGATGCCGACAGACCGGCATCGGCGATGGCCTCCCGGGACGACTCGAGAGAGAGCTCGAGCGCCGGGATGCCGGTGCGCCGCCCGATGCGGGAGATGCCAAGTCCACCGATGATGCTGCGCCGTTCCGGTATGTCGATCATTGAGTATCCTCTATCATAGCGACGTGCCCGACTCCCAGGACCCCGAGGTCTCACCCCCGACGAGGATCCTCCCCGCCCTCACCGCGCTCGACCGTCCGTTCTGGACCGGGGGGGCCGCCGGCCGACTCCTCGTGCAGCGGTGCGGGGCCTGCCGGCGGTGGGCCCATCCGCCGGTCGAGGCCTGTGGCGGGTGCGGGGGGACGATGACGGCCGAACCGGTCGCCGGCACGGGAACCGTGTTCACCTACACCGTCAACTACCAGCAGTTCCATCCCGAGGTCCCGCCCCCCTACATCATCGCCATCGTGGTCCTCGACGAGCAGGAGGACCTGCGCGTGGCCACCAATCTCGTGCACTGCGACCCGTCCGACCTGGCCTGTGGTCTGCCCGTGCGGGTGGTGTTCGAACGACAGGGCGATGTCTACATGCCCCTGTTCGAACCGGTGGCCTGAGACCGGTCGACCCGGGAGGAGACCGTGCACTTCGCCTTCGACGACGACCAGGACCTGCTCCGGGCCAGCACCCGGAGGTTCCTCGAGCAGCGACAGCCGCTGGCCTCGCTGCGATCGGCGCTGGAGAGGCCCGAGGTCTTCGACCGCCAGGCGTGGCGGGACGCCTCGGAGCTCGGCTGGACGTCGATGCTCGTGCCCCCCGACCATGAGGGGGGGAGTGTCACCGACCAACCTCTGGTCGATCTGGTGGTACTGGGCGAGGAGTTGGGCCGGGTCCTCCATCCCGGGCCCTTCGTCCCCACCAACGTGGTGGCCGATGCCATCGTCAGGTGGGGAACCGATCGGCAGAGCCGGACCCACCTGGCCGCCATCGCCCGGGGTGAGATGGTGGCGGCGTGGTGCGTAACCGCCGACGGCTCTGTGGACCAGGAGGCCTGCTCAGTCACGGCAACCCGGCAGGCCGACGGGTTCGTGCTCAACGGTCTGGCCCGCTTCGTCCACGGCGCCACGGTGGCCGACCTACTGCTCGTGCTGGCCGAGTCCGACGACGGTCCCCTGCACGTGCTGGTGCCGGCGGTGGGGCCGGGGGTCGATGTCCGGGTGCAGGGTGGCCTGGACCTGACCCGGCGCTTCGGCGAGGTCCGCTTCGACGACGTCGCCGTGGATGTCCACCAGCGTCTGGGGCACGACGCCGCCCCGGTCCTGCAGCGGGCCATCGAGGTGGCCACCGTCCTTAAGGCCGCCGAAGCGGTCGGGGCCGCCGACCGGCTCTTCAGCGAGACCGTGGCCTATCTGGAGGAACGCACCCAGTTCGGCCGGACCATCGCCAGCTTCCAGGCCATCAAGCACCGCGTGGCCGATCTTCTCGTCACCCTGGAGGGCATGCGGGCCGCCACCCACTATGCCGCCCTGGCCCTCGGCGACGGCTTCGACGACGCCCCGGCAGCGGTCAGCACGGCCGGCGCCTATGTCGCCGACGGCTTCGCCCACCTCTGCGGGGAGTCGCTCCAGCTCCATGGAGGCATCGGCTTCACCTGGGAGCACGACGTGCACCTGTTCCTCCGTCGGGCTGTGACCGACCGGGCGTTGTATGGCGATCCGGCATGGCACCGGGAGCGGCTGTGCGCCTGGGCCGAGGCGTCCTGATGGACGTACTCGTCCCGGACATTCCGGCCCGTTACGACGACTTCACCGCCCGGCTGCGGGCCTTCGTGGCGCGGGAGCGACCGGTTCTGGCCTGGAAGCAGCGGGCCGGACTGCGGGCCCCCGAGGACGAGGCCGACGTGGCAGCCCTGCGCCGCTGGGTGCGTGCCATCTACGACGCCGGCTACCGCCTGGGGCGATTTGCCCCGGGGGCCGAGGTGATCGATCCCTATGAGCAGCGGATCATCGTCGGTGAGCTGTCGGCCGCCGGTATCCCCTACATCCTGGGCAATCCATTGGTCAGCGGGGCCCTGAAGGCGTTCGGCACCCCCGAACAACAGGAGCGCTACCTGCCCCCGATGGCGCGGGGCGACCACATCTGGACCCAGCTGTTCAGTGAGCCCGACGCCGGGAGCGATCTGGCCTCCCTCACGACTAGTGCCCGGCTCGAGGGCGACCACTACGTGGTGAACGGCCAGAAGGTCTGGAGCACGTGGGCCCAGTGGTCCGACTACGGCTACCTGCTGGCCCGGAGCGAGCCCAAGGCCGGCCCGGGCGGGATCTCCACGTTCGTGCTCGACATGCACGCACCCGGAGTCGAGGTCCGACCGCTGCGCGAGATGACCGGCACCACCGACTTCAACGAGGTGTTCCTGAACGAGGTGCGGATCCCTGTCGGCGACCTCATCGGGGAAGCCGGGGCCGGCTGGTTGGCCGCCCAGACCAGCCTCCTGACCGAGCGGGAGGGGGTGGGCGGTGCCGGCGGCGGGGTCGCCGACGGACTGGTGGACCTGGCCCGCCACCACCGTCGCCGGGGCCGGGCGGTCATCGAGGACGACGCCGTCCGCCAGGCCGTCGGGGCCTTCGAAGCCCGATCCCGCATCCTGAAGGCGTTGGGGTACCGGGTGGCCACCAAGGCGGCGGCCGGGGCCGTCGATCCCTGGGACGCCCCCCTCACCAAGATCTGGTACTCCGAGCTCAATCTGGAGGTGGCCGAGTACGCCCTGTCCCTGCTCGGCGCCCGCGGGTCACTCGTCGAAGGCGACCCCGGTGCCTGGGACGACGGCTCGTGGCAGGACCGCTTCCTCTACGCCCGGGCCCTGACCATCGCCGGGGGTTCGAACGAGATCATGCGCAACGTGATCGCCGAACGGGGACTCGGAATGCCGAAGGAGCCCCGGGGCACGGCGTAGGCCGCCATCGGGCTCGGGAGTTCAGGATCGACGGTTCCGTCGTGCCTCGGCGTCGGCCAACCACCGCTCCACGGCCCGCCGGTGGTCCTCGGTGTGGGCCGACCGGGCCATCCGCTCACTCTCCCGGGGTAGGGCCTCGACGAGAGGTGTCCCCACGGCCTGGTACACGTTCTCTTTCATGAGCCGGTAGGCCGCTCCGGGTCCATCGGCGATGGCCCGGGCCCAGTCGAGGGCGGCGGCGGCCAACTCGGCGTCGGGGACGACGCGGTTGACCAGTCCCAGCCGGGCCGCGGTGTCCATGTCGATGGCCGCATTGTCGACCAGCAGCTGGAGGGCGCGGGATGGACCCACCAGACGGGTCAGGAACCAGGGACCACCGAAGTCGCCGCTGAAGCCGAGCTGGCCCCAACCCGGGATCAACCGGGCCGAACGGGCGGCGATCCGGAAGTCGGTGGCCAGGGCGATGCTCATCCCTGCGCCCACCGCCGCCCCCGGGAGGGCGGCCAGGGTCACCTTGGGCGACAGATGGAGCAGCTCCACCATGCGTGCGTCACGGGCCAGGGCCCGTCCCTGCCCGGCCACGACCTCGTCCGGGGTGCGGTCCCCGGATCCCGGGGGACGGTCGTCGCTGACCGGCCCGGCCCCGGCCCCCCGGCCCGCTCGGGCCGAGGCCCCGGCGGCCACGTCCCCTCCGGAGCAGAACGCCGTACCCGACCCGGTGACCATGATGCAGCCGACAGCATCATCGGCGAGGAAGCTCTCGATGACCCGGGGAACGGCGTCGAACATCTCCGGATGCAGTGCGTTCCGCCGTTCGGGTCGGTTGAAGGTGATCACCCCGACGCCGTCGACCACCTCGGCGAGCACGGTCTCCGTCCCGGTGTCGACGTCCATGGGCCCTCCTCGGGTCTCGGCCCCGTCGTCAACCACGGGATCGGTTGGCCTCCCACACCGGTCTGGTGAAGTAGCTCTGATCCTCCCCGTGGCCCCAGAGGTCGTCCCACCGCCACTCGAACATCGAGTCGCCCCCGAGGCCCCGCCAATGGCGGCTGACCGCGTCGCCCTCCACCTCCAGCCGTCGGCCGAGGTCGTCGACGGCGGCGATCTCCATGTGGGTCGGCCAACCGGTGTCGGGATCGACCCGTAGCCGGCGCTCGCCGGCCAGGACGTGTCCGTAGAGGCCGTCGCGCAGGAGGAACCCGCAGGAGACGGGATCGGAGTCGGGCCCGGGGGCGGAGTACGTGAGCCAGGCGTCGGACGGGCCGGCGGCGCCGAACGCGTAGCCCACGCCGCCGAAGCCCGGGGAGGCGGGCGCCGAGTCGTGGGGCCGCCGCTTCGGTCGGCCCATGGGCCGGGGACCCCAGGAGCGGTCCCGGAAGGCCAGGCAGTCGACCGGAATCCGTTCCCCGCGAAGGGTCATCTCGCCGGTCACCACCCCCGCCTGGTCGAAGTGGGTGCCCTTGACGAAAGGGACGACACCGGTGGGGTGGGGGTTCGGCGCCATGATGGCCTCGAACCGGAGATCCACGGTGAGGGCTCCGGGGTCGTCGTAGTGGATCTCGTAGGTGGTGAGCGGTTCCGTGGCCGTGATGTGCACGCCGGTGGGCCACTCGAAGTCCCGAAGGTCCCGGTCGGCCCGGTCGGGGAGCTGCAGGCCCGAGTAGTGGACGTGGTAGGGGAGCTCCCAGCTGGCCGAGGCCCCGTCGTCCCACACCCAAACCCCGCCGTTGCACAGGCGGGCGTTGGGCCGGGCCTGACAGTAGGTCCACCCGCTCATCCGCCGCTCGGGCACGTTCCACGAGAACCAGCAGGTCTCGGTCTCCCACCACCGGTCGGTCATCACCTCGTCATGGAAGTCGTCGTCTTCGGGGCCGAACGTCGGGTACGTCCGCGGGGACGCGTCTCCGGGCCGGTCCACCCCACGGTCCCGGGCGCTCATCATCGGTTCCTCACCGGAGCGGAGGCCACTGGCGATCGGCGAGCGCCCCCATGGCCGGACGGGCGAGCTCGGTGTCCCGCGCCACCCGGCGCCAGAGGGATCCGAGGTAGCGACGTTCGTCGATCCGGTGGTCACGGACGGCGGTGGCCACCGCCCGCCGCCCGGCGTCGACCGACTCGGGGCGAACACCGAGGAGCTCCTCCAGGTCGTCCAGCTCGCCGCGCTCGTAGAAGGCCCCGTGGGCATCGATGGCCGCCAGGTACTTGATCATCCGGGCCAGACCCTTGCTGCGGGCCTTGGCCAGGGGGTCGTCGATGCGGGGCACGACGACGTCCCTTAGCTGCGTGAGGACCTCCTCGTACATCCACTGGTGGCCGCGCCGCTCGGCCGTGGGTGGGGCCGGGGGTGTCGTGAGTCGGACGCCGGTCGCCTCGGCCAGGGCCTCGAGCCACAGACGGCGATGGAGGAGGCCGTAGATGAAGGCGTTGCCCAGATCGGCACCGCCGCCGTCGGGGCCAGGGCCGACCGGACGGTGGCTCATGACCTGGAGCTTGGCCTCGGCCATGACGCGGTAGTACCGGACGCGGTCGTCGTCGATGGCCGTGCCGGTCAGCTCCTCGTACTGCCGGAGCCGGATGGGGAAGTCGGTGAACGGCTCCTGGGTGGCCCGGAGCGAGAGCCAGGCGATGTCGTCCATGGGGTCGCCCAGATGGGCCAGCTCCCAGTCCACGATGGCCACCACCCGGCCTCCGGCGTACATGAAGTTGCCTGGCCCGGTGTCCCCCTGGACGAGGACCACCGGTCCCTCGTGGGGCGGGATGTTGCGGCGCAACCAGTCTAAGGTGAAGGCCAGCGCCGGGTCGGGGTCACCACCCCGGGCGGCGAGGATCCAGTCCCATTCGTCGAGTTCGTGGCGAACCGCCTCGGGGACGGTTGTCGGGACGGGGAAACCGGGAAGGTCGAGCGAGGACACCGGGAGCTGGTGCAGCCGGGCCAGGTGCACCATGAAGTCCCGGGCCGTCTCCTCCTGTTCGGCGGGATCGGCGATGCGCGAGAACCAACTCTCCCCGACGATCCGTTCGCACAGCATGGCCTGGTGGGACCGGTGCACACCGAGGACGACGGGTACGGGGACGTCGGTGTCCTGCAGGGCCAGGTACACCGTGGCCTCGCGGTGGAGCGTCCACGGGTCCTTGGTGATCGCCGGGTCGGAACGGTCGAAACGGAGGAACAGCTCCGCCGTCGTGCCGTCGGGCCGGGCCAGATCGGCGTACCAGGCCTCCTTGCGGGCACCGCCCGGCTTCCGGTCGGCCCGGGTCAGGCGGCCACCGCCGACCTGTTCGACCCATGCCACCAGGTCGTCGGGGAGCAGCACCTTGGTGCCGCTCACGGGCGTCGGGCCCATCCGGCATCAGGGCCGACCCGGGCTGCACGCGGCTGGCACAGACGACCGTTCACGCAACTCAGTGTACTGAATTGTCAGTCCAGGGCCGCCATGGCTACAGGACCGCCCCGGACTCCTTCAGGCGGATGATGGCCTCCCACTCCAGGCCCAACTCGAGCAGGATGTCCTCGGTGTGCTGACCGTGCTCGGGCGCCCGGGTGAGGGTGGCCGGAGCCTCGTCGAACTGTACGGGGTTGGCCACCAGGGTGAACGACCGCCCATCGCCGGTCGGCACCTCGGCCAGGTAGCCGTTCTCCTGGGCCTGGGGGTCGTCGTGCAGCTCCAGGGGATCCTGGTACACGGCCCACACGCCGGACGCCTCGGCCAGGGCCTCCTTCCACTCGTCCAGCGTTCGGGCGGCGAACACCTCGTCCAGGGCGGCCACGCACTCCCGCCGGTGCTCGGAGCGGTTGGCGGCCGTGTCGAAGCGGGGGTCCTCGGCGAGTTCGGGGTGGCCCGTCCGTTGGCACAGGTCGGGCCAGAACCGGTCGGACTCCAACATGGTCAGGTTGATGAACCGGCCGTCGGCCGTCTTGTAGGTGCAGACGAGGGGGTTGGGGGAGTCGGCCCGATCGCCCCGGGGCATCTTGGGGAAACCGAAGAGCTTGCTGGCCACGATGTCGGGGGAGAGCGTCCACATGGCACACGACAGGAGCGACACGTCCACCACCGAGGGCACCCCATGGCGCTCCCGCCGGAACAGGGCGGCGGCGATGCCCCCGGCGATGGTCTGGCCGCCCGGCAGGTCCCCGTAGGCGGCCCGGGGGTTGATGGGGTAGTCGTCCTGGTCAGGGGTGAGGCAGACGGCGTGTCCACCCCGGGCGAAGTAGGCGGCGGCGTCGTAGCCGCCCCGCTCCCGTTCGGGCCCGCGCTGGCCGGTCCCACTGCCCCGGACGTAGATGATGTCGGGATTGCGGGCCCGCAGGTGCTCGACGTCGATCTTTATCGCCTGACGGGCGGCGGGCAGGAAGCTGGTGAGGAAGACGTCAGCCGTCTCGGCCAGGGCGTAGAGGACCTCGAGCCCCTCGGGTGACCGCAGGTCGATGCCGATGCTCCGCTTGCCCCGGTTGGGCTGCTCCATCATGAAGTTGACGTTGAGCTCGCCTCCGGCCATCACCCCCGAGGTGATGAGGCCCCGCTGCGGGTCGCCCGTCGTGGGGTGTTCGACCTTGATCACGTCCGCACCCCAGTCGGCCAGCACCGCCCCGGCGGCCGGGACGAACGTCCAGGTGGCCACCTCCAGTACCCGGACCCCGGCCATGACGTCGTCCACTGGTCCCCCTTCGGTCTCATGGTGCGGCGCCAGGCCATCTGTGGCCCGGGCCCGGTCGTCGTCTCCCGTCACGCAGGATTCGATCGCCGGTCGGGGGCCGGGAGCGGTGGGATGCCCCGCCCTCCCCGGCCTGCCGGCCCTGACTAGAGTATCCTCAATTAGGGTCGGCAGGGGGGCGGGGGTGGGCGTCCTCAGCAGCGGTCACGAGTGCAACGAATTGGGTGAGGGTGGCCAACTACGTCAACTTCCTGTTCCTCGGGCTCGGAAACGGCGCCGTCTTCGCCGCACTGGCCATGGCCCTCGTCGTCACCTATCGGAGCTCGGGAGTCCTCAACTTCGCCACCGGGGCCCAGGCCCTCTATGCGTCCTACACCTACGCCCTGCTGCGTACCGGCCAGTTGCTCAATCCGTTCCCCATCCCGGGTGTGGCCAAGACGGTCTCCGTCGGGGGGCCCATGGGCTTCGTCCCCGCCGCCACCATCACCCTGGCCATCCAAGTCGTGCTGGGCATGGTCCTCTACGTGGCCGTGTTCCGGCCGCTGCGCCGGCAGCGGGCCGTGGCCAAGGCCGTCGCCTCCCTCGGGGTGATGGCCGTCCTGACCGCCGTGGTCGATCTCCAAGTCGGGGCGACCCAGCTGCTGATCTCGCCCATCTACCCCCAGAACGCCTTCACCGTGGGCAGTATCCGGATTCCCGCCGACCGCCTCTGGATGACGGTGACCATCGTTGGCGTGGCCCTCGCCCTTGCCGCCCTCTACCGGTTCACCCGCTTCGGGCTGGCCACCCGGGCCTCGTCCGAGACCGAGATCGGCGCGCTGGTAAGCGGGCTGTCCCCCGAGAACATCGCTCTCACCAACTGGGCCATCAGCGGGGCGGTGGCCGGCCTGGCCGGCATCCTGATCGGTCCCCTGGTCCCGCTCATCCCGGGCACCTACACCCTGTTCATCGTCCCGGCCCTGGCCGCCGCGGTGGTGGGTCGCCTGTACTACTTGACGCCGGCCGTAATCGCCGGGCTGGTCCTCGGTGCCGTGGAGTCGGTCTGCGTCTACCTCAACTCGCGCTACCCGTCGTTCCCGAGCGGGGTGGGCGAGGTCATCCCCCTGGCCATGGTCCTCGCCATCCTGGTCGTCCGGGGCCGGCCTCTGCCCACGCGGGGCATGCTCATCCAACCCACCCTGGGTAAGGCCCCCCGTCCGCGCAACCTGTGGCTGCCCGTGGTGGTGGGGGTACCGGCGGCCGTGGTGGCCCTCGTACTGCTGCGCCAGAGCTTCCGCGACGCCCTCATCATCAGCATCATCCTCGGCGTGCTCGGGCTCTCCCTCGTGGTGGTATCCGGCTACGTGGGTCAGATCTCGCTCGCCCAGCTGGCCCTGGCCGGAGTGGCCGGGTTCGCCCTCAGCACCATCGGGCACTCCTGGGGTGTCCCCTTCCCGGTGGCCCCGATCCTGGCCTCGCTGGTCGCCACCGTGGTCGGGGTGGTAGTGGGACTTCCGGCCCTGCGCATCCGCGGCCTGTTCGTGGCCATCGTGACCCTGGCCTTCGCCGTGGCCATCGAGGCCATCTGGTTCCAGAACAACAGCATCGACGGCGGTTCGGGCGGGGACCCCATCCCCGACCCCCGGATCTTCGGTGTCGATCTGGGCATCGGGTCGGGGAACCAGTTCCCCCGCATCGGATTCGGGCTGCTGTGCCTCGTGGTGCTGGTCATCGTGGCCATCGGTGTGGCCCGGCTCCGGGTCAGCCGGCTCGGCTCGGCCATGTTGGCCGTGCGGGCCAACGAGCGCTCGGCCGCCGCCGCCGGGATCAACGTGGTGCGGATCAAGCTCATCGGTTTCGCCATCGGTGCGTTCATCGCCGGGCTCAGCGGGTGCCTGATGGCCTACAGCACCAACAACGTCACGTTTGACACCTTCGACGCTCTCGTCGGGTTGCTCTTCTTCTCGACCGTCTACGTGGCCGGCATCACCTCGGTGGGCGGTGCCTTGCTGGGCGGGCTCGGTGCCACGGGGGGCATCCTGTTCGTCCTCACGAATCACGTCATCAACTTCGGCTCCTGGTACGGGCTCCTGATCGGCATCGGCCTCATCCAGACCGTGATCTACAACCCCGAAGGGGCGGTGGGTCCGATGTATAACAAGCTCGAGCGGCGGCGCCAGCGGATCCTGGCCGCCCGGGCCGAGCTGGCCGCCGACGACGAGGGGCCTTTGCCGGCTACGCCCGCAGCCGGCCCGACGACCGCCGCGGTGTCGACCCGTCCCCGGTCCGGGGCGTCCCACGGACCGATCCTCGAGATCGAGGATCTGAGCGTCCA
The DNA here is from genome assembly GCA_963831535.1 of uncultured Acidimicrobiaceae bacterium. Lineage (GTDB taxonomy): Bacteria > Actinomycetota > Acidimicrobiia > Acidimicrobiales > RAAP-2 > Bog-756. The sequence goes on along the minus strand of CAWHQP010000004.1, from coordinate 158,580 downwards.
CTACGGCGGGGTCACGGCGGTCGACAGCGTGAGCTTCGCCGTTCCCGAGGGCCGGATCATGGGGCTCATCGGGCCGAACGGGGCGGGCAAGACCACGTTGATGGACGCGCTGTGCGGCTTCACCCGTTACCAGGGCCACGTCGTGCTGGAGGGGCGGGCGCTCGACGGGATGCCGCCCCATCGCCGGGCGGGGCGGGGCCTCGGACGGACGTTCCAGGGCATCGATCTCTACGAGGACCTGTCCGTCGAGGAGAACGTGGTCGTGGGCCAGCACCTGGCCGCCGGCCGGGGCCAGGACCAGCTGCGGGTGGTGCTGGAATCGCTGGGGCTGTACCGCTTCCGTGAGCGCAATGTGGGTGAGCTGTCCCAAGGCCAGCGCCAGCTGGTGTCCATCGCCCGCGCCCTGGCCGGCGAACCGCGCCTGCTCCTGTTGGACGAACCGGCGGCCGGCCTCGACAGTACGGAAAGCGTCTGGCTCGCCGACCGGCTCCGGAGTGTGGCCGACTCGGGGGTCACCATCCTGCTCATCGACCACGACATGAGCCTGGTCCTCGGCCTGTGCGACGAGATCAACGTGCTCAACTTCGGCCGCCTGATCGCCTCGGGTCCCCCCGATCAGATCCGGCGGGACCCGGCCGTGGTGGACGCCTACCTGGGGTCCACCCACGCCGGGGAGCCGGCGGAAGCGCCGGTGGATGCATCGGCCCAGGAGTCGATCGTATGAGCGGAGCACCGGCCCTCGAGTGCTCCGCCGTCGATGCCGGCTACGAGAAGCTGGCCGTGGCCCGGCACATCGACCTCGCCGTGGGGGCCAACCAGATCCTCACGGTGCTGGGCCCCAACGGGGCCGGCAAGACCACCCTGCTTCTGACCATCGCCGGGTTCCTGTCCCCACTGGGCGGCACCATTGCCGTGGCGGGAACACCGCAGAAGGGCGGCTCGGCCCGTCGGATGAACAAGGCGGGTGTGGTCCTGGTCCCCGACTCGCGGGCCCTGTTCACCGAGCTCACGCCGGTGCAGAACCTCAAACTGGCGGCCCGGAGGTCACGGGGCTCGGTCGACGAGGTGATGGATCTCTTCCCCGCCCTGCGGATGCGGTCGAGGATCCGGGCCGGGGAGCTCTCCGGCGGCGAGCAGCAGATGCTTGCCGTGGCCCGTGCCCTCATCCAGGCGCCGAAGGTGCTCCTCATCGACGAGATGAGCATGGGTCTGGCCCCGGTGATCGTAGAGGCGCTCCTTCCCGTCATACGCCGGGTGGCCACCGAAAGCGCCGCCGCCGTGGTTCTCGTCGAACAGCATGTCCAGCTGGCCCTGGAGGTGGCCGACCTGGCCATGGTGCTGGTGCACGGCGACGTGGTGGCCTCGGGACCGGCCGAGGACGTCCGCCGGGAGACGGACATCCTCGAGCGTGCCTACCTGAGTGAGGGCGCCCTCCCCACCCCCTGAAGGGTGCCGGCTTCCCCGGCGTTCACGCCGGTGACGGGTCGGAGGTGGCCAGGGCGTCGGCCAGGGCCCGGGACAGGTTGCGGGCGCACCGGAAGTTCGAGTCGAGGCCGGAGTGGGCGGTGAGCAGGTCCCGTTTGTCCCCCGATCGGAACAGGTGTCCCCCCGACCGGCTGGTCATGTATCCGCCCAGCTGGAGCACCAGTCGGTAGAAGTTGATGGCCCGCCGATCGGTGTCCTCCAACCGGCCTCCGGCCGCGATGTAGGCGGCCAGGAACTCGTCGCCGTCCATGAGGGAGGTGGCCGCGCTCCATGCCGCCGCCAGTTCGCGGGCCGGAGGTCCGACGGTGGCCGCCTCCCAGTCGACGAGGGCGGTGATCCGGTCCCCGTCAACCAACATGTTGTGGAAGCCGAAGTCGCCTTGGAGCAGGCAGACCCGAGGGGCGGGGACCACATCGGCGATGTGGTCGAGGAGCCAGCGGCGGGCCAGGTACACCGGGGCGAAGGGAGGCCCGGTGAGCTCATCGATCCTCCCGACGATGGCCTCCACCATGCCGGTGACCGAGGCCTCGGTCACCGCGGCCCCGTCGGCGTCGAGGCCGGTGTCGGCCAGTCGATCGAGCGGCAGCGCATGGAGGCGGGCCAGGGTGGCGGCCAGGTGCAGCCCGAGCGCCCTTCGGTGTCGGCTCGGGGCGGCGAGGTCGGGGAAGAACTCGCCGGCCTTGTGTCCGGCCACCCGCTCCATGACCAGGAAGGTGCCCCCGCCCAGCTCGTGTCCCTCCCCGGCCTCGGCCAGGTAGGGCTCGGGAACCGGGACGCCACCGCAGTCGTGCACCGCCCGGATAACGGCGTACTCCTCGGCCGCCCGGGTCTGGAGCAGCCCCACGGGACGGTCCTTGCGCACGATGACCTCGGCGGGCAGCTCGTCCGTGCCGGTCAACGAGGCGAGGACGGTCTCTTTGGATCTGCCGCCCGGGATGAGCGTGAGGCTCCCGACGGTGACACCGGGGGAGTGGGCCAACCGCCGCCGGAGGTAGGCGGTCAGCTGGGCCCCGGTGAACGAGCACCGTTCGGGGACCGGTCCGTCGTCACCGCCCGGGACCCGGTCGAACTCCAAGATGCGGAGCTCCTCCACACGCTCGATGACCGCTCCCTCGACCTCCACCAGCGCCCGGGATCGCGGCCGATCGGCTTCCTCCGGGCTCGCCGCCTCGGTCGCCACCACCGCGGCGGCCCGGATCCGGAGTTCCTCGAACCGCGCCGGTGAGACGATGGACCCGGACCCGTCCCGAGGTGCGGCGGGGTCCGCGCCCGGTCCCGGCTCGAGGAGCGCGGCCAGAGCCGGGCCGAACTCGGTGCTCAGATCGGCGGTTCCCTCGGCCTCGACGATGCACTGGACCAGGATCCGGTCGATCAGCGCGGCCGAGTCGACGGCCTCTGCGCTGGTCAGCTCGGGCACCACGACGGTGCGCAGGGTCTGCCGGATCTGGCGCAGGTAGAGGGCACGGTCCTGCTCGGACAGCCTCATGTCCGACCGGACCCGGCCGTCCTCACCGGGGGGCCCCGGTGATGCCGTTGGTCAGGGCGTCGGACAGGGCGAACACCGGCGGCTGTGCACCGTTGCGGGGGTTGTTGTTCACCTCGAGGAACCCCCATCCCCCCGGTTCGCCGTCGACCCACACATCGCCGACTGACTCCCAGCCGTACCGCGCACCGGTCACGCCCAGCATGCCGCCGATGGTCTCGATGCGTACGGTGGTGGTGCCGCCATCGGCCAGACGGTAGTGGACCTCGGCCGACGGGCAGCGGAGCCCGTCGTCGTCCACGCCCACCACCATCTCGACGGCCTCGATGTCCACGGACTCACCGTCGCGCACGAGGGCACCATGCCGGAAGAAGCTGCCGTTGGCGCCGACCATGGACCCGTAGCGGAACTGGAGGCACGGACCGAAGGTCCCCCCGAAGCTCCGACTGGCGAGGAAACTGTCCCACCGGCGCACCCCCCACGAGTGGTCACGCCAGGCCGGAGCGTCCACCTCCGCCGCCCTGCCGTCCAGGACGACCGTGCCCCGGACACGGCAGAAGACGTGGAAGTTGGCGGAGAAGATGGTGCCGGCCGAACCCGCGGAGCCCTCGAAGGTGCGCGGGGTGGAGACGGACAGGCTGGCGTCGTCGTCCTCGACCCAGAGGTCCACCCGGCATCCGTCGCCCTCGAGGACGAAGCGCAGGCGGCCGTCGTCGAGGAACAGCCGCTGGGGGCCGGCGGCCATGCCGAGACCGGCCAGGCGGTCAAGGGCCAACCCCTCGTCATTGTGTCGGAAGCGGGTCCCGTCCTCGTGGTAGACGCCGCACCACAGGTTGGCCGTGCCCCGGTTGGGCTCGTTGCCGATGCGGTGGTTGCCACCCAGTCCGCTGTGGGCGTCGCGCCAGGTGAGGTAAGCGCTCTCCTGCCAGTCGATGTCGTCACCGGCAGGGTGGAGACCCTCGTCCTCAGCGCTGAGCGACATGGGATTGAGTATACTTATTGCCGGGAACCGGCAACGGGCGATCCGCCCCGACGGGATGGATGGCCGCAGCGGGCGCCGTCATGGGGCGGCCGGGCAGGGATGGGGAGGAAACCGAGACGAGACGGGAGGCAGCCGAGGTCATGAGCTGGAACTTCGATCTGTACATCGACGGGGCCTGGACGACGGGGGAGGCCGGTGGGGTCATCGAGGTCGTCGACCCGGCCACCGAGGAGGTGATCGGCCAGGTCGCCGAAGCGACACCCAAGGACGCCCTACGCGCCATCGGGGCTGCCCGTCGGGCCTTCGACGAGGGTCCGTGGCCGTACACCAAGCCCGCTGAGCGGGCCGCCGCCCTGGTGCGGATGGCCGGAGCCCTCGAGGCGCGCTCGGCCGAGTTGCGCGAGCTGATCGTGGCCGAGACCGGCTCCACCGGGTTCATGACCGACTTCGTCCAGGCTGGTGGTTCCATCGGGATGTTCCGGTCCAACGCCGCCCAGATCGAGCACGTCCTCGAATGGGTCGAGGCCGGGGCCCCGACGGGGGGACCGGGCGGCATGGGCGGATCGGGACTGTTCCGGGAGCCGGTTGGCGTCGTCGGTGCCATCACCCCGTTCAACTTCCCGTTCATGCTCAACGTGGTGAAGGTGGCCCCGGCCCTGGCCGCCGGGTGCACGGTGGTGCTGAAGCCGCATCCCTGGACGCCTCTCGACGCCTTCCTCATCGCCCAGGCCGCTGAGGAGGCCGGCATCCCCCCGGGGGTCCTCAACGTCATCACCGGGCACGGCGAGGTGGGCGACGAGATGACCACCAGCCCGCTGGTCGACATGGTGGCCTTCACCGGCTCCACCGCCACCGGGCGGCGCATCATGGCCAACGCCGCGCCGACGATGAAACGCCTCCAACTCGAACTCGGAGGCAAGAGCGCCCAGGTGGTCCTGGACGACGTCTCCGAGGACCACGCCCGATCGATCGGCTTCGGCGCCGTACTGACCCACTGCGGCCAGGGGTGCATCCTGTCCACCCGGCTGCTTCTGCCCGAGCACCTGCTCGATGCCTACAAGGACGGCGTGGCGGCGGCCGCACCGTCCGTGATCATCGGCGACCCGCGGGATCCGGCCACGGTGCTCGGCCCCCTGATCAGAGCACAGCAGCGGGAACGGGTCGAGGGCTATGTGGCCTCGGGACGGGAGCAGGGCGCCGAACTCATCACCGGAGGCGGCCGGCCGGCCCATCTGGAGAAGGGCTACTTCTTCGAGCCCACCGTCTTCATCGGCGGCAACGACCTGCGCATCGCCCAGGAGGAGATCTTCGGACCGGTATTCACGGTGGTGCCCTACTCGGGCACCGATACCGACGCCGTGCGGCTGGCCAATGACTCCATCTACGGGCTGGGGGGGGAGGTCGAGGCGCAGAGCACGGCCCGGGCCTTCAACGTGGCCCGCCAGATCCGGGCCGGCATGGTCATCGCCCATGGGGTGGGGGGTGGGAAGGGAACCGATCCCGGTCCGGGCGGGGGCCAGGGTCCCGGATGGGGTCAGGTCATGACCGGCATCGGCCAGAGCGGCTCGTTCGGCGGCTACAAGCAGAGTGGGATCGGCCGCGAGTGGGGCCACCACGGCATCGAGGAGTTCACCGAGGTCAAGTCCCTGATCTGGTCGTGAGCCCCATCGGGCCGATCCGCTGAACCCGTCGTCGATGTCCAGGCCCCCGAGGGCACGTCAACCAGGCCGCTCTGTCCCTCAGGCGGGACGCTAGGAGTTACCGGCCTCCCTCGAGGCGCCGTTCCGACCCTCGGGGAGTGCTGTTTCAATCACGGAGGCGTGTCGGCCGACCGGTGTACAGATCGCAACGCTCCTTGTCCCCTGTGCCGATCCCCCGTTTCGAGCGCGGCACTGACCCGATGGCCGCGGCAACCCGGTTCCCCGAGCGCACCGCACTCTCCATGTATCCCGCCAAGGTCTCGGTGTGCTCGCCGGCAAACCGGATTGCACCGTGCGCTTCTCGCAGCAGCGGCCAGAACCGCGTCAGCTGCCCGGGGGCGTACACGGCGTAGCCGCCTCCGGTGTAGCGCTCGTTGGCCCACGCCATGCTGGTGGCGATGCCACTGCGTTCCCGTCTTCCTTCGGGGTAGACGATGTCGAGCTGCTGCTGGAAGGAGGTGATGCGGCTCTGATCGCCGAGGGCCGCGCCGGATCTGGCGGCGTTCCCGGTGACGAACTGGGTGAGCACCCCCGGCCGCTCGGCACCGCCCGGCATGGAGTCGGTCGCATCCCACCCGACGCCGAAGGGTAGGTCGGTAATGGTGAAGCCCGACAATCCCTCGGCCAACCAGAACCGCCTGTCGTACTGGGTCGACACCTTCAACGCATGACCCAGATCGAGCTCGGTGATCATCGCCGCGAGGTCCGAAGAAAGCGGAGGATCGAACGAGACCGCACGAAGCGCCGGAGGCGGTACCGCCACCACGAGATGGGCGGCGTCCATGGTGGTCGTGCCCCCAGTGCCCGATCCGGCCTTCACGCGAACACCCCACGGGTGCTGTTCGATCTTGGTGACCGGCGTGCCGAGGTGGACAACTGCTCCGAGGTCCCGCGCCATCGCCTGGGGTAGGGCGCTGTTTCCCGCCGCGATGCGCATGGTCTCGACGCCGGATTCGGGCAGGGCTTCGTCGACGACTGACTGCTGCAGCACGAAAAGGAGCGAAACCTGATCGAACTGGGCGTTGTAGTTGCCCCGGTAGTCCGACTGAACCAGCAGCTCGGCATTGGCATCGAGGTGCTGAGTCGCAGCAAAGTCCTGAAGCGATTGGCGGTCCCACAGCTCCGCCTTGGCCGACAGTTCAGGGCGGGCGGGGTCGAGGTCTCCGGCCATGGCAATCAGGGCGTCGCTGAAGGCCACGTATCCGGACAATGCCCTGGGGTCGCCGGCGGAAACGGCCTGCAGGACACTCCGTCGACCACCCCGGTACACCGCTGCGTCATTCAGCTTCTCGGTCGGCCGCTGGGCCAGCGTCAGGTGGTAGTGGCGGGCCAGCGCCTGGATCTGGACGTGGTTATTGTCGATGGATTCGCCACCGGCCTCGACGTGCAGCCCACCAGTGAAAGGGTGGTGCACGGTGTGCACCCGGCCGCCGACCCGATCGCGGGCTTCGAGCACGACGACCTCCCACCCCGCCGCGCGTAGCGCCAGCGCTGCGGTCAGTCCGGAGAGCCCGGCGCCCATCACGATGACCCGTCCTGTCGTCGCTGGATCTGGGCGTGACGTAACGGTGCGGCCCCCAAGCGCTACCGTGGCCGCCGTCATACCCGTGGCCCCTAAGAACTGCCTGCGCGTCAGCGCGTGGGGGGGCGGCACCGCCTCATGGTAGTGCCCGGTGTCGACTCCGGGCTGCCCCACCCCGACAGCTCCAGGGCTGGGTGACAACACGGAGTCCAGGGCAGCTACGAGCGACGAAGGCGCTCTCGAAGTGCAGGTGGGACGACGTCGGCCAGCAGCCTTCGGATCGGTCCCAGACCACCGGTCTGCCCGATCTGGAAGAAAGGCTGGAGCAGCTCATCACTGTCCAGCGGGCCCTCCGACAGTCGTCGGTATGCCCGCCAGACAGCCGTCCCCCCAATCATCTGCCACCGATCGTCCCGGTCCAGATACGACTCCAAGAGCTGTCTTACCGCTGGCAGTTTCACGTCGTCGAAGACGACAACGCCGCCTCGTCGAAGGAGTCCAGCGCCGTAGTACCAGTCAATGACCGGGAGGGGGAATCCGTGCGCGCCATCAATGAAGACCAGATCAAACTCCGGTCCACCCACCAAGCCCGGGAGGGCAGTTTCCGAAGGCCGGAGGTCGAATCGCAGATTCTCTGTGGCGATGTCCATCTCATGGCAGTAGGCGATGATGACGTTTGCCTGGAACTCCGAGGGCACGATGGAAAGGTGTTCACATCCCCAAGCGGTGAACATGACCGTCGAGACTCCAGTTCCCGTCTCCAGGGTCCGATCACCCGGAGAGATCTGCGATGCGATGAACTCGTAGCATCTCCACCCGGTTCGCCACACGGCGCCGTTCGGTGCGTTTGGATGGACACGAGGCGGCGAGTCGCAGATGGTCTTCGCGATCGCCAGTCGATCTTCGATGCCACGGTCGTCAGCCACGGTGCCTCAACCTACTTGCCGGTCCGCCGTTGGTCATCTCCCGTCGGACGTTTGGATGGACCTGCCCCGACCCCGGGCCGCAGGTTGACGCGCATGGGAGTGCGGCCAATGCTGTGCACTGGCTACGACGGCCCTCGGAATACCAGATGACCGGACATGGGGAGGTGCGTTCGAGTGACTATCGGGGACCGGGCGGCCACGGTAGTTCAGCGGGGTGCCAGGCGAGCTCATCCGAGCCAGGACCTCCGGACAGTCACTCAGACATCTCATCTACGGGTCGGGGCGCCAGTGCGGATCGCGACCGAGCCGAGCGAGGAGTCTGGTCTGAGCATCTGATCCAGCAGGCACCGGCTTGGGACTGGCGTACATGCCGGTTCGAGCGAGGAAGGCGTCGTCAGAAGGCAAACCGTCCAGAAACGTGCGGCATAGGTCCGGATCAAGGGTGACATCGTGGCCTGCCGCCCGACCGAGGTCCCAGGTGTGGATCAGGGCGTCGAGGGTCAGAGCCGGGACGAGTCGGACCGCGTCAATCTGGGTCGACGGATTGTTGCCGACCGCCGGAACATCGACGATGCCATCGAAGAGCCCTGGCCGGTCCAGTAGCTGGTCGAGGGCAACGCAGGTGGCCGTCCACCGGCCCACAGGATCGTGCGGCGGGCGCGGTGGCTTTGCCCTCAGAGGTCGGAGCAGGAGCACGTCGTGGAAACCGATGACATGCTCCAACACGCCCCTGGCGTCCCAATCGCGACACGGTGAGGGGGCCTGCCAGTGATCACCGACCGCCCGGACCTCGTTGCCGAATGTCCTACAGACCCGTCGATGCTGGTCGGCCACATTGTCTGTATCGTCCTGCATCGTTGCTCCTTCGGTCCCAGTATCTCATGGACTCAGACCGTCGGATCGGCGTGCCCGTCGTCGTGGTCGGTCGCTGCTCGCAACCCGTCCGGGCTGCCAGACTGCAACCATGCCGATTCTCTATCGATGGCGAGGCGATTTCGAAAACGGCGAGGTCAACGCACTCCACGCCGAGGCATTCGACACCCGAGTGTTCGCTGAGGACGAATGGAACTGGGAATCGCTCCTCGCTGAACACAGCTTGGGTTGGGTGACGGCACGAGACGATGGCGCCGTGGTCGGTTTTGTCAACGTCATGTGGGATGGACTCGTCCACGCATGGATTCAGGACACGATGGTCGCTGCTGATCATCGAAGAATGGGCATCGGTCGGCGGCTTATCGCCATGGCAAAGCACTACGCAGCCCGGGCGGGATGCGAGTGGCTTCACGTCGATTTCGACGATGACCTTCGTGACTTCTACATCGGTGCCTGTGGATTCACTCCCACCTCGGCCGGACTCATCCAGCTGTAGGCGCCTGCCCATGGAAGCCGGGCTGGGTCGGCGGGGCTCGACCTACGCGTCAATCGTGCGCGCGGTGACGGTACCCAGGAAGGTGTGGCCCGAGATCGCGATCACCTGGTCGGCATCGTTTGCTGCGATGTCCACGACTTCGTTATGCAAATGGTCGTTGTTCGCCCGACCCGACAACTCGACGCGACTGCCAGGGCGCACGAGTACATCGACGTCCCGGCCTATGGCATAGGCCTCGACCGAAATAGTGGATGGCATGGACCTGGGGTTGGTGAGATCGATCGTCACGTCTCCAAACAAGGAGACCGCCCCGAGGGCCTCTTCGACGTCCCATGAACTGGAGCGAGTCCCCTTGTGAAACCAGCCCCCCTCAAAGAAGGGCTCTACTCCGAGCAGCCATCGGTGGTTGGGCTTGCTGGCATGGGTCGGTGGCATGGGCACAGCTTGTTACATCGGCAATGTCGTTGGTAGAGGCGAAGGACCCAATGCCCGTAGGTGCATTCTCTGCCTCATGGTCAGGTGCTCAGTTCCACGAGGTCCGGCCAGAGCAGTTGTGTTGCATCGAGGGCGCTCCCACCGGTATCGCGGATCTGCCGCAGACGATGACCTCTGGTCATGGTTGTGGCACACTCCAGCATCGACGGCGTAATGCGTCTATGCGCATCGAGGACCTCGGCAGGTGCCGGAGAGGCAATGAGCCACGCCAGGTGCAAGACGTGGCAGAAGGCACCCATCGGTCCTCCGAGTGTGGTTCGATCGGGCCTGCGCTCGGCTGTGAACGAATAGGTATCGAACCAGTCGTGCAGGCCATCGAAGAATGGATCGGCCGCAGCGCAATGAACCTCGGGAACCCGATAGAAGACAATCGCTGCCGCACACATGAGGCAGGGCTCGAAGGTGGTGTACAACGATCCAGTGATCCGGGTTCCAAACGGCACCTGGGACAAGACGTCCATCTCGGCGTGCGCCATGATTGTCCCAGACAAGTGAGAACCTGACCGCTCCGCTGTCCGGTTGCGACCCTTAGCAACCACGGATCCGCTCCGATCGACAAGGACTGCCCCGACCCCGGCTGAGCCTGCGGTCCATGAGTTCCAAGCCTGATCAATGGCGAGCTGCCACGGGGGACTCAGAGAATTCCAGGCCGCCAACGGCGATTCCACCCGGCCGATTGTAGGTGCCGGTGTCCAAGTGCGTCAGAACAGCGACGATCGTCCGGCGATGAATAGGGTGAAACCGCGACCCAGGAATCGGACCGGTGGGTGGATGCCTATGGCCGTGAAGTATCCCTGGTCCCCGGCCCGAGCCGTGATGAGGCGGTGACACTGACCCAGCGAGTCCACGACGGCAGCGTTGTGGCCAAGGCGAGCCTCGTAGCTGCATGCAGACGCCTTGTCGTAACGACTGCTAGACAGTACGTACGCACCATTCACCACCAGGACTACCGGACGGCTCGTATCACGACCCAGTCGACCGACGCTGAACAGCTGGCGATCCTGCTTCGGCAAGCAGAAGAGGTTCTCCTTACCGCCATCGACCGCATCGATGTAGCGAAGGGATTCACCTACGCCGCCTGGTGAATCCGGCGAGCCATCATCGAGGGGACTCAGGGGGTTGATTCGGGCGGGTATCCGAGAACCGAGATCACCGGTTCCAGCGTCGCCCTCCAGGGCAGCCGGGCTCGACCTCCCTCGCCACAACCGGGATCACGACGTAGGCCAGACCAGCTCCACGTTCTCCGCCATGCGCAGTCCCGGCGGGTACTGGAGCTCGACGCCCGGGGCGAGCTCGTAGTGGGGGATCCGACGGTGCCATTCCTGGAGAGCCACGCGTAGTTCCCGCCGGGCCAGGTGCGATCCGAGGCACCGGTGGATGCCGCCACCGAAGGCCAGGTGCCGGTTCTCCTCACGGTCGAACCGCACCTGGAAGGGATCGTCGAATGCCGCCGGATCGACATTGGCGGCACCGATGGACACGAAGACGAGGCTTCCGGCGCTCACCGGGCAGCCGCTGATCTCGGTGTCCCCGGTGGCGGCTCGGGCGATGCCCGGCACCGGCGTCTCCCAGCGCAACAGCTCCTCGACGGCACGCGGGATGACCGACAGATCGTCGACGATCTCCTGGCGATGATCGGGATGCTGGGCGAGGAAGGCGAAGAAGCACGTGAGGGAGTCGGTCACCGTGTCCAGGCCGGCGATGAGGAACAGGAAGCAGATGTCGAGAATGTCCTCCCTGGTGAGCTTCTCGCCGTCCACCTCGGCGGACAGGAACTGGGTGAGGATGTCGTCTCGTGGGCGACGTTGGCGCTCGTCCAGCACCGCGTTGAAGTAGGCGTAGATCTCCCGTCCGGTCTCCGACTGGATCCGCACGCGCTCGTCGGCGTCGACGTGGCCCCCGCCGGCCCGCATGATCCCGTCCTTCAGCCGCAGGAAGGTGTCGAGCTCTTCCCAGGGGAGTCCCATCAGCCCGAGGAAGACCGCCGAGGGGAAGGGCACAGCCAGCGCCTCGGTGAAATTGCAGCCTCCGCCGTCGATGAAGCTGTCGATGAAGCGATTGACCCGGGCGGTGATGTCCTCCTCGATGGCGGCCATCCGTCTCGGGGCGAACAGGGGATCGAGGATCTTGCGGTACTTGAGGTGGTCGGGCGGATCCACACTGAGCGGGATCAGTGGACGCACGTTGCCCAGCTGGACCAGGTCGCGGGAGCTGTAGGACTCGGGGTGGCGCAGCACTTCGTCGACGGCCGAGCGGCTGGCCACCAACGTAAAGCCGTCCGACGGAGTGAGGACGCCGCCCAACTCGATGAGGGTCCGGTAGCGGGGCTGGGGTTCGGCGAGGTCGAAGAGGTCGCCGATCCCCTCCTCATTCCCCCGGAACTCGGTTGGGGCGTCCCCGGTCCCTTCAGATGCCTCGGCCATGGTCCTCCTCTGCGTCGGTGTCCCGGGGAGTCGGCCGGTCCTCGCTGCCCGGCGACCGTGGCTACTGGGAGAAGAGGGCGGCGGCGTTGATGGTCTTCAGATCCGTGGCCTGCCCATTGGCCTTCAGGGTACCGATCAGCGTGGCCACCGAGCAGACACTGGGCAGCGACGGAATCACCTTCCCGTTGCAGGTGAAGGTGGCGCCGTCGGATAGGGGCTCGACCACGTTCTTGGCCGTCTCGATCTGCTTGTTGATGGTCTCCTTGGTCACCGGCCCGTGGAAGCCCTGCATGGTGTTGATCAGGGTCCAGACGGCCGAGGCGCCGTCGGACTGGTTGGTGCTCACGTTGGGACTCGGGTTCACGCCCGGGGCGAACTTCTTGGTGATGGCGGCGTAGGTGGCGTAGTCGGGCGAACTCGTCACCCCCGGGCTCGAGATGATCGATCCGGCCATCACGCTGTCCAGGGACGAGTTGATGATGCTCGGGTCGACGCAGGTGCTGAGCACGTACCGGGGCAGTTTCAGCCCGAGGGTCTGGTACGCCTTGAAGAACGAGGAGCACAGGGTGAGGTCACCGGTCATGCCGATAGCCTGGGCTCCCCACTGCACCGCGCTCTCCAACTGCGGAGTGATATCGGCAGTGCCCAGGTTGATCGGGATGGACTTGAACCCCACCCCGGCCTTCTTGAAGGCCTGCACCCCGAGGGAGTCCGTGGGCTGGGTGGCCTCGGGCACGTTGACCGTCAGCATGGCGAACTTCTTGTAGCCCTTGGACTTGGCCACCGCTGCATCGGCGGCCAGCACCCCCGGGAGACCGCCGGTGATGGAGTACGCCCCCTTGGTGGTGGTCTCCTCGGTCGTACTGCCAGACAGGGTCATGTAGGGGATACCGGCCTGCACGATGATCGGGACCTCGGTGGGCCCTTGACCGGTGAATGGCTCGACCACGACCACCACGCCCTTTTGGACCATCTGGTTGGCGCAGTCCTGTCCACCTGCCGGCGTAGACTGGTTCTCGCAGATGAACAGGTTGATCTTGTGTCCGCCGAGACCGCCGCGGTAGGCGTTGGCCCACGCCACGGCCATCTTGGCCCCCTGCTCCACGAGGGGGGCGGTTCCCACCGTGCCCGACCCGCCGTCGCTGATCATTCCGATGGTGACCGGTGAGCCGGTGGCCGGGTCGGGTGCGCCGAGGGCGGAGGAGCTGGCCCCGGCCACCCCGGCGGAGCTCACCGCAAGGGTGGTGACGGTGACGGCGCCGACCCCGGCGAGGAGCCTGCGGGCTCGGCGCGCCATCGTGTGATGCACGGGTGCCTTCATGGCCTGATCCCCCAATCCCCGGTCAGGACGACGCCACCCGCACCATCGAGGTGCCTGTCGCTTCCCCCGACCTCTCCCTAGAAGAGTACACTCTACTTATCCTCCGGATGCCGGTCAAGGACCTGACCCCCACCACGGGACGGACGATTCCGGGGGTCCGCACCCTGACGGGTCACGACCGGATCCTGAGCATCCGTCAGGTGAAACCCTAGGCCTCGGTCACACGATCCGGGTGTCGCGGTCGCCCCAGTAGCGGTCCCGCAGTACCAGCTTGTAGAGCTTGCCGGTGGGCAGCCGGGGAAGCTCGTCATCGAAGTCGATGGAGCGGGGGCACTTGTAGTGGGCCAGATGCCGGCGACAGAACTCGAGGAGCTCATGCTCGAGTTCCCGATCGGCCGCCACCCCAGGACGGGGTTGCACGACGGCCTTGACCGCCTCGCCCAGATCGTTATCGGGTACCCCGATGACGGCGGCGTCCATCACTTTGTCGTGGGTGACGAGGAGATCCTCGGTCTCCTGAGGGTAGATGTTGACGCCCCCGGAGATGATCATGTGGGTCTTGCGGTCGGTGAGGTAGAGGTAGCCGTCGTCGTCGAGGTAGCCGACGTCGCCAACGGTGCTGGTGGCTCCGTCCTCGATCCGGTCTTCGGCGGTGCGGGCCCGGTCGTTGAAGTATTCGAAGTCGGTGGCACCGCGGAACCACACCGTTCCCGGTGTGCCGGTCGGGCAGGGCTGCCCGTCGTCATCGAGGATGAGCAGCTTGCCGAGCACGGAGCGTCCGACCGTTCCCCGGTGGGCCAGCCAGTCCGACGAGTCGCAGAAGGTGCACCCGTTGCCCTCGGTGGCTCCGTAGTACTCCAACAGGATCGGACCGAACCATGCGATCATCTGCTCCTTCACCGGGATCGGGCAGGGGGCGGCGGCGTGGACGACGACCTCGAGTGACGACACGTCGGCGGCCGACCGCACTTCGTCGGGCAATTTCGAGCAGCCGGGAGAACATGGTGGGAACCACCTGGGAGTGGGTAACGCCGTACTGCTCAACCAGGTGGAGGTAGTGGGCGGCATCGAAATGCTCCATGACGACGGCCGTGGCCCCCAGGCGAAGGGTCAGGGCTACGCTCACCTGGGGGGCGGTGTGGTACAGCGGCGCGGGCGAGAGGTAGGTCATGCCCTCCCGGAACCCCCACAGGGCGGTGATCCCGGCCATGGCCGGGGTGGTATCGGCCGGATGGGCGTCGGCCAGGGGCCGCAGGATGCCCTTGGGTCGACCCGTGGTGCCAGACGAATAGAGCATGGGAGTCCCCAGCTGCTCGTCCTCGATGGCCCAGTCGGGATAGGTGGCGAGGGCCTCCTCCCAGGACTCGTAGGGTCCGTCGGGGCATCCGTCCGTCCCGGCCATCAGCCACCGCTCCACCTTGGGGCACAAGGCCGGCAGCCGCGACGCCACCCCGGCCTTACTCGCCCCGGTCACCACCACCCGGGACTCGGAGTCGTTGATGATGTACGCGGCCTCCTCGGCGGAGAGGTACGAGTTCACGCAGGTGTAGAACAGCCCAGTCCGTTCGGCCCCGCCCTCGGTCATCAGCATGGCTGGGCTGTTGTCCATGAAGATGGCTATGTGATCGCGGCGCACGAGGCCGGAGTCCCGCAGAAGGTGGGCCATCCGGTTTGCCGTCCGCTCGAACTGGGCGAAGGTCACCACCTCGCCGCTGGTGGCCATGATGAGGGCCGGCTTGTCAGGGTGGGCTTCGGCGTACTTAGCGGCGTACATGGCTACCTCCTGTGCAGGTGGTGTCCCGGCCGGTCACGGCGCGGATCCTAGACACCGGTAGAAGGTGTCGACCAGGGTCGCACCCATGAGGGGCAGGGACTGGCTCTCCAAGTGGTTGCGGACGAAGGCGCAGCCCACCCCGGCCATCGGATCGGCGAATCCGATCTGGCCGCCGGCCCCCATGTGCCCGAAGGCCTCATCATTGGGGCCGTGTTGGCGGGGTAGGCCGGCTACCACGGCCGACGGCTCTCGGGTGTAGCCGAGGGCCCAACGGGTGGGCACACCCATGACGGCGTCGCGGCCGTTCACCTGCTCGGTGGAGAAGCGGTCCACCGACGATCGGGACACCAGCTCGTCGCCCGAGGCCAGCTCGGCGTAGACCCGGGCCAGCCCGCGGGCCGTGGCCGTGGCTCCGATCGAACCGGGGCCGGCGCTGAGCACGGCAGGCTGGTTCATGAAGGACGCGAACCGGGGACGACCTTCGACGTCGGTGAAGAGGTTCCCGTCCGCCCCGGCAAGCACCGACCGACCGGCCCACGAATCGGGGTCGATGGCGCCGAGGGCGGTCCGGCCGGACGACGAACGCGGCGTCCATTCGATCACCGTGGCCACACGGCCGAGGTCGCCGTCGGGCGTCCCGATGGCGCACGCCACCCCGAGGGGCTCGGCCACCTGGCTGCGAAAGAAAGTCCCGAGATCGAGTCCCGAGGTGCAGCGCACCAGCTCACCCACCAGCCATCCGTAGGTCACGCCGTGGTAGCCGTGCCTCGTACCCGGCTCCCACGCCGGCGAAGACGACGCCAGGTCGGTGACGATGGCCTGAGTGTCCTGCCACCCGGTGCCGTCCCACGACAGGATGTCCTCCCGGTGGGGCAGTCCGATGGCCCCGGACTGGTGGCTGAGCACGTGACGGACCAGGGTGGACTGCTTGCCGCCGGCGCCGAACTCGGGCCAGTAGGAGACCACGGGTGCCTCGACGTCGAGTGCGCCGCGGTCGACCAGAAGATGCGCGCACAGCGTGGCGAGTCCCTTGGTGGCCGACATGATCACGGCTCTGGTGTCCTCGCTCCAGGGAATCCCTGGAGCCGAATCGCCGGCCCACAGGTCGACCACGCAGGCACCGTCGACATAGGCGGCGAAAGCTCCACCGCCCGAGCCCAGATCGGTCGCCCGCTCCCGACCGGCCACGGTGACCCGGGCCCCCCCGGCCAGCACGTCGGCAACCGGTTCGAAGCCCGGAACGGTGAAACCGTGGATCTCAGTCACAGCGCCCGCAGCTCCTCGCCCACGGGTGGCCACCACTCCTTCTGCCACCACGCAACGGTGATCCGGTCGGCCAGGCCCCCGTAGCGTTGGCGCACCTCGGAGGCGAGAGTCTCGTGGGGACCGATGATGGTGAAGGTGTCGAGCATCTCGTCGTCGATGAGATCACCCATCTCCTTCCACGCGCCGACCTTCGAGCGCTGGTAGAGCTCGGGCTGGACGTCGCCCCAGCCGTGTACGTCGAGGACGGGCCGGTAGGCCGGCGTCGAAGCGTAGAAGGCGACATGGCGTCGCATGTCGGCGCGCGCCTTCTCCCGCTGGCGCTCGTCATCGGCGACGGCGATGAAACCCGGGCAGGTGACGTCGACCTCCGAGCGCGAACGTCCGGACCGGGCCAGTCCCCGCTCCAGGGATGGGAGGGTGACCTGTCGGAGGTAGGCCGGACTGGAGAGTCCGTGGGTGATGATCCCGTCGGCCACCTCGCCGGCCATCTCGGTCATGCGGGGTCCGACGGCGGCCAGGAAGACCCGCGGCGGTCCGTAGGGGTGGGGCCGGGGCGTGAACAACGGGGTCATCAAGGTGTGGTGGTAGAACCTGCCGTCGACATCGAGGGTCACGCCGTCGTTCCACGACGCCCAGATGGCCCGAAGGGCCAGTACGTACTCACGCATGCGGTCGACGGGGTGCGACCAGGCGGCCCCGTAGCGCCGCTCGATGTGGGCTCGAACCTGGGAGCCCAGGCCGAGCACCAACCGGCCCCGGGCGAACTCCTGCAGCTGATTTGTGGTGTACGCCAGGGTCATGGGGTTGCGGGCGAAGGCGATGGCGATTGCCGTACCGAGGGACACCGTCTCGGAGTGCTCGGCCGCCAGGGCCAGGGACAAGAAGGGGTCGTTGGTGGTCTCCGACGCCCACAGGCCGTCCAGCCCGGCCCGCTCGGCGGCGCGGACGCGGCGCTCGACCGAGGCGAGGTCGGGTCCGAGGCCAGAATCGATCTTCACGCACACTCCTTGTCCCGGCGTCGTCCCGGGCCGGGGGTGGGGGCCGGCCCCCGCACTGCGGGCGCGTCCACGGACAGATGGAGCGGCACCCCGACTTGGACGTAGGGACCAGCCACGGGATGGCGGACGGTTATGAGCAGGTCTCGGTCCCGCACCTGGACGTCGTCGGGGACGGCCCCGGGGTGGGCGCTGACGGCCACCGGCACACCGGACCGGCCGAGGAGCGCACTGAGGGATCCGACGGTCATGGTCCCCACGGCCGCGGCGATGATGGGGACGGTCCGCTCAGCGACGTCCAGTGCCGTGCCCAGCGCCTCCTTCTGATCGGGTGCCATCGCGCAGATCACCGCCCATCCGTCGCTGGCTCGGTAGAGGTGGCACTCCGGGGTCGGGCCACACAGATCGGGGCCGGTCACATCGTCCCGGTGCCCGTAGAAGGCCAGTTGGGCCACATCCTCGGCTTGGAACACGGTGGCCGTCATCATGAGCGAGGCCTCCACACTGGCCACCTGAACGCCCCGAGCCCGGCCGAGCAGTCCGAGGACCACGCCGGCGGCCAGGTGGAGACCGGTGCCGTAGTCGCTGGCGGTCACGTTGACCGGCTGTGGCTTCCCTCCGCCTTGGGTCATCTCCATACCGGTTGCCGCCTGGACGACGTAGTCGAACGACGGTCTCCGGGCCAGCGGTCCCACCATGCCGAACCCCTTCGCTCGGGCGTAGACCAGCCCGGGAGCGGCTGAACGCAGCGCCTCCTCGTCGAGTCCCAGGCGTTCCCAGGTGCCGGCTACGGCGTTCTCGACCACTACGTCCGCCACCCGGACGAGCTCGAACAGTCGCGCGCGGTCTTCGTGCACGCGGAGGTCGAGGGTGAGTCCCCGCTTCGACCGGTTGGCATCGATGTAGATGTTGGGCACAATGGGCATGAGCTGATAGGCCCCTTCACCTCCCGGCGGCTCTACCTTGATCACCTCCGCGCCCAACTCGGCCAGTAGCCGGGCGGCCAGGGGTCCGGCCCAGAAGCTCGACAGGTCGATCACCCGGTGTCCGGCCAGCGCTCCGTGTTGGCCCCCGTGCCGTGGTGTGGTGACGCGGCTCCGACCGTTGGTGGTCACCCTGATGGGCGGACTGACCAGATTAACGGAACCGCCCTCTTGGCCATCGGACGTGGTGAGCAACGCGTTGCTCCGCGTCTGCTCGTGGTCAAGCCACTCTTCCAGTGTGTTGCACTTCGACACCGCGGCTGGCTGGACCAGGAGGGCCTCCTCCCACTCGTCAGCCGTTCGCGAGGCGAAGGCCTCCTCCAGCCGGACCATCATGGTTCGGCGCCATTCCCGGTCGGACAACCTGGCCAGGCTGGCCGGATTGGCGAAATCGAGACCGCCGTCGTCGTCGAGTTCCAGGAGCCGACACAGCTCCTGCCAGCGTTCGGTGCCGCTGAGGTTCACCTGCATGCCCCGCCCGTCGCTCGTCTCGAACACATGCAGGATGGGCGAGCGCGACTGGTGGACGACCCGGGGTGGGTGCCGCGGTCGGTGGAAGAGCGGGCCGGCATTGAGGAAGAGGAGTGCGTCCAGCAACGAGGTCTCGACGTGTTGGCCGCAACCAGTTGTCTCGCGCTTGACCAGCGCTGCTCCACTCCCCAGCACGGCCAAAAGGGCCGCGGCCACACTGGCCATCGGGAAGGGCAGCCAGACGGGCCGATCGCCGGTGAACAGACCCTGCTGGGCTCCGGCTCGGGCCTGAACGAGTGGCTCCCATCCGGGATCGTCCCGTGACGGTCCGGTGCTGCCGTAAGCGGAGATGGAACAGGTTACGAGACCAGGATGGTCGGACCTCAGCGCTCCGAGCGGCAGGCCTAACCGCTCCATGGCACCGGGTCGGAGGTTCTCGATGAGCAGGTCAGCACCGTCGATGTGATCGCGGGCCCCGCCTTGACCGGCCTCGGTGCTCAGGTCGAGTTCCACCGAGGTCTTGCCGCGGTTCCACGCCGAGTACCGGGCGGGGTCCTTTCGGTACGGATCACCGCCGGGCCGTTCGATCTTGACCACCTCGGCACCCTGGTCGGCGAAGAGGGTGGCGGCGAAGGGTGCCGCCACGTACTGACCCACCTCGACCACCCGCAGTCCGGCCAGGAGCGGCTCAGGGCTCACGGCGCGTACCCACACGCAGCTCGCGGAACGGGATGTCGAGGTCCGTCTCCGCGTCCCGGGGCAGGCCGAGGATGCGCTCGGCGATCACGTTCCGCACGATCTCGTTCGTTCCACCGCCGATGGACGCCGACTGGGCGCTCAACAGCTGGGCGGACCACCGGCCCCCGTCGGCATCCGAGGCCGACCACGCCACTGCCCCCATCCCGGCCACCTCGACGGCCACCTCGGCTGTGTCCTGGACCAGACGGGCCATGGCCAGCTTGAGCAGGGATGCTTCGCCTCCGTGGGCCTGGCCGGCGCTGCGTTTGGCAGCGAGGTACCCGGACAGGTGTCGTAGCACCATCTGGCGGATGCGCTGGTCGGCTAGACGCTGGCGAACCTCGGCCCGATCGGCCAGTTGACGTTCCCTGGCCTCGGCAACCATGGCGGCGAACCCGCCCCGGCCGCCTCCACCGGACCCCATCCCCCCGAGGGCCTGGCGCTCGAAGGCAAGCATGGTGCGGGCCACCCGCCAACCGCCGTTGGTTTCGCCCAGGGCCTGGTCGACGGGCACCCGTACGCCGTCGAGGTACACCTCGTTGAAGTGGGCGTCCCCGGTCATCTGCCGGAGCGGACGGACCGTGATGCCCCGTGCTCTCATGTCGACGATGAGCATGGTGATCCCGTCGCGCTTCGGACGATCCGCGTCGGTTCGGGCCAGACAGGCGGCGTAGTCGCTGTGCTGGGCCCCCGACGTCCACAGCTTCTGGCCGTAGAGGACCCAGACGTCGCCATCCCGCAGGGCGCGTGTCTGGATGCCGGCCAGGTCGGAGCCGGCCCCGGGCTCACTGAACAGCTCGCACCATACGTGGTCGCCGCGGAGGAGAGGCGGGATGTGGGTCAGCTTCTGCTCGTGGGTGGCATGGGCCAGGATGGTCGGGCCACACATGCCCAGTCCCACTTCGAGCGCCCGCGGTGGGAGACGGAAGGCAGCGGCCTCCTGGTCGAAGATCCGTTGGAACCGATGGGGGAGACCACGGCCCCCGTACTCGACGGGCCAGGTCAGCCCAGCCAGGCCGGCGGCGGCCAGCTGGCGTTGGTAGACACGGGCCCGCTCCACGCCGCTGGCATCGGACCGGGACGCTTCCCCCTTCCGGGGAAGCGCGGCCTCGAGAAACCTCCGGGTCTCGCCGCGGAACCGCTCTTCGGCCACGGAGTCGGCGGTGTCGGTCGACCCATCCCGCTCGCCTCCCTCGGTCACGGTGACGCCAGCGCCACCGGACGCTGGACCCCGAGCGACAGCAGCCCACCAAGGGCCATGTCCTTCATCACACCGGCGAGGCGTTCCCGGTCGACGCTGGTGTGCAGCGCCGAGGCCGAACGCATCAAGCCGTCGACCATGATGACGGCAGCCCGCGCCTCCTCGTCGGTGAGGCCGGGCCGGACTTCGCACAGCAGGTGTACCCATTCGGCCATGGTCACCCGGTCGATGCGGGCCAGCCGCCGCCGATCACCGTCGTCGAGCTGCCTGAACTCCTGATAGGCCACGGCCCGTAGGTTGCCGTCTCGAAGCGTGAGGGTGACGGCAGTGTCGATCAGCCGTTCGAGGGTGACGAGTGGCGGCGTGTCCTGGTTCAGCACCTCGTCGACCGCAGCCCGCCAGGTGACGGCGGCATCTTCGATCAGGAGGGAGAGGAGTTCGTGCTTGCTCGAGAAGTACCGGTAGATGGCCGGGCCGCTCACGCCGGCGACAGCACCGATGTCGTCGAGGCTGGTGGCCTGAAACCCCCGTTCCCGGAAGAGCTCGGCTGCTGCCGTCATGATGGCCGCCCGCCGCAGTTCACCCTTCTTGGTCCTGGCGTGACCGGTTGGGAAAGCGCCACTAGCTCCAGCCTCCCCGCCCGCCGTGCTCCCAGCACCCCCCACCGTCATGGACCCACCTCGGGCCGGTCAATCGGGCGTGCCGGTTTGGTCGAACGGTCCTCCCATGACCCGCCAGAGCCGGGTCGCATCGGTCTATGAACGCTTTGTTTGTTAACTATAGATAACAAAATATCGTCTATTTCTCGGTTGACGTCCACACTGGAGCTACTTATAGTTTAATGACGATTAGCAAATCTGCAAGGGGGTGAATCCGTGGAGTTCGGAATATTCATCGAACTGTCCGTTCCCCGTCCGTGGACGGCGGAGTCCGAGCGGGTCGTCTACGCCAACGCGCTGGAGCAGGTGCGCCTGGCCGACGAATTGGGCTTCGACTACGTGTGGGCGGTCGAGCACCACTTCCTTGAGGAGTACTCGCACAGCTCGGCCCCTGACCTCTTCCTCACGGCGTGCGCCATGCAGACCAGTCGCATCCGGGTGGGTCACGGGATCGTGGCGTGCGTCCCCCAGTACCAGAGTCCGATCCGGATCGCGGAACGGGCCGCAGTTTTGGACATCTTGTCGGGGGGCCGCCTCGAGCTGGGCACCGGGCGGTCCGCCACGTGGACGGAACTGGGCGGGTTCGGTGCCAATCCCGACGAGACAAAGAAGACGTGGGACGAGTTCGTGCGGGTCATCCCCAAGATGTGGATGCAGGAGCGGTTCAGTTGGAACGGTCGAGTCTTCTCCATGCCCGAACGGGCCATCCTGCCCAAACCGGTCCAGAAACCCCACCCTCCCATGTGGGTGGCCGTGACGTCGCCGGGGACCGAGGTCGATGCCGCTGACCGCGGACTCGGCTGTTTGGGACTTACCCCGGGTGGGTTCTCCGAGTCAGAGAAGAAGGTCAACACCTATCGGTCCCGCATCGAGAACTGCGACCCGGTCGGGGCCTTCGTGAACAAAAAGGTCCATACGGTGAACTTCCTCTCCTGCGCCGAGGACGGAGACCTGGCCCGCAAATCGGGTCTGCGTGTAGCCAGCATCTTCAGTTACATGGCATCGCAACTGCTGTCGGCCAAGGAGGTGCTCCCCACGCACTCCTATCCTTCCGAAGGACTCCTGCCTGCGCTCCGCCGCGAGTCCGGTTCGCCGGGTGACGCGGCCAAGTCGTTCAAGGGGGTGACCATGGGAACGCCCGACGATGTGGCCGCGGCGATCCGTCAATGGGAGAACGTGGGCTTCGACGGGATCAACTTCATCGCCCAGTTCATGGAGGTGGTGCCCCAGCAGTACGTGCTGGACAGCATGCGGCTGTTCGCCCAGGAAGTCATGCCCCAGTTCAAATCGTCGTCTGCCCGCCAGCCGGTCGGGGTGGGTGCGGACTGATGCCGCTGGCCGGCTCGCTCGACATCCGTCCCCTGCTGGATGAGGCCCCGACA
This sequence comes from uncultured Acidimicrobiaceae bacterium, assembly GCA_963831535.1. GTDB lineage: Bacteria > Actinomycetota > Acidimicrobiia > Acidimicrobiales > RAAP-2 > Bog-756. Next base: position 135,405 of record CAWHQP010000004.1, on the reverse strand, counting down.
GTCACCCTCGGTGACCGGGAACTCCACGTCGACGACGTCGACATCCTGCAGGCGCTCTACGAGATCAGGGTCCCCGATAGGGAAGCCATTGTCCCCCCCGCACTCAACCCCACCATCCCGCCGGTGGTGTCCTTTTTGGCCTACCAGGCAAAGGACAGCGCTTACGGTCCGTTCTCCCTGGTCCAGGTGCGCCTCACGGCACGGGCCGGCGTTCGTCCCCGGGCGTTCCTGGTCTCGGCCCGCTGCGACAATCCGGTGGTGGCTGACGAGTTGTCCGGCACGTGGGGTTTTCGGATCCGACCGGGCCGGGTCCACTTCGGTCGCTTCCACGACCGGGTCGAGTGCCGGGTGTTCGACGACCGAAGCCCCATCCTCGAGCTGGCCTTGATCGACCCGGAGCCGATCACCGGCCATGACATCCAGTATCCGCCGGGGATGCATCTGGCCAGGGTGGAGGACGGTCAGGGTCGGCGACCGCGGCTCATCCAGGTAGACACGGAGTATGAGTTCCGCCGGGCCGATCGGGGACGTCCGGAGCTGAACACCTTCGATGCCACTGCCTGGGGCGACGATCGGCTGGTCCCGGCTGAGCCGGTCTCGGCAAGCTTCTCCGCCTGTGACATGACGATCACGGCGGTGCGCTACGTATGCAATCCGGATATCCCCGCCTCCGAGGGGACGGAGCATGTTGGAACACCATGACCCCGATTTGTGAACGGTATACGACCCATGCAGACGGCGAGAGCTAGGGAGGGAGCGATGACCTCGATCGAGGAGGAGTTCGAGGAGGCAACGAAATACCAGCTCCGTGATGACGACATCGAGGCGGCCAAGGCCCTGGTGGGTATCGATACGGCCAATCGGGCGCGCGAACACCTCACCACGGCGACCCCGGACGGTATCCGGAACTTCGCCCGCGGGGTCGGTGACGACAATCCGCTGTGGAACGACGAGCACTACGGCCCGGCTACGCGGTGGGGCTCCCAGATCGCCCCACCGTCGATGACCACGATTCTCAATGCGCCCATGCAGGGGGACAGGATGGCCAAGGATCTCCGACGGCCGACCTTCCGGGGCATCCACGTCTTCGTCTCGGGTGGTTCGTCGGACTGGTATCTCCCCGTGTATCCAGGCGACACCCTGTACAGCTTCAACGGCCTGGAGTCGGTCGAGGTGAAGCAGTCGGAGTTCGCCGAGACATCGGTCATCCAGGTCCTCCGCTCCGTCAAGATCAACCAGCGTGGGGAGGTGGTGGCCATCCTCCGGACCATCGCCATCTATGCCGAGCGGCGGACGGCCCGCGAGCGTGGCAAGTACGCCGAGATCACGCCGGCCCGCTACACCGATCACGAACTGGCCGAGATCGATGCCGTGTACGCCGCCGAAGAACCACGCGGCGGTGTCACCCGGTGGTGGGAGGACGTCACGGTCGGCGAGGAGCTGCCCCGGATGGCCAAAGGACCACTCACCCAGACCGAAATGATCGTCTTCCACGCCGGGGGCTACGGATTCGTGCCATACGCGCCTTCGGCCTCCCGCCTCGGCTACAAGAACCGTCAGCGTATCCCCAAATTCTACGTGAAGAACGAGTACGGCATCCCTGATGTGGCCCAACGTGTGCACTGGGATTCGGCGTGGGCACAGGCCATCGGCAACCCCATGGCCTACGACTACGGGGTCCTGCGGGAGTGCTGGCTGACCCACTATCTGACCGACTGGATGGGGGATGAGGGTTGGCTGATGCACCAGGGGGACGAGGTTCGAAAATTCAACTACATCGGCGACACCCAGATCATCACCGGTGAGGTGACCGGGAAGCGGGAGGAATCGGGCCAGCATCTGGTGGACGTCGAGTTCCGGGCCACTAGTCAACGCGGCGTTGTGACTGCCCGCGGGAGTTCGGTCATCGCCCTACCCAGTCGTGCGGCCGGCCCGGTGCTCATGCCGGTGCCCGATGACTCCGTGCGGCGCAAGGCCACTCAGATGTTCACCCGTCACCGGGAGCTGGTTTCGGACCGTCCCCACTGACCCACCGAGTCGAGCCGGGGGTTGAACGTAGGTCGTCGGCCGACGGTACAGTCGACCGTCGTGCGTATCGCATTCGCAACGACGGCCCCTGAGCAATTGGGTCATGACGATATCGACCGCCCCCTGTATGAGGCGGCATTCGCACGAGCCGAGATGGATATCGACCACTGCGTCTGGTGGGACTCCGACGTGCGGTGGGACAGTTATGACCTGGTAGTCATCCGGTCCACGTGGGATTATGTGCCCCGCATCGATGAGTACCGCCAGTGGCTGTCGTCGATGGACGCCTTCGGCACCCTCCGCAATCCTGCCTCCCTGGTGACGTGGAACCTCGACAAGCGCTATCTGATGGGACTGGGCTCAGCCGGTGTGCCAGTCATTCCCACCCGCGTCGCCAGCTCATCCAAGGAGCTGATCGATTGTCTGTCCCCGGGGGACCAGGAGGTGGTGGTCAAGCCGGTGGTGTCGGCGGGAAGCGTGGACACTGGACGCTTTGTGGCCAGCGATCCGAACGCCACTGATCTGGGTCGACACATCTTGAGGAACGGAATGTCGGTCATGGTCCAACCCGCGATCCGATCGGTGGCCACCGAAGGCGAGATCAGCGCGGTCCTATTCGGCGGGAGGCTCTCCCATGCGTTCCGGAAGGGACCCATGCTGGCCCTGGGGGGTGAGCGGCTGGACGGGTACAAGGGGCTGGAGGCAGTGGTGCTCACGTCGGAGCAGGACCACGTGGTGAGAAGAGCCATGGAGACGGTGAGCCGGATTGCTGTGGACGAGCTCGGCGTGTCGGCACCGCTGCTCTACGCCCGTGTAGACCTGGTGCGTTTGGAGGATGGTCGCCATGTGGTTCTCGAGGTCGAGTTGAATGAGCCCTCGTTCTTTTTGACGGTGGATGCCGACGCGGCCGGACGGTTCGCAGGCGCCGTGCAGCGGGAGGTGGACGGCTGACACCCATCTGCACGGCATCCCCGATTGGTGATCCAGCCTCTTCGCACTGGGGGGTGGCCTCCGATGGCGTCCACCATCTGCTCACCATGTACGCTCAACGTCCGGATCCGGAGAATCGAACTCTAGATCCGGCTCGTATCGGATTTCGCCGGTGGCGCTCCATGGTTTGAACCGGCGAGAACTCGGCAATTGGCCATACCAAGTGCCCGGGGCAGTAGCTCAGTGGTCAGAGCAGGGGACTCATAATCCCTCGGTCGCAGGTTCGATCCCTGCCTGCCCCACCTTGTGCAACTGACGGTGTCCGCTTACACGCGGGTCTGGGTCTTTCGCTTCAGTCGTTCGTAGGGCGTCTGGCCCTCGAGGCCACCGTGGGGTCGATGGTAGTTGTAGTAGTCCTCCCACTCTTGAAGCTTGTTGTTGAAGACCTTGGCGTCGTCGATGACGGCTCCGTCCAATAGTCCGTAGAACTCCTCAGCATCGATCCGATGTGATCTCTCGACCTTTCCGTTGAGGCGAGGTGTTCTGGGCTTGATGTACTTGTGGCCTACGCCCTTGTCGAGCAGGTGGTAGTGGAACGAAGAGCCGAATTCACTGCCGTTGTCGGTCTGGATGACCTGCACTACGAAGGGAAGCTTCTCGAGCACGTAGTCGGCGAACTGGATGGCCGTCTTCTGGTTGTTCCGGGGGTAGATCCGCAGCACCCGGAGCCTGGTGCAGTTGTCGATGGCTGTGTACTGGTAGTAGCGCTTCTTGGCAGCGCCCTTGAGCGGCTCGACGAACTTGACGTCGATCTGGACCTGGTGGCCAGGGAGCTGCTTCTCGTAGCGCTGCCAGCGCTTGTCCAGGCGCTTATAGCGCTGGGAGCTCGGGAGCCGGCTCATATCCAGTCGCTTCAGGATTCGCCATACACCTGAGTTGGAGATCTCCACGTCGTGGTAGCGCTTCAGGTACATCGAGATCTTCGCTGGTCCGAAGTGGTAGTTCATCCGCAGGTAGATGATCTTGCCGACCACGTCCACGTGAGTGGCATTGGGACTCACCTTGGGGCGTTTGGAGCGAGGCCTAAGACCCTCCTCTCCGAACTCTTCGTAGCGCCGTTTCCAGGTGTAGAAGGTCTGGCGTGTTATCCCGTAATAGCGGCAGGTCAAGGCCACATTGCCGGTTACTTCCTCGGCGTGGTCGAAGATCGCCAGGCGCCGCTTCACCTCACGATCGATTTCCTTTTCTGTCATTCCGTCTCCATAGAATCTGGAGACCCGGAGTGTCAAGCATCTCCGTCAGTTTTATAGGCCCACCTATGTGCTGAATTCACACTCCGCCTGCCCCACCTATGGTGAACTCATATTCTCGATGCACAAACGTGGCTAAACCTATCGGCACCACGCTTCGCCGTCGGCGGCGCACCTGAGGAGATCGCAGTCGACCCGCGGATCAGCCTGTCTTTGCGTCCAGCAGTCTCTGCGGGACCTTCTCCGCCCTGAGCCAGTTGGACGTCACCCAAGAACCGTCGTGTTTCCGCCGATACACCCGCGGACGGGCCCCCTCGTGTGTCCTACCGCCTCCACTCTACGGAGTACATCCGCAACCTACCGTAGTCCTTAGCGGCTGGACGATGTCCCACGTATTCACACGCGATGTCGGCGTGGTCAGACAGCTCGATCTCTGCGGCGAACGCCTCAGTCACGACAAATCCGCCGGGAGGTGTGACGGGTTCAATCCTTGCTGTTCGGGTGATGTGGGACCCGAAGAAGGACGGCTGATCCAACACGGGATCCATCATGGGGAAGATGGGGCCGAGGTGCCCGGACAGTCGGAGGGCTAGATGGTCCGGAAGGTCGGCCGCACGGAGTTCAAGGGCTGCCACGGCATCTCGGAGGTCCAGGCCACAGCGCGCCGCTGCCGCCGGGTTGGAGAGCACGATGAAGATGGCATCGCCCCAAGTGTTGCGGTAGTCGATCTCGGTGTCATAGCGGGCAAGGATCTCGGCGCATGTGCCGAGCAGCAACTCCGAGAAGGTCAGCAGCTGTCGGTCATTGAGCTTGGAATAACCGCGGATGTCTCCCATCAACATCGAGCGGATCACCCGTCCTCCACCTGTGGTCCCGATTGCTCCGTCGGGTGGATGCGGACCGCCGACGATCGGCCGGCCGGCCCGAGTGTTCAGCTCGGGCTGAACAACCACGGAGCGGTGGCCACTCTTCCGCCAGGCCGCCACGTCCGCGGCCGTTCCCGCGTCTCCGGTGGCACCCTTGCCATCCCAGAGAGCAAATTGGTGTGCCTCGGTGTCGAGATGTCGACTGCGCAACAACGCCAGGCCCATTGCCAATTGCGAGTTGTAGACGTAGAGCACGTCGTCACCCATATACGAGTCCTCGGTGGCGAAGGTCACCGAGGTGGCGGCGGCGAAGCATGAATGGAACCGGGCCACCCAGTGATCGCCGGCATCGCCCACCGAGGTGGTAATGAACTCCTCGCAGCGCGAACGGAAACACGACGTGGAGTTCGCATCCCACAGCCACCAGGGCTTCGGCCCAGAGGATGTCGCCTCCGCTGGCCAGGGACCCGTAGGCAATTCCGGTCGGCCATTCTTGGACCGCCTGCGCGACCCGCTCAGCCACCTCCTCCTCCTGCTCGGGGACGAATCGACCGGTGGCGCCGGCTGGGGCAACCCGATGTCCGCAGAAGTGGGCGACGCTCGGTCCGGCCAATGGCGCCAGCAAGACTTGGTCCGTGCCGGTCAATTCACAGATCAGCCGCAGCTGTCGTCGGGTTGTGGCCAGGGCCCCGAAGTCGTCTTCGTGCAACTTACCGGCACGCTCAAGTGCCATCCGTGCGCCGGATTCGTTCCCGATCAACAGCTGGGCCTCCGCCTCAGTCGCGGCAGCGAAATACCCGGCGTCACCTGAACGCGCTGACGAGCACCAGGGCCTCCTCGGCCAGCCCACGAGCATCGGAGGCGTCCCCAGCCACCAGGGCCAGGGTGGCCGCATTGATAGCTGGAAAGTAACCGTGGGTGCGATCCCGAATGTGCCGGTAGGCCCGAGAGGCGTCCCGGGCCAATCTGCGGCGATCTTCACCAGCGGAACTGAGGGCCCGATCCTTGATCAGTCGGGCCTGTAGGGATGCCGCGTCCTCGGAGCCCACCGAGGACAACTCGAGTTCGTCGAACCTCCTGACGGCCTGGGCCGTCGAACCGGTCCGGGCCAGAACCAACACCGCATGGAAGCGGAGAGACACGTCCTCGGGGTACTCGTCGAGACCCCGTTCCGCCAGGTCGAACGCAGTCAGCAGCTCACCCCGTCGCTCGGCACCCAGGACCGCCTCCAGCCAGCCGCTGGCCGTCCGCGTCGGCTCGGCCAGCTGCTCCGATCCAGGCGGTGCCATGTCCGCATCGTAGAGCGCTCGCGCTTGGTCCGTCGGAGTGGAAGACCTAGGATGACGCTCATCCGGCACACCACCAGGCCGGCACCCTCTCACCGTGGCGGATGATTCTTGGCCGACGTCTTCATTTCCTACTCTCGTAGGGACACCCCATTCGTTCAGCGATTAGCCAGCTCGCTTGAGGGAATGGGGAAGTCGTCTTGGATCGACACCGAGGGCATTGCCGACGCCGAAGTGTTCCCCCAGGCCATCCGCAGCGCCATTGAGGCATCGGACGCGTTCCTGTTCGTCATTACTCCAGCCGCGTTGGCCTCGGACTACTGCGAGCAGGAAATCACGTACGCCCGGGCCCTCGAGAAACGCATCGTCCCCGTGATGCGCATCACCGTGCCCGATGAGAACCTGCACGATGAGATACGCCAGCGCAACTGGATTCCGTTCACCGAGGAGGATGATTTTGATTCCTCACTCCAACGGGTGGGCCGTGCCCTGGACACCGACTTGGTACTCCGCAAGGAGCACACCCGTTGGCTGATCAAGTGCATGGAGTGGGACGGCGTGAACCGGGACCGGAGCTTCCTTCTCCGCGGTAGCGAGCTGAAGGCGGCAGAGGAGTGGTTAACCCGGTCGTCACGGGAGCCCGATCCGGCCCCCACCGCTTTACAGCTGGAGTACGTGGCAGCCAGTCGCAGAGCGAACGCCAGTCGAAGTCGACGGGTGGTGGCGATCAGTTTGATCGTGGCCACCGTGGCTCTCGGCCTGGGGGTCGTGGCCCTCCTGTCGAGAAATCAGGCTGTGTCCTCCGGCAATACGGCACGCTCCCAGGCCCTGGCGGCCGAGAGCCAGAACGAACTCACTTCCGATCCCGAAGTATCCATCGTCCTAGCTCAGAAGGCCGTGCGACTGGCACCGATTCCCGCCGCGGTAGGAGCCTTGCGGCAGGCACTCGACACGTCCGATGTGCGGGCGGCACTTCCCCCGGAGTCGGGCAAACAGTGCGGGTTCGACAGCGGTCCGGCCACTGCCTTCAGTCCATCCGGTGTCGATGTCGCCGAGAGCCTGTGCACCGGAGACGTCATCGTGGCGAAGGCCGCATCCGGACACCTCCTGTATCGCCGCCATATCGCCGCTCAAGCCAGTGCAGTGGCCTACGGCCCCACCGGCTCGATCCTGGCCGTGGGTACGAACACCGGTATCGACCTCCTCGATCCGTCGACAGGACGTCTACTCTCAACACTGTCGGGCCACGGCGAGCCGAACGCCCTGGACTTCAGCCCCAACGGGTATCTGCTGGCCGCCACCACCACCCTCGGGACATCGGTGTGGGACCTGGCCTCGGGGACCACCCTGTTCTCCCTGGCGGATCACGACAACGACCACACGTTGGCATTCACCTCGGATGGGAATTTCCTGGTGGTGGGCACCGGATCGGGGTACAGCGAAGTTGTCGATGTCGCCACCGGCCAGATCGCACGAACAGTCGTGCCGCCGTCCGCACAGGAGGTGATCGCCGCACTCCACACCACCGACCCTGTCGCCATCGAGGGGAACACCCTGGTGGTTGGGGTCAGTACGAACGGTCCGCTCGACACCAGCGGGGACGTGGACCTCTTCAACACCCAGACCTGGAACCCGATCAGCGTGGAGGATGTGACCACTGGGGCCTCCATTACCGCAGTAGCCATCAGCCCCAACCAGAATTACATTGCCGTCGGGCTCAGCGACGGCACCGGGGGCGTCTGGATGCAGAGTGGCGACAACGAACTGTTCAGCCTCGAAGGCCAGGGTGAACAGATCAACGCGCTTTCCTTCAACCGCGAGAGCAACCGACTCGTCGATGCCGACAACGGGGGGTTGGCGCGGATCTACCGGACAGGTACTCCCTGGCTCACCTCGCTACCTCAGGTGCCTCACTGGTGTGACAACGGCTTCGGGTCGCAGCCACACAAACTTTTGGGTCTGACCCAGTCAGGTCAGGCCATTACCGTCCAGACCTGGACAGTGCCGGGATTCCGGCCGATCTCGAAGACCGTGGTCTATCCCTCCAACCAGGAGAACGAGTGCTCGGCTCTGAGCCCGGACGGCCGGCTGGTGGCCCTTTGGAACGCCAACGGCGGGCCAGTTCGGGTGAGCGTCTACAACGTGGCCGCCCGACGGGTGGAGCTGACCCTCCCGTCCATGCAAGTCGAGGGACTGAGTTTCAGCAACGACGACCGGCTCATGTCGGTGGCCAACGGCGATGGTGAGCTATCGGTGACGACGTTGTCGACCCACCGCACGGTCAGCTCAGGGGGTTGGCCCCACCAATGCCCGTTGAGTGGGGATGGTCCTCCCATTATCAGCAGTGACGATCTCCTGGTGGCTGCGTATTCCCTCTGCGGGAAGGTCGAGGTGGGACGAACCGGCAACGCCAAGCCTTTCGAGACCTACGACGAACACGGACCGGTGGAGACCGCCGCGTTCGATCCGGAGGGGCCCGAGCTGGCCATCGGGTCCCTCGACGGCAGTGTCACGGTGCTGGACGCGGCCACCGGCCAGCGAGCGCTGGCCCTGCTCGGCCACTCCCGCCAGGTGACAGGGTTGGCCTACGGGCCGCAAGGCCGGTACCTTGCGGCGGCCAGCTACGACGACACCATCCGCGTGTGGGACACGGCCACCGGCCAGACGCTGCAGGTCGACCATGACTTCTCCTACACCTACGCTCCCTACATCACTCCCGACGGGAAGTACCTCATCGAGAACAACAATGACCTCCAAGAAAACGTATGGTCAGCCTGTCCGGACTGCGAGGATCCGGGGGCCCTGTTGAAGGCTTCCCGTGCCGAAGTTGTATCCCCGCTTACGCCCAGAGAGCAGGCCCAGGTAGCTGCATCGTCCTGATTGGCGCCATTCGTGTCAAGCCAGGATCCCCGAGACATCCAACTGGTCCCGCAGGTCCCTTGATGTCCCGGCGTGCCCTCGGCGTGATCAGAGGAGGGGATGAGCGTGGATTCGCACTGTTGGGATTCGCACGTCTTTGATACCCGTGTGCTCTTAGGGGTACAGGAGGTCGCCGAGTGGTCGTGGATGTCAGCGACAGATTACCCTGCCCTCGTCGACCAGAGACTAGGTTCGCTGGGCGTAGGCCACCGGATCAGGGACCGGGTTAGGAAGGAGGTCGAGAGCACTGAACGTCACACCCTTCCTGCTCTTCGACGGAAACTGCGCCGAGGCCATGGACTTTTATCAGTCCTGCCTGGGGGGTGAACTGACCATTTCCAGATTGGGCGAAACCTCAATGGGCAACCATGCGCCACCCGAACAGCGACACAAGGTGACCTACGCGTGTCTGAAGAGTGGCCTTGTCGAACTCTCCGCCACCGACTGGCTTCATCCCACCCGGGTGCCCGATCCAGGCAACACCGTGGCCATCTATCTGCAGACAGAGGGCCACGCGGAGATGAGACCGGTATACGACAAGCTGGCCCTGGGCGCTGACCCGGACCTGCTCGATGACTTGGCGGACATGCCGTTCGGAACCTACGGACATCTTGCTGACCGATTCGGTGTCCACTGGTTCTTTCGGGGGCCACCGAGGGAGCAGTGACTCCCGACCGGTGGACCAGATCGAATCGCGAATCAGCGGGCGTCCGAGCCGAGACAGGTCCGGTATGGCATGTGGGGGGGTTGGGGCCGAACGGCTCATTGCCTCCCCGTGCACGCGTATTGAGCGGCTGGGTGAGAACCATGGGTGTCGTCGGAACTGACCCTCCGAAGACTGCCTAGGATCCGATCAATGTGTGGACGCATCGCCCTCTACGAAGAGCCGGACCACCTGGCCAGGATGCTCAATGCCGGCGTCAGCCCCGACCTCCTGGAGGGATTCCGTCCGCGTTGGAATATCGCTCCGACCTCAGCGATCCTCGGTGCCTATGACCACCGGGACGGCAACCGCGAGCTGACTCTCTTCAAGTGGGGTCTGGTGCCCAGATGGGCCAAGAATCCCGCCGAGAGCAAATCGGCGTTCAATGCCCGGGCCGAGACTCTTGCCACAAAACCGATGTTCCGCTCGGCATTCAGGAGTTCACGAATCCTGATTCCCGTCGATGCCTTCTATGAGTGGGAGACGGTGGCTCCAAAGGTCAAACAACCCTACGCGTTCAGGCGGGCCGACGGTGAACCAACGGTATTCGCCGGTCTGCGGGAATGGTGGAGGGACGCCGAAGGTCGCGAACTGAATTCTGCGACCATTATCACGACCGAGGCGGGTCCGGACATGCCGATACACAATCGCCAGCCCGTCGTCCTCGAAGCGGAAGCGTGGGACTTCTGGCTCGATCCCCAGATCACCAAGGTGGAGAAGCTGTTGCCACTCCTGGTGCCGACGGTGAAAGGCACGCTGGTGCATCATCCCGTCGGTAAAGGTGTCGGCAACGTCCGCAACGACAGTCCCGAACTCGTCGAGGCCGTCGCCCTAGAAGGAGACCTGGGCCAGAACAGCCTCTGAGCACTAGCTGGCCAGTTGGACGAGAGCCGACACCTCATGGGGGATTGATGGATACAGCAGCGAGCGTTCACAGGCGCACAGCTGCTTGTAACGATCTCGTTCCACCTCGGACCAACCGTAAAGGGACCGGATAACAACCAGATCGTCTAGTTGGCGTCGGACGAAACCGATATCTGCTTCTCCCGCGAGGGTGAACTCCATGGGTCAATTATCGGGTACGGGCGCCATTGGCATCAGGGCCGAAAGTCCCATGAGGTTTCCCAACGGATATCCTGAGGTCCCTGGGATGAGGGGGATCTCCCCGAGTCTGGCCCACGTTGTTGAGGGATTCCTTCAGCGGGAACGACGCACCGGTTTCCGCTGTCTTGCTGCCCGGATCGTCCTGGCTGAGGCCCACCCCGGAGTGGTCACGCGAGGTGCCGAGCGTCTGGGTCTGGCCATTCTGCCCGTCGCACTGGATCAGGAGTCACCTGAGTTCACGTGGGCGACGGAACCCAGCCGGTGACAGCTAAGGAACATCGAGGTCCCCGATCCTCTCGAACCACCAGGCGACCAGGCCGGTCGTGATCTTATCGGTGATGAGACCGTCGGCGATCAGAATCTGGTGATTGATCTGTCCGAGATTCATGACCCCGATCTTGTCTTCCAGCCAGTCGGCGGAAGCATCGACGAGATCACGGTGATCGTTCGCGATGCGGTCCGAATACCAGACTTCAAAGCCACCGGGTGTTTCCACAAATTTGATGTCGCCATTGAACCGACCCGGCCGATCGCCCTCCACCTGACCAATGTACCCACGGGACAGGATCCTCGTTCCCGCTGACCGGTTCGCCCCACCTGGCTGCACGCTTGGTGCGTCCTCCGCTCCACCTCTCTGCGGCGCACCCTCAGCCACAAAGGGGCGTTCCGCGGCCGATCGAGAGGCCCGTCGGACGGTTCGCACTGTGAGCACCGTTGGCCGACGACGGTGTCGACCGGGTGGACTCTGCATCTGGCTGCATGGTGATGCGGGAAATCCAATAGGACGGACATCCTGTCGGCATGATCGATGCCTGGCCCTTGTGATCGGAAGCCTCCGTTGATCGGCCGATCGGTCTTGACACCGAGAGATCGCAACAACCCGCTTCGTTCAATTCTGCACGTTTGGTCATGGGCGTTATCCGGGCCCGGTGGCCCTGCCCGTGATCCAATTCGGGTCACCGAGCCCGGAACGGCACAGGCCCCGGTATCCTGCGCTCCCATGACCTCCGCCGCCGACAGCGTCCCGAAGACCAAGGGTGCCCTCACCCCCCGGAATGAGGACTTCCCCCGCTGGTACCAGGAGGTGGTCGCCCGGGCCGAGCTGGCCGACAACGGCCCGGTTCGGGGCACCATGGTCATCCGTCCCTGGGGATACGCCATCTGGGAACGACTCCAGGCAGAGCTTGACTCCCGGATCAAGGCGGCCGGGGCCGAAAACGCCTACTTTCCCCTCTTCATCCCTGAGTCCTATCTCCGACTCGAAGCCGAGCACGTCGAGGGGTTCAGCCCCGAGTTGGCCGTGGTCACCCATGGTGGTGGCCGTCAGTTGGAGGAGCCGGTGGTAGTCCGACCCACCAGCGAGACCATGATCAACAGCTACTTCGCCAAGTGGGTGCAGAGCTACCGGGACCTCCCCTTGCTGATCAACCAGTGGGCCAACGTGGTCCGCTGGGAGCTGCGGCCCCGCCTGTTCCTCCGCACCAGTGAATTCCTTTGGCAGGAGGGCCACACCGCGCATGCCACGGAAGCCGATGCCCGGGCCTATGCCCTGCAGATCCTGGCTGACGTCTACGTCGACACCATGGTCGAGGTAGCTGGCATCCCTGTCCTCACCGGACAGAAGACTGCCCGGGAGCGGTTCGCCGGGGCCATCCGGACCTGGACCTGCGAGGGAATGATGGGCGACGGCAAGGCCCTGCAGATGGGGACCAGTCACGAATTGGGCCAGAACTTTGCCCGGGCCTTCGGCATTCAGTTCGCCAGCGAGGCGGGCGGTGTGCTCGAGTACGTCTGGCAGACTTCGTGGGGGGTTTCGACCCGGTTGATCGGGGCGTTGATCATGGCCCACGGGGACGATGCCGGCCTCCGCCTGCCGCCGGCTCTGGCGCCGGTCGAGGTGGTGGTGCTGCTGGTCAGGGAAGACCCCACTGTCCGCGCCGCCGCCGAGTCGGTGGTGGCGGGCCTGGTCAGCGCGGGCCATCGAGTTCGCCTTGACGACCGGGTGGACACCTCGTTCGGGCGGAGGTCGGTTGACTGGGAGCTGAAGGGCGTGCCGGCGCGGGTCGAAATCGGGCCCCGGGATCTGGCCGAGGGGAACGTCACCGTGGTCACCAGGCACACCCGCGCCAAGGTCACGGTGGCCCTGGAGACTGCAGTGGCCCAGGTGAACTCGGTGCTGGCCCGGGCCGGTGACGACCTTCGAGACGAGGCCCTGGAGTTTCGCCGGTCGCGGACAGTCGCCGTATCGTCGCCGGCCGAGGCTGTGGAGGCGGCGAGCACCGGGTTCGCCTCCATCCCCTGGTCGGTTCTGGGTGAGGTCGGTGAAGCCGAACTGGCTGCCCAGTCGGTCAGCGTGCGCTGCTTGCGCCCGCCAGGAGCGGGGGACGAAGCGGTCCCTGAGGACGGACCTGGTGGGGAGACCGACGAGGCCTCGCTGGTGGCAGTGGTGGCCCGCTCGTACTGATCGACCCGCGACCATCTCCATGTCGATCCGCCTGCCTCTCCATACGTCGAACCTGTGCCGTGGAGGGCCTTCCCTCTGGTGGGTCCCGGCCGTGGAGTCGGAATGGGGAGATCGCGAGCCGACGGTGGGTGCATCGAGCGCCCAGGCCCAGACGCCGGTATCAGTTCGGGTGTTACGTGGAGGCAGACCGAGCGGCGGGCAGTGCGACGTTAGTCCGCGCCCACGGTCGGCGAGACTGGCGGCATGAACACGCAGCAGAGAATCGACCGTATGGAGGATGCCCTCGCCAATCTGGGCACCATTATCGAGGCTGAGGGCCGATGGGCGGCGAGTGACAATGCCACCGTTCGGACGTTCGGCGAGCAGTTCAACAGATTCGTGTCCGCGGTGGCGAGGGAACGGGCCGCGAAGTCATAGATCAGCATGAGGGCAGGCTGGAGCGATCACATGGCCGGCTCCCGTAGCTGATCCGACCGTCGGGAAGCACCGGCCGAAGCGGTAGGTCCCAGCAGTGCAGCCACCTCTGGGCTACGCGATGCTGGCCTGCGTGTCGAACCAGCCTCAGGACCACCCAGTAGTGGATCCGGGCGAACTGGTCCGGGTGGAGGACCCCCGGGACCCGCGACTCGCGCTCTACCAGGACCTCAACGACCCCGCCAGCCGGGTTCGCGTCGATGCCGAACATGGTGTGTTCGTGGTCGAGGGGAGGCTCGCTGTGGAACGGCTCCTGACATCTGGGTACGCCGTACAGTCCCTGCTGGTCGATGATCACCAGGTGACTGCGGCCAGTGATCTGGTCGCGGCCACGCAGGCGAAGGGAGCACGAGTCTTCGTGGGGTCGCGCTCCATGGTGGCCGGTACGGTCGGGTTCCCACTACACCGGGGTGTGGTGGCCATCGCCGAGCGTCCCCCGCCGACCCGTGCCGCACCGCTCATGAGCGACTTCACCCGCGCCGCCACACTGACGGGAGACCCTCCCATCGTGGCCGTCCTCGAGGGCCTCAACGACCATGAGAACATCGGGGCCCTGTTCCGCAATGCCGCAGCCTTCGGCGTGGCCGGCGTACTGCTCGATCCCACCTGTGCCGACCCCCTCTACCGTCGCTCGATCCGGGTATCGGTCGGCCATGTCCTCCACCTACCGTTCGCCCGGTTGGAGCCGTGGCCGACCGGGCTCCGCCAGGTGCGGGACGCCGGATTCGTGATTGCTTCACTGACAACGCGTCCTGCTGCTGGGATCGTCCATCCTCGAACGAGTCTGGACGAGCTGAAGAACTGGATCTTGGGTCGGGATTATCCGGTCGGCGTCGCCCTCCTGCTCGGTGCCGAGGGGCGCGGACTGACGGAAGCGGCGCTGGCCTTGTCAGATCTGTTCGTGTCCATCCCGATGGCGCAGGGAGTCGACTCGCTCAACGTGGCCACGGCGGCCGCCATCGCCTTTCACGCCATCACTTCCTTCTGACTGCGGGTCCCGGGGCATCGGACCGACAGGGTGTGGGCAACGGAATCTCGCCGGGTCGGCGGTAGCCGGTCGGAAATGGCCCGACGCCACCCTCCGATCGTCAGACCCAACCTCGGTGGCACCTCACGCTGACTGGTTGGCTTTGTAGGTTCCGTCGTCGCCCCACAGGGGCTCCCGGTCAGGCAGTACGCGTCGCACTTTTACGACCGATGGGCTCCGCTCCCCAGGGCCGCGGATGGCCTCGATCCGGCCGTCCCTCCACAGCTGGTCGAGCACGGCGTCAACCGTGCCCGGGTCCAAGCCGGTTTCCCGATCAATCAGCTGATTGTCGCAGTCCAGATCCGAATCCTCGTGCAGCCCGATGACGACGAGCACATCCTGAGCATCCTCCGCACTGGCCATCGGGCGACACTACCTTCGGGGTGGCTGGTTCATGCGCCTTTGAGAAGGGAAGTCGCGGGACGTGGTCGGTAGTGCCGTCGTGTGCGGCCCGCTCTCGGCATGCGCGGCGGGCACTGGGCTTGGACTGGATTGAGCACTTCCCGCGGTGTGGTGCGGTGATTATGGGCGACCTGATCCAGCGATCCTCAGTGGCGGTACGGGCCTGGGCACAGGAAGGCCGTCCACCGGCATGACGGCCCCGTGGAACGCGACCAGTATGGAGAGATGCGCCGCCTCGTCCTCACCGTCACCTGCCCGGACGGCACCGGCATCGTGGCCGCGGTCACCGGGTTCATCGCCGACCACGGTGGGTGGGTGGTGGAAGCGGCCCAGCACAGTGACCTGACCACGGGACAGTTCTTCCAGCGGATCGAGATCCTGGCGGAGAGTCTTCCCTTCGACAGTGCGGAGTTCGCCCGCCGATTCGCCGATGTTGCCCGCACGTTCGGGCTGCGCTGGCATCTCCGAGACAGCGAGCAACGGCGGAAGGTGGTCATCCTGGCCAGCAAGGAGGACCACTGTCTGGCCGACCTGCTTCACCGGTGGCGCAACGGTGACCTGGTCTGTGACATCCCTGTGGTGATGGCCAACCATTCCGACCTCCGATCCCTGGTCGAGTGGTACGGAATCGAGTTCCGGTTCGTGCCCTTCGCGGAGGGTGGCAAAGCGGAGGCCTTCGACGAGATCGTCTCTTGCTTCGATGCTGTCGGGGGCGATGTGATGGTGCTGGCCCGATTCATGCAGATCCTGCCCGAGGAGGTGTGTGCGCGCTATCCGGGGAGGATCATCAACATCCATCACAGCTTCTTGCCCTCGTTCGCCGGGGCCCGCCCGTACCACCAGGCCTTCGAACGAGGGGTGAAGCTGATTGGTGCTACCTGTCACTACGTCACCGCGACCCTGGACGCGGGACCCATCATCGAGCAGGACACCATCCGGATCGACCATGCCGACACCGTGGAGGAGCTGCTCCGCATCGGCCGGGACATCGAGCGTTCCGTGCTGGTCCGCGGGCTGCGGTGGCATCTGGAGGACCGGGTCCTCCTCAACGGTAACAAGACCGTGGTGTTCGGGTGACGGTCTCGCCGCTACCCAGTGAGGTTCCCATCGTGCAGGCACCGATGGCCGGCGGTCCTTCGACGCCGGAGCTGACGGCTGCGGTGACCAGAGCGGGTGGGTACGGCTTCGTGGCTGGTGGCTACCGTACGGCCGAACAGCTGAGGGACGACATCGCCGCCACCCGTGTTCTGACCGGTGCCCCGTTCGGGGTCAACCTCTTTGTACCCTCCGGGCCCGCTGATACCGCGGTGGTCGCCGCCTATGCCGCCGACCTCGAGACCGACGCTCGACGGTGCGGCGTGGCCCTCGGCGAACCTCGATGGGAGGACGACGACTATGAGGCCAAGCTCGAGGTCGTGGCTTCGGCTCACGTGGACCTGGTGAGTTTCACCTTCGGTTGTCCGGCGTCGTCCGCCGTCGACCGGTTGCACCGAGCTGACTGTCGGGTGGCGGTCACGGTGACGTCGGTGGCCGAGGCCAGCGCGGCCGAAGCGGTCGGCGCAGACATGCTGGCCGTGCAGGGAACTGAAGCCGGTGGCCACCAGGGCTCTTTTCTCGACCTCGCCCCAAACCGTCGTCCCCTCCTCGCCCTTCTCGATGAGATGCTCGGAGTCACCGACCTGCCGCTCATCGGTGCCGGCGGGATCATGACCGGCACCGAGGCTGCCGAGATCCTGGCCTCCGGAGCCACCGCGATCCAGGTCGGCACGGCGTTGCTCTGCACTCCGGAGGCGGGAACATCGCCCACCTACCGTCGAGCCCTGCTCGACGGGCGGTATCCCGAGACCATCGTGACCAGAGCCTTCAGTGGGCGCTACGCCCGTGGCCTGGCCAACGAGTTCGCCGTGTCGCACAACGAGCAGGCTCCCCAGGCCTATCCCGAGGTGCACCACCTGACCCGTCCCCTCCGTGCCGCGGCCACCAGGGTCGGCGATGCCTCGGTAGTCAATCTGTGGGCCGGGACCGGGTGGCGCCGGGTCACGGCCGAGCCGGCTGGGGCCATCGTGCGGCGGATGACCACCGATGCTGCGCGCCCCCTCGGTGATCAGAGGTCGGGAATGATAGGGCCGAGCTGCGGACGCCAGATCGGTCAGGACTAGGTCGTCGCTGCCTTGGCCCCGGTGGCCGCGCAGAGTGCGAACGGTGCCACGCTCATGGTCACGGTGGGGGGGAGTTTGCCGACTACCACGCCGACCACCTGCCAGGTCGAGGCGTCGACGGGGAACGAAGATTCCAGTGCGACTCTCTGGGAGCTCCCGGAGGCAGTGACCTCACCGCCTCCGCTCAGGATGGTCGTGCCGGTCGGACAGGTGACCTTGGCCACTAGCTGGGTTCCGGTGGGCGCACCCGCCGCCGTGACCACCGCCGGGGAGGTGACGACGGAGCCAGGGGTGAGGGTGCCGACCCCAGATGGTCCCGTGGGTCCAACAGGACCGGTCTGACCAGCAGGTCCGGTGGCGCCGGTGGGACCCTGCGGGCCGGTGGCACCAGTCATCCCTGCGGGGCCCGACACCTTGGGAGGGATCTTCGCGATGGCGTAGATCCCGGTCCCGAGGCCGGCCAGTCCCACGACGATCGATCCGATGATCACGGGGAGTACCCAACGCGGCAAGGAATCGCTCATGCGGGCTTGAATCCCTGCACCGACGCTGAAAGTACGGGAGATGTAGCTATGACGGGCAGACTACCGGATGGCGACTCGACGCGTGCCCGCAACCGATGGATGCCCGGCGTCGGATGGCGTGGGCGGTGGCCCGGAGCGCACTGGGACGTGATGTGCGAGCGCTTCGGGTGGGGACGCAGTCCCGCCACGCCGGTCATTGCTGCGGGGTCGGGGCATGGAAGGATCAGAACACGAGGGGTGGGAGTCCTGTGCTCCCGATCCCCCGGCTCTGCCACGCGTTCCCCTGGGGCCGTCCGTGTGTGGATCATCGGAGGTCCAGGGGGCCGTGCCGCCGGTCGGGCCGTGGTTGTCTGGGTCATCGGTTCACCGTGCGGACCTGACGGGTCAGGTTCTCCACTGCTGCAGATACAGCCGGGCCCGCGAAGCCTGCTGGATGCGGTCCATGAAGTTGTCGCCAATCCGGTCGGCGATCTCCCGGTTTTCGATCCAGCGACCCTCGGGTGCTTCCCTCGAAACTGTCTGCATGATGGCACACAGCCCCTGGCAGGCGGCGATCAGCTCCCGGAACTGCAGGCCGAAGTTGTCGTCGGGACAACGTCGGGAGTTGAGCCACTGTTCGGCGTGCGAGATGGTGGCGCTGAGTTGGTCGCACGATGCCAGGACCACGACGGCGGGTGCCTCGGATGTCGAGATGAGTCGGTCCTCCGCCTCCATCAGCGAACGCACGATCGGCCATGCCTGGGCCAGCCAGCGTTCGAGTGAACGTCGGCCCGCTCTCATCCCAGTCGCCCCTCGACCCGTGTCACGCCCCCATTCTGTCGGCAATTGTGAAGGTCCTCCCAGATTCGCGCTCAACGCCACCCGTTGGACGCTGCTCGTGGCCCCACCCTGCACTGGCGGGCCCGATGATGTTCCGCTTAACCGGCCGCCGAGCCGTAGAAGGGGGCGTGGAACGAGAACACTCCGCCGTCGCTGGCCACCAACCAGTACCCGTCTCCGTCGTTGTCGTTGATGGTGGTCACGATGGGTCGGTTCAGCCGCATGAGCCCGGTGCCGCCGTAGAACGGTGTGTTGAACCCGGTGAAGACTCCGCCATCCGCCGCCACCAACCGGTATCCGTCGCCGTCAGCCGTCGGGTCGATCCCCACGATGGGTTGATTGAGCCGCATCCCCCCGGTGGCGCCGTCGAAGGGTGCATTGAAGTTGAAGACCCCGCCGTCGGAAGCCACCAGCCAGTACCCGCCGGTGGTTCGGTCCACGGCCATGCCCACGACGGGCTTGTTCAGCTTGATCAGGCCCGTGCCGCCGTAGAAGGGGGCATTAAAGGAGAACACCCCGCCGTCGGAGGCCACTAGCCAGTACCCGGCCCCGTTCGGGCTGGCGCCCATGCCCACGATCGGCTTGTTCAGTCGCATGCCGCCAGTCGATCCCTCGAAGGGGGCGTTGAAGGAGAACACCCCGCCGTCCGATGCCACCAGCCAGTAGCCGCCGGTGGCCGGGTCGACGGCCATCCCAACGATGGGTTGGTTGAGGGGCGTGCCCGTCATTCCGCCGTAGCAGACAGCCGCACCGAAGGCGGCCACGTCACCGTACTTGTCCACCTCGTAGTAGCCGGATCCGTCATCGAGGGCGGCAGCGCCGACGACGGCTCCCGACGGCAACTGGGTGGAGCAGCCCTGCTGACCGGAGCCGGGACTCGACTGGACTGGTGCCGGCGTCGTGACCTGGTTGGCCATGCCGGGCCACGACGCCTTCCCGCTACCGTCGACGGCGGCCACCGAGTAGAAGTAGCTGGCGCCGGGCTGTGCGCTGGTGTCGGTGAAAGAGGTCGTGGACCCGCCGACCGTCGCCAGCTCTGAGCCGTTCCGGTAGATCCGGTACGAGGCGATGGATCCACCGGCCTCGGTGGATGAGGTCCAGTTGAGGGCGACCGACGTCAAGGACGTCGCTGCTGCCGTCACGTTGGTGGGTGTCGATGGCCCAGTTGTCGCCGGGTATGAGTAGCTCTGCACGTCGAAGGTGCCACCGGCCGCGTTGGTGGGAGTCACGGTCACGGTGGTTCCCTGGACGGTCACCTTGAGGAAGTTGTACACGTCGGCTGCCGAGGTCGGCGTGGGCGCGGTGTTGCTGGTGCTGCAGGTGGAGCCGATGCCGGTGGTTGGATCCCACCCGAGCGCGTAGACGTCCTTGTCGGGCGCCGTGGCCCCGGTGGTGAGAGCTGCACAAGTTTTGCCACCGAGTACGGGCTCGAGGACACCCCCGCCGCCGCCGGTGACGTAGTTGGTGATCTGCCCCGGACCGCTCGGCACGATGCGTTGGTAGGTGTGGGCGTGGCCGTTGAAGGCCACCTGCACGCCGTTAGCGGCCAGCAGTGCCTCGAGGCTCGTCGATGCGTTTGGGTTGGCCGGACTGTTCTGCAGGTACACGTCCGAGGGCTGCGTGGCGTTGTCCGACCGGAGCGGATAGTGGAAGATGGCGAACTTCACACCGCCAGGATGCTCGGCGAGATCCCGCTGGAGCCATTGGTACTCCGGGGAGCTGGTCTGCCAGTGCTCATCGGCATCGGCCTGGTAGGGCTCACAGTAGATGGCGGGATTGGTTCCCGGCGTCCCGCACAATCCCCCGGTCGTGGTGCCCAGCTTGTTGGCCAACGTGTCCGACCAGGCGCCGTCGAGTACGTAGATTCGGACGTCGCCGGTCGAGAAGGCGTACCAGTCGTCAGGGGACGATCCGGTGATGCCGTCGGTGCCGGAATAGCTGTCGTAGGCGTAGGTCCCCCCCGAGGCTGCAGCCGTGCTCGCCGTCGGGAAGACCTTCAGCGGATTAATGTTCTGGCCGTGGTCCCCGGACCCGGCGAAGATCGGGATCCCTCCGGTCTGGGGATAGTAGAAGGGGCCGAAGATGTTGCTGACCTCGGGCTGGGTGCCGGTCTGTTGGAGGTCACCGAAGGTCGACTCGGTGGTTCCGCTGTAGGCGATGTCACCGACCGACAAGAGGAAGTCCGCACCGGACTGTCCGATCTGGTGGTCGAGGGAGGCCTGGTCGGGGTTGTAACCGTTGGGGAACAGGACATCCGAGGTCTGGGTGGCGCTCGTGTAGGAGTAGTTCTCGCCGGTGTCGTCGATGACGTCGAAGGTCACCGGCGCCGAGGACTGTGCGCTGCTGGGACTGAGTGTCGTGAAGTATTGGACCGGCTCGGTGGCGGGCAGGAGGTTGACCGAGCCCGATCCGTTGCCCGAGAACACGGCATAGCAGTACCGGGTTCCCGCCGTAAGACTGGTTAGCGTGACCGAGTTCTGGTACTCAGACACGGAGTTGACCGTGAATTCACGGCTGGTGAGGCTGGATGAGGGCACTGGGTTTATACCGTTGACCGGTGCCGGCAGTGAGTTGGGGGCGGTGGCTGCCGATAGCGACCAGGTGGTCACGGACGCGGGGCACGACCCACCGGACCCGGTCGGTGTGGCCAGGACCGACCCCGGCGTGGCCGAGCTCGTCGCCCAGTTGACCGACGCGGACGACTGGGTGAGGTCGGTTACGTAGGGAGCCCGGGTCAGGGCCGGGTTGTACCCGGTGTACGGCGTCACCGTCATCGGGCTGTCCGCCGCCGATGCCGTCCGCATCAGGGTTACCGCAGACACCGCGCCGACTACGAGGAGTACACCGACGCTTAGTCCGACCGAAGCGCGCTTCCTCATATTGCCCCGTTCATCGCGTTGAGAACCGGAAAGTTATCGCATAGTGAACGTTGCTACAAAAGTTCACATGAGGAGCGTGGTCAAGGAGCCCCAACTGGTGGTTCGGTGAGGATTCGTGCGATCGGGGCCGCCCGCATTGAGCAAAATATGCTTTTCGCTGCATCCATCACTGTCCATCCGGGCTGAAGGACAGAGAGTGGTCATTTAACCACTGAACGCGTGCTTTCCGGGGCTCACCGTGGTATCACCCAGTGCGTCCATTCCGATGCAAAGGGTGGTCTTCGCGCCACCGGTAGGGTAGGAAGCACCGTCAACGGCGGCGCCGCAGAAAAGCCTGCCCCGACGGTTGACGGCTTCTCAGCCGAATCCAATAATGAGCGACGTGAAGATCCCTGGGGCAGATGTGGCCCTCGACGGCGACAGCGGTCGGGCCCAGCGATTCGTTCGACGCTCGATGATCCTGGCCGCGGTGGTCCTGTCATCGGGATCGGTCGCCGTCATGAGCACGCCGGCTTCCGCGCTGAGCCCGGTCACCGTGACCCCGGTTCCGGAGACGGCCGGGGCCACATCCACGTACACCGTGGGCTTCACTGCGGTCACGGCGATACCGGCCGGCGGAACGATCTCCCTGGGCGCACCGGCCGGTACGACACTGCCCACTGCGGTGGCCGACTACTCGGTGAACGGGTCGGGGGCGAATGTGGCCAGTATCACCGGTACCTCGCCCAATGTGGTGCTCACCGTGGCCGCGTCGGGGATCGCGGCTGGGCCGGTCAGCGTGGTCATCGCCGGTGTCGTGAATCCCATCGTTGCTTCCTCCACCAACCAGTTCGCGCTAGCTACGTCGGTGGAGGCTTCCGTCCAGAGTTCGATCTACTCCATCAAATCCGGAGGTGGCACCCAGCTGACGGCCACGGCCGGCGGTGGCCAGACCGCCCTCGTGGGTGCATCCTTCGCCACACCATTCAGCGTGGTGGTCGAGGACTCATTCGGCAATGCCGTCTCCGGTGTGTCGGTGACGTTCGCCGCACCCTCAGGCGGCCCCGGAGGGACGTTCGGCGGAGGCAGCACATCCGTCGTCACTACCGACGCTTCCGGTGTGGCGACCTCCCATGCCTTCACGGCCAACGCCACGGCGGGGACCTACGCGGTCACCGTGTCGGGCACCGGGCTTCCGAACACCTCGTTCCAGTTGACCAACTACACGACACCCGATGCGCCAACCAGCGTCACCGCATCGGGCGGCAACCAGTCGGCGACGGTCCGCTGGATCGCTCCCAGCTCGGACGGATTCAGCGCTCTCAACGAGTACGTGATCACGGTCGTGAACACCGGGGCCAAGACGGCGGTGGCCGGAACTCTCGACCACGCCACGGTGACCGGGCTCACCAACAACCTGACCTATACCTTCACCGTGACCGCCGTGACCGCCGTGAACGCCGCCGGGGCGGGGCCACCATCGGCCGCCACCAGCCCGGTGCGGGCGAATCCGACCGGCTATTGGATGGTGGGCACCGACGGCGGCATCTTCTCCTTCGGCAACAACGGGTTCTTCGGGTCCACCGGGGCCATCCATCTCAATGCCCCGATCGTGGGCATGGCCGCCACCCCCGACGGCAACGGCTACTGGCTGGTGGCCTCCGACGGCGGCATCTTCGCCTTCGGCGACGCCGGCTTCTACGGGTCGATGGGGGCCAAGCACCTGAACAAGCCCATCGTGGGCATGGCCGCCACCCCCGACGGCCTCGGCTACTGGCTGGTGGCCTCCGACGGCGGCATCTTCAACTTCGGCGACGCCGTCTACCACGGGTCGATGGGGGCCAAGCACCTGAACATGCCCATCGTGGGCATGACCCCGACCCCGGACGGGTCCGGCTACTGGCTGGTGGCTTCGGACGGCGGCATCTTTACCTTCGGGACGGCCAAGTTCTTCGGCTCGGCCGGCGGCATCCACCTGAACGCCCCTATCGTGGGCATGGACAGTCCGGACAGCGGCGGCTACTGGCTGGTGGCCTCGGACGGCGGCATCTTCGCATTTGGCGACGCCGGCTACTTCGGCTCGACCGGCGGAATGCACCTGAACGCCCCCATCGTGGGCATCAACGCGACCTCCAGCGGCGACGGCTATTGGCTGGTGGCCTCCGACGGCGGCGTCTTCGCCTTCGGTGACGCCACCTTCGACGGCTCCGAGGGCGGTTCGCATCTCAACCGACCCATTGTCGGCATCGGGTAGTCCTTCCCGTTCGGCTCACGTCCACGACCGCTGATCCCTACTAGCCCGCCGGCCCCTGGGCACCCAAACTGTCCTTCCGGGTGGACCGATCGAAGGCGGGAAGTCCGAGCAGTCCCACGGCGAACAGGATCCACACCCCCAGTCGGACCGCGGCGAAGCCCTCGACGGTGTGCCGGGTCACCTCCTGGCCGTCACCGTGCCACGCCACCAGCATCCCGACGATTCCCACCAGGGTCAGGACGACGACGACGCGCCACGGGGCGGTCCGCCAGGCCTCTGACACGATCCCGAGGTAGAGGGCTACGGCCGACAGGACCAGGAGTTCCAGCAGCGGGGGCCACAGCCACGTGGTCAGCGGCGAGGTCGCGGGTTGGGACGCCGGGGCGTAGAAGGCGAGGTTGCCGTCGGCGAAATTGAAGGCGCGTTCGGGTCGTTGCAGGGGCTCGCTGATCACATACCAGGGATGGGTCACCAGCCACAGGAGATAGGTGCGGCCGCCCTCGGCCCGGAGCCACCGCTCGAACGGCTGGAAGGCCGGGTCGTTCGGTGCGATGCCGACGACCTTGGCCGCGCCGTCGGGGGCGGGGGTGTCGGCGGCCAGCCGGTCGATGCGCTCGGCCTGGGGCATCCCGTGGGCGGCGAACCAGGCCACCCGGTCGGGGAACGGGAACACCCGCACAAAGAGGACGTCC
This sequence comes from uncultured Acidimicrobiaceae bacterium, assembly GCA_963831535.1. GTDB lineage: Bacteria > Actinomycetota > Acidimicrobiia > Acidimicrobiales > RAAP-2 > Bog-756. The sequence continues at coordinate 110,646 of CAWHQP010000004.1, read as the reverse complement.
GCCGTGTCCGGTGTGGTGCGTTGGGAGGAGAGCGTGCCCCACTCGGACAGGACCACCACGGCCAGCAGGCACAGGGCCAGGACCCCGGCCCGTATGGCTGAGTTCCGGCGCGTTACCGCAGCACCGACGGCGTAGGACCAGGTGGCCAGGCCCAGGATCCCCACCGTCCACACCTGGGCGTCGCGGAGCAGGGCGAACCCCAGACACGCCAGCACGGTGGCGGCCACACGGGGCCAGGTCGGCCGGCGGGCCACCCAGATGAAGCCGGCGAATATGAGGGCGAGCAGGCTCATGGACAGAGACTCGGACAGCTCGGACCGGTTCCACAGGGCCACGGGAAGCGTGGTGGCGAAGCCCAGGACGAGGAAGGTGGCGGCCACCCGCCGCCAACCCGGATCCATCAGTCGGCCGACGGTCCAGGCCAGCGTGCCCCAGGCCAGGGCGGCCACCACCGCCTGGGTGGTCACCAGGGCCGTACCGGTGCCCACTGCCTTCAGCACCAGGGGGAGCAGGGGCGGGCGGGGACCGGCCCAGAGCGCCCTCGACCACAGCGGCCGGCGAGCAATCGCCTCATAGACCGTGGTGTCGTTCCAGACGAGCGGAGCCCCGAGCCGGGCCTGGACCACCAGATAGGCGGCGAAGCCGCACCACCCCGCGGCTGCCACCATCGAGGTCACCGTGATCCCGCCGGGGATTCGCCGCCACCCACCGCTCATCGCCTGCCTCGCTCTCGTGCGGCCGTAGCAGCGGGCCATCTACAGTCACGGGCGGGGCCGCTCCGAGCGCCCACACCCGTTCCGGAGTGGAGCCGAGATTAGCGAACCCTGGCGGTCAACCGGTGAGCGTGTCGAGTGCCGAGGCAAAGAGCTCGCCGTGGCGGTCGACGTCGGCCGGCGTTGTGGCCGGGCAGGTCAGGATCATGTTGTGGAAGGGGGTGATGAGTACGCCGCGGTTGCTCATGTAGAGGTGGAGGAACTCGTTCAGTTCGGAGTCCTCGGCCCGGGCGGATTCGGTCCCGTTCTTGGGCGCGGGGGCGCAGAAGCGGTACTCGGACCGGGCTCCGAGGCGAGACGCCGACCAGGGCAGTCCGTGGCCGGAGATGGTGCGATCCACCTGGTCGGCCAGACGCAGGGCCAGATCCGACATGGTGGCGAAGGCCCCCTCGGTGAGCACGTGCTCCAACGTGGCCCGTGCTGCCGCCGTACTGAGGGCGTTGCCGGCCAGGGTGCCGCCCACACCTCCAACGTCGACGATGTCGGCGCCGTCGTCTTCGATGCGGAAAAGCAGCGACCGGGCCAGGCGCTCACCGAGGCCGAAGGCACCGATCGGTATCCCCCCGGCGATGGCCTTGCCGATGGTGACGATGTCTGGTTCGAGGCCCCACTCCCGCGTGGCACCGCCCGGCCCGGCCGAAAAGGTATGGGTCTCGTCGATCATCAGCAGCGTGCCGGTTTCGTCGCACAGGGCGCGGAGACCGGCGTGGAATCCCGGTTCGGGAAGGACGATCCCGATGTTGGTGAGGGCCGGTTCGGTGAGCACAGCGGCGATGCGCCCGGTGTGCAGAATTCGGGACAACGCGTCGAGGTCGTTGAACTCGGCGGCCACCGTGGTCTCCGCCGGATCGACGGCGGGTGCCACGTTGCCGGGACGGGACACTGTGGAACCGTCCGGTCCCGTGATCACGAAGGTCTCGTCCACGCTCCCGTGGTAGCAGTAGGCGAAAACCAGCACCTGCGGGCGGCCGGTGGCTAGGCGGGCCAGGCGCAGGGCCCACCGGTTGGCATCGGTGGCACTGAGGGCGAACGACCACTGGGCCATCCCGAACCGACGACTCAACTCGGCGGCCACCCACTCGGCATCCTCGCTCGGGAGCATGGCGGTGATGCCTCCGAGGCTCTCGATCCGCCGCCGTACGGCCTCGACCACGGGCCGGGGGGAGTGACCGGCCATGGCCCCGGTGTCCCCCAGGGCAAAATCCACGTAGGTGTGTCCGTCGATGTCGGAGACCCGGGCCCCCTCGGCCCGGTCCAGCGCCAGGGGGAATCCGCCGGCCCAGCTGGCCATCCAGGTCATGGGCACGCCGGTGAACAGGTGGCCGGCGCTGGAGAACTGCGCCCACGACCGCGGATTTCGATCCCGGTGCATCCGGCGCTCCCCGTCCAGCAAGAACGTCAGTCGTGCCCGGTCCATGGGCTCCTTTCGGATTTGGGGCGGGTGCAGCGGCCGATGCGGTCAGCGAACCGATAGTTCCGGGTGTCCGAGTGGACCTCTACCCGTCGACGTCCACTCGGTGGACGTCCTACTCGTCGACGAAGTACCCGTTGGTGACGCCGTGTTTGTCGGGCAACGACTCGACCAGGCGCCGGACGGCGCTGTACTCGGCGTCCTTCCAGGCTTCGGCGATCGTCCGGTCGCCGAGCTCACGGTGGCGGGTGAAGTTCCACCACCGGGTGACGTCGCTGTCGTTGTAACCCTTGTTGGCCAGGATGATGTTGAGCCGGGTGGCCTCCCAGGTCACCTCGTCCGGACTCATTTCGCCCGGTGGGGGGGCGAGAGGCTGTACCCGGGCCGGGTCCCGCTCCATCTCGTAGGCGATCTCGCGATCCAGATCGCGTGAGACGTGGCCACGGATGGTCTTGAGCGACCCCCCGGTCAGGGCCACCCGATCGGTCACCCGCCGCTCCCGCTCCGCTTCGAGGCTGCGGGACCACAGGCGCTGCGCGGTGGCGTCCACATCGCCGGCGGTCACGCGAAGGCGGAGGCGGCGCTCGATGCGTTCGGCTGTTCGCTGCGGTGTGGCAGCCGGACCGTCTGTGGCACGACGACCACGGGCTTCACGGGCATCGGGGTCGCTGACCCTCCGTTCACCCCGCCGCCGGTCAGGCACCTCGCCGGGAGCAGCGGCGCGGCCCGGAGAACCGATCAAGTCGGTGGCCGACGGTCCGGGGCCGGACGGAGGGGCCGCGGGGGTCTCGGCCCGAACCGGCGCCGGGGAGGCGTAGCTCTCGGGGGGAAAGATGTCGCCGGTCGTACCGGCGATGGCGGCCCCCAGGTAGGCCGCACTCCACTCGCTCTCGCCCACGGCCACTGACGGGGCACCGGTGGCCGTCAGGCGGGCGACCGGTACATCGAGGCAGGCCGCCACCACGATGGCCTCGGTGAATCCGAGGCGTCGATTGGTCGTCTCCACCTGGGCCACCGTCTCGCGGGTCCAGGCGATGCCCCGGAGCAGCATCTCGTCGGCCAGGCCCTGTTGGGTGAGGTTGGCTTTGGAGCGCAGTGCGGCCACGTTGCGCCGCACGATGTCCTCGATGCCTTTGGTCGGTTCACCGTTCATCCGCCTAGCGTAGCTCCACTTTGTTAGAAATTTGAACATATCCATCAATCCCCGTCGGAATGTTCGTGGCCATCACCTGGACATTAAGCCAGGTGATGAACGGATCACAACGATGAAACTCTGAACAATCCGTCAGTTGCCACCGGGAGCGGTGGGCGGGAGTGGGCGGTGGGGTGGGACCCGGAGGACGGAAGGCCACGGGTCTGGCGGTCACGGCCGGGAAGCCGCCGGCGAGCAGTCGCGGATCGCGTCACCGTCCCTCCCGCCCTCCGTCTTGCCTGGTGACCAGCGTCGCTTCCACCGGTCCCATGATGACCGGTGGACCTGGAGAACAGGGGGACCCCGGAATCGCTACCCGCCCCAGACACCCCGCCCCGTGGTTCTCGCAATTCCCGCTACAGCTTCGGAGCCCGTATTCCGATCATGGGGAGGAGGCATACGAAACAAAAGGGGCAGGAAAGACTTTGACCATCGATCCGTTTCATGTGCGCAGGTTCAGTGATTGGTCGGACGCCGACTTCGATCTCGATGACCTCGAATTGCCCGCCACGCCCCAGTGGAACCGCTGTGGCGCCGTGCACTGCATCGACCGGGGACCGTGGATCGGCACCCTGGTGTGCTGCATCAGGCGCAGCGGCCACGAGGATGGGCACTCGATGTCCCTGGGCGACGAAGGGGCTCCAGACTTCTGGCGTGAGATCTGGCTCTAGGCCGGTCGGCGCTGACCGGCCGGGGCCAACACCACCGCCTGGTCCCCGTCCAGAGACCCCGAAAAGGGCTGAGCTTCGTCGGTCCCGTCGCTGGCCACCGCCACCGACCGGCCCTCCAGGATCCCGCCGTCGGCGCCGGTCAGATCGACGGCGAGCTCGGTGAGGTTGAGGGCCACCACGTAGGACTCGTCCCCTGACCGACGTTCGTAGCCCAGCACCCCCTCGGCCAGATCGAGGAGGGTCAGCTCACCGAGCGACAGCGCCGGGTGCGCGTGTCGGAGGGCGAGGAGTCGACGGTAGAGGTGGAGGATGGATGCGGTGTCCTCCTCTTGGCTGCGCCGGTTCCGCCGCCCGGATTCGGGCGGGAAGGGCAGCCACACTTCGGCACCGGGCAGCGTCGGCCAGCCGTGGTCGGGAGAGCCGTTCCACGGCAAAGGGCACCGGCATCCGTCCCGACCTCCTGGATCGACCTGTCGATCGGGCGGGATCAACCCGTCGAGCAGACCGAGCTCCTCGCCCTGGTAGAGGAACGGCGTGCCCCGCAGGGTCACGAGCAACACCGCCGCCGCCCGGGCCCGGGCCTCGCTGCGCCGTGCCGTGGTGACGGGGTCCTCGCCGAGCATGGTTCCGGCCCGGTCGTAGCGGGTCCGGTGGCGGGGATTGTCATGGTTGGACAGGACCCAGGTGGGCCAGGCGCGCCGGGGTTCCAGTGCGGTCACGGTCTCTTCGATGCACCGGGTCCAGGCGGCCTGGCTCCAGCGGGCGAACAGGGGTGGGAAATTGAAGGCCAGGTGGAGTTCGTCGTCCTCCCCGTAGTAGGTGGCCACCGCCTCGGTGGAGAGGAGGAACACCTCACCCACGATCACCCGGTCGCCGGGGTAGGAGTCGATGAGGTGACGGATGCCCCGGAGACGGCGGTGGGTGACCGGGACGTCGTTGAGCGCGCTGTGGGGGATGCCGGCCACAGCCGGTGGGTCGTCGGGGAGGTCCGGGTCCTTGCCGATGCAGTGGATCACGTCGGCCCGGACACCGTCCACCCCGCGGTCCAACCAGAAGCGGAGCACGTCGTGCATGGCCTCCTCCACCGCTGGGTGGTCCCAGTCGAGATCGGGCTGGGCCGATTCGAACAGGTGCAGGTACCACTGACCCGACGCCGGGTCGAGGGTCCAGGCCGGGGCGGTGAGGTCGAAGGACGACACCCAGTTGTTGGGCGGGGCTCCGTCCGGGGTGGCGTCCCGCCACACGTACCAGTCCCGGTGCAGACTGGTCCTGCCGGTTGCCGCATCGATGAACCACGGGTGCTGATCAGAGGTGTGGTTGGGAACCCAGTCGATGATCACCCTGAGCCCGAGGGCGTGAGCCTCCTCGACCAGCAGGTCGAACTCCTCGAGGGTGCCGAAGATCGGGTCGACGTCGCAGTAGTCGCTCACGTCATAGCCGAAGTCGGCCATCGGCGAGCGGTAGAAGGGCGAGATCCACAGAGCGTCGACACCCAGCCAGGCGAGGTCGCCCAGGTGGGCCCGGATCCCGCCCAGATCGCCCACCCCGTCCCCGTCGGAATCGGCGAACGAACGTGGATAGATCTGGTAAAAGACCGCCGTCTTCCACCACGGGAGGGACCTCTCGGTAACGGACATCGCAGGGACGCTACCAACGACGGTACCTGGACTCCGACCGGTGCCACGGGGTGACGCCGGCACGCTCCCGCCCATGTCAGGACCCACCCACCGACGGCGGACAGCAAGCCCGCCCCGGGTGGGCCCGGGGCCATCCCTCCGGGTAGGGCCAACGGCTACCCGGACGCACCCGGAACGGGTGCTTCCGCGGGGATGAATCCGGTCGGCGGGAGCGCGACACCCGTTACAGTTTGCGCCCCGAACTGCCGAAGAACTCCCTAGCTGAGGTCCCGACGACAAGCGAGGTAGAACCGCCATGGTGGATAGGCGAATGGCAGAGGACAGCTCATTTCTGGCCGATGGCCTGGCCGGAAGTACGCCCCCCGAGGTGTTCGCCACCGGCCGGGTGTGCATCGCCGAGGGCTGCACCGTGAAACTGTCCCGCTACAACAGCACCGACTGGTGTGCCCTGCACGAGAGCCCGGCGTCCACCCAGCGCCCCTACGACACCTCGACTCGGCAACGTCGGAGGACCCGTCGGAGCACGCCTCGCAAGGAGAATGCCAACGGGCAGACCGGGCCGGGTAAGTCGGATCGCCAGACTGCGGCCTGAACCTCGGTGCACCGCCCCGCGGGCGGAAGCCACACCGAGCGGTCGGGAGTCGGGGCCCGCTGGTCCCCCCGGTGATGCCGTCGGTACACTGCGGCCATCGCTGAGCAGAACGGGGAACCCATGGCGCGTCGTCTCGAAGGAACAGTGGCCCTGGTCACAGGAGCATCCAGTGGCATCGGCGAGGCCACGGCCGTGGCCCTGGCCGCAGAAGGGGCCACCGTGGCCATCGCCGCTCGCCGGCGCGACCGTCTCGAACTGGTCGTCGAGCGGATCGGCAACGAAGCCGACGTCCTGGTCATCGAGACCGACATCACCGACGAGGCGGCGGCGCGTGCCATGGTGGAGGCCACCGTCACGGAGTTCGGGCGTCTCGACACGGTGGTCAACAACGCCGGTGTGATGCTGCTCGGCCCCATCGTCGGCGCACCCGTGGAGGAGTGGCGCCGGATGGTCGAGCTCAACGTTCTCGGCCTGCTCTACACCACCCACGCCGCCCTCCCGCACCTGTTGGCTGCAGCAGAACAGGAGCCCCGCCGGGTAGCCGACGTGGTCAACGTGAGTTCGGTGGCCGGTCGGGCCGCACGGGTGGGGAGCGGGGTGTACAACGCCACCAAGTTCGGCATCGGTGCCTTCTCCGAGTCCCTGCGCCAGGAGGTGACCACCCGCCACGTCCGGGTGAGCCTCATCGAGCCCGGAGCCACGAGGACCGAGCTGGCCGGCCACAACCGCCCCGAGATCCTGCAGAATATCTCCAGCACGTTCGGCCAGACCGAGATCATGGCGGCCGAGGACATTGCCGAGGCCATCGTGTTCACCGTGACCCGCCCCCGCCACGTCACCGTCAACGAGGTACTGATCCGGCCCACCGAGCAGGAACGCTGAGTGGCCGTCGGGGGCTACCCGCCGGCCGCTCATTTCCTCGGCGACCTCGGCTTCACCTCCGAGGTCGTCTCCGACACCGGCGCCAAAGGCCGGACCAGGGTCAGCTCTCACGTGTCGGGGGCCGACGGCGGGGCCCGGGCCGGAGTGGTGGCGACGCTGGTCGACGTGGTCGGTGGACTGTTGGGCGTGCGGATCTTGCGTCCGGACTGGATGGCCACCGCCGACCTGACCGTCCAACTGGTCCGACCCGCGACCGGCCCGTTCATCGAGGCCAGGGTCGAGCTAGTGCGCCGGGGCCGCACCACTATGGTCCTAGAGGCCCTGGTGGTGAACGTTACCGAGGACGGCACCGAGGTGCCCGGCGATGGCGGAGCCTCGGAGCCGGTGGCCTGGTGCACGACGACGTTCGCCGTCCTCCCCGGCGGCAATCGGACGATGGCCCAGGACCTGCCCTTCGACCTGCCCACCCGGATGGAGATCGGCGGTTCGGGCCTCCAGCGTTCCCTGCTCGACACCCTGGACATCTCGGTGGTCGACGCCGCCGCCGGACGGGTGTCCCTGCCCGTCCGACCGTATGTCCACAATTCAATTGAAGCCGTCCAGGGCGGGGCCATGGCCCTGTTCGGCGACGTCGCGGCCACGGAGGCTCTGGGAGCCGCCACGGGCCTCGGGCCGACGGGGATCGTCGTGACCGATCTGCAGGTGGCCTATCTGACCCTTGGACGGGTCGGACCGATCGTCACCCGGGCCACGGTCCTCGACGGTGGGGGGATCCCCGGCGGAGGGGCCGCGTGGCCCGGTGTCGGGACGGGCGGGGCCACTAGCGCCGTGGTCGAGCTGGTGGACGTCGGAGCCCGAGACCGGTTGACCACGGTGATCAACGCCCGTGCCGTCCCGCTGAGCACGTTCGCTCCGGACGCGCCGGCCGAGCCGGTGGCGATATGAGCGGGTTCACCCCGTCGGGAGCGGTGGACCTCCGGCACTACATGAACGACTACTTCCGTCTGGAGCGTTGGGAGGTCCCGCCGGCCGACGGCGACGAGGGGTTCTCGGAGTTCGGCGGACGAATGCCTCTCGACGACCACCACCGGGGCGCCGGGGGTGGGATGCGTACGGGGGCGCTGCTCACCAATCTCGATTCAGTGGGGGGATTTCTGGCCGGGCTCTCGGTCCTGCCGCGCTGGATCGTCACCACCAGTCTCATGGTCACCGTGACCCGCCTCGACCACCGGGGACCGCTCCGCGTGCACGGACGGGTCCTGCGGCGGGGGAGGAACGCAGTCGTGGCTGGTCTTGATGTACGGGACGAAGGACGCGACGACGTCCTCGTGGCCGCCTGCACCGGGACCTTTGCCGTGCTCGACCCCGGCGATATGACGCTGGCCTTCACCCGTCCGGCCGTTGTGCCCATGCCGCCACCCATGCCGGACGCGCCCGTCCCTGAGGCGTTCTTCCACATCGAGCCGGGCTCGGGGACAACCACCCGGCTCCAACTGGCCGACCATCTCCGCAATCCGTGGGGGATCCTGCACGGAGGGGCGATGGCCGTGCTGGTCGATGTGGCCGCCTGCCGGGCCGCGGCATCGACCGGGGATGCGGTCGCCGACCCGGATCCGGCCTCCGGTACCGGGTTGGCCGCCGGCGACACCGTCCTCCACTACCTCCGTCCGGTGCGGGTCGGCCCGGTGGAGGCCCACTGCCGGGTGGTGGGCGGCCAAGCGGGCCGCACGGTGGTTCGGGTGGCCGTCTACGACCTGGGCGCCGAGGACCGGCTGGTCTCCCTCGGCTCGGTGGTGGTGTCAGTCGTCTGAGCAGAGCCGACGGTACCGGCACAGGGTTGACACATCGCTCGAATTAGGCTTACCTAACATTGGTCACTATGTGCGAGTCCGCCGCGGCATCCCGATGATTCCGACCTTCGTCATCTTCCTGCGCGAAGGGGTGGAGGCGAGCATGATCGTGGCCATACTGCTGGCCTACCTGGACCGGATCGACCAGCGCCGCCACTTCCGGGACGTGTTCATCGGGGTGGGTGCGGCCCTCGTCCTGGTGCTGGGTGGCGGGATCGCCGCCTACGTGATCATCAAGCAGTACGACGGATCGACGGTCCAGACCGTGTTCGAGACCGTCACCTTCCTCATCGCAGCCTGTGTCCTCACGTACATGACGTTCTGGATGCAGTCGCACAGCCGCACCATGACGGCCGACTTGCAACGGCGTTCCGAGGAGGCACTCAACGGCCGGGCCCGGTGGGGACTGGGCCTTCTGGCGTTTCAGGCGGTGGGCCGGGAGGGATTGGAGACCATGGTCTTCACCCTGGCCATCGTCTTCGCCTCGTCCACCCAGGCGGCCACGTCCTCCCACGGCCACGGCCTGCTGTTCGGCGCACTGCTCGGCCTGGCCGTCGCCCTCATCGTGGCATACGTGATCTTCAAGCTGGGCCGACGACTCAATCTGGGTCTGTTCTTCCGGGTCATCGGCATCATCCTGATGGTGTTCGCCGCCGGCCTGCTGGCCGACGCCGTCGAGAACATGCAGGAGTTGGGCTGGCTCCCGTTCCTGCGCCACCCGCTCTGGAACACGAGCGCCGTCCTCAACGAGGACAGCTCACTCGGCGACGTCTTCCACAGTCTGCTGGGCTACGCCGACCATCCCACCGTCCTCCAGGCCATGGTCTGGGTGACCTTCGTGACGGTGACAGCCACCCTGTTCATCCGCAACGGCCACCGGGCCCGCACGGCGGCCGTTGCCGCCCCCGGGGCGGCAACGGTCCCCATCGAACAGCCCGGGAGTGCGAGGCCGGTGACTCACGGACCCGTCGGGGGTACGCGGCCCCGGGGCGCGTGAGGGCCACTCGAACGTGATCCCGTCCATGGACGGAAGGACCGTCGTCATCACGGGGGCCAACTCCGGTGTCGGCCTGGCCACCGCGTTGGCCGTGGCCCGGGCCGGTGCCCACACCGTGATCACCGCCCGCAGTGCGGAGCGGGGTGGACGGGCACTCACCGAGATCCGTCGGGAGAGCCGTTCCGACCAGGTGGACCTGGTCGTGTTCGACCTCGGCGACCTGGCCTCGGTTCGGCGGGGCGCCGACGAGATCCTCGGGCGGTGCCCGCGCATCGACGTCCTGGTCAACAACGCCGGACTGGTCCAGTCCGAGCGGCGGGAGACGGTGGACGGGTATGAAGCCACCTTCGCCATCAACCATCTGGGACCGTTCCTGCTCACCCGGCTGTTGACCGACCGCCTGGTGGCTTCAGCCCCGGCCCGGGTGGTCAATGTGGCCTCGACCGCACACCGCGGGGCGCGACGCGGGCATGGACTTCGACGACCTCCAGTCCACTCGGCACTACCGGGGCATGGAGGCCTACAGCCGCTCCAAGCTGGCCAACATGCTGTTCACCACGGAGTTGGCCGAGCGGCTGGTGGGAACTGGGGTCACGGCCAACTGCCTCCATCCGGGCACGGTGGCCAGCGGCTTCGCCCGGGACGACGACGCCACGGGATTCCTGGCCTTCGGGGTCAAGGTCATCAAACCCTTCATCCTCACCCCGGAGAAGGGTGCCCGCACCTCGGTCTACCTGGTCACGTCCCCCGAGGTGGCCGAGGTCACCGGGCAGTACTTCGTCAAGTGCCGACCACGGACGCCGTCCCCGGCCGCCCAGGACCGGGCCGCCGCCACCCTGCTCTGGTCGGTCAGCGAGGAATTGGTGGAGCGGGCCGGTCCCCTGTCCCCCTGACCGGCTCGCCACCCTGGCCATCTCGGGCACGAACACACCCACCGTCCGCCATCTGTCCAGGCCGCGGCCCTAGTCTCTGCAGCGAGTGGCGGGAGCCCGACCCCGGGAGCCGCCGGGCAAGGGGAGGTAGTCATGTCGAGCCCAGACGGACTGGATGTCACTGCGGAACAGCGGGACATCTTGCGCATCATCGGGAAGTCGTGGGGGTGGGTCCTCTTCTTCGGCATCGTCACGCTGGCCCTCGGGGTGCTGGTGGTGCTGAAGCCCAAGGACACCATCTACGCCTTCGCCATCGTGCTCGGCATCTGGCTCTTCGTGGCCGGTCTGTTCCGCATCGTCATGGCCATCGCCGACCACGAGGACAGCGGGGGCACCCGGTGGCTGATGGCCATCCTCGGTCTGCTGTCGGTGATCATCGGCATCCTGTTCCTGCGCCACACCGAGGAGACCGTGACCACCCTGGCCTTCCTCATCGGTCTGTTCTGGGTGGTGGGCGGGATCATCGAGTTCTTCACGGCGTACAGCGAGCATGGCTCACCGGCCCGTGGCTTCCGCATCGGTATGGGGGTGCTGGCCTTCGCCGCCGGGATCGTGACCCTCACGTGGCCCCACCTGACCCTGAACGTCCTCGCCGTCATCATGGGGCTGTGGCTGATCATCTACGGGATCTTGGAGATCGCCCTCTCCCTGCAGCTCCGACACCTGGCCGACGTGTAGGGCCTGGCACGGGGCCCCTCGCCGCCGGTCCAGTCCGGTCCGGCGGCGGTCTCGTCAGCCGTAAGGTCCCGACATGGCCACGATGGGCATGTTGAGCGGCGAGCCACCGTGGGAGCCGTAGAAGGCGGCGTTCCCGTAGGTGAAGATGCCGCCGTCGGAGGCCACCAGCCAGTAGCCCCCGCCGTCGGGTGTGGCCGCCATTCCCAGAATGGGCTTGTTGAGGGGAATGGCCCCGGCCGAACCGTAGAAGCCGGCGTCGCCGTAGGTGAAGATGCCGCCGTCGGAGGCCACCAGCCAGTAGCCCCCGCCGTCCGGGGTGGCTGCCATGCCCACGATGGGCTTGTTGAGCGGCGAGCCGCCGTGGGAGCCGTAGAAGGTGGCGTCGCCGTAGTTGAAGATGCCCCCGTCGGAGGCCACCAGCCAGTAGCCACCGCCGTCCGGGGTGGCTGCCATGCCCACGATGGGCTTGTTGAGCGGCGAGCCGCCGTGGGAGCCGTAGAAGGTGGCGTCGCCGTAGGTGAAGATCCCGCCGTCCGAGGCGGCCAGCCAGTAGCCCTTGCCGTCCGATGTGGCCGCCATGGCCACGATGGGCTGGTTGAGCGGCGAGCCGCCGTGGGAACCGTAGAAGCCGGCATCGCCGAAGTTGAAGATGCCGCCGTCACCGGCCGCCAGCCAGTAGCCCAGGCCGTCCGGTGACTGGGCCATGCTCACGATCGGACTGTTCAGATGCATGTTGCCCGTCGAGCCGAAGAAGCCGGACCCCCCGTAGTTGAAGATGCCCCCGTCCGAGGCGGCCAGGGTGTAGCCGGTCGCCGGGACGAGCAGCACGCTGTCCGGTCCGGACAGGTTCGTCAGGCCTCCGGAAAGCGTGTTGATGGGAGTGGGCGTCCCCGACGTCGCCTGCTGTGCCGGCGAGAACGCGTTGACGGAGTTCCCGACGGCGTTCGCCACCCACAGGTTCCCGAAGCGGTCGAAGGTGAGCCCGTCTGGTCTGCTCAGGTTGGTGCCGTTGGATGTCAGTGTGACCTTGGGTAGAGGTGATCCGCTGGCTGCCAGTTGGCTGGGTGAGAAGGCCACCACGCTCCCGCCAATCGAGACGCCGTTGGCCACCCACAGGTTGCCCGAGTGGTCGACGGCCAGGTCCACCGGCTCGTTGATGCTGCCAGCCGTGGAGGTGAGGGTGACCGTAGGCGTCGGGTCGCCGGAGGCGCTGAGCTGCGCCGGGGTGAACCCGACGATGGTGCTGGTCGTGCTGAGTCCGGTGGCGTTCCCGACCCAGAGATCGCCCTGTCCGTCGAAGGCCAGCGATGCCGGCTCATCGATGCTCTCAGAGCCGTTAGATGTGATCGTGACCTTGGGCGTAGGCGCCCCTGAGGTCGCCAGCTGACTCGGCGTGAACTCCACCACGCTGCCGGTGGTGGGGGCGTCGTTGGTCACCCAGAGGTCACCGGCCCGGTCGAAGGCGACATGGGAGGGCTGATCAAGGCTGTTGTCCGTGGCGCTCAATATCACCGTCGGGGCCGGGGCCCCGCCCACAGCCAGCTGGGCCTGGGTGTACTCGACGACGGTGTTGGCGTCGAGGTTGGCCACCCACACATTTCCGGACGGGTCCAGGGCCATGTAGTACGGGGTGTTCAACGTGGTGCCGATGCCGGCCACCGTGCTGGTGGGCGCCACGTTCCCGGTGGCTCCGGGTGCAAAGGACAAAAGCGACGACGTTGTCTGGTTGAGCACGTACATGGTGTTCACCGGCGTCGGTGTGGTGGCCACGGCTGGCGTCGCCGCAGCGGCGCCCGAGGCGGCCACGAAGACCGACGCGGCCAGCATCCCTCCGATCAGTGCCAGGGCGGCCATGAGTGAAATGCAGGTTCGTACCGGACCCTCGCCCCGATGGTCCCGTGCGCTACGGTGCCGGGCCACCCGGTGCTCCGTGCCTCCGGGCTGCTCCGCCGCTGAGTGAGTCCTGCGAACCGAACCTACCGACCGCGCCATCGGATGACCTCCGCTTCAGCCCCCCGACGGAGCCCATGCTGGCACGGCCGGGGCGGAATGTCGATCGGCAATTTGACCCAGTCGGGGACCCGGTTCTGCCCGACCGGTTCGGTCCAGCCGGATGGCAGTGGACTGCGGACCTCGTCGGCCTGCTGCTGATCAGAGCGCCGGGGCGCGCCGTGTCCGGAGCGTGTCGCGCCGGGCCACGGCGTCCTTGGCCTCCTGGACCTGCTCGGCGGTGAGCGGCGGGTGCCGGAGCGGCTCGCCGCCCGGCGCCACCGACCTGACCAACAAGTCGAGGTGGCGCAGCCACGCCTCGGGGGACACTGTGGCCGTGGTCTCGATGACCCCCCGGAGCGACCAGAACAGGACGATCACGTCCTCGTAGACCAGGTCGTGCCGCACCGCCCCGGCCTGCTGGGCCCGGGCCAGAAGGGATCGCCCGGCCTCCTCGATCCGTTCGCGGACGTCACCGGGCGAGTCGTTCCACAGCCGGGTGAGGCAGCCGACGTGCTCGAACTGGAGCCACCCGACGGCCCGCAGGTACTCGGTGAACCCGTCGGCCGGGGATTCGTGGGCCAGAGCCGTCTGGGCCGCCGAGAGCACCGCGTCCAGAACTTCGGACACGACGGCCTCGATGAGGAGCTCCTTGGTAGGGAAGCGGCGGTAGAGGGTCCCCACGCCCACACCGGCCCGCTGGGCGATGACTTCCACACCGACGTCGACACCCTCTTCGTCGAAGGCGGCGCGGGCCGCCCGCAGGATCTTGTCCCGGTTGCGGGCGGCGTCCCGACGAAGGGTGGGCTCCCGGTCGACGGGATCACTCTGGTCAACGGCGGTGGGTGCCGGTGGCCGGCGAACGGTCGGAGGCGTGGTGGTCATCCTTCGGCGATGGTCCCACCGGGCACGAGGGCCAGCTCGGCGTGCTCGATGTGGACGTGATGGTCCTGGTCCTCCCCGGCGGGCACCTTGGTCGACGTCGGTATCAGGAGGCCGGCCACGATGGCCACCGCGGTCACCGCGGCCAAGAAGGCGAATCCGTCCCGGTAGCCGGTTTCGGCCGGGTAGCCGCTGTGCAGCAGGGCCGAGGTCACGATGCTGGACATGATGCCGGCGCCGATGGCGCCACCGATGGTCCGGATATTGGCGTTCATCCCGCTGGCCACACCGGTCTGGGCGGGTGGGACGGCCTGGACGATCAGGTTGGACATGGCGGCAAAGGCCAGGCCGATCCCGATGCCCAGCAGCGCGCTGGAGGTGTAGATCTCCCACGGATGGGTGTGGGCGAAGGCCAGGATGAGGTACCCGAACAGGGAGAAGATCGATCCGATGACCACGGCCGACTTGGAGCCGATGGCGGCGGCGATCCTCCCCGACAGCATGCCCACGATGAACATGGTCACGGTCAGGGGCAGGAGGTAGAGGCCCGACTGGATGATGCTGGCCCCGAAGCCGTAGCCGTTCGAACTCGGTGTCTGCAGGAACTGAGGGATGAAGCCGATGGCCGAGTACATACCCACGCCGAGGAGGAGGGCCACCAGATTGTTGGTCCACACCGCCGGGACCCGCATCATGCGCATGTCCACCAACGGCTCCTTGGAGCGGTACTCGACGACGACCCAGGCCACGCCGAGGATCACGGCCAGGGCGATGAGTCCGAGCACCTTGGTCGAACCCCAGCCCCAGGTGGGTGCCTCGCTGACCCCGATGAGCAGGGCCACCAGCCATCCGGACAGGAGCACCGCCCCCCACCAGCTGATCTTGCCCGGGGTGCGCACCGGGGACTCCGGGACGAAGAAGAAGGCGCACACGGCGGCGACGGCCGAGATCATGAGGGGGAACCAGAACAGCCAGTGGTAGCTGAGGTGGCTGACGATGGGCCCGGCCAGGACGATGCCGGCACCACCGCCGACGGCGGCCATGGCGGCCACGATGCCCACCCCGGTGGCCACCTTGGTCGCCGGGAACTCGTCACGGATGATCCCGAAGGAGAGGGGCAGAACGGCACCGCCCACGCCTTGGATGGCCCGAGCCACGATGAGCAGACCGATGGACTGGGACAGGCCGGCGAGGATGGTGCCGGTGGCCAGGGCCAGCAGTGTGACCACCAGCATGCGCTCCTTGCCCACCATGTCGCCGACCCGACCGAGGATGGGGGTGAAGATGGATGCCGACAGCAGGAACACGGTCAGCAACCAGGTCGTCGTGCCCTGGGTGGTGTGCAGTTCGGTCTGGAAGGTGCGGAGCACCGGAACCACCAGGGACTGCAGCAGGGAGTAGGCAATAACGGCCAACAACAGGACGAAGAAGGTGGCCTTGTAGTTGGCCCGTTCGGGGGATCTGGTCATGGGTTCCTGTCGGTCTCGTGGGATGAGGGGCGTTCGGGTGCGGCGATACCGAGGTGCTGCGGGTGGTGCGAGTCCTGCGGGGGCGGATGCCGCCGCCAGGTGGGGAGGTGGTGACCGGACGACCTTGGTCACGCCTGATACGGAAGGGCTGCTCCGGTTACCGTACCACAAGCGGAATCAACGTTCCACTTCCCGACGCGCTAATGCAGTCCGAGCAGCCGGCGGTGGCACGCGGAGATCGACCGCACCGTCCGGATACCGAAGAGCGCGAAACCCGTCCCGAGGGCCAGCGCGATGGCGGCGAAGACGAAGCCGGCGCGGTTTCCGGTCCACGCCAGGACTTCGGTGATCCCGTTCGCGATCAGGACCGAGATGAAACAGGCCCACATCCGACCCACCGACCGGCGATCAGGGTGCCCGACCGGCAGGCAGTCTCGGAGTGCCTGGTAGGGGAACCAGAAGTTCACCACCGGGATGAACCAGCTGCCCACCCCCAACCCCGGCGAGTGGGCGGCCGGAAGGTTGAGTAGGCGTGCCGTCTTGGCCGCTCGGTACTGCCAGATCAGCACCAGGACGTAGAAGGGTGCCGTGACGACGAGCACGCCGACGCTGGCGAGGTTGGTGGTCGTGGTCGAGTGGCTCAACTGGGGCTGGGTCACGCCGGTGGACGTCTGGACCCGGATGTCGTGGAAGATCTGGCGGAGCGACGAGCTCTCGGCCCAGGCCAGCAACAGGCCCACGCCGATGACGACCACGTACCAGGCGAAGCCGCGCTCGGCCCACGGGGCCATCGAGACCTCGGCGGTCAGCGCATCGTGCGTCGACGGGATCGGCCAGCCGGCCCCGGGCGGGTAGGGCCATGGCGTAGCGCCCGGCCCGCTGACGCCCGGAGCGACACTCACCGGTGGGCTCGGATCGGCCGCGTGGTCCGTCCATCCGTTCCCGCTCCACCATCGCCACGCCTTCTGGCCCGCCGGGTCCGGATACCAGCCCGGTGGCGGTGGAATGCCCCCGCTCGTGGTCACGGGGCGAAGGGTACTGCCCGGGCTGACCGCACACGTCGACGGTGTTCCCGGCCGCGACTCCGGTACTCACAGCGGCTCGCCCTCACCCAGCTCCGAGGTGACCTCGGCAATGGCTTCGGCTCCGACGCCATCGGGCAGCGACTGACCCCCGCCGGCGTCCCGCCAGAGCTCGGGAACCCGCCACAGCAGGACACCCACACCCGTCACGCAGGCCAGACCGCCTGACCACACGGCGAACTGGGGACCACCGACTGCCGCGGCCAGGCCGGTCTCGGCATCCCCCAACCGGGGACCGCCGGCCACCACGGCGAAGAACGTGCCCGACAGCCTTCCCTGGAGGTGTTCGGGGACGGCCCGTTGCTGCACGGCTTGGCGGAACACGGCCGACACGACGTCAGCCGCTCCGGCCAGGGCCAGGAGCGTGAGACCCAGCCACAGGACGGGGATGATGCCGAACAGGGTGATAGTGACACCCCAGATCGTGACGCATGCGGCGATGGCCCGCCCCTGGTGCCGGACCCGGCCGCACCATCCGGTGAACAGCGAGCCGATCAACGAGCCGGCGCCGGGAGCGGCGTAGAGCAGTCCGACCACGCCGGATCCGCCGCCGAACAGCCCGGTGCCGAGAGCGGGGAAGACGGCCCGCGGCATGCCGAAGATCATGGCGTTGAGATCGATCCAGTAGGTGGCCGACAGCAGCTTCTGACCCCGGAGGTGGCGAAAGCCCTCGGTCATCGACCGCAGGCCCATGGGCGTGCCCCCGCCCGACGGCACGAGGGCGGGCAGGAGCACCGCGGCGAGCAGGGCCACGGCGTAACTGGCCACGTCGATGCCGTACACCGCACCCAGTCCGATGGTGGCGATGAGCACCCCGGCCAGGGCCGGTCCGGCGACCAGGGCCAGCTGCTGGATGCTCGTCTGCAGAGCGATGGCTGCGGTCACGTCGCCCTCCCCGACCAGCATGGGCAGGGCCGCCCGCCGGGCGGGCCAATCGACGCCCTGGAAGCCGGCCCCGGCCCCGGAGCAGACGAACAGAGGCCATACAGCGGGATGCTCGAGCGAGGCGTTGGCCACCAGTCCTCCCACTGCGGCCGCCATGGCCACCTGGGTCAGCATCAGCACCTTCCTCCTGTCCATGGCGTCGGCCAGAGTCCCGCCCCACAGCGCCCCGGCCAACAGGGGACCGAGCTGGGCCAGGCCGATCAGTCCCACCACCAGGGTGGAGTGGGTCAGGGCATACGCCTGGAAGGACACCGCCACCAGGGTCAGCTGGGATCCGAGACCGGAGACCACCTGTCCGGCCCACAGGCGCCGGTAATGCCGGTAGCGCCGGAGGGGGGTGATGTCGACGACGAACCGGGCCACCTGCCAACGGTAACGGCCTCGTGCGGCAGTGCCGACGTCGGCCGAGCCCCGGCGATTTCCGGCGCACCAACTCCAGATCGCACCTCCGTTCGTCGGGGTGGTAGGTCCGGACCCGGGTCGTGACATCATCCTGGCGGATCCGGCAATGACGTCGCAGTCGGTGGTGGGTCCGCTACACTGATTACGTGAGGGACATGGGCAATCCGTCAAAGCAGGGGCGCAAGGGCGACGACGACCAGAAGCTGGTCGACGCGGGCCCGCCCTCCATGGCTGTATCGATTGCCGGAATTTCCACCGCCTGCAGCAAGGATGCACTCGTATCCAGCGCCAAGGCGGTACGGGAGGCGCTCTCGACGGACTGAATCAGACACGAACAAGGTCTGGAACCGTCGAGGAGTCGCTTCTTAGGGAGCGGCTCCTTTTTTTGTTGTTCCGCTCTCGTTGTGCAGTGTCGGTGTGCACCAGGCCCGGGCAGCGAGGTAACCCGACCAACGCTCCGCCCTCTTCGACCACCGCCCCACCGATCGACCGGCACGTCCGCCGAGGCGTCGCCCGACCGGTGGCCGGAGAGGCACGGTCCCAGGACCGGGCGTCCGACATCCACGGTCCGCCACTTGCCTGGCGGTCGGTCGGGGCCACCCATACGAACGAAACCGAAAGCAGGAACTCATGCAACAACGACAACGAGAACACGAGAGCGATGAGGTCACCATGGCCGCTGGTCGCGTCGGGCCCGAGTGGGCCGAGCGGGCCACTACGGCCAGGCAGGAGGCGTGGTCATCGGACCGGGAGTTGGACCCGGGCGATACCCACGACAAGGGTGAGGCCTCGCTCTGTGTCGGCGAGGCGGCCTGACTCGGAGCGGTCGGGCTCCCGACCCCGCCGGGGACGGCCGATCAGGTCATGGGTCAGATCCCTCCGGGTCGTCGTCCCCCGACGTCCCCCCGGGTCCCTCGTGCTCCTGGCGCTCGAACTGGATCCGGTACAGCTCCGCGTACTGACCCCCGGCGCTCAGCAGTTGGTCGTGGCGCCCGCGCTCGACGATACGTCCGTGGTCGAGGACGAGGATCATGTCGGCCTCGCGCACGGTGGACAGGCGGTGGGCGATGACCAGCGAGGTCCGTCCGTGCAGCGCGGTGGCCAGGGCCTGCTGCACGGCGGCCTCGGACTCTGAATCGAGATGGGCGGTGGCCTCGTCCAGGACCACCACCTCGGGGGCCTTCAGCAGGATCCTGGCGATGGCGATGCGCTGCTTCTCGCCACCCGACAGGCGGTAGCCCCGGTCGCCCACGACAGTGTCGAGGCCGTCGGGGAGCGAGGAGACCATGGTGGCGATCTGCGCACCGGCCAGGGCCGCCTCGATCTCGCCGTCGGTGGCGTCGGGCTTGGCGTAGAGCAGGTTCCCCCGGATGGTGTCGTGGAACAGATGGGCGTCCTGGGTGACCACGCCGATGGTGGACGTCAGCGAAGCCGAGGCGGTGTCGCGGACGTCGAGGCCGTTGATGCGGATGGCTCCCGACCGGACGTCATAGAGGCGGGGGAGCAGCTGGCTGATGGTGGTCTTACCGGCCCCCGACGGCCCCACGAGCGCCACCAGTTGACCGGGCTCGGCGGTGAAGGTGACATCGAAGAGCACCTGTTGGGAAATGGTGGTGTCCAGCACGGCCACCGATTCGAGCGACGCTAGCGAAACCTCCTCCGCCGCCGGATACCGGAAATCGACGTGATCGAATTCGATGCGGGCCGGCCCGGAGGGGACCGGCCCGGCGTCGGGCCGGTCCTGGATCATCGGGGGCAGGTCGAGGACCTCGAAGACCCGGTCGAACGAGACCAGGGCCGTCATGACGTCGATCTGCACGTTGGACAGCGCGGTGAGGGGTCCGTAGAGGCGGGTCAGATAGGCGGCCAGGGCCACTACCGTCCCCAGCTCCAGGGTGCCGTTCACCACCTGGATGCCCCCCCATCCGTAGACCACGGCCGTGGCCAGGGCCGCGGTCAGGGTGAGGGCGGCGATGAAGAACCGGGCGTACATGGCCTGGGTGACCCCGATGTCCCGCACCCGTCCCGCCTTCTGCTCGAACTCGTCCCGCTCCTGGTGCGGTCGTCCGAAGAGCTTGACCAACAGCGCCCCGGAGACGTTGAACCGCTCGGTCATGGTGTTGTTCATCTGGGCGTTGAGGCCGTAGGACTCCCGGGTGATCGACGACAGCCGACGACCCACCCGCTTGGCCGGAAGGACGAAGACCGGAAGGATGATGAGGCTGATGATGGTGATCTGCCACGACAGGAAGAACATGACGATCAGCACCAGGGTCACACTGATCAGATTGGACACCACCGACGAGAGGGTGTCGGTGAAGGCCTGCTGGGCCCCGATGACGTCGTTGTTGAGCCGGCTGATCAGGGCGCCGGTCTGGGTCCGGGTGAAAAAGGCGATAGGCATCTTCTGGATGTGCTCGAAGACTTTGGACCGCATGTCGAAGATGAGCCCTTCGCCCACCTTGGCCGAGACGTACCGGATGCCGATGGACAGCCCGGTATCGATGATGGCCAGCACCGCTGCGACGGCGGCCAGCCCGATGATCAGACCCTTGTCGTGTTCGGGGATGCCCTTGTCGATGATGGAGCGGAACAGGAGTGGATTGACCACTCCGATCACCGCGTCGACCACCACGAGAACCAGAAAGCAGATGAGGATGGACCGGTAGGGGCGGGCAAACTGGATCATCCGCCGGGCCGTGCCTTTGGTGACCTGCTGCTGGGTGACCGAGTCGTCCCGGCGCATGGACCGCATGACGCCGCCGAACTGGCCGCCACCCCCGCCCATGCCATGGCCACCCATGCCCATGCTCATGATTCGACACCGGTTGGGGGGATCATGCCCCGGACCCTACTGTTCAGGCCATCCCACCCATCCGAAATCGACCGGAGAGGTGCCCGGGGATCGCTCGGCCGTCTGGGCGTTCAGCCCCCCTCCTCGGTCGCGGTGCTCAGACCACCAACCCACGTCCGTACACCGGGGGGAGATCGAGAGCCGTGAGCAGACCGGGTGCCCCTTCCACCACGGCGGGGATGGCGTTGACCAGCCGCATCGCCGTGGCCTTCAGCCCGGCCGTGTTGTGGTCACCGTCGCTCCCGAGCAGCTGAAGGTCCAGGGTGTAGTTGGGCTCGCCGGTAATGGTCACCCGGTAGCAACCGTGGCCGGCCGGCTGGGGCCACTCCGGGGCCAGGTCGTCGTGCAGACGGGTGATGTGCTCCAGCACGATCGCCGCCCGGCCATTGCGCATGCCCCGTAACTCGAAGTGGAGGGCGGCCGCCGTTCCCTTCTCGATGGTGCCGGAGTCGACCTCGAAGGTCTCGGTGGCCGGTAGGCGTTCGTACCACTCGTCCACGCTGTCCAACTCCACGTCGAGACCGGCGGCGAGCTGGCGCACCACGCTGCCCCAGGCCATGGTCATGACACCAGGCTGGAGGATCATCGGCACTTCGTCGATGGGACGGCCGAACCCCATGATGTCGAAGATGACCATGGGCTGGTTGTAGGTCGCGTAGTTGAGCACTTCGGCTACCCGCACCTCCTCGATCCGCTCGCTGACGCCCGAGAGGACCAGGGGTAGGGCATCGTTGGCGAACCCGGGGTCCACCCCGTTGACGAAGAGGGACACACCTCCTTCGACGGCGGCGGCCTGGATGGGGCTGATCATCGATTCGTCGACCACGCCGTAGGGGTACTGGAGGAAGACCGGACCGCTCGAGACCACGTTCACTCCGGCCCGGAGGAGCCGCTCCAGGTCCCCGATGGCCTCCATGAGCCGGTGGTCGGCCATGGCCGTGTGGACGACCACGTCGGGTTCGAGGGCCAGGAGAGCGTCGACGTCGTCGGTAGCCGCCACGCCGAGCGTGCGGCCCAGGCCGGCCAGCTCGCCGGCGTCCTTGCCCACCTTGTCCGGGTTGGACACCCAGAGCCCGACCAGTTCGAGGTCGGGTCGGGCCTCGATGCCGGCGATGGCGTGGCGACCGACATTGCCGGTCGACCAGGCTACGACTCGGTAAGTCTTACTCACAGCGTGCTCCTTGTTCGTCGGGGATGTTCGTACATCGGGTGGGTTGCCCGACGGGGTGGTCCCGCATCGGAGTGATCCCCCGGGCGGATCCGGATCGCGAGCCGGGTGGGACCTGGTGGGGCGGATCAGACGGTGACGTCGGGAAGTCCCATGTCGAGGTTGGGGCTCTCGATGCCCCCGTCGACCTCGATGATCTTGCCGGTGATGTAAGAGCCGGCTTCTGACGCCAGATAGACCACGGTGGCAGCGATGTCCTCGGGATCGCCGATGCGTTTGAGCGGTGTGTTCTCCTCCAGCGCCACACGGAGCTCGTCGGTCTGCATCACGATGTCCAGGGCCGAGGTGGCCACCGAGCCCACGGCGATGGCGTTGACCCGGATGCGGGGGGAGAGGTCGGCGGCGGCCAGCCGGGTGTAGTGGGCCAGGGCCCCCTTGGCCGTGCCGTAGGCCACGTACCCGCGGCCGGCCATCCGTCCCATTGCCGAAGAGATATTGACCACCGACCCACCCCCACCCTCGAGCATGAGGGGGACGGCGGGGCGGAGCAAGGCGTGAGCCGTGGACACGTTGAAGTGGAACGCCTGTTCCATCCGGCCCGGCGACGTTTCCATGAACGGCCGGGGCATGGCGCCACCCACGTTGTTGACGACTAGGTCGAGCCGTCCGAACGCGTCCCGGGCGTGGCCGACCAGGGCCGCCACCGCCTCGAGGTCGCTCAAATCGGCAGCCACCACGACGGCCCGACGACCGGCCGACTCCACCTCGTTGGCCACGGTCCCCAGTTGATCGACGGTGCGGGCGGAGATGAGCACATCGGCCCCGGCCTGGGCCAGCGCGATGGCCGAGGCGGCTCCGATGCCACGCCCGGCACCGGTGACGATGGCCACCTTGTCGGTCATGGTGAAGCGATCGAGAATCATGGCGAAGTTTCCCCCTTGTTCGTTGTCAGTGCTAGCAGCCCGGCACCGCTCCGTGCCACGACCTTCAACTGGCGGACCGAACCGGTGGTCGATACACCGGTACCGGACGGGCCTCGTTTCAGCCGGCCACCTCGGCGGCCGAGACGATGTGGGTCGGGCGGAGCCGGACCAGGAGTTCACCGGGTACCCCGTTGCGCCGGCCGAACTCCTCGGCCCGAGGCTGACCCATGTAGCGACCTCCGATGACCGCCGCCCAATGGGCGACCTCGTCCAGGTCCTCGCTGATGGCGACGACGCCCTCGATGGTCACGAACGAGAAGGGTGGTCGCTCGTCATCGACGCACAGCGACGCCCGGGGATCCCGACGCAACGCCTTGCCCTTCAGGGTGTCGGCCCCTGTGGTGAACACGATGGCACCGATGGGGGACCCGAGCTCGACGGACGGGTCGAGGGTGAACCAGATCGGGGCCACGTGGGGTCGACCGTCGACACGCATGGTGGCCAGCTTGCCGGTATGGGGCGGCCGGCTGGTGAGGAGGGCAACCAGCTCGTCGTTGCCCATGGGGTGATACGGCATCAGGGATCTCCCGTCGTTCCGCCGGCGGGTTCGACTCGGTCGGGGTCGGCCGGAGCGCGATCAGGTCGGTCGGGAAGAGGGCAGACCGAGCTTGCGGTGGTCCCATGACACCGTGCGCTCGACGTTGAGCTTCACCACGACGCGCTTGTTGAGCATGGTCTCGACGAAGGGCTTCAGCTCATCGGTGTAGGCCCCGTAGTACCGCTCGAAGACGCTGACGCCCAACTCGAACATCTTCTCGGGGTCGTCGATGATCTCGGCCGTGCCCACCAGTTCCACGCCCCGGAGCTCCTCGTAGTAGTCACCGTCCTCGAACATGCAGGTCAGGGTGGAGTTGCGGCCCAGATTGACGGCCTTTTGGGCCTTGGCCTTCGTTTCGACGGCGATCGAGCCGTCCAGAAATCCGTACCACATGGCCACAGCGTGGATCGACCCGTCGTGGTTGACCGAGCACATGGTCATCGGCCGCCGTTCATGGAGGAAGGAGTCGATCTCCTCGGGGGTCATTTTGATCAGGTCCCGCTGCTTCACGCCGTGACCCATCTGCTTTGGTGGCTGCTCGTCTGTGGGCATCGGACCCTCCCTGGGTGTCGCGTTCGGGGTGGCGGTGGGCGACCCGTCGTCGAGGGGCAGCGTACCGGCACCGGGAACAGGCCCGGCGGGGGACGCGCCCGCTCGGGACCGGACACCGGCTTCCAACGGGCAGAATGAGCCCGTGGGCGATCCGAGCGATAGTCACGGAACCGAGGCCGGGGAGGGCGACCGGCTGGTCCGGGTGTGCTTTGTGTGCACCGGCAACATCTGTCGATCGCCCATGGCCGACGTGGTGCTCCGCCATCTCTCCGCCGGGACCGTTCTGGCTGATGGCAGCGTCCTGGCCGACCGCCTTCACATCAGCAGCGCCGGCACGGGCAACTGGCACGCGGGAGAGCCGATGGACCCCCGGGCCCGAAACACCCTGTCCCGCCGCGGCTACGAGGACCACGGACACGTCGCCCGACCCTTCGCAACGGCCTGGTTCGACTCCACCGACCTGGTGGTGTGCCTGGACCGCGGCCATCAGCAGACCCTGGTCAGCCTGGCCCGAGGCCGGTACGGTGACGACCGCCACCTCGACCGCCTGGTCATGTTGCGCAGCTTCGATCCCGGGGCGGGGGGGGCGGTCGACGTGCCTGATCCCTACTATGGCGACGACGCAGAGTTCGAGGCGTGCCTGGATCTTGTCGAAGCCGGGTGCCGGGGCCTCACCGGGTACCTGCTCGACCGGTCCTGACTCCCCCGAGGAGCGGGTCCGACCCCTAGGTGAAGGAGACGAACGACTCCTCTTCGTAGCGGCGCATCCGCTCGTAGACGTCGTGCAGTTCCGAGCGGCGGGAACGGTCG
The DNA here is from genome assembly GCA_963831535.1 of uncultured Acidimicrobiaceae bacterium. Taxonomy (GTDB): domain Bacteria; phylum Actinomycetota; class Acidimicrobiia; order Acidimicrobiales; family RAAP-2; genus Bog-756. The sequence goes on along the minus strand of CAWHQP010000004.1, from coordinate 85,357 downwards.
TTGGCCAGGTTGACCAGCTCGAGGGGGTCGGTCGAGTGGTCGTACCACTCGTGGTCGTTGTCGTCGAAGGCGCAGTCGACGTCGAACAGCTTGGAACCGGGGGCCTTGCCCCACAGCCCCGTGGACGGCTTGCCGCCTCCCACCCCGTAGTAGCGGGCGTACTTGATGCGACCGTCGTAGAAGCCCCGCAGGGCATAGCGCACCTTGTTGAGCTCGGTGGTCTGGGCCGAGTCCTGGGCGAAGAGGATCTGATCCCGCACCGTGGCCGACGGGTCGGCCAGTACCGGGCTGAGGTCGACTCCTTGAACCGTTCTTCCCGAGGTGGCCGGGTCCACGCCACCCAGGGCACAGATGGTGGCGGCCAGGTCCACGTGAGATCCGAGTGAGGAGGTGACCGAACCGGGGGACGTCACACCGGGAACCTTGACGTAGAGGGGCACCCGCATGATCTCGTCGTAGACGAAGGGACCCTTCGACCGGAGTCCGTGCGACCCGCACATGTCGCCGTGGTCGGAGGTGAAGATGATGACGGTGTCGTCCCATGCTCCGGAGGTCTCGAGGGCGGCGAGCACGGTACCCAGGCTGCGGTCGGCCATCTGGTGGAGATGCACGTAGTAGTCGAGGTGGCGCAGCCACGCTCGCGTGTCGGACGGATCGATGTAGCCCCACAGGCCGTGCTGCTGGTCCCACCGCCACTGCCGGTGAGCCTCGGGCTTGGTGTGGAGGTCGTCGTCGAAGTTGCCCGGGAGCCGGTCGACCACCTCGGGATAGGGGTCGGTGAAGACGGGGAGGGGGTCGTCGTCCTTCCATGCGGCGGACTCCAGCACCCGCCGGATGGAGGCCACGTCGTCGGGGTGCCGTTCGCGGTAGCCGGGCTGGTCCACCGGAAACCACATCACGTCGTGGGGGTTGACCAGGGCCACGGTGAGGAACCAGGGCGTACGGTGGTCGGATCCGGTCCCCGAGGAGTCGGGCTTGGCGTTCTCGGTGAGCCAGTGGGCGGCATTGGATGCTATGAGGGGATCGAAATGGACCCCGGTACCGGCCCAGCCCATGAAGTGACGGTCATTGCCGTCCCAGTCGGTGAACCCGTAGGCCTCCATGTCCGGGGTCGGGGAGTGGGACAGGTGCCACTTGCCGATGTATGAGGAGCGGTAGCCGGCCCCGTCCAGCAGTGAGCCCAGGGTGGGGGTTGAGGTGGGCAGCTCGTCGTGCTCCGGCATGATCACGTTGTCCAGTACCCCGTGACCCTCGAGGTAGCGGCCGGTGAACAGGCTGGCCCGGCTGGGTGAGCAGGGCGAGGAATGAGTGAAGTAGTCGGTGAACTCGAGACCTTCGGAGCGGAGCCGATCCCGCCACGGAAGCGAGACGTCAGCGGGCAACCACGAGCGCTGGCGTTCCTGGTCGGAGACGATCAGCAGGATGTTGGGACGCTTCGGGGTGGTCTCACTCATGGCAGTTCACGGTAGTGCCGGCGTCGCCGGGCAGGTGGCGGGGGCCACGACCTACGCCCCGGGCCTGGGATTCTGGCACCAAAGTGAAATGTGTTCTACTTTTCTGTCGTACGTTCGCCGACAGACCAGGGGGAGGTTCGAGGATGCCCGACAGCGAAGTCCTGCACGCAGCGCACTCGCTCGAATATCCGTACTCACGCTCGGTGGGACCGGTGATCGGTGCCTTCCTGACCGGGCTACGGGACGGCAGGCTCTACGGGATTACCGGCGCCGGGGGCTCGGTGATCGTCCCCCCCACCGAGTACGACCCGACCACCGGTGAGGACACCGGCGAGATGGTCGAGGTGGGTCCGGGAGGCGTCGTGGAGTCATGGGCATGGGTGGCCGAACCCCGACCCAAGCACCCCCTAGCCACCCCGTTCGCCTGGGCCCTGATCCGGCTGGACGGTGCTGACACCGCGTTGCTCCACGTGGTCGACGCCGGCGGTCCCGACGCCCTCAGCACCGGTGACCGGGTCACGGTCCGGTTCCGCCCCGCCGCCGAGCGCATCGGGGCCATGGCTGACATCGAGGCGTTCGTGCCCGAGGTCGAGGGAGATGGGTCCTGATGAGCGGGGCCGGCACCACCGACGGGCCCGCGGACGGGTCGGGGGCCGAGATGGGTCCGGTGACCACCCTGGCCACGCCCATCCGGCTCGACTTCGACTTCACGCCGGGCATCGCCCAGTCCAAGTTCCTCCGGGGCCTGGAGACGGGAACGTTCATGGGCCAGCGGTGCTCGGTCTGCGGCAAGGTCTACGTGCCCTCCCGCGGGTCGTGCCCCACCGACGGCGTGCCCACCACCGAGGATGTGGTGCTGTCCAACTCGGGCACGGTGACCACCTACTGCGTGGTCAATGTGCCCTTCGCCGGCCAGTCCATCGAGATCCCCTACATCTGCGCCCAGATCCTGCTGGACGGAGCCAACCTGTCCTTCATGGGACTCCTCCAGGAGATCCCCACCGACCAGATCCGCATGGGCCTGCGCGTCGAGGCAGTATGGGTGGATCCCGGCGACCTCGAGCCGTCACTTGCTTCGGTCAAGTACTTCCGACCCAACGGCGAACCCGACGCCGAGTACGAGACGTACAAGGAGTACCTGTGAGCGCCGCTACCGGCCGGGCCACCCGCACGCCCCGTCCGGTCTCCATCGCCTCGTTCGCCCAAATGCAGAATGTCCGTCGGGACGATGAGCACAACGAGGTCGAGATGCTCATGCCGGTGGTGGCCGAGGTATTCGGCAACATCGGCATCACGAGGGACGACGTCGACTTCATCTGCTCGGGATCGACCGACTACCTCATCGGCGGTCCATTCAGCTTCGTGATGGCGCTCGACGCCGTCGGGGTCTGGCCGCCACGGTCGGAGAGCCACGTCGAGATGGACGGGGCCTGGGCCCTGTACGAGGCGTGGGTGCTCCTCCAAGAGGGCGAGATCGACGCCGCCCTGGTCTACAGCTTCGGACGTTCGTCGCTGGGCAATCTGGGAGAGATCCTGGCCCTCCAACTCGATCCGTACTACCTGGCCCCTCTGTGGCCCGACCCGGTCAGCCTGGCCGCCCTGCAGGCCCGGGCTCTCATCGACGCGGGCAAGGGCAGCGAGGCGGAGTTCGCCGCCATCGCTGCTCGCAGCCGGAAGGACGCCCTGGGCAATCCCAAGGCGCAGGTGGCCAACGACATCCCGGCGGAGACGCTGTTGGAGGAGGGGTATGTGGTGTCGCCCCTGCGACGCCATGCGCTGCCCCCCATCACCGACGGGGCCGCCGCCATCGTGTTGGCTGCCGGGGACAAGGCCCGGGAGTGGGGGGACAAACCGGTGTGGATCACCGGTTTCGACCACCGGATGGAGACCCACGCCTTGGGGGCCCGTGACCTCACGTCCTCACCGTCTACAGCCAAAGCCGCCGAGGTGGCCGGCGTGGCCGATGGGCCCGTCGACGTGGCCGAGATCCACGCCCCCTTCGCTCATCAGGAGATCATCGTTCGCCAGGCTTTGGGCCTGGACGATTCGGTGGCCATCAATCCGTCGGGGGGGCCGCTGGCCGCCAACCCGGTCATGTCGGCCGGTCTCATCCGCATCGGCGAGGCCGCCGAGCGGATCCGTTCCGGGCAGGCCCACCGGGCCGTGGCCCACGCCACTTCGGGACCCTGCCTCCAGCAGAATCTGGTGTGCGTTCTGGAGGGTGCGTGATGGCCGAGCGCTGTGCAGTCATCGGTGTGGGTCAGACCCACCACAAGGCCAAGCGGGACGACGTGTCCATCGCCGGGCTCGTCCGTGAGGCGGCCAAGGCCGCACTGGCCGATGCCGACTTGACCTGGTCGGACATCGACGCCGTGGTGATCGGCAAGGCCCCGGACATGTTCGAAGGCAACATGATGCCGGAGATCTACCTGGCCCCCGCCCTGGGCGCGGTGGGCAAGCCCATGATCCGGGTCCATACAGCCGGCTCGGTGGGCGGCTCGACGGCCCTGGTCGCCGCCCATCTGGTCCAGTCCGGGATCCACCAGCGGGTGCTGACGGTGGCCTACGAGAAACAGTCCGACTCCGACGCCATGTGGGCTTTGTCGGTGCCCCAGCCCTTCGCGGCGCCGTTGCTGGCCGGGGCCGGGGGCTACTTCGCTCCCCACATCCGGGCCTATATGCGCCGGTCCGGTGCCCCCGACCACATCGGACGGATGGTGGCGGTCAAGGACCGGCAGAACGCCATGCGCAACCCGTACGCCCATCTACACCTGGCCGACATCGATATGAAGATGGTCGAGGACTCCATGATGTTGTGGGAGCCGCTGCGCTACCTCGAGTCTTGTCCGTCCTCCGACGGCGCGGCGGCCATGGTGCTGGCCTCCGAGGACGCCATCTCGGGTCACTACCCGCCGGCGTGGATCCACGGGACGGCCATGCGTTCCGAGCCCACCATGTTCGCCGGGCGCGACCAGGTGAACCCCCAGGCGGGTCGGGACTGCTCGGCCGATGTCTACGCCCAGGCCGGGATCACCAATCCGCGGGAGCAATTCGACTGTGCCGAGGTCTACGTGCCGTTCAGCTGGTATGAGCCGATGTGGTTGGAGAACCTGGGCTTCTGCGACCTCGGTGACGGTTGGAAGTTGACCGAGTCCGGGGCCACCGCCTTCGACGGGGACATCCCCTGGAACCCCTCGGGTGGTGTGCTGTCGTCCAACCCGATCGGTGCGTCGGGCATGTTGCGGTTCCTCGAGGTGGCCATGCAGGTACGGGGTCAGGCCGGTGAGCACCAGGTCGACGGGGCCAAGCTGGCCCTGGGCCAGGCCTATGGTGGCGGCTCCCAGTTCTTCGCCATGTGGGTGGTGGGGAACCAGAAGCCCTAGGGCGAAAGGGCGCGCCTGGCGGGGCCACGGCCCGTGCGGTGCACGAGCGCCCGGATCGTAGTGACCTCCCGAGGAGGTCCGAGGCCGGTATGTTCCGCGACGGACGAGAACAGCTCCTCGGACTATCGTGGACAGGTGCGCTGAGAACCGGTGATCCCGTGTCCGTCCCGTCCACCGGCCCGAGAGGCTTCCGTTGTCCGCGCATCGCCCCACCCCACTGCACTCCGATCCACCTCTGTCGGCCACCCTCGTAGCGCGCCACCTCACTTACGACCGAGGGGGTCGGACCGTTCTCGACGACATCTCGCTCACCGTGGGCCCGGAGAGCTGCATCGGCGTTATCGGGCCCAACGGCGTGGGCAAGTCCACGCTGCTCCAGGTGTTGGCGGGTCTGATCGAGCCTGATGCGGGCAGCGTCAACCTCGACCCACCGAACGCGACGGTGGGCTATCTGACCCAAGAGCACGAGACATCCGACGGTGGATCGGTGCGGGAGTGGCTGACCCTTCGGACGGGCGGCCGGCAGGCCGAGGTCGAGTTGACCGAGGCCGCTGCCGCGCTGTCGGACGGCGGCGCGGCGGCGGAGCGACGCTACGGGGTGGCACTGGAGCGGTTCACGAGCCTCGGCGTGGCCGATCTCGACGCCCGAATCGATGGACTGCTCGGCGAGCACGGGCTGGCCACCGACCTGGCTACCCAGCCGGTGTCGACGCTCTCGGGCGGCCAACGGGCCAAGGTGGCCCTGGCTGCCATCGAACTGTCCCGGTTCGATCTCACCTTGTTGGACGAGCCCACCAACGACCTGGACTTCGCCGGCCTCGGTCGGCTCGAGGACTGGGTCGGTTCCCGCCGCGGCGGCACGGTAATCGTCTCACACGACCGTGACTTCCTCGGGAGGACCGTGGCTACGGTGCTCGAGCTCGACGCCCACAGCTGTGCCGGCCGCGAGTTCGGGGGCGGTTGGGCCGGTTACCAGGCGGAGCGGGCCAACACCAGGCGCCACGCCACCGAGGCGTACGAGCGCTACGAGCGTCGGAAGGCACAGCTCGACGATCGGGCCGAACAACAGCGCCGTTGGACCACCACCGGTGTCAGGAAGGAGACCCGCCGGCCGCGGGACAACGACAAGGCCCAGCGGGACTTCCGGATCAATCGGACCGAGAAGCTGGCCGCCAAGGCCCGACAGATCGACCGGGCCCGGGACGCGTTGGAGGTCGTGGGCAAGCCATGGGAGGGTTGGGATCTCCGCTTCACCATCGGGGAGTCCTCTCGGTCCGGAACGGTGGTGGCCCGGCTGTCCGGGGCAAGGGTCGAACGGGGGGAATTCCGGATGGGACCGATGGACTTCGAGATCGATTGGGGGGAGCGGGTTGCACTGACCGGCGCCAACGGGACAGGGAAGTCCACGCTGGTGGCGGCCCTGCTCGGCACCCTGCCCCTGGCCGCCGGCCGGCAGTGGCTGGGACCCAGTGTCGTGGTGGGGGAGTTGAGTCAGGACCGCAAGGCGCTCGCCGCCGGTCCCGATCTGGTTCGCTCGACCATGGACCGGTGCGGGGTCACCCTGTCCGAGGCCCGGGCGCTGCTGGCCAAATTCGGCCTGGAGGCCGACCATGTCAACCGCCCCACCGATTCCCTGTCGCCGGGTGAGCGGACCCGGGCCGAGCTGGCGGTGTTCCAGTCCCTCGGTGTCAACTTTCTGGTCCTCGACGAGCCGACGAACCACCTCGATCTACCGGCCATCGAGCAACTGGAGGAGGCCCTGGCTGGCTTCGGGGGGACGCTGCTGCTGGTCTCCCACGATCGGCAATTGCTGGAGTCGGTGGCGCTGACCCGCACCGTCGAGCTTCCCTAGATGTTGCGGCGCGCCACCCCGGCCGACCGGATAGGAATCGAGTGCCGCCGGTTCGGTAGCTTCGTGGGCATCCACGAAACGCAGGAACTCCAGGAGGCCTCAGATGCTGAGCACCGTCACCGACGCATGGCAGACCTTCGTTCCACCTGAAGGCGATCGGCACGGTCCGTTGCATCCCCTCCTCCTCCTGCTCACGGTGGTCACCGGGCTCGTCGATGCGTTCAGCTACCTGGTGCTCGGCCACGTGTTCGTGGCCAACATGACCGGCAACGTCGTGTTCCTGGCCTTCGCCCTGGCCGGGGCCAGTGGCTTCTCCTTGGCGGCGTCAGCTCTGGCCCTCGTGGCCTTCGCCCTGGGCGCGGTGATCAGCGGTCGCATCGTGACCCACTTGGGCCCTCGGCGCGGTCGGATCCTGGCCATCACCGTTACCTTCGAGGTGGTGGTGACCGCGGCTGCGGTGATCATCGGGTGGTCGGTCGTCGATCCCGGCGGCGGGGCCGCCCGTTACACGCTGGTGGCCCTGCTTGCCGTGGGAGCCGGCATGCAGAACGGAACCGCCCGCAAGCTGGCCGTTCCCGATCTCACCACCACGGTGCTGACCCAGACCATCGCTGGACTGGCCTTCGAGAGTCGGCTGGGTGGCGGGGCCAACTCGCGTATCGGCCGCCGTGGTCTGGCCGCTCTCGCCATGTTCATCGGTGCCCTGGTGGGTGCGACCCTGGAGTTGCACGTCAGTCAGCCTCTGGGCCTGCTGGTGGCACTGGTGCTCTTGGTGACCGTGGCGCTGGCGGCCGGTCGGCTGTCCCGGGGGGGCCCGGTGTGGGACACCCCGACGTGATCGCAGGGGGGCCCGGCCTCAGCCGGATCCGGTGAATACGTCCTTGCCGAACGTGGCGCTGACCGTCTGGGCCTGTCCGAGCCTGATCAATCCGAAGATGTCCTCGATGGTGGCCAGGGTCGAGAAGCGGTTGTACCGTACCGAGGAGACGGTGGCGCCCTTGATGTAGGGCGACACCAGTACCGCACCGGTGCGCCCGCCCCCCGGGGTGTAGATGCCGGGTTGGCCGCCGCTGGACCGGGCACTTCGTGGCAACCGGACGTGGCGTTGGCCGCACTGAGGGCCGACCGATCTCGAGCCGATCACCCACCTGGAGGTGGTGTCCGGGGGAGCCGCGGGGGGCCGATACACTCGGCCCTGTTCGCCGAGCATCCGGAGGCATCACGTGAAGATCGTTGTCGACTACGACGAGTGCGCCAGCAATGCCGTCTGCATGGGCATCGCCCCCGAGGTGTTCGAGGTCCGTGACGACGGATTCCTCTACGTGCTGAACGAGCATCCGGGCGAGGAGCTCCGAGAGAAGGTGCGCCAGGCGGCCAATGGTTGCCCCACCGGGGCCATCACCATCGTCGAAGACGAGTAACCCAGGAGTGCCCGGGGACACTCCGAGGGTACGCTTCGCACCGTCGCCCACTGGCTACTTCCACGTCGGCAGCGCCCGTGCCGCGTTGTTCAACTGGCTGGTGGCGCGCCAGTCCGGGGGCACGTTCATCCTCCGAATCGAGGACACCGACGCCGAGCGGGGCCGCGAGGAGTGGGTGGACGGGATCATCGCCGCCCTGCACTGGCTGTCGATGGACCCCGACGAGGGCCCGTACCGCCAGTCACTGCGCACCGACCGCCATCACCAGGCCATCGACGCCCTCTGGCACGGGGGCTACCTCTACGCCTGCGACTGCACCCGGGAGGAGATCGACGCCCGCAACAGGGCCGCCGGGATACAGACCCCCGGCTACGACGGATTCTGCCGCAGCCGGGGTCTGACCCGCGGTGCGGGCCGGGCTCTTCGGTTCCGCACACCCGATGAAGGGACCACCGTGGTCGATGACGTGATCCGCGGACCGGTCGAGTTCCCCAACGACACCATGGACGATTTCGTGGCCGTGAAGGCAAGTGGGGCTCCGCTGTTCGTCCTGGCCAATGTGGTGGACGACATCGACATGGCCATCACCCACGTGATCCGGGGTGAGGACCTCCTGCCCACCACGCCGCGGGGCGTCCTGATGTGGGAGGCGCTCCGCTCGCTCGGGTGGCGGACCGACGGCTCGACCGCCGCCGGCGTCGTCTCGGCCCCGGATCTGCCGGTCTTCGCCCACCTGCCCCTGCTGGTCAACGAGCAGCGCAAGAAGATCTCCAAGCGGCGGGACAAGGTGGCCGTCGAGGAGTACCGGGACCAGGGGTATCTGCCCGAAGCGTTCGTCAACTACCTCGGGCTCCTGGGTTGGAGCCCGCCGGGGGGTGAGGAGCTGTTCGACACCGATCAGATGATCGGGTGGTTCCGGCTGGAGGACGTCAACCACTCACCGGCCTTCTTCGATGTGGCCAAGCTGACCCACATGAATGGCGAGTACATACGGGCCTTGCCTATCGACTCGTTCATCGAGGCCTGCGGACCGTGGTTGACCGGTGACCGGGTTCCCTGGTCGGGGGGTGATTTCGACCCGGAGGTCTTCGCCCGCCTGGCCCCGCTCGTCCAGGACCGGGTGGCCGTACTGGGTGAGGTGACGGCGATGGTCGACTTCCTCTTCTTGGAGCGGCCGGATGTCGACGAGGACGCCTGGACCAAAGCTGTCGCCGGCGACCCGCTGGCCGTGACCATTCTGTCGGCGGCTATGGAGGCCTATTCCGGCCTCACCGATCACTGGACGAGCGAGGCCCTGTATGCCGCAACCCTGGCGGTCGCCGAAGGCGTGGAGCGCAAGCTGGGCAAGGCCCAGGCACCCGTTCGGGTGGCCGTCACTGGTCGCCGAGTCGGGCTTCCCCTGTTCGAGTCCCTCGAGGTCCTGGGCCCTGACCGGACCCTCGGGCGCCTGGAAGCCGCCATCCTTCGCGCCGGGGGCGGTGACGTGTGAGGTTCGGGACACCGATAACACACGCGACGGTGCCCTGACGACCGTGGCCCGGTCCGCCACGGGATCCAGAGCCGGACCGTTCCGGATCCTTCTCCGAGTCGTCGGCATCGTGGTGGTGCTGATCGTGGCGTATCTGGTTGTGACCGCCGTGCAGGTGTGGCTGACCGGTCGCCGGTACGAACCTCGGCTGGCGGGGGCCATCGTCGTCATGGGGGCGGCCCAGTACGACGGGGTGCCGTCCCCCGACCTGGCCGCCCGGCTCAATCAGGCGCTCATCCTGTGGCGGCACGGGTACGCCGTCGACATCATGGTTACCGGGTACAAGGAGCCGGGCGACCGGTACACCGAGGCCCAGGCGTCGGCCCGGTACCTCCTGACCGCCGGAATCCCCGGGCAGGACATTCTCGAGTCAGGTGGCAGCGACTCGTGGGAGAACCTGGCCCAGGCGGCACCGGTCCTGCGGGCCCGAGGAGACAGTACCGTCCTCATCGTGAGCGATCCGTTCCATGAGGCCCGGAGCCTCTCCATCGCGACCGACGTGGGCCTCCACCCCTACCCGACCCCGGCCCAGCACTCGCCCATCACCGGGTTCTCCACCGTCCCCTACTACGCCAAAGAGACCGTCGGGGTGGCGGTGGGCCGCATCATCGGGTTCGACCGGTTGGACTCGCTGCACAGCTTCGGCTCGGTCCTGGGGTGAGGAGGTGAGCCGATGAGCCGCAACGTCCTGTTCATCACCGTCGACCAGTGGCGGGGAGACTGCCTTTCGGCGCTCGGCCACCCCGTCGTGGCCACTCGGGCACTCGACCGGCTGGCCGCCCAGGGCACCCTGTTCGCCAACCACTGGGCCAACGCCGCCCCCTGTGGCCCGTCGCGGGCCTGCCTCTACACCGGTACCTACCTCCATAACAACCGCTCGCTGCTCAACGGGACTCCCCTCGACGCCCGCTTCACCAACGTGGCCCTCCTGGTCCGGGAGGCCGGATACGACCCGGTCCTGTTCGGATACACCGACACCAGTCTCGATCCCCGTTCCGTGCCGGCCGACGATCCCCGATTGCGCTCCTACGAGCAGGTACTGCCGGGCTTCCGTCCAGTGGTGTTCGATCCGTGGGAGGCGGGGAGTCCGGCCTGGGCGCAGTGGCTGGCCGAACAAGGCGTGGACGTCCCCACCGACCCGAATGAACTCTACGGTCCCTTGCCTGGCTATCCCGGCGCCGAGGACCACGGCTCGACCTGGGCGCCGACTAGGTTCACGGCCGAGCAGTCGCAGACCGCCTTCCTCGCCGGGTCGATCATCGAGTGGTTGGACCACCACGGTGACGAACCGTTCTTCATCCACGCCTCGTTCCTCCGCCCCCATCCGCCTCGCCGCAACCCGATCGGTTACCACGACCGCTACGACGCCTCGGACCTCCCGCCCTTCGTGGCCGCGGCGACCAAGGATGAAGAGGCCGCCGCCCATCCCTTCAACCGGCTGGTGCTGGCGGCGCCCGGGGCAGCGGCCCCCGATGACGAACGTGAACGGCGTCAGATGCGGGCCACCTACTACGGCGCCATGCTCGAGGTGGACGACCAGCTGGAACGGCTCTTCGACCACCTCGACACGTCCGGTCTGGCCGACTCCACCCTGGTGGTGCTGACCAGTGACCACGGCGAGATGGGTGGCGACCACTGGCTGTTCGAAAAGCTGGGTTACTGGGACGAGTCATTCCATGTCCCGCTCATCATCCGTGACCCGGACCGGTCAGCGGATCCCGGGCGCGGGTCGGTGGTTGGGGCCTTTACCGAGTCGGTGGACGTACTGCCCACCATCTGTCGGTGGTTGGGAATCGACGTGCCCCTGCAGGCGGACGGCTACCCGCTCCAACCCTTTGTAACCGGGCAGGGACTGACGGATGACGGGTCGCCGGAGCACTGGCGCCTCGAGGCCCATTGGAGCTGGCACTTCTCCAACCCGGTCCACCGGGGTGCGGAGTCCATCTTCGGTATTCCCATGGCCCACTGCTCCCTCGACGTCGCCCGTGGATCGGACGTCAAGTACGTGCAGTTCGCCGCCGACGCGCGCCTGCTGCCGCCACTCTTGTTCGACCTCGGCGCCGACCCCGGCCAGTTCCATGGGCTGGTGACACCGGCCGATGGGGGTGAGGTCGCCTGGCAGGCGGCCCAGCGCATGCTCCAGTGGCGCATGCGCAACGACGACCGTGAGCTGGCCGGCACCGTCCTGACGTCCGACCGGGGACCGGTGTCCTCCCGCGACGAGTGGCGGTAGTAGACGGGGGGACATCCTCCTGCGCGGCCGTAGGGCCGAACCCTCGCCCATGCCCGGGCGGGCCGTTCAAGCGTCATGGCCGCGGCATGAGGAGGTCGGGCAGGTCGGCCACCGAATCGAGGATGTGGGTGTGGGGCGCACGGGTCAGTTGTGCCCGGGTGTGCGCACCACTCAGTACCCCGACCACATAGGAGGCACCCGATCGGTTTCCGGCCACGAGGTCACTCGAGGTGTCCCCGACCACAGCCACCTCAGCCACGTCGTCGATACGGAGCCGGAGCACCGCGGTCAGGATCATGTCGGGCCAGGGGCGTCCCCGTCCGGCATCGGCCGGGGAGAGGGCCAGGTCTATTGCACCTTCCCACCCGAGCGACGTGATGATGCGGTCGCGGGTGGCGGGGGAGAAGCCGGTGGTGAGGCAGATCCGGATGCCGGCTCTACGGAGCGTGGCCAGCGCCTCCTCGGCCCCGGGGATCGGGCCCACTTCACCCCGGTCGACGGCCTGGTCGAAGGCGGCTTCGAAGGCGGTGTTGGCCTGTTCGGCCCGGTGACGGTCCCCTCCCAGCAGTTCGGTGAAGACGGCGATCTTGGACTGCCCCATGGTCCGGCGCACGTAGGCCGCCGAGTCGTCTCTGAGCGCGCTGGCCGTGAGGTCGACGGCATCGAGGGCTCGTTGGAAGGCCTCCTCAACGGCGCCCCGGTCGGCAACCGTGGTCCCGGCCATATCCAGGGCCACCAGTTGAACGGGAAGGTTCATGGCGACACTGACTCCCAAGTGAGTTCGGCGATGGCTGGGGCGAGGGTCATGCCCCGTCCGGCGGCACCGGTCACGACCACCACCCCCGGGTCGACCGCCTCGGACCAGTAGATCGAGCCGTCGGTGGTCAAGGAGTACACGCCGGCCCAACGACGCACCACCGGTGGAAGTGCCCAGCCCAGGATGGCCTCGGCCCGGTCGGCGAGGTGGTCGTAAGGGTCCTGTTGAACGGCATAGTCGAACGGCTCGTCGTAGTTGTGGGTGTCCCCGATGGTGAGGGTGCCGTCAGCCCGCTGAACGAGGAGCAGCTGCATGTTCCAAGCGGCGATCTCGGGGCCCGCGGGCAGGAGTGCCGAGCGACCGGGAACGTCGAAGGCCGGGTAGTACCGGAGGGAGTCGCCATCGGCGAGTGCGGTCGTCAGCACCTCGGCACAGGCAGCCGTCTCCATCATCTGGAGCCGGCACCGCCGAAGGGGGGCATCCTGTACGGCCGCGCCTACTCGGCCTCCGACGCCAGTGCGTCGGTCGCCGATGCACAGGATGGCCAGCGATCCCGGGTGGCGCTGACCGGTGTGGTCGATGACGACGGCACCACCGGCCGCGCCCACCTCGACGTCGATAGCCTGGCGCCCCGGGATCCACCGGTACGCGCCAGTCTTCTCGAGCGTGGTGCGGAGCGCGCCGAGTGCCGCTTCCGGTTCCACTACGGCGTCGACCCGGCAGAGCAGGCCTCCGGCTAATTCCCCGCGGATTGCCGCGTTGACGGACCGCACACCTGCCGCGTCGAGCAACTCGAAGGACCGGGCCGAGGCGTCGCTTCGACCCACGACCTCACTCATGAGGGAGAGCTCGGCGGGGTGTCTCGCCACGGTGACGGACCCGTCGGGTCGGAATCCGATCCCGGGAACGTCGGTAGCCAGCTGTTCCCACAGAATGCGGGAGCGAAGGGCCAAGTCCAGTTCGCGGCCAGGGGACCGGCCGCTAACCCAGACCAGTCCGAAGTTGCGAACCGAGGCCCGGCGAGGTCCGGCGTCGGCTTCGAGGTGGAGAACCTCCCAGCCCCGGGAACAAGCCTCCACAGCGTGCATGGTGCCGAGGATTCCGCCGCCCACGATCACCACCCGGTCCGAGGCCATTGCCGGTCGATCGTAGTGAGGTTGAGCATGAGCCGGGGCCGGATGGACCTGGTCGACAGGACCGGGACGGCCGGGCCGTCGCCTGGTCGAGATAGCGGTCAACGGGATGTCCGGGGCAGCCGTCCCCCGATCAGCGCCAGTCGGCTAAATTGACGTTTCGCCCATTCGGGGGTGGCGCAACTGGCAGCGCGCATGATTCTGGTTCATGAGGTTGGAGGTTCGAGCCCTCCCCCCCGAGCGCATGCGGTGCTCCCCACCAGGGGCGTCGCGGCCGGCGCTCTTCGAGAGAAGGGAGTCGGAGAATCGTTCCTCCGGGGGCGGTTCAACAAGGTCCCATCGTCTAGAGGCCTAGGACACCACCCTCTCAAGGTGGAGACACGGGTTCGAACCCCGTTGGGACTGCTCAGTAAGGTCGTGGCGACTGGCAGAGTCGATGGCCAGATTGAGCTCTGCCAAGTTGCCGGCCACCGAGGGCACTTTGGACGTTTGTCATCAGCGAGGTACCCGGTCAATCCTGCACGTTGGCGTTGGACGCAACGATCGCCGTGACGGCCTTGCGACCGAGGCCCGAGACGTCGGCGAGCTGACGGATCGACACCCCAGCCCGATGGGCGACTCGAATCATGTCGTCACGGAACTGTGATTCCCTGGAGGCCCGGGCTGCGCTGAGACCCACTACGACGAGAGCGGCACCGGCCTCGCCACTTTCGCCACCTCGATATTTGTCCATAGCGGCTGTCGCCGATGAAGCCTCGATTTCGCTGTAACTCACAGTTCCTCCCTCAGCCCGAGAGCGAGCTTGTCCCGGATTGCCATCAGCAGTGGCACCCGAGGCGACGTCTCGGCTTTCGCCTCGGCATCGTTGAGATGGGCCAACGTCATCCCAAGAAGCTCGAGTGCCTCAATGCGTTCAAGCTCAACTCTGATCACTGGTCCCATTGTAACCACTAGTGGTCCTAATTGGGCCAGGGCTCTCCGTGATCTCGGCGCACCCTGCCTGCTACTGGGTTTGCTACTGAAATCCACGAAACTCAAGATGATTTGGGCGGACCAGATGGACGGTCGCCCCAACAGGACAGGACTGGAGCAGAGCAACCGATCCCCATGAATGGTCCCGATCGCCCTCTCAAGGTGGAGACACGGGTTCGAACCCCGTTGGGACTGCTCAGTTCCGGAGATCGCTCAGGTCGATCAGGCGCTCTTGAGCGGCGTGATCTCGTCGAGTGTGTCAACGAGGCGGTCCCGCTCTACCTCGAGGTCGTAGCGCCCCTGGAGATTCATCCAGAATCGCTCAGACGTGCCGAAGTAGCGCGCCATACGCAGGGCAGTGTCGGCGGTGATCCTGCGCTTGCCGTGGACGATCTCGTTGATGCGCCGCGGCGGAACTCCGATGGCAATGGCCAGGTGATGCTGCGTGATGCCCAGGGGTTCGAGGTACTCCTCCATCAGCACCTCGCCTGGATGGATCGGGGGCATGGTTGTGGCCGTGGTCATGGATTCTCCTCTCAGTGGTAGTCGATCAGCTCGACATCTTCGGCGCCAGCGTCGGACCAGTTGAAGCAGATCCTCCATTGCTGGTTGACACGGATGCTGTACGAGCCGGCGCGGTCGCCCTTCAGCTTTTCGAGTCGATTGCCCGGCGGGACCCTCAGGTCGCCGAGAACCTCGGCAGCGTCGAGGATCAGCAGCTTTCGGAGGGCGATCCTTTGAGTGCCGTCGTCAAGCTGCCGGACCCGTTGCCTCCTCCAGATCCGCTCGGTCTCCTTGTCTCGGAACGACCGGATCACATCAGCGATAGTAACGAGTAGCGTTAATAACGGCAAGCGTTATGGCAAGAAAACCCAACACCTCACCCAACAAATCCGTCCCAGGGTGTTGCAGCGTGGATCAGCACGTTCCACCGATCATCGAGTTCGGCCGAGGTGACCTGCCAAAATGACATCCCCTGAGACCGGATGGATCACGCAGCCACGATCCGTTCCGCCCTCTCAAGGTGGAGACACGGGTTCGAACCCCGTTGGGACTGCTCAGCGTCGTGGCTGGTCAGGGCAGTTTCTTGGCTAGCTGGCCTGTGGACACGTCGGTCGGAACAGGCTCCGTGCGCGTTCCGTGCGCGAAGCCATGGCCAAATCGGCTCTCGGGGCCGTCACAGCGCCGACCTACCTTCTGTGGCGTGAGCGGAAGACGTCAGTTCGGATCGGTCCGGCGGCTCGCGTCGGGGCGATGGCAGGCCAGCTACTGGCTGGAGGGCACCCGTCACGTGGCGCCGCGCACGTTTCCCCTCCGAGGAGGGGCGACCCAATGGCTGTCGATGGTCGAGGCCGACCTGGCCCGGGGCGCTTGGGTCGATCCCCGGGCCGGACGGGTGACGCTCGCCGAGTACAGCCGGCGGTGGCTCGCGCTCCGGACCGATCTCCGGCCCCGGACCCGTGAGCTCTACGCCTCGCTGCTCAAGCTCCACATACGGCCGGTGTCGGGAACCGTCGAGATCGCCAGGATCACGCCCAGCATGGTCCGGAGTTGGTATGCCGAGCTGAGCGGCGATGACGGGCCCGGCCGGGCGACGGCCGCACGCTGCCGGTCATCACCGTGCTCCAGGTACAGGCCCTGGCCGATGCCATCGCACCGAGGTTCCGTGCCGCCGTGCTGCTGACGTCGTACTGCTCATTGCGCCGAGGCGAGATCCTGGCCCTGCGTCGCGGCGATGTCGACCTTCTCCACGGCACGGTGACTGTCCGGCGGGCGGTGGTGAGCCTGGCGACGGGTGAGCTGTTCATGGGAGATCCGAAGACGGCAGCGGGTCGGCGCACGATCGCCATTCCCGACGTGATCGTCCCCGCGCTCGAGGATCATTTGACGAGCCACGTGGCTGCACCGCCCGACAGTCTGCTGTTCACCGGTGAGAAGGGTGGTCCGCTCCGTCCACACGTTCTTCAGGCGGCGTGGGACAAGGCGCGCCGACAGACCGGGCTCCAGTATCTGCACTTTCACGATCTGCGCCACAGCGGCAACACCGGCGCGAGCACGGCCGAGCTCATGGCTCGGATGGGCCACGCCAGCGCGCAGCTGCGCTGCGGTATCAGCACGCCACCGCCGATCGTGATCGGGCGATCGCCTCTGCTCTCAGCTCGTTGGGAGAACGGGCGCTGGCCTCGGTGTCGGACATTACCCAGGCTGATCGCCGGTCCTCATGAGCGCAAGAATGCAGCCGATTCCTGCAGGTGGCGCCTGCGCCGTATCGGGGCGCCACCAACCTGGTGCACGTGGGCGCCCCAATCTGTTGGTTATACGGGCGATCGGTATCAGCGTCGAGTGGTGTTGTGTCTTGCACAAAGATGTTGTGTCTGACACAATATGAGGGTCAAGCCGGTCCGGTTCACTCGGGGATCCCGCAAACACCGAGTCGGCAGAGAGTCCGCCCACTACGTGATATCCACGAACGATTCCACCATCACCACCGATCCGGATACGGGCGCGACGGTGCTCAGTTGGGTCGCTGAGGATGAACGCGGTCGGAACTCGAGATCGTGGCGATCGAGAAACCTGACTGCTACCTGGTCATTCACGTGATGCCTACGCACTACCGGAAGAAGGGTCGATGACACGCCGCAAGATCAAGCCCGGAGCGATTGGGACCGACGTCGATCTCGATGCCGAGGAGGTCTACCTCGCCGATGGGAGGCGCCTGACCGAACAGGTCGCCGAGGAGATGGCCGAACGTGCCCTCGCCCGCCACCGGGGCCGGCCATCGGTGACGGGTGGAAACGCACGTACTCCCAGTCTCACCGTGCGCGTGCCCCCAGAGACCAGAACAGCGCTGGAGGAACTGGCCAGAGCTCAGGGCAAGCGTTTGGCTGACGTGAGTCGTGAGGCCCTAGACGAATACATCTCTCGCCACGCCAGCTGATGGCGGTGCTCAATCAATCTCTTGATCTGAAAGGGAAGGAGCCTGACCCGGTTCCCGGACACGTTGGTTGTTGTGATCATGCCGCAACTTTTGCGGCGGTGTGAAGAGCTTCGAACTCGATCGGGCTGAGATCCCCGATGGAGGTGTGCGGGCGGACCGGGTTGTAGAACGCCTCGATCCACTCGAAGATGGCTGACGAGAGCTCAGCCTTCGTGTCCCAGCACTGGGGGTCGAGGAGCTCCCGCTGCATGGTGGACCAGAAGGACTCCATCATCGTGTTGTCGACCGACGAGGCCACCCGGCCCATGGAGCCGAGCAGTCCCGCCTCTCGAAGTCGGTGGCCGAATATCCAGCTCGCGTAGTGGGATCCGCGGTCCGAATGCAGAATGCCTCCGGGCTCGGGTTGCCGCCTCCAGGCGGCCATCTGGAGGGCATCGACCACCAGCTCTGACCGGATGTGGTCAGCGATGGACCATCCGACGATCCGTCTCGAGAAGACATCGAGGATGGCGGCGCAGTAGACCTTGCCCTCCCTCGTCGGGTGCTCGGTGATGTCGGTGCACCACAGCTGGTCGGGACGTTCAGCTGAGAAGCTGCGCTTCACCAGGTCGTCGTGGACGGCGGGAGCCGGACGGTGACGGCCCTTCCGCCGGTGGCAGATACCCTGGAGGCGCTCAGTGCGCATTAACCGGGCCACCCGCTTCCTCCCGATCCGGTGGCCCCGACCGAGTTTCAGCTCGGCGTGGACCCTCGGTGCCCCATAGGTGGCCCGGGAGGCGACATGGACGTCTTTGATCTCGTCCAGCAGGTGGGCGTCATCCCAGTCCCGCTCAGAGACCGGTCGTCCCAGCCACTCGTAGTAGCCGGAACGGGAGACCTTCAACACCCGGCAGGCCACTGCGACATCGATCTTCTCGCAGCTCAACTCCTGGACCAGCCGGAACGCTATTTTGGGAGCACGTTCTCCCGGGCAAAGAAGGCCGAAGCCCGCTTCAGGATCTCGATCTCCATGTCCTTCACCCGGACCTCCCGGCGCAGGCGAACGAGTTCGGCACGGTCATCGGTCGAGAGCCTTTCGGTCACGCCTTGGTCGACGTCGGCCTGATGGACCCAGTTGCGGAGACAGGACTCCGAGATTCCAAGGTCAGCGGCGATCTTGGCGATCGGCTTCTCTTTCAGCCGGGCCAGCTCGATGGCTCGTTGACGGAACTCTGGTGGATGCGGGCGGGGCATTGCGGACTCCTTTCCAAGACGATCATCGCCTTAGATCAGGTGTCCGGGAAAGTGGGTCAGGCTCCTCACATACCTCGACCCCGCTTTGGCCTCGCATCTGATTGTGGCTGCTCACAAGTAATCTCCACGTCGTCCGGGTTGTGATTGGTTTTCAATTCTCAGGACCCGGCAATCGGCCGATCCCCAGCCTCATCCACTAGTCGGCCATGTTGCTGTTCAGCTCAAAGGAGCCCGATCGCCACCACCCCATTTAGACCCCGCCGAAGGACGCACCGACGGGAGCACGAAGGACTCTGAAAAGAACCTTGTGCCGTCCCGCCCCCTTCCTTGAGCCGGACGCAAAGGTCTGTTGGACATTGGGATCCGCCTCCTTGCCAACCGTGCGAGCACCTGACCTCCAGTCTCGGACCCAGGCAACGGGCCCTCGGGATCGTCTGGTGCGCTGGTCAGCGGTCAATCGACGATTTGGTCATCCGTCGCAGTAGGCCGGTCCGAAGACGTGGCGTGGATCGTGTGTTCGACAGCATTCGCCGAGCAGAGATCACCACAAGCACGGGGACTGGCGCATGAACTGGCCGGCGTAGGGGCAAAGACACTCGCAGCGCCAATAGTGAAAGGTGAATCTCTTGACCACTTCCACACTCCATCGATCGAATCGCCATGTCCGAACCGCAATCGTGGTCATGGCCTCCTTGTTGACAGTACTCTTCGGCCTGTCGTTGCAGACGGCCACGGCCAGTGCCGCACCGACCATCACGGCAAACGCCGCCCAGGACCCCGCCCCCAACGGTGACAACGGGACGACCATCGACCCGCTCCAGTACAACTGCGGGAACGATGCCCCTACCTGTGGCCAGGTGGGCGAATCCAACGGCTACTACAACGGTACCAACGTCGATCTGCTCTACAGCGAGGATTACTACTGCGAACCAGGAAAGGGCTCGCTCGACACGTCGACGGGGTGCGAAGCTGGCACACCGGCATCGACCAATCCCAACCCAACCCTCGCCTCCGCCAACGGAACGATCCTCGGCAACACCAAGCACAGTGACACGCTGTACATTCCGGTTCCGATCGGGTTCACGCCCCAGCCGACGCAGTGCATCAGCACAGCGACATGCATCGACCACCCTCCGACCATTGATCTCCATGCCTTGGCTGGCTACCTAGGCGTGTCCAATCCCTCGACGCTCGACGCCGTGCCCATACCCGCGCACAACCATGTGGTGGCCACCCGCAACGGCGGACTCCCCGAATGGTGGAACGTGGAGATCGTCGCCACCAAGAGTCTGACCACCTTCAATACTTTGACCAGCCTGAATGCGATCAACACCGCCACCGCCGACCCCAACCCGGCCACGGCTGCCACCGAGGTGCCCACCAATGCGTTCCTGTTCTTCCAGGTCCTGCCGGGGACACTGTCGGCTGCCATGGCGTCGAACCTGGCCGCTACCGCCCCTCCCGGCCCCTCGGTGGCCGCCGCCGCCGCCGCCCCTCCCGCCAGCCAGGTGGAGTCGGGGACGACATTCAACAACCTCATGAACGACTGTGGGGCCACCGCTCCAAACTGCCAGAACGTCGGCATTAGCCGTGACTGGATCGAAGGCCAGGATGTCGAGGCGCTTTACTCCGAGCCCTACTACTGCGGGACTACCACCGTCACCGTGCATTCGTCCTCGGGCTGCGAGGCCGGAGCCGATCCCACGTCGGTACCGCCTAACGTCGGCGATTCGACGATCCCGACACCGGCCAACTCGTACCCGGCCACCAACAACACCATCGATCCGCTGTACATTCCGGTGCCGCTCTATGCGACTCCCCCGGTGACTTACAACCAGTGTTCAGCGGCCATCACCTGCATCGACCACCCGGCCACCATCGACCTCTCACTGTTGGCCCCAACCCTCGGTGTGACCAACGCCTCGTCCCTGGACAACGTGCCGTTGCCCGGACACGACCATCTGTTGACCACACGGAACGGCGATCAGCCGGAATGGTGGAACGTGATCGTCATCCCCGTGACCACGCCGGCGGGACTGGCCACCATCGAAAGCTCCAAGGATTATGCGTCCGTGCGGGCCCTCGAGGGCGTGGCTGGCAGTGGCATCGGTGTCCCCGCTTCGGGTAGCACGCCGGCGGTAAAGGAAGTCCCGACCAATGCCTACCTCTGGTTCCAGACTCTCCCCGGTGGCAGCTCGCCTACTCCAGGTCCGGTGCAGACGAGCTGCATGACCCATCTGCCCGCCGGCACCGTGGTCGGTTCAGCGGCGCTGGATGACGGGACGGGCTACTTCGAGACCGACTCGCAGGGAGACGTGGCTGCGTTCGGTGCCGCCACCTGCTATGGAGCCATGACCGGCCAGCATCTCAATCAGCCTATTGTGGGCATGGCCGTCGACCGGGCCACCGGTGGCTACTGGTTGGTGGCCAAGGACGGCGGGGTGTTCTCCTTCAACGCTCCATTCTACGGATCAGCCGGAGGCGCGCCCCTGAACCAGCCCGTGGTGGGCATCACCCCCACCCTGAACGGGACCGGCTACTACCTGGTGGCGTCGGACGGCGGCGTGTTCACCTACGGTGATGCCACCTTCGCCGGTTCCACCGGCAACATTCACCTCAACAAGCCGGTAGTGGGTATGGGGCTCGACCGGTCGACCGGTGGCTACTGGTTGGTGGCCTCCGACGGTGGAGTGTTCTCCTTCAATGCACCCTTCATGGGTTCGACCGGTGGCATAGCTCTCAACAAACCGGTGGTGGGCATCGCCCCCCTCTCGGACGGGAGCGGCTACCGGTTGGTGGCCTCCGACGGCGGGGTGTTCGACTTCAACGCCCCGTTCTACGGTTCGACCGGCAACCTGAAGCTGAACGCACCGGTCATCGCCGGCCTCAACAACAACTCCTACGACGGGTACTGGCTGACCGCCTCGGACGGTGGTGTCTTCACCTTCGGTCCGCCCAACGAGGGGATGCCGTTCTACGGATCGGCCGCCTAGGGCTCCAGTGGTAATGAACGGGCAGGGGAGGGAGTTCGTCAAGAACCCCTCCCCTGTCATTCCTAGGCATTAATCGAACTGAACGGCCAGACATGGTCCTGTACGAGGTGACCCAGTGACGACGACCTTGGAGTACCGAAAGGTCAGGCCGGTTCCAACCTGGAAAACACGATCGGGTACATCGTTCTTCCTGAGTTGCCGCTCCCTCTCTTGTGCCCTCGGCGTCTTGTGGCTCCTGGACGGAGCCCTGCAGCTGCAATCCTTCATGTTCACCAAGGGATTCGCCCATCAAATCATTGCTCCGTCGGCGGTGGGACAGCCTTGGTTCGTATCCGAGCCTGTTCGCTGGAACGCACTCCTCATTACCCACTACCCAGTCTTATGCAATTCGTTCTTTGCCGCCGTCCAACTGGCCATCGGGGTCGGATTCCTGATCCCTCGGTTACGGCGGCCGGCCATTGTCGCCTCGGTACTGTGGGCTGGTGGCGTCTGGTACGCCGGGGAGGGCCTGGGCGGAGTGGCGGGGGGCCATGCGAACGCCCTGGTCGGAGCCCCCGGGGCCGCCGTGCTCTACGGCGTGTTGGCCGTGGCCGCGTGGCCCGGGACTCATTCAGGGGTGGACCACCAGCCCCAACGGCCACCCTATTGGCTCCTCCCAGTCTGGGCGGTGCTGTGGGTTGGTGGCGCCGTCCTCGACCTACTTCCAGGAAACCGTCCGGCGTCGACCTTCAGCGCGCAGCTGGCAGCCAATGCCTCGTCGGTACCGCAATGGCTGGCTCGCTTCGACGACGGGCTTGGCCGCGGGGTCCATAGCATGGGTTTCTCGGCCACGATCGTGGTGGTCGCTCTCGAACTGGCCATCGGACTGGCCGCTCTGGGACCGCGCCCTGCCCGGTCGATATTCATCGTGACTGGGATTGTGCTCGCTGCCGTGTACTGGGCAGCCGGGCAGAGCTTTGGCCAGCTACTCAGCGGTCAGGCTACCGATCCGAGTACCGGGCCGTTGCTCATTCTGGTCGGCATCGCCGCGCTCAGCGTGCGCCCTCGGATCGCCATGCGGACCCTCCACGAAGCCTACGGTGAATCCATCACTCGAAGAGGTCGCTGTCGCTGTGATCTTCACTCTCTGATCACTCGGGAGCCGGTGGAAACTTCGTCCGTCCCCGTCCGTGAGAGGTCGAAAAACGGGGCGAAATGACGACCACTAACAAGCAGTGAAAGTCCAGCTCATCTCTCATTTTAGCTGGTAGGGGAGTCATCCTCTGGCCCCCTCTCAAGGCGGAGTCACGGGTTCGAACCCCGTTGGGACTGCTAACTGGTGCAGCGGCGAATGGCATAGCCCGATCGCCAAATCGCGAAAGCCACTAAGCCCCAACGTTGCCATGACGGAGATCACGTGGGGGGGAGACTAGTTGTGAGCGGCGATGTGCTGAGTCAATCCTGCACGTCGGCGTTGGAAGTAACGATCGCCGTGACGGCCTTGCGACCGAGGCCCGAGACGTCGGCGAGTTGACGGATCGACACTCCGGCTCGATGGGCAACTCGAATCATGTCGTCACGGAACTCCGATTCCTTGGAGGCCCGGGCCGCACTGAGACCCACCACGAGAACCACGCTTGCTACTGGGTTTGCTACCGAAATCCACGAATCTCCCACTAACTCGGGTCGACTGGATGGACGCTCACCGATTCTGAACAAGGACCGGAGCAGATCAACCGAACTCGCTGAGCCGTCCCGATCGCCCTGTCAAGGTGGAGACACGGTTTCGAACGCCGTTGGGACTGCTCGAAAAGACCAGATCAGTGACTGCAACGAGCGCTCTTTCCCATGCTCACGAGTTGGAAGAACCCAACATTTACCCACTGCACGGAAACTCATACGGCGAATAAGGGCTGGTCAGGCCCTACATCCACGTGGGAATCACCGACAACGTCGGTGATTCGTAACGGCGGCACGTGAGCAGGACCCAGAGGTTCCACGGTCTCCGGAGGGAACCGAGGGACCCTCCTTGGTCATGTCAGGGCTGATGTTGTGTCAGCCACCGTCCGGCGGCGACCGGGGTAGTCGCCGAACATCTGCGGCTACCCCGGCTGCCTTCCCTAATGAGCGACGGCCGGGCTCCTCTGTAGGCCCTGCACGTACTCGGCGGTGATGGTGTTGCCGCCGATGCCCCAGTCTCCGCTCTCCACCTCCTCGATTGTTACCCAGGTGACGCCCCGCAGAGCTTCACCCTCGATGCCGACCATGGTCTCGGTGAGTTGGCTGATCATGTCCTGCTTCTGATCGGCGTCGAACACGCCTTTGATGACCTTCACTTGCACGAGTGGCACGCTGCCCTCCTTTTCTTGCGCCTGGATTGGCGACAATCCCAGTATCCGGAAGCGGCCTGCATCCGGGTTGCCGAAACCCGGTGCTGGAGAGCTTCCGCTTGCAAGCATTTTGCAAGGAGGCTTGCAATACTGGATTCATGGAGTCTGACCTGGATATACGGGTCCTAGGTAGCATTGAACTTGCGAGGAACGGCGTTCTGGTGCCCGTCGGCGGCTCCAAACCCCGTCTCGCCCTCGCCATCCTGGCTGCTCATCGCGGTTCAGTTGTGTCGACCGACCGGATCTGCGACGAGTTGTGGGGCGACCTCCAGCCCGCCGACCCGGCTGCGGTGCTCCAAAGCCACCTCTCCCGCCTACGCAAACTCCTTCGCCCGGATGCGGGAATCGTCGCCCGGCCGCCGGGTTACATGTTGGAGGTCTCTTTCGACACTGTCGATGCCGGACGCTTCGAGTTGCTTTGCGAGCGAGCGAGTGGCGCCTCGGACCCGCGGATGGCCGTCGAACTACTTGAGTGTGCCCTCGGATTGTGGAGAGGTCCGGCATTCGACGAGTTCGTTGATCACGAATGGGCTGTACCGGTTGCCGCCCGGCTCAACGAGCTCCACACCGACGCCAGCGAGCAGCTCTTCGAGGCCCGCCTTCAATTGGGAGTGGACGCCAGGATCGTCGGAGACCTCGAGAAAGCTGTGGTCGAGCACCCCCTGAGGGAGCGATTCTGGTGTCAGCTGATCATTGCTCTCTACCGATGTGGTCGTACCGCCGAAGCCTTAAGACGTGCTGAGTCCTATAGGGTCCTCCTCCGAGAGGGGACCGGGCTCGATCCCTCTCCACTCTTCCGGGAACTCGAGGCGCGAGTCCTCAATGAAGACCCGTCCCTGGCTCATGGGATCCACGAATCGCGTCGACCGTCGAAGCAGCGTCGGTCAGGGGAGACGACACACCTGGTCGGTCGCGACAGAGAGCTCGCAGAGTTGAGCAGCCTGGTGGGTTCCCAGCGAATGGTGACCCTCATCGGCCCGGGGGGAGTGGGAAAGACGAAGCTGGCAAAGCGGCTGGCGAACGAACTGTGGGACGAGTTCGACGGAGCGGTCTTCGTCATCGAGCTCGCCGCCGTTCACGATCCGGCTTCTATTGTTGTCGCCCTTGCCAGCGCGACCGATGTCCAGCAGCGACAGCACCTCTCCGTCGAGGAGACCCTCATCGAATATCTCCGGAGTCGACGGGCCCTATTGGTTCTCGACAACTGTGAGCACTTGAGAGCCACGATTGCGACGCTAACGGAGCGATTTCTCAATTCGTGTCCCAACATGACGTTTCTGGCCACGAGCCGGGAAGTGATCGGGCTTCCCGGGGAGCAGGTGTGGCGCGTCGGACCGCTTGAGGTCCCGACCGAGGGTTCGAGCACCTCTGTCGTCGCTGAAGTGCCGGCTGCCCGACTCTTCGTCGAGCGGGCGATCGCGGCTCGTTCTGGTTTTGCCCTTGGGCCCGACAACGTGGCCGATGTGGTGAGAATCGTGCGACGCCTCGACGGGCTGCCGCTCACCATCGAGCTTGCTGCAGCCCGAGTTCGGGCCATGAGCGTGTCGGCGCTGGCGGAGCGTCTGGAGAACGGATTCCAGCTACTGTCCGGTGCCCAACCCTCGGTGGCTTTCCGACACCGGACGGTCGATGATCTGGTGGCATGGTCCTACGACCTCTTGGAGCCGGACGAGCAGGTGCTCTTCGCTCGCCTGAGCACTTTCACCGGAGCATTCGGACTGGATGCCGTCGAAGGAATCTGTGGGGGGCGGGATCTGGGCGTGAAAAAGATCCCGATGCTGCTGGCGAACCTCGTGGACAAGTCAATGGTTCAGGCCTCTGACACGGGGAACCCTCGTTACCGTCTGCTCGAGACGTTGCAGGAGTACGGGCGGGATCGCGTCGGTGAGGTCGGAGAGCGGGATGAACTAAGGGTCCGACACGCCCGCTGGTATCTGAATCTTTCCGAGCGCTGCGCCAAAGGACTGGCTGGCCCCGACGAGTCGGATGCCGTCGCGTTGCTCGATCGTGAGTTCGAAAACCTTCGCACCGCCTACCTCTGGTCCATCGAATACGCCGATGTCGATGTGGCCCTCCGTTTGGTCGCCGCCCTTCGGGAGTACGCGTTTCGCTGTATGCATGCCGAGATCAGCGGCTGGGCCGATAAAGCTAGAGAACTGCCAAATGCAAGCGAGCACCCGCGATATCCCCTTGTCGTCGCGGTCGGGGCCTATAGCCGATTCGTGCGGGGCGACCTCGAGGGGGCAATCGACCTCGGGCAACACGCGGTCGAGGCTGCCGACCGTCTACACGTCGACTCCTCCGGCTTGGCCGAACGGGCCCTGGGAAATGCCTGGTTTTACCAGGGGGAGGCCACGCAAGGCTTGCACTGGATGGATCGCATGGTCGATTCGGCCGAGTCGGGTTCAGCCGCTCGCCTCGCCCACGCCTACTACATGAAATCAGTCGCCTATTCGAGCGTGGGGGACACCACGAACGGGATCCGATGGGCCGAGATGGCGCATGACGCCGCCGCCAGCTCGGGGTCACCGACCGCCCTGGCCCAGGCTCTTTACGCTGGAGGGGTCGCCCTCACCGCGTCTGACCTCGTGGAGGCAGCGGACCACCTTCAACGGGCAGCTGACGTCGCCAGGGATGCCGGTAACCGGTGGATCCAGGCTTTCGCCCTCACTGAGGTCCTCTGGCTCGAAGCGAACCAGGGCCGGCCCCGCGAAGCACTCCAGCGCTATGCCGACGTAGTCGATCTCTGGTACCGCGGCGGCGACTGGGCCAATCAGTGGCTTTCGCTTCGGCACGTGTTCGGCATCCTCGTCCAGCTACGAGCGGAACTCGGTGCCGCAACCCTCCACGGTGCGCTAACTGCTGCCGGAGCGGCCTACGCCCTTCCCTTTGGAGCAGTCGACGCCGAACGCATCAGTTTGCTGGTGGATGACCTCCGGAACCAGCTCGGGGGGGCCGCCTTTGCCTCGGCCGTGAGGCGTGGAGCGAGCCTCAGCGACGGCGAGATCGTAGATTTCGTCCAGAGGCAGATCTCGGCACTGAGCAATTGACCTTGCATGAACAACGAGCCCGAGTTGGGTGGACAGGCACTTGCCTCGGTGTCGGACATTCCCCAGGCTGAGCGCCGTCCTCATGAGCCCAAGGATGCAGCCCGGCCAAGCAAGTGGGATGCGTCTTATTCGAGTGAACCCCAACGAAGCTCCTGCCAAGAAGTCTCAACCAGGCACAGTAGGGCCACGCCAACAAGTGAATGAGATCATGGAATGAATGCAGGGACCATCCCACCGACGGCGTAGGTGCGTTGTGTCCTACTTGTCGCCATAGTTGACCTTGACCGATGTAATCAGATCCGAACGCCGCAGCGCCTTGGCATAGTTCTGTACTTGCGACCGGGGGCCGTCAAAGGTGAAGGTCATGATCCCTCCACTTGCCGCCGCCGCATAACCGGAGGCGCCTGAGGCACCGAACCGGGCGTACAACTCGCCTTGCAGGTTGCTCAACGGAATAGCGGAAACGCCCCGCTTGCCGATGGCGACTATAACGGCGGTTGGTGGTGGTCTTGGACTGAGGAAAGGCGGGATAGCCGCCGTGTCGACGACAGTGGGAGAGTCGATGGGATCAAGCCACTGAATCTTGCTTCCGGCGGCGCTGATTCCGTGTGTGAGCACGTTATTTGGGACGAAGTCTGTGATCGGGATGGAAGGTAAGGCCAGGTTGCGTGCCTCCAACAGGGCTCCGGTTGCTGGATCGACCACGATGATGGTCGGTCCAAACAGCTTCGAGCCGGCGGTCTCGAAGCCGAGACCGGTCGAGCCGGTCTGGCTGGTGGTACTGCCCAGCGCTTGGATGCCCGGCAGGAGAGCCAAGGCGTCGTAGAGCGCCGAGTTGAATGCTGGAGTGGTGCCCGTCAATGGACCGAGAAGAAGAGCAACGGCGCGCTGGAATCCCGGATTGGAACTGCCTGATCCCACTTCATCGAGTCCGGAGATCCCCGTCGTGCCCGAGCGTAGCTCACGAGCCAAGGTTGACGGATCTGTGGCGAGGGAGGAGACATCGGTGGTGCCGCTCCCGGACAAGAGGCTGATCCCGTTCCCGGCGTTCGCCCCATTGAGGTTGCTGCAGGATGAGACCGGCTGTTGGATGGGATCGACGGTCAACCCAACAGACTTCCAGGTCATTTCGTTGGCAGAGGATGCGAATTGGGCCTGCCCAAGGCCCGGCAGAATGCAGGTTTCGCCGAAGTTGTTTGACCAGTTGGTCTGTGATGCCACCACTGTTGCCTGAGCCCCGGAAATCTTCGTCGATCCGATCTGGTCCACCACCATCGCGTAGGAGACCTGTTGCTTGGTCTCCAGCCATTGGTCCCGATTCAACTGAGGCACTGGCCGGTTGGCGACGTTGGTACCAATTTCGCGGAGTTCTGCTGCAGCGGCAGACTGCTGATGCTGTCCGGAAACCGGAAGGAGCAAGAGTAGGAGCAGAACAGCAACCACAACGGTGCTGATTCCTCCAATCAACGTGAGCAGACGGGGACGCCAGTTGATCCACGCTGGGGGACGGAGCGACTGGTGGGTCTTGCCGGTATCGCTCCACTCCAGTTGGGGAAGAGACGGCGCCTGCGGAGCCGATTCCAGCAATTCCGTGACCAGGGAGCGAATCTTTACGTCAAGGGCTTCATCCGTCAGCATCGAGGGTCTCCTTCAGGTGAGATCTGGCGCGAGCAAGGTGACGCTTCACCGAGCCTTCGCTTATGTCCAAGAGACCGGCGATAGATCTCGGATCAAGATCGTCCCAGTAGGTCAGAACGATGACGGCCCGCTGTCGAACGCTGAGACGGGCAACCGCTGTGAGAACTTCGGGTCGAATCTCGGGCAGTTCGGCGGTCTCGGGTGATACTGCTCGTCGCTCACGTGCGACGCGGCGGCCGGATGACCGGTGGAATCTGGCCGCCTCGTTATAGACGGATCGATAGAGGTAAGAGCGTTTCGCAGTCACTTTTGACCACCGGGGCGAACCCAGGCACCCAAGGACCGCTTCGGAGACAACGTCGGCGGCGTGATCAGAACCGACGAGACCCGTGGCGAAGCGCGTCAGATCGTCAGCATGCTTCCTGTACAACTCGTCGTCAGCAACATCAGCACCCTCCACACCCATAAGATGCCGCAGAACCCCAGTTTGGGTGACATCTCCTCAGAATTTTTTTCCTGGGGCATCCGACTTCGTCTTGGATCCGACTTGAGAGATCAGCTCCTGATTGGCGCCGCTCTCGTTGGCCCCTGAAAATGGGTGACCCCTATCGCCGGGAGCGGGGGGCTTATCAACCATGGACTACTGTCACTCCCTTTTCTAAGCTTGTCGGACGTGAGGGAGCTGACGTGGTCGATTAGAACCGTGGCTACCGTCAGCGCAAGCCCTGAGCGTGTTCAATCTTGGTGGACGCATCCAGATCGTAAGGGAGATCTCCGGGATCGAATCCAACGCAACCCTGTGAAGGGTTTCTCGCAGACCGAATCGGCCGCGGACGGCGTTGGGATCAGGATTACCCGGTGGAAGGACCAGCGAGGCTGGGTTCACGAGACCCGCGTAGAGACACCTCGGGACTCTCACGGAAGACCTCTGCGCAATGACGACGGATCGTTGCCTGTCAGCCAGCACGGAACATTTCGGGCACCGCTCGGCTACAAGGTGATCTTCACTTGTACAGGGAGGATCGAGTTCAACGAGCGAGGCGCCGGGTCCACTGAAGTCGTGATCATTCACCATCACAAGGCGGTCGGCGGAACGAAGTTCAATCGGCAACACATCCGGAAGTCCAACGAAGAAAGAGAGCCTCAGGACTTCCAAGAGTGGATCGACCGTTGTCGAGCCGAGTTATCGCCTCCTGTCCCACAAGATTCAGGCTGAGCGAAGGGCGGAGGCAGAGCGGCCCGGTGATCCCGAAACGCCGGGAGCGGGGCTCGTCAGAACCGAGTTCTAGTTTCCTGATGTCGAAGCACCGGACGGGAACCATCGGCTAGAAGGTGGCAGACGAACCTGGCACTAGTGCCCGAGACCTTGGCGATGACCGATCCACCAAATACCAAGAGAATGGTGTGCGTGTTGTCACTCTTCCCCTGCGCTGGCACAACAGCCAAAATGACACCCCAGACCACGAAGCAGGCATTGCTGAAGATCCAGTAGTGCCGATATTTCATCATGTTGCCGGTATGCGCCTGTGGCCCCCTGCCCCTGATCGCCGGCTATACGGGTGATCACTGCGTGACCGTTCGGCGCATGGAGGATACGGTGAGCACCGTGGATCATCCAGAGCTACTGGTCGTAGACGCTGGCGAATGGCGAGGATGGTTGAGCGCCCGTCACGCCGATTCACTAGGTGTCTGGTTGGTACTGGCAAAGAAGGGGACGGTCGATCCGACAACCATCTCGTACGACGAGGCGCTTGACGAGGCGATCTGCTTCGGCTGGATTGACGGTCAATTAGGGCGTCGTGACACCGCTACGTTCCGGCGACGATTTACGCCTCGAAAGGCTGGCAGCCCGTGGTCTCAACGGAACGCTGCCATCGCCGAAAGGCTGATCGCTACCGGCCGGATGCATCGATCCGGCGAAGACGAGGTGCGGCAGGCGAAAGAGGACGGTCGATGGGCGGCAGCCTACGCCGGACAAGCCAGCATTGAAGAGCCAGAGGATCTTCTCGCTGCCCTGAGTGCCAATCCTCGCGCGAAGGCAATGTTTGAGATGCTCACCAGGGCGAATCGGTACGCCATCCTGTACAGGATCGGGAACGCCAAGAGACCTGAAACCCGCTCCAGGCGCATCGACCAGTTCGTCGAGATGTTGGCCCGCGGTGAGACCGTCCATCCCCAGGAGCCACGATCACCGGAGTAAAGGGCCCTGTTTCCAGAATGTCCCCAGAACCGGTGGGGAACATCCGGCGAGTTATGCGCTGTGGAGGTACTCACGAAGAGCGCGACGGAGGTCAGCGAGTTACTGTTCACGCCGGCCCGAAACCTGGACATAGACCTTCCCTGATCGTGCTGGGTAGGTGGGGATTCAGTCCGAGTAGGTGCCCGGCTCAGTCGGAGACAACGCTCCATGTCCCTGTCGCATCTCATCGAGGAGCTGGTCGTTACTCACGAAGTGCTCTGGAGGGCTTCCTCTGAGAACCAGAGTCAATCCGATGGCACTCACGTAGATGGGCAACGGTCCGATGGCGATTAGTACCGTGGCCCAGATCAGATTGAAGAGATCGCCGTGTTGAGCGTCGTAGAACATGGCGATCAGTCCAAAGGCGATGAGCCCGAGCCCGGCCAGACCGAAGGCGAGGGACAGGACAAGGCGTCTGGCCCTGGAGATGGGTCGTACCGCAATCGCCGCCCGTCGCCTTTCCTCATAACGCCGGAAGTTCTGATACCACCGAATAGGCCCCATGAGACAATCGTAAGGCCACAGGGGATGCACCGTTGTATACCGCCAGCTCGGAGAGGCGTCGCAGCGCGACGAGCGATCAACTAAGGCTCGATCCGTTCGACCATGCCGACGAAGCTGCTTGTCAACCGCCGCGGTCGACGGCAATCTCAACCGCTGCGCAGACTTCGCTCATCCTCACGTCCGCAAGGTGCGCAATCCGCTCGGCCAGAACGGCGATGGCGACGCTTTCCACCGAATCGAGGTTGACGGCAGATCGCCGTTGGCGTCCTCGCTGGGATCGAGGAACACTTCGCTCGGCAGTCCGCAGATGGCCGTCGTGCACGGAGCGACCTCGGCGATGAGGTCGAAATTCGTGTCGCAAATGAAGAAGCGTAAGTTCGTGCTCTTTGGCGGCGACGGCCTGTCCGTCTTGATCGGCCCAGTTCACGGGTAGGTGAACTGGTCGTCCGTATTTCCCGTACTACTCGCACCTCCCGGCGTGGTGATTTGGATGCCCACGGTGCCGGCGGATTCCTGCGGGGCGTAGGCCGTGATTCGCGTACCTGCTGCATTCACGGCATAACTCTGCGCCGGCGACGCGCCGAAGGTCAGGTTTGAAGTCCCCTGAAGGTCCGTGCCGGTAATGATCACCTTGGTGCCGCCCGAGCCGGCCATTGGACTCACCGTGGCGATCGTCGGACCCAGATAGGTGTAATCGTCGCTTGACGTTGTCCCACTCGTTCCCCATGGCGTGGTGACGCGGACGTCAACCGTCCCTGCTGCATGGGGCGGCGCGTAGGCGGTTATCCACGTTCCGGAGCCGTTGACCGATACGTTAGTGGCAGGCGTATTGCCGAATTCAACTGATGACGTGCCTCCCAACGACGATCCCGTGATGGACACCTTGTCGCCACCGGCCCCAGGCCCCGAGGTGGGATGCACCTTGTTAATGGTCGGAGGTGCATGGGTGAATGTCACTAGGGTGACCCCATCTCCGGCCAACGTGAACTGGACCTTGGCCGACGGTCCACTCAAGGTGCCGGACCCAATTGACGTGCCGTCGTGGGACCCATCGATTGCCGTCCGATCCATTCCGTAGGGGGTATGAGCCAACCCCGTGACCTTGATGACGATGGCGCGATCGTAGGGCGTGGGATCACTGGTGCCGTTCGCGCCGGTGGAGTCATAGGGAACGAAGTTGTAGACCAGAACAGTGACCGTTCCGTCCGGGGAGCTGGATGCGATGGCACCGATGTCCTGGCCACCCGAATCTGTCGGATCGGGCTTCAACGAAACCGGGAGCTCTGAACCGGCCAGGTGGCTCCACATCTGCATAGCGAAGTAGTCGGGCTTGGGGTTGAGATTCGAAAACAGCAATCCCCAATTCTGTGTAGCGTCCCCGGCACCATCGATCGCATCGAAGAAGGACATGCGATCGAGCCCCGAGTTCTGTGAGTTCGCAAGAACGGCAGCCACGAAGGCGGCCCCGTAGGGGCCGTCGGATCGGGCATCTTCGCCGGCGTTGATGTTCCACTCATCGATCCACAGGAGCGGGTGCAGGCTCGGATAGGGGGTGAGAGCACCTCTCACTTGCTCAACCTGTTGGCCGTAGAGATCGCTGCTGAGCGAAGGGTTGTCACAGGGAAGACCAGCGGGAGGTGTGCCGGTTACACACAATCCCCCCGGGAATTGATCACTCGGGCCCAGATCGGGATCGTTGGCATATAGATGCCAAGAGACAAAGTCCAGGGGAAGGCTGTTTTGGACCGCGTCTCCAGCCAGTGCAGAGATCCACGAAGTGTCAAGACCGTTGAACTCACCGAGTGCCGGACCCCCGACTTCAATGGTCACTCCAGCCTGGGTTCCTGCCTCCTCCAGGGCTTGGGAGGTGTCCTGGTAAAGCGTCAGATAGCCGGAGAGGCCGCCAGTCCAGAATTCTCCGAGGTTGGGCTCATTCCAGATCTCGAAGACTCGGACACCCTCGGCCGTGATCTCATGGAATGCCATCTGATACACCAATGCTTGCCATTTTGCCTGATCTGGTCCGACATCTGGTGGGGTGTAATTGGGGTTTACCCCGGAAGGCGGATTCGTGGCTAAGCACGGCGGGGTGTAGTCCACGATCAACTCAGGGGTTGCGCCTGCTGCCTGGTCGAGAGCCACCTGAGAATCGAGATAACTCGGATTCCACGCGCCGGTCGTACAGTTGTATGCCGGCCCGGCACCGGTCGTTATTTCAAATGAAACATCAGTACGCGCCCACCGTGTGCCCATGGCCTGAAGAGCTGGAGCTGAACCGGTTCCAATGTGGTTGACGCCGATCAGGTCCTCGTTGATCGGAGTGCCCCGACCACTTGACGGGACCGCAATCGTCACCGGTTGGCTTGCCGCCGTGCTCGCCTGCACCGGGGTTGCTCCGCTGGCGGCTGGGATGCAAAACATGAGCAGGGTGCTGACACCGACAAGGGGTGTAATCAACGGCACCGGGCGCCGCCTGAGCAGTCCTCCCGTCAGAGTGAACATCGACGCCCCTTTCGACGACCCCGGAACGCCCCGTGAGTCTTCACTTGCTCCCGCAGCGCGGGGACTTGGCAATGCCGAAGTGACCGGTCCGACTGTCGCGATAGCCGGATCGCCAGCGCCCCGTTGGACTTTGGTCGATAGTTCGCGAACCGGCCTTCCGCGTCCTCCGCCAGTCAACGAGTGTCCTGGTGTCTATCCGTCCCGTTTCGGCCCGTTACTGCCAGGTTCTCGGTTCGAGGGACCCGACCCAGACTCGCTATGGCTCACCGTTCTCCTTCAAACCGACTGTGCATGTATCCCGGATCGCCGTCGCCGTCGCCGTCGCCGTCGCCATCGGAAGCGGCACTCGGGGCCACCTGGATCACGGTTGCCGCCCTGAGAACCCATGGGGCTGCTCGGGTGAAAGCAGCCACGCCCGTGCTTCGCACAATTCAAGTATCTGATGGGTTCCGAGGCCCTCATCGATCGCTTTGACAATCTGTTCATTGATCCGGTTGACGACCGAATCCAGATCCGGTGGCGAGGTGGTCACTGCCGCCTGCCCGTTGATCGGCCGCGTCACCTCTCCGAGGGAGGGAGGGCGGTAATTCGGATGTCGCTCGGGCGGGTACCAGAGGCCATCAGTAGCGTGCCACCAGTCGGAGCTCTGCTGCGTCATGCTCATATGCCGCCTCCATCGTTCTCGGTCTCCAACACTAATCAGCTCCCGCTGGCGTGTGAACCCACTGGCCTTCTTGCCCAGACCGGCTGAGCCGCTCCAATCCACTGCAGATCCGGTCTGATGAACGGTTGACCGATTCGATCGCTCAGACCGGGTGAGCCTGGCAGGCCTCCACCTCTACTAAGGAGAGGCCGAAATCACGGTTTTACCACTTCGTGCGATTCGACAACCACGCAGCGACGCTGGCCCCTTTTCAAAATCCCGGACCAGGAATACCGTTAGAACTCTCGGGGCTGTTTTCCCTTCTTGAGCCTTGAGGAACCTCGGCACAGGTGGGAGATCCGGCGCTATTCACGCCGCCCACCTGTGACCGTGGTGAGGCTCAGGTGCCTGGTTTGGTGGGGTTGGGGCCATTGCGGCCTAACCCGTAGTCCCGGCGTTCTTCGGGATTCACACGTTGAGATTGCAAGGTGCCATCGAGGGACGTAGGCGGTCCGCATCCCGCTTACGGATAGGTCCGCTGAGGCCGATTCACATTGTGGTCGGTCGCAGCGTCCACGGCAACAGCGGATCATGGATCCCGCCGCGGCTCGGGTCAAGGGTTGGGTGCAGATGGTCGATGCACAGACAAGAGGGGCGTTCAGAATCAGGAGACGCCATGGGCCACAACCCCGACATCTGCACAATTTGTTCACTCACCGATCGCGTGACGTTCGACTCACAGAACAAGGTCCACTTCGTCCCACACGATTCCAAGAACGCCTTTCCGCTGTTCAGGCTGTACCCGGTCCAACCCGAATCGGTCTGACGGATTGGACTGGTCTCCCATTGGATGGTGCTCCGCAAGCATCCTGTTGCACCAACAGCCGGACTGCGAAACGGGGTATCCCTCGCAACGTGTCCGAGCGGCTCACTCACTCAGGGTTCCGTGGCGTCCGGAGACATCCACCATCTGGAAGAGCTCCGACCACTCGAGCTTCGGAGTGGAACTCAGCCTCCACTCGACTTCGGCACGGTCGCCGATCTCACGAACAGCCGTCCTCGCCACGACACCGATATGTTCTCAGCCAATCCGACTCATCTCTGCGCGACCATCGCTTTCCGGATACGTCCATGGCATCCCGCGGCGACCCTATGGGTAGCGTTTACCTCCGTCCTGGATCGAATGTTCCGGAGATGTGCACGGTAGACGACTGATCAGGGTCTTGGAGGCGGTCCGCAGCCGACTCGCTCATCGTCGGGGAACAGTGGACGTCAGTGCAAATTGGCCGTGGGCCCGAAGCGTGGAGACGCCAACTGGGGACGGCGTGGACACCGCCGTGTTCCAGGTCCCTCGCAGAGGTAGGCCGGTGGCCACCGAGTACCACGTATCGGCGCGGTTGGTTCCTTGCTGACCTCCCGTGAAACGGACATCCTCTCGGATCAGCACCGCGGGGACAGATTCGCTTCCCACGCTCAGGGTCGACGTACCCAGTACCTTCGAGGTCCCGATCATCTGTACCGGACCGGTGGAGAGATGATCGTTGGATCCGGTACAGGTGACCGGACTCAGGGTCCCGATGACCACGGCAGCGGGCACCGTCCTGGTCGCTGGGCGGCAGGTATAGGTAGAGGTGTCGTCGACCTTGAAGACGACGAAGTCCCACAGGTAGTACCCCGCCTTCGATGCCGTGACCAAGTTCCCATCGTGGGTGCAGTAGGTCCAACTCTGCCAATGGGCATCGGAATAGTCGAGACGGAATTCGAAACACCCACCGGCCTTGTCGATCACAGTTCCTGGCAGCTCCGGACCCTCAGATTGGGATTTCGGCGGCACCGAGATCGTCTCGATTCCTGAACCACGGTACGCGTAGATCCCCTGAGCTGGACCGGGACCGATTGTCCGCCCTCCGTTGACCGATTCGTGTCGGAACCTCGCCACCGCCACTGAGGATGCAAGGGGCCGGGCGCCCTCATGCATCCAGAGGAAGGCGAATGCGCCTACTGCGGTCACGAATATTGCCCCCACGGTTCCGAGGGCAATCCACCTCCACCGGTGCCGGTGGAGGTGACTCTCACCGGATTCAGGCACCCGTCACCAGATTGGCCAGTCCCCGACACACCGGATGGGACCGCTCTGCGCTGAGCCTGTCGAGAGTGGACTGCATGATCCCGATGACCTCATTGGCGCAACGCTCGACGACGTCTGAGTCTTGGGCCGCATCTGGCCCGAGCATGCTCCAGTCGATAGGCGGAAGTACTTCGACCGTGACTGACGAGGGGATAGGGGGTGGCGGCACGAGAGCAGTGGTCGGGCCGAGCGGTCCCCACATGATGGGGAAGACCTTGATCCGGAATGCACCGAGCCCCAATACTTTCGCGATCCCTGCACCCCGAGAGACGACGATGACCGAGTCGTGGCCACCATGGGAGACGACGGGTATGACGGGTACGCCCGTGCGCAGCGCGAGGCGGACGAAACCCGTACGTCCTCCAAAATCGACGATGTTGCGCTCGACCCAGGGTCGACACGCCTCCCAATCGCCGCCTGGATAGTCGAGGACCAGACCACCTGCGGCCAGGGCCCGTTCAGCCTCATCGGAGCTTGCCGGGATGCCCCCGATCCGTCGTAGGAATGTGCCGATGACCGGTAGGGACAACAGCAGGTCGTAGGTAAGGGTGTAGGCAGGCTGCTCGGTTCCCCTGCGTTCGACGATGGCCAACGCGGTCACCCAGGCGTCAGGCATGTAGAAGAGGCCGTTGTGGTTCCCCACGAGCAGTGCGGCACCCTCGGTCGGGATGTGCTCAGTTCCGCGCACCTCGGGGGTGAAATAGGAGGTGTAGGCCCGGATGATCCCGAGGTGCCGGTTGATGTAGGTCGGGTCACGCAGCGGGGTCCCGCGGGGTCGGGCCGCAACTCCCGGCCGGGTCCGTCGGTTGGTGGCAGTCGTTTCCGTCTCCGGTTCCGGCATCACGCGATCTTTCTGTCGACGTCGTCCTCTTCCTCCTGTTCTCGCGCTGCTACCTACTGCTGCCTAGGGTCCTTTGGCACCGCCGGAGTGCGTGGTCCTCGGATCCTGGGGGTTTGTGACCTTGTGCCCTGGCGGGACGGGCCCCGAAGTCGCAGAGTCGGTGATGAGAGACGTCAAGCGCTCGTCGAGAGACTGGCGATCATCGAGAGGAAGGACACGGAATGGCTGCATCGAGCGACGTACGGTCGAGGGTCGAGCACTTGATCGAGCGGGCACAGAACGACATCCTGGAGGCGAGTCGCGACCTGGCCGAAGGGATCAGCAAGGGGACGGAGAAGTTCGTTCCGCCCATCTCGGATGACGTCGAGCGGATGGTCGATGGCGTGTTCGACTTCGCCGAACAGGTGATCAAGGGTCAGCGGAAGATGGTCAGTGACGTTCTGAGGGCGGTCAACGAGCAGACCGACCGAGCGGCAAAGGTGGGGCGCGACACTACCCAGAAGGCGACTAAGCGGGTGGCTGCGGTGAAGAAGTCAGCCGCCAAGCGGGCTCGGGCAACGAGGACCTCTGCCTCGAGGACAGCGGCAAAGGCAGCGAAGAGGTCAGTACCCCCTACGAAGGTTCCGGCGAAGAAGGCTCAGGCCAAGAAGGCCCAGGCCAAGACGGCCCAGGCCAAGACGGCCCAGGCCAAGACGGGGTCGGCGGTCAGCGCAGCATAGGGGGTGCATGGTCGGCGCCGTCGATCCACCGGTGGCGCAGTCCAGTCGCTCTGCTCCGCCCTGCAGGGGTCGTCGTCCCTAGATCGGCCACCTGCGTTGAGGTTGCGCCTCAGAGCCTCAACTGGTGTTCTACGCCGGGCGAGAGTTCGATCGCCTTGCCGTCCAGCACAATCTGTATCGGTCCCTGGCCTCCATCCGAGATGACCACAGTGAATACGCCGTGGTCCACGGTGACGGTCATCCACCGTCCGCGGTAGCAGAAATCGACGACAAGGCT
This sequence comes from uncultured Acidimicrobiaceae bacterium, assembly GCA_963831535.1. Taxonomy (GTDB): domain Bacteria; phylum Actinomycetota; class Acidimicrobiia; order Acidimicrobiales; family RAAP-2; genus Bog-756. Next base: position 46,550 of record CAWHQP010000004.1, on the reverse strand, counting down.
TCGGACCGCGGCAGGGAGCGACGGGCTGAACCAGATCACATCGTGGGAGATGTCGATACCCAGGTAGCCACGCTCCACCAGATCCACGGTGCCGATCATGGCGCCAAGGTGAACTCCTTCTCGGGTGGTGCCACCTTGGATGTCTTCACGATCGCTTCGCAGCGCCTCTTGGAACAGACCCCACGATCGATCTGGGTCGCGTCGAGCAAGAACCCAACTGTGCACCACGCGGCTGAGCGTGGATCCATGTGAGGTTCGGTCTAGGTAGTAGTCGACCGATGCCGCGATGCAGTCCGGGTCCGGGTCATAGCCGAGCCGCTCGAGAATCGACTCCAGACCGGCGGCCGGGAGAAGATACAGGAGCATGAGCACGTCAGCCTGCTTCGACGCCTTGTAGGCATTGGGGGTATCGAGCTCGTCCTCCAGGATGCGATCGAGCCGCGAGATGTCTCCGTATCGATCCCGGTAGACGCCCCAATCGAGCTCGTTCAACTCCTCATAGCCCTCGAACTGGCTGATGACACCGTCCGGATGGAACGCGACCCGCATCCTTCGGCTCACGTCGTCCCAGCGTGCCAGCTCTATGTCATCCAGATCGAGACGAGCGAACAACTCCCGGCATTGTGGCTCCGGCAGAAGCTCGATCAGCTCCAGCGCCCGGCACAGGACCCAGACCACCATGATGTTTGTGTAGGCATTGTCCTTGAGGCCCGGAGCCGAGGCACCGACATAACCGTCGTGGTACTCATCGGGTCCCATCACACCCCTGACGACGTAGCGCCCGAGCGAATCGTCGAACTGGGCGGCGCTGGCCCAGAACCGGCTGATCTCGAAAATCATCTCCGCCCCGTGGTCAGCCATAAATTCGGTGTCACCAGTCGTTGCGAAGTACTGCCAGATGTTGTACGCAATCGCCACGCCCACGTGCCGCTGTAGATGCGATGCGTCAGGTAACCAGTGGCCCGAAAGTGGATTGAGGTGCAGGAGTTGGGCTTCCTCCCGACCGTTGCTGCCGCTCTGCCAGGGATACATGGCACCCCTGAAGCCAGCCTGGATTGCAGCCGATCGGGCCTCGGGCAGGCGCCGGTATCGATACATCAGGAGCGATCGCCCTAGCTCCGGGTAGTGCCGGTAGAGGTAGGGGAGTATGAATAGTTCGTCCCAGAAGATGTGCCCGCGGTAGGCCTCGCCGTGCAGGCCGCGGGCGGGGACTCCGACGTCGAGGTCGACCGTATGTCGACTCACGGTTTGAAGCAGATGGAAGATGTGGAGGCGAAGTGTCAACTGTGTCTCGGGTCCTCCCCCCTCGAGCTCGAGCGGGAACCGCCTCCACAGGTTGTCCCATTCGCGCAGGTGATCATCGAGGTGCCCGCTGAAGGTCTTGGAGCGCGTGCTCCGCAGCAACGCTTCCGTAAAGGGTTCACTGATGGCTCGGTCTCTGGACGTGAACAGTGTGACAATCTTCTCGATGGTGATCGTCTCGAGCGGTCCGATGTCGACGGAAAACTCCTGAGCGATCGCCCCGGGCTCGTCGATTACCTGACGCGGAGCGTCGACCAGGTCTCCGTTCCGGTAGGCCCGGGTTCTCGCCACCTCCGCGATGCACACCGACGACTGACTGGTGTGAGCGGCCAGGCCGATGGTCTCACCGTCGACAGCCTGAGTCCTGATGTCGACCAGGTGGTGCTCGTCGAATTGGCTGTATCGGGCGACGCCGGAGTTCGAGATGCTGCCGTCGATCCCAGACCGTATGGTCAGTGTGCCGGACCAGTTCTCGGCACACAGGACCGTCTCAAGGCAGGCCGTATGGGGATCAGACATGCTGACGAAGCGGCGCTGATCCACCCGGATCACCCGCCCCAGGCCATCGTGCATGCGGAGCGATCGGGTCAGTGTCGCCTGTCGCAGGCTGAGCTGTTGGGAGAACTCGAGTAGTTCGGTTCTACTGACGTCGAACCAGTCACTCTCATCGATGCGGAAGCTCATCGGTAGCCAGTTGGGGACGTTGACAGTGCTCTCGTTTTCGACGGAGTGACCGGCCACTTGTGTGACTCGTCGGTTGTAGAGACCAGCCACGTACGTCCCCGGATAGTGGGTGTCGTCCGCTCGCGCCTCGGGCGCCGCTCCTCGGGTGGCGAAGAAGCCGTTGCCGAGCGTGCAGAGTGCCTCCCGGAGGCCCTCGGTGGCGGGGTCGAACCCTTCATAACTGAGTGACCATCCGTCATCGTCGATCGGACCATCTCCGGGACTCCCGACGCGGCGGGAACTCATGGCTGCATCTCGACGGAGCCGACCTGCCATTGCACCCCGTCGAACCGACCAGTGGGCACCTCGAGCCTCTGGCTGGGGTGGTGTCGGCTCGTCCGGTTCCGTGGCGTCACATTCCCCCACCTGCGATTGGCGGAAGCCGGTTCCGCCACAGGTTCGCACTGTTGGATCGCTTCAGTCCCACCGTCAACAATGACTTCCGGCCGCCGACCAACACTGCGCCCCGGCATCCCCTACTGCCCCGGGATCGTGGACGTCCTGTTCGCCGTCCACTCGATGCTGTCCGGCGGAACCTCACCTCGGGCCCGGACGTGCCGTCGAGCGTCGAGGTCGGCGTCCACCATGGCCCGGGGTGCCGTCCGAGTGCCACGGCTCGTCCCGCAATCGGCCGCCACAAGGACCAGGTGACAACGGTCGAGTCCGTTGTGCGGAATACCCACGTAAGGCCCGGCGACCCCGTCGGTGAGACCTACCGGGTCTTTCGGGCGACGGCAACTTCACCCACCGGGGTTATGCATGACCAGAACTGGGCATTGGGCATGGGTGACGCAGAATTCAGCCACTGATCCGAGCAAGACGTCGCGCAACTCCGAGTGACCGCGACTCCCCACGGCAATGAGGTCTGCTTCGACGGACGCTTTGACGAGCAACTGGGCTGCCGGACCTTCGACCACAGCCGGTTCGAGGGCGATGTCCGGAAAGGCAGCACGAACTGGTTCGAGAGCCCGCTCGAGCACCCCCTGGCTGTCCGCAGCTGGATCGAGGTCGGGGGGGATCACGAAGCCCCAACCGTAATCTTGTACCCAATCCCACGTGGTGAGGGCCTCGAGCGTAGCGCCGGTCAGGTCAGCCTCCAACGCCGCCCAGAGGAGGGCGGCGTTGGAGGATGTCGAGCCGTCCACGCCCACGACGATCCGTGGGCTTCCGGACTCGAGGCCGCTCGACTCCGCCTGGCCATGGGGCGCACGGACCACCACGACCGGGCAAGTGCATGCGTGGGCGCATCCTCGGCTGACCGATCCGAGGGCGAGTCCGGCGAAGCCCCCTTTGCCACGGCTACCCACCACAAGGAGATCGGCGTCTCTACTCTCCTCGACCAATACGGCTCGAGGATCACCAAGGTTCTCGGAATGGGTGATGGTGACACCGGGGGCCACGTCGAGAGCTTCACGGGTGGCCTCGGTGATGGTGTTCTCCATGAGAACCCGGGCTTCTCGATTGTCGATGAACTGATGATTGGGTCCAAACGCGGTTACGAGCCGAAGGCCCCGTCCTGTTCGCCCCGCCTGGGCAGCCGCCCACCGCAGAGCTGCTGTTCCGTCGGGTGAACCATCCACGCCGACCACGATGTGCGAACTGGTCCCGGCAGGGTCGGTTGCCACCTCGTGCTCAGTGCTCATGGGATCCTCCTCGCGCCTAGGGAATTGGGCACCCGTTGATTGGCACACGCAAAGGGACGCCGTGGTGACCATTCCCGGGCGCCGGGCGGGCGGTTGGCACGACGGGCACGGACTGGCGCCTGTTCCGCGATCGATGAGGCCGACCGACACGGACGCAGGTCGGTGTCCACCGGTCGACAGGTGTTGCAGCGTGCTGTGGGTGGGCATGCAGTGGTTGGCAGTGGAGAACTCCCTCGCTGATTGCTCTTCACTCCATGATGCGCAGCCAGCCCAAGTTCCACTAGGGCCGAAAGTACCGAGTGTTGGCGCCGTGGTTCCGCATGGAGCCGAGCAATACGATGGCCACCCTTAGGTCAGACGAGGCGTCAGTGCGACCGGTCGCAGCAACTTGATCAGCAGTGCGCGGCCTCAGGCCAGCCGTTTGGCCTCGGCAAGCCCGGGGGCGCTGTAGACGCCATCGGGAAAGACGGCGTCCCAGGCATCGCGAACACCCCTGAAGTCCTCGCTGGGGCCGTAGGCGGCCCGGGCCGCTGCCACCACTTCCTCCCGGCGGCTGGCCACCACCGCGCCCGAGGCAAACTCCAGCTCGGTGTCGATCTGGGCGATCGCCTCGGCGAAGCGTCGTTGGTGGCCGATCAAGCGGATTTCGCTGGCGGGAGGCGTCATGGGGATCCTTGTCAATAGCAGCGGTGGCGGGGAGTAGTTCCTCTAACTTCGGGTAGTTCGACCCGCAGGCGTGAGCCTCGGGGCGACCCGGGGGTAGCCCCGACCGAAGCCCCCAGACTTCGAGGCGGGACACCCGAGATCAGCTCGTCACTCGGTCCGGGACCGCACCGACCCTATCCGCATGCTGGGGTCGGTGTGACGCAGCGATCTTGCACCGAGCCCACCTCGGAACCTTGGCCTTTATCGGCAACGGGCGTGAGGCGAGCTCGTCCGGTGTCGACCTGGTCACGGTCAGACCCCGCACGGTCGGCTCCGGTAGGTGCGTTGCCCCGGGTACTGGTCATCCCGCGAGCCCCGACCGGTTAACCGGACTGAGGATCCGGTGTGGACCGATGTCAGGGAATCGTGGTGGGACCAGGACCGCTCACTGAGGAACCGGACGGGTCGCTCGCGGGTGGCGCGACCGGGGTCTGCAGTTGGCCTGCCGTTCCCGGAACGATCGGATAGACCCTGATCACTGTCGAGCAGCCGGGGAAGGATCCGGAGCTCCAGCCGTCCACCGCGGCCACTCTGACCGGCTGCGTCCCACCGGGTGGCGTGACCAGGAAGGCCGGATATCCGGAGGGGCATGCCGTTGCCTCGCCCGCCGGGATGTCGGTACCGCTGAGCATGGCCGAGGAGATCTGTCGCGGGTTCAGGGTCACGACCGGGAGAATGGTGGTTCCGGATTGGACGCCACCGGCGCCGGAGAGCTGCTGCTCGGCCACGGCGACCTCTCTCCCTTCGGCATTGAGAGCGGCGATCCGTGGGTAGCCCGACACGGTGCAGGCGCTAGCGCTGATATTGGTGAATCCAAATACTTGATCCACGCTGCCCGCACCCGCACCACCGCCGAGTGAGGAAACCAGGAGCTGATCGGAACGGCATGCAGCAGCGACCCCTGTTCGGGGACGCGGAGACACGGTCGGAGCTGTCGAGGAGTGATCCGGGGGGGAGCCACGGTCGGCGAGGCTGAGCACGGTGATGAAGACGGCCACCGCCGCCAGTGCCACGGTCCCCGCTACGGCGAGCACCCGATGCCGGTGGCGTCGACGCGCTTCTTTGATGATGAGTTCCTCGCCCGTGCTGGTTGTCTGGCCAACCGGGATGAGCGGGTGATCGTCGGTTGCTACCGCTGCATCCGCCCTCACCCTATAATACTAACCAATCTAGTATCATGTGTCCATGAGCTCCGCCGTCGGGCATGGGATTCCCGTCTACTCCCGGGTGGCGGGAGAGCTACGGCGAGAGATAGCTGAAGGAGCGATCAAGTCCGGTCAACGGCTTCCACCCGCCCGCGACCTGGCCGCGGTGATGGGTGTAAACCAGAACACGATGTTCCGAGCCCTCCGGCAGCTGCGGGATGAGGGAATCCTGGAGTTCCGTCGGGGACGTGGGATCTCGGTCGTCGGGGAAGCACCGGGACTGAGCGAGGTTGTGGTCCGTTGTCGTGAGCTGCTCCGCATCTCCAGCCGACACGGTTACCGGAAGGACGAACTCATCCGCATCATCGAAGGCCTGTCCTGAACTGCCGTCGGCATCAGATCGTCTGTGGCGGCCCATCCGCAATTCGGGAGCGCGCTTCGAGCACCAATCTGCCGTCGGGGTCGAAGACGGCAGCGACATCCCCGGAGAGCAGGCGCCGAATTGGGTCACCGGCAATGGATCCTCGCCAGCCCCGGTCGAGCCGGTTGGGCTCGCCGGTCACCAGCTGTGCGATGTCCACCCGGGTGGCCAAGAGGCTCTGGTCGAACTGCAGGTCATCGGCGATCTGTCGCGCGAGGCCGGCGCACACCGCCACAGCGGCCTGGGATGCTCTCGATTCGGGCGGATCGGGCGGGAGCCGCAACTCGCCACGAGTCAATAACCGGCCGCGCTCGACGGCCTCGAGAATCTCGGCGGCCGCACCCTTGGCCAGATGGCGAGCGTCCACACCCCGGAGCTTCTCGAGTTCCTGACGGTTCCGGGGTGGGCGTTGGGCGATGGTGAGGATCGCCAGATCCGAGAGGACACTTCTCCGTGGCCGGTCGATCTGGGCTGCGCGCCGTTCTCGCCAGGCCGCCACCTCCTGGGCCACTCCCCGCGACCGCCCTGCGAGCCGGCGCACGTCTCCCACCTTCCACCAGGCCTCCTGGGGTACCACATCGCGCCGTCGTGCGGATAGCGCCTGGGCGCACTCCTCGATGGCCCAGGCGAGCCGCCCGAGCTCCTTGAGCTCGTCGACCAGGGAGGAGTGGAGAGCCAACAGGTACCGGACATCCCCCTCGGCGTAGGCGAGCTGGTCGCCAGGGATCGGTCGGTGTAACCAATCGGACAATTGGTCCGTCTTGGGGAGGATGATCCCGAGAACTTGTTCGACCAGTCGGGCCAGTGACGGTGTGGACATCCCCAGGAAGCCGGCGGCGATCTGGGTGTCGAACAGGGTGGATGGAACCGCCCCGCAGGCGGCCAGGAGCACGTCGAGATCCTGGCCGGAGGCGTGGGCGACGGCGGTCCCCGGCCCAGTGAAGACACCGCTCAGGGGCGAAGGATCGACAGCCAGTGGATCCACCAGGGCCACCTTGTCCGTCCATCCCAGCTGTATGAGGGCCAGCCTGGGCCAGTAGGTGCGCTCGGTGTGGAACTCGGTGTCGATCGCATAGCACTCCTCCCCTGCTAATCGAGTGCAGAGCGACTCCAGTCCGTGGGAGTCCGTAATGAGAACAGGAGAGGACGTGGTGGTACTCACCGACAGGAACGTACTCCAGGGAGAGCCACCGTGGAGCGGGTATCCAGCAGAAGGACATGAGCGGTCGTGGGTAGATTGCGGTAACTGATCCAGGTGGAGCCGAAGCCGGTCTGCCGCAGGTTCATATCCCGGGATTGATGAGTACCGCCGCGCCGTTGACCCGGTCGTGGGCCAGGTCGCTGAGGGCCTGGTTGGCCTGGTCCATCGGGTAGGCGACGGTGGAGACCTGGATCGGAATCCCGGCCGCAGCCTCCAAGAACTCGGTGCCGTCTTGCCTGGTGTTGGCGGTCACGCTGCACAGCGAGCGTTCCTCGAAGAGATGCCGTTGGTAGTTGAGGACGGGAATGTCGCTGAGATGGATACCAGCAATGGCCAGCGTCCCCCCTCGTTCGAGGGCTTCGAGGGCGGGGAGCACCAGTGTTCCCACCGGAGCGAAGAGAACGGCCGAATCCAGTGGTTCGGGCGGTGGGTCAGCGGCGTCACCGGCGCTCACCGCTCCCAGTGCGAGCGCTAGCTCCCGGGCCTCCGGCGATCGGGTCATGACATGCACTCTGGCCCCTTCGGCCATGGCGATCTGGGCCGTGAGGTGGGCGGAACCGCCGAATCCGTAGATGCCCAGTCGGCCATCCTGGGGGAGTTGCGACCGTCGGAGCGCCCGGTAGCCGATGATGCCGGCGCAGAGCAGGGGTGCAGCCTGCTCGTCGCTGAACGCCTCGGGAATCGGATAGGCGAAGCCCTCTTCAACGACGAGATATTCGGCGTAGCCACCATCGACGTCCCAACCGGTGAACCGCGGACTTACGCAGAGGTTCTCCCTACCGGCGAGGCAGAATCTGCAGATTCCACACGTGTGGGCGAGCCACGGTACGCCGATGCGGTCCCCGAGTCCGAATCGGACGCAGCCGGTTCCGAGCCGGTCGACCACGCCCACCACCTCGTGGCCAGGTGCGATCAGAGGATGCTTCGGGTTCAGATCTCCTTCGGCCAGGTGCAGGTCGGTCCGGCACACGCCGCAGGCCCGAACCTGAACCCGGATCTGACCCGCCGCAGGCTCAGGGACTGCGCGGGTGACGGGACGAAGCGGACTTGAATCGATGGGGCCGGGCGAGTCCACCGCCCACGCTCTCATGGTCTCGGAAGCCGGCACGTTATCCACCAACGTCCAGCTGCCGGTCCGCGTCACGCCGCGGTTCGACCGAGTTCATGTCCATGGTCCTGCCTGGATGGCCCGACTTGACCGCCACGCCACAGTTCCCAGTGTGTACTGGTGCCAGCACCATGTCGACCCCGTCCAACGCGTTCGTTTCAGTCTCGACTCCGTGGCCGCCCGAGGGTGCCGTCCGGCGTTCCAACGGTATCCGGACCCGCTGGACGGGTCGCGGCCACGGGGATGTGGCAGGGTGGGCATGGAGTGATGTTGACGGAGGATATCGCCACCATGCCGGATTCGATGGGAGTCGAACAGAGTCCAAGGTCCCGTGTCCCAATGACGGGATTCACGGACTCGGTAGCCGCCGGATTCACAGCAGCTGGTCGCCCCGTCGTCGGGCTTAGGCTCATGCCGTGAAGCAACACGTCACCGCATCCTTGGCATCTTCGGCTGCAGGCGACGTGACGATTCCTGTGCCATGGACCCGAGCAGTGACACCGATTACGGGGTGGTGGGATCGATTGGGGCACGGCGGCCGCTGTCACCTGCTTCCGGGATCGACCACCGAGTAGAGCGCAAGAAATACCGGAGCTCCGTGGCGTTGGCCGGCGGCGTCGGCCAGGCAGGCTTTCCAAACGGCCCTTCCGACATCAGGTCGGAGGAGTCAGCAGGCTGTTCGACCGGGCCACGGAGCTGTACCAGGAGGCACTGGGTTTGGCCCGGCGCGCGAACGTGACCGGGTCGATGCTGTGCAGTCCGAACTTGGGTCGGAACCCGTGGGACCATTCATAATTGTCCAGCAGGCTCCAGACGAAATAGCCCCGGATGTCCACGCCGTCGTCGAGGGCACGTTTGACGCCACGTAGGACCTCGGCGATGAACGGAATGCGCTCGGTGTCGTCATCAGTGGCGATGCCGCTCTCGGTCAACAGGACCGGTAGGCCGGAGATCGCCGCCGCCCGCCGGGCGCAGTGTTCGACCCCTTGAGGCCAGTATTCGTACCCCATCTGGGTGAGTGGCACTCCCGGTTCATTGGGCGCTTGGCCTTCGGCTCCGAAGTGCACCCGCGAGTAGCACTGGACGCCGATGAAGTCGTCGCCCTCGGTGGCCCGAAGGAACCGGTCCTCCAGGATCTCCTGGGCTGCCTCGAGCACCGCTTCACCTCCGGGGTCGGCCACCATCTCGTCCATGGACAAGGTCAGGCCGACGGAGAAGGTGCCCGGCCCAGACCGGAGGGCATCCACGGCCAGCCGATGGGCGCGCACGATGGCCTCATTCACCGCCAGGTGGCGTCCGAAGTCGTCCTTCACTCCTGGCGGCGACGATCCCAAGGCATAGCCCATGACGCCGATGAGATTCAGCTCGTTGATGGTGCAGGCCCACCCGATGAGGTCACCGAGGTGTGCGGTGGCCCGGGTGACGAAGCGGGCGAACAGCTCGGGGGCGTCGTCCGCCTCCCATCCGCCACGGGCCGCCAGCCAGGTCGGCGTGGTGAAGTGGTGGAAGGTCACCACCGGGTCGATATTCCGCTCCCGCAACTCGGCGCAAATGCGTCGGTAGTAGTCCAGGGCGGCCAGTGAGAACTCACCCTCGGCAGGCTCGATCCGACTCCATTCGAGTGAGAACCGGTAGGCGCCGAGCCCCATGTCCGCCACCAGCTGGACGTCTTCCTTCCATTGGAACAGTGAGTTGCAGGCGTCGCCGCTCGATCCATCGCAGCCCGAGTCGGGATTGTGTTCCCACGCCCACCAGTCGTTGTTGACGTTGCCGCCCTCGATCTGATGGGCCGCCGTGGCCGTCCCCCACAGGAATCCCTCCGGAAAATCGAATTCCGGCGTACCAGCGTTCATCGTGTTCACGGCCGGTCACTGTACTCGTCAGCCGATCCCGGCATCGGCTGCACCCTTAGCTGGACCGGGGTACCCGTTCGTCGGCGCGTGCTGCCGACAGGCCTCTCATCAGCCGGCGACGGCGTCGCTCCTGTGGGGTAGCACCCAACCCGGACGGGGGAAGTGGCAGGTGTACCCGTTCGGATAATGCTCCAGGTAGTCCTGGTGCTCAGGTTCGGCCTCCCAGAAGGGACCGGCCGGGGTCACCTCGGTGACGACCTTCCCGGGCCAGAGCCCCGACGCCTCGACATCGGCGATGGTGTCCTCGGCCACTCGGCGTTGCTCGTCGTTCAGGTAGAAGATCGCTGACCGGTAGCTCGTGCCGATGTCATTTCCCTGGCGATTCAGGGTCGTCGGGTCATGAACCTGGAAGAAGAACTCAAGGAGGTCCCGGTACGAGGTCGACGATGGATCGAAGACGATCTCAATGGCCTCGGCGTGGCCTCCATGGTTCCGGTACGTGGCGTTGGCCACCTCCCCTCCGGTGTATCCCACCCGCGAGGAGAGAACTCCTGGGCGCTTCCGTACGAGGTCCTGCATGCCCCAGAAGCATCCCCCGGCCAGAATCGCCGTCTCCGTCGTATCACTCATTGGATCCCTTCCTGGTGTGTCGTCGTTCTGTCCAGCACCTTCCGGTACTCGCCGTAGCCCTCCGCCTCCAGGTCCTGGTAGGGGACGAACCGAAGTGCCGCGGAGTTGATGCAGTAGCGGAGGCCACCCTGGTCGGCCGGGCCGTCGTCGAAGACGTGGCCCAGGTGGCTGTCCCCGTGGGCTGATCGGACCTCGGTCCTCACCATCCCGTGGCTCCGGTCTTCGGTCTCCACCACATTGCCCGGCTCGAGGGGCACGGTGAAGCTCGGCCACCCACACCCACTGTCGAATTTCTGTCTCGACGCGAACAGGGGCTCACCCGAAACCACGTCCACGTAGATCCCCGACTCCTTCGAATCCCAGAACTCATTGGCGAACGCAGGCTCGGTGGCGCCCGTTTGTGTGACGTCGTACTGCCTTCGGGACAACCGGGAGACGCGATCAGGATCCCTGCGGTATTGGTCCGTCACATCCACTCCTCCTGTCCTCGCTGCACGCTCTACCCCCGCTAGACCCTCCAACACCCTAGGACGCCTCCGCATTTCCGTCCGGAGCGGCCAGTGCCGGCCTCTCCGTCGCCGGCCCCGGTCTGGGTGGTCGGACCTCGGACATTGACGTGCCGGTCGGTGTGCCCAGGGGGCATGATGAACGAACTTAAATCGATTACGAGGAGGCCCGCCTGTGGCGTGGGATTTTTCGACAGAACCGGAGTTCCAGGGCCAGTTGGACTGGGTCGAGACGTTCTGCCGGGAAGAGGTCGAGCCGCTTGAGCTGGTCTTTCCCTTTGCCGTTCGGATGCGCGATCCTAAGATGAAGGCCCTGGTCGACCCCCTGCGCCAACAGGTGAAGGACCGCGGTCTGTGGGCGATCTTCCTCGACAAGGAGCTTGGAGGGCCTGGCTTCGGCCAACTGAAGCTGGCCCTACTCAACGAGATCATCGGCCGTTACGGGAGCGCGCCGGCGATCTTCGGCTGTCAGGCCCCCGACACCGGCAACATGGAGCTGCTGGCCGCCTACGGGACCGAGGTCCAGAAAAAGCGCTGGCTCGAGCCACTCATGAACCAGGAGATCTGGTCGGCCTATTCGATGACCGAGCCTCAAGGGGGTTCGGACCCGAACCTCTTCGTGACCCACGCAGTCCGGGACGGCGAGGAGTGGGTCATCAACGGCGAGAAGTGGTTCACCAGCGCGGGCCGGCATGCCGACATCCTCTTCGTCATGTGCACGAACGGCATGTTCGTGGTGCCGAGGAATACGTCCGGGGTCGAGATTATGGATCAGCCACGCACCCACGACCACATCGTCTACCGCGACGTCCGGATACCCCTCGACCACCTTCTCGGACCGGAGGATGGCGCCAAGGTGTTGGCCCAGCGTCGGCTCGGTGGGGGGAGGATCCACCACGCTATGCGGGCCATCGCCCAGTGCAAACGGGCCTTCGACATGATGTGTGAACGGGCCCTCAGCCGGGAGTCCCACGGCAAGATCATCGCCGAACATCAAATGGTCCAGAGCGCGGTGGCCGACTCCTACGCCGAGATCCAGATGCTCCGACTGATGGTGCTATGGACGGCCTGGACCATCGACAACTCGAGTACCCAAGAGGCTCGGACCCAGATTGCCGCGTGCAAGTACACGGCGGCCAAAGTGCTGAAAGACGTCGCCTACCGTGCCATCCACATCTTTGGTTCCCTGGGAGTCACCGATCTCACGCCGCTCCAGGCCATGTGGGCCGGCTCGCCGGCGATGAGCGTGATGGACGGCGTCGACGAGGTGCACAAGGTCACCGTGGCCCGCAACGTCCTGAAGGGATACGAACCCCATGAGGGTTTCTGGCCCACCGATTACCTCCCGGCCAAGCGGGCCGCTGCACGCGAGAAGTTCAGTGAGGTCATGGCCGCCGATCCCGACCTGGTCACGTACGCCGACGTAATGGAGCGTCGCTCCAGGGGGCGCGGTTGACCATGGACTTGGCCGACCGCAATGTGGTGGTGACCGGTGGGGCCAGTGGCATCGGCCGGGCCATGTGCCGCGCCTTCGCCCGGGAGGGCGTCCGGGGAACGGTGGTGGCCGATCTCAACGGTGACGGCGCCCGGGCGGTGGCGGACGAACTCACCGACCAGGGCTTCCCGGCTATCGCCCTGACGGTTGACGTGACGGACGAGTCCCAGGTCAAGGCCCTGGTGGCTACCGCGGAGTCGACCTTCGGAGTCCTCGACGTGTTCTGCGCCAACGCCGGCATCGTGGTGCCCGGCGGTATCGACGTGTCCGATGCCGTGTGGCAGCGCATGTGGGCGGTCAATGTCCAGAGCCACATTTTCGCCGCCCGGGCCGTAGTGCCGGCGATGCTCGAGCGGGGCGAGGGATATCTGGTGCACACGGCGTCGGCGGCCGGCCTGTTGACCCAGCTCGGATCGGCACCGTACAGCGTGACCAAGCATGCTGTTGTGGCCCTGGCGGAATGGCTGTCCATCACCCACGGTGACGCCGGGTTGCGGGTGTCGTGCCTGTGCCCGCAGGGCGTGTGGACCGCCATGACCGGGGCCGACGACCTCGGCCCCCACGACGCCACCGTGTCTACGGTCGGTCGCGACGGCATGCTCGAGCCTGAGGTGGTTGCCGACGCGGTGATCCAGGCCATGGCCGAGGAGCGGTTCCTCATCCTTCCCCATCCGGAGGTGGCCACGTACGAACAGCGGCGAGCCGGCGACCGCGAGCGTTGGCTGCGGGCGATGCGGGCCCTGCAGGCGCAACTGGCCAAACTCGTGACCTAAGAGCGGGGTTACGGTCCCGTCGTCGGTGTGGAGCTACTGGCTCCTGACCAGGGCCATCCGGAACATCCGGTCTGAGGCGTTGCCGAGGGCTGGGTCCAACCGGTGCCCCCGGCAGCCGTCGACGGCTGGGCCGAGGAGCGCACTCTCCGCAGAGCCGAACGCCACCGGGGACCACCAGGCACGGATGGATCCGGCACGAGGGGCCCACGATGCACGACGATGATGGGCCATGCTGTCGTCCATGGACCCCTGTGAAGCGTGCGGATTCCACTACGACAGTCTGGCGATTACCGATGCACCGTCCGCCCTACGGGTGGGTGCCGAACGAATCGCTGAGGATCTGTTCAGTGGCGATGACTCGTCGATCCACACCCGACCTGACCCGGAGACGTGGTCCGTGGTCGAGTACGCGTGCCATGGGCGCGACGTGATCATCGTCCAGCGTGAGCGGATTCTGCTGGCGTTGGTCGAGGACGCACCCCGGTTTGTCCCCATGCACCGGGAGCAACGGGTCGTCCACGCCGGCTATGACCGGGAGTCCGCCACCGAGGTGGCCCAGGAACTCACATCGGTGGCCAACCTGGCCGCCAAGGTCATCACCCTGCTGGACGACGAACAACTGGCCAGACGCTGTTTCTTCAGTTTCCCCGCGCCCCGGTCGCGGGACGTGGCGTGGGTCGTCCGACACACCGTCCACGAGATCGTCCACCATGAGATGGATGTGCGCCGCGTGCGAACGCATCTCATGGACCACGATGTCTGGACGTGAGTACGCCCCCGGTAGAGGTCCGACGCCGGCCGCCGAGATCGGGGGGATTCCGGTAGCGTCTGAAGGGTGGATGCGGTCGATGACGAGCAAGCAGGCACCGAGTCGGTCAACCGCTTCCTCCGGTCGCTCGGGGCAACGGAGGAGCAGATCGAGAGCGCCTGGCGCAACTGCCGGATCGCCAGTCTTGCCGGGGACCTGGTCTTCGCCGAGGGTGCCGATCTCTCGGCCGGCGACCTTGCCACCCGGGCGGGTGTACCGGCGGACAACATTGTCTCCCTCTGGCGGACACTGGGCATCGTGGTTCCCGATGCGGACATCGGAATGTTCACCGAGCGTGACGCCGAGTTCGTGGCCTTCCTGGTCAACGAGAACCCCGTCGGGTCCTACGGCGACGAGCTGTTGCGGGTGATGGGCAGTTCCCTCTCGCGCCTGGCCGAGGCCGCGGTGGCCGTCTACGTGCAGACGAAGGAACCCGAGCCGCGCGCCCTGGGACGGACCTGCTGGACTGGGCCAAGGACATGGCCCAGGTGTGTTCGGCAGCATTGCGACTGGGCGATGCGATGGGAACTGTTTTCGCTCACCACCTCCGGGACGCCATCGATCGTCAGCGGATCGCCCAGGAAGGGGTCACCGAGAGGGCGCTGCACCGGCTGGCCGTGGGCTTTGTCGACCTGGTCGGATTCACCCCGCTGTCACTGCACGCCGACTCTGCCCAGGTGCTGGAACTGGTGAGCGTGTTCGAAACCAAAGCCTTCGAAGTCGCTTCGGCCCACAATGGCCGCATCGTGAAGCACATTGGAGATGAGGTGATGTTCGTCGCCCTTGACGCGGCATCAGGGTGCGCCATTGCCCGGGGCATCACCGACGCCTTCGGCGATGGTATCGAGCCACGGGGAGGAGTCTGTTTCGGCGATGTGATCGTCCGGCACGGCGACTACTACGGCAAGGTGGTGAATCTGGCGTCCCGACTGGCGGAGTTGGCCATTCCTGGAGAAGTGCTCGTTGACGCCGAGACGTCCCGGTCGGCCGGCGACGTCGTGGAGTCCCGAGCGGCCGGCCGGCGCCTCCTCAAGGGCTATGACGATCCGGTGGAGGTCTGTTCCATCGGTGCGGTGTTGCTGACCGAGGTTCCGTCGCACCTGCTTTCGGGGTAGCCCGTTGGCTGTTCAAGGGATACGCCGCATGCCGTTTCATCTTTCCTCGTGTGGTCCCGACCACAACCTGTCGCTGCATGACCCTCCTCGCGCCCGCCGTTGCCCCGGAGGAGCACTACGAGCAGTCGTCCGGGTCGCGGGCGAGCCACCGCGACCGGGCGAACCGCCGAAAGGGCCGAACCGCCGGAAAGGGCCGAACGGCCCTGGCCCATTGCCATGGGAGATGCCAGCGTTGTAGAAGGCCCTCCCCGGTGGCGGAGCTGTGGCCTGGGTTCGCAAAGGAGATCCCGTGGAAGATTCAGGTGCCGTCCGGTATCCGATCGAGTTGGAGTGCCGGTGGACGACGAAGCTCGGGACGGAGGTGCATGTTCGTCCCATACGAGGCGATGATGCTCCCCGGTTGCTCGTCTTCCACCGGCAACTGTCGCCGACCTCTGTGTATCGCCGTCACTTCTTCCTGCATCCTGAACTATCGGAGGCCGAGGTCGAACATTTCACACATGTGGACTATGTCGACCGGTTGGCTCTGATTGCCGAGGATGGCGATCAGCTGATCGCCGTCGGCCGCTATGACCGGAGTCCGGGCTCCACCGAGGCCGAGGTGGCGTTCGTCGTGGCTGACGCCTATCAGAAATTGGGAATCGGGACGATGCTCCTCGATCATCTGGCCTACGCGGCCCGGCCCAATGGCATCACGACATTTGTCGCCTCAACGTTGGCCGACAACCGCAACATGGTGGATGTGTTCCTGCATTCGGGGTACGGGATCACGACGACATCCAGTCACGGTGTGATCGCGGTGCGACTGACGCTCGGACCCGACGATTCCGCGTTGACGGATCGGTTGAACTTCACCGGACCGTCCGGGGTAGCCGAGAGCGCCGGTGCGCCGGTGGGGGGAGATGAGGGCCTTTCGGCTCTACCGCCCAACCCGTCGAGAGGGAAAACTGACGGCACAGAGAAGAACTAGGAGTCAATCCATGAAAGCCCTCGTGTACCACGGACCCGCCACCAAGGCATGGGAAGACGTGCCTGATCCTGTGGTACAGGCGGATACCGACGCGGTGGTGCGGGTGGATACGACCACGATCTGCGGCTCCGACCTGCACATCCTGAAGGGCGACACCCCCGAAGTCACCGCCGGTCGCATCCTGGGACACGAAGCAGTGGGAACCGTCGAGGCGGTCGGCTCGGGGGTGAAGACGGTGGCGGTCGGGGACCGGGTCCTCGTATCGTGCATCAGTGCCTGCGGCACGTGCCGGTACTGCCGCGACGGACGCTATGGACAGTGTCTCGGCGGTGGAGGTTGGATCCTCGGCCACATCATCGATGGGACCCAGGCTGAATACGTCCGGGTACCTTTTGCCGACACATCCACTTACGCCGTACCCGACGGGGTCGGCGACGAAGCGCTTCTCATGCTGGCCGACATCCTCCCCACCGCGTACGAGGTCGGTGTCCTCAACGGCACGGTGCGGCCGGGTGACAGTGTCGCCGTGGTGGGTGCGGGACCGATCGGGCTCTCGGCCATCACCGGAGCCAAGCTGTTCTCTCCGGGACTGGTCATTGCCATCGATCTGGCTGCGGCGCGTCTCGACATGGCCAAGCTGTTCGGCGCCGATGCCATTATCAACAACGGCCACCAGGACGCCCTGGCTGCGGTGCGGGAACTCACCGACGGCCTCGGCGTCGACGTGGCCATCGAGGCGGTTGGTGTGCCGGCTACGTTTGAGCTGTGTACCGAATTGGTCCGGCCGGGCGGGCACGTGGCCAACATCGGGGTCCACGGGAAGTCCGCCACGCTGCACCTCGAATCACTCTGGACACGTGACGTGACGATCACCACGGGGCTGGTGGACACCTACTCGACGCCCACGTTGTTGCGTCTGCTCACCAGCGGTCAGATCGATGCCGCTCGGTTTGTCACCCATCATTTCGGCCTTCACGACATGGTCGAGGCTTACGACGTGTTCGCCAGGGCCGCGGAGACCGGTGCCGTCAAGGTGGTGCTGGCTCGCTGAGTACGCGGCGCATCTTCCTACCAGGTCCGTCGGCTCAGGGGCAGTAGGGAGCCTAGGATTTGCCCCAAGCCCCCCGGACGGGCGTTCCCCTCGGCCGGAGACCGGTGGGGTGCGGCACGTTCGATGGGGATCAGCCGGCCGACGCTGATTGGTGGGCGTCGATGGCCGTCTGATTGTGCGCCTCCAGGTACATCTGGGCGATGACGTCGACGTCGCTCATCACCGGACAGGTGGCACTGTGCTCGGCCTGATCGCACGCCTCATCGATGTATTGGAAGTAGGCCACGAAGTCGAGGGTCTCGGCCACCGTGGGGGTGGAGCCGGTCAGCAACACGCCTTCCTCACGGAAGACCTCGCCGAGGGAGAAGTCCGACGTCGCCGTCGATGTTGCTGCGGAGGACTCGGGGGAGGTCGTCGGGCTCGTGCCGGACTTCCCGCCCGACAGCGGTCGCGGTACAACCTCGGAGCGTGTCTGCCCACAGGCGCAGAGAACCAACCCTGACAGCACCAACCCGACCACGAGGTTGCGCCTCACCCAACCAGTGTGGCAGTCGGCCCCGACAAATCGGGGTATGCACACGGGCACCGACGGGGTGGTTGGTGACGAGGCCCAGTACGGTCAACGGTCTCTGCTCAAGCCCGATCCTCACTGTGCCGATCGTGTACACAACGGACCACGGCGCGGCGCCTGGCGCCACGAGGGGAGAAGGTCACATGAGCACCGGGGCGGGACATCCACTCGGTACGCCGCCTCTGGGGGCTGTGGTGGTGGCCATGTCGTTTGTCGCGCTCCTGGTACTGGGCGTCACCACGACCGCGTCGGTTGTCCCTAACGAGTACAACGCCAAGTCGGCCCGGTCACTGGTAGACCAGGCACGCCAAGCCATGATGGCGCAGGGATCGGTGAGTGCGGTCGGTAGTGGAATGTCGCACATCCCCGGTGGAGGCACCGCCGAGCTCACCGAGTCGGACTATGCGGACATGTCGTCGGGAAGCCAGGTGGTGACGGTGACATCTGCCGGCACCGGTTCCGGAGCCCGGCCGTCGGCAACCACACTGGACCTCCTCGGTACCGTGGACGTCGATGCCGACGCATCGTTCTGGTCGACTTCTGTGGGCCTCAGCGCCACCCAGGCTTCGACACTCGCCGGCCGGTGGGTACACGTCCCGGACAACAGCCCGGTCTACGGTGCCGCCGCCGCTGATCTCACGATGCCCTCGCTGACGCAGGACCTATTCGATGCCAGGAGCTTCCACGAGGGTCCGACCCAAACGGTAGATGGTGTGCGGGCTGTCACCATCACCTACCGCAACACCGGGAACGATGCCGGCCCGGTCACCTGCTACCTGGCCGTGGGCGGATCCCATCTCCCTGTTGAGATCAGCATCGACGGCCTGACGCTCCACCTGGGCGCGTGGGGAACGGTGCACCCCCTGACCGCGCCTACCGGTGTGGTTCCCTTGCCCCCGCTGACTTCGACGACCCCACCCACTCCGGTGATGGCCTGACGAGTCCGGAGATCGAGGTCCGGCATCGTAGACCCGACCGTCGGCGGTTGATTGCCCGGTCGGCCCTGCGGCAACCACAGAGGTAGCGACCCCGACCTCGCCGGTAACATCGATGGCGCGGAGCGCGGCACCTAGTGATGCTCGAGGTCCAGCACCATGATCACGACGGACCTGTCCGGAGCGGCGTGGGCCGCCCTGGTCTCTCTCGAGACCCTGAGCCCCATACGGAGGTAGGCATCGTGCGCTTCCACATTGCTCTCCTTTACGCCCAACCGCAGCATGGTGGCCCCTTGTCCTTCGGCCCAGACTCCTACCGCCTCGAGCAGGCGGCGAGCGGTCCCCCTGCCCCGGTGCGATGGAGCGACCCACATGCCCACCAGCTCCCGATCGCTTGAGTCGTCGGCCAGGCCGTCGATACCGCCGGCAACTCCGATGGCCTCTCCAGCCTCAGTAGCCACGAACCATTGACAGGTGGTGGCGCGATCTCGCCAGATCAACTCATCGAAGGTAGCTTCGCGTTCGTAGGTCGAGGTGAAGGCATCCGGTGATTCGTGGAGGGACTGGAGCCGGACCCTACGAATGACCTGCCAATCATCCGGGCACAGGGGATTGATGTCGATCATCTGCCCGGCGAGGGTATCCCCAAGGAGGTCCGGACGCTGCTAACTGCTCGATCCTCGACCCCACGGTCTCAGGTCTGTTGGTTTCTCCGTCTGAGCAGCCGGTGCCGGATCCCGACACCTGCGGCCATCAGCAACAGGCCCACGGCCACCAGAAGGGGGGCATAAGGCCCATTGCCGGTGAAGGCCAGCGACCCTGTCGACGCGGCGGCCGGTGTCGGTGACGTGCCCGACGAGCTCGACGTGGCGACGCCGGGGACAGTGGTCGTCGTACTGGTCGCACAGGCGCTCGTCGTCGTCGTGGTGGACGCGGCCTCGGTCGTGGTCGTGGTCGGGATCGACGTCGTCGTCGTGGTCGGATCGGTGCTGTCGGTCGTGCTCACCGCGCGCAGGGAGATGGTCGGTGCAGTGGTTGTCGGCGACGTGCTCGTCGATGTTGTCGTTGTCGGACTCGTCGTCGAGGTGCTGGTGGAGCTCGTCGAGGTGCTGGTGCCCGGCGTGGTGCTGGTGCTTGTCGTCGTGCAAGGTGTCGTGGTCGTCGTGGTCGTCGAGGAGGGATCGGTCGTACTCGTGGTCGACGTGGTCGCGGTCGTCGTCGAGGTGGTACTCGTGGTCGAAGTCGACGAGGTGGTGGTGGTGTCCGCCTGGATCACGCCAGGCATGTTCGGCGAGGGCACCACCGCGGCGATGGCGCTCGGCGAGAACACTGATGAGAGAGCGAGGATGCCGATGACGGATACCGCCAATCGACCTGCCCATCGCCGCATGCTGTCGTCCTCTCCACCCTTCCGGTGAGCCCGGGACGCAGGCTCCGGAATGTCTGTTCCGGCATCGTGCACTGGTGACGGCCACGTTACGACTCGGCAGATGACCACAACGACACGAACCGGTGAACGTTTCGCGACGCCTCCACCACGGTGCCGGTAGCGGCGACCCGGCTCGGACGTGCGGTGGGGCCGGTGCCACTCTGCGTGCTCACGCGAAGTTCATGCTGGCGTCACGTCGAATTGACACAGAGGCAAGGTGGCTCGCGTACGTTGACCTCGTGGCTGAACATCATGCGAAAGCTCGCAGGATCTCCGCAACCGAATGGGACGTCATCTGTCCGGGATGTCCGGGCCACGGCACGCAGGTCGGCGCCGTCCGCGACAGCCCGGCACTGACCTGCAGGGAGCAGGCTCAACTTCTGGCGGACTTCCACCGCCAGATCTACAGCGAGATGGGCGACCGGATCCTGCGTTGACCAGCCGGCGGGCCGAGTCGTCGGATCCGGGCACTGGACAGACGAACATACGTTCGCTACCGTCATCCCATGCGCTATGAGGTCGATGTCACCATCACACGACCGCTCGATGCCAGGACCGAGCAGTTCCTCGAGGCCGCCCGGCGGTCAGCCAACCGATTGGTCCGTTTCTCCGGAGACTCCAGGTCGATCAGTCTGACCGTGGAGGTGGCGGGGATGTGCCGTGATGACGCCATCCGGTCCGCGGCGCGCGAGGTCGCCGGGATCTTCCCCGCATGTGACAGTGAGAAGTATGGCGAACCTCGTCCCACTCTCGACTGACGGTCCTGCGAGCGGTGGCTTGCGTGCGGCTGTCCGTGCCGCACGCCACATACTGTTCAGCAACCGTTCAGCCGTCGGTGACCTGGGGGTCACCGGTCCAGTGGTATCCCGAATCAAGGCCGGTGAGCGCCGCGCCGCACGAACCGGCCGTCCGTGGGGCAGTTGCGCCGCCATCGCCGGGTGACCCTTGACCCCGCGACGGCGGGCACGCCCCAAGGAGCGGGTCAACGCCCGGCCGTAGCAGTCGCCGTGGTGACGGCTACGTCGAAGAACCGATCCTGGCCACCGTGCTGACGTATCGTTGAACCGTGTGTGTTCCGGCGTGTGTCCCGGCCTACTGCCTTCCCGACCCGTCCCGGCAGGAGGCACCCATGGCCACCATGGTCCTGGCCACCATGGTCCTGGTGACGTCGTCACGGAGCCAGCGGTTGTGATCACACTGCTCGGTCTGGTCTTCAAGCTCATCAAATGGACGGTCATCACTGTCGCCTATCTGTTGGTCGGACTGGTGAAATTGGTAGCCATCATCGTGGTACTGATCTTCTTCACCACCAGGTCGGGTGTACGTCGCCTGCTCGATGCCAAAGAGCGGACGGAGGGCGATGACGCGGACGAGTACGACCTCGGGTATCCGTCCCATCTGGGCCGGTCCTCCGAGCGCCTCAGCCGGGACGCCTTCGACGCCCGTTGGCAGCGCGAGCGAGACCTTCGTGTGGCCGGACAGCTCTCGGATCAGCCCGATGGTGGCGTTGCCCGCGCCTACACGACGTCGTCAGGCGAGCAGTAGCTCGGACCGCACGACGACGGGACCACCCGGCGGGTTGGGGAGAACCGCGAATTCAGCAACACCGTGCAGTAGTTTTGGTCGGGTTGCCGCAACTGCGAACGGACTTGTGCATCATGAGACTTGGGAGCACCGGTGGAACGTCAGTGAGAAGGACGTCTAGGTGACATGCCCATGAGACCCATCAAGAGGATCTTCAAGCTCGTCGGCATCCTGGCCGTCCTCATCACGATCCCCCTGGCGGCGTACATCACCACCAGCAAGGGGGTGGACTACGTCCACGGGTTCGGGAAGGCCTGTGCGATCATCCACGACGGCTGGAGTTTCCGCGGCCAGTGCGGAGTCCAGGTCCCGCCGACTCCCTGATCCCCTTCTGGCTCCACGTCGGTGCATCTGGGCGTAGGCTTCATGCCGAAGGACGCATGACCGGTGCACGAAGAGGTGCCTGTGGCCGGTAGAGGTGGTGGGTGAGTGGGGACACGGGGCCCATCCCTACGGGGGCGCGGGAGCGTGCCACGCCGGTCCAACAGGCACTGGAACAGCGAGGGAAGGGACCAATCCATGCAGACTGAAGCAGCCATTCTCTGGGAGATGGGCGGCGACTGGAAGGTCGAGACCATCGAGCTCGACCCGCCCAAGGCCGGTGAGGTGCTGGTCAGGATCGCCGCCTCTGGCATGTGCCACAGCGACGAGCATCTTCGCACCGGCGACCTGGGTGGCATCTACCCCATCATCGGCGGTCACGAGGGCGCCGGTGTGGTGGAGGAGGTGGGTCCGGGTGTTGAAGGTCTCAGCCCCGGGGACCACGTCGTGTTCGGATTTGTCCCGGCCTGCGGCCACTGTCCCTCGTGCGCCCGTGGGCATTCCAACCTGTGCGATGTCGGGGCCCTGCTCATGCTCGGTGCTCAACTCGACGGGACCCACCGTCACCACAGCGCCAGCGGCGAGGATCTGGGCACCATGGTGTGCCTCGGCACCTTTGCCAAGCACACCGTGGTCAATCAGGCGTCCTGTGTCAAGATCCTCGATCACTATCCCTTGGACAAGGCCTGTCTGGTCGGCTGTGGCGTGACCACTGGCTGGGGATCGTCGGTGTATGCCGCTGACGTGAAGCCCGGCGACGACGTGGTCGTCATCGGCATCGGCGGTATCGGAGCCTCGGCGATCCAGGGCGCCAGGCTGGCCGGGGCCGAGCGCATCTTCGCCGTCGACCCGGTGCCGTTCAAACTGGAGATGGCCAAGAAGTTCGGGGCCACCCATACTGCCTCCAGCATCGAGGAGGCGCTGCCCCTGGTCAACGAGGTGAGTTGGGGTAAGAACGCCGACAAGGTCATCTGCACCATGGGCGTCGGCGACGGGCGCCTGATGGAGACGATCATGCAGATGACGGCCAAGGGCGGCCGGGTGGTGGTGACCAACATCCATCCCATGGCCGAGACCGACGTGACGCTGTCGCTCACCTGGTTGACGCTCTTGGAGAAGCAGGTGGTTGGAACCATCTTCGGCTCGGCCAACATCCGCTACGACATCCCGCATCTGCTCCGCCTCTACGACCAGGGGCAACTCGATCTCGACGGCATGGTCACCCAGACCTACAAGCTCGAGGACGTCAATCTGGGTTACGCCGACATGCTGGCGGGCAAGAACATCAGAGGCGTTCTGCAGTACGAGTAGCGGCGGGATCCCACGGTGTGGCGGCGAGGGGAGGGGTCGCTCCGGCATCGGGACGTCCGTCCCCACATGAATTCTTCGTGTCGCCTTGGGTGGGCGCGGGCGCCGTCGGAACAAAAGTCCAGTTCAGGGCCGTATCCCGCGGCGATGCGTCGTCCGGCGATGCGGGTATCCGTCGCTATCGCTACCCGACAGTGCGATGATGAGAATAGTGAACTGCCTGACCAGAGGACCCGTGGCGCCGAGCCCGACAAGGGATGATTTCATGTCCCCTGATGTTCGGTTCACCAGGGGTGGACGCCCCGCCACAAAGTGTGGGGCGTACCTGCTAGCTTGCGTGTCGGGGCAGCTCAGGAGTTATCCCCAGGCACCCAAGGAGCGGTAGTGAAAAGGATCATCATCGCGTCGGTTATGGCCCTGACCGTCGTGGCTGCAGTGTTGGCGGCCAGCACCACGGCGGGGGCGTCGGGCGGAAACTCGGGCCCGGTCATCACCTTCGATGATGCCAACAACGTGGTGACGCTGCAGATACCCAGCCCGCCGTGTCCCACCACTGAGCCGGGCTGTGTGTGGAAGTTCTTCCTCAACGAGCCCAAGGTCTCGGTGGACGTCTCGACCATCTACGGAACCCAGGCCGGCATTTTGACCTTGGCCTATCCAGAGAATTTCTGCGGAATCATTCAAGCTGACGCCTACATCGGCCCGACAATGAGCGGACCCTGGACGCCCCAGCGGGGTTGGCAGCACCAGCTACCCGACTCGGACTGCGCTCCGACGCCGCCGAGCGCCCCCGTTGCGCCCGTCACCCCGCCGGATGCACCCCAGACGGCTCCGGTGGTCACCCAACCGCCGGCCGCGCTCCCGGCCACTCAGGACGCCACTAGCGCCCCGGTAACCACGCCGACCACGCCGACCACGGTCCCAGTGACTCCGGCCGTGAAGGCCGCTTCGGAGCCGACCTCGCTGCCGTTCACCGGTGTCAACCTGATGCCGTTCATACTCTCGGGTGTGACCTGCATTGCGCTCGGACTCGGCCTGTTGTTCGGACGTCGGAAGCGCCCGCTCTAGGCGACCGAAGCGCTCCTGACCCATCGCGGCTGTGCCGCCGGGATCCCCCCCGGTCAGATTGAACCTGTGAGATCGCCGATCGGTACCGGCGGATGCGCCCGCCACTGCTCCATCACCCGCATGCACGCCACGCCGTCAGCGAACGATGGTGTGGCGTGCCCCCCCGCCATGACGGCATCCCGGATCACACCGGCCCAGGCCACCATGGCCTGATGGTGGCCATCGCCCTCAGGCTGGTCGAACTCGATGTACTGGGATTGCTCACCCTGTCGCCGCAGGACGACCCGTACGTCCCCCACGTTCTCCAGTGCGCCTTCGGTTCCGGAGACAACGATGCGCGCGGGTGTGGTTACTCCGGCCGTGAACGACGTGTCCACGGTCGCCGTGGCCCCCGACCGGAGCGTGGCCCATCCGGTGAAGGCGTCCTCGGCATCGCAACGGACCGGCTTCCCTGTGTCGTCGGGCCGCTCGGTGACGGTGACCCAGGAGGTGGCGCCGGCGTCGGTCACCTCGCCCAGCAGCCACCGCACGAGATCGACGGCGTGCGATCCGAAGGCGCCGATCCAGCCACCACCGAGCGAGCGGTCGAACAGCCATCCCCAGGGGCGCAAGGGCGTCAGCGAGCCGGAGGTGAATGACGTATAGGACAGGTGTTGAGGCCGTCCGATGGCTCCCGAGCCCAGGAGGTCCCACATGGTGCGCCGGGCCGGTTGGTGCCGGAACTCGAAGTTCACCAGGTTGACCACTCCGGCGTCGGCGGCTTGTCGCTCCATGGATTCGGCCTCCTCGAGTGATCGTCCGAAGGGCTTGTCACAGAGCACGGCCCGACCGGCCTCGAGCGCCATCGTCACATGGTCAAGGTGGAGGAATGGAGGTGAGTGGATCGAGACGAGGTCGACCTCCGAGAGACACAGAGCCCGGACGGCGTCGTGGTCCCGGGCCGTGACCACGTCGGTCACGTGACAGCCGTTGGACTCGAAGGCTGCAGCCACCACCCGCCCACCGAAGCCTGTCCCGATGATTCCGACTTTCATCGGGCTTCCACCCATGCCGATGGTCGAGGACCTCGCTCGGCTGGCCACTCGTTCCCCACGGTCCGCACGATCACGATCGCGGCCAGATGCTCAGTGGACCGGTCCCACCTGGTGCAGTTCGATGGCATTGCCGGACGGGTCGTCGAGGAAGGTCTGGCGGTTCGCACCAGATGCCACCGGGTCGGCAACGTCCACCCCCTTCGATCGGAGTTCGGCCACGACGGCATCGAGGTCGCCGACGCGGATGGCGAAGTGCTGTCCCAGATTCCGGGGCACCGGAGCCTCGAGCAGGTGGACCTGTTGTCCACCGAGATCGATCCAGGCGCCCCCGATCCCGAAGTCCGGCCGGTCGCCACGCAGCTCGCCTCCGAGGACCTGGGTGTAGAAGGCCACGGACCGGGGCACGTCGGACACGTTGATGGCCACATGGTGGATGGCGAGCGGCTCCATGCCCTGCAGTCTGGCCCCAGCTGGACCGCCCCGCAACGGCACCGGACTGCGCCCCCGCACGGTTGGTTTCAGTGGGGGGTGCCGGCGAGTTCTTCGTCGAGGGTGAGGATCCCTCTGATGTTGAGGCCGTCCTTCAGGTCCCGGTAGCCGTCGTTGACGCCTTCGATCGGGTACGACCGCGTGATCAGACCGCCCAGATCGAATTGGCCTTTGGCGTCGAGGTCCAGCAGATTCGGGATATCGGCCCGGGGATTGGCCGATCCGAACAGCGATCCCACCACCTGCTTCTCCATGCCGGTCAGGTTGCTCAGGTTCATCGACACGAGGTTCTCGGCGTGGGGATGGATGTTGGTTACCACCACCCGCCCCAGCTTGGCTGTGAGCCCGAGAGCCTGGTCCATCAGGTCTCCCCGGCCCACCCCGATGGCCATGATCACCTTGTGGGCCATGCGCCCCCGGGTCATCTCCCTGATCGGGCCATGAGCCTCCGCCATCGAGCCGAAGGTGGCGTGAGCGCCGAACCGGACGGCCTGGTCCCGTTTGAAGGCCACCGGATCGACGGCCACGATGGTCCCGGCGCCGGCCAGTCGTGCTCCCTGAACGGCTGAAGCGCCGATGCCTCCCACGCCCACCACCACCACGGTCTCGCCGGCCCGGACGTTGGCGGCGTAGACGGCCGAGCCCCATCCGGTGACTGCCCCGCAACCCACCAGGCATGCCGTGCGCAGCGAGTGTGCCGGGTCGATCCTCACGCAACTGGCCTCGTTGACGACGGTGAAGTCGGCGAACACCCCGACCAGGCACATGAGCTGCAGGTCCCTGTCTCCGGAGTGGTGACGGGAGGTCCCATCGACCTGGCGCCCAAATCCGATGAGTGCTCCGAGATCGCACAGGTTCTGGTGCCCGGTCGAACACGGGACGCACCGGCCGCACGACGGCAGAAAGGCCAGGACCACGTGATCGCCGGGCACGAGGCTGGTCACGCCCGGTCCGACCTGCTCCACCACCCCGGACCCTTCGTGCCCGCCGATCATGGGCGTGGGCATGGGCGAGTCGCCCGTGACTATGTGGTCGTCGGAGTGACACAGGCCCGCCGCCGCCACCCGGACCAGTACCTCCCCGCGGCGCGGTGCGTCCAGGTCGATCTCCTCGACGCTCCACTCCTTTCCCACTCCCCAGCAGATCGCTGCCCGAGTCTTCGTGGCCACCACCCCATGTCACATCACGACGTCGCGGTGACGTCGGCACGATGCTACAAAAGGAGGGGTACTCGGTCCCACCCGGTGGGTGCCTCTCCCGGCCGGGGGGCCCGGACCGGTAACATCGCACGGTTGACCACGAGCGATCCGGCCCCGGCTGTCCGGCCGGAAGGGGGGCGAACGCGATGATCACGGGTCGATCGGTCCGGGCCAGGCCCGTTGCCGTGTTGGCGTTTGCCGCCCTGGCCACACTGATGCTGTCGGCGACCGCGATCGCCACCGGTTCGGCCGGGGCCTCCGGCGACACCGGTTCGGCCGTGACCGGCTTGGCCCCGATGGAAGGGTCGTACGTCTTCCACCTCACCGTTGACGGGCTCCATCGCGACTATCGACTCCATGTGCCGCCGGCGGCGGCTGCCGGCAGGCCCTTGCCGCTGATCCTCAATCTGCACGGCGCCACGCAGAACGGATTCCTCGAAGAGCTCCAGACCGGGATGGACAACTCGGCCGATCAGGACGGCTACCTCGTGGCCTATCCCGACGGGACCCGCATCGCCAAGGTGCTGACCCCTGATCCCGTGGCCAAGAACGCCCAGTACGGGTGGAACGCCGGGCAGTGTTGCGGGTTGCCGGTGACCCGGCACATCAACGATGTGGAATTCCTGGAGAAGGTCATCGCCGACATCGCGGCGCGGACACCTGTCGATCTCCGGAGGGTCTACATGACCGGGATCTCCAACGGCGGCATGATGGCCTACGCCATGGCTGCGGAAGCCTCCGACCATGTGGCTGCCATCTCCTCGATCTCCGGCCAGGTGGAGCTTCCCACCATCCATCCTTCCCGACCGGTACCGACACTCGAATTCCACAGCCTGGACGACCCGATCGCCAAGTGGGTCGGCGTCCCCAACAAGGACCCGCGGCTCCGCCTGTCGGTCATGGAGGGTATCGAGCAGTGGGTACGAGCCGACGGGTGTGATGACCACGCCGTTACCGGTACCGTCATCGTCGGCGCCACCGGATCGATCTCGGCGGGCGAGACGGCCACACCGGTGACCTACCTGCACTGCCGGGCCGGGACCGAGGTGGCCCTGTGGAGGTTCACCGGGTCCGGTCACGTCTGGCCCGGAAGCCTCCTCAACACCGGTCCCCCCAGCACCTGGATCCTCGGAGGGGTGGGCCGAGGCACCGTGCTCGTCGACGCCAACGAGGCCATGTGGCAGTTCTTCGAGCGGTACCAGATCCCGACCCGGGACATGCCCCGCTCCTGACACGGAGATCTCACCGGCCGGGCCGTCGATCGGGGTGGCGCGAAGCGGTCCGGCGTAGGGTGGCCGGATGAAGATGCGCACATTGGGAAGAACCGGCATCAAGGTGAGTCCGCTCTGCCTCGGGGCCATGATGTTCGGAGCGTGGGGCAACGCCGATCATGATGACAGCGTCCGGATCATCCACCGGGCCCTCGATGCCGGCATCAACTTCATCGACACAGCCGATGTCTACTCGGCCGGGGAGTCGGAGATCATCGTGGGGGAGGCGCTGGCCGCCGTGGACCGCTCCCGGGTGGTGGTGGCCACCAAGGTGTTCGCCCCCATGGGCGACGATCCCAATGCGCAGGGCAGCTCCCGGCGGTGGATCATCGCCGAGTGCGAGAACAGCCTTCGTCGCCTGGGCACCGAGTACATCGATCTCTACCAGGTCCATCGGCCCGACGAGACGACTGACCTCGACGAGACCCTCGGTGCCCTCAGTGACCTGGTCCACGCGGGGAAGATCCGCTCGTTCGGGAGCTCGACCTATCCGGCCGAGCGGATCGTCGAGGCACAGTGGGTGGCTGAGCGACGGGGCCGGGAGCGCTTTCGTACTGAGCAACCCCCGTACTCCATCCTGGTGCGGGGCATCGAGGCTGATGTCCTGCCCGTGGCCCAGACCTACGGGATGGGGGTCATCCCCTGGAGCCCGTTGGCCGGTGGTTGGCTGTCCGGTCGGTTCGGGGTCGGCAAGGACAACACGAGTGCCCGGGCCCAGCGCGTGCCGGGTCGATACGACCTCAGCCTCCCCGACAACCAACGCAAGTTGGAGATCGTCACCCAGTTGGCCACGGTGGCCGACGGCGCCGGCGTCACCATGGTCGAGCTGGCTCTGGCGTTCGTGTTGGAGCACCCGGCGGTCAGTGCCGCCATCATCGGGCCCCGCACCATGGAGCAGCTCGAGACGCAGCTGTCGGCGCCGGAGATCCGGCTGGAGGCCTCCGTACTGGACCGGATCGACGAGATTGTGCCGCCGGGGACCACCATCAACCGAGAAGACGCCGGCTGGTCACCTCCGGCCCTGTCCGATCCCCG
The DNA here is from genome assembly GCA_963831535.1 of uncultured Acidimicrobiaceae bacterium. Classification (GTDB taxonomy): domain Bacteria; phylum Actinomycetota; class Acidimicrobiia; order Acidimicrobiales; family RAAP-2; genus Bog-756. The sequence continues at coordinate 16,857 of CAWHQP010000004.1, read as the reverse complement.
GCTCCGTCGCCGGAATCATCGGTGAGCCCTCGTCCGGCTGAGCGGCTCGAGTTTTCCGTTCCTGGTCAGGACAGGAGGGCGGGGGCCAGCACCTCGAGCTGCTCGATCGCCCGATCGAGGTTCCCGAGCGGCTGAATCAGCACGTGGTCGGCCCCGCCGTCCAAGTGCTCGGCCACCCGGGTGGCGATGGCTGACTCGTCCCCCCAGGCCACGATGGCGTCGACGAGTCGGTCACTTCCGCCGTCGGCGAGATCGTCGTCGGTGAAGCCCAGGTGCCGAAGATTGTTCACGTAGTTGGGGAGCTGAAGGTAGACGGCCATGTGGTGTCGGGCCACCCGTCGGGCCGCGTCAGGATCGGTCTCGAGGACCACGGCCTGCTCGGGGACCAGGAGCTTGTCGGGGCCCAGCGCCTCCCGGGCCAGTGGTGCGTGGGAGGCGGGCACGAAGTAGGGGTGGGCCCCGTCGGTCCGCTCACGCGCCAGCTCCAGCATCCTCGGACGGAGAGCGGCCAACAGACGGGGGACGGGGATCGCGGGGACTGGGCCCATGGCGGCAGAGGCGGCCATGTCGTCGAGATAGCGGGCCATGTGGTCCAGTGGCTTCTCGTAGGTCAGGCCGCTGCTGTCCACCATGGGAGCGTGGCTCACGCCCATGCCGAGCACGAACCGACCGGGGTAGGCATCCCCGAGGGTGGCCGAGCCCCCCTGCATGGCGGCCGGGTGTCGCGACCACACATTGGCGATCCCGGTCCCGAGGACGATGTGGTCGGTGGCGGCCAGAAGGACGGCCTGGTGGGCCATGGCCTCCTTGCCGCCGATCCGCTCACCCACAAAGATCGAACCGAAGCCCAGCTCCTCGATACGGCGGGCCGCCGGACGCTCCAGGTCGGCCGAGACGGCCATGAGAGCCCCCAGCCACACCCCCACCCGGCCCAGTCGCTCCCTACTGGCTACGACGACGTCGTCTTCGCTGATGGCACCCACGCTCCCTACTCGGAGGTCGTGTCGGCTGGAGACTGCACCCGGCACGCTGACTGCCTCGATCGTAGGGGGGCCCGATGGCCGATCGTGCAGCGGTGGTCGACCTCGTCAGGCGGCGCCGGGCGCCGTTCCGAGCAGGGTCGGCAGGTGCCCGATGTCGTCGATGACATGGTCCGGTCTCCTGTCCTTCCCCCCGAGATCGCCTGCACGGAACTTACCGGTGCGCACCAGGACGCCGGTGATGCCGAGGGCCTGGGCACCGAGCACGTCCGACTCGATGTCGTCACCCACCATCACGGCCTGGCCAGCGTCGACGTCGAGGTCGTCCAGTGCGGCCCGGAAGAAGGTCTCGGCCGGCTTACCCACCACCGCGGCCGTGGTGTGGGATGCCTCCTCCAGGCCGATGACGAACGCTCCCATGTCGAGGGCCAGACCGTCGGAGGTCTCGAAGTGGGTGTTGCGGTGGAGAGCGACGAGCGGGACGCCGGCCAGGGCGAGGGTGAACGCCTGATTGAGCTCCCGGTAACCGACCGAGGGGCCTGCTCCACCGAGGAGGATGACCCCGGCCTCGTCCGCTCCGACCTGTTCGACGCCCTCGAGGTCTTCGGTGAGATCGCCTTCGTTGAGGACGAGACAGCCCACATCCGGATACGTCTCGGTGAGGTACCGGGCCGCCGCGCTGACGGCGGTGATGATGTGGGAGGGCTCGACGGGCATACCAGCCAGGGCCAGACGATCGGCGATCTGCGCACGCGTGGCTGACGAGGTATTGGTGAGGAGACGGGTCCGGATCTGGTGGTCCCTGAGCCACCGGACTGTTTCGACAGCGCCGTCGAGCGCGCGCCATGACACGGTCAGTACGCCGTCGATGTCGAGCAGGACCACCCGGGCCATGCGAGAAATTACCGCACGGGGCGAAGGTGTCGGGCCTGGCGACTGGGGGTCAGCCTGCGGCCTGAGGGGTGGGCGCCGCCGGTGCCGGCACGTCGGCCACCGCCTTGCGCTTCCCCGGTCGCACCATGGTGTTGGCCGCGTCGGCGTCCTTGATGGTCAGGGCGATGGCCGAAGCCACGAGGGAGATCCCCGCTGCGGTGAGGAAGGCGGCGTGATACGCGTCCAGGTTGGGGACCGAGTGACCCGCCACCTGGTGGGTGGTTCCCACGGCGGCGAGCACCGTGGCCAGCACCGCCACCCCGAGCGCACTACCCAGCTGCCGTCCGCTGTTGAAAAGCGACGATGCCGAGCCCGTGTCGGGAAGGGAGATGCTGGCGAAGGCGGCCGCCTGACAGGAGACGAAGACCTGGGACATGACCAGGCCCAGACCGAACATGAGGGCCCGCATCCACCACATGTCGGTGTCGAAGCCCACCAGGGTCATGAGGGACATGATCCCGGCCACTCCCACGAGTGCGGTGGACACGAGCCGGCGGGGGCCGAAACGGGGATAGAAAACACGGCTGGCCAGTTGGGCGCCGATCATGACCCCGATGGCCTCGGGGAAGGTGTTGAGGCCCGACTGGAGTGCGGAGAGGCCGAGGGCGATCTGGAAGAACAGCGGCACCACGAAGAGGACGCCAAGAAATGCCGCCATACCTACCATCAGGACCAGACTGGTGGATCGGAAGAGCCGATTCCCGAACAGTCGCAGCTTGAGGATGGGGGCCGTCGTCCGCAGTTCCACCCACACCATGATCACGAGCAGCACGGCGCCCAGTGCGATCGTCCCGAGGATTACGGCGGAGCCCCACCCCTTGTCCGGACCCTCACTGACCCCGAACATGACCAGGGCGAAGCCCACCCCTGAGAGCAGGAAGCCGGGTAGGTCGAAGGCGCCGGGACGGGGCTGTCGGCTCTCCTCGAGGAAGAGAAGGCCGAACACGATGGCTACGATCCCGAACGGGAGGTTGACGAAGAAGACCCATCGCCACGAGAGTTCGGTGACCAGCAGCCCGCCGAGGACCGGCCCGAGGGCGGGGGCCAGGGCCGTGGGGACGACCAGGATGCTGGAGGCCCGGACGCGCTCGGCGGGTGGGAAGGCCCGGAACAGCATGGCCATCCCCACCGGGGTCATCATCCCGCCGCCGACACCTTGGATGACCCGGAAGAGGACCAGCTGGGAGAGGCTGTCGGCCAGACCACACAAGACGGAGGCCCCGGTGAAGATGGCCACGGCGAGTAGCAGGACCCGCTTGGATCCGAAACGGTCCCCCAGCCACCCGGCGGCGGGGATGAACACGGCCAGGCTGACCAGGTACCCGACCGCCACCGAGTCCAGTCCGGCCGTCGCCTCGTGGAACTGTCGGCCGATGGCCGGTAGGGCCACGTTGACGATGGTGATGTCCATGATGCTCATGAACATGGCGGCCACGTAGACCACACTGACGCTGATCTTCGGGTTCATGGCGAAGCGGGGCATGGTCGAGTTTCCTGGGGCTGGATAGATGGCCGGTCGTTCGGGCAGTGAGGCAGTTGATCGCTCAGCCGCAGGTCGTGGGTCCATGGCTCGGGCAGGTCGGCCAAACCTGTGATGACGGTCCGTCGGCGGCGGTCACCACCGCGCCCGTGCGCTGCCGCCGACTCTATGGGCCCGGTGCCCCGTCGAGGCCCTCAGAAAGATGACTGGACTGGTCAAGTTTGTAGACTTAGGCTGGTCAGGATCTGGCCGTCGACTCCAGCCGGCACGATTCGGTCGGCCCGTCCGGAGTCGACACCGTCCCACGCACGACGAAATCCCACGCATGACAAGGAGCCCGATCTGTGAGCATCCACGTCCACTGGTTCCTCCCCACGACGGGGGACAGCCGGGAGATCGTCGGTTTCGGGCCGACCACTGTCCACCGGTCGCCGGATATCGAGTACCTGTCGCAGGTGGCCCGGGCCGCCGACCACCTCGGGTTCGAAGCGGTGCTCACACCCACCGGCACGTGGTGCGAGGACTCCTGGCTCACGACCGCGGCCCTGAGCCGGGACACCCGTGACCTCAAGTTCCTGGTGGCCTTCCGTCCCGGGCTCGTGTCCCCCACCCTGGCCGCCCAGCAGGCCTCTACGTTCCAGCGCATCACCGGTGGCCGCCTCCTCTTGAACATCGTGACCGGCGGGGACGCCGTCGAGCAGCGGCGATTCGGGGATTGGCTCGACCACGATCAGCGTTACGACCGCACCGCCGAGTTCATCACCGTGCTTCGCGGGGCCTGGGGCCGTCAACCGTTCGACTTCGACGGTGATCACTACCGGATCGTCGGGGCGTCCACGGCCAAGCCACCGGACCCGATTCCGGATATCTACTTCGGCGGGGCCTCACCGGCTGCCGAGGGGGTGGCCGCCCGCCATGCCGACGTCTATCTAACCTGGGGCGAGACGCCCGGTCAGGTGGCCGAGCGCATCGACCGGATGCGCAGCCTGGCCGACGGGGTGGGGAGGCGTCTCCGGTTCGGTATCCGTCTCCATGTGATCAGCCGTGACTCCTCCGAGGAGGCGTGGGCGGTCACCGATCGGATGTTGGATGCCATGTCCGACGACGTCATCGACCTGGCCCAGAGCCAGTTCCTCAGCGCTGAGTCGGTGGGCCAACGTCGCATGGCCGCGCTCCACGGCGGCAGTCGCGACAATCTCGTGGTGTCCCCCAACCTGTGGGCCGGATTCGGACTCGTGCGCTCCGGGGCAGGCACGGCACTGGTGGGGAGCCACCGGGAAGTGGCCGATCGGATCGTCGAGTACCACCGACTGGGGATCGACCACTTCATCATGTCCGGACAGCCGCACCTCGAGGAGGCCTACTGGTTCGGGGAGGGCGTGCTTCCCCTGCTGGGTCACGACGGTCTGCTCGGTAGAGGCGGAGACATCGACGCGGACGGCGCCGCCGTCACCAGCGCCGGCCACGCGCCCAGCCTGGTCGGCCCCTCATGACCGCGGCGGGAGCGTCCTCCCTGGTGGCCGTGAGCAGTGGCGACTCGGCCACCTCGAAAACCCGGGCCGTGGCCCAGGCCGCTCTCGAACTAGGAGGTGGGGGACGACTGATCGACCTGATCGAGCTGCCGGCCGGCGCTCTGCTCGGACGCAGTCGTGACGCCGCCGTGGACGATGCCGTGGCCGCGGCCACGGCGGCGTCCGTACTGGTCCTGGCCACGCCGATCTACCGGGCCACCTACAACGGCACCATCAAGGCATTCCTCGACCGCTTCGGTCCCGATGCGCTGAGCCGCACTGCGGTGGTGTGGGTGGGCACGGCCGCGGCTCCCGGGCACTTCCTGGCCCTCGACACCGGGGGTCGGGCCGTGGTGGCCAGCCTGAAGGGGTGGACGGTGCCGACGGTGGTCTATGCCACCGGGGACGATTTCACTGACGGGCAGCCGTCCACGTCCGTCCTCGACGTGCTGCGGACCGCCCTGGGTGAGGCGGCCACGCTGGCCGACGCTCTGCGCGCCTGACAGCCGGTCGTCCGGCTCGAGCCGGCTAGGCGGGCACGAAGCTGAGCCGGACGCTCCGGACCGGGTTGTCGCCGTTGGTGTCCACCAGGACCACGCTCTGCCAGGTGCCCAGTTGCGGATTCCCATCGAGGACCGGTACCGACAGCGAGGGAGAGACGAGCGCGGGCAACACGTGGTCGGCACCGTGGCCGGTGGCCCCGTGACGGTGACCATAGCGGTCATCGCGAGGGAGTAGCCGAACCAGGGCCTCGGCCAGGTCCTGCTCCGATCCCGACCCCACTTCCATCAGGGCCAGGCCGGCTGTCGCATGCGGAGCGAACACATGGACCAGGCCGTCGCCCCGTCCGACGCAGAACTGTCTGACCGTTCCGGTGAGATCGACGACCGTGCGACCGGCCGTGGCCACGGAGATGAGGGTCGAATCCATGGCCCATGATCGCGCCACGACGACGTGACTGTTGCCGGCCTTGGAGTGGCAGGATGGCGGCGTGCTACGCGATGTGGCGGTCGCCGTGTTCGATCTGGATGGCACCCTCACGGATTCTCAAGTGGGCTTCGTTGCGTCGTTCCGTAACGCTCTTCAAGCATTGCATCTCTCGGCAGACGATGATGCGATCCGCCGCCAGATCGGCCCTCCCCTGGGGGAAGGCTTCGCCGCTCTTGGTGCTGCCGCCGACCAGCTCGATTTCGCCGGGAGCTCGTACCGGTCGTCCTTCTCCCATACGGGCATCTATCGGAACCGTCTGCATGAAGGCGTGGAGGTGATGCTGGAAGCGATCAGCGATGCGGGGATAGTTCTGGCGCTCGCCACATCGAAGCTGACTGAGTCCGCCCATCGGATCCCCGAGCATTTTGGGATGGCCACGCTCTTTTCGGAGGTCGCCGGGTCGACGGCGGACGGGTTCATCCTGGCGAAGGCCTCCATCGTCGCTCACGTGCTCGAGTGTCTCGGGCGTCCGGACCCCTCGACGGTCTTCCTGGCCGGGGACCGTGATCAGGACATGAGCGCTGCGGTCACCCATGGGCTCTTCCCGGTCGGGGTGACCTGGGGCTACGGGAGCGAGAGCGAACTCGTCGAATCAGGGGCCCGACAACTTGTGGGCACGCCGGCAGAACTGGCGAGTCTGGTTCTGGACGGCGAGGAGTGGATTTCCCGACAGGACCGGTAGAGGGCCGGCCAGCGGGTCACTTGACCCGGTCCGAATCCGGACAGAGAATCGGGTCCGTGTCGGTGATCGACGACTACCTGGCCGGCCTCGAGGAACCGAAACGATCGACCCTCGAGCGGGTGCGCCGATCCATCCTTGCGGCGATCCCTGAAGCCGAAGAGGGGATGTCGTACGGAGTTCCCGCATTCCGGCTGAACGGTAAAGTGGTCGCTGGGTTCGCCGCGTTCAAGCATCATCTCAGCTACTTGCCGCACAGTGGGTCCGTGTTTCCCGCTCTTCGGGACGAGGTGTCGCCCTACCGGACGTCGAAGGGGGCGCTCCAGTTCCCAATCGACGCACCACTGCCCCAGCATCTGGTAGAGCGCCTCGTGCAGGTGCGGGTCGACCAGGCCTTCCCGAACACCTAGACGATCCTCGACCGGGGTGGGCGGTCACGGCTGACCCGGCAACCATCCCTCGAGGGCGTTGAGGGCCGCAGGCCCTCGTCACCGTCACCAGGACGGCGTCGCCGACGCCGACGCCGTGACCGGAAGTCTGGATCAGCCCTCTGCCGGGGGGTTCACGACAATCCGGCGAGGACGGAGGATGATCGTGTAGCGGTCCTCGTCCTGGCTGACCAGCATGGCCTCATCGACGCCGTAGGCGGCGGCGAACATGCGCACGGTCACCTTGTCCGTGTCCGACCTCAGCTCCGCCTCGGCCCGCACCTCGAGGGTCCGGAACGAGTTCTCGGGATCGATGATGAAGAGGGAACAGTTCGGATTGCCCACCAGATTCTTGTACTTCTGGCGGTCGGACGTCGTCGAGCCGACGAGCTCCCCGGCGTCGATGAGGTACCAGATGGCCGTCGATTGCGGACGGCCATGTTGGTCCACCGTGGCCAGTGTGGCGCTGAGGGGCCTGGTCAGCAGGTCGCGGTGGCTCTCGGGGGTCGAGTCGATGATGTCGGGCACGGTGCTCCTCTTCGATGTCGGGGTTCGCTTTCGATTGTAGGGACGGGACTCGGGTCCCGGCGCCGGTCGAAGGCGGACCGGTACCGGGGGGTGGCCTGATCGGGGAGGTGCGATCATGGTCGGCGGTCCGTGTCGGCCAGCCTCGTGGCCATCGCGCCCGGCTGCGTCGTGGAGCAGATCGTGAGCGGCGGATCCGACGGTTCGGTTGAGTATCTCGAGGACCATGATGAATGGACGTGGTGCGGGGATCCACCACCGTCCCCGCTCCCGGCTGGCCGAGAGGAGGCTTGACCTCAGGATCCGGGGACCGGCGCGTGGACCACCCGGTAGGGTCACGGAGATGGCACAGGATCGACGGTGCGACTGGGCGGATGGGTCGGAGGCCATGCGCGAGTACCACGACCATGAGTGGGGTGTGCCGTCCCGTGACGACCGCCACCTGTTCGAGATGCTGGTTCTCGAGGGCGCCCAGGCCGGTCTCTCCTGGTCGACCATCCTAAACAAGCGGGAGAACTACCGCCGGGCCCTCGACGGGTTCGACCCTCGCCGCATCGCCAGCTACGGCGAGGGGAGGATCGCTGAACTGCTGGATGACCCCGGCATCGTGCGCAACCGGCTGAAGGTGCGGGGAACTGTGACCAACGCCCGGGCGTTCCTCGAGACGGCTGAGGAACACCACTCGTTCAGCGACTACCTGTGGGCGTGGGTGGACGGCTCACCGAAGGTCAACCGACCCCGCACCATGGCGGCGGTGCCGGCCCGTACCGACCTCTCGGACCGACTGGGCAAGGATCTCAAGCGACGGGGGTTCACCTTTGTGGGATCGACCATCGTCTACTCGTACCTCCAGGCCGTCGGCGTTGTCGACGACCATCTGGTGCGGTGTCCCTACAAGGTGAAACGGCCCTGAGACCGCACGGCTGCCGGCCGGGTCCGGCCGGAGAATAGACCGGACCGATGCGGCTCGACCCGCTCCGCTGTCACGATCTGCTGGAGCACTCCGAGCGGGGCACGCTCGGAACGGTCCACGCCGAACGGGGCGTGGATGCGGTTCCGGTCTGTTTCGTGGCGGAGGGGTCGACGGTGGCCGTGCCCGTCGACACGGTCAAGCCCAAGCGATCCATCGGACTTCAGCGCGTGAAGAATCTCGACGCCGACCCCCGAGCCGTACTCCTCTGTGATCACTGGGACGCGGCGGATTGGACCCGACTGTGGTGGGTGCGAGCGTCACTCGAGCGCGTCGACGTGGACGCCCCGGCGCTGGATCACCTGGCCACGCTGCTGAGCGGCAAGTATTCCCAATACCACGACCGGCCCTTCGCCGACCTGGTGGTCTTCTCGGTCGTCGACCTCACCGGTTGGTCGGGGGAGCGGGATAGCGGACCCTGACCGCGCCGGGCCCGGTCTGCGGCCCACGACGGGTCCTCGTGGTGACGGAGCCTCGGTCAGTCGAACCGGTCCGGATCGAACAGGGAGCAGTCCGAGCGGGGTGGCAACTCGGTGGCCAGGTCGGCGAGTAATTCACCGATGGCCGGCACGAACTTGAAGCCGTGCCCTGAGAATCCCGCGGCCACGATCACGCGGCCGTCGGTGCCGTCGACTGCTCCCACCACGAAGTGTCGGTCGGGAGTCATGGTGTACATGCACGCCATCCCCGAGACCCACCGCCCGGCCAGGTCGGGAATCCGATCCGAGAGCACGTCACGGAGCGGACCGGCTTCGGCCTCGGTCACCCGGCGGTCGAGGTGGTCGGGATCGGCTGTCCGGCCCCGGTGGTAGAAGGCGGCCTTGGCCCCCCTCCCGTCTCCGAGCATCGGGAACCCGTAGAACTCGGCTCCGGGTTCGTACTCCCACAGATAGACAGGGTGGCGTCCCAGGGCGAACCGGCCGGTGTCGCCCGACGGTGCGAACCAGTGCTGGACCTGGCGTTCCACCGAGAGTGGGACGCGGAGGCCGCCGAGAACCTTCGCGGTCCAGGGACCGGCGCACACCACCAGCCGATCGGCGCCCACTGCTCCCGACGTGGTCCGCACCACGACGCCGGACCGGTCGAGTTCCCAGCCAGTGACCGTGGTGTCGAACAGGATGGTGGCTCCGGTCGCCGTGGCCAGATCGAGATGGGCAGCCACGGTGGCCTCGGGGTCGACCAACCCGGCCCCGGGTTCGAAGACGGCCAGATCGCCGGAGCCGAGGCGGAGGGTGGGGAAGCGTTCTGCCACATCGGTGGCGTCGAGTACCTCGTGGGGGAGCCCCCACGCTTCCGCGCTGCCCAGGGTGCCGGTGACTACGGCGCCGTCGGCCGGCCCGATCATCAGTCCGCCGGTGCTCACCAATGTGGTCCGACCGGTGAGTGAGGCCAACTCGTCCCAGAGGTGGTAGGCCCGCACCGCCAGGGGCACGTACCTCGGGTCCTCGTAGTAGGCCTGCCGCACCATCCGGGAGGCGCCGTGGCTGGACCCGCGGTCGTGGGCCGGCCCGAACTGCTCCACGCCGATGACACGGTGCCCCCGCCGGGCCAGGTGCCAGGCAGCCGCCGAGCCCATGCCACCCAGTCCGATCACCGCCACCTCGTAGCGCCCGCCGGAACCGATGGTCATCCGGGTCCGGCCGGGTCGTCCCACCGGGTCCGACCTGAGAGGTGTTCCCACGCCGCCCAGGCCAACAGGCCGGCCATGCTGGCCATGGCCGCACCCGTGCGGACCCGGCCGGTGTCGACATCCCACGACTCACAGGCCAGCCCGTGGTCGAGGGGGAGGGTGCCGAACTGCTCGAGCGGGTCACCGTCGACGGTGTCGTGGTCGATGAGCCGGTTGGCCAGGTCGAATCCGGAAGGGTGCGGGAAGTGGGACGCCCCCGACCCCGGGAACGTGCCCCGATAGTGATGCGGGTTCTCCCGGCCGAGCCAGGTCCGGGTGGCCACCTGGACGGGATCGTCCTGGTGGCCCACTCCCCAGTAGGGCAGGGTACGAAGACCCAGTGGTGGCTCGTCGCCGCACTCGGTCGATCCCGCCGCGTCACAGGCCCACGCCCACATCAGTCCGTGGGGACCCTGGACGGTCAACCGCTCGGCGATCTGGGTGCGGATCGCTGCTGCCCGTGCCCGGTCGTCGGCGGCGCGGGCGGCGCGAACCGTGGCGCCGGACTCCGAGACACCCGCGTCCCCACCCCATCCGAGTAGGGAGGCCCGGGCGTCGAAGGCCGCCGCCAACAGGGCATTCGCTGTGGTGACATAGGGGTGTTCGGTGGGATCGTCGGTCGGGAGGAGAAAGGTCCGGTAGAGCTCGCCGTCGGCGTGGCGCCAGGGGTCCACCGTCGGCCCCAGTTGGTCCAGGGCCGTGCGGACCGCGGGCTCGTCCAGCACGCCGGTGTCCCCGGTGGCCCGGACGTAACGCCATACGGCGATGATCGGAGCGGCCGCCTGGTCCAGTTCGAATCCCGGATAGAGCGGTGTGCCGTTGAGGTACAGGGCATGATCGGCCGCCCGCCGCCCCACCGTGTCCAGCGCCGATACCAGCACCAGTCGGGCCCGCTCCGGGTCGGTGAGGAGCAGGGCCGGAAACGTCCAACAGAAGGCATCCCGGCTCCAGAACGCCCCGGCCACGTAGTAGTGCCGGCTGCGCGACGTCACCATGACGGGCCGCCCGGTGTCGAGGCAGTCCCCCTGAGCGAAGAAGTAGTTGAAGAACAGGTTGGCGTTGACCCGCCCGGCCAATGGGGTGGCGGGGGCGCGCCGTTCGGATGCGGCCCGGACCGTGTCCACCGGAAGGGCCCGCTGCTGCAACCAGTCCACACTGGTGTCCCACAGCTCCGCGAATCCTCGACGGCGGAGATGGAGGGCCGTGGTGGCGGCGCCGTCGGGCTCGGTGGCCACGCCGACATAAAGGTCACCGTGCACGGTGTGTCCGGTGGTGACCCGCTCCTCGAGATGGGCATGCCAGGCCGGGGTGTCGGCTTCCGTCGTCACGTCGACGCCCTCCCCGCCGCGCCAGGCGATGGCCAGGAGGGGCAGGCCGGCGGCGAAGGTTACGGTCCTGCTCCCGGTCCAGGGGTCGTCGTAGCCCGTGAACGTCCCCTCGAGGGTCTTCGCACGGAGGTGGGTCACCGACGTGGTGGCCCACTGGCCCGACCAGCCCAGATCCACCGTGGCCGACGCGGGGCCCGAGTGCCGGTAGGAGAGGCGGAGGGCCACGCCCCGTTCGCCGCCCCGCTCGTCGATGGGTGCGCAGAGCCGCCCTTCCCACTCGCCGGAAGGGCAGACGCAGGTGAACACGGGCAGCCAGTGGGCATGGCGGCGCCACTCCAGGTCCCCGAGGGGCACCGGTTCGCCGTCGACGGACAACCAGGGCCTGATCAGTGGACCGGTCGCCGAGTCCCCACCGGCCTCGACCAGACCGAGTGCGCGTTCGACGAGGACACCGAGGGAGTGGAGGGACCCGTCCGTGGCGTCGACGTCGGCCAGGGAGACCCACAGGTTCCCGGTCGGAACCAGGTGGGCTGAATCCTCGACCTCGGGAGCGTTCGTGGCCAGCGGCGAGCGATGTGGTCCGGATGGGTTCATCCCGGACCGCTACTGAGACGAAGCAGCCGGGCGGCGTTGCCGGCGAACATGAGATGTCGGTCGGAGGCCGACAGACCCAGGTGGCCGACGATGTCCACATGGGTGTCGTAGTAGGCCCGGACCAGCCCTCGCGGGAATTGGGCCGAATCCGAACCGAAGAGCACCCGCTCGGGGCCGACGGTGTCGAGGAATTTGGCGAACAGGTCGGTCAGGCTCAGCGGATAGGGCATCCACCGGACCCACTCGTTGTTGCCCGACGTGTCGACGTGGACATTGCGGCAGGCCCAGGCCAGTTGCAGGAGTTCGGCCGGATAGCCGCAGCCGAAGTGGGGCACGACGAAGGGAACCTCGGGGTAGGCCTTGGCCACCGGGTGCAGCACGAGCGGGTCGATGTTCACGTGGGCCGCTGTGCCACCACCGCCGTCGAGGATCCCGAAGTGGATGAGCACCGGTATGCCCAGCTCCTCGACGACCTCCCACAGTGGGTGCAGCGAGTCGTCGTCGATGGGTCCGTCGAGGGCCGGGGCCAGCACCTTGTAGCCGCACAGGCCGTCCTCGACCACGGCTCGCCGCAGTTCGTCGGCGGCTCCGGGCAGAAAGGGGTCGTGGTGGGCGAACCCCACCATCCGGGGTCGGCCGGCGATGGATCCGGCCAGGGTCCGGTTACCCCCTCCGGTGACGAACACCACCGCTTCCAGTCCGGCCCCTTCGATCTCCTGGGACCACCGTTGCGCCTGAATCTCGGCCGGCGGCTGGTGCTCCTCGGGAAACGGGAACCCATAGGCGGTCCACCACTCCTCCTGGTAGCGGCGCCAGCTGTCCTTCAGGACGGAGGCCTTCCGGTCGCCGAAACGGCGGCGGTAGCGTTCGTCGGCCGGGGCCGGATGTTCGTCGGGTACGGGGAAGTGGGCGTGGAAGTCGATGATGGGGAAGCCCCATGCGCTGATGCGCATGCCGCTCGGACCGACCGGTCCGGCCCGACCCCCCTGATCGCCCGGCGGGCCGGGGCCGACGTCAGCCATCGGCGGCGTCACCGAGCAGGGCACCGGGGTCGTGGGCCGCCCGGCCGCCCACCACGGTGGCCAGGACCTGGATGGAACCGATGCGGTCGACGGCCACCGAGGTGGGATCGTCACCGAGCACCACCAGGTCGGCCAGCCGACGCGGCGCCAGCGTTCCCCAGTGGTCCTCGCCGTGCGCGGCCCGGGCCCCGCCGGCGGTGTAGGAGGCCAGTGCCTCGTGGGCGCTCAACCGTTCGTCGGCGCCGAAGACGGCACCGTCCGCCGTGGTCCGCGCCACCATCGCTTGGATACCCCGGAGCGGCGACCCCGCTGACACGGGCCGGTCGGAGCTCCCGGCCAGGGGGACACCGGCGGCGAGCAGGCTGCGCATGCGGAAGTAGTCCCCGGCCTCCGGCCTTCCCCCGGACCCCTGGAGCAGGAGATCGCCGAAGTCCTCGATGAACAGCGGCTGGGTTACCACGGTGATGCCCATCCGGGCCAGCCGTCCGACCTGATCGGGCCGGAACATGACCCCGTGTTCGAGCCGGTGCCGGGGAGGAATTCCACCCCGCGGCACGGACGGACCGCGGCGGTCGGCCTCCTCCAGGGCGTCGAGGACCAGGTCCACGGCGGCATCGCCGATGGCGTGCGCCGCCACCTGCCATCCGGCCCGGTGGGCGTCGATGATGGACCGGGTGAGCACGGCGGGGTCGTCATCGAACGAACCCCGGACCGTGCCGTTGGGACCGGTGGTGGCAGCGGTGTGGCCCAGTCCCGACCCGTCGATCCAGATCTTCATGGCCCCGAGGGACAGCCAGTCGTCCCCGAACCCGGTGTGGATGCCGAGGTCGAGGCCGGAGAGGATCCCGTCGTCCGGATGGGAGGCCACCGCGTGGAAGAGCCCGTTGAACACCATGACCTGCGCCCGGGTGTGCAGTCGGCCGGTACGCCGGGCCAGCTGATAGGCGGCCACCTCGACCGGGGTGTGGTCGATGCCGGGAGAGCCGATGCCGGCGTCGGTGAATCCCGTGATCCCCTCGGTCAGGTAGTGGGCGGTGGCGCGGTCGATGGCTTGGGCCGTCCGCTCGAGGGAGGACGGGCCCACGTGGTTCTTCACCAGGTCCATGGCTGCCTCCTCGATGAGCCCGGTGGGTCGACCGTCGGGGCCCAGCTCCACCCGTCCCCGCCCCCCGGGAGGCAGACCGGCGGTGATGCCCACCGCCTCGAGTGCCGCGGTGCTGACCACGCAGGAATGGCCCGACCGGTGGGTCAGCCACACCGGACGCCCTCCACCGGCGACGTCCAGCTCCTGGCGGCGTGGCCCGCCGTCAGGAGGGATGCCGTTCCCGTAACCGAACCCGATGATCCACTCGTCGGGACCGAGGCCTCGGGCATAGGCCGCCACCGCCGCCAACGTGGCTTCGGTCCCCGACCGCTCCTGGAGCTCGAGCGAGGCCAGTCCCAGACCGAAGGAGGTCGTGTGGCAGTGGGCGTCGTGGAATCCCGGAGCGACCACGGCGCCGTCGAGATCCACTTCGACCCGGGCGGCCATGCCCTCCACCTGCTCGTCGAGGCCCACGATCCTCCCGTTCCAGATCCCGATGGACGAGGCGCGCGGACGCGAGGGGTCCACGGTCAGGACGCGGGCGCAGCGGATCAGCAGATCGAGCATCATGGGTGCGCCGGGCCCGTTATCGTCGCTGCTCAGGAGGAAGTTTCATGCGGGGGCTAACTTAACGGGACATTCCGTTCGGCACCCGGGGCTCCGTCGGTCCGGCCGGGTACTTCTCGAGGGGGACAGCGTGTGTGACTCGATGGTGACCATCACCCGTGACGGGGTGCTCTTCGCCAAGAACAGCGACCGGGACCCCAACGAGGCCCAGTCCCTGGAGTGGGTGCCAACAACCGACCACGCCGCCGGCGACCGGGTGACGTGCACGTGGATCGATGTGCCCCAGGTGGCCCACACCCACGCCGTGCTGCTCTCCCGACCATGGTGGATGTGGGGGGCCGAGATGGGTGTCAACGAACACGGTGTGGTCATCGGCAACGAGGCCGTGTTCACCACGGCGCCCCCGGGCGACAAGGCGTTGTTGGGCATGGACCTGCTGCGGCTGGCCCTCGAACGGGCCGACTCCGCCGAAGCGGCCGTGTCGGTGATCGTGGAGCTGCTCGAGGCGCACGGTCAGGGAGGACCGTGCAGCTACGAGCGTCCGGAGTTCTCCTACGACAACAGTTTCCTGATGGCCGATGCCGACGGGGCCTTCGTGCTGGAGACGGCCGGGTCCCACTGGGCCACCGAAGTGGTCACCGGACCAGGCCGGAGCATCTCCAACGCTCTCACCATCCCGGCCTTCGCCAAGTCCCACGCCCGTGTCGGGCGGACGTGGCTCTCCTCGGCGGCCACCCGTCGGGCCCGGACCGAGCCGATGGCCTGCGCAGCCAACGGTCCCGCCGACCTCATGGAGATCCTCCGCGGCCACGGAACCACCGCCGTCCCGCGCTGGTCCCCGGTCCACGGTGGGCTCGGCGCCCCCTGCGTCCACGCCGGGGGCCTCGTGGCCTCGAGCCAGACCACCGCGTCATGGGTGTCCGACCTCCGCCCAGGATCCCGACACGGGGTCCGTCACTGGGCCACCGCCACTGCAGCCCCCTGTACCTCGCTGTTCAAACCGGTGGCGGTGGGTGAGCCCCTGGATCTCGACCCGTTGCCAACCAACGTCTTCGATCCTGACAGTCTGTGGTGGCGCCACGAGCTGCTGCACCGGAGCACCATGTCGGCCCACTCCACGCTCATGCCCCGCTACCGGTACGCCCGGGACCGTACCGAGTCGCGGTGGATGGCCGATCCACCGTCGTCGGCTTCGGCCTTCGGCGAGGCCGAGCGACTGGAGCGACGGTGGTTGGCCGATGTGGCGGCTGCGCATCTGGCGGACAATCGACCCTCGTGGGTCAAGAGGGCATGGAAGTCCATCGACCGCGCCGCCGAGCTCGACCGCGCCGTGGCCATCGAAAAGGAGCTGCACCCATGAGCCAACCCCGCGTCCTTGTGATCGGTGCCGGTCTGTCCGGCCTGGCCGCCGCCCGACGGCTCCACTCGTCGGGGATCGACGTGACCGTCCTCGAGGCCCGGTCACGGGTTGGCGGCCGAACCGAAGGTGGGACCACGAGCGACGGCACCCCGGTCGAGCTGGGCGGCCAGTGGCTCGGTCCCACCCAGACCCGCATGTATGCCCTGGTGGAGGAGTTGGGCCTTGGGACCTTCCCCACCTACAACACCGGGAAGCACGTGATCCAGCTGGCCGGTAAGCAGAGCCGGATGGCCTCCAAGCGGGGGGCGGTACCCAGGCTCAACCCGTTCGTGCTAGCCGACCTGTTCCAGGGCATGACCCGGTTCCAGAAGCTGGCCGACAAGGTGCCGTTGGACAAGCCGTGGACCGCTCCGGATGCCGGCGCGCTCGACAACCAGACCTTCGAGACGTGGATCCGCCGCAATCTCCGGACCGAGACCGGCCGCGCCTACTTCCGGGTGGCCACCGAGGCCGTATTCTCGGCGGAGAGCGGCAACCTGTCCGCCCTTCACGCCCTGTTCTACGCCCACTCGGGCACCGACCTCGAAGGACTGATCAGCACGGCTGGGGGTGCTCAGCAGGACCGTATCGTGGGCGGCTCCATCCGCATCGCCGAGACCATGGCCGAGGGCCTCGGCGACCGGGTGCAGCTGGACAGCCCGGTGCGCCGGATCGCTCGCCGGGACTCGGGCGTCACA